>DATFGP010000014.1:0-3138 GCA_035249365.1 Pyrinomonadaceae bacterium | reverse complement strand
GACGAAGGGCAGCCCCGACGAGCGGACGAAGTCGGTGACTAGAGTGGTCTTGCCGCAGCCTGCGTTGGCGCAGACGATTGTTGCGGGCCTGTCGAGCGAGGCGCGCATGCGTTCGAGCAGGCGGGGCCGCGCCAGCACACGCCTCCCCAGTCGCGGCGGCAGCAGTTTCGTCTTTAGAAAAAACTGTGGAAGCATAACCTCAGTTTTAAGTTTATAGTTTTCAGTTTTCAGCATCGGAACTAAAAACTAAAAACTGAAAACTTAAAACTAACCCGTCAGTCTCTTGTAAGTCGCGACCGTTTCCGGAAGCGGGTCTACGCCCAGCTCTTCTTTCAACAGGTTCTTGAGATTCTCGTACTGGTCCCTGAGCGCGGCGCGGTTGCCAGTGTGCGCGTAGGCGTCCATCAACTGGCGGTGTATGTCTTCGCGGTACGGGTCGCGCTTTATTATGATCTGGCAATAATTGATCGCCTGCTCGTGCTGCTCCGCGCGCTGGTAATGGTCTGCCAGCTCCTTGAGCGTCGCGAAGTAGAGGTTGCGATAATAAGCGCGCTGCTCTTCGGCCCAGTTGTCGTAAAACTCTTCGAGGAAGTCGCCGCGATACAATTCGATGGCGCGGTGCGCCGATTCGGCGAAGGCGGCTGAATCGCCTTCGCGACGGCGCGCGTGCGCAAGCGAGATTAACCGCTCGAACTCCTCAGTGTCTATAAGATAATTGAATTCGGGGTTCAGATAGTAGGCGCTCTCGCGGTAGCGTATGAAGTTCTTTTTCACGCCCTGGTTGCTGTTGAGCGCGCGGCGTATGTAAGAGATCGTCGGCCAGAAGTTCTTGTCTATGTCGCCGACAGGCGTCTCGCCCCAGAAGGTCTCGACTATGGCGTCCTTGGTCGCGCGGCGGTTCTGGCGCGAGGCTATGAAACAGAGCACCTTGAGCGCGCGTGACAACGTCCACGCGTCGGCGGCAAGCCTGCGCCCCTGCTCGCGCAGCACTTCGACCGGCCCGAGCAGGTTTATCACCAGATCGAACTCGCGGTCCGCGGCCCTCGGCTGGAGCCGTGTGGACGCGGGTTGATGAACTGCGGTCGAAGCGCCGGCCGCAACGGCAATGGCCTTCGCGCGAATCTTCGTGTCGGCGACGGGCGGCTTCCAATCGACTATGCCGATCCCTGTCAGGTGGTCGACTTCGATGTTGCGCGCAAAGGCGAGGCGGAACAGGTCGGGCCAGCGGTTCGCTTCGGTCTTGAGCCAGTGCGAGTAATTGAACTGGCGCGCAAGTCTGATCGCCTCCTGAAGATTGGTCGCCGCCGCCTCTTCGTCGCCCAGCAGCATCTCCGCGCGGGCAAGCAGCAGGCGCGCAAGCGCCTTCATCGCGTGCGAGCGGCAGGCCGTGAACTGCGAGAGCGCCTCGGTCAACAACTCCCGCGCCGCCCTGGCGCTTTCGCCCCGCTCGCCCTCGTCGGTGTCCCGGTCGTAACTTTCAAGCAGCGCGCGGCCCACAAGCAGGCGCGAGCGCGCAAGCGGGACCGCGTAGCCGAGCCGCTCGCGCTTCTCCATCAGCTTGCGCGCGGCGTCGCGCGCCTTCGACACGTTCCCTTCCGCCAGCAGCAGACGGACCTGCTCGTCGGGCAGCTCGCGCGAGTCGAGCTGGATGTGCGCGTCGCGGTAGAGGTCTTCGGCCTGCGTGTAATGCTCGCGCGCGAGGCTGAACTGGCCGCGCTCGCGGTGGAGGTTGCCGATTACCTCGTGCGCCTCGGCGCGCTCAAGCGTCAGGTTGAACAGCCGGCACCGCTCCATAGCCTTTTCGAGATGGCGTTCGGCGGCTTCCGGCTCTCCCCCCGCGAGATCGGTCCTCGCCAGGTTGCAGTAGGCGAGCGCCTCCTGCGGAAAGGCGACCGGCGCGTCGCCTTCGACCAGTTGCGAAAACCATTCGCGCGCCCGCTCTATGTCGCCCGTGAAAGCGTAAGGCAGGCCGATGTTGTGCGAGATGATTCGCGCCAGCCGGTCATTGCCGGCGCGGCGTGCGAGCTCGACCCCGCGCTGCCAAGTTTCGATGGCTTCGTCAAACTCGCCCGTCGTCACGCCCATCAAGAACTGGCAATTGCCTACCGTGTGCTCGCACTGCGCTTGCAGCGTGAGGTCGTCGACGGGGGCGCGCGACAAAGCCTCACGCGCCAGCGCAAAAGCCCGCGCGTGCTCGCCGCGCTGGATGAGCACGGCGGCCAGCCCGTGGAGCGAAGATGCCTGACAGCGGGCGTCAACTATGGCGCGCGCGCCGTCGACGGCCCTGGCAAAGAGCCGCTCGGCCATGGCGAGGTCCCCCTCCATCCGCGCTATGTGCGCGCGCAGGCGGAGCACTTCGGGGTGAAGGTTCGCGATCGTTTCGACGGCGTGATAGCCGCGCTTGATTATCTCGAACAGCCCCGCGTCCATAAGCTCGCGCCCGCGCTCGACCAGGATATTGGCCATCGCTTCGGTGTCGCGCGCCTCGGCGTAAAGGAGTCCTGCGACCTGCCAGCGGCCGCGCTGCATCAGGTGGTCGGCGTACTCGCGGTAGAGGCCGCGAAGGCCCGCCTCGCCCAGCTTCGCGCGGAGGCGGCGGCGCAGGAAGCGGCGGAACATCGGGTGGAAGCTGTACTCGCCGACGCCGCCGCCGTCCACGTGCGTGATAAAGAGGTTGCGCCTCTGAAGCGAGGAGAGCAATTGATAAGCCTCCTCCGGCGGCAGCACGCAGCCGGCCGTGTCCGCGTCGATGTGCGCGAACAACGAGAGACGCAAAAGGACCTCCTGCGTCTCCGGGGGCTCGTACTGGAGCACCTCTTCGGCGAAATAATCGAATATCTCTTCCTCGCTCTGTTTGAGCGTCTCAAGCAACGCCGATTCTGTAAGATTGGTTTCTCTCGAAGAGTGGCTGCGACGGTCGACCGCCTGCGCTATCAACTGAAGCCCGGTAGCCCACCCGTTCGTGCGCTCGTAAAGCTTGCTCAACAACTCTTGATTGAGCGGCTGAGCGAAGGTCTCCGCGAAGAGCTGCTGCACCTCCCCCTGCGTGAACAACAGGTCCTGACGGTCCACCACCCCCACCAACCCCTTGCTCCTCAATCGCGTCACACTCAGGTTAGGCATGCTCCTACTCGTTAT
>DATFGP010000013.1:0-263659 GCA_035249365.1 Pyrinomonadaceae bacterium | reverse complement strand
GTGCTCGCACAAGTGTATGATGCACGCCTGCAACTCTCGCACTTCGAGATCGGTGGATGGACGCCGCAAGGGTCGGCGCAGGCCATGTCAGCCGACTACTACTACTATGCGGACGGGCGCATCAAGTTCGTCGACGACCTGCTGACGCTGGACACATACAGCCATGTCTTGCCGACGATGCAGCATGGCGCGACCGCGCGCCTTGGAAAACTGCTTTACGGGAAGGGCGGCGCAAAAACCGGAGCGGCCTAACGAACCCCTTTGCGAATGCCGAAGTTGTCGAAGGATATAGCGGGAAAATTATATTGCAAACTTTTTAGCAAGGCGTTACTCTCCCGCGCGTGTGCGCCCCTCAAGATACCGGCGTTCGCATAGGCACACTAAACCTTAGCCGCCCCGTTGGGCAGCTTGTCACGGCTGGAATGGCATACAAGTTAGACGAGTGAGAACGCGCCCGCGAGCAGGTCGAGAACAGTCTGCGTGAGGCTGCCCTCAGTCGGCTCTTGCTCTACCGTCTCCGGCGTCGGCGTTGGCGGTGGCGCAATCCCCGTTCCCATCCAGCCCGCCTGCGCAGAGCAGGCCAGTAGAAGGAGCAACGCGGAGGCTCGAACAGCTTTACCCATTTCCTTACACCTTTCGCTTTTATGAGGGTTGACCGAAACTGCCGCCGTATCCGCAAGATGCAGCGGCATCGCTGCGTATGACGTAAAACTGTCATACACAAGGAAAGGCTTACCTCACATGACTTTAGCAGACGAACGGCTGAGGAAACTAGGTAATACCTCACTGACCGAGAATGAGCGCGCCTTACCGCGCTGCCGGATCGCGGCAGACCTCATACACAAGGGGCAATACGAAGCCGCGCGCGAGGCTTTAGGCGAACTCTGGCAAGGGATCGGGCAGAGGCCAGACGTTGGAGAGTTGCCGCTCATGACAGCCGCAGAGGTCTCGCTTCAATGCGGCGCGCTCACGGGCTGGAAAGGGAGCGCGGGGAATGTGGCGGGCACGGAAGAAAAGGCCAAAGACCTGCTTACGGAAGCCTTACTTATCTTCCAGTCTCAGGGCGAATACAAGAAAGCGTCTGAGGCGCAATACGAACTCGGCATTTGCTACTGGCGATTAGGCTCGCACGACGAAGGCCGTGTGATGCTGAGAGAGGCACTAGAGCCGCTACAGGATGCCGACTTAGAACTGAAAGCCAAAATCCTGATCAGACTAGCTCTGGTAGAGATATGGGAGAACAGGTATTACACGGCGTTAGGCATGCTCAAGGAGGCCGAGCCAGTCTTTAATTTCGCTAACGACGCCCTCAAGGGCACGTGGCATAGTCAGATGGCCTTAGTCTTAATACGGCTTGCGCTAGTGGAGGGGAATACTGATTACACGGACAGGGCGATCATAGAATTTACCGCTGCAATCTACCATTACGAACTGGCAGGGCATGAAAGATATTGCGCGCGCAGCCTCAACAACCTTGCTATGACGCTCTACAAGTTGGGGTGACACAGCGAAGCGCACGAACATCTTGAGCGAGCGCAACTGATATTCACAAGACTTAAAGACAGCGGCAACTTGGCGCAGATAGACGAGACGCGGGCGCGAGTGTTAGTCGCGGAGCGGAAGTACAGGGAAGCGAACCGCATCATCGGCAGCGTCATTAAAACTTTTGAGGCAGGCGGCGAGTCAGCATTACTTGCCGACGCCCTCACCCTTCAAGGCATCATTTGGGCGAGACTCGGCGGCTTAGATAGCTCGGCAGACATTATGCGGCGGGCTATGAAAATAGCACAGCAATCCGGCGCGCACACGCAGGCCGGACAAGCCGCGATGACGCTGATAGAAGAACACGGCGCAACGTGGCGGCTGTCCGTGTCGGAGGTGGCACAGGTCTATATGCGCGCCCAAGAACTTCTAAAAGGTACGCAGGACGCCGACGACATAGCGCGGCTTCAAGCGTGCGCCCTGAAAGTGATCCAGAGGCTTTCAGGTATGCAGTTGCACGAAAAGAACTTTACTTTTTACGGCGCGGTGCAGGAGTTAGAGGCGAGGCTGATAGAGCAGGCTTTAGAGTTGGAAGGAGGGAGCATCACACGCGCCGCCAAGAGGCTAGGGTTAAAACGCCAATCGTTCTCACAAATGCTGCAATCACGGCATAAGAATCTCTTAGACAAGAGGACGCCACCTAAGAAGCGGCTGCGCAGTATCATTAAAAAGCCGAGACAATAGCAAGCCGGTTGAGCCTTACTTAGCGTCCCGCCACTCCGCTCACAAGGCTCAACTGGGGAGAAGAAAAATACAGCCTAAGCTGGAGCCATAATTAATGTAAGCGAGCCGATTGGATGGAACGGGGGCATTAAACTTCTAATTTCCCCACCCTCGCTCGTAACATGTGCAGCACCCGGAATAAAGTTAACGGGCAGTGGATGTATTGCTCTCGGATTGTGATAGACAAATAGCCCCTCTACCCATGTCTCAGAATATCCGGGAGAATGAACTTCGGCAGCGAATTCTTCGGGTATCTCAGATTCGCGGAAACACATCCCCTCGCGGAACATTTTAATTCTACGGTCGCCGAATCCTCCAAGAAAACCCATGCGGTCGAACTTGGCAAGAGTGCCACTCGGATTTGCTATCACTGCGCTTATGTGTTCAGTATCAGGTTGTAAGAAAAAGCCCGCAGGAATTTCCTTATCTCCCCATTTATACTTCTCTACTCGTTCAGTAACATCTTCAGTAGAACCATCAGCATTAACATCGACCATCTGCCGTATGCCATAAAGATATTCAACTAGAGCGTAAGCACTCCAAGTCATCGAACGAGGTTGGTGAAAGTCCTGAATAGCAAAAACAAGAGGCAAGTCCCCTACGTGTGGCTGCTCCCAATATCTCTTTTTAAGCTTGGAAAAAAGCGCGCTGCCGAACTTTATTGGCACATAATGCTGAAAGTATGCCTGCTCAGCCTGCTGTTCCTCAGTTGGAGGAACAGCAGAGGGATTTACTGTTGTAGCTTCCACAAAGAACTTTCCGGGCACACCTTCACAGAGGAAATCGGGCGCTACGTAGTTACGATTAAATCCATAACCAAGCTCCGTAAAAAGTGCATATAGATACAACTCCCAAAGTCTGGCATCAAATCCTGTGGACTGAAATTGCTGAACGAAGTTTCCATCAACATCCTCGTACCAATTCATCATTTCGGAAATTAAGGCGCGGGCTGGTGACTTCCAACGGCGTGAAGTCACTTCCACGAATGATGGATGTCGGTTTTCAATCTTAACTATAGGCTTGAAAAAGTTTAACGGCTCACCTGTTTCATCACCCTGATAAAATTGTTCCGCCTTCCATTTTGCGCACTTTGCAAGCTCTACACGGAGTTTTTGGCGAGCTTCTTTTGCTGTGGCGAGAGATGATACTGGCTTTACGGCGCGATAGCGTTTACTGCGATCACGCCCTAGAACGACATAACCATAGTCTTTATCGTGTAGGTCATAAAGAACCACGCCTAAAACCTTTTCGTTAGCGTTCTCATACCAGCCAAGTTCGCTCACTACTAAAGGCGCAAAGGGAGCGCGAGCATAACCAGCTAAGGAATCAAAGCGAAGTTTTGATATTGGCTTCATAGGACAAAAGCAAGAGCAAAGTTTAAGACTCACGACATTTACTATGGTAACAACATATTATCATCCAATAATTCTTGTGTGTGGCAGACCTTTGGCAGACCAAAGCACTACGGGCAGCCACATGGCTGCCCGTAATTTATTGATTCTAAAAAGGCGGCGATCGGAATCGAACCGATGAATAAAGGTTTTGCAGAAATTTTCTGGCATCATGAATGTAGATGCAAAGAGGTGCAAGACATTGAACATTCAACAGCATAGCTTTTCGCGTGTATCTCCTTGCATCCCCTTTCATGCAAGGGATGGGCATACTTTTGGGCATACTCGGCTTTAGCACGCATCATTAGTGTAATCCGATTTATGCTTTACCCTAACTCATTGTTCTAGTATATAAAGGTGGAAAATCACCTTTGGAATCAAGGATGGAGAATCAACTAGTTAGTTAGGAATCAAAACTTACAGCTAGTGTTCCATATGAGGAGAAAGTTTTGTCAACAAAAAAGCCTTCGCCACTGGCACCTGTAGTCGCTGTCCTCAACATGAAGGGGGGAGTCGGGAAAACGGCAATTTCGGCGCACGTCATGCGTATCCTCTACAGGATCCTCAACAAGCGAGTACTCCTCGTGGATTTTGATCCTCAGTTCAATTTGACACAAACAGTGATCCCACGGGCAACTTATGAGAAATACAAGCAGGAGAATCGCACAGTTCTGTCCGTAATGGAGCCGGCACCTCAGTCATCACTCTTTACTGTTACGACAAGCCTTCCTCCTCCTCCTCCACTTGACGATGTTAGCGTTCAGCTTAAGTATGTGATGGGCGGCACACCACATCTTAACCTTGTTCCAGGGGACTTTGGCCTCGTTAAGTACTCTCTAATTGATGACGCGAAGACGCTCGCACCAGTCAAGAGCCGCTTTCAAGCTTTCATCGCAAATGCTCGCACTGCGACGGACTTGGTCTGCATAGACTGCAATCCAAGCAGCTCGTTCATGACCGTATGTGCTCTTGAAGTGGCGACGCATCTACTCATCCCGGTGCGCCCTGATCGGTTTTCAATGCTAGGTCTCGAAATTCTAGACGACTTCGTTACATACCTGCCAACGCTGAAGCATCCGCCAAAACAATTAATCGTCTTGAATGGCATTCCTCGCTCCAACTACAACCCCGAAGTAGAAAATATTCTCCGAAGCCATCCGAAGTTTGGTGATAGAACTTTATCAACGCCCCTTTATCATACGTCGCTGATAGCAGCGTCGCCCAGTTACACAGGCTTTGCTACAGATAAGCCTGTATCAAATCGACAGCGCGTTACAAAAAACGTCGAAGCACTTGCTAGGGAGATTGGTAAAGAACTTGGTATGTAATCATGAAAGAAAACCTGTCTCGTATCATGCTTTGCTTTGCTGCCTTGGATCTCGACGATGTTGAGTTGCGTCAGCTAGTGGAAGAACTCCATTCCACGTCGTGGCGAGAAATTAAGGCACAGGTATCTTCTCTGCGTCGATACGCGAAGAATCGCCAAGTTCACAAAAAAATACCACGATCATCTACCAAGAAATCGTCCGCACAATCTCATGACGCATCTGTCGGTGAGCGAGTTGAGCGGTTGCTAAAAGACGAAGCTGGGCTAACTACTAATCAAGCAGCAGAACTTTTGGCGTTACAGCTTGCGAAGTTTGGCTTAGTCGATCTCCAAAACATACCGCCCCTGTCTCGGAAACCGCTCCGCGACTGGGTAGGTAGGTTAGCTCAGCGGGTACCAGAGAAGGACATTCTCAGATACGCCACGATTATTCGTAATGAATATGTTCACCGCCCTATGCCAGATTGGGCGTTAAGGGGATCTTAAAAGTGGGTTCAACACCAGTTAAAGAGCAGATCGCGGAACTGTCCAAACTTACATTGGCAAATTGTGATGGTCGGGGCGTCAGCATCGTCATAGCAGGGGAAAGTTCCTCTAGGCTTATGTTGCTTTGGCTGCAATTCCTCCGCATAAACTATGCGACTGGTACAGCAGATTGCCTAATCGACGGAGTTACCTCTGCGGTACGTGAAGCAATAGCCTGTCTGGCATTGGGCCTCGTTCGCCCAGCCCTCTACTCCATGCGATTACAAATAGATCTTTCGTTAACGTGGCTCTATTTCAAAGATCATCCAGTTGAGTGGCACCGAGTCCAAGAAACAGGTGAGGGCTTCAAACTGAAGACAGATTTGTTGAAGTACCTTGGGGAATCTCATGCCAAATACGGAAATCGATTTGGCTTGTTGCGTAACTGTAAGACGCGAACCTTGGATGACCCTTACCGACTACTCTCAGCCCATATCCATGGACAAAGCGAATTAGCACTTCCACAAGTACAGAGACTTCAAGATATTGTTGCGACACCATTAGCGCAAGACGAGGCGTTAGAACTCCAACGCCAATGTGCGGAGTTTATCAATGATGTCTTCTGGAGTATTTTTGCCGACCGTTGGGCAAGTGTTCCCGCAGAATTATTGACGACACTCCAAAGTCGATTCAAATCGCCCGACCAGCGGGTTGCCTTCTTCAGCTAATCTGAAATTGATCTCTGCGAGCGGTGAGATCGGTTGGAATATGATGAGGCAATCGAATTGCGTAATACAATAAATCTCAACATCTAACGGCGGTCTGAGGCCAACTTCTGGCCGCGACTCGATATAACCATCGAGTCACCCACGGCAAAACGAGCTAAGGCTAAATTCGTCGTAGCATACGCGGCGCTAGCCAACCAATGGAGGCACATTATTGCTTCACGGCGCAACTTGGATTGATGCAATGCGCTTCACCTACCTACCTTAAATTTATGCTGTACGCATCCACAAAATGAAGGCTGAAAGATTATGTCAGCACGTGTTTACACATTGCATGAAACGATATAATATCCACTACAACTTTTGGACGGGCTAACCCAAAACCCGCACGCGCTCGCGCTATCATAGCGAGAGCAAGCTCAACCATCAGAGCTAGGCTCGCCCCAAAAGTCTTTAAGGACTAATCGAAGCACGATAACAGTCGCTGGTTAATGCGCCAGCGGCTCGGTGCTCCTTAAAGACTTTTGGGGCGAGCTTTTTTTGCTATGAAGGAGAGAAAAATTATGAGCACGAGAGTGGAGTTAGGAGACCTCTTTTCACGGTTGGCTTTTTCGAGGCGTGAGTGCGCCGCCGCCATTGGGGTCAGCGAGCGTCATCTCATCGAAGAAATAAGACGCGGCAAACTACGCGAGACCCGTAGTGGCAAGCGACGCCTCATCTCACGCAAGGAACTGGACAGGTATCTCGCCGCCGAGGAGAACAACGAACAGTTACATAACGACCTTAAAGCCGCGAGCTAATCGTGAGCCATCGGGGAACTACTGCCAGACGAAAAATCTGGCGCGAAGACAACGCCGCCACGCGGTGAATAAAAAAGGAGTGAAGACATTATGCCGACATTAAGAGATAAATCGCGCTCTCTGGCTCAAGCCATAGCCAGCCTACGCCGAGCAGCGCAAGACGTGACTTCCGCCACGCGCGAGTTGACCGCATTGCCCGAAACCGAGCGGGCAGCGGTGCTGGCTGAGGTCAGCGAGGACTTGCGCGGGCTTCACACGCAAATCAACGCCGAGGTGGGAGCGATTCTGTCACCTACGCTCGCCAGCCAAGGCGACGGGCGAACCGACGTCAACATCTATGACAGGATTCGCCGTGAGCAGCGAGAGCGCAACGCCACAAAGCTTGACCGTGAGCGACGGGCGCGGGCGTTAGGGGAGGGGCTGTAAAAATTATGAGCACCATCATTGAAGTACACGCCGAACAACGCGAGAGCGCGGCGCAACTCTCACAACGCGTCAGCAAATTGGAAGCTGACCGCGAACGCATTGAGCAGCAGGCTACGATAACCCGTAGCGTGTTGGCTGATGTGCGGGCGCGGCTCCTGACAGGTGACGCAACGCTGGCAGACGTAACCCTCGCGCAAGCAAAAACGAGCGCACTTGAGGGCGCATTGATTGAAGCCGACGACGAACTCAGTCGGCTTCGTGTCTCCTTAGCCGAGGCCAAGCAGCGCGAGGATGAGGAAGCGACCGCCGCACGGCTTGAGACTTTGCACGCCGAGCGGGCGCGGTTGCAGGAGCAATTCAATGCCGCCACGCAGGAGTTCGACGAGGCGTGCGAGCGCGCAGCCGCAACCTTCAGCAGCCTCAACCGACAATACAACGAAGCTGGCAGGGAGATACAGGCGATCATCGAGCGGGGCGGCAACCAGAGGCTAGCTGACATATACGTGCGCGACAGGGGTTGCGCGTGGCCTCGGCTGCGGTTCGGCGAGCAAATCACGAACGTGCTGACTAAATATGGAAATGATGAAGCGCGTCGTGAGGAGAAGCAGAGAGCCGCGTTGAGGGGGCGCGCATAGGTAGTCGCGCACTGAACAAAAAGAAAAGCCGCCTAAGTTGGACACCCGACGGCTTTTACTTCTCGTTTCTCAAAGGAGTTAACTCTATGCACCTGCAATCAGCAGCATCTTATCCAAAATCCCGTCAATCGGCCATCGTTAATTTGCTGGCTGTCTTATTCCCAAATCCTGACGAACACCCTGCAATCACACCGCAGTCCCAAAGGAGATTTGAGTGATGAACAAATATAAAGCACCCGCGTTTCAATACTATCCTCGTGACGTTCTGATGGACCCTCGGGTCGCGGCCATGACGCTTGAGGAATTTGGGGCGTATTGGACGCTCATGTCATACATCTGGCTCGAAGGCAGCTTGCCTCTTGACGAAAAAAATCTAGCGAGGATTTTGAGAGTCACGCCCGATGAATTTCGTGCCCTCTGGCCGGCACTAGAAAAACTCTTCCGAGTTAAAGGGGACAAAATTACGTCACCCGAACTCGACGAACAACGCCTAAAGCAATCGGAATGGAGGACTAAGAGCGCAGAAGGTGGTCGCAAGTCAGGCGAGGTGAGGCGGTTGAAGGGTGGTTCACAAATGGTTCAAGGGTCCTTGAAGGGTGGTTCAAGGGTAGTTGAACCAAAACGGAAGACTTCTACTGCATCTTCTACTGCATCTTCAATTGCAGACCCACACCCTAGCCTCGCCCCAAGCGACGTGGTGACGGACGCAAGGGTGGGTGGTTCAAATTCAAAAAACTCAAGCCAGCAAAACGTCCGTCTTGATGGCTTGAGTTCTAAAGTTCCAGCCACGCGGCAGCGTGCGCCTGAGACTACGGGCGGCGTGAACGCTAAGAAGTCAGCTTTTCCCGACGACTTGCTTATCGAGTACGGTGACGCTCATAGCCTCGGTGCTGGGTGGTACAAAAAAGACGGTAAGACTGGTAACGATGACCGCTGGGTTCAGAAGTGGTTAGACAATGACAAGCGCACCGCTATCCGAGGCAGGCACAGTTTTGACGACGCGGAAATTTTTGGTGTTCCAGCTCTTAAAGAGGCTATGGGCGACGACGATGAGGGCATCCGTCACGGTCTTGGGCTTGAGCAAGGCGGTTAAAAGAGTCATATAGGCATGGTTTGTATCGTGTCTGCTGCGACAGGCTTTCGTTCCACACGTTTTTTTGGACGAGACTCGATAGTTACATCGGCTTGGGGCGAGAAGCGACCCTCAGAAATCAATTTTGCGCGTCGCTTGATGTTGCCCGTAACTGCCAGTCGCGTGCCACTATGGAGAGCAGGGAAGGGCTGAACGTGCCCAAGCGCACTCGGGGATTAAGAAACTCGTTGGGAATAGGCTCTTAGCACTTTAGTGAGGGGTGAGGGATATGGCTGCCCTTTTTTCGTTCTCTATTTCCACCGTTTTAATCTCAACTTCTTATTTAATGAGACTGAACGTGATGGCGAGTGAGTCAGCCGTTTGTCCGACGTTTTGTGGCTGACTTCGACCTGACGAATAAATCACTAGCCTCGCAGTCAAGCCCCTCACAGAGTTTAGTCAGTGTGTCGAGCGTGATCTGGGTGATGTTGTTGCGATAGAGGCGGGCGGCGGTGGACGGCGCAAGATGAGCTTTTACCTGTAGTTGGTAAGCCGTCTTCACGCCCCGACTCTCGGCGACTTGGCGAATGTTGATTTTGAGTCCCATAGAAGGCGGATATTATCACGGCTTGGGAATTATTATCACCCCGATATTACCGACACGGTAAATTTATAGTGTACGCCATATTACCGCCCTGATAATATGTCCACGTCGCCGCCCGGCGACTAAAACTTTAAGGAGCCAAGCAATAAGGCAACAAAGGTGATTGAGCTTAGAGCAAAGGCTGAAGAAAGCGCCAACTTTCTCCAGCCCGTTTTGTCCGCAAGGTAACTCGTTACAGAAACCGTGGGACGCGTTTGATTATACGGCGCGTCCCCTTGCACCCAAAGGAGGGGAAGCCTGATGTCAGTCTACAAGCAAAAGGGAAGCGCCGTGTGGTGGATGAAGTTCATGTACGAGGGGCAAGTCATCCGCAAGTCAACGAAGTGCAGGAACAAGCGCGACGCCGAGGAGGTCGAGCGAGCCTACAGGACGCAACTAGCCAAGAACGAAGTCGGCATCGAGGAGAAGAAACCCGTCCCGATGTTCAAGGAGGCGATAAGGGAATTTCTCGACCGCTCGCAAATTGACCACGCGGGCAAACGCAATACGATGCGCCGCACGGAGACCAGCAGCAAGGCGTTGTTGCGATTTTTCGATGGCAAGCGTCTCGACGCCATCACAGTCGAAGAGGTTGAGAAGTTCAAGGACTGGCGCAGACGGCAGAAGAAACAGCCACCCCACAGGAAACTGCAAAAGCAAAAGCGGGCGACGACCACCAAGCCCATCAAGCCCGCGACCGTCAACCGCGAGTTGGCTTGTTTGCGAGCGATGATTAACCACTTCATCAGGAATGACGTGCTGGTGAAGAACCCCGTCAGCCGCGTTAAATTTTTGAAAGAGGACAACGAGTTGATGCGCGTCGTTACTGACGATGAGGAACGCCTGTATTTGCTTGCGGCAAGTCAGCCCTTGCGAGACGTGGCTGTGATTATGATTGAAACGGGGATGCGTCCCGAAGAGGTGTGCCGCTTGGAGCGTCGCCACGTCCATCTCAACGAAGGCTACATCTTCAACCCTTTTGGCAAGACGAAAGCCGCCCGCCGCAAACTGCCGTTGTCACGCCGCGCGGCTGAGGTGCTGCGCTACCGCTTGGCAAGCACACAGGGGGCGTTTGTGTTCCCAAGCACGCGCGGTGGTGACGAGCCGTCAAAGCCCATCGTCAAACTCAACGCCGCCCACAACGGCGCGGTGACTCGTGCAAAGTTAGAACCCTTTCGCCTTTATGACCTGCGGCACACCTTCGCCACGCGGGCGGCAGAGGCGGGCGTTGACTTGGTGACGCTGGCCGCGCTGCTTGGTCACTCACGCGTGCAGATGGTCATGCGATACGCGCACCCGTCTGAGAAGCACCAGTTTGAAGCTATCAGGGCAATGGAGGCGAGCCGCGAGGCGAAAAGCCAGCGTCAGCAACAGGCGTCCTGACGGCATAGTCACCGCCGAACAACAAGGCGAGCGCACAGCGATTTATAGCCCCGAGGCCGCTATTATCATCGGCCTCGGGGCTATAAATCGTTTATAACGAAATCTCATCGCAGGGAAGGTGAAATGCTGGAGGCGAGAGCAGGTGTCTAACTCTTTAAGATTTGCTCTTCAACATAAGTTACACCTTTAGGAGATAGGGTAACTAGCTTTGTTGCTTGGTCAAACTCAATTAGCTTTTCTCGGTGCGCACGCTTTAATACATCACGACGATATATAGCCTTATTTGAATGCTCTACCCAAGAATAGAGTTGATCCTCATGAAGAGGGCTAGATGAGCTATGGAGTAGCACTAGGGTTTTATCCTTCATGCTCATCTCTGGTCTCAGCACGCGCCGCACATCTCCGACTTCCCAGACTAACGGGTTTGTTCTTTCAATCAAGGCCTCAACGATTTCAGTAGCCGTGACCAAATCAACTTGATGGAAGTGCCGAACTAAGTCCGCCATAATCCACTTTGAACTAGCGAGAACGACAGAAGCATCCATATGATTAGGATCTACTTCAGCGCCTACATGACCAACCCCTCGATTATTGCGAATTTCGTAGAGGGCAATCAGCATTCTAGGTATTGTGATACGTACAGCTTGGCTGAACGTTTTTTTGTCAGCTTTTTCTAGCTGCCTACAAGCATCGATAAAGTTGCTCGGTTTACTAGGCGAAGCAGGGAATGATCCATCGACATATCCGCGGAGAATCGTATAAACGATTTCACAAAGCTTCCCGCCATTAAGCGCAGATGGCTCCCAGCGACGCTCTCGAAAATTTCGCTCTATCTCGTTGTACGCTTTAATTAGCGGTTCTCGGAGCCCAGCCGGTATGCCGCCTAATGGAATGCTTAATGTAGTCACCTTACGTTTATTGATTCCTTGCAATTGTCTTAATTGTCTCAGCAGCGGCGCGAAGTCCAGGCTGAGTCAATTCAAATCCAGTGGACTTTGTGCCTGTGATTTGGTTGCCTATTGCTTTCAGATACTTAGCGTGGTTCGTAGTGTCGTAGCATCCGATTTCTCGACAAAGTTCCCTAGCTTCCTCATCGTTGATTCTTGGCACACCATCCTGTAATAAGGCTCTTACACCACTTAGCAAATAGCAATGTCGGGTCTTCTCTTTATTATCCTTGCCCGGAACGTCAGCAGCGATGACCTGCACCTCACCATCACTAAAATGGAAAACGCTTTCCATTGCAGCAAAATCAAGTGAATTTTGCTGCATCCAGCGCGAAGCTCGTGTGGGTAAATTTGTTTCGGTATCAACACTTCCCCCTTGGCCTGCTTGCTTAGAACCGTGCTGAGACGCAGAAGCACCAGTTGAGCTGACTTGCGTTGAGCCTAGGAAGGTAAGAGCAGCGTTAACTGTTCTCAGTCTCTCCTCTTCTGGAAGAGACTCAAGCAGGGATATCAATTGTGTGAGTTTATCCGCCTTTTTCGCAGCCATTGTGTCACCTCCAACGAACTTCTCAGCGCATAGACTAGATCATACTGTTCTCAGTATATTTGATCTGCCAGTAAGATTCAAGTTTCTGCATCATCCGATGCACCTTGGACGGGATGCAAAACCAAGCACACCCTGCGGCGCTGTTTCTTACCGTGAAGGGTTCGGCTATTCTACCGAAGGTGTTGATGATGTCGAGAAGAGGAGATGTCCTAAAGAGAAAAGCGGGCGTTAGGGATAGGCATAAAAATGGGCATACCACCTGCTTTTATAGCTGGTGGATTGCTTGTAAATTGTTGAAAAGATTGAAGGCGGCGATCGGAATCGAACCGATGAATAAAGGTTTTGCAGACCTCTGCCTTACCACTTGGCTACGCCGCCGCGCTGAAAATAAAAGACTTGTTGAGACTTTCAGCCTTGCTTAGATTTGCTTGAAGCCTTATTTGTGCGTTCGTCGCTACATTTTCCGCTACAGTCGCTACGATAAATAAGAGCTAAAATGCGAAAGTCACATCACATCCTCTAAGGTTTGATAACCTACTACAAAACAGAGAGTTGGGTCAATTTTGTAGCAGAGAAGAGAAGCCACATCCCTCCTTTTTGTTGGTAATTTCTAACTCCTACCTTCGTTTTATACAAGATTGTATAAATAACCCATTTGTTATCAATGGTTTGCGCTTGACTCCTGGGCTTTCCTGTGATACACTCAGAGGCAGTTAAATATCTAAAGGCTTTTCAGGGACTTATTCTCAGACCTTCCGGTTTATTGAGGCGCAACCCCCCTAATGAAGTTTTAGGAGAGTTGTGTCTCAAACACATCTATACAACAACTTCATATAGACTCTAAGTGAGTTTGTAAGCCGTGTCAGGTCGTTTTCTCCGCGACTGCACTAGCCTTTAGCATGAGCGGTTTATCTTAAAACGCATAAATTGAATTGCGTAATAAATTGAGGAGAAGATATGAGTAAGAGTGTTAAGAAATCAGAGCCGACTTTATTGAATGAGACAGAAGCAGCACGCTTCTTGAATGTATCCAGACAAACCCTCATCCGTTTACGTAAAGCGGGACAAGTCGGTCATTACCGCATCGCCCGAAGGGTGCTCTATCGTCAGGAGCATTTGGAAGAGTTTTTAGCCTCCGCTAATCGGAACGGCATCGCCCTAAAAACTGCCTACGAAGGTGAGAGGAGCTAAGATGGCAAAGCAACCATTCAAGCACTCTAACCCATGCCCCATTTGCGGCGGCTATGACAATATGCCGCGTGGTAAAAACCAACGCTGTTACGGCTTTCTTTCAGATGATAGCGATTGGGCACATTGCACTCGCGCAGAGTATTCCGGCGGTCTGACGCAATACCCTAAAAGCCAGACCTATGGACATAAACTCGTCGGCAACTGTAAGTGTGGCGTCACGCATAACCCGTCACCAGCTACAGCGAAACTTAAACTTTCTGGCAATAAGCAAATTGCTGCCCAGTATGATTACCGCGATGAGCAGGGCGGATTGATTTATCAGGTTTGCCGTACTGAACCAAAAGGTTTCTTTCAAAGGAGGCCGGATGAGCACGGCGGCTGGATAAGAAATCTGGACGGAGTTCGTCGTGTGCTTTACCGTCTACCGGAATTGTTAGCTTCCGATTCATCTACTACGGTTTTCATCTGCGAAGGGGAGAAGGACGCTGACGCTTTATCCGAACATGGTTTGTTAGCAACCACTAATTCAGGTGGGGCGGGCAAGTGGCAGGATGAATACAACGAGACCTTGAATAACCGTCATGTAGTTATCTTGCCTGATAATGATGAGGCCGGAAGAGAACACGCGGTGAAAACTGCTAACTTGCTAAAGACCGTCGCTGCAAGCGTTCGATTAGTTGAACTGCCGGGCTTGCCTGAAAAGGGCGACGTAAGCGATTGGCTAAATAACGGCGGAACAGTTAAGCACTTACAAGAAATCGTTAGCAGCACACCAATTCTTGAAGCAATGAAGCCAACGACTCATCAGACAGGAATCCAGACTGCGGCTGACTTGCTGGCAAAGGAATTTCCAGAACCTAAATTCGCCGTGTATGGATTGTTCTCGGAGGGCGTAACCATCTTCGCCGGAAAACCGAAAAGCGGAAAAAGCTGGTGCGGCTTAGGCATAGCCATAGCTGTAGCTTCCGGCGGACGTGCCCTCGATTCTATTCCTGTTGAGCAGGGCGACGTTCTATATCTGGCATTAGAAGACGGTGAGCGTCGTTTGCAGTCACGCTTACAGCAAATTCTAGGTGATAGTTCAGCACCTACCAAGCTGGCTGTTGCGACTCAATGGAATCGGCTCGACGAGGGCGGTTTGGATGATATTGAAGATTGGATAATTTCACATACTGACGCTCGCCTGATTGTGATTGACACCTTAAAGCGTGTACGCCCGAAGGTGAGCAGAAGGACACAGCTTTACGATAACGACTATGAGGCCCTTGCCCCGCTAGGCGACTTGGCCCGCAAGTATAACGTCAGTATCGTGGTCATTCACCACACAAGGAAAGCAGAAAGCGAAGACCCCTTAGACTTAATCTCCGGCTCTTTTGGATTGTCAGGCTCGGCAGATGGGGTGCTGGTTCTTAAGCGGGCACATGGTCAGGCTGATGCTGCCCTTTACGCTACGGGACGAGATTTCGATTCGCAGGAGTTTGCTCTTAGGTGGGAATCTTCAATCTGCGGCTGGAAGATTATTGGTGATGCCGGAGACCTTCATCTTGGTAAGGAAAGAAAAGAGATTGTCGCTTTACTGAAATTGGAAGGTACATTAACGCCTAAGAAGACTGCGGCTCGCCTGAATCGCAATGAAGGTGCGACTAGGAAGCTAATGGTGTATATGGCGAAGGACGGTCAACTAAAAAATGACGGTGCAGGAAACTATTCGATTCCCGTTAATGATAAGGACGGTAACTATAGTAACTTCGGTAACTCTACTCACTCCGGTAACTCCGGTAGCTCTGACATCGAAGAAACTGAAGGTTTCCTGAGTTGCCCACCTGAAACCTTGTTCGGTAACTCTGTAAGCACTCTAATACAATGATTTAGCTCCCAGAGTTACCGTAGTTACCATAGTTACTTGGCAACTACACTTGCTACACATTAAAAGAATGCGCCTGTTGCTGGTAAATGCAGGCGCATTACCTTTCCAAATGGTTCACCGCTTCTTATGACGTGCATACTGATGACGTATTTCGTCATGTGGCGCAGAGCCGGGAATTTTTTCCGGCAAGTCTAGCTCATCGTCAAGTAGCACTTCTGCGGGCACACCCGCTATACGGGCATAATTCAGCAGAACAATATAGGGCGGCTCGCGCGTTCCTGTCTCGAATCTGGAAATCTGATGGTAGGTAATAAGTTTTTCGGCTGAAAGACGGTGGAGTATTTCTGTTTGAGACAGACCGAGACTATCACGAATCTGCCGTAACTTTTCTGGCAAGCGTTTTAATCGGGGTCGCGCCTTCGTACCCATCAGAAGTTTCCTCCTGATGTGGTCACTTTCAGCTTGCCTTTATTACAAAATGGTAATAGCCTGTGCTTCCTCAACCTGTTCGCCGTGAGAATGAACCTTTCATTCCGAACGGCGATGCTCATTACTCGGTGGAGGTTGAGGCTGAGCTACGCATACGACCGTCGCTAATTTTCAAAGACTCAAACGCGAGCAAGATACCATAGATGCCCCTCACTATCCTCTATGCCGAAGATTATAAAGTTGTCGCTGATGCGGTGAAGGAAACTCTGGAAGAGGAAGGTTTCAGAGTCGTTCTTTGCTCTGACGGGGCGGTAGCGTTACGAAGAATATCCGGCAACGCTCGCTATGACTTGTTTATTGTTGATAACCATCTGCCGAACGTAAACGGCATTGAGTTGATTCGCCACACTCGGCAGCTATCGCATCGCTTATCCATTCCCATAATCATGCTCTCGGCTACTGACGCACACAGAGAGGCGTATCAGGCGGGGGTTAATGTTTTCCTGAAAAAACCGGAGGGAGTTAAGAAGCTGGTCGAGACAGTAAACAACCTGATTAAGTAGCTGGCACGTCTTTGGTGGATAGACTGTGCCGCTAGGCCGTCACGCTTAGGTGGGGAGCGTGGCGGCTTTTAATTAAAAACACCCGATAACGCACCTACTGCACGCTGCTAAGGCGACGGGCAGGATGCACCTGTTGCTGGTTTAGCGTAAACGCATTACTTTTTGAAAATTTGGTCCGAGGTATACCCCTTTAGCTTTTGGCTGTGAGTTAAGTGAACGATTCGGGGAAAAATGCCAGAGATTTTTTCAGGAATGCTTGTATAACGGTAGATGAAATCTGGCTTGTATAATGCAGAGACAAAGAAGACCGAAGTCAAATCGCCTAAAATCAGTAGTTTGGAGGGATTTTAGGGGCGAATCAAAGAAGATTTACACCTTTTACTAGAGACCTGGCGGCTTTACCCCTTTTTAACGCCTTTCAGCCTTCACTTTTCGCTAACAGTTATTCCCCTAACAGTTTTACGCCACAGTCAGTATCTAGCTTTGGTAGTCGCGTGCTGCGCGGTATTGGCACAGTCTCTGGAGCGGATAGCATAATTACATCATAGAAACCAGCAAGCACCTTCCTCTTTTATACAGTTGTTATCTTGCCTGTGTTCGATGGAGGATTAAAGTCTAATTCTTCTTGCCATCTAGCCATTTTAAGTAAAAGCACCCTACCGCAAGCGACGGGGCATTAATAACCCTTTTCGTAAACCATTTCAAAATTCAGGTTAGGACTTTTCCATCCAGCGCATAAAGTCAAACTTTTTATCAGTCAATTCAATTTGCGAACACTCGTAAATTTCTAGGCTAAAATCAGGGAAACATACTCGTACACGCTGAGGGTTGTTCTCATAAACGTCTACTACTATGCCTTCCTGCTCTTTAAACTTTCCATCCAGAGGCTTAATCTTATCTCCTTCAATAAATCTAACTTCCATTTCTCCTACTCCAATTCAGAACGGATATTTATAGTTGCGATAAACTACCTTAGAAAAGCAGTCAGGATTTCAGGTAGTTGCTCTATCTTTGCGGGCTTAGTCATACACTCCCACACTGTTAACACCTTCCAGCCGGATTCCTCTAGAGTTGCCTGATTCCTTCTATCTCTTTCAACATTTGAAAGACGCTTCGTCTGCCAAAACTCAGCATTAGTCTTTGGCACAACGCTTCCATATCGGCAATCGTGCATGTGGAAAAAACACCCGTGAACGAAGATGATTTTTCTGCGGTTCTTGAATACTAAATCAGGTTTTCCAGGCAGGTCTTTTCGGTGAAGGCTATAACGGTAACCCATACGATGAGCCGTAGAACGTACAATCATTTCTGGCCGTGTATTCCTACTCCTAATACGCGACATGTTATAACTTCGCTGTTTTTGAGTATGTCTATCTGCCATTCTCTTTTAAGAGAGATGTAATGTTCATGAAATAAATGCTTATGGCATCTGAAAACTTTGTTTCTTATTCAATAATGATGGCTTTAAAGAAGGAACAATGGGCAGTTCCTCACTATCACCCGCCCGGCGGGCAGGCAGCTTGGGGTATTTATGTTTCAGAAGAATTAGTGTACCTAGATATTTTAGCATACAAGGAAGGTACAGTTCTGTTGGTAGAAAATAAGGCCAAATTCAGCAGGAAAGATATAGAGAAGCTCAGAAGAATTATCAGTGACAAATCCGCTATTGAGCAGGTAAAGGAATTTGTCAGCAGTCGGTACGAAGTGGATCGCGTTAATGTCGGTTTGCAGTTTTGTTTAGTTCATGGTTACTCTGGCACGGTCGTCAGCGATTCTCTACCCGACGTTAATCTAATATACGTTCACGAAGATGGCAGTCTCACTGTTACTGCCTCACATATAAACCCGCTTGTAATCTGACTGAATAACACTAATGGCTAATAAAATATGGCACGCTGACGACTACAACGCTGCAAATTGGTTTGAGGCTGGTGTGGCAGCTTTGGGATTGACATGGGATAAGGTTCTTATCCCAAAGCCAGGCACAGCAGAATTCCTGAATTTGCCAGAAGCATTTAAAAACATTCTTAGATTAGATAATCCTGACATCATAGCTACGTTAGAGGTCAATCGAGTTGACAGACCCGTCGTTAGTGTTGAAATCACAACTACAACTCCTCAGAGCCAGCATGCTAAGCAGCGAGTCCCTAGGCTTGTAGCTGCGGCTGAGGCGGATATTGCTTCGATTTACATAATTCCTGGCAAGAAGCGTAGTGGCGGGTCAAATTATAGTTTAGGGGCTGATTTATATTTTGGGACAGGAAGAATAGGGACAATCAATGATATCCCTGTTCTTGTTTACAGATATCCTGATATATCAGGGGTCTTACAGCATAGCACTGTTTACCCTAATCAACCTGAACTAACAGCACCCGACATCCAAGATGCCTTTACTGCTATTTGCACTATCATCAGACATAAATTGGCACACCCCAACTCACTAAGAAACTTTAAGAATGCGATTGCTGGAGACATTTGGCTGACAAATCAGATTAATGCCCAGCAAACTATTGGTAGTACTGCCAATGTTTTGGTTAGTAATTATTCCACGTTAATTGAGATTGATACCACTGCACTTCCTCATTATCTCAGCACTAATACAGCTATGTCAGGCCAGAGGATTAGTGACACAATAAACAAGCTGCCAAATAGAATTCTAGCTCGTGACAGAACATTAATAATGAGAGCAAGTCGCCTATTCAGTCATGCCGGAGACCCTTACTGCGGAATGCTTGCTTTTTTTGACTATGCTTTTTGCCGTTCAGGCAGAAGCGTAGAGGATAGAGAGAAGAATTTGATGTTTATGCCGTCAGGCACAGGCATATCACGAATCACGGATGAGTTTGCACCAAGGGGCTACAACCGATTTTGGACTGTAAAGTGTCCTTTGTCGTCAATCAACGTCCCGTCTGTAGATGCTCAGTTTAATATTTCACATCATCTGCAATATGGATGTGTCTATACTAAAATTAAGCCATTAAGGATTTACGGATATTTCTCGGACATGATTATTTTCCAGGATGCTATGCTTGTGTTCTAAGGCATACGGTTGGTTGCCGAGAACAGCCGATATTGTCTTAGCTATAATTTTGGAAATCGCAGGCGGCACGGCATTGCCAATGAGATAATACTGTGTGACCAAACTGCCTTGAAATTTGAATGAGTCGGGAAAGGATTGAATTCTGGCACATTCTCTGGGAGTTAAAAGTCGATTCGCCTCAGGGTGTACGAATCTTCCACACGTAATTTTATCAATACCAGCCACAATTGTTCCTGATGGTTTATCCCACTCCATTCGTCCGTAAATATTCTTGATTAGCCCGCCGTTGCCGTAGTCGCCGTCCAAGACCTTTTTTAAATGATTGGTTAACAGCCGACGTGGCACATCCAGTAGGCCCCCCCCCGGTGGTACGTGAGAAAATCTTTTTAAAAGTCGCTCTGAATGATTCATAGCTCGATGGTTATAAATTATCTTGGTTCGCCCATTTACTTCTACAGACATAACCTCTGCTCCCTGTCCGCTTTCAACCTTGGGCAAATCTCCAATAACATGTTTTAGGCTTTTGACTGTACTTTTCTTCTGGCCTTCAATATTAGAGATTGTGTTGTCCAATATCCGGCGGCTGTTTTCTATATCCTTCCTTACTGCAAAGATAAAGAATCTGGTTCTGGTCTGCGCAAGACCATAATCCAAAGTGTTGATTAAAATATCTGCCACCTCATACTGAGCAGAACTATTTCCAGAGCTAAGCTTCTCTTTCACTAAGTCAGGGAAACTCACTCCTGAGTGATGCTTTTTAGAAGTAATGCCGCGAACATTTTCCATGATGATTATTTTGGGGCGTATCCCAGTACATAGTTGAATATAAGCTTCAACCAAAGAGCTGCGCTTATCATTATCTTTACGCTTGCCTAATGTGCTAAATGCCTGGCAAGGTGGCCCTCCAAGGAGAATGTCACACTTATCCCGCAATCTGGCGGTTACAGAATTTATTTCCGTTTGTTCGTATAAATCTGCTGTTTCAAAAGGGATGTTGGGATGATTATCTTTAAACACCTTTTCCGCTTCAGACCAATGGTCAACTGCTAGTAGCCCTTTGAAATCGGGATGTTTATAGAATCCATGACTTAGTCCACCGCAACCTGAGAACATGTCGGCAAAAGTAATCATAAAAGTTACCTAAGAGCTTTCTTTATGGAATCCGCCAGAGCTTTTGCTAATAGCGGAGGTACTGCATTACCGACTTGAACATATTGCTCTCGCATGTTTCCGAGGAATACGAAAGAATCATGGAAACTCTGAATTCTAGCTGCTTCACGTACTGATAAAGTTCTATCAGCGGTCGGATGAATGTACATGTACCCATCCATTCCAATATGGGCTAAGACTGTCCATGATGGCTTAGACAGTTCAAGTCTTTTTAGGCGGTCATGAAAAATATCCTCTCTGAAAGGAAGTATTTTGCGTACTTCTTCAGGCAAATCCATATATCTATTGCCCTGCTCCATAAAAGAAAAAACTTTCTTTGCCCTCTCATTTGATATACGACAAATATTGTTGCGAACAGTGCCGCATTTGTTGCGCATTTCTTTCTGGTACTCGGTCAGGTTTGAATTTTTTGAATAAGGAAGTTCATCCTCACGGCAACCATCATATATGTTGGGTAAATCACCTAGTGCATCATAAACAGTTGTTGCTTTTCTATGCTGTAAAAGGCCGCAATGCTCAAGTAGCGCATGCTTGTTCTTGGTCTGAGTAAACTCATGTGTTGGGGTAGGAAAGGTGTATTTGATTCCATCCCGTGTTCCAACAATGAATAGACGTTTACGAGTTTGTGGAACGCCATACTCCACACTGTTAAGAACATCAACATACGGTTCGTACTTGAGTTTCCTGATACGTTCTAAAATTCTTTGGAATAGTTCTCCCTTATACTTAGTTCTCATTGCAGGCACATTCTCAATGAGAAAGATGTTAGGCTTGTAATAATCTACATACCTGAAAAAATATTCATAAAGATAATTTCGAGGGTCAGTTCTGGAATCACCCTCTCCCAGTGAATTAATTTTGGGAGTACCGATTGATGAAAATGTCTGACAAGGAGGACCGCCAATAATTACATCGGCAGAACCTTTTTCAATGTTGACTGTTTCTGCAAATGCTCTAGCTTCAATGCCCTGAATATCTGCATTGATTGATTTACATTGTGGGAAATTAAATTGGTGTGTCTTGCAGAATACAGCTATAGACTCTAGAGAGGCTGAAATCTCTATATCTGCATCTCTAAATCCTGAACTGAAACCACCCGCGCCTGAGAATAAATCAATAGCCTTAAATCTTTGCATCTTATACGCGCATGACTTACCTGGAAATATAAAAACTGTATTTATCCGACTTTTTCTTTTTCTGCTTTTTCCCGGATTGATAGCTCAAGCACCGCCGATTGACTTATTCCCATTTTCTGACTAAGCAATTTTATGAGGCGTTTTGCTTCTAGACTAAGCCGCACACTCGTAGCTGTCTTGCTTGTTTTTTCCGGTAATTCTTTCCTATGCATTCTTCTGCTCTCTAGTGGGTGGAAAGCACATCTTCATAAGAATTACATTGAATATCTGTACCGCAATCTGCGGTACAGTATACAAGATGTAGTATATTGTCAATAACAAAATACAGGATTCCCTACGGGTAAAAATGTCCTATTCACTCTTTGGGCCTGGCTTAACTTTCTCGAACGCCTCAACTTCACTCTGATAAACAAGCTGCCTTCCGCCTATCATTGCTGACCGTAGACGCCCCCGCCTGATAAGGTCGAGGATAGCTGCCCTTGAGACGCCGCGTATTCTAGCAGCCTCCGCCTGACTGATTAAATCACTCATTACATCCTCATCTTTTTTCTCTTTTTTGCTCATAAATCCCCACTATTATCTTGACAATGGATAGCCATCTTGTATAATTATCTTAACACTGGATAGCGAATCCGGCAACAGCTAATAAGGAGAATCCAATGTTCAAACTTGAAACCACAGAACTCGACAGGGCGATACAGAACGCCAAATCCTTACATCCGAAAGTCCGTATGGTTCGCTTCGGTGAATATCAGGTGAGCGGCAGCAAGGGAAATAACTACACCGTCAAGTGCTACCGCTTCTTTGGCGAGAAAGTTGTGGAATGCACTTGCCGCACGAAAGACGGCGTAGCCTGTAAGCACGGGGTCAGTGCCGTGATTTTGCACCTTCACGTCGCAGCGACAAGGATTGCTGCTTAAAGGGCGGGCTTAGGAAAGCGTCTGATACACGCTCCCTAAGCCCTACATCAACCTTCAAACCCTGTACAGGAGAAAAGATTAAGATGTTTCACCAAACTACCATCACGAATGACACCCGCACAACGCCCGCTCCCGTTCCCTTCCAACTTGGGCGAATCTTTGCCACGCCTGGAGCAGTTGACGCTCTCGAAGCGTCGGGAGAATTAGCGCAGACTTACATCAACCGACACGCCCGATTAGAACAGGGGACACTTTCAGACGAAGACCACCGCGAAAACCTGTTCAGCGTCTCACGCCGTCTCAGAATTTTTAGCGCGTTCAAGACAGCGAACGGCATCAAGATTTGGGTGATAACAGAAGCAGACCGTTCGGCAACTACGATTTTGATGCCTGACGAATACTAAGGTTAGTGGCAGCGAAGGGAGGGAATGAAACTCTCCCTTCGCCAACCGCTACGCCTGAAGCCTTAACCCTCAATCCTCAAATCTGCAAACGGAAGCGAAATTATGTCTATCTACAAGCGTGGTGGTGTCTATTGGTTTCACTTCGTCTATAACGGCGAGCACATACAGAAATCTACGAAGACAAGTAATCGCCAAGCGGCAAGGGAAATCGAAAGCGCATACAGAATCAAGCTAGCAAAGGGGGAAGTGGGCATCGAAGAAAAACAGACCGCTCCTACCTTTCGGCAAGCCATGAAAGATTTTCTGGCATGGTCTAAACAGGGGCACGACAAAGCCAGCACACACAAGCGGTACGAAACTTCCAGCAAAGCACTGTTACGATTTTTCAAAGACACTCCGCTTGACCGGATAACAGAGGAAACGGTTGAGAAATATAAAGGCTGGAGGATAAAGCAGAAAGGTATCCGCACGGGGAAGGCATTAAAGCCCGCTACCGTCAATCGGGAACTTGCGTGTCTCAAACATCTATGCAACCGATTCAAAAAAAGCGTCTCAGCGAATCCCGTCAGTGATGTGTCATTTCT
This sequence comes from Pyrinomonadaceae bacterium, assembly GCA_035249365.1. Classification (GTDB taxonomy): domain Bacteria; phylum Acidobacteriota; class Blastocatellia; order Pyrinomonadales; family Pyrinomonadaceae; genus JAIVJZ01. Next base: position 239,729 of record DATFGP010000013.1, on the reverse strand, counting down.
CAGTGAGGAGAATGAGCAGACGCGAGTTATATCTATTGATGAGGAGAAACTTTATCTGTTAGCTACCTCCCAACCTCTACGCGATATAGCAGCTTTAATGTTGGAGACGGGGATGCGTCCTGAAGAGGTCTATAGAATCAGCAGAGAGAACGTTCACCTTGAACACGGATACGTGTTTAACCCTCACGGAAAAACAAAAGCCGCGAAACGTAAAATCCCGTTATCTGAACGAGCCTCGCAGATTCTTTCTAAACAGCTACAGAAGGTAAAGGGAAACTATCTCTTTCAGGGTAGGCAGAATAAAAAGGGTGTTAAGGACAAACCCATTTGCAAGGTTAATAACGCACACTACGCAACCTTAGAGCGGTCTGGTGTACGTCCATTCCGGCTTTACGATTTGCGGCACACATTCGCCACCAGAGCGATTATTGCTGGCGTAGATTTAGTGACGCTTGCCGCTCTCTTAGGGCACTCAAAAATAAACATGGTGTTGAGGTACGCACACCCAACAGAGCAGCATAAATTTGCCGCGATTCAGAAGATGGCAAACACAAAATTCTGAAAGGTTGTTAATCAGGCTATGGTGACTTGGTATGCTCATCCCACAGAGGCACACCAGTTCGAGGCTTTGAAGAAGCTACAGGCGTTTATGAGTAAGAAGGGCAGCTAGAATTTACTTCTTCCGTTGAGACAGGACGCTAGCTGCTAGGGTCTGCGCGTCATCACTGAATCGGTTGTCTTGAAGAATCCTTGAAGCCACCGTAGCGACTCTGGCAGAGGTTCTCTCACCCGGAGCTTTGCTTTGTGTCAACGCGCTGGCTGCGACTTTCTTAGCCGCCTCGCTCGATGCGGGATTATCCAACACCCTTGCTGCTATTTTGGCTATCTTTCCGCCCGTTCCTTTTTTCATCAATACACCTCCGAAATTTCAGCTATTCCAACCTAAACTTAAACAGAAGGTGAAGGCTTTCACGGCATGAGAGTTGGCGGATTATTATTTTGGTCAGCGCCGAAGGATGAACTACTGGTTTTACCCCATACACGCTTATAGCCTGCTGAACCTGCTGCAAAAATAACGAGTGCCACTCCTATGCAATAGGACAAAATTTCACGCCCTTGAGGAGCAAAGAGTACCATTGTTGCGGCTGCAATAATCATACTCGCTGCAAGGATTAAACTAACTCTTTTAGTTTTTTCTTGCTCATGAATATAAACTTCATGAAGGCGTGTGCGTTCTTTTACGAAAGTACTAATAGAATCGTTAGTAGAAGCATCTAGTGAGTTGTTAAGCACCTCGGTAAGAGAGCAGGACTTTAAATCATTCCACGGCACAGATAAATTAACTCGGTTTGGCTTATGCCTATTACCATTATCTAAAGATTTATTGAGATTCTTCTTTTGAATTTGCTTTGACATCTTGTAACTCCAATGCCAATTAAAGCGCCTTGATGCTGGGTTAGCTGGGGCGACCCGTAAACTCCGATAAATCGAGCTTGAACCTTTCAGCTTTTTGAATAGTCCCATCTTGAGCTAGCAAAAACTCGAAGTCAAAAGGAAAAGTGTAGTTCAATGTGGCCGGGTCATCGCCGCCTTCGCCTAACAAATCTACGTTTAATCTTCCAGACCCGTAGGCTCTTCTAGAACCGCCTTTGATTCCTCTGTACTCTACAGAGTCCATATTCACCCAGCATACATAATAAAAGGCGCAAATATCTTCGAGCTGCCCCAACGCTGCTACCGCAGTGTTGTCAGGATTATCGTTAACCCAAGTGTCGAAAGCCGTTTCTATCGAGTATGACATAGCCACCTCCGCCTATTGGTCGTGATTATACGACATATCCCGTCTTGGGCGATATTCCTAAAAGGTCGCTACAATTCTCACTACAAGGCACAAAAAATCCGGCGCGAGAAACGCCGGTAAATCTCACCAATTAAACTGTTTATCGGAATCTTCTTACTTGTAATTTATAGTCTTTGCAGACCTCTGCCTTACCACTTGGCTACGCCGCCGCGAGAGATTAGGTGAAGGGCGAAAGGCGAAAGGTGAAAGTTAATCTTTCGCCTTTCGCCTTTCCGCTTTCGACTCGAAATTTTGGAGCGGGAGACGAGATTTGAACTCGCGACTTCGACCTTGGCAAGGTCGCACTCTACCACTGAGTTACTCCCGCTCAGCGAAAAGAGATTTTACCGATTCATCCACGCTTGTCAAGCGAGCCTCCAAAGGAATTTGACAATGCCGCCCGCACGCGGTTAATTTCCCCTGCGTCAGCGTCCTTGTAAACTCCTTGTCAATTCAGTTTCGACACCGCTCAACCCGAGTCCCGTTAAATCGCACGCGCGAGGTGGACGCACGCGTCGCGTGTGCCGGAAGAAAGGTCTTCGCACATGTCTCCAAGAGATTCTTTGTCGCCGTCGGTCAAACGCGCGTCTCTGTCGTTCGTCGCGCTGCTCGTCGTGCTCGCAGGCACGGTCGCCGTAGGTCAAGGTTACCGTAAGCCGCCGAAAGAGGTGCTCGACGTGCTCAACTCGCCCGTGACGCCTTCGGTCTTTATCAGTCCGGCGCGCGATCAGATGTTGCTCGCGACGGGCGTGCGCTATCCGCCTATCAGCGATCTGGCGCAGCCGATGCTCAGGCTGGCCGGTTACCGCATCAACCCGAACACGAACGGGCCGCATCTCGCGCCCTATTTCGTCGCGCTCTCTCTGAAGCGCATCGCGGACGGCGCGGAGACGAAAGTTGACTTGCCTGCGGACGCGCGCGCGAGTGCTCCGCAGTGGTCTGCGGACGGGAAGCGTTTCGCGTTCATGAACACGACGCCGACGGGGATCGAGTTGTGGGTGGGCGACGCTTCGACGGGGCGCGCGACGAAGATCAAGAACGTGCTGGTCAACGCCGCTCTCGGCGACGCGCTGCAGTGGATGCCGGATAACCGGACGCTGCTCGTGCGTCTCGTCCCCTCCACGCGCGCGCGCCTTTCGCCCGCGTCGAACGTCCCGCGCGAACCGAACATACAGGAAAGCTCCGGACGCGCAGGCCCCGTGCGCACTTATCAGGATTTGCTCAAGACGCCTTACGACGAGGAACTTCTGGATTACTACGCGACGGCGCAACTCGCTCTGGTTGATGCTGCGAGTGGGCGCGTGACGAACATAGGGCAGCCCGCCATCTACGACACGGCCAGCCCTGCGCCCGACGGAGAGCACCTGCTCGTCGCGCGCATACAGCGTCCTTATTCATATCTCTATCCGGCGGACGATTTCCCGAAAGAGGTAGAGGTGTGGGATACGAAGGGCAAGCTGGTGCATAAGCTGGCGAGTCAGCCTTTGCAGGATCAAGTGCCGATTGACGGCGTGCCGACGGGGCCGCGCGCGCACAGTTGGCGTCCGACCGAACCGGCGACGCTTCTCTGGATCGAAGCGCTGGACAACGGCGACCCGAAGAAAAAGGTCGCGCAACGCGACCGCGTGTTGATGCTCAAAGCGCCTTTCACGGGCGCGCCCACAGAGTTGATGAAACTCGAAGACCGCTACGCGGGCATACAGTGGTTCGAGCGCGGCGGCTTCGCGTTCATCAGCGACTACAACCGCGACACGCGCCGCGTGCGCACGCAATTCGTCAACGTTGACAACACGAGCGTCGCGCCGCGCGTCATCTGGCATCGCAACGTGCAGGATCGCTACAACGATCCCGGCCAGCCCATGACGCGAGTGCTGCCGAACGGCCACCGCGCGATTATGCAAAGCTGCCGCGACACGGCTATGGCCGAAACCTGCGAGGAAATATTTCTCACGGGCACAGGGGCATCGCCCGAAGGCGACCGCCCGTTCCTTGATCGCTTCAACATCAAGACCCAACAAGCGACGCGCCTCTTTCGTAGCGACCCCAAGAGTTACGAAACGGTCATCGCCTTGATGAGACCGGACGGCTCGCAGTTCATCACGCGCCGCGAGACGCCGATCCAGCCGTCGAATCTCTTCATGCGGATGCTCGGCTCGGGCGTCGGCGGGGCGTCGGCGGGCGAGGCCGCGTTTGTTTCCGCCTCGCAGCCTTTGACGAACTTCCCAGACCCGACGCCGCAACTGCGCGACATCAAAAAACAACTCGTCACCTACAAGCGCGCGGACGGCGTGCAACTCTCTTTCACGCTCTATCTCCCGCCCGGCTACAAGGAAGGCACGCGTTTGCCGACGGTCGTCTGGGCATATCCTTTGGAGTTCAACGACGCGGCCACCGCAGGTCAGGTCTCAGGCTCGACGCAACGCTTCACGACCATCGGCGGCCCTTCGCATCTCTTCTTCCTGCTCGAAGGCTACGCCGTTCTGGATAACGCGACGATGCCCGTCGTCGGCGATCCAGAAACGGTCAATAACACTTACGTCGAGCAGATCGTGTCGAGCGCGAAGGCTGCGATTGACAAGGCTGCGGAGATGGGCGTGACAGACCCCGAACGCGTGGGCGTCGGCGGCCACTCCTACGGCGCGTTTATGACGGGGAACTTGCTCGCGCACAGCGACCTGTTTCGCGCAGGCATCGCCCGCAGCGGCGCGTACAATCGCACGCTCACGCCCTTCGGCTTCCAGAGCGAGCGGCGCATACTGTGGGAAGCGCCGGACATGTACATCAAAGTCTCGCCGTTTATGAACGCGCACAAGATCAAAGAGCCGCTTCTATTGATTCACGGCGAGGCAGACAACAACACTGGCACGTTCCCGATCCAGTCCGAGCGCATGTATCAGGCGATACGCGGCACGGGCGGCACTGTGCGTCTCGTCATGCTCCCGCTCGAATCGCACGGCTACGCCGCACGCGAGACGACCGAGCACGTCCTCTACGAAATGCTCAACTGGTTCGACAAGTACGTGAAGAACGCGCCGCCGCGCCGCGCGGAGGAGAAGGCTTCCACCGCCGCCAGCCAGTAACGCCCCGCGCACACGTCGAAACAAGAGGCCGACACACCGAAACGGCGTTCCCTATCGTGGGAACGCCGTTTCCGCGTCCTGGAATGCCATTCCCACGCATCGGAATACCATTCCCGCACGTCAGAATGCCATTCCCACATACGGTTAAGCCATTCCCACGCGTGCGCATGCCATTCCCACGCATCGGAATGGCATGCGCACACGTGGGAATGGCTTAACACCACGACGTAATGCCATTACACCTCGACGTAATGCCATAACACCACGACGTAATGCCATTACGTTGCGATGTAAGGGCGTAACACCACGACGTAATGGCATTACGTCGTGGTGTTATGCCATAGCAACGTATTGTTTTAAGGCGGGTTGGGGTCGGATGTTTTTCTCTGCGCCCCCTCTGCGACTTCTCTGCGTCTGCGGCGGTGAGTGCTTGATCAAAAGGCATTCACCGCCGCAGACGCAGAGAGCGCAGAGGGGGCGCGGAGGAAAGAAAGCCTTGTGTTCAGGTGCGCGCGGCGTGTTGTCTGCGGACGTGGTAGGTGGGGAACGTGCCGTATTTTTTGGCGAGCGGCGTCTGGCCTACGTAGTCGCAGGTGAAGTCTGCGACGCGCTGTGCGGCGGCGAGCGCGGCGAACGCCTGGCTGGCGTAGACTTGACCGGGCGGCGTGATGGGTTCGATGCGTGCGGCGCGGCTGACGTGTGTGCCTATGAAGTTGTCTTTCTGCGTGACGGGATCGGTGCAGCCGTAGACCGGCCCTGCGTGGAGCGCGATGCGGAGGTTCAAGTCGGCGGGCAAGCCGCGCTCTGTCCAGTCGGTCGCGTTCAACAGGTCGCTCAGGTCGAGCGCGAAGCGTCCCGCCGATTGCACGTCCTCGAAGACGAGATAGAGGCCATCGCCCCAGGTGTTTTTGAGCAGCGGCGCGGGTTGAAAGTTCGAGACGAGCGTGCCGACCGCGCCGAGAAAGTCGCGCACGAAGACGGGTATCTGCGCTTCCGTGAGCTTGCTGAAGTTGACCGCATCCGCGAACAGAAGCGCGGCCATGCGCGCTTTGAAGCCTGACGCCTCTGCGGTCTGAACGTCGTGTGCGTTTGCGCCTGCGTGTGGCCGCGCGGCGAAGGGTTGGTCGTTCGCGTCTTCGGGGAGTGTGAGCGCGACGAGTTCTGTGTCGAGTTGCTTGGCGCGAATCAGCGCCAGCCCTTGCAGCAGCAGGCGCGCGTACTCGTCGGACATGCCGCTCGCAGACATGTTCTGCTCGGAAGCCTCGACTTTAGAGGTGACGCGACGCAACAGCGATTCATAACGCGCTGCACGCGTCGCCTGCGACTCGTCGCCGTCATCGCCGCCTTGCGCGTCCGCGTGTCCGGCTTGTTCCGCGCCTTGCGCGTGTTCCGTCTTGAACAGTTCGCTTAAATGATAGGGAAGTATCGCGTGCGTCTCGCCGCCCGCTTCGAGCATCGCTTCGAGAAACGTCGCATCGCCGAACGAGGGCACGGCGGCATAACCGACGCCCGCATTGAGTTCGTTCAGACGCGCGAGGATAGCCGCGCGCACGTTTGCTTCCACTCCGGCGGGCATGCGCCACGCCGCCGCTTCGCCCTCGCGCGTCGCGTCGCCTCCGTCGAACACAACGACACGCGGCGCGGGGAGATGCCTGTCTATGAACGACTTGTCGCCGCCGAGATAATCCGTGATGAGCCGCGCGTTGCGACGCGTCGAAGTCAGTTCGCCGAGTTGCCTGCGTCCGGTCGCCGCAGCACGCTCGTACCAGCGCGCGGCCTCCTCCCAATCTTCGGAGACGAGCGCGGCCTCGCCGAGCGTCGCCAAAGGCCAGTAAGTGTCGCCGCCCGTCGCTTCGAGTTCGTCGAGCGCGGCGACGCAACGCTCGCGCACCTCTGCGGCCAGCGCGCGTGCGTGCTCGCGTTCGCCTGAGAGCAGGGCGATGGTGGCCGCGTTGATGCCCGTCCAGTAGCCGCCGCTCAGACGGTAAGCCTCTTCGTAAAACTTGTACGACTGTTGAAGCTGTCGCTCGCGTTCCTCCGCATCGGTCGCCTGCTGCCAGAGGTCTTTGTGCGTGCGCGCGAGCATGCCGACGGTCTCTTCGTCGCGTTGCCCTTCGCGGTAGAGTTCTGCGAGCAGGTTGTTGGCGCGAACGGTCGCGCCGATGCGCGTGAGTGCGAGCGCCTGTAGTTGACGCAGGCGCAGATCGCTCGCCCAGAACTTGCGCCCTTCGGAGACCACGTCGTAGGCCAGAAGCATCTCGCCGAGTTTGACGAGACGTTCGGCGAGATGGCGATAGAGTTCGGGGCTGCGCGCCCAACGCGCCGCGTCGCGCGCCTGCCAGACGGCGAGCAGGCCGCTCAGGTCGAGCGCGCCCGGTCGTTTGAATGCTTCGAGGATGGCGTCTGTATCGCCCGTCGTCATGGCGGCGAGCGCGGCGTCGCGTTCGGCTGAGCGCGCGGGCGGCTCAATGCGGTAGCCGAGCGAGAGAATGGTCTTTAGAGTTTCGAGCGCGGTGTTGCGGTCGTATTGCTTCTCGACTTCCGACAACTCTTCGTAGGAGACGAGGCCGGGATGTTCGCGTCGCTCATCGTTGCGCTCAGCGCCGTAACGCCAGCCTTCGGAGAGGCGTTGCTGCGCCCAGATTTCGTGCGTGTTCTTGGCGAGCAACTCGGTTAGTTCGAGCACATCGTCGGAGAGCGTGATCTGAGAGGTGTCTATGGGACGTGGTTTATATTCCACAAACTTCTCCTTCTAGCGCGGCGTGACGGCTGTGAAGCCGTAGAGCGTCTCGGCGGGAATGAACGTCCATTCGTTCGACGCGCGCCGCACAGCCTCTTGTCCCATGCCGACAACCATGTAGCCGAGCGCGCGGCGTACGCGCACGCGGTCTTCGGGCGCGACCGGATTTTGTTCAGCCCAGCGCAGCCAGCGCACCGCGCAGTCCGTCGCCCAGGGATGCCAGAGGAAGCCTACGCCTTCCTTGCCGGTGTACTCGCGGTTCTCGTGGTCAACGCAGATAGCGGAAAACTCCGCGCGCCCGATGGGGAAGTCGAAGTCGCGCGCGTTGATGCGCGCGAGGTGACGCGGAATCTCTGCGAGTATGACGGGCGGCACTTGGAATCCCGTCTCGTCCTCTGCGCGCAGGAGCAGCGAATAGATTTGCAGCGTCAACCCGTCGAACGTCTCAAACGCGCCCTCGCCCGTGCCGTGCCAACCGGGTGTTGCAGTCGTCGTGTCGTAGTTGTCCACCAACCACTGCGCGGTCTTCTCCAACAACTCGTCGCGCTTCGATGCGCTGCCCTCCCACCCTACCCCCGCCCGCCGCAGTTCGAGCAGCGTGAGCAGCGCGAGCGTCGTCGTGTAAGGGTTGGCGTCGTCGGCCTCCTTCTGGCGCGGGAACATGTTCCAGCCGCCGTTGTCGAGCGGGCGATAGAGACGCAAGACCTCCTGCGTGTACGCGAGACGCGCGAGCAGGCGTTCGCGCTCGGAGGCGTCGAGCAGATTGGGGCGCGAGAGCGCGGCGGCGAGCGCGGCGGTCGTCCAGAGTGCGGGTTCGGCGAGCGTGTCCGTGTCGTTGCTGTGCGAAATCCAACCGTACTTGACGCCGTTCTTCTCCACCGCCACGCCCGGCGCGAAAGGCGCTTCGAGACATGGAAGGAGACCCCGTAGCTCGCCGTGCGTCGCTTCGGGGACGCGAAACAAAGCGAAGAGCGCCTGCGAATGGCTCCACGTCTCGATGTTCAATTTGTTGCCCGACTTGATCGTGGCTTTGATCCAGTGGTCGTCCGTGCGGTTCGAGGCGAGCGTGTCGAACAACTGGCGGCGCAAGGGGACGACTGCGCTCTGTATCTCCGGCATCTCTTTCGCAGGGCGCAGCACGGACGAATCGTGTCGGTCGAGAACCGTGCGCACAGCCTCGCCGCCCGGAATCGCCAGCCCCTTGTCGGCCATCACGAGATAGAGGAACGAGACGAGGAGGAGCGACGCGAAGATGCTCGCGGCGAGTTTGAGGCGGCGGCGGCGTACGCGTCGCAGTTCGCGTTGTTTGAGTTCGTCGTAGCCGACGCCGAGCACGCCCGCCAGAAGTTTGAGTTTGGAGTTCTCGCGCCCGTCCTTGCCCTTGCGCGCATCCGCCGCAATCGGCTCGTTGCGCACTTCGGTCAACTCGCCGTCAGAGCCGACACGAAAACGCAACGCGGGCGGGAAGCACTCTGCGAGGCCGAGTTCGGGGCGATCGCTCGCGTTCGGCTCGCCGTCCACGATGAGACATAGGACGCGATCCTCGCGCCCCATAGACTTGTAAAGTTTGATCTCTTCGTTGACCCAGTGCGACGTAGCCGAGCGCGGCGAGCAGATCACGATCAAGTTGCGCGAGAGGCGCAAAGCGTCCGTCAGGTTGCTGCCGAGATCGAACGCGCCGGGCAACTCCTCGCGGTCGCGAAAGACCGGAAAGACACGTCGCGGCACTTCGCCGAAAGCATTCCTGCGCCCGACGAGGCGACGCGGCACGCGATAAGTCTCCAACTCCTTGTGCAGCCATTGCGCCCAATGCTCGTCGCTGTGGCTGTAGCTGATGAAAGCCCAGTACTTGTATTCGGAGTTGGAGACGGCGGCGTGCTGCGCGGCTGGTTCTCTATTGTTACTACTGCGGTCGCCTGACTGTTCGGCACTACCGCTATTGCTGCTGGGGGACATTAACTTCTCCGTCGAAATTTTATGATTGCCGGAAGATCGTCGTGCGTCGTCGGCTGAACGCGCCGCCGTCGCGCACACGTCATTCTAAAACAAAGCAACATAGATTGGGACAGCGAATGTTGAGCGGGCGATGATGAGTTGATGAATTTAACTTTGAGTTTCGTTATGACTCCGCAAACTATTTCGCCATGAAACTCTATTCGGCGAATGCGTCCGACCAGAAACGCTTGCGGAATTTCGCGTTCGTCCAGAAGTTGCGCAGAAGTTCGATGCGCGGATTGGGGAAGGGCGTCTCTTCGTCGGGCGGCGGCAGGATGACGCTGACGACATCGTAGCGATATGGCGCGGCGTTGAGTCCGAAGGTGCGGCGATAGACGCGTGCGGCGCGTGCGATCTGGCGTTGCTTGCGACGGTCAACGTTCTGTTCGGGCGCGGCGAACCAATCGGAGGCGCGCGTCTTCACTTCAACGAAACAGAGCACGTCCGCATCGTAAGCGACGAGGTCAATCTCCGCGTTGATGATCGCGCCGCGCAAGTTTCTCCCCACAGGCAATTTGAAATTCGCGGCGACGAGCGTGTAGCCCGCGCGTTCGAGATGCGCTGCGGCCAGAGCTTCGCCGCGCTCGCCGAGCGCGAGATGCGCTGAGAGTTTCGGCACGGCGCTCTCTGTTCGTGAAGTCGCAGCGCGGCGAAGTATGCGAGAGATGCTGTCGGGCAGTTTCATCCGTGTGTGTTCCTTGCGAGACGACGCGTGCGGCGCGTCGAAGTGTGGGACGTGCCTTTGACGCGGCGCGGAAGTATAGCGCATCATCTGAGCCTATGAGTACAAGCGGAAGTAGTAGAAGCGAGGCGAAGGCGCGCGCCTTTTTGCCGCTCGTCACGATTGTCGGGCGACCGAACGTGGGGAAGTCCACGCTGTTCAACCGGCTGGTCGGCGAGCGTCGTTCAATCGTCGGCGACGAGCCGGGCATCACGCGCGACCGCATCTACGGCGAAGCGGAATGGGCGGGTCGCCGCTTCAAAGTTGTGGACACAGGCGGCATCGTACCGGACGACGAGGCCATCATCCCGTCGAACATTTTGAAGCAGGCGGAGACGGCGATCGGGGATGCCGTCGCGCTCGTCTGGGTGGTTGACGCGCGCGCAGGCATGACGCCGCTCGACGAGGAACTGGCGCGCCTCTTGCGCTCGACCGGCAAGCCCGTGCTCGTCGCTGCGAACAAGACGGACGCCGTGCGCTTCGAGGCCGACGCGGGCGAGTTCTATCGCTTCGGCTTCGAGGAAGTGTACCCGCTCGCAGCAGAGCACGGCGACGGCGTCGGCGAGTTACTCGATGCGCTCGTCGCGCGTTTCGAGACGGACGTGGATGTCGAAGAAATTGATAAAGAAGCGACGCGAGAAATTCGTCTTGCGATCATCGGCAGGCCGAACGTCGGCAAGTCGTCGCTCTTGAATCGCCTGCTCGGCGAGGAGCGCGTCATCGTCTCGCCGCTCGCGGGCACGACGCGCGACGCGGTTGACACCGTGCTCGAATGGCCGCTCGAAGAGACGGACGACGACAGCGATGCGGCGACGAGCGACGAGATAGTTGCTGCCGACGGTGCGACGGATGATGACGAGCCGGACGCGAGCGGAGACACAGCGACGACGGTTGACGGTGAAGCGTCAACGGACGGTGAAGTCTCTGCGGGCGACGACGGAGTGGCGGCAGTTGATGAAGCCTCGAACAGCCGTAGCTCGACGAAGCGCGTGCAGCAGTTTCGTCTGATTGACACGGCGGGCATACGGCGCAAGGGCAAGACGGGCGAGATGGCGGAGAAGTTGTCGGTCGTGATGGCGCGGCGCAGTCTTGAGCGCGCGGACGTGGCGGTTGTCGTCGTTGATGCCGTCGAAGGCGTGACCGCGCTCGACGCGCACATCGCTGGCTACGCGCTCGAAGCCGGATGCTCCATCATCATCGCCGTGAACAAGTGGGACGCGCTCCTTAATAAAGAGACGGGCACGCCCTTCGAGTTCGAGCGCGACCTGCGCCAGAAGATGAAGTTTCTGGACTGGGCTCCCGTCGTCACGATCTCCGCTCTCACGGGGCAGCGCGTCGAACGCCTCCTGCCGCTCGCCATACACGCCAACCGCGCGCGCAACACACGCATCTCCACCTCGCAACTCAACGACTTCTTCGAGCGCGCCGTTGACGCGCCGCGCGCCCCCTCTGCCGTCGCGCCCGTCAAAGGCGGACGCTCGCGCCTGCGCGTGCAGTACGTCACACAGGTCGGCGTGCGCCCGCCCACCTTCATCGTCTTCACAGCGGGCGGCGCAGGCGGCAAGCACGGCCTACACTTCTCCTACGAACGCTACCTCCAAAACCGCCTCCGCGAAGAGTTTGACTTCTTCGCCACCCCCCTCCGCCTCGTCGAACGCCACAAGCGCGAGAAAGGCGGCGGACGCAGCAAAGGCAATCGGTCGAAATAGCGTTAGGTGTCTACTTGTTATGGAAAGATTGAGCCATGATACGATTCGGGAAAATTTAGGAGGCTATCTATGGGCGTCTTTTTGAAAGTGATCGGTTCTGGACTCAATCCATGCCCAGAACCTTATGAAGAACCCTACGCTGATTTTTCTCCTACCCGCAGGCCGCGCCAGATTCACGAGGGCGATCACCTCGTCCTTTATGCTGCTGGCGGCCGGAAGCGCGTTTTCGCCGTTGCCAGAGTCACAAGCGAGTTAAAGGTTAGCGACTATCCCGAATGGCCGCACCGGCTAGATATTGAATACCTTGTCAATGTGTCTCCGGCAGACAGTGTTCCCATTGATAAGGTGAGTCTTGAGCGCGAACTCGGCAAATTGGTTCGACGCCAATCTTACATCCGGCTGACTATGGAAGAGTATAACCGAGCAGCAGCATTGCTAGAGGAAGCGGCGGGAAATAACTCCTGAATTTTATAATCGAGGCTGCGCCCAACAACAGCATGCATCCGACCGCGAATCCGCGTGCCTCTCATCGAGAACTTGTCCGTTTCGCAGTTGAATATGCGGCAGGTGATGACGAGCGTTCGATGGCTTACGCCGATTATGCGATAATTTTGGTGGAGGAAACTTATGAGAGTCTTTACTGCGGTTGTCGAGAGATGCCCTGAGACGAAATTATACGTCGGCTATGTGCCGGGGTTTCCCGGCGCACATTCGCAGGGGGAGTCGCTCGATGAATTGAATGCCAATCTGCGGGAAGTAATTGAAATGTTACTCGAAGACGGCGAGCCTCAGTTGGAGGCTGATTTCGTCGGCACACAATTGGTGATGGTCGCGTGAGATGGGCAATATTCCTGTCCTCAAGCCAGCGGAAGTAGTCGCTATCCTACAGAAGATTGGCTTTGTCGAAGTTCGCCAACGCGGCTCGCATAAACAGTTCCGGCATCCTGACGGTCGCGCGACGACAGTTCCTTTCCACAGAGGCAGAGACATCTCACCCATCCTCCTCCGCCAAATCGCAGCAGACATCAAACTGACAATAGAAGAGTTGCTGCGTTACCGTTAAAACATGAGCGCAGGCGAAATAGTGATGAATAAAAGTGCGCTTAACTGGCAGGTGGTGGCGCGGGAGGGCGAGGCGCGTGCGGGTGTGTTGCAGACGCGGCGTGCGGTCGTGGAGACGCCTGTGTTTATGCCTGTGGGGACGGCGGGGACGGTGAAGGGGATGCGGTTTGAGGCGTTGGAATCGAGTGAACTCGACGCGCGGATCATTCTGGGGAACACGTATCATTTGTGGTTGCGCCCGGGCGCGGAGGTTGTTGCGGCGTGTGGCGGGTTGCACCGTTTTACGAGTTGGGAGCGTGCGTTGTTGACGGATTCGGGCGGCTTTCAGGTGTGGAGTCTGGGTGCGCTCAGGAAGTTGAAAGAAGAGGGCGTGGAGTTTCGTTCGCACGTTGACGGGAGCGCGCGTTTTTTGTCGCCGGAAGTTTCGATGGAGGTGCAGGCGGCGCTCGGCGCGGAGATCGTGATGGTCTTCGACGAGTGCGCGCCGGGCGAGGCGACGCACGAAGAGGCGCGGCGTTCGATGGAACTGACGGCGCGTTGGGCTGCGCGCTCGCGCCGTCGCTTCGACGAGTTGCAGCGCGAAGGACGGGATGCGGGGCGCACGCCGGAGCATCACGCGTCGGTGGGCGGCGAGCAGGCTTTGTTTGGCATCGTGCAGGGCGCGTCGCACGCGGATTTGAGACGTGAGAGTCTCGCGCGCACGGTCGAGATCGGGTTCGACGGCTACGCCATCGGCGGGTTGAGCGTCGGCGAAGAGAAGCCCGTAATGTACGACACGATTGAGATGCTCGCGCCTTTGATGCCTGCGGAGAGCCCGCGTTATTTGATGGGTGTCGGGACGCCCGAAGATTTGCTCGAAGCGGTGGCGCGCGGCGTGGACATGTTCGATTGCGTGTTGCCGACGAGAAACGCGCGTACGGGGCAGGCGTTCACTTCGCGCGGCAAACTCAACATCAAGAACGCGCGCTGGGCGACCGACACGCGCCCGTTGGACGACGATTGCACGTGCTCAGTCTGCCGCCGCCACACGCGCGCGTACCTGCGCCATCTCTACGCGACGGGCGAAATGCTAGCGAGTATCTTGTTGACGCATCACAACCTCGCGTTCTTCCTTGACACGATGCGGCGCGTCAGGCAAGCTATCCGGTCTGGTGATTTCACACGATTTCGGCGAGAGTTCTTAGAGCGTTACAACTCCGGTGTCGAGTGAGTTTTCGCGCCCGCGTGCTGAGGATTCGGGCGACCGATCTCGACATCGCGGGAGCGTCGCGCTCGCGTTTCGGACGCGTGGCTCGCCCCGTCGGCGCACAAATCGCCTTGCACAAAATTACAACTGCTCAAAATTGCTAACGGCTGACACCTGAGACCATGACATTTGCCTTCATACTGCAATCGGCGTTAGGGCCGGTGATACAGTTTCTCCCGTTCATACTGATCTTCGCGGTCTTCTACTTCCTCATCATCATGCCGCAACGCAAACGGCAGCAGCAGCTTCAAGCGACCATCTCGGCCTTGAAAGCCGGCGACAAGATCATCACGACGGGCGGCATCATCGCCAAAATCGCAGAGGTGCGCGACGCTTCTTTCATCATCAGGACGGCGGACAAGTCCATCATCGAAATTTCGCGCGCGGCGGTGGCCGGAATGCACGGCGAAGAAGGAAAGAAAGACTAGAGTTTGATCCAGAGGCGCGTTCGCCCCCGGAGGCCGCGCGCCAGCATTTTTTTATGAAGAAGAATATCCTACGACGCTTCATCGTTATCGTCCTCGTCACCATCGCAGGACTCTACGCCGTCATCGGGCCGCGCCACCGCGACGCCGCAGGCAACTTGCAATGGCCGAAGGCGAGCGATTTCACCTACGCGGGGATCAAGCGTACGCTTGCGGAAAACATACGGCTCGGCCTAGACCTCAAGGGCGGCTCGCACCTCGTCATGCAGGTGCAGACGGACGTTTACTTGAAACGCCTGACGGAGAACACTGCGCAGGGCGTCGAGACTGCGGCGAAGGCCGCCGGTTACAACGTCCAGCAGGTGCTTCCGAACGTCTCAAGCGGCAACTACCAGATCGTGTTGACGGCTGCCGACGCGTCGAAGTTGAACGAGATGCGCGACGAGTTGCCGAAGAAAGTTGACCTGCAAAACTGGACGGCGAACGTTTCGGGCAACACCGTCACGTGGTCTCTGACTGCTGCGGCGCAGCGCTCTCTGAGCGAGTCGGCGGTTGATCAGGCGTACCGCATCGTCGAGAGCCGCATCAACGCCGTCGGCGTGGCCGAACCCACTTTGCAAAAGCACGGCGGTCAAGGCTCTAAGCAAATTCTCTTGCAGATGCCGGGCATTCAAGACCCGGAGCGCGTCAAGAAATTGCTCGCGGGCGAGTCGCGTCTGGAGTTGATGAAGGTCGTCGGCCCGTCAAACCCTTCGCCGATGCAGACTTTCCCGACGGAGGAGGCTGCGAAGGCTTCGCTCGGCGGCCAGGTTCCTGCGAACCGGCGCGTGCTGCCCTACAGCGAGCGCGACGAGCCGACCGCAGCCGGACAAGCCTCTGCGACTCCCGATCCGAACAAGCCCAAGCAGTGGGTCGTGGTCGAGTCGCCCGCAGTGATTGACGGCAGCGAACTGCGCAGCGCGGAGGCCAGCGGCGGTCGCTCCGGCGGCGACACGAATTACGAAATCGACTTCACTTTGAAACCCACTGGCGCGGAGAAATTCGGCACGTGGACGGCGGCCAACATCGGCGCGTACATGGCGGTCGTCTTGAACGACGAAGTTAAATCCGCGCCATTCATCAAAGGTCAGATTACGGATCGCGGACAGATCACGGGCAGCTTCACGGAGCAGTCTGCGAAGGATTTGGCTTTGACGCTGCGCTCGGGCGCGCTGCCCGCGCCGCTTGTCTATCTGGAAGAACGCACGGTCGGCCCCAGCCTCGGCGCGGACTCGATTCGCGCGGGCGTCACGGCCGCGCTCGGCGGGCTGCTGCTCGTCATCATCTTCATGGTCTTTTACTATCGCGGCGCGGGCGTCAACGCCGTCGTCGCGCTGCTCCTGAACATGATCATCACGGTGGCCGCGCTCGTCGTCTTCGATGCGACGCTGACCTTGCCCGGCATCGCCGGTCTGATTTTGACCATCGGCATGACGGTTGACACCAACGTGCTCATCTTCGAGCGCATACGCGAGGAGTGGGAGACCGGAAAGACGGTCGCCTCGGCGGTTGATCAAGGCTTCTCGCGCGCGTTCGTGACGGTGATTGACACGCACGTGACGACGATTGTGTCGTCGCTGTTTCTATTCGTCTTCGGCACCGGCCCGATTCGCGGTTTCGCCGTCACGCTTATTCTCGGCTTGCTCGCAAACCTTTTCTCGGCGGTTTACGTCTCGCGCACGATCTTCATCTGGATTCTCAATCGCAAGGGAAGACGCGCCGAGACGCTCAGTATTTAACTACCGTGATAGGTGATAGGTGATAAGTGATAAGTAAAACTTTCTTGCTTTTCACCTATCACTTATCACCTATCACCTATCACTTTTAAGCATATGATTCGACTTCTTCATAACGTAAAAATTGATTGGCTGGCGCAGAGGCGTTACTGGCTCATCGCTTCGTCAATCCTGATGCTGGCGGGTTTGGGTTCGGCGATCACGCGGCAAGTGTCGCCGGGCGGCGCGGACGCCTTCAACCTCGGCGTTGATTTCAAGGGCGGCACGGTGATGACCGTGCGTTTCCAGCAGCGCCCGTCGGACGATGCGATTCGCAGCGCACTCGAACAGAGCGGCGTGCGCAACGCCATCGTGCAATCAACCGAAAGGCCGAACGAAGTTTTGATCCGCGTGCCGCAGCAGGGCAGCGGCGAGCAGGCGCAAGATCAAGCGCAAGTAGATGTCGGGCAGGCTCAGGCGACGAAGGCGCTGGGTTCGCTTGGCGAAGGAGTGGGCGCGAAGATCGAGCGCAACGAGGCGGTCGGCCCCGTAGCCGGACGCGCGCTGCGCAATCAGGCCATCGCCGTCACGCTGCTCGCGCTCGTCGGCGTCCTGCTCTACATCGGCTCGCGCTTCGAGTGGACTTACGGCGCGGCGGCGGTCATCACGGTCTTCCACGATGTGCTCGTCACGCTCGGCATCTTCTCGCTCATGCAGTGGGAAATTGACCTGACCGTCATCGCCGCGCTGCTCACGCTCGTCGGCTTCTCCGTCAACGACACCATCGTCACCTTCGACCGCATACGCGAAAATCTGCGCCTGCATCGCCGCACTTCGCTCTACGATCTCACGAACGAAGCCATCAACCAGACGCTCTCGCGCACGGTCATCACCGCTGGTCTCGTCTTCTTCTCCGTTCTCGCGATGGTTCTCTTCGGCGGCGACGTGTTGCGCGGCTTCTCGCTTGCGCTCTTTATCGGCATCATCGTCGGCACGTACTCGACGATTGCCATCGCCACCCCGATCATGGTCTGGTTCCAGCAGCGTCTCGAACCGGCGAAGCGCACGACGGCGACGAAAGAAGGCGGCTCGAACGTCTCCGCCAGCACCGCTGCAAACACGAGAAGCGCGAAGGCCAAAGCCGCCGCGCGCGGCTCGCAACGCACGGCGCGTTCCTGAAGTTTGCATGCGCGCGCCTTCTCGTTTAAGAGCGCGCCTGCTTCAAGATTTTGCGCTTGACTTGGGCGGGCATCGCGACATAGACTGAGCGCGTTGCTGGCCAATTTAATAGCTCGAACATGAACGCTCCCGTCCGCGCGCCCACGCGTCTCCGGGACGGTGACCGGCGTGATTGTAGTTGTTTGCCGGAAGTGGTCGGTAGGCCGATCTGTTTCCCTGCGCAGCGTGTGTAAACACGAGACGGTAGCGCGCTCTAAATAGCGCCCGCACGACACCGCTGCTGCTACCCCCGCTATAAATATTTAAGTTTCAATTTAATCGTAAGGGCACGTTTCTCGTACTTGACGTTTTGGGAACAAATGTTTCTCAAAGGCATCTAATGAAGTGATATTTCACGCCCCTGATCCATTGGCACCGGAAGTGGGAGGAGAAAAAGATGTTCGATAGTTTAGTCGAGTCCGGTTCGCACAAGGACGATCTTGCGCGGAAAGGCTCGTTTTTTCTTGGGACGTTCGCCATCTACGGAGTGATCCTGCTGGCTCTCGGCATCCTCAGCATCTATCTCTACAACGAGAGTTTGCCGAGCGACAATCTTGAGTTGATGACGATGGTGGCTCCCGTCCCCGTCCAAAATCAACCGGAGCAGCAGCCGGAAAAACAACCGGAAGCCAAGCCCGCCGAAGCCACTCCTGATCGCCAGGTTGCGACCCGCACGGATTTCGTCGCCAGCACTTTAGACCCGACGAAAGTACCGGAGAAAGTCTCCGCCGTAGCTAGTAAAGTTCCGCCGGTTCCGCCGGGCGGCGCGGTGCGCGGCACGACGAACAGCGATCCGGTCGGCGGCAACACCGGCCCCATCGGCCCGGTCGGCCCCGGCGCTGGCGTCGGGACGGGGACGGGTACTGGCCCTGTCGTACGTGTGGACGACGACCCTGCGCCTCCGCCGAAGCCTACGCCGACGCCTCCGCCGAAACCACGTGCGCCGATTTCAGGCGGCGTCTTGAACGGCAAGGCCATCAGCAAGCCGCAACCTGCTTATCCTGCGATTGCCAAAGCCGCACGCGCTTCGGGCACAGTCACGGTGCAAGTCACTGTTGACGAGTCGGGCAGGGTCGTGAGCGCACGCGCGGCTGGCGGGCATCCGCTGCTGCAACAGGCTGCGGTGCAGGCTGCCTATCAGGCGCGCTTCTCGCCGACGCTGCTTTCGGGGCAGCCGGTGAAAGTGAACGGCGTTATTACTTACAACTTTGTGCTTCAATAATTGGGTGCGAAACATCGTCGGAACTTACGGGCGCGTTCGGCGGTCTTAGACGCCGCTTTCCCTGAATCCGGCGCGACATCGTGACGCGCTCCTAGCTCTAGTGCATCCGAAAATTTGTGGAGGGTTCTACCGTGACAATTTCAATGAGTTTGCTTGCCACCAAAATGCTTGGCTTTTTCCTCTTTCTGTTTCAGGAGGGCGGCGGAGGAAGCGAGGCCGCTAACGCGACGGCCAACGCTTTCACGATGACAGAGATGATCAAAAACTTAGGCCCGGTCGCCATCGGGGTCATCGTCATCCTGCTCATCATGTCCATGTACTCCATCGCCGTGATGGTCGAGCGCTTCCTGACTTATCGCGCGGCCAAAGCGCAGTCGCGCGAGTTTGCTCCGCGCGTGGCGCAGGCTTTGAAGAACGACCGCATCGAAGAAGCCATTAACATCAGCGACAAGCACAAGAAGTCGCATCTCGCGATGGTCGTCAACGCCGGTCTGCAAGAGTTTCGCGCGCACGAACAATCGTCGGAGATTTCGGGCGAAGAAGTTGACGCCTCGAAGCGCGCACTCCAACGCGCCATCGCCATCAAGAGCGCGGAGTTTCGTCGCGGCCTGTCGGGCTTGGCGACCATCGGTTCGACCGCTCCGTTCGTAGGACTCTTCGGCACGGTGTTCGGCATCATCTCGGCCTTCACGGGCATGAAGAACGCGGAGTCGGCAGGTATCGGCGCGGTGGCGGGCGGTATCGCCGAAGCGTTGCTGACGACGGCACTCGGGCTTGCCGTGGCCGTGCCCGCCGTGTGGGTGTTCAATTACTTCACCGGCAAGGTTGACGGCTTCGTCATCGAGATGGACAACTCGGCTTCGGAACTCATTGACTATTTCCTGAAGCAGCGCACACGCCGCCTCAATCCGTAACTCGGCGTTCGGAAGATTAGCGCGTTCGTGTGGACGGTGTTGCACTCCGGCTCGCCCCTGCTGTGTGGTTTGCTGTAAAGCGCAGGCGGCGCGCTCTCGTGCAGTCCGTTCTGAACTAGGAGAGTGAATTATGGGAATGAGTGGCGGAACCGACAAGTACAACTCCGAGATCAACGTGACGCCGATGGTGGACATCATGTTGGTGCTCTTGATCATCTTCATGGTGGTCACGCCCCTTTTGCAGTCGGGCGTCTCGGTCGCACTGCCGAAAGACATGAACAATCCCGAGGTGGATAAGGCGATCATCAAAGAGTCTTCTGTGGTCATCGCCATCACCAAGGACAACGAATACTACATCGGCAAAGACAGGGTCGAGACCATTGACTTGCAGGACAAGATCACGAAGGCGATGGAGAACAAGAAGCCAGAAGAGCGCATCGTCTATATCAAATCAGACGTGGGCGCTAACTACGGCAGCGTCGTCGAAGTGATCAATACTGTGCGGCAAGCCGGAATAGACCAGATCGGCCTCGTCGCCGACAAGAAGAAGGGCGGCGCGGCTGAAGCTCCTGCCGCCGCTTCCTGAATCAAGTCGGCTGAAAGAACCAGAGAGCAGTTGATCGTCCGGCGCGCGTCCGAAGGGATGCCCTACCGGGTAACTTGATTACAGCAGAGAGGATTTAAGTTATGGCTATGGGTTCAGGAGGCGGCGGATCGCGCGCCGTCC
Organism: Pyrinomonadaceae bacterium; assembly: GCA_035249365.1. Classification (GTDB taxonomy): domain Bacteria; phylum Acidobacteriota; class Blastocatellia; order Pyrinomonadales; family Pyrinomonadaceae; genus JAIVJZ01. The sequence continues at coordinate 219,076 of DATFGP010000013.1, read as the reverse complement.
CTTACATCAACGTTACTCCATTGATAGACGTGTTGCTGGTGCTCTTGATCATCTTCATGGTGATTACGCCGCTCAAGCCGACACGCTTCAAGGCGCTCGTGCCGAGCGAACCGCCGCAGACGAACGAGCCGATCAAGCCGAACCCGCTCACGCTCGTCGTCTCGATCGAGGGCGACCTGTCGCTCAAATTAAACCTTGAAGGTGCGGGCTCCACCAACGACACTGCGCCGCTCAGCACCAAACTCACGCAAATCTTCAAAGAACGTCGTGCCAATCGAGCTTACGAGCCGGGTAAAGAGACCCGCATTGATTTGCCCGAAGAGGATCGCATCGCGAAGGCGGTCTTTGTCAAAGCCCCGCGTTCGTTGAAGTACGTCGAAGTCGTCAAAGTCATAGACGCGATCAAGGGCGCGGGCGGTAATCCCATCGGATTGCAGATAGACGATCTGGCGCAGTGAAGTTTGAACATTCAAAGGATGGCAAGCGACGAATTGAAAACTTTTGCGCCGCTTGCCATTCGCGTTACCTGTCCTCTTATTTGTTCACATTTTTCCTTCGGGAGTCGTTAAACAGATGAAACTCTCTCAGTCGAGAACAACCTTGTTGCTGTTGGTCTTGCTGGCAGCTTGCACGTCCGCCGGTTGCGGGATGGTCAACAGCATTCGCGCCAAGAATCAGTTGAACGAGGGCGCGCGCGCCTACAAGGCCGGAAGATTCGCCGAAGCGCAGCAGCATTTTGAAGAGTCGCTCCGCCTCAACCCCGACCAGAAGAACGCGAAGTTCTTCATCGCGCGCTCGATCCACGCGCAGTATCGCCCGGGCGTCGAAGCTCCTGAGAACGTCGAGCGTGCGAAGCGTGCGATTACGGCTTACGAGGAAGTGTTGAAAAGCGATCAGGGCAACGACGAAGCCTACAACGCCGTCATCTACCTCTTCAACCAACTCAAAGACGAGCAGCAGGCACGCCAATGGCTAACGGCGCGCGCCGAGATGGATTCAATTCCCGGCGAGAAGCGTTCGCAGGCTTACACCTTGATGGCGAGCAAGGAGTGGAACTGCTCCTACACGATCACGGAGCAGAAAGACAACAAGCAGACCGTGACGAAGGATGGCAAGCCCGTCATACAGTTTAAGAAGCCGAAGGAGCAGGCCGATTTCGACAAGGCTATGAAGTGCGTCAACGACGGCATGGCGCTGGCCGAAAAAGCCATCAAGCTCGACCCGAACAGCGAACAGGCCTGGTCGTATAAAACAAACCTCCTGCTGGAACACATCAAACTGGCCGAGATGGAAGGCAACAACGACAAGAAGGCCGAATACCAGAAGCAGGCCGCCGCCGCACAGCAGAAGACTTCGCAACTGAGCGAAGAGAACAAGCGCAAGAAAGAGGAAGAAGAGAAAGCCAAGGCGGCCAAGTCGCCCGCCGCGAGCTAAGCGCCCGCAGAGCGCCGCGCACATTCTTCCGTCCGCTTTTCCGGTAAACTTTTACTCCACGAAATCAGGTGATGCTCGACTTTCGAGTCGGGCATCACCTATTCTTATACAGGCTGTCAGTTGTCCGTCGTCAGTTGTTCTTTGCCTGTGATAGCGATAGTAGAAGGCTCACGGACAACGAACAACTGACGACGGACAACTGACAACTGACAACTATGATTCGCATCGAAGAGATCGTCGAAAAAGTTGGGCGCAACCATCCGCAGGCCAATCTGGACATGCTGCGGCGCGCCTACTTCTTTTCGGCGCGCGAGCACAAGGGGCAGACGCGCGCTTCGGGCGAGCCATATCTAGTCCACCCGCTCGAAGTCGCCAACATTCTCGCCGACATGCGGCTCGACGAAGTCTCCGTCGCCACCGGACTTTTGCACGACGTTGTCGAAGACACTCTGGTCGACGCGGCGACCATCCGCGAATACTTCGGCGACGAGGTGGCGCACCTCGTCGAAGGCTTGACGAAGATCGCGCAGATCAGCAGCCAATCGAAGGAAGTGCAGCAGGCCGAAAACGTGCGCAAGATGCTTTTGGCGATGATTGACGACGTGCGCGTCGTCCTCGTCAAACTCGCCGACCGCCTGCACAACATGCGCACGCTGCATTACCTGCGTCCTGAAAAACGCCAGCGCATCGCGCAGGAGACGCTCGACATCTTCGCCCCCATCGCACACCGCCTCGGCATGGGCAAACTCCGAAGCGAACTAGAAGACCTCGCCTTCCAACATCTTCACCCCGAAGACTATCGCACGCTCACAGCCCAACTCGAACAACGCCGCGCCGAACATGAAATATTCCTCCACTCCACAACCGCACGCATCGAAGAGAAACTGCGCGAGGCCGACGTGCCTTACATACGCGTCGAGGGTCGCGTCAAACGTCTCTATTCGATCTGGAAGAAACTCCGTCGGCAGAAGATCGAACTCGATCAGGTGTACGACCTTGTAGCCGCGCGCGTCATCCTGCCGAACGAGGTGCGTTATTGCTACGCCGCGCTCGGCGTCATACACAACATGTGGAAGCCCCTGCCCGGTCGCTTCAAAGATTGGATCGCCACGCCGCGCGACAATCTCTATCAATCGCTCCACACCTCCGTCATCGGCACGGAAGGGCAGCCCTTCGAGGTGCAGATTCGCACAGACGAGATGCACCGCATCGCCGAAGAGGGCGTCGCCGCGCACTGGAAATATAAGGAAGGCAAACGCGGCGCGCACGAAGACGACGAGGCGTTCCAGTGGCTGCGCTCGCTCATCGAGTGGACGCAGGAAGTGAAAGACTCGCGCGATTTTCTCGAATCGCTCAAACTCGATCTCTACCCGCGCGACGTTTACGCCTTCACGCCGATGGGCAAGATCATACAGCTCCCGCGCGGCGCAACCCCCGTCGATTTCGCCTACACGATTCACACCGAAGTCGGCAACACCTGCACGGGCGCGCGCGTCAACGGTCGCATTGTTCCTTTGCGGACGCCCATCCAGAACGGCGACGTGGTCGAGATCATACGCTCGCCCAACTCTACGCCGTCGCGTGACTGGCTCAACTTCGTCGTCACCTCGAAGGCGCGCAACCGCGTGCGTCACTGGGTCGCCGAACAGCAGCGCACCGAATCAATCGAGATCGGGCGGAAGCTATTTGAGAAAGAGGCCGCGCGCTTCCAACTCTCCACCAAGAAACTCTTGAGCGACACGAACGGCGACTTCAAAAAGATCGCGAACGAATATGGCTACGGGCGCGTTGACGACCTGCTCGCCGCCATCGGCTACGGCAAACTCGTCCCGCGCAACGTCATCTCGAAATATCTCGGCCCCGAAAAATTCGCCGAACTCGACGTGAAGAAAGAGTCGCGCCTGCGCACGAGCGTGCAGGCCGTCAAGCGACTCATACGCCTCGGCGACGATGCCATCGTCGTGCGCGGCATAGACGATCTGCTCGTGGCGCGCGCACGCTGCTGCAATCCCGTACACGGCGAGCTGATCATCGGCTACGTCACGCGCGGCAAGGGCGTCGCCGTACACGCAGAACGTTGCAAGAACGTGCAGCAGTTGATGGTCAACCCGGAGCGCATCGTCGCCGTCGAATGGGCGGGCAAGAGCGAGCACGCTGCCTATGCCGTTAAACTCCTCGCCGTCACGGAAAACCGCACAGGCATGATCGCCGGAATCACGAGCGCGATCTCCGACATGAAGACCGGCATACGCGACGCGCGCGCCTCCATCGCATCGGACAATCACGGGCGCATAGAGGTCACGGTCGAGGTCTTCGACGTGAAGCATCTGGATAAAGTGATACGCGCGGTGAAGGGCGTCCCCGGCGTGCTCGACGTTGAGCGGTTGCAGGGCGCGGCCTGACGACGCATGCGCGAGCAAGGGCGTGTGGGTTTCGCGCGAAAGCCGGAACGCTTCCCGTCGCCGTGCAATAAATTATCGCCCAAGCATCCGGCACGCCTTAAAAGTCATCTGTAATATTTAAGTCTGTTTTTGCTGCTGGTCTTTAACGCGTGGCCGCTAGAGAGCGGTCGCTAACGTGCGCCTGCGTTGGTCTAGCGGCGGAGTTTTTGTTACAATGCGCAATTTGCTTGGCGAGACTGAAAAAAGGATGTGCAGACCGTGAGGGAGATCGTCGCAACAGAGACCGCGCCGCAGGCCATCGGCCCTTATTCGCAAGCCATCATCGTTGGCGATTTCGTGTTCACGTCGGGGCAGATTCCGATTGATCCGAAGACGGGCGTGTTCGTCGAAGGCGGTATCGCGGAGCAGGCCGAACAGGTTTTGCGCAATCTCGCGGAGGTTCTCAAGGCAGCGGGGACAGGATTGGACGGAGTGGTGAAGACGACCGTTTTTCTCGCCGACATGGGCGACTTCGCAGCGATGAACGAAGTTTACGGTCGCTTCTTTTCGAGCGAACCGCCAGCGCGTTCGACTGTCGAGGCCGCGCGTCTGCCGCGCGACGCGCGCATCGAAATTGAAGTGATAGCTCTTAAAACAGTGACAAGTGACGAGTGATAAGTGACAAGCTAAAGACAAGGATTTTGTTTTATCTCGTCACTTATCACTCGTCACTTGTCACTGTAGTTAAGCCGCTTTCGCTATTTTGCCGCCCTTGATGCAAGTGGTGCAGACCTTCATGCGGACGTTTCCGCCTTGCGGGCGTTGCACGCGAATTTCTTGCAGGTTGGGATTGAAACGTCGGCGGGTGCGATTGTTCGCGTGGGAGACGTTGTTACCGAATTGCGGGCCTTTGCCGCAGACTTCGCATCGTTTTGCCATGATTGCCTAAGTACCTCCGAATAGTAAAAAGCGCGCATTGCCAAACGCCAGCTCACACAGAGAGGACTTGAGGCACGCGGGAAACCAAAATTTATAGCAAACAGTTTTACCACAGGTCAAGCGCGCAAAGTATATAGTGAGCGCGTGAGTTCGATTGAGTCATCACAGAAAAGTTGAAGGAGTAGAAATCCAAAGTGTATAGAGCCGCCAAACAGTTTAGCCTTCTCGCCGTCGTTATTTCACTCGCGGTTGCTTTCGTCGCCTGCGACCGCACCAAGGGCGGCGGGGACGGCAAAGGGACAGCCGTCGCCGCGTCGGTCAACGACAAAAAGATCATGTTGACCGACGTTGACAAGATTCTTGAGCAACAGGCCAAGAGCCAGCAAGTGCAGTTTTCCGACATGTCGCAACTCGAACTGGCCGCCGGTCGTTTGCAGGTGCTCGATGAGTTGATCCGCCGCGAGGTGCTCTACCAGCGCGCAGAGAAAGAGAACCTCATACCGAAGGACGAAGAGGTGACGCAGATCATCAACGAGCAGAAGCAGCAACTCGGCACGCAGGAAGCGTTCCAGCGCGCGCTCAAGGAATCGGGGCAGACGGAAGAGGCCATGCGCGACATCGCGCGCCGCCAGTTGGCGATTCAAAAACTTCTCGACCGCACCGCCGCCAAGATCGAGCCGCCGACCGACAAGGAAGTCGAAGACTTTTACAACAATAACAAGGCGCGCTACGTCAGCGCACGCGGCGTCGCGCTCTCCGCCATCGTCGTTGACCCTGCTGACAACGGCGCGTCGAACGATGCCAAAGGCGACATCGAAGCCAAGAACAAAATTGACATTATCAATCAACGCTTGAAGAGCGGCGCAGACTTCGCCACGGTCGCGCGCGAGCAGAGCGAAGACCCGCAGAGCGTGCCGCGCGGCGGCGACATAGGCTTCTTCACCGAAGATCAACTCAAGCAGAGCGGCTTCCCGCAGGATTTGATCTCGAAACTTTTCAGCGGGATGGAAGTCGGCGGCAGAACCGAGCCTATACAGAGCAGCGGGCGCTGGACGATCTTCAAGCTGACGGAGCGGCGTTTGCAGAGCGAGAACCTGACGCTCGACAATCCGGACGTGCGTAAGGATGCGACCGACAACATCCTCAACCAGCGCAAGCAAATTTTGAATGCCGCGATGCTCGAAGTCGCCATGCGCGAGGCGAAGATCACGAACAATCTGGCGCAGGACATGCTCAACAGTTCGACTTCTCTGAGCAGCCTGCGTCCCGCCGGAAGCCGCCCGGCGGCATCGGCGACGCCTAACGCGAGTCCGGCGTCGGCCAGTCCGAGCCCGGCGGCCTCGTCTTCGCCCGCGACCACTGCGGCGAGTCCCGCAGCTTCAAACACTAAAGCGGCGAACAGTAATAGCAAGTAAGCCAACGCCGCGCGTTGCTTCGCCGTTTGAACTACGAATCGTGAATCGTAAATAGAATCTGCTTTTCTCTATTTACGATTCACGATTTACAATTTACCAACTCGTCACTCATCACTTGTCACTGTTCTATGCTGTTTCGTTTCTCCGATGTTTATAAGTCTTACGGCGCGCAGGACGTGTTGCGCGGCGTGTCGCTCCAGATCAATCCGGGCGAACACGTCGGCCTCGTCGGTCGAAACGGCGCGGGCAAGACCACTCTGTTCCGTCTGATCGCGGGCGAGGAGACGCCCGACAGCGGCGACGTGGTGCGCGCGCGCGGCCTCAATCTCGGCTTGCTCGAACAACACGTTGATTTCGAGGCGGGCATGACCGTACACGAATCTGCGCTCGCGGCCTTCGGTCGCCTCCAACAGATCGAGCACGAGATGCACGAACTCGAACACCGCATGGCCGAAGCGACAGACGACCTCGACGCAGTGCTCGAACGCTACAGCGACCTCCAACACGAGTTCGAGCGCGAGGGCGGCTTCGAGTATGCCGCGCGCGCCGAGGCGATTTTGTTCGGTCTCGGTTTCGAGCGCGAGATGTGGCAATTGGACGTAGAGAAACTTTCGGGCGGGCAGAAGAACCGGCTCGGCATGGCGCGCTTGTTACTTGCCGAACCCGACGTGCTCTTGCTCGACGAGCCGACGAACCATCTGGACGTTGCCGGAGTCGAATGGCTCGAAGAGTATCTGGCAAGTTACGCGTCGGCCTACGTCATCATCTCGCACGACCGTTATTTTCTGGATCGCTCGTGCCGTCGCATCGTCGAAGTCGAAAACGGTAAGGCCGTCAGTTACAACGGCAACTATTCCGCGTTTCTAGTCGAGCGCGAGGAGCGGCGCGAGGCGCAGCGGCGCGCTTACGAAAACCAGCAGCACCTCATCGCCAAGACCGAAGAGTTCATACGCCGCAATCTCGCGGGGCAGAAGACTAAACAGGCCAAGTCGCGCCGCACGATGTTGCAAAAAATGGAGCGTGTTGAAGCGGTGCGCGCGGATCAGTCGCAGGGCAACTTCCAGTTGAAGGGCATCGAACGCACGGGCAACCAGACGCTCATCGTCAAAGACCTCTCGGTCGGCTATCCCGGCAAAGTGCTCGCCACAGACATCACGTTTACGCTCACGCGCGGCGAAGCGCTCGGCGTCATCGGCCCGAACGGTTCGGGCAAGACCACTTTCATCAAGACGCTTTTGAATAAACTGCCACCGCTCGCGGGCGAGGCGCGCTGGGGAACGAAAGTTCAGATCGGTTATTACGCGCAACAACTCGACGACCTCGACGACCGCAACGAGATCATCATGGAACTGCGCCGCGTCGCACCTTCGACCGTGACGGCGGGCGAACTGCGCGGCTTCCTCGCGAAGTTTCTCTTCGTCGGCGACGACGTTTATAAACATGTGCGCGATCTTTCGGGAGGCGAGAAGGGAAGGCTCGCGCTCGCCAAGTTGATTTATTCGCGCGTGAACGTCCTCGTGCTCGACGAGCCGACGAACCATCTGGACATCCCCTCGCGCGAAGCACTCGAAGAAGCGCTCGACGCCTACGAAGGCACGATCATCACCATCAGCCACGACCGATACTTCCTCGACCGCGTCGCCACGCAGATACTCGCGCTCGACGGCGTCGGCGCAGCCGAACACTACGACGGCGACTACACCGAATATCACGACTGGAAGGCGCTCACACGCGCCGAAGCCGCGACCGCAAAGGCAGCACAGGAAAGACAGGCAAACGCGCCCGTTGCCGCGAAGACTCCCGCACGCGCCGCATCTTCTGAGGACGGCGGGCATGCTTCACGCAAGGGAAAATCCTCCGAAGGCAAAGGCGGCAAGAAGAAGTCGAACACTTCCGCCGCAGCGCGCACGCCGCAAATGCTCGAAAGCGAGATCGCGGAAGTTGAACGCCGACTCGCCGCGCTCTCCGAAGAACTCTCAAGCCCCGAAGTCGCACGCGATGCCAGCCGCGTCGTCGCGCTCAACGACGAATACCAGCAGGCGGACGCACGCCTGCGCTCGCTCTACGAAGAGTGGGAACGCGTCGCCGCCGAAGCCGCCAGCGCGTGAGCGCGAAATAAACTCGGAGATATTAAAAGCACCTGACAAAACATATCCACGAAATCACACGAAACAACACGAAGATAGTTAGTGTTGTTTCGTGTGATTTCGTGGATTATCTCTCTGCGATGAGCTTACAAAGTTTGGCGTGTGCGAGAAATTATGTCACTTTTCCAGCGACAGTATTTCGCCTTGCTTGACGCGTAGCTCGATCTTCTGGACGTTTGTGAAGTCCTGTAGGGGGTCAGCGCTCAAGGCCAGAAAGCTCGCCTCGTAGCCATCTTTCAGATGACTGATCTTGCGTGCGGGGAAGATGGCCGCAGCCGTCGTCTCGCACCACATCTTGAGCAGCGTGAGCGAGTCGAAGGCGCGAAGGCGCGACAAACTCAGGGCTTCGGGCACGGACGTTTGCCGGAAACTGTCGCTCCCGACCGCGATTCGGACGCCGTGTTTCTTCAACAGGCGCAGGTTGCGCACGAGCAGATCGCGCACGCGTACACGCGTCTCCGGCGACTTCTGTTTATCGTCAAGCGCCCAGTTGATGGTTGTGCCGAGCGTGGTGACGACCACGACGCGACGGCGTGCGGCGAGGCGCGCGTCCGCGCCCGTTATCTCGTAGCGCGACAAATCCTTGTAGTTGGCGAAGTCGTTATACTCAGGCCTGAAACCGGGCGTGTGGTTGATCTCGTCAACGCCCGCGATTAATGCGTTATGAAAATCTGTCGCCGACTCGACGTGTGCGGTGACGGGCAAGCCTGCACGATGCGCGCGGCGAACGATGTCGGGCAGGAGCGTGGGGTCGAGTCCCTTCCAGGAGAAATATTTTTTGTCGTCCTTGCGCTTCGCGTACTCCTCCGAATAGATGAGCATCGTCTTGATGAAGTCCGGCTTGCCCGCCTTGATCCCCTCCCACTTGCTGTCGAGATCGGCGACGTTGTTTATGATCCAGCAGAAGCCGCCGTCTAAGTCCGATTCGAGCATCCCGCCGCGCGCGATGTTGCGCCGCACCAGATCGAGCGGGTGCCCGTCCGTAGCGGTCAGCACGCCGTTTGCGAAGACGGCATCGATGCTCGTCGGTACGTTTATCAAACCCGCGAGCAGCGGCATGCGCGCTCTGGGGAGGTTGGCCGGATTCTTGACGTAAAAGACGCCGCCTTCGAGATACATGCGCTTGACGCGCGCCCACTGTTCCGCGTCCGACCAATCGACGTTGTGATTGTGAGCCTCGCCGAAGGGCGGCACGATAAACTTTCCCGCAAGATCAATAACGGAATCAACGCGCGCGGGCTTCTTTGAAGTCAACAGTCCGCCGACCGTATAAAACTTGCGCGCGACGAACTTCTGCCCGTCGAACCAGCGACCGTTCGCGAACTCATAAGTTTGGCGGCGGGCAGACGCGCCTTCGATTGTTTGTTGCCCGCCGCCAACCCACGTGAGCGGCAGAATGAGCAGTAGTATCAACGGAGCGATTAACGGCTTTCTCAAATGGGTCACTCCTTTATACGTGCGCCACACTCTACATCTGTGAGTCCTCTTCAGACCCATCCGTGTCATCGTCAGGCAAGATTTCCGAGAGCGCCCATTTTGCCTTCGCCCTGACGCGCGGTTCCGTGTCGTTTAGCGCCGCCTGCAAAGATTCGACGGCCTTCGGGTCTTGAATCTCGCCGAGCGCCCACGCAGCCATCGCGCGTGCGTCCGGTTGCTCGTCTTTCAAAAGCATCACGCCCAGACTTTGCACCGCGCGCCGTTCCTTCATCTCGCCCAGAGACCACGCCGCCGTCTCGCGCACACGCGCGCTGCCGTCCGCAAGCGCGGCGATCAAACTCTCAGCCGCGCGATTATCGTTGATCTCGCCGAGCGCACGCGCCGCCGCCGCCCGCACCCACTCGTCTCCGTCGCTTAAAGCCGAACGCAAAGGCTCGACGGCGCTTTCGCGCTTGATCATCCTGCCGCCTGTGACTTCGCCAATCGCCCACGCGGCGTTTCGTCTGACGCTCGCACTTGGGTGGCCGAGCGCGGCGATCAGAGGCTCGACGGCGCTTTGCCCCGACGCTGCCAGCGCAATCGCGGCCTCTTCGCCGGGAGACGCCTGCTTGAATATCGCCAGTGCTGGAGTCCAGGTGCTGCCGTTCTCACCCCAACACTTGAAAGGCTCTATTGCCGCATCGTCGCCGAGCATCTGAATCAACGCTGGTATCGCTGCCGACGCGCCTTTGTGTCCGATGTGTCCGAGCGCACATGCCGCCGCCGCACGCGTGTTTGCATCGGCTGAGGCCAGTGCCTTGATCTTCTCCGCAACGTCGGCTTGCGCTTGCGGCGTCCGTTGCTCCTGCGCCGCCGCCGTGATTTTATTCTCTGCGGAACGGAAACCCAGAGAGAAGACCGAAGTGGTCAGCGCGGCTGCGAGCAACAAAGCGAAACTCGCCGCCATGACAACTCTTCCGGCGCGCACGCTCATGCGCGCTCTGTTTTTGATAAGTCTCATCACACGTTCCTCCAGGATGTCTGCGTCGAACACGCCTAAGCTGTAAGCGTGTCCGGCAGGGGAAGTGAGAGAACTCGCCATGCGCACGAGCGAACGCGCGTAAGCGTCAGCCGCAATGACGCGTCCGGCCACCAGTTCGTCGCAGGCAAGCTCTCTGGTTCGATTGATCTGTCGCGTCGCGAGGTGAGCGAGCGGGTGAAACGAAATCGGAAGGCGCAAGACTTCGTAGATGAGGTTGAGCAGGAAATCGCGCCGCGCGATGTGTGCCATCTCGTGTCCGAGAACTGAGGCGAGCGTCTCCGCCGTCAAGCCCGCTGCGAAGAAACTCTCCGGCAGAATGATGACCGGCGCGTGCCAACCGATTGTGACCGGCGCGTCCACTTTCGCGGAACACTCAACGCGCACGTTCTTCAAATTAAACAAGCCGCCGCAATGCGCCGCCACACGCTTCATCTCGTCCGGAATTTCGCGTGCGTAAGCTGTGCGGCGGATGTCTTGCGTTCGCCGCCACGCGCGCCTGAGCGCGTTCAGACGGTAGAGCATAAAAAGCGCGTAGGCGAACAGGACGGCGAAGGTCACGGGCGGCATCGACGGTAACGTCTGCCGACGCTTCTGCAAGAGACTTTCAAACGGAGAGACGCTTTGAGACTGAGCGACCGAGCCGTTTGTTTGTTGCGTCGCAGGAGACACGACGACGGGTGCGGCGCTCTCGCGCACGTTTGTCGGCGGAGTCGAAAGCCTCTCCTTCGCATCGACGCTAAAGTTGAACCCGCTCCACACGGGCAAAGCGATGCCGAGCGCGAGCGCCGACACCCAGAGCGCGTGGCGGAAGCGTGCGGGCGCATCGCGCAGGAAGCGCGCACACACGCAGGCGGCGAGCGTCACGACGGCGATTTGCCAGACGGCGTTGAGCAGGAAGGTCAACGCAAATTCATTTATCGCGCTCATCTTTTGCCTCCCCGTCTATTACAGCGTTCAGGCGCGCGAGCGTCTCCGGCGTGATGCGGCGCGTCTCCAGCAGGCTCATCACCAGATTCTCAGCCGAGCCGCCAAACATGCGGTCAACAAGGTCGCCGACCGTCTGCTTCATCACCTGGCTACGGCTTACCGCCGGACGATAAAAATAAGCCTTCTCCTTCAACTCGCGCGTGACCTTGTCCTTGCGGTGCAGCACATTGAGCATCGTCTGCACGGTCGTATAAGCCAACTCGCGCTCCAAGCCCTGCTGCACGGTCTGCACGTTGGCCGGCCCCGTCTCCCACAGGACTTTCATGATCTCCAGTTCCAGCGGCGTCAACTGTTCGTTCTTTTTCCTCGGCATCCGTCCCGTCTCCTAAGTTTTTAGGACACTACGCCCGTCCGGTATTTTTGTCAACTAAAATTTTAGGAGGCGATGGTTAGATTCGGTAGAAGAGAGTGAGGGCAGAGTGTACAAGTATCTTTTCGATCAGAAATTTAACGTGAGAGCCAGGCGTTATTCGTCACTTATGAATTGAGCCGCCCGTCGATCCAGGACATAGTTCGACATTTACCGAACAGGCTTAGAGCCGGCTAAGATACACAATAGAACCGACGAGCATTGACATCCCGAACACTAGCGTAATGAGCGACGCCGCCAGCAACTTGTTACCAACTAGGCCGCGTGCTTTAAGCTTCAACTCACCCCGTACGACATAGAAACTCGAAAGAGTCAAAATTGCGCCGCACACCATAATCGCCAGAACATACTCACGCGTACCCTTCACGTAAGGCATCATCGGTAACGGCGCAGTCAACAACGAAGCCGTGTAAATGAGAACCCGCTTCGCTCTACCGGACATCGCAACAGATTCCTTCTCAGGACAGCCTTTGTAAAGACATTACTCCGCAATAGAGCGGCAGGAGACGCGTCCGGTGAATTATACTGAGAAAACTGCGTGTAAATAGTGCGGCGTGAGGATTGTTAATTGAGGAGCATTAAGAATGTGTGCGGTGATTTTGGAGTGGAGACGCGTTGCTTGACAGGGGCGAGAGGCGTTTGTTACTTTACGAGTTCGTTTTCGGAGTGTTTGAAATGATTGGTGTTGGTAGTTGTAGGCTCGTAGCTCAGGGGTAGAGCACTACCTTGACACGGTAGGGGTCTGGGGTTCAAATCCCCACGAGCCTACCAAAATTTCGCAGCAGCAGGATGAAACTCTGGTTTTGTCCTGCCGTTTCTGTTTTCGCGCGCCGCCCCCCTTTGTCGTCTGTCTCTATTCTCGACATTCTCTACTGTGCCTCCTTGTTCGCGTCCCGCCTGAGTCTTTGCGCACAGCTATTGACAGTGTTTGCGGCGCGGTATATCGTGCGTGACCAATCCGAAAGGAAGTGTAGCCGAACGACGCCCGCTCGCCGTAAATGTTTCCCGAATCAACAATCCGCCCGCGCGTGTGAGTCACATGCGCGTCAATAGACTGCTCGATAGGAGTTTCAATAACCCCCATGAAACGAAAACTCGTCGCCTCTTTCGCTTGCCTCCTGCTTCTGATGTTCGGCCTGCTCGTCTGGCAGAGCACACGCATTTCAAATTACATACGGCTGCCCGGGAAGGCGCTGCTGGGTAAGGCCGGTGGCGACGTGCGCACGATGACTGCGAGCTATTTGTCGCCGACGGAGAAGCAAGTTTTGGATGAGTTGAATCTGGCGCGCACAGACCCGCGCCGCTACGCGACACTGCTCGAAGAGGCCAGGAAAACTATCTCCGGCAACCAGATCAAACTCGGCGGCGCGAGAAACATTACTTTGAAGGAGGGCGCGAGCGTGGTGGACGAGGCGATTAAGTTCCTGAGCGAGGTGAAGCCGCTGCCGCCGCTAGAAATCTCGAAGGGGATGTGCCTCGGCGCGAAGGATCACGTCAAAGATTTGCTTATGGGCGGCACGAACGGGCACAAGGGGACGGACGGCAGCCTGCCCGAACAGAGGGTCAGCCGCTACGGCAACTGGCAGTTGGCGCTCGGCGAAAATATCGCCTACGCCAGCAACAGCGCGCGCGAGGCCGTGCTCGGAATGATCATAGACGACGGCGTCGCGGGTCGCGGCCACCGCCTCAACATCTTCAACGCGAACCACCGCATCGCAGGCATCGCCGCCGCGCAGCGTTCCGCCGACGTGGCAACGTGCGTTGTGACCTACGCTGGAGGATTCGTCGAAAAGTCCGAAGGGACTGCGACAGCATCGAAGATGTTTTGAGTTTCGTTGACACGGTTGACGTTAGCAGCAACTGCTACACGCTCGGTCGCTTGCGCTTTTCAGATGTGACTTGTTACAATCCACACGTTGGTTTTAACTTAAAAGTCGCGGCGGAATTTTATTCCGTACGTGACTTTTAATTTCCGATTTTCGACAGTGAGCTCCGGAAGACCTTTGCTTTTATGTTGACGCGAACTCGAACTACGTTTCGATTCTAATCACCACCGACCCGCCACACACGTCTGGCGGCGTCATGGCGGCAAAGGCGCTTCTGTCGAATCCGATCTCAAATTTGTTCGTTTCCCCGAAGACGAACGCGAAAATTCAGAATCGAAGTAGACGCTTTTGCTTCCGCGAAGGCCGCCGCTCGTGTCCGAGACGGGTTTTTCTTCCAACCCTGGAGACCGTGCGGGCGCGTTGTGCTTTGTCATTTATATGCATAGCACGCACAAGGCTCTTAAGACTTTCGCGGAGATGACAGGCGATGAGTGAAGTAAACGTACAACTGAAAGAAGGCTCGCAGGCGTTGCAGTTGCCCGCGGGCGTGAGCGTGGGCGAGGCTTTGAAGCGGCTTGACCGCGACGCTGCGAAGCAGGCGCTCGCGGCGAAAGTTGACGGGCGCGAAGTTGATCTCGCGTTCAAGTTGGAGCGTGCGGGCGCGAACGGCGACGACAGCGGCAACAGCACTGCGACCGTCGAGATCGAGCCGGTGTTGCCGCAGACGCGCGATGGGTTAGATGTGCTGCGCCATTCGACGGCGCACCTTCTGGCCGCAGCCGTCCTAGACCTTTTTCCGGGCACGCAACTCGGCATCGGCCCCGCGCTTCTTGACGACCCTCGCTACGGTTTCTTCTACGACGTGATCGCGCCGCGCCAGTTGACGGAAGAAGATTTGCCCGTCATCGAAAAGCGCATGCGCGACATAGCCAAGCGCAATCTCGCGTATCGCCGCGAAGAGATTCCGAAGACGGACGCGCTGCGCATCTTCGAGGAGCGCGGCGAGCCTCTGAAGTGCCAGTTGGTCGCGGACAAAGGCAGCGAGATGGTCAGCGTCTATTACATAGACGGATCGCCGTTCATAGATTTCTGTCTCGGCCCGCACGTGCCGAACACGAACAAGTTGAAAGCCTTCAAACTGCTCACGCTCTCCGGCGCGTACTGGATGGGCGACGCAGAAAACGCGCAGATGCAACGCATCTACGGCACGGCTTTCTTCTCGCAGGAAGAACTCGACGCGTGGCAGCGGCAACGCGAAGAAGCCGAGCGGCGCGATCATCGTCGGCTGGGACGCGAACTCGACTTGTTCTCGATTCAAGACGCTTACGGGCAAGGCTTGATCTTCTGGCATCCGAAGGGCGCGATGATTCGGAAGATGATGGAAGATTATTTGTACGAGGAGTTGGTCAAGCGCAACTACAGCTTCGTCTACACGCCGCACATCGCGAAGCGCGAATTGTGGCAACTGAGCGGGCACGAGGGTAACTACGGCGATTCGATGTTTGCGCCGACGAAACTCGAAGAGACGGAGTTTCGCTTGAAGCCTATGAACTGCCCGTTTCACATCGGCATCTACAAGTCGCAGCAACGCTCTTATCGCGATCTGCCGCAGCGTTACGCGGAGATGGGAACGGTCTATCGCGCGGAACTTTCGGGCACGCTGCACGGCTTGATGCGCGTGCGCGGTTTCACCGTTGATGACGCGCATCTTTTCTGCACGCCCGAACAGGTGCGCAAAGAGATCGGCGACTGCGTGGATTTCGTCGTAGAGGTGCTCGGCAAGTTCGGCTTCGAGAAGGTCAAGTTCGAGTTGTCGGTCAAGGGCAATGAGACGAACAAGAATTATCTCGGCGCGGAAGAGGATTGGGCGAAGGCCGAGAGCGAACTCGCCGCTGCTTTGAATGCGCGCGGCGTCCAATACGAACGCATCGAAGGCGAGGCGGCCTTCTACGGGCCGAAGATTGACTTCAAGATAGAAGACGCCATCGGGCGTCTGTGGCAGCTCGGCACGGTGCAATGGGATTTCAACTTGCCGGAACGCTTCGAGCTTGAGTACATCGGCGAGGACAACAACCGGCATCGCCCCGTGATGGTGCATCGTGCGCTGTTCGGTTCAATCGAACGCTTCTTCGGCGTCCTGATTGAACACTACGCGGGCGCATTCCCGCTGTGGCTCTCGCCCGTACAGGTCGCCGTGCTTCCGATCACGGATCGCATCAACGAGTATGCCGAGAACGTCGCTAAAGAACTGCGCGCGGCGGGCTTGCGTGTCGAAGTGAACACGAGAAGCGAGAAGGTCGGCGCGAAGATACGCGACGCGCAGTTGCAGAAAGTGCCGTTCATGCTCGTGCTCGGCGACCGCGAGATGGAGCAAGGCAACGTCGCCGTGCGCGAACGAGCGCGTGGTGATCTCGGTTCGATGTCAACGGAAGATTTCAAACAGATGGCGCGCAGCCTCGTCAGTTCGCGCGCTTTGACGAATACTTAAGTCCCAAGTCCCAAGTCTCAAGTCCCAAGTCAAATACAAAGACTTGAGACATGGGACTTGAGACTTGAGACTTTTAACTCAGGAGGTGGAGCAATCTCACCAAGTTTTCGCGGGCGCGGACAGCGCCCTGACACACGCCGGACACCATCTGCGCGCATCAACGATCGGATACGCGTGCCGGAAGTGCGCGTCATCGGCGACGATGGCGAGCAACTCGGCATCTTGAACACGCGCGACGCCATACGCATGGCGCGCGATAAGGGTCTCGATCTGGTCGAGGTGGCGGCGACAGCCGATCCGCCCGTCTGTCGCATCATTGACTTCGGCAAGTTCCAGTATGAGAACAGCAAGAAGCAGAAAGAGGCGAAGAAGAAACAGGTCACGATCACCGTCAAGGAAGTGAAGTTTCGTCCGGGCACGGACGACCACGACTACAACTTCAAGATGAAGCACGCGCGCGAGTGGTTGACGGACGGCGACAAAGTTAAAGCCACGATCTTCTTTCGCGGGCGCGAGATCACGCACCGCGAACTCGGCGCGGAGTTGCTGCAACGCTTGGAGAAAGATTTAGCCGAATTCGGCGAAGTCGAATCGCGACCGCGCATGGAGGGCAACCAGATGTTCTTCATCTTCACGCCCAAGAAGCAGAAGAGCGCGGGCGGCGGCGGTGGTGGCGGCGCGAAACCGGAAGGCGGCGGCGGCGCAAAACCTGCCGCGCAGACTTTGCCGATAGCGACCGAGACGAAACCGGACGGCGGCGATGCGCCGTCGCAGTAAGATATTTTGTTACGAAGGAGCAGTTATTTATTATGCCAAAACTCAAAACACACAAGGGCGCGGCCAAACGCGTGCGCACGACCGCGTCGGGCAAGTTCAAGCGCGGCCACTCGCACGCGCGCCACATCCTGACCAGCAAGACGCAGAAACGTAAACGCCATCTCGACATTGATACGCTCGTGTCCGAGTCAGACGAGCAGCGCTTCAAGGATATGCTGCCCTACGGAAGAGGCTAAGAGAGTGACGAGTGACAGGTGACAAGTTAAAACAAAAACTTGTCTTCCATCTTGTCACCTGTCACTTGTCACCTGTCACTGAATTTTTAGGAGGGAAATAATATGCCGAGGGCAAAACGTGGAAATAAGCGCACGGAAAAGCGCAAGAAGATACTTAAATTAGCGAAGGGTTATCGCGGCACGAAGTCGAAACTTTATCGTTCGGCCAAAGAGTCTGTCGAGCGCGGTCTGAATTTCGCCTACACGGGTCGCAAACTCAAGAAGCGCGACTTCCGAAGTCTCTGGATCGTGCGCATCGGCGCAGCCGCGCGCTTGAACGGCCTCAACTATTCGCAGTTCATGCACGGCCTCAAAGTCGCGGGCATCGAACTCGACCGGAAAGTCTTGGCCGACCTCGCCGCCAATTCGCCGGAAGCGTTTACAGAGCTGGCCGGACAGGCGAAGAACGCGATCAACAACAACCAGCAGCAGGCAGCGGCGTAAAAGCCGTAAATCGTGAATCGTAAATTTACGATTCACGATTCACGAGGATTGATATGAGTTCGGGAGTTGTGGAGCAACAGCCGGAGGCTGTGCGCGAAGCGTTCGAGCAAGAGTTCGAACGCTTCGCGCGTTTTCGCACTCGTGGCGCGAGCGCGGAGGAATTGAAACTTGCGGAGGCTGAACTGGTCTTGCGCGAGTTGGCCGAACTGCGCACGCGGCACACTGGGAAAAAGAGCGCGCTCGCGGGGTTGAAGAAACTGATCGGGCGCGTCGCGGCGGAAGAACGCGCGGCGTTCGGCCAGCGGATTCAACAACTCGAAGCTGAAATCGTCGAAGCCTTCGAAGAGTCGAAACGCACACTGGAAGAGCACGTTGCGCACTTGCGCGTCGAGCAGGAGCGTATTGATGTGACGCTGCCCGGTCGTCGCCCGCGTCGCGGACATCTTCATCCGATTACGATTGTGCGGCAGCGCATCGAAGACATTTTCGTGGCGCTTGGGTACACGGTCGAAGACGGGCCTGAGATCGAGACGGATTTCTACAACTTCGACGCGCTCAACATCCCGCCGACGCACCCTGCGCGCAGCCCGCAAGACACTTTCTACACGACCGAAGGCTACGCTTTGCGTTCGCAAACTTCGACCGTGCAGATTCATGCGATGCAGCGTCGGCGTCCGCCTCTTCGCGTCATCGCGCCCGGCAAAGTCTTCCGACGTGACACGCCCGACGCGACGCACAACCCTATGTTCTTCCAACTCGAAGGGCTGCTCGTTGATCGCGGTATCACGATGGGACACTTGAAAGGCACGGTCACGGAATTTCTGCGCCACCTCTACGGGCCGCAGACGCGCACGCGTTTCCGCCCATCCTATTTTCCGTTCACGGAGCCGAGCGCGGAATTCGATTTCAGTTGCTTCAAGTGTGGCGGCGCGGGCTGTCGTCTCTGCAAAGGTTCGGGCTGGATCGAACTCGGCGGCTCAGGCATGGTGCATCCTAACGTCCTGCGTGCGGTGAACATCGATCCGCAAGAGTTCTCCGGCTTCGCCTTCGGCTTCGGCATAGACCGCATGTGCATGCTCAACTTCGGCCTCGACGACATACGCCTCCTCTTCGAGAACGACGTGCGCTTCCTCGAACAGTTTAACTAACAGTGACAAGTGACAAGTGACAAGTTAAAACAGCAATCCTGTCTTTAAACTTGCCTTGATTCTTACTTGTCACTTGTCACTCGTCACTTGTCACTGTCTTATGAATATTAGCTACAACTGGCTACGCGAATTGACGGGCGTCGAATTGACGGCGGGAGAGTTGCGCGAGCGTCTGACGATGATCGGGCTTGAAGTCGAAGCCGTGCAGACGGCGGCGGGCGGTGATTTCGTGTTGGAGATCGCCGTGCTGTCGAATCGTTCCGATCTGTTGTCGCATCTGGGCGTCGCACGCGAGGTGTGTACGATGACGGGCGGCGAGGTGCGTTGGCCGTCGATGCGTGCGGCGCGTGAGGATGGACGGGCGGAGAGTTTTACGTCCGTCGAGGTGCAGGCTGTTGACTTGTGCCCGCGCTTCACGGCGCGCGTGGTGCGCGGTGTGCAGATCGCGCCGTCGCCCGCGTGGCTCGTAGAGCGTTTGCAGGCCGTCGGGCAGCGTTCGATCAACAACGTCGCAGACATCACCAACTACGTGATGCTCGAACTGGGACAACCGCTCCACGCGTTCGATTTGGAGAAATTAAACGAGCGTCGCCTCGTCGTCCGGCGCGCACACGCGGGCGAACGCCTCACGACGCTCGACGATGTGGAGCGCGAACTCGACGAGGAGATGTTGGTCATCGCCGACGCCGTGCGCGCGGTTGCAATCGCGGGCGTGATGGGCGGCGCGGAGACGGAAATCTCCGGTACGACGCAAGACGTTTTGATCGAGGCGGCGCATTTCGCGCCCGCGTCCGTCAGGCGCACATCGCGCGCACTGGGTTTGCAGACCGAGGCGTCTGACCGCTTCGAGCGCGGCGTTGATCCGGAGGGACAGTTGCGCGCGCAGGCGCGCACCGTTGCACTCATCACGGAACTGGCGGGCGGCACGGCGACCATCGATGCGATAGACATTTACGCGCAAACGCACGCGCCGCGCATCGTCCCTCTGCGCTTCTCGCGCGTCAGGGAATTGACGGGCTTGGATGTCCCGCCGCAGGATTCGATACGCATTCTCGGCGCGCTCGGCATCAAGCGCGCAGACGAGAACGGCGCAAGCGTCGCGGGGCAAAATTCGGGCGACGGCGCGACGCAAAATGCTGATGTGAATGTTGGTGCGGCGGACGGGAAGGCAAACTTCGTCAGTCCGAGTTGGCGCACGGACATACGTATCGAAGAGGATTTGGTCGAAGATGTCGGGCGGCATTTCGGCTACGACAAAGTCTCCGACGCGCTGCCCGCTTCAAACGTCGCGGGCGAATATCGCGCGCACGAGGGGCGCAGGCGCGCGGCGCGTCGCGCTTTGAACGCGTGCGGCTTCGACGAGGCTTTGAGCTACAGCTTCATTGATGCGGAGCACGACGAGCAGTTCGAGTTGTTGCCCGGACTCGTGCGGCGCGAGGATGAATCGTCGCGCTTCGTCACGCTCGGCAACCCGATCATCGAAGGCGCGTCGCGCATGAGGCCGACGCTCCTTGCCGGTCTGCTCGAATCGCTCCGGCACAACTTCAATCACGGCACGCGCGACGTGCGACTCTTCGAGGTGGGGCGCGTGTTCGCGGCCAACGCGGACGAGGGCGGGCAGCCGCAAGAGACAGATGCTTGCGCGTTTGTCGCGACGGGCTTGGCGACCGAAGAAGGGCACGCGGGCGCATCGCGCGAACTCGATTTCTACGATCTGAAAGGCGCGCTCGAATCGGCGACGGATGCAATGCGCGTTGCTTCTTTAGAGTTTGCCGCGACGAGCGCGCGGCACTTGCGCGAAGGACAGGCGGCGCAAATTTTGCTCGAAGGGCGCGCGGTCGGCACGCTCGGAAGGCTCGCAGACCAAGTGGCCGCCGCGTATAAATTCAAGCAACCCGTCTACGTCGCGGAAGTTGATTTCGCCAGCTTGCTCGCCGCTGCCGAATCCGGCGTGCGCTATGCGCCGCTCGCGCGTTTCCCTTCGGTCATGCGCGATGCATCGCTCGTCGTAGATCGTCGTGTGACTTTCGGGGAGATGCAGCGCGCCGCGCTTGAGTTGAATCTCGAACATGTGCGCCGCGTCGCGCTCGTCTACGTCTACGAGGGCGAGCGCGTGGCCGAAGGACAACGCTCCGTCACGCTCCGTCTCGAATATCGTGCAGATGATCGGACGCTTCGCGACGAAGAAGTTGACGAACTGCACGCACGCATCGTCGGCGCTCTGGAAGAGAAATTCGGCGCGCAGTTGAAGCGTTAAAAGCATGGGTTGGAGGTCAGAGGTTAGAGGTTAGTTAAAAACAAAACTGATTTCAACTGACCTCTAACCTCTGATCTCTAACCTCTGCTTTTTATCTCTTGCGCTCGGAGTCGCGAAGTCGCATAATCGGTCGGCAATTTTGAATTGCTGTTTTGTGGTGAAGGAGAGGCGATGGTCGGATTAACCGGATTGGAGAAATTTTCACACCTAGAAGATAAGATTTACCGCACCATCGAACTGACGAAGACGCTGCGTCAGGAGAAGGAAGCGTTGGAGCGCGATGTGTCGGCGACGCGACGCGAGTTGGGCAATTTGCTCGACGAGAAAGACCGGCTCGAAACGCAGGTCGAACGCCTCCTCTCAGAGCGCGACATGATCCGCATGAAGGTCGAAGCGATGCTCGACGCCATCGCCGTGCTCGATCCTGAGATGGCTGAAGCCGTCAGAAAATGAGCGGCGGAAACGAGTAAGTTATGAGCGCCATCAAAGGCCCCAGCGATTCGCCCGGCACACCCACCATCCGCGTGGAAATCTATAACCAGATTTACAACATACGCTCCGACGGCGACAGCGAATACGTGACGCAACTCGCAGAGTTCGTTGATCGCCGTATGCGCGAAATCTCTTCGGGCACGCTCACCGTTGACTCGCTCAAAGTGGCGATCCTCGCCGCGCTCCACATCGCAGACGAACTCCACCGTCTCAAACGTCTGCACGAACAAGCCGACTCGCAACTCGCCGCGCGCAGCGGCGAATGCGCAGACCTGCTCGACCGCCTGCTCAAGTCGCGCGCCGTCGCCGAACAACAAACCGCCAATCAAAGCAATATCTCTTTTACATAAAATTGGAAAGAAAACGAGAGCCGGATTGTCAAGTTTCGAGAGCCGTTTTTTCGTGCGTGAAATTTGACAATCCGGCCTCCGATTTATGTTAGTATCCCGCTCGGCTGAGGGAATTAATTCTGCGTGGTTCGTCACCGATTTCCCATGTTGAGCCAATGCCGTTGATAAGGGAGACCGACGCCGCTTTGATAGCCAGTGCATTCCTTCATTGTTAAGGAACTGCCAAAGGCTGCGGCTCATAAAAGGTCACCCACCTGTTGAGTGCAGGTTCAATTACGGCTTCGGAGCGGCCTTGCGGATGTCCCTCTGCCTCTTTTTTAAGTGACGAGTGACAAGTGACGAGTGACAAGTTAAAAACTGCTTTGCTTTAACTTGTCACTCATCACTTGTCACTCGTCACTGTCTTTGGGGGTTTCACGGATGAGAGTCTTGATGATCGGGGATGTGGTGGCGAAGCCGGGGCGCACGGCCGTCCTTGAGCGCATACAGGACTTGCGCGAGCAGCACCGTATCGATCTGACCGTGATGAACGCAGAGAACGTCGCGGGCGGCTTCTCCATCACGCCCACGCTCGCAGACCAACTCTTCCAGAGCGGCATTGACGTGATGACCTCCGGCAATCACATCTTCGATAAGCGCGACGTGATCCCTTACATCGAACGCAACGGGCGTCTGCTGCGTCCCGCCAACTACCCGCCGGGCACGCCCGGCAAAGGAATGTGGATCGGGGAAGCGCGCGACGGCGTGCGCGTCGCCGTCTTGAATTTCATCGGGCGCGTCTTCATGGGCACGTCTGACGATCCCTTTCGCGTCGCCGACGAGTTGGTCGCTTCGATTCCTGCTGATGTGCGCGTGCGACTTGTGGACATGCACGCCGAAGCGACTTCGGAGAAGAGCGCGATGGGATGGTTTCTGGACGGGCGCGTCTCGGCTGTCGTCGGCACACACACGCACGTGCAGACGGCGGACGAGCGCATCCTGCCGCAGGGGACGGCCTATCTTTCGGACATCGGCATGACAGGAAGCTACGCGGGCGTCATCGGCATGGACAAGGACGACGTGATCGCGCGCTTCACTTCCGTCACGCATCGCCGCGCGGAGCATTCGACGGGCAGCGTGCGCATCTGCGCCTGCGTCATAGACGTTGACGACGAGACGGGTCGCGCGCGCGAAATCTCTCGCCTCTCTCTGCCGCACGAATCTTGATGCGGCGTGCCTTATCGTCTCGACAAGTCATACGCCTCGCGCTCCGGTTATAATCGGCGCAAAGTTTCCGACACGAATCGAATTAGACACGGAGGATTTAGATGAAGACCCGCACACTGTTACCGTTCTTGTTGTTGCTCTGCTGCGCTTGCTCGTCGCAGGCGCAAAATTCCGCTGATTCCAACGCGCCCGCCAACGCTGCGCCCACTAGCGCCCCGCAGGTGCAGAAAGAAGCCCCCGCCTCGCGCGGCGATGCCGAGGCCACCGTCAAGGGTAAGAAAATTTCCATCAATTACGGACGCCCCAACTTGAAGGGGCGCGATCTACTGGCGCAAGCGCCGGTCGGCACGGTCTGGCGCGTCGGCGCGAATCAGGCGACGGAGATCACTACCGAAGGCGATCTAATGGTTGGCGACAAGGAGTTGAAGGCTGGTAAATATTCGCTCTGGGTGCGACGCACGGGCGAGGATGCGTGGACGCTCGCCTTCCACCCGAAGACCGGCGTGTGGGGCGCGCCGCCGCTCAAAGAGGGCTACGTCGCGGAGTTGCCGCTCAAACTTGAGAAGGTGTCCGACTCGCTCGACGTGTTAACAATCAGTTTGGCCGACGCGCAGGGACAGGGCGAGGTCAAAATCCACTGGGGCACGGCGCTCATGAGCGGCAAGTTCGGCGTAAAATAACCGACGCCGTAAATTATTTAAGAAGACAACCTACACAAACGAGAAAGCGTGGTCGCTTGAATTGAGCGACCACGCTTTTCTTATTCATCCCTCATCCCTCATCCTTCATCCCTTCGTCTCACGGTGCGCTGCCTTCGGGGACGGGTTCGATGCGTTGCGGGAGTTGAGAAGTGTGTATGTCTTCTTCCGGGATGGCGGAGAGCATGTCGCGGTAGCGTTCGGGCATTGATTTGACGCGCCCGTGCCCGTCCGTGACGACGTGGCCGGTTTCGCCTTCCGCGATGATGAGTCCGTCCGACAGGCGCAGGATTTCGTAGCCGAAGCGCACGCTCCGGCGGCGGAGTTCCGTGATGTGCGTGCGAACTATCAGTTCGTCGTCGTAGAAGGCGGGGGCTTTGTAGCGGCAGTAGCTTTCGGCGACGACGAGGAAGGCGTCGGAGTTTTCTTCCATGTCGCGGTAGGCGAAGCCGCGCGCGCGACAAAATTCTGTGCGCCCGATTTCAAACCAGATGAGATAGTTAGCGTGATAGACGACGCCCATCCTGTCGGTCTCCGCGTAGCGCACGCGCAGGTTGGTTTCGTGCCACACGTCGTATAAACCATCATCCAGAGGAGAGAGTTCTGCCGTCATAAAAAAGCCTCCTGCCTGTTGCCCTCGCGCCGGAGAGCAATCTACACTATCGAACTGAGCCGCGTGTCTGCGGACTATAAAAGTGAAAGGTTCGAGATGTCAAAGAGAAACAAGTCGGGTCAGCTGAAAACGTGCGCCGCCTCTCTCGTCGCCATCGCGGTTGCCGCTGGTCTGTGGACGACGGGCGCGTCAGCGCAAGTAGCCTCGCCCGCGCAAGGGGCGACCGCCGCCGTCAACCCGCGCAGCGCGAGCGTTATGGCCGCGACCGCCGAAGTCTTGAAAGAGACGGGACAGATCAGGGGCCTGGAAGTTTTGCGCACGGTCAAGAGCGGGGCGCAGTCGCGCGCCGAGATCGAGCGGATGCTCGTGCGCAACCTCGACGAGCAGACGACGCCCGCCGAACTGCGCGCGAGCGAACTCGCTTTGAAGAGACTCGGACTCGTGCCCGCCGATTTTGAAATGCGCCCCTTTTTCATCGCGCTTTTGACCGAACAGGTGGCGGGCTACTACGAACCCAAGACGCAGGAGTTTTACCTCGCCGACTGGATTGACCTCGACGGCCAGCAGCCCGTCATGGCGCACGAACTCACGCACGCGCTCCAGGATCAACACTTCGACTTGCGTCGCCTTGAGAAGTGGCCGAAAGGCGACTCCGACGCGGAACTCGCAGCGCACGCGCTCGTCGAAGGCGACGCAACGCTCGTGATGACCTTTTACGTGATGCGCGATTTGAAGCGCGTCGCCGCGATGATGAAATCGGTGAACGCTGCGGGCAGTTCTTCCGAGAAGATCGAGAGCGCGCCGCGCGCCCTGCGCGAGTCGCTCCTGTTTCCCTACAAGCAGGGTTTGGATTTCACCTCGCAGCTCTACAAACGCGGCGGCTGGCCGCTCATCTCCGAAGCCTACAAAACTCTGCCGCAATCAACCGAACAAATCCTCCATCCCGAAAAATATTTCGCACACGAAGCGCCCGTGAAGTTGAACCTGCCGGACTTCGCAGACCTCTTAGGCAAAGGTTGGGCGCGGCTCGACTATGACGTGAACGGCGAGTGGAGTTATTTCCAAATCCTCGACGAATTTTTGCGCGCGGAGAAAGAATCGCAGAAGGCCGCCGCCGGATGGGGCGGCGACCGCTTCGCGCTCTACGAAAACCGCTCGACGCGCGAGGTCTTGATCGCGCAACTGACTGCTTGGGACACAGAGCCGGACGCCGTCGAATTTTTCGACGCCTACGTCAAACGCACCGAGCGGCGCTACAAAGGGGCAGTAGCCGACACGCGCGCGAGCGTCCCCGCAGAGACGCGCCGCGTCTGGCGCACCACGACGGGCGAAGGTCTAATCGTCATGGAACGACAGGGCACGCGCGTCGCCATACTCGAAGGCGTGCCGGAGAAGGCGAGCGTGGACGCGTTGTTGAAAAAGGTGTTGGGAACTTCATAGAACGTCTAACCTATGAAGGCTAGAAGCCCGGAAATATAAAATTATATGGCTAATCTGGTTATGCAACATCGAGCCTTGCTAGAGAAAAAGCATTATGTAAGAAAGGCCGATCCCGATGCGAATTATTGGTTTGATTTCTCCAAAAACGAACTGGAAAAATATCTCGGCAAGTTCGGTGAAGATTTTAATTTGATCCTGTTCGGCTCGCCTAAAATTGAGGACGATTATTTCGTCCTTCCATATGGAGCGTTTAAGCATATTTTTAGCGCCCCTTTTCTATCTAAGGGTAGAGAACGGTGGATTGGCAGCGTTCGATATAACGAACTCCGGGTCACAAACTGTCCCATCAGGCCTGATATTACTGCGTACTACGGCGAGGCATCTTTACTCGGATTAAAGGGCTCTCAGTCCGCGGGCATATCGGAAGAAGAGCAAAACGACTACGCTATTGAGAATCGCAAAATTGAGGTCAAGGTAAGGCAGAAGCAGTCGGTCTTTCGACGAAGAGTGCTTTCCAACTTTGGCCACCGTTGCTGCCTCACAGGGATAAAAGAGCGGGGACTTTTAGTGGCGAGTCATATCGTGCCGTGGTCTGAGCGAAAGGATTCTCGTCTCGATCCGAAAAACGGATTATGCCTCTTTGTTTTGTATGATAGCCTTTTTGATGCCGGTTATTTCTCCCTCTCCGATGACAATGAAGTGGTTATCACGCCAAAGGTGGAGTCACTGAGCCCACAACTTCGGGACACATTAAGAGCTATCAAAGGGCAAAGAATCCGCACGCCCAAAACGCACCAAATAAAACTTGAGTACGTGCAATACCATCGCCGGATAAAATTGATCCGCTAAGGTCTCAATATTCCGTCATATACCTCTTATAGCTATATCCTTCGAAATCTCCGCACACGATGCCGCATAACAGGCGCGTTGTCTCGCGTCGTGCCCGTGTGTTATGTTGGGTCATTATTAGTTATCAAAAATTAAGCGGCGAATAGATGCCGTCGAGTTGTGTCTGCACGCGAAAAGCAGCGGCGCACGCTCGGACGAACGCGTGGCATGATGAAGTCAGACACACTACCCGAAAGCGGCGAGGCGGCGACCGAGAAACGCCGCACGCGCATGCGCCAACTCGTAGAGGAATACGAGCAACTGGCGGCCAAACTTCGACAGGGCGGCGGCACGGACAAGATCGAGCGGCAACACAAGCAGGGCAAACTCACCGCGCGCGAACGCCTCGCGCTACTCTTAGACCCCGACTCATACGCGCAGGAGATCGGCCTGCTCGTCGCTTACGACGAATACGAAGGCGGCGCGCCCGCTGCGGGCGTGGTGACTGTGACGGGACGCGTCGGCGGTCGCGAAGTGGTCGTCGTCGCCAACGATGCGACGGTGAAGGCGGGTTCGTGGTGGCCGGAGACGATCAAGAAAATTTTGCGCGCGCAGGAGATCGCTATGCGCTCGCGCGTGCCGATCATCTATCTGGTGGATTCTGCGGGCGTGAACTTGCCGTATCAGGGCGGCGTCTTTCCCGGCCAGTACGGCGCGGCGCGCATCTTCTATTACAACTCGATCATGCGGCGCTACCTGCACGTCCCGCAAATCTCTGCGGTGATGGGGCCGTGCGTGGCGGGCGGCGCTTATCTGCCCGCGCTCTCCGACATCATCGTGATGGTCGAAGGCACTTCGTTCATGGGACTCGGCGGCGCGAACCTCGTCAAAGGCGCGACCGGCCAGACGATTGACAACGAGACGCTCGGCGGCGCGCGCACGCACAACGAAATTTCCGGCGTCGCGCATTACCGCGTCGCGAGCGACGAAGAGTGCATCGCGAAGATCAGGGAGTTCGTCTCCGAACTTCCCGCAACGCAATCGCGCTCGTTGTCCGTCTCAGAGAGCGCGGAGGCGGCGCGTTCGGCGGAAGAACTCTACGAACTCATCCCCGAAGATCATCGTCAGCCTTACGATGCGCGCGCAGTCCTCCAGTGCATCATTGACGCAGGACACTGGGACGAGTTTCAGGCCGACTACGCGCGCGAGATGATAACGGGACACGCGCGCATACGCGGCATACAGGTGGGCATCATCGCCAACAGTCGCGGCATGTTTCGCGCGGCGACGGGCGGCCAGCCAAAGTTCGGCGGCATCATCTACACGGACTCCGCCGAGAAGGTCGCCTATTTCATAGACGTGTGCAATCGCCATCGCACGCCGCTCGTCTTCATACAGGACGTGTCGGGCTTCATGGTCGGCGCGGAAGCGGAGCATTCCGGCATCATCCGCGCGGGCGCGCGTTTCGTCGAAGCGATGGCGACGGCGAGCGTGCCGAAGATCGTCTTGACGATCAACCACGCGTCGGGCGCGGGCTACTACGCGATGGCGGGGCAGGGCTTCGATCCCGATTTCATTTTCAGTTGGCCGACAGGCAGGATGGGCGTGATGGAAGGCGACTCGGCGGTCGGCGCGCTTTTCGGCACGCAACTCGACAAGTTGAAACGCGAAGGCAAACAGCCCGACGAGGCTTTGCAGGCGGAGATGGCGAGCGTGCGCGAAAACTACGAGCGGCAGTTGGACGCGAAGTATGCGGCGGCGCGCGGGTTCGTCGATGCGGTCATCGCGCCGGAAGAGACGCGCGACGCGCTGGAACTGGCCTTGCGTGTGAGCGCGAACTACGACGGGCCGCATCTAGGTCATTTCGTGCTTCCGCCGTCGCTCGCTTGAACGTAAAGAGACGCGCGAGCGGCGGCGCAGTGGTCGTCGCCGTTGTACGATTTTTCGTGCAACAGTTTCCATCTTGTGAGAAACTACGCGTAAAGTTAAAGCAGCTAACACGGAATTTTTTCATCCCCCTCGTGTGAACTTCGGGCGAGACGAGGCAACGGCAGCTTGTTCCAGACGCCGCTCAGCGCGCGGATTGCGCCAGCGACCGACGTGCGGCGCGCGGCAGGCGTCAGGCAACAGACGCTTCCGTCGTCCGGTTTCTCCGGCGTTCGTCGAGGGTAGACGTAGAACTTCCGTAGCACTGGGAGAGGACTGGTCGCAACTGGCGTCTTACTAAAACGCTTAGCCGTCGGCCTACAGCGAGGTGCGACGTGATATTCCATCGGAGGATGACATAGCCATGAAGAGTAGCAACATCAAGAGCAAAATGATCTGTCTCTTAGTCGCGTTCGTCGCGGCGATCTTCGTCTTCGCAGACCTGCCCGCGTCGGCACAAAACGCGAACAACGCGAACAGCGGCACGACAAACGACTCGATGCAGACCACTACGGGCGACAATATGAACGCGAACATGGGGCGTCGTCGTGCGCGTCGCCGCAGGGCACGCCGTCGCGCACGCCGTCGCGCCATGAACGCCAACGCGAACGCGGACGCAACGATGACCGACGCGAACGCAAACATGCCCGCCGACACGTCCATGCCTGCGGACGCTAACGCCAACATGTCGGGTGGGCAATCGGGCAGTTTCCCCGGCATGGGAACGTTCGGCGACGTGGCCGATCTCTCCGGCACTTACACGGGCAAGATTAACTATCCCGACGGCGGCATGACGGGCGACGCGACGCTCACCATCACGGGCAACACGTTCACGATCAGCGCCGGTTCGGCCAACGCAAACGGCACGCTCAGCGCTCGCAGTTGGCCGGGCTACACCGCGCTCTCGATGCGCTTCGGCGACACGCTGCCCGCCACGATCGTCTCGACGCGCGCGTGGCACAAAGGCCGCAGCCTCAGAATCCAGAACGTGCGCGGCGAGACGCACGTTTTCACGTTCAACGGGCGCTCGCAGTAGTTAGTTTGGAGGCAAAGTAAGTCCCAAGTCCCAAGTCCTAAGTCCCAAGTCGAAGGCGGCTTTGAGACTTGAGACTTGGGACTTGAGACTTAGGACTTGGAACTGATGAAAGAGAAGATACGAATCGCGAGCGGGCAGGGCTTCTGGGGCGACATGCTCGACGCGCCCGTGCGGCAGGTCAAAGGCGGCCAGATTGATTATTTGATGCTCGACTATCTGGCCGAAGTCACGATGTCCATCATGCAGAAGCAGCGTACACGCGACCCGCGCGCCGGATACGCGCGCGACTTCGTGCCGCTCATGCGCGAGATTCTGCCCGACTGCGTTGAGAAAAATATACGCGTCACGGCGAACGCCGGAGGCGTCAACCCTGTGGGCTGTGCCGAAGCCGTCCGCGACGTGGCGCGCGAACTCGGACTTGGCGGGCGTCTGCGCATCGGCACTGTGACAGGCGACGACATTATGGGGCGGCTCGACGATTTCCTGTCGCGAGGGCTAGAACTGCGCAACATGGACACAGGCGAACCGCTCTCGAAGGTGCGCGACGCGATCCAAAGCGCGAACGTCTATCTCGGCGCGTGGCCGATGGTCGAAGCTTTGAACGGGGGCGCGCAAGTCGTCATCACCGGACGCGCAACCGACACGGGACTGACGCTCGCACCACTCATACACGAGTTCGGCTGGCGCGAAGACGATTGGGACAGGCTCTCAGCCGGAACTATCGCGGGGCACATCATCGAATGCGGCGCACAATGTTCGGGCGGCAACTGCCAGTATGATTGGCAAGCGATTCCCGATCTCGCGAACGTAGGCTTCCCCATCGTCGAGGCCGCGCCCGACGGCACGTTCGTCGTCACGAAGCACGAAGGCACTGGCGGCATCGTCTCGATCCCTTCGATCAAAGAACAACTCGTTTACGAGATGGGCGACCCGCACGAGTACATTACGCCCGATTGCGTCGCGGACTTCACCTCGATCCGGCTCGAAGATGCGGGAACGAATCGCGTGCGCGTGTACGGCATCAAGGGGCGACCGGCGACGGAATTTTTGAAAGTCTCGATCAGTTATACGGCGGGCTACAAGGCTGTCGGCACGCTCGTCTATTCGTGGCCTGATGCTTACGCGAAGGCACAGGCGGCGGACAAGATTTTGCGCGCGCGGCTCGAACGTCTGGGCTTGCGTTTCGATCAAATTCTGACAGAGTTCGTCGGCGCAAACGCAACGCACGGGCGACTCGCCGGTGAACCTTCGCCCGATCTGCCCGAAGTGCAACTGCGCGTCGGTGTGCGCGGCGCGGATCGCGCGTCGGTCGAACGCTTCACGAAAGAGATCGCGCCGCTCATCCTGACGGGGCCGCCGGGCGTGACGGGTTTTGCGGGCGGGCGTCCGAAGGTCGAAGAGATCGTCGCCTACTGGCCTGCGCTGATCCCGAAGACGGAGATCGAAGCGAGCGTGGAGGTGTGGGAAGCGTGAGCGCGGGCAGTGAAGCGAACGGTGTCGAAGCGGACGGCGACGACGGCAAAGCGCCCGATCTTCTGTGGCGGCGTCGAAACTCAGAGATCATCGCGGACTGCCGCGTCTTCCAGGTGCGGCGCGACTTGAGCGTCAGCCCGCATCGTGGCAGCGAGCACGATTTCTTCGTTCTCGAATCGTCCGATTGGATCAACATCATCCCGCTCACGGCGAACGATGAAGTCGTGATGATCGAACAGTACCGGCACGGCTCGGAAGAAGTGACGCTCGAAATTCCGGGCGGGATGGTGGACGCGGGCGAGTCACCTATGCAAGCAGCCGCGCGCGAGATGCTTGAAGAGACTGGCTACGCGGCGGCGGGCGAAGTCGTCAGCCTCGGCAAAGTTCGTCCCAACCCTGCGATTCACAACAACTGGATACACACGTTTCTCGCACGCGATGCGGAACACAAACAAGCGCCCGTCTTCGAGAGCACAGAGCACACCGTCGTGCGGCTCGTACCGCTCGCAAGTATCCCGCGTCTCATCGCCAGCGGCGCGATCAATCATGCGCTCGTCGTCGTAGGCTTTCACTGGCTCGCACTACATCAAGCGGGACTTGCTCCCGTCGTCTAAGTTATGAAAGTTCAACTCGTCAAACTCGCGCACGCGCGCTCAGGCGACAAAGGCGACACGGCCAACGTCGGCCTCATCGCCCTGCGCCCCGATTTCTACCCGCTGCTCGTGCGCGAAGTGACCGCCGCGCGCGTCAAAGAGCATTTCGAGGGCATCTGCAAAGGCGAAGTCGAACGCTTCGAGCTAGACAATCTCGGCGCGCTCAACTTCCTCCTGCACGAATCGCTCGGCGGCGGCGGCACGCTCTCGCTGATGACCGACGCGCAAGGCAAGACCTTCTCAACCGCCCTGCTACGCATGTTCATAGACGTACCCGACGAAGAAGCCAACACGCTCGGACTGAAAGAGTGACGAGTGACAAGTGACGAGTGACAAGAGAAGACAAGTAAATCGTAAATAGATAAAACCTGTCTTCCTCTATTCACGATTCACGGCTTTTTAACTTGTCACTCGTCACCTGTCACTCGTCACTTGTCACTGATCTCTTATGAGTAACGCATCCGACCGTCTGGTTCCCGGCGTGCGCCATGATTACGCGCAACTGGACGGAGTGCGTCTTCATTACGCGGAGTGCGGGCGAAGCGATGGGCGTCTGGTGTTGTTGCTGCACGGTTTTCCCGAATGCTGGTATTCGTGGCGTCATCAATTGATCGCGCTCGGCGAACGCTTCCACGTCGTCGCGCCAGACCTTCGCGGCTACAACCTGAGCGACAAGCCAGCGCGCGTCGAAGACTACCGTATGGAGAAGTTGGTCGGCGACGTGCTCGGACTCATCAAACATTTCGGCGCGGATGATGCGGCAATCGTCGGGCACGATTGGGGCGCGGCGATAGCGTGGGCAATTGGCGCGCGTCATCCCGAACGCGTGCGGAAACTCGCGGCGCTGCAAGTGCCGCCGCTGCCCGTCTGGCTCGCCAACATGTCAGTGCGGCAGGCGCTCAGCAGTTGGTATATGCTCTTCTTTCAACTCCCGCTCGTACCCGAATGGCGGCTCAGGCTGAATGATTTCTCCGGCCTCGACGCGATGTTCAAAAAGACCTCGCGCCCCGGCACGTTCACAGACACAGACATCGCCGTCTACAAAAACGCGCTCCGGCAAAAAGACCCGACTACAAAGACGACCGCGCTCACCGCCGCCATCAACTACTATCGCGCCAACGTCTTCGCAAATCTCACGCGCTCCACCGATGCTGCCAAAGCGAAAGACGCGCGCATAAGCGTCCCCACACTCTTCATCTACGGCGAACGCGATTTCGCCATCGTGCCGGAGAGCGTGCGCGATGTCGGCAAGCATATAGATGCGCCTTACCGCGAACTCCGGCTCGCCAACAGCAACCACTGGGTGCAGCAGGAATCGCACGCGGAAGTCAACGCCGCGCTCCTCAATTTCCTCGAATCGTAAAAGCCGCGAGGTCGTAAAATGTTTGGCCGTTGATTGATTGTGGCTTTAACAAAAACCGCAGGAGAAAGTATGCTTGCGTGGTCAGTTGTCGAAGTTAAATGAATATGAACGAGCCGTCACAATTGATCTACACGGTGGAAGGCGCGGTCGCGCTCCTGACGCTGAACCGGCCGGAGAAGCGCAACGCACTGAACGACGCGCTCATCGGCGAACTCAAAGACGCTCTGCGGCAATCGGACGCGAACGACGCCGTGCGCGTCGTCGTCATCACGGGCGCGGGCGCGGACTTCTGTTCCGGCGCAGACCTCTCTGCGCTGCAAAAAATCTCTGAAAGCTCGATCACGGAAAATCTCGAAGACGCCGGATCGCTCGCGGAATTGTTTGCCCTTGTGCGTCGCGTGCGCGTCCCTGTGGTGGCCGCCGTGCGTGGTCGTGCGCTGGCGGGCGGGTGCGGTCTGGCGACCGCTTGCGATCTCGTGCTCGCCGCGCGCACGGCGCGCTTCGGCTACCCGGAAGTCAAGATCGGTTTCGTGCCCGCGATGGTGATGGCGATTTTGCGCCGCAACGTCTCGGAGAAACGCGCCTTTGAACTCATCACGCGCGGCGCGGAAATCGGCGCAGAAGAGGCTCAGTCGTTCGGTCTCGTCAATCAAGTCTTCGAGGATGAGAGTTTTGAGACGGAAGTTGAAAAGTACATCGCGGGGTTCGAGCGCGTGAGCCGCTCCGCCGTGATGCTCACCAAACGCCTGCTCTATCACATGGACGGCATGACCTTCGACGCCGCGCTCCAATCCGGCGCAGACCTCAACGCCATCGCGCGCATGACCGAAGATTGCCAACAGGGCATCGCGCGATTTCTCAAAAAGTAAATTGTCGGGATCGAGACGAGTTCACGGCCAGCGGAGCAAGTAGTCGCGCAAGGTCTGGTACATGCTCTCGAACGAGTCCGCGCAGAAGAGAACCGGCTGGTAGTCGGTCGTGTCGAACGCTTGCCGTGAAGCCGCTTCCAAGTCGAGCGGGCGCAGTTCTGCTTGCCGCATCGCGTCCAACTCTCCCGCCGAAGACACAAGCCCCGCGCCGTAGGCTTTGATCTCGCCCGCTTCACGAAGCACGCCGAACTCGACGGTGAACCAGTAGACGCGCGCGAGGCGTTCCAACGCTTCGTCCGTGTTCGTTCGACGGACGGCTTGGCCGACGAGCCTGTTGAGTTCTGCAACGGAAGGGCTGGCGAGCATGACGGCGTGGCCGAGCAGTTCGTGAACTACGTCAGGCTCAGGCGTGTAGAGCGGCGTCGAGTGGTGGCGTATGTACTGTGTGGACAGAAACACGCCGTTTGCGAGCGCTTCGAGGAAGACGCGCGGCTCGACGAGGCCGCCGACGGGTTCGAGACGAAAACCGCTGAGCGCCTGCACTTTCTCCGATACCTCACGCAACTGCGGAATCCGTTCGCACGAGAGATCGAGCCGCTTCATGCACGCGAGATATTCTGCGCAGGCGTGACTTTGATGTTGCGGCCTCAACGCATCGCGGACAATGCGCCAGAGTTGATGCTCCTCCTGCGTGTATGGCGCGTCGGGGATGCTTGTTCCGGGCGCATATTGCAAAGCGATCTCGGCGATGCACGCGCGGCGTGCGCGGTATGCGTGGTCGCGAAAGCCCGGGTGATCGGGATCGAGTTTTACTGGCGTGCGCCGTCTTTCGGGGAAGGATTGTGCTAAGACATCAATTTGCGCCGCTTGTGAGTTGATGACAGTTGATGACTGCTGTTCCTGCAACATGTTCGAATCTCCGCCGGTCTTTGTCGAAGGGTAAATAAAAAAGAACCGGCCACTTGTCCTCCCGCGACGGAAGGAAAGTGGCCGGTTCAAGAAATCTGTCTTCGTCTAAGCTACATGCTCAACGCGCGCCGACAGTCCTTCGCCGCCTCACCCCTCCGTTCGGAGAGCGAGCCGTAATAGTAGTAATAGCGATAGGAACTGTTCGGTTGCTTAAACATCTTTACTGTTCGCGACGCGGCATAGCGCGCGACAGAGGTAACTTAAGCGTGCGGACGCCCCACTGTCAAGTATGCGGCTTCGATAGTAGGGCGACCGCAAAGGTGAAATGTTTTCACGGGTGTGTGCGGCGCAAGCCCACGTGCTTAGGGAAAGATGACGTGCTTTTACTACCTGACGGCTGGCGATTGATGGAAGATGCCGTGCGATTGACTGAGGATGGCGAGCAATTCCTTGAAGATGGCGAGCAATTCCTTGAAGACGGTGAGCATTTCTTTGAAGATGGCGAGCATTTCTTTGAAGATGGCGAGCATTTCTTTGAGGATGGCGAGCAATTCCTTGAGGATGGCGAGCAATTAATGAAGGACGACGGGCAATTAATAGAAGATGGCGAGCAATTAACGAAAGATGAGGTGCTTGGAAGAAAAGATTGTGAGCCGGTAGCTAGCGCGTGCCGTCTCGATTTAGTAACAGCGCAAGTTCTTGCGCAACTTCAAGCACAGGGTAGCCGACGCGATTCACCAATCCCATCTCGTAAGCCTCGTCTGCGGTCAGACGTTGCGCGGTCGCGAACATTTCGAGCGCGCGTGCTTGACCGACGAGACGCGGGAGGCGTTGCGTGCCGCCCCAGCCTGTCATGATGCCGAGCCGCGCGCCGGGATGCGCGAAGACCGCAGACGGCGCGGCGCAGCGCAGACGGCAGGCGAGCGCGAGGTCGAGGCCGCCGCCCATGCAGTAGCCGTTGACGGCGGCGATGGTCAGTTGCGGCGCGTCCGCTATTTTTTGCATCAGCCGTTGGCCGCGACGCGCAAACTCCCGCGCCGTCTCAGGCATGAGCGCGCGCAGTTCGCGTATGTCAGCGCCGGAGGCGAACGAGTCGCCCGCGCCCGTGAAGATGATTGTCGAGATGTCCGTTCGCGCTAGGAGAGTGGAGACGAGTTCGTCTAAATCTTCGAGCGTGGCGACGGAGAGCGGGTTGCGTTCGGCGGGACGATTGAGGCGTATGACGGCTACGGCGGAGGCGCGCTCCTCAAGAATCACAGGGCGCGTCTCGTCAGCTTGCGCTCGATCCGTCATCGGAGGGTTAGAAACTTACTCGCGCGTGCGCACGTTCTGGCGCAGGAACGTCACGATGTCTTCGGTGGATGTGCCGGGGAGGAAAACTTCGGCCACGCCCATCTCCTTCAAACGCGGCACGTCCTCCTTCGGCACGATGCCGCCGACGAGCACGAGGCAATCGTCCATCCCGCGCTCGCGCAAAAGCCCCACGATGCGCGGGCAGAGCGTGTTGTGCGCGCCGCTCAAAATCGAGACGCCGACCGCATCAACGTCCTCTTGCAAAGCGGCAGCGGCGATCATCTCAGGCGTCTGCCTGAGTCCCGTGTAGATCACTTCCATCCCCGCGTCGCGCAACGCACGCGCGATCACTTTCGCCCCGCGATCATGTCCGTCGAGTCCGGGCTTGGCGACAAGTACGCGAATTTTTCGATCAACCATAAGTGCAGTAATAAGAAATTAAAATTTAGAAGTCAAAACCGGATCGGATTCATCTGCCGCGACTGAGTCGCCGGTAAGCGCTTGGCGTAAATCGTCGCGCATGCCTTCCAACTCGTCGCGCGTTGCGCCGAAACGGCTTTCGAGTTCTTCCGAGGAGAGCGTGTCGAGCAGATAGCCGAGCGCTGCTTCGTAAACCCCGATCTCATCCTCTGACAGTTTCACTTCAAGAATTTCGACAGATGCAATAACAGATTTATTAATAACATCCATAATGCTTACTTCAAACCGTCAGGCAACTCATCGCGCTTGACGCGCTCCCATTTACCTTTCGCAACGCGCTCTCCGCGATTACGTTTCGACGTGCGAAAGCTGGTGTGATGTAATCCTTCAAGCGTGAAGACGTGGGCGCGTCCGCGCACGCCGACGAAAATGTAATGTCCCGTTTCCACGTCGAGGTAGATTTCGCTTGCCGTCTCTTTGTCTGTAGCCGCTTCGCTCGTCGGACGGATTGCGCCAGCGCGTCGTTAATCGCCGTGCGGCGTCCGTTTGGTCACGACCTTTAGAAAGCGGGTTCTTCGTAGAGACCGTAAACGTCGCGCAGTGCGTCGCAGATTTCGCCGAGCGTGGCGTAGGCGCGGACGGCTTCGATGGTGGCGGGCATCGTGTTGTCGCCAGCCTCAGCCGCGCGTTTAAGTTTTTCGAGAGAGTTTGCCACTGCGCCCGCGTCACGTCGCGCGCGCGCTTCGTCGAGCCGTGCGATCTGGTGCTCGCGCACGGCTTCGTCAATGACGAGAATGTCGATCTTGGAATCGTCGTCATCCATCTGATACTTGTTGACGCCGACGATGGTTTGCTCGCCGCGCTCGACGGCCTTCTGGTATTGATAGGCCGACTCCTGAATCTCGCGTTGCGGGAAGCCCTTCTCGACCGCAGAGACCATGCCGCCCATCGCGTCAATCTTGGCGAAATAGTCGAGCGCGCCGTCTTCCATCTTCTTCGTTAAGGATTCGAGGAAGTATGAGCCGCCGAGCGGGTCAACCGTGTTCACAACGCCCGTCTCTTCCGCGATGATCTGCTGCGTGCGCAGCGCGATGAGCGCGGCCTTGTCGGTCGGGAGCGCGAGCGCTTCGTCGTAGGCGTCCGTGTGGAGACTCTGCGTTCCGCCGAGCACACCCGCGAGGGCTTGAATGGCGACGCGCACGATGTTGTTCAGAGGTTGCTGCACGGTGAGCGAGACGCCCGCCGTCTGCGTGTGGAAACGCAGTTGGAGCGTGCGCGGGTCTTTCGCATGAAAACGTTCGCGCATCGTGCGCGACCAGATGCGGCGCGCGGCGCGATACTTGGCGATCTCCTCGAAGAAATCGTTGTGCGCGTTGAAGAAGAAAGAGATGCGCGGGACGAACTCGTCAACGTCGAGTCCGGCGTCAACGCCCCATTGCACATACTCGATGCCGTCGCGCAGAGTGAACGCGAGTTCCTGCATCGCGGTCGCTCCCGCTTCGCGTATGTGATAGCCGCTGACGGAAATCGGGTTGTACTTCGGCACATGGCGCGTGCAGAACTCGAAGGTGTCAACGACGAGTTTCATCGCCGGACGGATCGGGTAAATCCATTCCTTCTGCGCGATGTACTCCTTGAGAATGTCGTTTTGCAGCGTGCCGGAAATCTTGCGCCAGTCCGCGCCCTGCTTTTCGGCGACGACCAGATACATTGCAAGCAGAACGGACGCGGGCGCGTTGATCGTCTGCGAGACGGTGACGGCTTCGAGCGGGATGCCGTCGAACAGAGTCTCCATGTCGGCGAGCGACGAGACGGCGACGCCGCACTTGCCGACTTCGCCTTCGGAGAGCATCGCGTCTGCGTCGTAGCCCATGAGCGCGGGCAAATCATAAGCGACGGAGAGGCCGGTCTGTCCCTGCGCCATCAGATATTTGAAGCGCGCGTTTGTCTCTTCGGGCGTGCCGAAGCCTGCGAACTGGCGCATCGTCCAGAGCTTGCCGCGATAGCCTGTCGGGTGTATGCCGCGCGTGTAAGGAAACTCGCCGGGGAAAGAGATGTCTTCGTCGAAATCAATCTCGCGCACGTCGGCGGGTGTGTAGAGGCGTTCAACTTCATCGAGCGAAACGGTCTCAAACTTCTTTTTGCGCTCCGGTCGTTTCTGCAAAACGGGCGCGAGCGTCTCATCTTCCCAGCGCTCTACAGAGGCTTGTTCCACCGATGCGATCTCTTTGACTTCGGACATAATTTTGCTTGTCTCTCCCGCGCTTAAGAACGTCTGCGGTTAATGTCAATAAAGTTTATGACGAGTTAAATAGAGTTCGATATTAGTTGACCACTGCGGGGGTGTCAACCGCATGTTCCGGCGAGAAAACTGGGGAGAAACTCAAGATGAAGTAGCGCGGCTGCCAGGGTTAAATCAAGCAGCCGCGCGGTGTCAGGAGGGAACGAACACTAAGCAGAAACTAAGCGGGCAGCGAGCGGCGGGCGACCGGCAGAACTTGGTATAAGTGCGACACTCTCCACTGCGATAAAGACCTCCGCCTCGTTCGGTTAATCTTTTACGGGCACAACGATCTCGTTCGGGCGAATCATGTTGAGGCGCGCGCGTGCGGCGTCCTCGACGGCGCGCGAGTTGCGATCTTGCAGGTGTTTGATTTCTCGCTTGAGCGATTCGTTCGTGTTGCTGATCGCTTGAACTTCCGTCGTCATCTGCGAAAACTTTTGCTCCGCGTTGCGACGCTCGGCGTGCGTGCGCATCGTGACTGTCACGCAGAGCGCGAACGTGGCGAGCATGATCATGATGAACACAGCCCAGGAGGGAATGAGTCCACCGCGACGGCGCACCTCCGCGCGCGTGCCAACGAGTTCGCGTGAGAGTTCGCGCGCCGGAGCAGCGAGCGTGAGCGGTCGTGCGGCGGGGCGTTGCGCGTCGAGACGCGAGTCAGTCCAGTAAGTATTTGCGGCCTTGTTCAAGAAGCACCTCCAACTCTTTCTCCGATTCGGATTCAGCGTAGATGCGAACGAGCGGCTCAGTCCCCGAAGGACGCATGAGCAGCCACGAGCCATCGTCAAAAATAAACTTCACTCCGTCCATGCGATTCGTGCGCGCGACGCGACGACCGCCAATCTCTTCGGGGTCGCGTGCCAGTTTCTCCGGCAGCGTCGCCAAAATCTCCGGCGTCAAACGCACGCCGATGCGCGCCGCTTCAAGTCGCCCGACACGCGCGTACAACTCGTTCAACTGCTCCGCGAGACTCACGCCGCGCGCCGCCACCGCTTCGGCTGCCAGCAGGCAGGCCAGAATGCCGTCTTTCTCCGGGTAGTGGCCGCGAATCGAGAGTCCAGCCGATTCCTCGCCGCCGAGTATGATCTTGTCGTCGTTGATCAACTCGCCGATGAACTTGAAGCCGACAGGCGTCTCGAACACAGGCAAGCCGCGCGACTCTGCGACGCGATCCACCAGATGCGAAGTGGCGACCGAGCGCGCCACGCCTCCTGTCCACCCGCGCGATTCGGCGAGATAGTCGAAAAGTAGTGGAATGAGCCGGTTGGGAGGGATGAAAGTCCCATCCCCGTCGAGCACGCCGAAACGGTCGCCGTCGCCGTCTGTGGCGAGACCGAGTACGCAGCCGCCACGTTTCATCGCCTCGCGCAACTCGTCCAGATGATGATCGTCCGGCTCAGGCGAGCGCCCGCCGAACATCACGTCGCGCCAGTCGTGGATCGTTTCGACTTCGAGGCCGTGGTCGCGCAGTGCTGCGTCGAGATAGCCGCGCCCCGTGCCCCACAGCGGGTCGAAGGCATAAGTCTTTCCCGCTCCTGCAATTACGTCGAAACGGAGCTTCTTTTCAAGGTCGGCGAAGTAAGCCGGTCGCGGGTCATAGACCTCAATATTCGCGGCAGTTTTCGCTCCCGCTGCCGCTTCGCCCTGCGACGCCTGCATGTCCGCGATCAACCTCTCGACTTGCTTGGTGGCTTCGGGCAGGGCGGGCGCGCCGTCGGCGGTCGAAAACTTCATCCCGTTGTATTCAGGAGGGTTATGCGATGCCGTGAAGTTGATTCCGCCCGCTGCGCCACGCTCGCGAATCGTGTGAGAGATAGTGGGCGTCGGTGTCGGCTGGTCGCAAAATATTGCGTTCAGGCCGTTAGCGGCTAATTCGTTGACGCACTGAGCCGCAAACTTCTCACCCAGAAAACGCGTGTCGTAGCTGACCACCAGGCTCGCACCTTCGCGGACGCCGCTCGTGCGTAAATAGTTGCAAATAGCACGAGTTACGAGACGAACGTTGGCGAAAGTGAATTCGTCTGCGATGATGGCGCGCCAGCCTGATGTTCCGAATTTAATGGGCATCTGTAAACGGGTCTTCTGTGTCTCGGTTTATGTCAAAAGCTCAAGATAGTGTGCCAGCAGGTTCGGGACACTACAACGGAATGTGCTT
The DNA here is from genome assembly GCA_035249365.1 of Pyrinomonadaceae bacterium. Classification (GTDB taxonomy): domain Bacteria; phylum Acidobacteriota; class Blastocatellia; order Pyrinomonadales; family Pyrinomonadaceae; genus JAIVJZ01. The sequence continues at coordinate 177,722 of DATFGP010000013.1, read as the reverse complement.
TGATCATGTTCAATCCTTTATCGCTCATATGTTTAGCGACAAAGTGGCGGGAATTTAGCACGCGTGTAATATGCTGTAAAGACATTTCTTTACAACGATTTATACGCGTAAGTTCAACAGTTACTTGAAGTAACAGGTCTTAAGCGCTTAAAATGGCGAACACGGGGCGAACGGAATTCCACGACGTGGGCAGGACTTAAAATCGGCTTTATCTAACAGATAGATAGAGTCATGAAGACTGAATCACAGGTGTGGAAAACATTGTTCGGCAGCACCACAAGGCTACGAGTGGCAGCCTTACGGCGAGTCTTTAGACAGGATTCTGCAACAACCAGTGCGTCGGCGGGTTATTCATTGAGCCGCCTTTAACAGCTTTAGTTGCTTTAGTTACAAAATTCCGGATGGAAGGATATGGAAATAGACGCGGCTCCGGCGCGAGACGAAACCAGAGCCGCGTCTATATATCAAGAAAATAGAAGAGTTAAACCTGTGTCGCCCGTCAAACTCGCGTGCTGTTGCGGCCAGTGATTAACCTGTAGCCGAACAATAAGATCAGTGCGCCGATGACCGCGAACACGATCCGCATGATGAAACCTTGACCGGCATCCGGGCCAAACAGCGCTCCGGCGATAAAACTACCGATGATGCTGCCGACAATGCCGAGCAGGATTGTGACAATTATTCCGCCGGGGTCTTTACCCGGCATGATTGCCTTCGCCAGCGCGCCCGCGATCAAACCAATGATAATCGCTACAATAATACCCATCTCGAATCCTCCTGAAAAGTTTTGTTTGAATACTCAAACTGCTCGAAAGCAGCCACGAAATCGGCAACTGTACGCTTTTAGTCTAGGAAATCAGTTGCAGTTGGACAGTTAGCAAAGCGCAAGCCAGAGCGTTTTGTGCCGATTCGGTAGCTATTAGTCGTCGCATCGGGAATGTGTGAAAGGAGTTTCGTCGTTTGGTACGGACGTTGCCCTAGAGTCAGGACGACGCCTTGAGGTGTTTGGAAAAAAACCGTTTTTTAATTAGAGGAGGAAATCTTTTATGGGTTTGTGGGACAAAATGTTTGGCAGCGGTGCCAACGACGCGCAGCAGCAACCGAACGCGCAGCAACGCTTTGATACGTTGAAGCAAAAATATCAGTCAGTTCTCAACGCGGCTGACCAACTACACATTCAATTTCAGAATTTGCACGTGCAGGACGATAAACTGTTCATCCGGGGCATCGCGCCTTCGGATGAAGCGAAGGGCAAATTCTGGGATCAGATCAAACTCGTCAATCCGAATCAGGACGACATCACGGCGGACATCAACGTGGATTCGAGCCGCGCGCAGGCCGCGACCGTTGGCGGCGGCAGCCAGAACGCGCAGACCTACACGGTCAAATCCGGCGACACGCTCTCGAAGATCAGCAAACAATTCTACGGCGACGCCAACGAGTACATGCAAATCTTCTACGCGAATCGCGACAAACTAAAAGACCCCGACAAGATTCAGGTCGGGCAGGAATTGAACATTCCGAACAAGGCTTAAGCCCGGTTTTCAACGCCTGACTAGCACGCGAAAGAGCGTCGCCCCGTCGTTACCTTGCGGCGGGGCGACGCTTTTTCGCGCTAAGGTCGCACGCTTTGTCGCCCGATTATTATATTTAGATTGCCTTCGCAGCGAGCGGCGTGCGCATTTCTTTATTTGATTGACACTCGCCGCGCCGTGCGTCTAGACTATTTTTAGTTTGAGTCGAAGCCACCTCATGTGTTCTTCGGCAGGACGAGCCGCTCCCCGAAATTCTCGTCGCTAATACTTGCCCTGACTCCAACCGTAGTTAGTTCGAGCGTGCAAACGAGAGCGCCTGCTCGAAGCCGCCGCTTGTCATTTTTCAGCACAGGGGTTTCATGATTTCTATGTCCGGCTCTGTCACGCCCTCGTCGAGTTCTGATCGTTCGGAAAACAGTTCTGCACTCGTCTTCCAACTGCCGCTCGCCGCGATGGTGCGCGCACTCTGCAAGGCCGCGACGACCGGCTCTGACATGCTCTACGATGTCATGCTGAAACTCGCCTTGATGGTTGACGCGACGGCGCAGACTTACGGGTTAGCCACCTTCGCGCAGAAGTCCGGCGAACGCCCGCGCCTCAAGTGGGTTGAGGGACTAGATCAGGACGAGATAGCGGAGGCCGAGTTGCAGGTCGCCGAGACGCTCGCAAAATCCAGCGCCGTCGCGGAGATGAAAGCGGGCGACCGCGCCATTTGTCTTGTGTTGGCCGTCGCCACCGCGCGCCGCGAAGGCGTCGCCATCTACGGGCGTTGCGTGCGGCCACTGTCGGAGCGACAGGCGAAAGAACTCAAAATCCTCTGCGATGTCGCGCAACTCGCGCACGCACACGCGCTGCTGCGCGAAGAGGTGCAGCCACAAACACAACCTTCTACGCACGCGCCAACAATCGCGACGGCCACACTGCCCGGCATGGTCTTCATCAGCCGCCGCATGTCCGAACTCGCGCGTGCGGTCGAACGCGTCAAGGATTCGGATTCGACCGTGCTCGTGACGGGCGAATCGGGCACTGGCAAAGAACTCGTCGCGCGCGCGATTCATCGTCTGAGTCGTCGCGCGCAGGCCGCTTTCATCCCCTTCAACTGCACGGCTGCGCCCGCCGAGTTGATCGAGAGTTTGCTGTTCGGCCATCGCAAGGGCGCGTTCACAGGCGCGCACGCAGATCACGACGGACTCATACGCGCGGCTGAAGGCGGCACTCTGTTTCTAGACGAGATCGGCGATCTGCCGCTCGCCTTGCAGCCAAAACTTTTGCGCTTCCTGCAAGAAGGCGAGGTTCACACGCTCGGCGAACGCTCGCCGCGCAAGGTGAACGTGCGCGTCGTTGCAGCGACGCATAAGGACTTGCCGCGCGCCGTCGCGGAAGATCGTTTCCGCGAAGATTTGTATTACCGCGTCGCCGCGTTGACGCTCGAAGTTCCGCCCTTGCGCGAACGACCCGAAGACATCGCCGCGCTCATCTCTCACTACCTGACACATTACGCGCGGCGCAACGACCGCGCCGTCGCAGGCATCACCGCCGAAGCGATCCACGCGCTGCAAAATTATTCCTGGCCCGGCAACGTACGCGAACTCGCCGCAGAGATCGAACGGCTCGTGCTCTACACGGACGAAGGGACTTCGATCAGCACCGATCTCATCAGCCCGCGCATCAGCCCGCCGCGCGCCTCCGCCGCGTCCGACGCGGAAGGCAAGCCCGCGCACCTCGAAAACATGCTCGATGACTTCGAGCGTCGCGTCATCACCGAGACGCTCCGCCTGCACGACTACAACGTCGCGCGTGCCGCAACCGCACTCGGACTCGGCTCGCGCCAGACGCTCTACAAAAAACTCAAACGACTCGCCATCAACGTCGGCGACTTCCTGCAAGACGAACAACAGCCCGGCCTCCAACTACGCGCCGAGCGAAATTAGAAGAACTGTCCGTTGTCAGTAGTCAGTTGTCCGTTGTTTTGTGGATGGGCAAGTTGAATTCTAAAGACGACGACAGGCGGCGAATAACGAACAAAGAACAACTGACAACGGACAGCTGACTACTGACAATGCCCATGTTCCTCACATACATCCTCTGCTTCGTCGTCGCGATGCTGATACATGAATTAGGGCATTTGGTTGCGGCGCGTGCGTGCGGAGTCGGCGCGACGGAGTTGGGTCTCGGTTGGGGACGCAAACTCTACGGCTTTAAGTACGGAGACGTTGAATACAAATTGCACGCGCTGCCCGTCGGGGCTTACGTGCGTCTCGACATGGAGGGCTTGCAGACGAGGCCGCTCAGCCAGCAAGTGCTGGTGCTCTTGGCGGGCGTGATCGTGAATCTGTGTGCGGCGTCGCTAGCCAGCGGGACGACTTTCGGTGCGATGAACTACATGCTGGCGGCGACGAACCTGCTGCCGTTTTATCAACAGGACGGTTGGAAGTGCGGCATGGTCTTGATACGCGAGTTGATGCGGCGGCGCAGCGCGCTCGTCGAATGGACGTTCACTATCGCGGGCGGTGGCGCGAGCCTCGCGTTGCTCGTCGCGCTTGTGTTGCGGGGCTTATGAACAACTGCGCGCGTTGATGGCGAAAGATGCGTTTGATGAAGTTGACGCTGAATAGATGTGTTTGATGAATAGGGCGAAGCGATGAGAGAGTTTGAAAAAGTCGGCGACGCTGCTTGGCCTGTAGCTTTACCTGCGGGCGACGTTGTGAGCAGATGCGCGGCGTTTCTTTCGACGCGGCGGTTGCTGGTCTTCGTGTTGCTGGCCGCCATCTTCACTTTGACTGCAGGGCACATTACCGACCCCGATTTCTGGTGGCACCTGCGCACCGGCCAGTTCATCTACGAGACGCGCGCGATACCGCACGCGGACATCTTCTCTTTCACGGCGCAGGGCAAAGAGTGGGTGACGCACGAATGGCTCGCGGAAGTTTTGATGTTTGCGATCTACAAGCTGGCGGGCTGGGGCGGGCTGGTGGTAGCCTTCTCGCTCGTGATGACCGCCGCGCTGTGGATCACTTACGTCGCTTGCGCGAAACATGCGCCGCACCCGTATGTGGCGGGCGCGGCGGTGCTCCTCGGCGCGCTGGCGACCGCGCCGACGTGGGGCGTGCGGCCGCAGATGATCTCGTTTCTCTTTACGAGCATCTACGTCGCCGTGTTGAGGGAATACGCGCGCGGGGCGCGAGCTAAAAGTTTGTGTTGGCTCGTGCCGTTGATGCTCGTGTGGGTGAACATGCACGGCGGCTACGCGCTTGGGTTGGCGCTCGTCGCGTTGACGTTCGCGGGCGTCGTGCTCGACGAGTTAATGCGTGAGCGGGGCGAGCGGCAATTATTTGCACCCCTGCGGCCACTGCTCTTGCTGTTCGCGGCGTGCTTGCTGGTCGTGCCGCTGAATCCGAACGGTCTCAGGATGTTCTCTTACCCGTTCGAGACGCTCAACTCGCATGCGATGCATGCGTACATAGACGAGTGGTTCACGCCGAATTTTCATTTGATCATCAGCCAGCCGTTCGCGCTACTCATCTTCGCCACGTTTGTCGCGCTAACGTTGTCGCCGAAACGTGCGCGGCACGGCGAGTTGTTGCTGTTGTGCGTGGCGGCTTACGCGGCTTTGCGTGCGTGGCGTAACATTCCTTTCTTCGCGTTGGTCGCGATGCCTCTGTTGGCCGAGCACGCGTGGCATGTGCTCGCGAGCCGCGCGTGGTGGCGTTGGTTGACTGTGCCGGAGAAGCGCGAGACGGGGACGAAGGCTTTGGTTCAGTTGGCGCTCAACTTCGTGTTGTTGATTTGCGTGCCGATCGGATTGTGCGTTGCAAACGTGTCGAACGTCGTCGCGAAACAGACGGCTATCGAGGCGGAGAAATATCCGTCGGCTGCCGTAGAGTTTTTGCGCGCGCACACGGAGTCGGGCGCGATCTATAACGAGTATGGTTGGGGCGGCTATCTGATCTGGAAACTTTACCCGCAGCGCGAGGTTTTCATTGACGGGCGCGCGGACGTGTACGGCGACGCGTTTATGGAAGAAGCACTCGCGACGATGGCGGGCGAACGCGACTGGCGCGCGCCGCTTGAGCGTTACGGCGTGCGGACGGTGTTCATCAAGCCGAACGCGCCGCTGGCGAGTTTGCTCAGGCAGGACGACGATTGGCGGGTCGCTTACGAAGATCGTCAGGCTGTTCTTTTCTTCAAAGAGTAGTAAGCAAAACCTTCACCGCAGAGGCGCAGAGCAAAGCCGCAGAGTTGGCGCAGAGAAGAATAAAATCTTTTCTCTGCGCTAACTCTGCGGCTTTGCTCTGCGCCTCTGCGGTGAAGGTTTTTTATTCCAGACAACATTCGTCGCCGACGGTTGAAACTTGCGCGCAACTTTGTCAACCGAAAGCGACAACGCGTTAAGTGCTTACCGTTACTCGGTTTCGCTTGAGAACGTAGGTCTGTGTGATGCGTGTGCGGCGCGTGTTTTTGTCGCCGCGCGTTTACAAGGCGAAGGAGCGTTGTTTTGCGAAAAGTGCGTGTTTGCTTGGGTTCTTCGTGTTTCGGTCGTGTGGCACGCGCCTTGAAATAGGGTCTGTCGTCCGCAAGCAGCGATGAAAGGTGTGGCAACTCGAATCGTAAGGCGGGCACAAGAGGACTAATGATGAAAACCGTGCTCAACAAAACGCTCTTGACCGTCGCCGCCCTGTTGCTCGTCTTGCCGTTCGCAGCCTTCGCGCTGCTGGCGGGCGAACGCGCACTGGCGGGCGTCGCCGGGGGCGCAGACGGCAACTGGCTGCTCGTCGCTCTGGCGATTGGCGGCGTGCTTGCCGGTTCGTGGCACGGCTTGTCGAAGCATTCCGTTCTCTGATGGTTCTTAGTTGGCCGCAACGGCGTCTGGCACTGTTCATGTCCGTGCGGCTGCGACACTCGACTCGAAAATTCTCTGCATCGAAGGAGCAAAACACATGTTCAAGAAATTCCTCCAAGACGAAACCGGTCTGGAACTGTCCGAATACGCCGTCGCTGCCGCGCTCGTCGCGCTCGCCGTCATCACCGCCTTCACGACGCTCGGTGGAAACATCAGCACCAAGATCAACAACCTGGCGGCGAAGATTTCGACCACCCCGTAAGCCTACGGACTGCAAACAACTTCAATTCACTTTCAGACACAGGAGCAAAAGAAAATGTTCAAGAAATTCATGCGCGACGAAACCGGGTTGGAACTCTCGGAATACGCCGTCGCCGCCGCACTCGTCGCACTGGCCGTCATCACCGCTTTCACCACGCTTGGTGGCAACATCAGCACCAAGATTAACAACCTGGCGGCGAAGATTTCGACCACCCCGTAAGACTTCAACTCCAACCTCGATATAGTGAGGAACAGGTGAAATGTTCAAGAAATTCTTTCAAGACGAAACCGGTCTGGAACTGTCCGAATATGCCGTCGCCGCCGCGCTCGTCGCGCTCGCCGTCATCGGAGCCTTCACGACGCTCGGTGGAAACATCAGCACGAAGATCGGAAATCTGGCTGCGGCCATCAGCTCAACCCCCTGACAGGGGCTTCCCACTCAGGCTGGCGCGCTCTCGCCGCTTCCACGGAAAGAGCCGGAGCGCGCCGCCAGTTTTTTATCAGCAGTTAAAACTTCGGTCTCGCATTTGAAAATTCAAATCAACTAATTTTCATACTCAATCATGTCAGGCACTCTAACCATCGTCAGCAGCGCGCTTCTCATCCCGCTCGCCGTCGTCATCACTTACTACGACGCGCGCTATCGCCGCATCCCCAACGCCTTCGTGCTCGCCACGCTCGTCGCAGGTCTCTCTACAAACGCGATCATCGGCGGCTTCGAGGGCGCGCTCACGAGTCTCGGCGGCTGCGCGCTCGCGTTCGCGTTGATGTTCATGCTGCACATCTTTGGCGCGATGGGCGCGGGCGACGTGAAGTTGTTCGCCGCTATTGGTTCTGTCGTCGGCACGTCGCTCGTCGTGCCGACGTTTCTCGTCGTCGTGCTCGTGGGCGGCGCGCTCGCCGCCGTGACGATGTTTCGCGCGGGCACGGTCAAAGAGACCATGTGGCGCGTCGTGCAAATCTTCATAGGATTTTTGCCCGGTTGGGAGATGCCGCGCTTCTCGGTTCCGGCGGAACGCCGCTACACGATCCCTTACGGCGTGGCGATCACGATTGGCAGTCTCATCTCGGTCGCGCTCTTTCGCGCCTGATAGTCGAAACCAGAGAAACGCCGCTTCTCAGCGAGGTCTGGCGGCGCATAAATGACAATTTGATCTCGAACGGAGAATGAAAGCCATGCGGAATAAACGTCTTGTCTTTGTGATGTTCGGCGCGGTGGTGTTCGGACTGATCGCGGCCTTCTCGGTGAGCCGCTACTTGTCGGGCACGCAAGCCTACGCGAAGAGTCTCAACTCGGTCGTCGTCGCCAAGGTTGATATTCAACCGGGTGAGAAGATCATCGCCGAGCAACTCCAGAGCGTGCAGTTTCCGAGCACGGCGATGCCCGACGGGACGTTCGAGTCGGTGGACAAACTCGTCGGTCGCGTGGCGGTCGTGCAGATCGCTGCGCGCGAACCCGTCACCGATTTCAAACTCGCACCCGAAGGTTCGGCGGGCGGTCTGTCCGCCGTCATCCCCGAAGGCTACCGCGCGATGACCGTCAAGGTTGACGATGTCGTGGGCATCTCCGGTTTCGTCATGCCGGGCGCGCTCGTTGACGTGGTGGTCGTCATCAATCCGGCTGAGAACAACGGGCATGAGAACCCGATCTCGAAGATCGTCTTGCAGAACATCAAGGTGCTCGCCAACGGGCAGAACATTGATCGCCCGAAGAACGACCGCGAGCCGGAGAGCGTCAAGGCCGTGACGCTGCAAGTCACGCCCGAACAGGCGGAGAAGCTCGCGCTCGCCTCGACCGAAGGCAAACTCCAACTCGTCATGCGCAACAGCGTGGATCAGGGCGACGAGCAGACGCTCGGCGTTGACAAACGCGTGCTCTTAGGCGGCGAACGCGCCAAGCCCGTGCCCGACGCCGGATCGCTCAAGAGCGAACAGCCGAAACAATCGGTCGCGCCCGCGCCAATGATGCGCCGCTCGTATCCGCGCGCCGACAACAGCAGGAGCAGCAGCGCCCCCGCGCCGCAAGCGCCCGTCAATCCCCCTGCGGCTGCTCCTGCTCCCCCGCGCTCGTCCGTCGAAATGTTCGAAGGCGGCAAGAAGCGCAGCGTCGATTTTCCGTGAAGAAATTGTCCGTTGTCAGTGGTCAGTCGTCCGTTGTGCGTGACTGCATAAGTTGCCGCCTCAAGATTGACGCTGACCTCTGATAACACGAAAACAACTGACCGCTGACAACTGACTACTGACAGCTTTCCACAAGGAGTCCAAATCATGCAGACCCGTCGTCTTATCCCCTTTATCATCGCGATGCTGTGCGCGTCGTTCATGTTCGGCGTCACGGGCGCGGCGCAGGCGCAGGAAACCAGCGTGAGCGCGTCGTTCGCCAACCCGCAGAAAGAGTCTGTGGCGATCAACGTGCTGGTCGGCCAGTCGCGCGTGATCAACTTCGACCGCAAGATCGGGCGCTTCTCCGTGTCGAACCCGGAAGTGGCCGAAGCGGTGCTCGTCGCGCCGGATCAGGTTTTGGTCAACGGCAAGGCTTTCGGTCAGGTCAACTTCATCGCGTGGGAGAAGGAGACGGGCAAGTTCGTCGTCTTCGACGTGTTCGTGCGCGCCAACCTCTCTCTGATCGATTCGCAGATTCGCGCGCTCTTTCCGAAAGACGACATACGTTTGAGTCAGGCCAACGGGTCGGTCGTGATTTCGGGCAGCGTCGCGCAGCCGCAGACTTCGGCGCAGGTCGAGGCGGTGGTGAAGGCCGCCGGATTCCAGACTGTGAACATGCTCGCGTCGCCTGTGAAGAATCAGATGCAGGTGCAGTTGCAGGTGCGCGTGGCGGAAGTCAGCCGCACGAAGTTACGCGAGTTGGGTTCGTCGTGGGCATCGTCGAATGGCGGCACGAATTTCTCCGCGACCAACAGCCTCGCGTCTCTGTTCGAGACGGCGAATCTTTTTATCTCGAACTCGGCCATCGGATCGTCGGCGCAAATTCGCGCGCTGCAAACTGCGGGCGCGATTCGCGCTCTGGCCGAACCGAACGTGATCGCGATGAGCGGCCAGCAAGCGAGTTTTCTGGCGGGCGGCGAGTTTCCGATTCCGGTCATACAGTCGGACGGCCAGCGCGTCAACGTCACGGTGGTCTTCAAAGAATACGGCGTGCGTCTGAACTTCAAGCCGACGATCATTGACGAAGATCACATACAGCTCGAACTCGAACCCGAAGTTTCGACGATTGACTTCCAGAACGGCGTCAAGTTTCAAGGCTACCTGATTCCCGCCTTGAAGACGCGCCGTGCAAAAACGGGCATCGAACTGCGCGACGGCCAGAGCTTCGCGCTCGCAGGTCTCTTAGACAACAGCGAGTCGAGCACGCTCTCGAAAGTTCCCGGCCTCGGCAACATCCCCATCATCGGCGCGCTCTTCAAATCGAAATCGTTCGAGAAGAAAGAGACCGAGCTTGTCTTCTTCTGCACGACGAACATCATCAAGCCTGTGGATCGCGATGCGCTGCCGACGACGCGCGGCCTCGACGGTTTGAAGAACGGCTCGCCGCTCGGCATAGAGCCGCAGGGCGAAGGCATCAAGGGCGCGAGCGGTTATTCGACGGGCAGCGAAGGCGCGAAAGTAACGACCGTAACAGACAGCAACGCCGCGAGCGTCAACTCAAACGTCAATGCGACGACCGCGCCCGCGAGCAACACGAACGGCGCGGTTCAGACAGTTGCGCCCGTCGCTCCGGCTGTGGCGACGCCCGCGAAGGAAGAGAAGGATGCGTTGAAAGAGTCTGCGAAGACTGAGGTGAAGGAACAGGCCGCGAACACGGCGGCGCAGGAGTTGCCGCTTGCGGGCAGCGCGGTGCAAGTCGCGCTGGCGAATTATTTCAGCCAACTCACGAACGCACGGCAGGTCGCCTCCGCGAAAGCGGGCGCAAAGCAGTAGTCGTCGAAGAAACCTGTATGGGCGGAGAGTGAAACCTGCCGCCCCTGCAAATTCATACATCATCGGAGGAGGGAAGCGATGAAGCAAAAGCGTCATAGTCAAACTTCGGTAGAACGTCGTGGCGAGCGCGGTTCGGTCTTAGCCATCAGCACCTTCGGCATGCTCGCCTTCCTCCTCGCAACCGGCCTTTGCATAGACATCAGCCATTTCTATCTCGTGCGCGGCGAGTTGCAGAACGCCGCCGACGCTGCCGCACTCGCGGGCGCGTCCGCCTTGAACTCCGACGACAGTGGCATCGAGAAAGCCGCCGACTACGCCATCGAGTCTCTGAACAAGTACGAGTTCAACAAGAAGGGTGTCACGATCCCGCGCTCGAACGTTTTGTTTGCGAAGAATCTGAACGGCCCGTATGTGAGCGAAGCGACGGCCAAGTCGCAGGCCAAAGACATACGCTTCGTGAAAGTGGCGATCCCGCCCGCCGCCGTCAGCACAACTTTCGCCGCGCCCGTGCTCGGCTCGTCGCGCAACGTCGCGGCTGATGCGACCGGCGGCATGAGCGTCTCGCTCAACAAATTCTGCGATTACATTCCCGTCACCGCGATTGACTCGGACGGCGTCTATTTCGTGCCCGGCCAGATGTACACGATCCGTCGCCCGCCGGGCGGCGCGGTCACTCCGGGCAACTACCAGATTCTCGCCATTGACGGGCCGGGCGCGAGCGACGACCGCATTGGCTTGGGCAAGGGTGTCAGGAATTGTCTGGGCGCAGGCTCTTACGTTCAGACCAAGCCGGGCGTCTCCGCAGGCGCGGTCAGGCAGGGAATCAACACGCGCTTCGGCGATTACGGCGGCGGCCTCGACGCAGACGAATTTCCGCCCGACGAGAACGTTCAGGAAGACATCACCTATCAAGAATACCTCGACGCGCAGCAGGCCATTGACGACGACAAGACTCCCGCTGCGGGCACGTTTCAAGCGCCGGATCGCGGCGTGCCCACGCGTGGCCGTCGCGTCGTGCTCATCCCGATCATACGCGAGGGCGAGTTCGACAACGGGCGCGACAGCGTGAAGATTGATCGCTTCGCGGCCTTCTTCCTGCAAACCAAAGTTGACAACGGCAACGGCGGCGACATCAAGGCCGAGTACATCGGCCTACGCACAGTCATCGGTCGCGGCGGCTACGACCCTTCGGGCGGCGCGACCAGCCCCGAACTCACCATCCCCGTTCTTTATCGCTAAAGGATATTCGCGATGCGTAGCAAAGCGGAACTCAGACAAAGATTCATGAGCGCGCTCGGCCAACGCCTACGCGCATGGCGCGACTGCGAGCGCGGTTCGCAACTCGTCGAACTCGCCCTCGTCATACCGCTCCTGCTCGTCCTGCTGGGCGCGACCGCAGAGTTCGGGCGTTTCTTCTACACCTACACGACGCTGCTCAAGGGAACGCGCGCGGCCTCGCGTTATCTCGTCAGCCAGCCCATCGGCACGTCGGACGCGGCGGCCAAAAATCTTTTGGTTTACGGCAACACGGCGGGCACGGGCACGCCCGTCGCAAGCGGCCTGACGACGGCGAACGTCAAGATCACTCCCGCCAAGAGCGGCGGCGGCGCGACGCAGACGGTCGAGATTCAGGATTTCACCTACGTACCCCTGTTCGATCTCGGCAAGCTCACCAAAAGTTCGACGCTCTCGCTCAGCGTCAACGTCGGCGCGAAAAGCACCATGCGGCAGATCGCGAACTGAGTGCAGCAGGTAAGCGGAAACATGAAGACCATGCGCGCAAAAATTTTCCGGAACGACGAACGCGGGGCGGCGCTGCTTGAGTTTGCCATCGGCGGGGCGATCTTTATGTCCGCCATGTTCGGCGTGCTCGAAGTCGGGCGTCTGCTCTGGGCGCACAATTCGCTCGTTGACGCCACGCGCCGCGCCGCGCGCTACGCCGTCAATCAAGGCATGAGCACGGCGTCGCAAACCGAAGCCAAGAACATGGCTGTCTATGGCAACGCGGCGGGCACGGGTCAACCGCTCGTGCAAGACCTCACTGTGTCGCAGGTCAAAATCACTTATCAGAATTTTGAACTCGGCGGCGGCACGGTCACTGCCGAGATCGAAGACTACGATTTCAAATTCGTGCTCCCGCTCGTCAGCAAGACGCTGCGACTGCCCGCGTACAAAACTTCTCTGACCGCCGAGAACGCGGGCTACGTTCCGACGACCATTCCTTAGAGCAAGCGACCGAAGCGCGCCCGGCGTCAGCGGCGCGGCCTCCGGTTCATTTAATTTCAAAGAGAGAGCGGCATCGCACATGAATCAACTGTCATTCGTCATCCTCAGCACCGGCCTCGAAAGTTTGAAAGAGTTGCGCGGCGCGCTCGCGGCAAACGAAAGCACGCGCCTCCTCGCGGGCGGCGACGACGCCGAACAACTCTTCCCCGAAATCGTGCGCCTGCGCCCGAGCGCCGCCATCATCACGCTCGGCGCTGAAGCGGAAGCGGCTCTCAAGTTCGTCGAACGCCTCGCCGCAGAGTGCCCGCGCACGGCGCTCATCTGCGCCTCGCGCGACGCGTCGCCCGACCTCATACTGCGCAGTTACCGCGCAGGAGCGCGCGACTTTCTGCGCCTGCCCGTCATCGCCGAAGAGTTTCAGACCGTGATCGAACGCACCGCCGAATTTTGTTCGACGCAAACGGACGCGCCGAAGAAACGCGGTCGCGCCGTCGCGGTCTTTTCGAGCAAAGGCGGCTGCGGCACGTCGTTCATCGCCACGAATCTCGCCGCCGCGCTCGACGCGCCGACCGTCCTCGTCGATCTCAACTTGCAGGCGGGCGACCTCTCGCTCTTTCTCGGCCTCGAACCGAAGTTCTCCATCGCCGACCTCGTAGAGAATCGCGCGCGCATTGACGACTCGCTTTTGAAAAGCTACGTCGTGCCGCACACGTCGAACCTCTCGCTCCTCGCCGCGCCGCGCGAGGCCGACCTTGCAGACGACATTGAACCCGAACACATCTTCGAGGTGCTCGAACTTCTGCGCGAACGCTACGATTACGTCGTCATTGACCCGCAGCACACCTTCGATGCGATCACACTCTCCGCGCTCGATCAGGCAGACGAAGTGGTGCTCGTACTGACGCTCGACATTCCCGCCATACGCAGCACGCAGCGCGCGCTCGCGCTCTTCGACCGGCTCGGCTACCCGCGCCACAAAGTACGCATCGTCGTCAACCGCTGGAGCAAACAGATCGATCTCGATCTTCGTCAGGTCGAAAGATTTTTAGGCGAGAAGGTAACGGGCTACGTGCAGAGCGACTACAACACCGCCGTCAACTCGATCAACCTCGGCGAGCCGCTCGTCAAATCCGATCCGGCGTCGCGCATCGCGCAGGAGATACGCCACGTTGCAGCGAGCATCACGGGCGCAACGGTTGAGTCTGAGATCAAAGAGCCGCGCAAAGGTCTGTGGGGCGCAATCTTCGGTCGCCCCGTTAGCGCGATCTCGAATGCGGGCTTGCGCTCGCGTCTCAACAAAGACAAAGCGACGGCGGCCATCTGAGAAATTGCTTTTGAACTAACCGACTGGAAACGATCAACATCATGTCACTACGTGAAAGACTAATCAGGGAAACCAATCCGGCGGTGATGCCGCTCGCGGCGCGCGCAGGCGACGAGTCGGCGGCGACGGGCGGCGCGCACACTTTTCAAGAGATGAAGTCGCGCCTGCACCGCGCGATCATCAACCGCATGGACTTGACGAAGCTCAGTCAACTCGATGCCGAGCAACTTCGCGCCGAAGTCTCGCGCCTCGCCGAAGGTTTGCTCGCCATCGAGAACATGCCGCTCTCTACGAGCGACCGCGAACGCCTCGTCGAAGAAGTGCGCCACGAGTTGTTCGGACTCGGCCCGCTCGAACCCTTGCTCGCCGACCCGACCATCTCCGACATCCTCGTCAACTCGCCGCACAACATCTACATCGAGCGTCGCGGCAAACTCGAACGCACCGACGTGGCCTTCAAAGACGACGAGCACTTGATGCGCGTCATCGAGCGCATAGTCTCAAGCGTCGGTCGCCGCATAGACGAATCATCGCCGATGGTTGACGCGCGCCTCTCTGACGGTTCACGCGTCAACGCCATCATTCCGCCGCTCTCGCTCGACGGCCCCGTGCTCTCCATACGCCGTTTCGGCGCTGAACCCTTGCGGATGTCGAAGCTCATAGAGATCGGCGCGCTCACCAAAGACATCGCGGACATGTTCGAGATGTGCGTGAGCGCGCGCCTGAACGTCTTGATCTCCGGCGGCACGGGCGCAGGCAAGACGACGCTTCTCAACGCGCTCTCCGCCTACATCCCCGAAGAACAACGCATCGTCACGATTGAAGACTCCGCCGAGTTGCAGTTGCAGCAGCCGCACGTCGTACGCCTTGAGACGCGTCCGCCGAACATTGAAGGACGCGGCGAGGTCACGCAACGCGATCTCGTCAAGAACGCTCTGCGCATGCGTCCAGACCGCATCGTGATCGGCGAGGTGCGCGGCGGCGAAGCGATAGACATGCTGCAAGCGATGAACACAGGCCACGACGGCAGCTTGACGACCGTACACGCCAACACGCCGCGCGATGCGCTGGCGCGACTCGAAACGATGATCCAGATGACCGGCATGAAACTCTCCGAGCGCGCCATGCGACAACAGATCGCGTCGGCCTTGAACCTCGTCATACAGGCCGCGCGCCTATCCGACGGCACGCGCCGCATCGTCTCCATCTCCGAGATCACAGGCATGGAAGGCGACACGATCACGATGCAGGAAGTCTTCCAGTTTGAGCGCAAAGGCATAGACAAAGACGGCCACGTCGTCGGTCGCTTCCGCCCGACGGGCGTGCGCCCGCGCTTCGCCGAACGCCTCAAAGTTTACGGCATGCAACTGCCGCGAGTGTTTTTTGAAGATGGTCAGTAGTCCGTAGTCAGTTGTCCGTTGCATGTGGCTTTCCAAGTGAGTTGCTACATACGGAGATGAACAACTGACCATAGACAAAAACAACTGACAACGGACAACTGACAACGGACGGTTCTTATGATTCCATTTCTCGTCTTCGCCTTCTGTTTGTTCCTGACTTACGCGGGCTACGTGCTTGCGACGCGCGGCTCGGAGCAGAAGCGCGCGCGCTTGAAGCAACGCCTGTCCGAAGCTTTGTTGCATTCGGCACACGACGCCGATGTGGAAGTGCAACTGGCGCGTCAGGAATTGATGAGCGAGATACCGCTCTTAGACCGCATGCTCGTGCGCGTGCAGGTGGCGACGAAGCTCAAGCGCACGCTCGATCAGGCCGACCTGCACATCACCGTGACGCGTCTGTTCATGTTCTCGCTCATGGCCGCGATGCTCGCCGGTCTCGCCACTTCGATGCTCACCATTTCGATTATCTTGATCATCGTGGCTGGACTCGTCGCCGCCGCCGTGCCGTTCGTACACGTCGTCTGGGCGCGACGCAAGCGGCTCAATAAGTTTCTCGAAGACTTGCCAGACACGCTCGAACTGATGAGTCGCGGCCTGTCCGCCGGTCACGGCTTCGCCGAAGCTCTGCACATGGTCGCAACCGAGATGCCCGACCCCGTCGCCACAGAGTTTCGCAAGACTTACGAAGAACAAAACCTCGGCCTCTCGCTCAAACTCGCGCTCGACAACTTGGCCGCGCGCGTGCCGCTGCTGGATTTGAAACTGTGCATCACGGCCATCCTCATCCAGCGCGAGACGGGCGGCAACCTCGCCGAAGTGCTCGAAAAGGTGGCGCACACGATCCGCGAACGCTTCCGCATCATGGAAGATTTGAAGACGCTTACGACGAGTTCGCGCATGTCCGCGTGGATTCTCTGCGGCTTGCCGATCTTCATCGCGCTCGCCGTCACCGTGATGAACCCCGAATACATGAGCGTCATGTGGAACGACCCGCGCGGCCACAAACTCGCAGCCGTCGCCATCGGCTTGCAGATCACGGGCATGCTCGTGATTCGAAAAATTTTGAATATCAAGATATGAGAGCAGTGATGAGTGACAAGTGACAAGTGACGAGTTAAAACAAAGTCCTTGTCTTCAACTCGTCACCTGTCAATCGCACGAAACTCATAAACGACGGCAACAATTTTAACTGGTTCTTGCTCGTCACTCGTCACTTGTCACTCGTCACTTAAAATTATGATTCTCATCATCACACTCTCGACATTCGCGTTCATCACGCTGGCCGTGATGGGGATTTACTGGCTGATGTTTCGCCCGGCGAGCGCAGCGACCGAACGCTTGCGGCGCATGGGCGAGACGGCAGGCGGCGGCGCTGCTGTCCGCGCGGGCGGCGTGGACTTGAGCGCGAACGCGGCGTCTGACGACGGCATAACGGCGCTGGCCGAGCGCATGGCGAAGCCTTTGCACAGGCTCGCGCCGCCTTCGGCTGCCGAAGCGAAGAAGCTGCAAAAGCAGTTGATGCAGGCGGGCTATCGTTCGCCAAACGCGCCCATCGTCTATCGCGCTATTCAAATCACCGTGCTCATCGGTTATCCCGCAATGGTCGCGCTCGGTTGCGCGCTCATGGCGCGACCGCTCAGCAGCGCGAGCCTCTGGATTCTGTCGGCGTTCATCAAGGGCTTCTTTTTGCCGCGCTACGTCTTGCACAAGATGGTCAAGACTCGGCAACAGCGCGTGCGTTGGGGCTTGGCCGACGCGCTCGATCTGATGGTCGTCTCAATTGAGGCGGGGCTTGGTTTGAACGCGGCGATTGTGAAGGTCGGCGAAGAGTTGAAAGATGTGCATCCCGACATCAGCGAAGAGTTTGAGTTGACCAACCTCGAAATCCGCGTCGGGCGCGACCGCGACGAGGCTTTGCGTAATCTGGCGGAACGAACCGGCGTTGACGATCTGCGAAGCCTCGTCGCGATGCTCATTCAGGCGGATCGCTTCGGCACGTCAATCGCGCGTGCGGTGCGCGTCTACGCGGACAGTTTGCGCACGAAGCGTCGCCAGCGCGCGGAGCAGGCCGCGCAGAAAGCCGCCGTCAAGTTGCTGTTTCCGCTCGCGTGCTTTTTGTTCCCGACGCTCTTCATCGCCATCCTCGGCCCCGCCGCGCTCAATCTAATTGATTCGTTCGCCAAGATGTAAAGGAGTCTTTCAACCATGCGCAACCGAAGATTAAACGCTTTTCTGATCGCCGTCGTCCTGACCGCAGGAGTCTCGACATTCTGGACTGCTACGACGACCGAGCACGACGGGGATGACGCCGCCGAGATTGTGGCCGCCGATGGTTCGCCCACGGGCACGGCGGACGACGCCGCAGTTGCGAGCGAAGAGAAGCCCAGGAAGAAGGGCAATCGTTTCGCGCGTTTCTTCAAAGCCCCGTTCAAAGCTGTGGGCAAACTCTTCGGCGGTGGCGACGACGACAACAAGATGGCTCGCATGTCGGACAAAGACGCTGCGAAGTTCGAGAGCGCGCCTTTGATGCGCGTGGAAGACAGCCGCAACGCGTCGGGCGCGGAGAACAAAACGGATGAAGGCGGCACTGCGAAAGATTACCTTGCGCGCGGGCGTGCTTTCTTCAACGAAGGCCGTCTGAACGAAGCGATACGCGAACTGTCGCGCGCCGTCTCGCTCGATTCGCGACTCGCCGAAGCACACAACCTGCTGGCCGTCGCTTACGACCGCAAGGGTCTGCACGACCGCGCGCGCGAATCCTTCGAGCGTGCGCTCGATCAGGAAACTGACGCACAGACGTTGAACAACCTCGGCTACTCGCTCTACATCAGCGGCAACTACCGCGCGGCGGTCTCGCGTCTGAAGCGCGCCGCCAAACTCGCGCCTGCGGACGAACGCATCTGGAACAATCTGGCGCTCGCGCAGTGTCGTCTGGGCAAGTACGACGACGCTTACAAGAGCTTCGCGCGTTCCGGCGGCGAGTATCAAGGGCGGCTCAACGTCGCTGCCATGCTGGAACGCGCGGGGCGCGAAGAACAGGCCATCGAACATTACGAAGCCGCGCGCCGCGTGCAGCCTCAATCAGAGTTCGTCCTGCGTCGTCTCACCGAACTTTACGCGCGCAACGGCCACAGCGACCGCGCAGACGAGACGCGCCGCGTGCTCGACGGGCGTGCGAATGAACAAGTCGCCGGTAAGGAATAACCAAAGCCGCGTCAGTTGTCCGTCGTCAGTTGTCCGTTGCATGTGACTGACGCGCGAGCAGCTAAAGACGGAGTTGCACAACTGACCACAGACAAAGAACAACTGACAACTGACAAATCTTATGACGCAAACAAACATACTGACGCGCATGGAAGTTGAAAGCATGGGGCCGCCCGTGCCGGAAGAACTCGCCGAGTGCGATGTGCCTGAGAGTTTTCTGTGCGACCTTGCGCTCAAGATCGTCGCCGCGCTGCCGGAGCCTTCGACCGCGAACGTCACCGAACGCCTGCACCTGCCGCGCGCTCTGACCGAAGAAATTTTGCAGCAGCTTTACCGAGAGAAGTTGATCGAGGTGAAACTGCAATCGGCGATGGGCGCGACGCGCTACGGCATGCTCGACAAAGGTTGGGCGCAACTCGCACGCGCACGCGCCTTCTGCGGCTACGACGGCCCCGCGCCCGTCTCCTTGCGCGACTACGCGCACATGATGCGCCTGCAAGCAGTCCCCGCGCGCAACGCGACGATGGACTCCGTGCGCGCTGCCTTCCGCGATCTCGTGCTGCCCGATTCGCTCATGCAGACGGTCGGCTGCGTCGTCAATTCGCGCCGCTCGCTCTTCCTCAGTGGCCCTCCGGGCACGGGCAAAACCGCCGTCGCCGAGCGCATCAACGCGAGCCTCCCCGGCGCGATCTGGATTCCCTACGCCATCGAGATTGACGGCCAAGTCATACGCGTCTTCGACGCGCACAACCATCGTCCCGCCGCGACGGATGCGACGCCCGCTGAATTTGATCGCCGCTGGGTCTGCATCGAACGCCCGCTCGTGATCGTCGGCGGCGAGTTGACTCTGGAGAATGCGGATTTGACCTGGAGCGAGGCGGCCAGATTTTATGAAGCGCCGTTTCAGATGAAGTCGAACGGCGGCACGCTCGTGATAGACGACTTCGGGCGGCAGCGCGTCGCGCCCGCAGACCTCTTGAATCGCTGGATCGTGCCGCTCGAACGCCGCGTGGATTATTTGACGCTGCACACGGGCAAGAAGATCGAAGTACCGTTCGAGCAACTCGTCGTCTTCGCGACGAACCTCGAAGACAAAGATTTGGTTGACGAGGCTTTCCTGCGTCGCATGGGTTATCGCGCGCGCGTAGAGCCGCCGACGCCCGCCGCCTACATCGAAATCTTCAAACGAGCGGCGCACACGCGCGGGATGCGCGTAGAGCAAACGTGCCTCGACTACATTTTGAACAACTACATGATCTCGCACCGCCAGATGAAATCCTGCGAGCCGCGCGACTTGCTCGACCGCGTGCTCGACATCTGCCTCTTTGAAGGCCAGCCCATCGAACTCACGCCGAAGGTGATAGACGCCGCATGGCGCAACTACTTCGGCACGTCGCACGGCTTCGCGCAGGAGACCGAGCCGCAGCAGCGTCGCACTGCTACGGGCGACCTACATCGAACGGTCGGAGAGTTGGTAAAAGTCGATGCGATGTAAGCGGGGCGATTGAGTGATGAGAGAAACATTTTCACGCAAAGGCGCAAAGGCGCAAAGAGAAGACGCGAAAGAGCGAACGAGGGAAGTTGCGCGAAGGCGAACAGCGGAAGCGCGTCAGTTGGATGAAGCGCCCGTCTTCTTTGCGCCTTTGCGCCCTTGCGTGAGGTCAGTCTTTTCTCACAAGCACGCCGCACATTTGAAAGTCGCCGCTCTCGCTTTCCTGTTCGTGATCAGTCTGCCAGCCGTCGCTTTCGCAGACCGCCTGCTTCTGGTTGACGGGACGACTCTCGAAGTTGACGAGGCTTGGGATGACGCCGAAGGCGTGTGGTACAGGCGCGGCGGCGTGACGAATTTCGTCGAGCGAGCGCGCGTGAAAACAATAGAGCGCAAGGGAAGCGAAAAAGACTCGTCGAAGAGTCGTCAAGTCGCAAAGCTCTCCGACGTGAATGAAGCGACGGACGCGACGACGCGCGTTTCGCAAGTTGCTGCGCCGGAACGCCCGTTGTGGATTTATCTCGTGGGCGGCGCGCGTTTTGAAGTTGACGAGGCGAACGAGACGACGGAGGGCGTCTGGTACAAGCGCGGCAATCTCTCGATCTTTCTCGAACGCGCGCGTATTGAGCGTATTGAAAGAGAGACGGACAAGATGGCCGGAGACGATGAGACGGCGACGGCAGCGCACGGCGCGCGGCGCGAGCGGCGTTGGACGACGGGCAGGCCGCACTTGGACGCGCTCATACGACAGAACGGCGCGCGTTACGGAGTTGATCCTTATTTGATCTTCTGCGTGATGGAACAGGAATCGCATTTCAACGCGGGTGCTGTCAGCCCTGTGGGCGCGCGCGGGTTGATGCAGTTGATGCCGGGGACGGCAGCGCGTTTCGGCGTGCGGCGCGTACATGATCCGGCGCAGAACATCGCGGGCGGCACGCGCTTTTTGAAACAACTCCTGGGTAGATTCAACGGGCGCGTCGAGTTGGTGCTGGCGAGCTACAACGCAGGCGAAGGCGCTGTGATGAAGTACGGCAATCGCGTGCCGCCTTATCGCGAGACGCGAAACTACGTGCGCCGCATCAGCGGTCGCTACGGGCGCGCGGCGCATGCGGTTAGCGAACGAACAACAGTTGTCAGTAAGACGACTGCTGAGGCGTCCGGGAATTGAGAGTGGGCGCGGCGACGCGTGGAGGAGTATGAGAAGTTTGCTGACTTCGCTGAGAAGACACAGCGCGCATGTCGCGTTCGTCTCGATGTGCGTCGCGGTGTTCGGTGTGGCAGAGGCGCGCGGGCAAGTCGCGCCGCCGCAACGTGTCGCGTCGCAGACGGACTCTTCGGCGGAAGCGCCTTTGACGAACGCCGCAGTCGTCAAACTCGTGCGTGCGCGGTTTAGCGAGAAGACCGTCATCGCCATCATACGCACGCGCCCCGTACGCTTCGACCTCTCGCCGGATCGCCTGATCGAGTTGAAGAAGAACGGCGTCGGCGAGCGAATCATCCTGACGATGCTTGCGCGCGGCGACGGAGGCGATGTTTTTTCGGCGAGCGACGATGCGGCGGGCGATGCGTTCGGCGATGATCCGTTTTTCGATGGGATGCGCGGGCAGAAGCGTTCGCAGGAAGCGAAGCCGAACGGCCAGAGCGACCCGAACGAGACGAACATCTTCGGCTCGTCGGGCGGCGTGCGCGGGCGTTCGCGTTCGAACATCGGCGGGGGCGCAGCGGAAGGCGACTCACAGACGACGGGCAGCGCGAGCGTGCGCATACTTCGTCCGCCTGCCGAAGCTGGCGGTGGTGCTGAACCAAAACTCGAACGCACGCCGACGCTGACGAACGATTCTGTGATCGAACTCGTCGAGGCGGGTTTTTCCGAAGGCACGATAATACGGCGCATAGAGAGTTCGCCGGTCGAGTTCGATTTCGCGCCCGCGAAGTTGGCAGAACTGCGCCGTCGTCGCGTCGGCGAACCTATCATCAACGCGATGCGCGCAGCGATGAGCGAAGAGGGAACGGCGACTGGCGCTGTTGATGCAAACGCGAAACCTTAAAAGCCGGGCGATAAGCGACAGAAGCGATAAATTAAAAGTTAGGTTAATAAGTCTCGAAAGTTAAAAAGCTAGCTTGATGAGTCCTGTTTTTTTACTCGCATCCTTCGTCAAACGCGCGACAGGCTTTCACGTTCTGCGCGTGGCGTCGGCGTGCGTGCTCTGCCTGTTCGTCGTCGCTGGCGCGCATGTCGCGTTCGCGCAAGGAGAGCGGACGGAGCGTGGTTCGCAGAGCGCGCCGCAGGAGACGGACGATGACGAAGTGATCAAGGTGAGCACGACCGAAGTGCTCTTGCCTGTGACCGTGCGCGACGGGGCGGGGCGTCTGGTGACGACGCTTGAGCGCAAGGATTTTCAGGTCTGGGAGAACGGGCGCGAACAGCCTTTGAGCGATTTGCGTCTGCGACGCGGGCCGGTTGATGTCTTGTTGATGGTGGATGCTTCGTCTTCTGTGGCGAACAATCTGGAAGACTTCCGGCGCGCTGTCGAAGAATTTGCCGCGCGGCTCGCACCGGATGATCGCGTGAGCTTGTTGAAGTTCGACGACCGCGTAGAGTTGTTGCAGGATTGGACGCAGAGCCGCGTGCAGTTGCGACGCTCGCTCCGTCGCATCGTGCCGGGCATGTTCACGCGCTTCAACGATGCGCTCTATCTGGCTGCGCGCGAGCAGTTCAAAGACGCGCCGCAGCGGCGACACGCTGTGGTCGTGCTCACGGACGGCATCGACAGCGGGCGCGGGCGCGCGACTCTGGAGATGGCGCTCGGCGCGCTGCTCGAAGCCGGAGCGGGCGTCTACGTCATCAGCAACACGGAGATCGAACGTGCGCGCAAACGCGCCGAACTCGACACGCTCCAATCCGAGCCGCCTTCCACGCAACGCTTCAACGGCCTGCGCATCGGCGACTTGCGAGAATCCCTGCGCGTGCTCGACGCGAGCGAACGCAATCTCGCCGCGTTGACGACGGCCACCGGCGGGCGTCTCTTCAAGCCGCAAAGTTTCGACGCGCTCGACAGCGTCTACGCGGAAGTGGCGGAGGAGTTGCGCCACCAGTACGCGCTTTACTACATGCCTACGGACAAGACGCGCGACGGGAAGTTTCGCCGCGTGCAGGTCAAAACCGCCGACACGTCGCTCTCGATCACAACGCGCATCGGCTACTTCGCGCCGCGCGGTTAACTCAAAAATCAAGAATCGCTAAAAAATCAGCCTGCCGTCTCAAAAGGACGGCGGGCTGATTCAGTTGAAACTCAGGTCAGAACCGTCTGCGGCAGCGGGCGGGTTATGCCGTGAGAAGAACCCGCCCGCTTGCAGCAGGCAGTTCTGACGGGCATGCTGCTTGGAGTCAAACAACGCGTATTCATTAGCATTTAGCTGCGATTTGTGTCATAAGAGCCTGTGGTTTAGAGTCGATTCGCTTTTGTGGGTCAGAAAGGGGCGTGCGCCTTCTTGAATCGGCTGATGAGTCCATAGGAAACAAATCTGTCGAGGGTTTTTCGAGGTTGTCGGCTTGAGAATTATTAGTAAGCCGTGTTATTTATTAAGTTAGCAATTGATGTCTTGTTGGCACGCTCATTGCTCTGTACGGTAGATTGCTCACGCTCTCTTTGGTTCAAAAGAGAAAGCAATGTTTACAAATTGATTGAAGGTAGAGAAGGAAGAGAAAATGCGACCTATCAAACATGTGGAGAGAGGACTGACCGCCGTCGCGGCGGGCGCGTTCAATACCATCCAGTTTTTCAATAAATATCGCCCGAGCGAATCGTTCATCCCGAAATGGTCGGACAAGCCGCTGTTGAAGTCCTGGCAGAAATCGAAGCCGCCGCTCGGCTTCCCGCGCACGACCGACAGCCTCTGTCCGAAGTGCGTCATCGAAGCGCGCGCAAAGATTTTGAGCGCGGAAATTATTGACCCCGCCATCCTCATCAACGAGAAGGTGGGCGAGGTGAAGGCGCAGATCGTCGAGCGCAACGGCGAAATCTGGATGATCAAGGACTGCCCCGTGCATGGCCACATAGAGGACATCATGGCGATGGACTCGAAGTTCCTCAAGCACATCGAGGCGCAGTTTCCGGGGCGCGACATACAGGCGCACAACGACGAGAAGTTGCACAATCACGGCTCGTCCACGATCAAGTACGGTCGCGGCTCGGTCTTGACGATTGACCTCACGAACCGCTGCAACATGATGTGCGACCCATGCTTCATGGACGCCAATCAGGTCGGCTTCGTACACGAACTGAGCTTCGAGGACGTGAAAGACATTCTCGACAAGGCAATCTCGATCAAGCCGCGCCGCCAGATGTCCGTGCAGTTTTCGGGCGGCGAGCCGACCATCTCGCCGCACTTCATCGATTCAATCAAATATTCGCGCAAGGTCGGTTACAACTCCGTGCAGTGCGCGACGAACGGCATCGAGTTTGCCAAGTCGAAGCAGTTCTGCAAAGACGCCGCCGACGCTGGACTTCGTTACGCCTACTTGCAATTCGACGGCATCGGCAACGATGCGAACTCGCACCGTCAGGTCGGCAATCTCTTCGACGTGAAATTGCGCGCGATTGACAACCTGCACGAAGCGGGTGTCGAGATCGTGCTCGTGACCACGCTCGTCAACAACATCAACAACGATCAGGTCGGCTCGGTCATACGCTTCGCCTTGGACAATCCGAAGAAGGTCGCCTTCATCTCGTTCCAGCCCGTGTCGTTCACCGGACGCGACGAAGAGATCACGGACGAGCGGCGCATGGCGCAGCGTTACACTCTGTCGCATCTGGCGCACGACGTGAAGAAACAGGTCGGCATCACAGAGCCGACGCGCGATTGGTTTCCGCTTAGCTTGATGGGCGCGTTCGCGGACTTCGCAGACCTCGTACACGGCCCCGAAGCCGAATGGGGTCAGGTCTCCTGCGGCTGCCACCCGAACTGCGGCGTCGGCACGGCGGTGATGATCAACAAGAACACGAAAGAGATGAAGCCCGTGCCGGAGTTTTTGAACATCCCCGGCCTCGTCAAAGATATGACGGGCATCACGGACGCGGGACGCGGCAAGTGGTTCTCGAACATCATGATGGGCTTGGCGCTCCTCAAGAATTATCGCCCGTACGGCGCGCCGCAGAGCTTGACGCTCATGGACATCTTCAAGAAGTTCGACAAGTCGTTTGGTTTGTCGGGCAAGTCCTACGGCAAGGTCGAGGGCGACCGCACGTTTGAGGACATCGAGAAGCGTCGCTCAGACCCTTGGAACTTCCTGTTCATCGCGGGCATGTGGTTTCAAGATTTGTTCAACTACGACTTCCGCCGCACGGAGATGTGCATCATTCCTTACGGCACGCAGGAAGGCGAGATCAGTTTCTGCGCCTACAATACTGGCATCGGCTGGCGCAACATCATCGAGCAGATGCACCAGAACGCGACGATCGCCAAGTGGTACAAAGAGCACGGGCGACACGAAATCTTCGCCAAGGGCAAGAACGTCGAGTTGGCCGAAGTCGGCTTCACAGGCATCTTGAACGAAGTTGACTTGCAGCGTCCGAACCGTCCGGAGATGGCCGGGCCGAAGACTGCGGCTGAGGAAGCGGCGATGATGCGCAAGCTCTATCAGGAGATGGTGCTCAAGCAGAAACTCGGCGCGGGCGACGTGGAGAAGAACACGCCCGTACAGATCAAGGGTCTCGGCAGCAAAAAAGACAGCAACACCGTCTCTGCCTAAACGGGCGACGGCTCATGTAACCAGAAAGCCCCGCGCACGTGCAAAACGCGTCGCGGGGCTTTTGCTTTACATTAGCGCCTGTTTCGGTTGGCGTTGAAGTTTATCTTTTGGGCTTGAGTGTTTTGTTCATCGGCGGGCGTCCCTTAAAAACATGCAATCTTGTCGAGGAAGATGGTGCGCTTGTAAGACAAGATGGCGAGCAATTCGTTGCGGACGACGGGCAATTCCTTGAGGATGGCGAGCAATTGATTGAGGATGGCGGGCGATTCTTTGAGGATGGCATGATTATAAAGGAAGATTGAAGGCAATTGATGGAAGATAGCGAGCAATTGATTAAAGACGGCGAGCAATTCGTTGAAGACGGCGAGCAATTGATTAAAGACGGCGTGATTATAAGAGAAGATTGAAGGCAATTAACGGAAGATGGCGAGCAGTTAACGCAGGATGGCGGGCGATTGAATGAATGTTGTCTGCCGGTAACAGTTTTCGTCTGAACGCAAATAAAAGGTGCTCCGCTGCGGCAGAAGCGCCTGCTTGAATAATTCGTGGCTTTGGGTTGTAATGAACTCCGGTTGATTTTTTATGACACGTATTCTTTTAACGAACGACGACGGCATCCATTCCGACGGCCTCATCAAACTCGAAGAAGCTCTACGCACGGTGGGCGATGTCTATACGGTGGCTCCGGCTTCCGAGATGAGCGGCGCGTCGCACAGCCTGACGCTCTCGCGCCCCTTGCGCATACGCTGCATTGACGAACGCCACTGGACTGTTGACGGCACGCCGACCGATTGCGTCACGCTCGCGCTTCATAAAATCTTGCCGCGCGAAGAGTGGCCGCACATCTGCATCTCCGGCATCAATCACGGCGGAAACCTCGGCGACGACGCATCGTATTCCGGCACGGTCGCGGGCGCGCTCGAAGCGACGATCTTAGGCGTCACAGGTCTAGCTTTCAGTCTCGTCGCACGCGAAAATTACGACTTCACGCATGCCGCGAGTTTCGCCGCGCAGATCGTGCAAAAAGTTTTGGCCGAAGGCTTGCCCGAAGGGACGCTTCTCAACATCAACATGCCGCCGGGCGAACTCGGCGGCGTGCGCGTCACACGACAAGGCATCAAGAACGCGCGCCCGATCATCACGGAGAAGATCGACCCGCGAGGCAAGGCGTATTACTGGATCGGCGAAGAAGTGTTTCCCGAAGACACTGTGGAAGGCACGGATTACTATGCCATCAAGCATGGCATGGTGTCCGTCACGCCCATGCGCAGCGACATGACGGATCATCGCTCGCTCGTCGAGTTGCAGGGTTGGAACTCGCTCAGCTTGAATGAAAATATTCCCGCCGACGACAACGTAGGCCACACGGTCGAACACGTCTGAGTTGCAAACTTTTTTGAGACACACGGAGCCTTAAACCTGTTGAGTTCCGCATCAAGAATCCCTGCTGCGCAAGCGTCCGCTTACAGGCGCGAGCGCGATCAGATGGTCGAGCGCCTGCGCAAACATTACCGCATCGCAGACGAGCGCGTGCTCGAAGTGATGCGCGAAGTGCCGCGTCATTACTTCGTGCCCGAAGCCTTGCAGGGCAACGCCTACGGCGACCACGCGCTCCCGATTGCCGCCAACCAGACGATTTCGCAGCCATACATCGTCGCGCGCATGTCCGAACTGCTCGAACTGGACAGTCAAAGTTCTGTACTGGAGATCGGCGCAGGCTCAGGTTATCAAACAGCGGTCTTGGCGCGTCTCGCCGGACGCGTGCTCGCCATCGAGCGCATCAGCGAACTCGCGCGCGTGGCGCAGACGCGCATACGCGGCCTCAACATCTACAACGCAACCGTCAAATGCTTCGACGGCACGCTCGGTTGGAGCGCGCACGCGCCCTACGACGGCATACTCGCCGCAGCAGGCGGCCCCGATGTGCCTGAACCTCTGATGGCGCAGTTGAAGGTAGGCGGGCGTCTCGTGATGCCCGTCGGCGAGCGGCGCGACGCGCAACGTCTCGTACGCGTCATACGCAAAGAAGACAAATTCACACGCGAGGATCACGGCGCGTGCGCCTTCGTCCCGCTCATCGGTCGCTACGGCTGGTCGGAGCAGTTATAGTCTCAAGTTACAAGTCCCAGGTCTGAACGCACGACTGACTTGAGACTTCGGACTTGAGACTTGAGACTTTTTATGGAATCGCTATACGAATTATTTCATTATCTCAAAGACCTTCTTAATCCCAAAAACATCATAGAGTTTTTGACGACGAAGGGTTTGCCGCTGACTTACGCGGGGCTGGTCTTCATCGTCTTCGCCGAGACGGGGCTGGCGATGGGCTTCTTTCTGCCCGGCGACTCGTTGCTCGTCGTGGCCGGTTTGTTTGCCGCGAGCGGCAAACTCAGCATCTCTTTGCTGCTCGCTTTGTTGTTCATCGCGGCGGTAGTGGGCGATGCCGTCGGCTACTATTCGGGACTGAAACTCGGGCCGCGCATCTTCTCGCGCCAGAAGTCTCTGCTGTTCAGGCCGAGCCATCTGGAAAAGGCGCAGGCTTTTTATGAGAAGTACGGCGGGAAGACGATCATCATCGCGCGTTTCGTGCCAATCGTGCGCACGTTTGCGCCCATCGTCGCGGGTGCGGCGCGGATGCCTTATCGCCAGTTCGTCCTGTTCAACGTCGTCGGCGGCTTCCTGTGGGTCTTCAGCATGCTCTTGGCGGGCTACTTCCTCGGCGGCGCGGTCGAGCGTGCGTTCGGCATCAGACTCGAAGATCACATCGAGAAGGTCGTCGTGGTGGTCGTCTTCCTGTCGCTGCTGCCGCCGATGTTTGAATACCTCAAATCGAGGCGCGAGAAGGCGCGTCTGAAACGCGCGGGCGACGTGCAGGTTTGACACTGGCGCACGGCGCACCTAGAATGCCTGAGCAGTAAGTTTGTTTGTCGGGGCGTGGCTCAGCCTGGTAGAGCGCACGGTTCGGGACCGTGAGGTCGGAGGTTCGAATCCTCTCGCCCCGACCATTTACATCTAAGAATTAAACGGCAGCCAAAGTGGGCTGCCGTTTTCGTTTGGGGCTAAGGCATAGCATGAGTTCCACATCAAGCCGTCCGGCTGCCCCGACCGCGTGAAATTGTTTATTCAAAGTAAGAACCTTCGGTCTATAATTTCGTATTTCGTGGAAACGAGTCGGAGGAGTTCAATATGTTCTGCCCACAATGCGGTGCGCCCCAGAGCGAGGAATTGAAGTTCTGTAAATTGTGCGGCGCAAATTTACAGGCCGTGCGTCAGGTAGTGGCGACGCGCGAGACGGACGAGAAATTCGATTGGAGCAAGACGTGGGTCGCAGAGATGTTCCTCTCCGAAGAGGAACGTCGAAGACGCGCTCACCAGCTTGAGCGTGAGCGGGGCGTGACGCCCGAGGTGAAACGTTATAACGAAATTAAGGGGGGCGTCATCACTACGTTCGTCGGACTCGGTGTGATGATCTTTCTGTTCTTCTTAATGCAAGGCATTATCCTGAGCGGCCAAAATTCACCGGGCGACAACGAGATTCTAAGCCGCGTCTGGATCGCCGGAGTGATCCCGTTTCTAATCGGCATAGGGATCATGATCAACGGAATATTCGTCAGCAAAAAAATCGTGGAAGTTGTGAGAAGAGAAACGCCTCTGCAAACTAAGCAGACGGAACTGGGCGGCGGGGCGCTCCAGGACGCCGAACAGCGTGCGTTAAGCCCCGCAGACACGAAGGAATTCGTCTCACCGAATTTCAGCGTCACCGAAGACACGACGAAGCACTTGTTGAGTTCTCCGCCGAAGCAATAACCCCGCCATCGAACTTCGATGCAGTCGCTTGCCGATGCGAACGCGAGCCTTCGCGCTGCGGTTTGACTTTGACCCGCTTGGCATCGTGTTAAGCGATTGGAAGAGATTAACCGGCCTGTCGAAAATTAGAAGGTGAGACTTTCAGTGGGCGTGGCCGTCTCCGGCATGTTTGCTGCGCTCGGCGCGACGAGGAAAGTTTCGAGCAACTTTTCCAAATGATCATAATCAATGGGTTTCGTCACGTAGTCGTTGCAACCGGCGGCGATGGCGACGGCTCGATGTTGCGCCGGATCGTAGGCCGAGAGCGCGATGACGGGAATCTGTCGCAGGTGCGCGTCGGCGTGCTGGCGCAGTTGGCGCGTCGTGGCGAGACCGTTCAAGAGCGGCATGCGCAAGTCCATCAAGATGAGGTCGGGGCGTTCGCGCTCTGCGTTGGCAAGCGCCTCTTGGCCGTTCGATGCCGTCAAGACCTTGTAGCCTCTCATCTCTAAAAGCATTCGCATGATGAAGCGGTTGTCTTCATCATCTTCTGCGACGAGAATTGTGATTCCTGCGTTACTTCTTTTAGTCATTATGTGAAGCCTCCTGACGCGGAGTTCGCGGGGCGACGTAGGAAGCGATTCCTGTATGCAGGATCGCTGGTGAAAGATATACGGCTATGACCCTTTGATTTGAAGAGAGGGTTGCGGGCATCTTCCCTCAGCCCGCAACCCAGAAAGAGGAGGCTCTTTCACGCATAGATTAACGCGCATTATAAAGAGCGCAATATGTCATGTCTGTACGATAACGCACCTTATTTGATATGTCTACGACATATTAATTCCACATCTCGTCTGAACTTTCACGCGTCTTTAACGCCTCAACCAGACACGCGAACACAACTCGAACTTCAACACACAATCTTCATAATTCCAGTACGAAGTCGTACAGACTTACCCGCCTTCGCTGCCTATAATCGCATCTAACTTAACGGCAACTAACAATTGAAAGTTACCGGATCGATTCAAGGGTGGCGTGTGCGGCTTGTACGATCTAAATGATCGAACAAAAGCAGCCAGCGGGGCGGGCCACAGGAGAGGCGATTTTCGCCTTGAAGCGAGCACGGGCGGGAACGAGTTTGATGAGAGGAAACTCTCATCGAAGGGCGGCGAAGGTTGACTAGCTTCGGCTGAAACTTCGACGGCTTCTAACGAGCAATGGGGGGTTAGAAAGGTGGGTACGCCAGAGATGACGGCTCACCTTTCTTTTAGTCTAAAAGATCGTAGCGGCGTTTAGCCTGCAAGTATGTTCGTAGAAAATTTGAGTCGTTCGCGCACAGGATCGTTTGAGTATTTCGTCATGCGCGTAACTCGGAATTAACCCGTTTGTGGTAAGGCTTGATTGATAAAGAAACATGACACGTTGTTTGTTTCAACGTTCGTCTTCCGTACAAGAAACATTGTATACTTGGACTAAATGTTCAACTTGTCAGAAGTCTCTTTGAGATTCATTTCCCCCGTAAACGAAGGTTCTACGCACGCGCGTCGAGCCACTCACACAAACCCCCACGCGAAAGGGCATGGCACTTGCTTTTGAAGTCGCTAATGCTCAGTAGAAACTGCTAAGGCTAGGTTTCCACTTCAAGGTGTTCGGTTACTCCAACGGAGTCGAGCATATCCAGTAAGGTAAAAGGCGAAAGTCTTAGATTCGTCGTGTGCCATTTTTCGGAAAGAGGTTACGAGAGAAACTATGAGTCGCAATCAAAAAAATTATTTACCCCTCGAACTCGCGGGCGACAATTCAACACAGAGAAGCACAGGCCGCAGCGTCAAGGATGAAGTCGGCAACGTCATCTCTTTGCAGACGCGTACACGCGCGACGCAGGCGAGCGCGGCACAGACGGCGCAGAATTTTGAAGCCGATTTAGTGTGCCTGTCGCACCTGCGCTGGGACTTCGTCTATCAAAGGCCGCAACACCTGTTGAGCCGTTGCGCCAAGCAGCGCCGCGTCTTCTTCGTCGAAGAGCCGATCTTCGGTCAAGGGCCTTCGCGTCTGGACGTGACGCAGCGTGAAGACGGCGTGCATGTCGTCGTGCCGCATTTGCCCGAAGGATTGTCGAGCGAAGTTGCGGTCGAAGCGATCCAGCAGGCGATGATCGATCGTCTGTTTGCGGAGCACGGAATACGCGATTACGTGTTGTGGTACTACACGCCGATGGCCTTGGGTTGGACGCGACATTTGAAACCGCTCGCGACCGTCTACGATTGCATGGACGAACTCTCGGCCTTCAAGAATGCGCCGCGCCTCTTGCGCGAGCGCGAGGCCGAACTTTTCCGCCGCGCCGATTTAGTCTTCACGGGCGGGCAGAGTCTCTACGAGGCCAAGCGCGGGCAGCACCAGAATGTCTACGCGTTTCCGTCGAGCATTGACCGCGCGCACTTCGCACAGGCACGCAATCACATGGAAGACCCCGCGGATCAGGCGGGCATACCGCACCCGCGCATGGGCTTCTTCGGCGTGGTGGACGAACGCTTCGACATCGAACTTCTGGACGGTATCTCCGAAGCGCGCCCCGATTGGCACTTCGTCATCATCGGGCCGGTCGTGAAGATCAATGAAGCCGACCTGCCGCGACGCGCGAACATACATTATCTTGGCAGCAAGTCTTATAAAGAACTGCCCGCTTACCTTGCGGGTTGGGACGTGGCCGCGCTTCTGTTTGCGCGCAACGAATCGACGCGCTTCATCAGCCCGACGAAGACGCCCGAATACCTGGCGGCGGGCAAGCCGGTTGTTTCCACCTCGATCCGCGACGTGGTCAGGCCATACGGCAAACTCGGACTCGTGCGCATCGCAGACGACGTGGCGGAGTTCGTCAAAGCCGCCGCAGAGATCGGCATGGATGAGCAAGCGGACGATGCGGCATGGCTCGCGCGCACGGACGAGTTTCTCGCGAAGATTTCGTGGGATCGGACGTGGGGCGAGATGGCCGAGTTGATCGGCGAAGTCGCCGCGTCGCGCCGCGCCACAATCGCGGCGGTTGCGCAGCATGCGAAACCTGCGACGACGAAGCAGACGGGCGTGGCTGCACGTGCGGCGACGGCAGCAAGCAGCATGACGGCTGCCGACTAAACTGGAAGGAATGAGAGAAGTAGTAATGTTCGATTATTTGATTGTCGGGGCGGGATATGCCGGAAGCGTGCTGGCCGAGCGTTTGGCACGCGTCGCGGGCAAGAAGGTTTTGATCTGTGACCGCCGCCCGCACATCGCCGGTAACGCTTACGATCACTACAACGACGCGGGCGTGCTCGTGCATAAGTACGGGCCGCACATTTTTCACACCAACTCGCGCGAGGTCTTCGAGTACCTGTCGCAGTTCACCGAATGGCGACAGTACGAGCATCGCGTGCTCGCGAGCGTGGACGGGCAGTTGCTCCCAATCCCGATCAATCTCGACACGATCAACCAGTATTACGGGTTGAACCTGACTTCGTTTCAGGTCGAAGAGTTTTTGAACTCCGTCGCGGAGAAGCGAGAGGAGATAAAGACGAGCGAGGACGTGGTCGTCAACCGCGTCGGGCGCGAGTTGTACGAGAAATTTTTCCGCAACTACACGCGCAAGCAATGGGGACTCGACCCTTCGGAGTTGGACGCCTCGGTGACGGCGCGCGTGCCGATTAGAACCAACCGCGATGATCGCTACTTCGCAGACTCGTATCAGGCGATGCCCTTGCATGGCTACACGCGCATGTTCGAGCGTATGCTCGATCATCCGAACATCAAGATCATGCTCAACACGGACTATCGCGACATCGAACGCATCATTCCGTACAAGGAGATGATCTACACGGGGCCGGTTGACGAATATTTTGATTTCCGTCACGGCAAACTCCCGTATCGCTCGCTCGAATTCAAACACGAGACGAAGGACACGGAAGTCTACCAGAGCGCGCCGGTCGTGAATTATCCGAACGACAATCTCTACACGCGCATCACCGAGTTCAAATACCTGACCGGCCAAGAGCACCGGAAGACGAGCATCGTCTATGAATACCCGCGCGCTGAAGGTGACCCTTATTATCCCGTCCCGCGTCCCGAAAACGCGGAGCTTTATGCGAAGTACAAAAAGTTAGCGGATGAGACGAAAGGCGTCCACTTCGTCGGTCGTCTGGCGACTTACAAGTATTACAACATGGATCAAGTTGTCGCGCAGGCGTTGACGACTTACAAGAAGATCACGGGCGAGCGCGATGGCGCTGCGAATGTGCAGAAGTCGTAGCCGCAGGCATTAAGCGACAAGGGGAAATCAACATGAGCCGAGGAGCAAGTCTCTCCGCCTCGGCGCTTGAGCTGTGGGCTGGCGTGGAGTGTACGGTCAACCGCGTCGGCGATGAGTTTTACGATCAGCTTGAGCGCAACGGCCACGCCGGGCGCATCGAAGACCTAGACCTCTTCGCCGGACTCGGCGTGCGCGCGATGCGCTATCCCGTTCTCTGGGAGCGCACCGCGCCCGAAGGCGCAGATGGCTTAGCGCGCGCCGATTGGTCTTGGGCGGACGCACGCCTCGCGCGCCTGCGTGAGTTGGATATTCGTCCCATCGTAGGGCTGCTGCATCACGGCAGCGGGCCGCGACACACGAGCCTAGTCAATACGCATTTTCCAGAACAACTTGCCGAGTACGCGCGCGCGGTCGCGGAGCGTTACCCCTGGGTCGAAGCCTACACGCCCGTCAACGAGCCTCTCACGACGGCGCGTTTCAGCGGACTCTACGGCCACTGGTATCCGCACGGGCGCGACGCGCGGACGTTTGCGCGCGCACTCGTCAATCAGTGCCGCGCGACCGTGCTCGCCATGCGCGCGATACGCGAGATCAATCCGCGCGCGCAGTTGATTCAGACCGAAGACCTCGGCAAAACTTTCAGCACGCGCGCCCTCAGTTATCAGGCAGACTTCGAGAACGTGCGACGCTGGGCGAGTCTAGACCTGCTGTGCGGGCGCGTTACGCGCGAGCATCCGATGTGGGATTACTTGACGCGCGTTTGCGAAATCGGCGAATCGCAAATCGAATGGTTCAACGCGAATCCCTGCCCGCCGGACATCATTGGCATCAATCACTATCTGACGAGCGAGCGTTTCCTGGACGAGCGCGTCGAACGTTATCCAGACCGCGCGGTCGGCGGCAACGGGCGGCATCGTTACGTTGACGTGGAAGCGGTGCGTGTATGCGCCGAAGGGACGGCAGGAGCGCGCGTGCTTCTGCGCGAGGCTTGGGAACGTTACGAAATCCCATTGGCAGTAACGGAAGTACATCTTGGATGTACGCGCGAGGAGCAGTTGCGTTGGTTCAAAGAGGTGTGGGATGCGGCGCGCACCTTGCGCGAAGACGGCGTTGACTTGCGCGCGGTGACGGCGTGGTCGCTGCTCGGCTCATTCGATTGGTGCAGCCTGCTCACGCGTTGCACGAATCGCTACGAGCCGGGCGTCTTCGACGTGCGCAGCGGCAGCGGCGTCCCGCGCCCGACCGCGCTCGCGCGTATGCTGCGCGATCTGGCAGCGACGGGCACACATGCTCATCCGGCGCTCGATTCGCCCGGCTGGTGGCGGCGTCTGGATCGTCTGCTCTACCCGCCCGTGCGCCGACAGCAGCCTGCGCCTGCGTTGACGACGAAACGAGGACTCGACATGAGACGTGGAAACGCGCGGCCGCTCATCATCAACGGCGCGACGGGCACGCTCGGTCGCGCGTTCGCGCGCCTGTGCGAACGGCGCGGCATCTCTTACCGCCTTCTGACTCGTGCGGAAATGGACATCGCCGATCAGCGTTCGGTGGAAGCGGCGCTCGCGGAGTTTGAGCCTTGGGCGGTCGTCAACACAGCGGGTTACGTGCGCGTTGACGATGCAGAGCACGAGCCGGAAAAGTGCATGCGTGAAAATGCGGAGGGGGCGGCGATGCTCGCCGAAGCGTGCGCGCGGCGCGGCGCACAGTTGCTCACGTTTTCCTCCGATCTGGTTTTTGACGGGACGAAGCGAAGCCCTTACGTCGAGAGCGATGCGGTGTCGCCTCTGAATGTGTACGGGCGTAGCAAGGCGGAGGCGGAGCGGCGCGTGCTGGCAGCGTTGCCGTCCGCGCTCGTCGTCCGCACGAGCGCGTTCTTTGGCCCTTGGGACGAGCATAACTTCATCACTATCGCGCTTCGTACGCTCGCCGAAGGGCGCAAGTTCGTCGCAGCGGACGACGCGTTTGTCTCGCCGACTTACGTTCCCGATCTCGTCGGCGCGAGCCTCGATCTTTTGATGGACGGCGAGCGCGGCCTCTGGCATCTGGCGAACGATGGCGCGACGAGTTGGGCGGAACTCGCGCGTCTCGCCGCGCGCAGTGCCGGACTCGACGCGAATTTGGTGGAAGCGCGCCCGACCGCATTCATGCAACTGGCCGCGCCGCGCCCGCTCTACACGGTGCTCGCGAGCGAGCGTGCGCAGTTGCTCCCCACGCTCGAAGACGCGCTCGCGCGTTACCTGAACGAACGCGAGCCGCGTTTCGAGGCCATGAGCGCGGCGGCAGGGCGACAACGACAGCGGGAGCGCGCGGGCTAAAAGAGAGGGATGAGGAATGAATAAGAATAAGCATTCAATCTCTTGAGTGCTCTTTCTTATTCATCCCTCATCCCTCCGCCCTCATCCCTTCTTCGCGTCGGCACGGTTTTTGACTATTCAGCTTAGAACATAATTAAGATGAGCCGTTTTCGGACAGAGACGGGGCGCGGGGGCGTGCGTCGTGTTCGGAAACTGTCTGGTATTCAAAAGGAGACAAGAAGATGGCGACAAGTGAAACGGCATTGACACAAGCGCAGATTGACAGGGGCGAAGCGCCGCAAGGCTACGAACGCGACGTGAACGTCGGCGAAGTGGAACGTTGGGCGTCGGCCATCGGCGGCGGCGCGCTCGCCGTTTACGGTTTGACGCGCGGCACTTACGGCGGCGTCGCGCTGGCGTTGCTCGGCGCGAGTCTCGTCTATCGCGGCACGACCGGCCATTGTTACGCCTATCAGGCGGCGGGCTTGAACACGGCGCAGGGCGAACGCGATAACCCTTTCGTAAGCGTAGAGGGCGGGCGCGGCGTGAAGGTTGAAAAGAGCGTGACGATCAACAAGTCTGCGAGCGAGTTGTACAACTTCTGGCTCAACTTCGAGAATTTGCCGCGCTTTATGAATCACCTGGAAGACGTGAAAGTGACGGGCGACGGGCGTTCGCACTGGGTGGCGAAAGGGCCTGCGGGCACGAGCGTCGAATGGGACGCGGAGAGCTACAACCTGAAAGAGAACGAGATGATCGCTTGGCGCTCGCTCGAAGGGTCGCAGGTGGCGAACGCGGGTTCGGTTCACTTCCGCGAAGCGCCGGAGGGACGCGGCACGGAAGTGCGCGTCGTCTTGAAATACGATCCGCCCGCAGGCGTCATCGGCTCGTGGGTCGCAAAACTTTTCGGCGAAGCGCCCGAACAGCAGATCGAGGAAGACTTGCGCCGCTTCAAGCAACTGATGGAGGCGGGCGAGACGGCAACCGTCACGGGACAAACTTCGGGGCGCAGCGCAAAAGCGTAAAGACCAAAGGAAAAAGGGGAAGGGGCAAAGGGTAAAGGTAAAAGCAACACGTTTGTCTTCACCTTTACCCTTTACCCTTTACCCTTTCCCATTTTTTCAAAGGGAGACGACGAATGAAGGCTCTATGTTGGTTTGGCAAAAACGATGTGCGGATCGAGGACGTGCCCGAACCGAAAATCTTGAACCCGCGCGACGCGATCATAAAGATCACGCGCACAGCGATCTGCGGCTCCGACCTGCACTTGCTCGACGGCTACATCCCGACGATGGAGAAGGGCGACATACTCGGCCACGAGTTCATGGGCGAAGTGGTCGAGTTGGGCGACGAAGTCAAGAATCTGAAAATCGGCGACCGCGTCGCCGTGCCGTTCACGATCTCTTGCGGCAACTGCTTCTTCTGTAAGCGCGAACTGTGGTCGCTCTGCGACAACACGAACCCGAACGCAGCGATACCGGAAAAAATTTACGGTCAGACGACCGCCGGACTCTTCGGCTACTCGCACATGACGGGCGGCTACGCGGGCGGGCAGGCCGAGTACGCGCGCGTCCCTTGCGCCGACGTAGGGCCGATCAAGATTCCCGACCAACTTGACGACGAGCAGGTGCTCTTTCTCACAGACATCTTCCCGACGGGCTACATGGCTGCGGAGAACTGCAACATCCAACCGGGCGACACCATCGCCGTCTGGGGCTGCGGCCCGGTCGGCCAGTTTGCGATCAAGAGCGCGTGGCTGCTCGGCGCATCACGCGTCATCGCCATTGACCGTGTGCCGGAACGACTTGAGATGGCGCGCACCGAAGGCCGTGCCGAGACGCTCGACTTCGACGACGAGTACATCTTCGACAGGTTGAAAGAGATGACGGGCGGGCGCGGCCCGGATGCGTGCATTGATGCCGTCGGCATGGAGGCGCACGGCGGCGGGTCGTTCGACGCATACTTAGACAAGGCGAAGGCTGCTGCGTTTCTGGCGACTGACAGGCCGCACGCCTTGCGTCAGGCGATTCATTCCTGTCGCAAGGGCGGGACGGTCTCCGTGCCCGGCGTCTACGGCGGTTTCCTCGACAAGATTCCTTTCGGCGCGGCCTTCCAGAAGGGCTTGACCTTCAAGATGGGACAGACGCACGTGCAGAAATACCTGCGCCCGCTTTTGAAGTTGGTCGAAGACGGCAAGATCGATCCGTCGTTCGTCATCACGCACCGCATGCGTCTCGAAGACGCGCCGCAGGGCTACCACATGTTCAAAAACAAGCAGGACAACTGCATCAAGATAGTGTTGAAACCGTAGGGGAAGGGGAGAAACACGATGGACGAAAACAGAGGCGATAACCAGACGGGCGAGCAGGGAAGCGGCAACACGTCGTCGGGCAGTTCGGAGAAACAGTCGGGCGATC
Source organism: Pyrinomonadaceae bacterium (assembly GCA_035249365.1). GTDB lineage: Bacteria > Acidobacteriota > Blastocatellia > Pyrinomonadales > Pyrinomonadaceae > JAIVJZ01. Next base: position 138,979 of record DATFGP010000013.1, on the reverse strand, counting down.
CCGGTCGCACGCCCGGCAAGGCCGAGGGCGAAGACGACGAGACAGCCGTAGAATCGCAGAGCCGGAAAGAATCTTAGACTTTTTCGCACACCCGCACGTCTAACGCTCAACGAAGAATCGCAGCCCTCGCTGAACGCGCGTCTCTTCGTTGAGCGTTTCTTTTTACGTTAAACACTCAGCGGAAAATAGGATTTGCTTTGAGCGGATTGTGGTATATTTGAAGTGCCCTGTCGGAACAGTCCGCGCGCTAGACGCCTCACCGTTTGCCCTAACACAAAATGGCCGCCTCACCATTGATTTGCTGACGGTGTCTCCTATGATTCAACACACACTCCGCCGACGCTTGCGTGCGCCGCTCGTCAGGCTCGCGTGTACCTGCGTGCTGCTACTGTTTGCGGCGGGCGCGCATCTCGCAGCCTACGCCGCCACGCCCGTGATCGTGACCGAAGCGACCTCAACGCGCGCCGTCGCCATTGACGCCGTGACGAAACTGCGCGATCCGTTTCCGCTCACGACGCCCGGCTTCACGGCGGGCGCAGACACGCGCACGCGCGTCATGTTCTTCGTGCTCAACCTGGACTTGCTCGCGGGCGAGGGCGCAAACGCCTTGACCGCCGAAGCCGAAGACAGCACGGGGCGCAAGTACGCGCTCACGGTCGAGAACATCGCGAGCGTTCCCGCTTTCGGGGCGTTGCAGCAAGTCGTCGTGCGCTTGCCCGACGACATGGGCGACGTGGGCGACGTGCTCGTGCGGATCAACTTGCACGGCATGTCGAGCAATCGCGTGCGCATCAGCGTCGGCCACGCTGGCGGCGGCATCCCCGACGATCCCAACTCGTCGCCTGCGCCTGCGCCCGCCGTGCCGCCCGCGCCCACGCCGACACCGACGCCCAACCAGTACACAGCCGCTTCGACAAACGCCGACACCGTCCGTCTACTCGAACAGGCCACTTGGGGGCCGACGCCCGCAGAGGTCGCACGCGTGCAGGCGTTGGGACTGCGCGCCTACTTGAACGAGCAGTTCAACGCGCCGCTGTCGAGTTATCCGAACCTGACGCTGATGCCCATTGATCAAGCGCTCGGTTGCCCGACCGGAAGCCCTGCGACTTGCGGGCGCGACAATTACACCATCTATCCTGTGCAGGTTAAGTTCTTCCAGAACGCGCTCGCAGGCGGCGCGGGATCGGATCAGTTGCGGCAGCGCGTCGCGTTCGCGCTCCACCAGATTTTCGTCGTTTCGGGACGCGACATAAATCAACCGGCGTGGATGGCCTACTACTTGCAAATCCTCGACCGCAACGCCTTCGGCAATTTCCGCACGCTATTGCAGGAGATCACGCTCAACCCCGGCATGGGTCGCTACCTCGACACGGTCGGCAACACGAGCGCGAACCCGAACGAGAACTACGCGCGCGAAGTGCTGCAACTATTCTCCATCGGCCTCGACGAACTGAACCTCGACGGCACGCCCAAACTCGACGCGCAGGGCAAACGCATCCCCACTTATGATCAGGACGACGTGACGGCGTTTGCGCGCGTCTTCACCGGCCTCGTCTTCGCCGCGCCGCCTGCGGGCACGCAGGGCGTCGTCAACTATCGCGACCCGATGGTCGTCTCCACACGCAACGGCGCGGAGACGAATCACGACCGCAACCAGAAAGTCCTGCTAAACGGAACGGTGCTTCCGCCCAACCAGAGCACGATGACGGACATCAACGCCGCGCTCGACAACATCTTCAACCATCCGAACACAGCGCCCTTCATCGGCAAGCAGTTGATCCAACATCTCGTCACGAGCAACCCCTCGCCCGCTTACGTCGAACGCGTGGCGCGCGTCTTCAACAACAACTGCGACGCGCTCTATCCGGACAACTGCACGAACTCGCGCGGCGACCTGCGAGCCGTCGTCCGCGCCATCCTGCTCGACCCCGAAGCGCGCGGCGACGCGAAGACCGATCCGAACTACGGCAAACTGCGCGAACCCGTACAGTACATCAACAACATCCTGCGCGCCTTCAACGCGACGAGCGACGGCGTCATAGGCACGCGCTCGCGCAACGGCGACCTGCCCGGCGCGCTCGACCAGCCGGTCTTCCTGCCCGCGACAGTCTTCAGCTACTACTCGCCGCTCTACGAAGTGCCCGGCACGAAACTCTTCGGCCCCGCCTTCGAGATTCTTTCGACTTCAACCGCCCTGCGCCGCGCCAACACAGCCAACACGCTCATCTACCAAGGCATCCTGACGAACGCCGACACGCCGACGGGCACGCAACTCAATCTCTCCGCGCTCGAAGCGCAGGCCGACAATCCCGCGCAACTTCTCGACACCCTCGACGCGCTCCTGTTGCACAACACTATGTCTGCGACGATGCGCGCGCAGGTGTTGAGCGCCATCGCGAGCATAAACGACACAGACGCTTCGGTGCGTACACGCAAACGCGCGCGCACCGCCGTCTATCTCGTAGTCACTTCGCCGCAGTATCAAGTTCAGAGGTAAACTTTAATGTCACAAACGCGCAGAGATTTCTTACGCCAAACCGGATGCGCCATGCTCGGCGGCGGCCTGTTCGCCGCAGGCATACAGGACTTCGGCCTCGTCCACGCGCTCGCGCAAACGGCCACAGACTACAAGGCGCTCGTCTGCATCTTCCTGAATGGCGGCAACGACGGCAACAACACCGTCGTCCCCATAGACGACGACGGCTACACGCGCTACTCGAACGCACGCGCGGCGGCTAGCCTCGCTCTGCCGCGTACGGGAGCGAACAGCCTCTTACCCATCAGCCCTACGGGCGGCGGGCAGTACGGCTTGCATCCGAGTCTCGTTGAGTTGCAAGGTCTCTTCGCGCAACAGAGGCTAGCGGTCGTCAGCAATGTCGGGCCGCTCGTCGAACCTCTGACGAAGTCGAGCTACCAGAGCGGCAGCGGGAAACGACCCTTCCAGTTGTTCTCGCATTCGGATCAAGTCAACCAGTGGCTCACGTCGCTTGCGAGCGACAACAGCCAGACGGGTTGGGGCGGGCGCACCGCCGACCGCGTCGCCCCTCTGAACGGCGCGGCCACCTTCCCGCAGATGATCTCCATCGCCGGAGTCAACCTGTTCGTCACAGGCACAACCACACGCCCGCTCGCCATCTCCGACGCCAACACTTCGCTCACAAACGTCCTCGTGCTCAACAACGCTGTCAACACTGGCGGGCTGAGTTACACGACCGCGCAGAACAACGCGCGCCGCGCCGCCTTCGACGCGATACGCGCGACCGACCGCGAGTTGACGCTCGTTCGCGCTTCGGGCGACGTGACGACTTCCGCGCTCCAAACCAGCGTCGCGCTCTCGACGGGCGATTCGACCATCGCCACCGTTTTCCCTGCGAACAACTCGCTCGCCAGCCAGTTGCTACAAGTTGCGCGTCTCATCAAGTTGCGCGATGCGCTCGGCATGCGCCGTCAAATCTTCTTCTGCTCGCTCGGCGGCTTCGACACGCACAACAACCAGATGCAGGCCAACCAGCACCCGCTCCTTCTCATGCGCGTCAGTCAGGCGATGAAGGCGTTTTATGATGCGACGGTAGAGTTGGGCGCGGCGGATAAAGTGACGACCTTCACGCATTCGGATTTCGGTCGCACCTTGCAGCCTGCGGGCGCGGGCGCGGGCGTCGGCTCGGATCACGCCTGGGGCAATCATCATTTCGTGATGGGCGGCGCGGTGCGCGGCGGCGCGTTCTACGGGCAGTTCCCGACGCTGCAACTCGGCGGCCCCGACGACACGGACAGCGGCTCGAACCCGCGCGGTCGTTGGATTCCAACCACCTCCGTCGAGCAGTACGCGGCGACGCTCGCCACTTGGTATGGACTCGCGGCGAGCGACTTGCCCATAGTCTTCCCGCTCATCGGACGCTTCAATGCGCCCACGCTCAACTTCATGGCGTGAGCCGAAGCCGCTTGCTTTCAGCGTCAACCTCGTTATGAGCCGGATCGCAACTGTCAAACTTTTAGTCGTCATCGTGTTCGTCGCAGCGGGCGGCGCGTTGCTGCTCACGAACAAACTATTCAGCCCGATCGTCGCGGCGCGTTCGACCGGGCCAGACCCGGGTTTCACGGGTGCGCCCGGCGAGTTTCGCTGCGACGAGTGCCACGTCTTCGACGGCGCGCCGTCGGGCGGCATCTTCATCAACGCGCCGCAAACCTACGTGCCCGGGCAGACCTACCAGATCACCGTCAACGAAACGAACACGCACCCTTCGCGCCGTCGCTGGGGCTTTCAACTCACAGCCGTTGACGAAGGCGGCGAGCGCGCCGGAACGCTGCAAAGCGCGGGCGACGGGCTGACGCAAATCATCAGCGGCACAATCGGCACGGCAACGCGCCAGTACGTCGAGCACACTTCGGCGGGCACGTTCGAGGGGCAACTGAACGGCGCGAGTTGGAGTTTCAACTGGACTGCGCCTTCGCCTGATGTCGGCCCCGTCACGTTCTACACTGCGGGCAATCAGGCCAACGGCGACGGCAACACTTCGGGCGACAGCATCAATTTCACCTTCGCCTCCATCCAACCCGCCGCATCGGGCGCGGACTTCGCCGTCAACGTCTCCCCGACAACGCAGACCATCCTCCCCGGCGCAAGCGCGACGTACACCGTCACCGTCACGCCCGCTAACAATTTCGCAGGCATCGTGAATCTCAGCGTCAGCGGTCTGCCGACGGGCGCGAGCGCGACGTTCAATCCGCCCTCCGTCAACATCAACGGCACGAACGCGCAAACATCGACCTTAACCGTCACGGTTGACCCGACCACACCTTTCGACACTTACACACTGAACATCGAAGCCGTTAGCGGCAACTTGCGACACACGGCGACGGCCACGTTTTTGACCGGCCCCACGCTCTTTGATCAAGGCTTGAACGTGCGCCTCTTCGCAAAAGGTTTCAATCAACCTATCGGCCTCGCCTTCATCGCCGCGAACGATCTCTTTCTGCTTGAGAAGGCGTCGGGCAAAGTCCTGCGCGTGCGAGACGGCGGCGCGACGCAGAGCACCGTGCTCGACCTCGCAGTCAACAGCGCGTCGGAGCGCGGCCTGCTCGGCATCGCGCTGCATCCGAATTTTCCCTCGAACCCGCGCGTCTATCTCTACTGGACTGAAAGCAGCACGGGCGCGGACACGACCAACACGGACGAAGTGCCGCTGCTCGGCAATCGCGTTGACAGTTTCGTCTGGAACGGCACGACGCTCACGCTCGAACGAAACCTCATACGCCTGCGCGCCTTTCAACAGGATTCGGGACAGCCTTCGCGCGGCAATCACAACGGCGGAATTATTCGCTTCGGCCCAGACGGCAAACTCTACATCGTCATCGGCGACAACGGGCGTCGCGGCATGATGCAGAACTTGCTCATAGGTCACAACCCCGAAGGCTCAAAAGGGTCGGACGATCAGTTCGGCGGCCCTGCGCCCGACGACGCGCACCTCACCGGAGTTATCCTGCGTCTCAACGACGACGGCTCTGTGCCCGCAGACAATCCCTTCTTCAACGCCGCGACGACGCTCACGGGCGAGGCCGCCGCCAACGTCAAAAAAGTTTTCGCCTACGGCATACGCAACAGCTTCGGCATGGACTTCGACCCACTCTCCGGCCAACTCTGGACGCAGGAGAACGGCGACGACAGCTTCGACGAGATCAACCGCGTCGTGCCAGCATTCAACGGCGGCTGGATTCAACTCATGGGGCCGTCCGCGCGCATCGCGGAATTTAAGGCCATCGAAACGAGTCGTGCAGGCGGTCTGCAACAACTCCGCTGGCCGCCCGACCTCCTCGCCGACACGCCTTCGGAAGCCCTCGCGCGTCTCTTCCAACTTCCAGGCGCGATCTACACCGAGCCGGAGTTCAGTTGGAAGTACGCGGTCGCGCCTTCGCCCATAGGCTTCGTGCGCAGTCGCGCGCTCGGCGCTGGTTACGAAGGCGCGCTTCTCGTCGGCGCGTCGCGCACGACGCTTCTCGGCGGCTATCTCTTCCGCTTCAAACTCGCGGGCGACCGTCGCCGCCTCGCCTTCGACGACGCGCGCCTCTCAGACCTCGTCGCAGACAACGCAGACAAATTCGACATCACCGAAAGCGAAAGCCTCCTGCTCGGCAAGAACTTCGGCATCACCACAGACATCCAGACCGCACCCGACGGCAAACTCTACGTCGTCTCGCTCTCCGACGGCGCGATCTACGAAATCTCCGCGAAGCCGAGCACGCTTCAATTCGGCGCGGCGACGTTGAACGTGACCGAAAGCAACTCAAGCATCAACATCAACGTCGCGCGCAGCGGCGACACGTCCGGCACGATCTCGGTCGGCTACCGCACGGTTGACGACCCGCGCGCCGTGCGCTGCGATGACAACACGACGACGCCCGGCGTTGCTTACGCGCGTTGCGACTACGCCACCGCCACCGGCACGCTCACGTTCGCCCCCGGCGAAATCTCCAGGTCTTTCAACGTCTCACTCATTGACGACGGGCACGCCGAACCCGTCGAGACGCTGCGCCTCGAACTGCTCAACCCTGCGGGCGCGACGCTCGGCGCACAAAGCGTCGAGACTTTAACGATCAACGACAACGACGCGCCGAACGCGGCGAACCCGATCTACGACAGTTTCACCACGCCCTTTTTCGTGCGCCAGCAATATCTCGATTTCCTCTCGCGCGAGCCGGATACCGGCGGCCAAGAGGCTTGGCTCGGCGTCCTGCGCAACTGTTCCGATGTGCAAACAAACCCGGTGTGCGACCGCATCACCGTCTCTTCGAGTTTCTTCCGCTCGCAGGAGTTCCAGTTGAAGGGCTACTTCGTCTATCTCTTCTACAAGGTCTCGCTCGGTCGTCTGCCGCGCTACGCAGAGATCATCCCCGACATGGCGAGCGTCACGGGCGCAACCTCTGCGGAGGTCTTCGCCAAACGCGATGCCTTCGCCAACAACTGGCTCGCGCGCGACGAGTTCAAAACGAAATACTCCGGCGCGCTGACGCCGACGGAATTTGTAGACAAGTTGCTACAGACGGCGGGCGTGACCCTGACGGGAACAATCACGCGTGAGACGTTGATCGCGGATTTGCAGGCGGGACGAAAGACACGCGCCGAAGTCCTGCGCGCAGTGGTCGAACATCCTTCGGTTGATGCTAAAGAGTACAACGGTGCGTTCGTGGCGATGCAGTACTTCGGTTATCTGAGGCGCGACCCCGAACCGCAGGGCTACCAGAATTGGTTGAACTACCTGAACGCCAACCCGACGGACTTCCGCACGATGGTCAAAGGTTTTCTTAACTCTACCGAATACCTGCTGCGCTTCGGCAAGCCTTGACGTTACGCGTAAAGCATTCACTGCAGAGACGCAGAGCAAAGCCGCAAAGTGGGCGCAGAGAAAGACATTGATCTTCTCTCTGCGCCCCCTCTGCGCTCTCTGCGTCTCTGCGGTGAATGCTTTTCAAAGCCGCCAACTACAACTCACATAAACTTATTCAGAAAGGCCGAACGCTCAACTCTTTGAGGATCGTTTCATCGGGATCGAATCGCACGTCCGTCGGTCGGCTGCTCAGAGGCAGGCTCAGGCGCGTCTCGCGTCCGGTCGGCGTGAGCTTGATGCGGCGCGTACCTGTGGCGGTCACGATCTCGACGGGTAGGGCGTTCGGGAAAAGCGCGCCGCCCTCTTGCGTCTGCTTGAGCGTGAACGTCAACAAGCCGCCGCTCTGTCTCGACGTTACGCTCCAAATCCAGGAGGCTTCATAGCGCGGGTGGCCGCTCGCGTAAACCCAGCGCGCGAAGAACTCGCGCAAATTTTTACCGGAAGCGCGCTCAAACGCGGCGCGCAAATCTTCGGTCGTGGCCGTGCGGTTCATGTGCGCGCGGTAATAATCGCGCACGCCGCGAAAGAAGACTGCGTCGCCGAGTTCGGCGCGGAGCATGTGCAAAACCCACGCGCCTTTCTGGTAGTTGTTCTCGTTCAAAAGTTCGTTCAAGTCTTCCGTGTCGCGGTCGTAGATGGGCGCGCGGCGCGTCTGTTCATACTTGAGATATTCCTCGCTCTTGCGCCGCATGTAATCGCGGAACGCGGCTCGGCCTTCTGCGTGTTCGACGAAGAGACCGGCGAAGTAGGTGGCGAAGCCTTCGCTGAGCCACAGGTCAGACCATGTGGCGGGCGTGACGGCGTCGCCGAACCACTGGTGCGCCGTCTCGTGCGCGACAACTTCGACGAGGCCGCGACGGACGTGGAAACGCGCGCTCATGGGCGCATTCTCGCGCGCGTCGAAGAGTGTGCGCGCGTAGATGATCGCGCCGGAATTTTCCATGCCGCCGAAGCGCGTCGCGCCGACGATGTGCGCGAGCTTGGCATAAGGGAAGGGCGCGATGGTCTGGCTGAAATAGACTAGCGACGGGCGCGCCGCGCCGAAGCCTTCGAGCGCAAATTTTTGATCCGACGGCGGAACGTAATACGAGACGGGCGGCGTCCGTTCTGCGGGAAGCGAGACGTTCGGCGTGACGCTTGCGAACTGGCCGACGGCGACGACCATGCAGTAGGGCGGCATCGGCGCGGCTTCGCTGTAAGTCCACGTTTGGGTCGCGTCTCGGTTGGTGCGGCGCGCATCCAGATGCCCGTTGGCGACGACCGTTGCGCGTGCGGGCGCGGTGACGGTGAAGTTGACTGTGGCTTTCGCGGACGGGTGATCGAGCGAGGGTATCCAGTGATGCACGCGGTTCGGCCAGTTGTCGCCGGTGGCGGACGGGTGGCCGTCCTTGTCGGGCGTCAGGACGAGACCGTCTGCGGGTCGCCCGTGATAGACGACGCTCAGGCGCAAGCGTTCGCCGCGCCGCGCGGGACGCGCGAGGTAAACGTCGAGCCGCTCGCCGCGTCGTTCGTAGCGCGCGTGTCTGCCGCCGACGCTTACCGAATCAATCGAGAGCGCGCCGAAGTCCAGATCAACAACTGTCAGATTGTTGCGAAGGACGAGCGCATCCATGCGCGTCTCGGCGCGCGTAAGTTCGCTGAGTTGGTCGTTGAAGACGAGCGTGACGTTGTAGTGGAGCGGACGCCAGCCTTCGATGCGGCGTTCGCGGCGCTCGGCGTGTGCTGAAGGGGAGAGCGCGAGCAGTAGTAGCAAGAGGGCGGGGAAGCAGGCGCGACGAAGCGGCTGTCGCATCGTCGAGTGTCGCGGCGTCGTGTAGATTTGAAAATTCATCGTTTCAGTTTCACGTTTGAAAAATGTTCAGCGCAGGCCGAGCAACAGGAGTGCGGAGCGGTCGAAGGGTTGAGCGCCCGACGCGCTCCAAGCGCGATAGGCCGCGAGTTCGTCTTCGTTGACGGGGCGGTTGCCGAGACGCGCGGCGGGAGTTTTAGCGAACGCGTATTCGGTGAGCGGCAGGTGCGCGGCGCGTACGCCGAGTTGCGAAGCGTTTGCGAGCGCGGCTTCGGCGGTCTCCACGTCTGGAAAGAAATCTTCGTAGGCGAGCAGATGCCAGACGGTCTGCCCGTCGCGTTCTTCGACGGCGAGCACGCGCAGCAGCCCGAAGCCGCTCTCAAGTTGAAAGATGAGATCGTCGCCCGCTTCAAAAGGCAAAGCCATAACAGTGTACCCGCCATAGTTGAGATGTGCGGCTAGCTTAACAAAGGCAAGGGGGTAAAGGGAAAAGGGGAAGGGGCAAAGGTGAAGGAGACGGACGAGCGTTTGTTGCTTCTTCACCTTTACCCTTTACCCCTTCCCCCTTTCCCTTTATCCTGCGCTTCGCGTATTGTCAGATGGCGGGGGGCGCATGGGCGAGACGGACGAGAGACGCGATTATTATACGGTGCTCGGCGCGGAGAGCGACGATTCGCGCGACGAACTTGAGCGTCGTTATAAACGGCTCGCCGTCGAGCATCACCCGGACAGGGGCGGCGACGAAGAGGAGATGAAAGCGATCAACGAGGCGTGGCGCGTGCTCAAAGACGACGCGACGCGTGAGGCTTACGACGTGGCGCAGCGCAAGACGAGCGTTCGTGCATACACAGCGCCGGAGTTCGTCCCATCCACGTCGCAGTCGGCTGCGGCGGACGCGATTGGCGGGCGGCTCGCGGGTTCGTTGTTGAGTTTGTTCGCGGGCGTGGTGCTGATCATTTTAGTGCGCTTTCATTACGTAGTGTTTTTGTGGCCGCTTGCGCTTCTGGGTTTGTCGCTGCTGTTCTTCGGCGTGTGGATGGCGCACGCCGCGCTCGCCTGCGTGCGTGAAGGATGCGCGCCGACTCATCCGGCGCGGCGTTTCATCTGGGCGCAGGAGATGTTGTTCTGGTCGGCGGTAGCCATCGGCCTCTACGGTCTTTACGTGTTGCTCACGGCGATCTAAAGATGACGAAACTCACGGGACTCGATCTGCTCTTTCTCGAAGTCAACAATTTGCAGGACTCGATTGCGTTCTACTGCGAGACTCTGGGCTTCGAGTTGCAAACGCTGACGGCGGAAGCCGAGCCGCCGATGGCGACGCTGCGCGCCGGACGTTTGCGCGTCATGCTGGCCGAGCAACTCTTGACGATGGCGCGGCGCGGGCGCGGCGTGCATCTTTTCTTCGGCGTCACGGACGTTGACGAGTATTACGAACAACTACAAGCGCGCGGGCTAGACCTTGCTGCGCCGAACGACGAGGGATGGGGCGGTCGCTTTGTCACCCTCGAAGACCCCGACCGTTACCGCCTGTTCTTCGTCACGTGGGAAGGAGAAGAACAGTGACGAGTGACAAGTGACGAGTGACGAGTTAAGACAAGGCTTTTGTTTTAACTCGTCACTCGTCACTTGTCACTCGTCACTCCACCCTTATGGATAATCGAAAAGAGGGCGGCGAGCGCGTTAAGACCGCGCTGCCTTGCAACTGGGGGCTGAGCGAGGACAGCCCCCGCAACGGAAACGTCACGAGCCTCAGCCACGCCGGATGTTTCATTCAAACCAAAGCCAACGCGACGGAAGAACAGATCGTCTACGTCAACTGCTGGCTGCCGAGCCAGCGTTGGTTCGCGCTGCGCGGCAGGGTTGCCTACCATCTCCCCAAAGTCGGCTTCGGTCTGATCTTCCTCGAACTGACGCCAGAGCAGAGACAGATGCTCACCTTCCTCATCGAATACCACCGCGATGAACAGGGCTGAAAGCGACGCTGCAAGCTCTTGAAGCCCGTCCCTTTTCACCCTTCATATACCTGTTTCCACCGGCGGGAATGCCATTACGTCGTGGTGTTATGCCATTACGTCGCGGTGTAATGGCATTACATCACGGTGTAATGCCATTACACTACGACGTAATGGCATTACGCCGCAGTGTAATAGGGTTACGTCGCAGTGTAATGGCATTACGTTGCGGTGTTATGCCATTCCGCCTCGCGGGAATGGCATTCCCACGCACCGGAATACCATTCCGACGCATGGGAAAGGCATTCCGGTGCGTCGGAATAGCATGCTCACGCATGGGAATCCTATGCCGACGGAGGGGAATGCCATCCTGCTGCGTCGCCAGCGCGTTCGCCTTTGAAGATAGTTACGGCCAGCGTGTGCGCGCACGCTGGCCGTAACGGAAGCAGGCCATTTGGTAAGGGGAAAGGAGAACACCCCTTTACCCCATGCCTGCAAGCTCATGGTGTTTGGTTTGTTAACTCGTCGGCGAGTCCTTACTTGGTTTCGGAGAGCGCGGCGATGTAGCAGCCGTGAGCGGTCGCCGTCAGAGGGTCTTTCGCCATGCGTACGTCTGCGATCTCGATGGGGAAGTCGCTGCTCGCGCGCAGCATCGACTCGAACTTCTGCAAGAAGCCCGCAGGCTTCGCCGTGCCGCCCGCAAGCACTATCGGCATCGGGCGGTCAATCTTCGGCAGTTGGCTCGACGCTTTGAACTCCGCGCGCAGGCGTTCGATCAAACTCTGCATCACGTCTTCGTAGTAGATGTGCAGGGCGCGGCTCAGATCGTCTTTGGGCTGGCGCGAAAGGTCTAGGTTCTCTTCTTTTTCGAGACGGACTTTGGTGATGTTGCCTTCTCCCAGAACTTCCGTCACGTTGCGGTCAATGTAGTCGCCGCCCTTCGGGATGCTGAACGTGATCATCGGCATGGACATGAACGACACGGAGACGTTGCACATGCCGCCGCCGAAACTGATGCCGATGCCAGTGAAGTTTTCATCCTGCAACTCGGAGAAGACGACCGCCTGACCCTCGTTGATCGAGCGCGCGTTGTAGCCGAGCGTCTGCAAGAAACTGCGCAAGACGGCTTCGTGATAGACGAGTTTTCCGTTGACGCCCTCGCCCTTGCCCGGCACGCTGAAATAGAGCATCTCTTTGCCGCGACCGCGCGGCACGATCCGCTGGATGATGAGTTGCATGATGTGCTGGCTCATCTCTTCCTGCGCGTTCAAGAGTCCGTCGCGCATCGGGCGGCGCGCGTCAACGTTGAGGAAGCTGGCGAAGAAGTTCGAGTCGTTGCCGTAGACGTAGAGGTTTTTGCAGTTGCGCTCGTAGACCATGTTCTTGTGTTTGAGCACGTTCTCGGCCATCTCGGAACTGGGGACGGCGACGAAAGCGTTCAGTTGCGAGCGTGTATCTTTCTGCATTGAACTGTCGGCCATCACGATGCGGCTCGTGCCTATGTCGAGGCCGATGGCTCCGGTCTTCACGCTGGCGGATTCACTTTTGCCGACTTCGGATTTATTCGACGTGACTTGATTCTTCTCTTCTAACATCTTCGTTTCTCCTTTTGGTTATCGAGACGCGCGTTTACGTGTCTCTTGTGGTTTCCGTCGTGACGAGTCACGAACAGTCGGGCGCAGATTTAAAACAGCGAGTTGGTCGGGTTGGCGATCCCCTTGTCGTTCAGGTCTGCCGCGCTGCGGGGCGCGACTCGGTTGGCGCGGGCGTAGAACCGTCCGGTTGACGATTCGCTTCCGCTGCGGCGGGCTGCGAGGTGCGGAGTCTCAAAGTAAGGTTCATCTCTTCCTGATAGCGTTCGCGCATTCGTCGGCGCATCTCTTCCGGCGTCATGCTCGACTTCTCGGCGCGCTGCCGAAACTCTTCTTCCGCGACTTTCACGCCCGACCAGACATCGCCGCCGAGCATGTCCATGATCTCTTCCGTATAAGTGAAGCCGAACTCGCGCACGCTCGCCGGAGCGACCTTGTACTTGTCCGACAGGCCGAAGGCTTCAAAGGGGAAGTTGCGCGCCCAGTCGTGGTGGTAGCAGATGAGCATGTTCGAGGGATTGACGGAGACAAGGCCGTGCGTCACGCAGTTGTCGTCGTGTATCTGGTAGCGGCTGCGCAAGACCTGCGTGAGCAGACGACCCGCGACGAGTTGCGCCTCGGTCAACTGCTCGTCGAGCGAATCGGCCTTGCTGTTCGTCTCGAAACAGACGCCTAAGAAACTCTCGTTGAGGCCGACGTAGACGCCCGACGCGTCTGACCAGACTGAGTTGCCCGCGTGGTTGGCCGCGTCCGCGTCGCGCACGATGCGATAAACCTGCCCGAAGCGATCAATCAGGTAGTTGTAAGAACGATTCTTCCTGACGTATTCGAGCAAGCCGCGCGTGTGTTCTTCGATTGAAGCGTTGTTGTCGGACGTGAACGGCAGCATGTCGCTCTCGGAGGTGTGATAGACGATGCCGACCGGATCGCGCCGGACTTGTTCAACGCTGCCGCCGCTGTTGCCGCTCGTTTTGACGAGCGCGCCCGTGCCGTGCGGGAGTAGGTAATAGCCGCGCGTGTGGTTTTCCGTCTCGTAGTCCGTTAGGATGCGTGCGCCGTTGCTGTAGCGTTCGTAATTACCCTGTTGCTCGACGAGCCAGACTTTCTCCGCGCGATAGTCCGGCAAATGTTTGACGCTCGACTCTGCAATGCTTGCGTTGTTGTTGCTCGCGGGCGCGGCGAGCCTGCGTCCATTCTCGCGGCGCGAGGTGATGTATGAGTTGACGCGACGCGCAGACCAGACGGCGGTGTAGCCGACGCCGATGATGGCGACGCAGAGCGTTGCGGCTGCTGCGCCGTAGAGCAGGCGACGCATCTCGTAGCAGCGGAAAAGCAGGCGCGTGGTGAAACTGGCTTTGCTGCGTCGCAAGAGTTTGCGCCGCTCGCGCGAGGCGGAGGGCAACATGCCCTTCAACTCGCGGCAGATGTGCCGGTGCAGCCAGAGGTCTAAGAGGCGATCATAAAAGCCAGTGCTTTTGATACGGTCGTAGAGTCCGAACTTTTTGATGAACGAATGACTCTCAAGCGCGCGGTCGAGGTTCTCTTTGCAAGCGATCTGGTGCGCGAGCGTGTTGTTGAGAAAGCGCAGGCGTTGTTCGGGGCGGTCGAAGAAGTGCGCGTAACGCTCGACCGTCTTCGAGTAGAAGAGCGTCGCCTCGGCGCTTGTCAGGTGGCTAACCGGAGGGATTTGGGGCTTGGTTGCGAACATCGCTCTCGTTTCGTCCGTTGAAGCCTTGCGCGGAAAACGTGTCTACTCCTGAACGTCGGTCGTGATGTAACTCGACACGACGCCCTTATCTCTCAGTTGCTTGCCGTATCGCTCGGCTTCGTCGCGGTTGACGAAATGCCCGCTCTGCACGCGATACCAGGTGCCGCGCTTCGGAATCTCCACCGCCACGCTGCGCGCTTCATAACCGGCTGACTTCAAACTGGCGACGCGCTCCTCAGCCTGCGACGCCTCGTTGTAAGACCCGATCTGAATCGTGACCTTGCCTTCTTTCGCCTCGCCTGACGGAGACGACGGAGACGCAGGAGTCGCCGCCTTCTCTTCGACCGGAAGTTTCGCCTTGACTGTTTCTGCTACCGGCGCAGTCTGGGGCGCAGGCGTTTCTTTGGCCTGCGCCGGAATGAACGCTGCCCCGGATTCGGTCTGCGTCTGTGTGGGCTGCGTGTTGGCGGGAGATTGCGCCGTCGAGTTCGAGATATTGGCGCGACCCGGCGTTTGGTTCGTCGCGTGGCTGTTGGCTGCGGCCAACATGCTCGCCGCGTCGCCCGTCTGCTCAGACGGCTTGATGAGCCAGTTGCAGAACACTATGAACGAGATGAAAGAGAGTCCCGCCAGCAGAAGCCACACGGGGGAGACGCGCATTAGACGCACGCCCAGCCCGTAAGCGTCTGTTGTGGGCGGGCGACTGATTTTGCCCGCGCCGTTGGATTTGACCGACTCCGCCGCGTCAACCTTTGGCTTGCCGTCGGCGTGCATTTCCGGCAGGAGCATTTCACCGCTCCGCCACGCGAACTCTTGAGAAGTTTCCTGCGCCGACGCCGATGAAGTCTCCAAACTTTCTTTCAACATCAAGTTCGGCGACGAAGTTGAAAAGTCGTCGGCCAGAGCGGGCTGCGCTTCGAGTTGCGGCGCGCCGTCCGTTTGCGATTCTTGAAATGTCTCTTGCGTGGATTCGACACCTGCTCCGGCGGCTGAAACATCGTTTCCGGCGCTTTCGAGAGCGGCTTCGACGGGCGCGGTTTGCGGCGAGAGCGCGTGAATCTCGCCGTCTACGAAAACGGCGTCGAAGGTGGTCGCGCAACGGACGCAGGCGATGCGCGTCTTCGCGCCCGTGGGTATAACATCCACCTGTCCCTTCAATTCGCACTTGGGGCAAACAATTCTCATAGATTCACTCCGATTCGGACATCTCAACTTGCGGCTGGCGTGTAGAACTTGAAAATGTCAAAGGTTTTGGCAATAACTTTAGCAAGCAAACATAGGGTTGACGACCATATCGGTCGAAAGCAGGCGGGCGGTTGGCAAACGCGCGGAAAATCCTTCTATCCGCACAAAAAGGATTCTAAAACATCAACAATGTTAAAGCAAGAAAAAACTAAAAAAGCACAACGTTGTGATTCGGCAAGTTAAATTATTGATATTGTTGCTGTTTACGGGAATATTGAGGCGAGGCGGCGATTGAGTTTGCCAGTTATGATGAAAATCCTTGACGAGAAAAGCCGGTTTTTCGGTCAACGTGACGACCGAGCAAGCCGTTTTGACCGTGCAAGCTGACCGATTGAGATTGGATTTTGAAGTTGGCTGACAGGGATTTCAGCAGGAGACGGGCTTTTTTCGGAGCGAGCGAGTTGGCATAACGTTTGTAGGAAGCTGTCCGCCTTCCGTTAGGTAGGACAGGCGAGAGCGTTTCAAATTCACTTCGGTAGCACCCTCGACATTCCTGTCAATCATGATCGCTGCTAACAGTCAGAATCTTGCGCGGCCACTCAAATGGCTCGGCATCGCTTTGGGTGGCGGTGCTTTCGTCGCGTCCGTGCTCCGGCTCTCCGCCGGACAACTCGATGTCCCTTTTTTGCTGCTGGCTCTCGTAGCGATCAACATCGGGACGCGCATCACCATCAAAATCCCGCATGTGCGCGGGCAGGTTTCGCTCTCCGACACGTTCGTCTTTCTGGCGATGCTTCTGTTCGCGGGCGAAGCGACGGTGATTCTGGCCGCCGTCGCAGCCCTGTGCGCTTCCTTACGCTTCAGCAAAGAACGCTCGACTCTCCTCTTCAACTCCGCTATCGCCGCCGCTACGACCTTTCTCATCCTCTCGCTCTTGCGCTACAAATTCGGAGCCGTCACAGCGCTCCCTCACGGCCACTACTCTTCGACGCTCATCCTCGCCATCAGCCTGATGGCTCTCGTGCAGTCATTCATCCATTCAGGCATCGTCGCTCTCAGCGATGACGAAATTGAAACCACTTCGCTCTGGCACAGGTGGGGCAAGAATTTTATCTGGACGGGTTTGACTTACTTCACCGTCGCGGCCTCGGCAGGCGTTGTCGCCAAACTCGTAGGCGTCGCGGGCTTCCTGCCTTCAATCGCTGCGACGACCGTGCTTGCGATCGCACATTTCGTCTACGGCATTTATTTGAAAGACATCCGCGCGTCGGTCGCGCAGGCGCGGCAGATGGAGCGACAAGTGGCGACGTTGCAGGAGAGCGAAGAACTCTTCCGCAGCGCGTTCGACTTCGCGGCCATCGGCATGGCGCTCGTTTCAGCGAAGGGGCGCTGGCTGCAAGTGAATCGCTCGCTCTGCGACATACTCGACTACACGGAAGAAGAACTGCTCGCGACCAATTTCCAGAAAGTTACACATCCGGACGATCTGGGCACGGCATTGAGCCAGATCAAGCAATTGCTCAAAAGTAAAATTCCGTCCTACCAGATGGAGAAGCGTTACCTGCACAAGCAAGGGCACGCCGTCTGGGTTTTGTGGAGCGTCTCGCGTGTGCGTGAGAAACACACCGGCCTCGTGCATCTCATCTTCCAGATTCAAGACATCACCGACCGCAAGCGCGCCGAAGAACGCCTGCTCCACGATGCCTTCCACGATGCCTTGACCGGACTACCGAACCGCACGCTCTTCGTAGACCACCTCAATCTCGCGATTGCGCGCATGCAGCGCAACCCCGAAAAGATTTTCGCCGTCCTCTTCCTAGACCTGGATCGTTTCAAGATCATCAACGACTCCCTCGGCCACATGATCGGCGATCAACTTCTCGTCGGCATCGCGCGCCGTTTGGAGACGTGCCTGCGTCCGGGCGACACTGTGGCGCGCGTCGGCGGCGACGAGTTCACCATCCTGCTCGAAGACATGCAGGACGAAACCGAAGCCATCTCGATTGCCGAACGCATTCAAAAAGAGATTTCCGTGCCCTTCGCCTTGAGCGGGCGCGAAGTGTTCACCACCGTCAGCATCGGCATCGCGCCGAGTTCGATTGAGTACACGCAGTCGGACGATATTCTGCGCGACGCGGACACGGCGATGTACCGCGCGAAAACGCTCGGCAAGGCGCGCCACGAAGTGTTCGATAAAGCGATGCACGCCGTCGCTATGAACCTGTTGCAGATGGAGACGGACTTGCGCCGCGCGCTCGAACGTCAGGAGTTCTTCATACAGTATCAACCAATCGTCGCGCTCGACGATTTCAACCTGCGCGGCTTCGAAGCGCTCGTGCGCTGGCAGCACCCTGAACGCGGTTTGATCTCGCCGATGGATTTCATTCCGGTGGCGGAGGACACGGGACAGATTCTTCCCATCGGCCAGTGGGCTTTGCAGGAGGCGTGCCGTCAGATGCGTCGCTGGCAGAGGCGTTTCCCGTCCGACCCGCCGCTCTTCATCAGCGTCAATCTTTCGAGCCGCCAGTTCACGCAGCCCAATTTGATCGAGCAGGTCAAAGAAATTCTCGACGAAACGAAACTCGACCCGCGTAGTCTCAAACTTGAGATCACGGAATCGGTCGTCATGGAAAACATAGACACGGCGACCGAGATGCTCAAGCAACTGCGCGCGCTCGGCGTCCAACTCAGCATTGACGATTTCGGCACGGGCTATTCCTCTTTGAGTTACCTACACCGTTTCCCGATCGACACTTTGAAAGTTGATCGCTCGTTCGTCATGCGCATGGTGGACAACAACGAGAACATAGAGATCGTACGGACGATCTTGATGCTCGCGCAAAACTTGGGAATGGATGTGGTGGCCGAAGGCGTCGAGACGAAAGAGCAACTCGCGCTCTTGCGCAAACTCGGTTGCGAAAACGGGCAGGGTTATTTCTTCTCGCGCCCCGTCAGCGTCGGCGGCGCGGAGAAGATCATTTCCGACACTTACACGCACGCAGAAAGTTCGCCCGACGCGCAACAGAACGTTCGCGCGCTTCGACCGGCGATGGTAGCCTGAGAGAAAAGAGGTTTCAAAAGGGAAGGGGAATTATGGCTGAACGCAGACAAGCAGAACGTGTTTATGTGCGGCTCAACGCGCGTTGGGAAGGCGTGATGGCACAGTGCGAGGGACACATAGTTGATCTCAGTGCGACGGGATGTTTTGTGTTGACATCGGATCGCGTCAAGCCCAAAGAATTGATCCGCGTGGAGATTCAGTTGCCGACCGAAGGGTGGATGTATCTCTGGGGCGAGGTGGTCTACCGGATCGAGGAGATGGGATTCGCGCTGCGCTTCACAGGCGTCAGCGAGATCGAACAAGCCATGCTCGATCTCCTGCTCGAATACGTGCGCGACGAGACGGGCAGCACTCCCGCTAACAACTCCGCTCCGGTTTTAGCCATGAGCTAAAGTAGAAATAATATCAACTCATAAATTCAAACGCCCGGCCTGCGGTCGAAGAGTTTTCGCTTTTGAACTCTTCCAAACCGCAGGCCGGGCTTTCTTTTGCGCGTCGTTCATTTGATAGTGTCCGCGTTTGGTTTGAACTCTCTGCGCCCCCTCTGCGCTCTCTGCGTCTCTGCGGTGAGTGCTTATTAAGATCATTCACCGCAGAGACGCAAAGGACGCAGAGGGGGCGCAGAGGAAAACTGTAACAAGGACATTATTGAAAATTTCGCACAGTTGACGCACGGCGAAATTCGTTATATCAGTAACTCACTCCCGCACTTTCGCCCACGAGGTAAAAGATGCGTTACGTTGAAAATCCGCCTAACCCCTGGAATGCCACGCATGTCGAATGGATCGGCGAGCCGCCCGAAGCCGCGCTGGAAGTTTTCGAAGAAGAAGCCACGCGCTCGATCATCACGAAGAACGACAGCCCCGACGTGGGCTTCGACTACAGCGTCAATGTGTATCGCGGCTGCACGCACGCTTGCACCTATTGCTTCTCGCGCCCCACGCACGAGTATCTGGGCTTCGGCGCCGGGACGGACTTCGAGCGCAAACTCGTCGTCAAGATTCACGCAGCGGAACTGCTCAGGCGCGAGTTGATGCGCCCCTCCTGGAAGGGCGACGAACTCGTCTTCTCTTTCACCTCCGACCCGTACGTCCCGCTCGAAGCGCATTACAAGTTGACGCGAAAGTGTCTGGAAGTGTGCCTCGAATTTCGTAATCCCATAAGCATCGTCACGAAGTCCGCGCTCGTCCGGCGCGACCTCGACGTGCTCGTCGCGCTCGCGCGCGAAGCCTCCGCTTCGGTTTACTTCACGATCCCGTTCAGCGACGCGGAGACGGCGCGCGCCCTCGAACCGTTTGCGCCCGCGCCCGACGCGCGTTTCAAAGCGATGGCGGAATTGGCCGACGCAGGCGTGCCTGTCGGCATCGGCATCGCGCCCGTCATCCCGACGCTCAACGATTCGCACATCCCGCAACTCTTGCGCCGTGCGCGCGAGGCGGGAGCGCGCCACGCTTTTATGACGCTGCTACGTCTGCCCGGCAGCGTCGCGCCTTACTTTGAACAACGATTGCGCGAGCGTCTGCCGACGAAAGCTGACCGCGTTTTGAATAGCCTGCGCGAGATGCGCGGCGGGCGTCTCAATTCAAGCGAGTTCGGCGAGCGCATGCGCGGGCAGGGCGAATACTGGCGCATGATCGAACAGAGTTTCCGCCTACACTCTGAGCGCAACAAGTTCAATCAACACTCGGACGTGTTAGAAGTTGAGCCGCGCCGCACGTTTCGTCGCCCGTCGGCGCAAGCCTCGCTCTTCGAGTAGAGAAAATTTGTACAAGCGCACACGTCGAAACTAAACACTTGATCTTCTCGCGGCGAAGATTTACAACACTTGCAAAGTTCCCACACGATCTGCACGCATCTCGACGGAGGTAAGATTTCTGATGATGACCATTGGGGATGTGATCAAAGACCGCGAGCCATATTTTGTACGTGAATCGGCGACTGTGCTCGACGCGGCGAAGTTCATGGATAAGCTCAACATCGGCGCGGTCTGCGTGCTCGACGACCAAGGCCGTTTGCGCGGCATCTTTTCCGAGCGCGCCGTCGTGCGTCGCCTCGTCATCGTGGGCAAGGATGCTGCGACAACAAAAGTCGGAGAGGTGATGAGCGTCATCAAAGCCGTCATCGAATGCGAGAAGACGCCGCACGAGGCTTTAGAGTTGATGGAGAAACATGGCACGCGTTATCTGCCAATCGTGCGTGGCGACCGCTGGGTCGGCATGCTTGCGATGCGCGACATCATGCGCGTCGAACTCAGCGAGCGGGGCGACGAGTTGCGCCTGCTGCACGAGTACATACAGCATTAGCGGGCGCGGCTCTCGACAAGCGGGATGAGGATGAAGCGAAAACAGAAGCCGTCCGGCTTATACATCGCCGCGCAGCTCTGTAGTGCGGCTGCATTCATCTGCGGCACGTTCGCGCTCTCGTGCAGCCAGCCGCCTCCCGGCAGAGGCGCAGGCGAGATTGCAACGACGAAAGCGAGTGCGGTTGCTGCGAGCACGGACTCCACAAGCGCGACGGATGCGCAACAGCAAAACGCGGCGGTGCAGTTTCGCGTCGAGACTGTAGCGAGCAACCTCGAAGTCCCCTGGTCAATCGTCTTCGCGCCCGACGGGCGCATGTTATTTACGGAGCGACCCGGGCGCATACGCGTCTTTGAACAGGGGCGTTTGCGCCCCGAACCGCTCGCAGTAATTCAGGATGTCGAGCCGACGGGCGAGAGCGGTTTGATGGGACTCACGCTCCACCCGCAGTTTGCCGAAAACCACCTGCTCTATCTCGCCTACGCCTACCGCGTCCAAAAGCAACAACTCGTCCGCGTCGTGCGTTTTCGTGAAACCACCACAGGTTTGAGCGAGCGCAAACTGATCATCGAAAACATTCCGGCGGCGCAGTATCACGCAGGCACGCGCTTGCGCTTCGGCCCCGACGCGAAACTCTACATCACGACCGGCGACGCCACCGACCGCAACCTCGCGCAACGCCTCGACTCGCTCGCAGGAAAAACCCTGCGCCTGAACGACGACGGCACAGTCCCGCCCGACAATCCTTTCGTCAACCAAACGGGCGCGCGTCCCGAAATCTACTCGCTCGGCCATCGCAATGCGCAGGGGCTTGATTTTCAACCCGTCACGAATTTGATGTTCCAGACCGAGCACGGCCCTTCCGGCTTCGACGGCCCCGGCGGCGGCGACGAAGTCAATATCGTCGAGCGCGGCAAAAACTACGGATGGCCGACCATTCATCACCGCGACACGCGCGCCGGACTCGAATCGCCCCTGCTCGAATACACACCCGCCATCGCGCCCGCCTCCGGCATGTTCTATCGCGGCGCAGCGGCGTCAGGCTTCCCGCAGTTTCGCGGCAACTTCTTCTTCGGCAACCTGCGCGGCGAGTGCATCGTCCGCGTCGTGCTCGACGGTCGCCGCGTCGTCAGCGAAGAACGCCTATTGGAAAAACAGTACGGGCGCATACGCGACATCGCCGAAGGCCCAGACGGCGCGATCTACTTCTCCACCTCCAACCGCGACGGGCGCGGCACACCCGCCAAAGACGACGACCACATCCTGCGACTCGTGCCTGTAAAGCCGTGACAAGTGACAGGTCAGGAAAAGTTAAAGCAGGTTTGTTGAGCCGCGCGCGGCTCAACAAACCTGCTTTAACTTGTCACTCGTCACTCGTCACTTGTCACTGTTCTAAAGCGTTCGGGTTACTTTCGAGAGCGAGCGCGGGGCGTCGGGGTCGAGTCCTTTGGCGGCGGCGAGGAGCGCGGCGAAGAGTTGTGCGGGGATGATGTAGGGGATGGGCGCGAGAAATTCGTTGATGTCGGGCGGAAGGCGGAGCGCGCGCGTGCCT
The DNA here is from genome assembly GCA_035249365.1 of Pyrinomonadaceae bacterium. Lineage (GTDB taxonomy): Bacteria > Acidobacteriota > Blastocatellia > Pyrinomonadales > Pyrinomonadaceae > JAIVJZ01. Next base: position 116,458 of record DATFGP010000013.1, on the reverse strand, counting down.
GCTTGTGCGGCTTCGTCGTCGCCCGTGATGACGAGCGTGTCGGCGCGAAGTTCGCGGAGGCGCGCAAGCAGCGTGCGCGTGCTCTCGATGGTGACGCCGGGCGGCGCGAAGAGTATGACGGGGAAGTGGCGCTCGACCATCGCGAGCGGCCCGTGAAGGAAGTCTGCGGAGGAGAAACGTTCGGCGACGACGTAGCACGTCTCCATCAACTTCAAAGCCATCTCGTAAGCGTTCGCGTAAAGAAGCCCGCGCCCGACGACGACGCAGTTCTCCATGAAGACGTAACGCTCGACCGTCTCTTCGACAGCCGTGCGGAGTTCGAGAGCGCGCGCGGCCATCTCCGGGAGCGCGTCGTAGTTCGTGTGCTCGGCGCGGCCTTCGGCAAGCGCGGCGGCGAGCATGTGGAAGTGTAGCATCTGCCCTGTGAAAGTTTTGGTGGCGGCGACGGAGCGTTCGCGACCGCCGTGCATCAGAAGCGTCTCGTCAACGAGCGAGACCATCGCGGAGTTGGCTTCGTTCGTGATGCCGACAGTGTACGCGCCGCCCGCGCGCGCGTTCTCAAGCACGCGGTTAATGTCTTCGCCCTCGCCCGATTGCGAGACGCCGACGACGAGCGCGTGGCGCAAATTCAGGCGCGCGTGATAAAGCGTGTGAACGGACGGCGCAGAGAGCGAGACGGGAATCCCTGTTGCGACTTCGAGCAGGTAACGACCGAACAAGGCGGCGTTGTCGGAACTGCCGCGCGCTACAAGCACGATCAAATTGATGCCGCGCGCACGCAAAAACTTGCCGAGTCGTTCGACCTTCCCGCGCTCCGCGTCAATCGTGCGGCGCAGAGCTTCGGGTTGCTCCGCGATCTCGTCCAGCATCAAAGACAACGCTTCCACCTCCTCATGCTCACCGCCTTGTTAGCGCGCGTCCTCGATTGACGGCGGCTCGCGCCTGCCCGCGTTCAGACGGCGCTGCGCGCTGCGTATCAATTCGTAAACTTTCTTCGCCTGCGGGATCATTTCAAAACTCGGTTGCGCCTGACGGTTCACGCCCGCGCCCGGCCAGGCGGCGACGTTGCCCCATCGTCCGAGCGTGTTCGCCGCACCGAACGTGATCGTGCCGCTGCCGTCTGCGCGTTCTTCGAGCGAGATGTCTGCGAGCGTCGAGAGGCTGAGCGATTGAACACGCTTTCCGCGTTTGCCTGAAGTGATGATGATGCGGTCGTTTGTCACGCCGTAAAAAGTGTTGGCGCGCTGGCGCGAGTCTGTGAAGAAGCGACCGAAGATGAGGTGCAGGCCGACGAGGACGAAGGGCACGCCCCAGAGCATGAAGAAGATGGGCGCGCCGCTCCAAATTACGGTCGCTTCCCAGAAGATCGCGAAGCCGCCCCAGAGCAGGCTGAACGGAATCATATACGCGTCGGACGCGCGAAGGACGAGTCCCTGTCGCGGCTGTCCAGACCAGATCAACTGTTCGCCCGCTTCAAGCTGCGCGCGGACGGCTTGAGTTTGATCGTTCCACATGATTCGGAGTCGGAGTCGGAAGCTTCTTGATATTGCGACGCGGTTTCTGTAAAAGTCTCCCTGCTCGACTGACACTTTCCCAGAAAAAACCGGATGCACAAATCACACTCGCATACTTTAACACGGCGGCTCGCAACGCGCCTGCCCGTCCTCTGCGGCGCGCTCCTGCTGCTCGTCTCCTCCGCGCACGCGCAAACGCCCGCCGCCGTGCCGTCAGTCGAGGTGCAAGTCATCCCGCAGCCGCGCCAGTTGAAAACTGGCAACGAACAGTTTCGCCTGACGCGCGACGTGCGACTCGCGCTCGCCGATGCGCGCTCGACGGAAGATCGTTTCGCAGCGGAGGATTTTGCGTCGGACGTGCGCGACACGGCGGGCGGACTCGCGCTCCCCATCGGCAAGCGACGCGACAGACGCACGATCCTGATCGGCGCGATTCATCTCGCGCCCATTGATGCCGCGCTCAAACGCGCGGGGCTAATAGTGCCGCCGGATTTGAACGAAGAGGGTTATGTGCTCTCGGTGGGCGCGGATGAAGTCGTCGTCGCGGGCAAAACTGCGGCGGGAACTTTTTACGGGTTGCAGACTTTGAAGCAACTCGTGCGCGGCGACGCCGCGACAGCCGCTTACATTTCCGGCGTGCAGATAGTCGATTGGCCGCAGATGCGCTGGCGTGGTCTCTCCGACGACATCAGCCGGGGCCCCGTGCCGACGGTCGAGTACATCAAACGGCAGCTACGCACGCTCGCCTACTTCAAGATGAACATGCATTCCTTCTACATGGAGCACACGTTCGCGAGTCGCGCGCACCCGCTCATCGCGCCCGCAGGCGGCTCGCTCACGCCAGAAGAGATCAGAGAACTCGTCAGTTACGCGCGCCGCTATCACATCGAACTCGTGCCCGAGCAGCAGACCTTCGGCCACTTGCACAAGGCGCTCAAGTTCGAGACGTACAACGAACTGGCCGAGACGCCGCACGGCGACGTGCTCTCGCCGCAACAGGAAGGCTCTTTCAAACTCGTCGCCGACTGGTACAAAGAACTCGACGCGCTTTTCCCCGGAAAGTTTTTTCACATCGGCGCGGACGAGACGTTTGAACTCGGCGAAGGGCAGAGCCGCGAACAGGTGCGTGCGCGCGGCGTCGGTGCGGTTTATTTCGAGCACCTGCGGCGCGTGCGTGAAATTTTGCAGCCTTACAACCGCCGCTTGATGTTCTGGGGCGACATCGCGCTCAATCATCCCGAACTCATCGGCAGCATCCCCAAAGACTTGATCGTGATGAACTGGGCTTACGGCACGCGCGAAGATTTCAACAAGCGCATCAAGCCGTTCAAGGATGCGGGGCTTGAGCAGTTCGTCTGTCCCGGCGTCTCCAACTGGAATCAGGTCTTCCCGAATCTCGACAACGCCGTCAGGAACATCACGGGCTTCGTGCGCGACGGGCAGCGTGCGGGCGCGCTCGGCATGATGAACACGAACTGGGACGACGACGGCGAGACTCTGTTCGAGATGAACTGGTACGGCGTCGCGCTCGGCGCGGCGGCTTCATGGCAAGAGGGTGAGTTGGACGTTTCACAGTTTGAACGCAACTTCGACTGGGCGTTCTTCCGGCGCGACGGCCAACAATTTGTGCGCGCGATACGCACGCTCGGCGGCGTCAACACCATGCTCGGCATCAGTACAAGCAACGCGGTGTTCTGGCAAGAGCCGTTCACGAACGCGTTTCAGGAACGCGCGCGCGCCTCGCGTGAGAAGACGCGCGAGATGCGTCTCGCCGTCGAAGGCGTAGAGGAGTTGCTCGCGCGCGAAGGCGCAAGTGTGCGACGCAATCGTCAGATGATCGCTTCGATGCGTTTCGCCGCAGAGCGTTTCGGACACATGGGGCGGCGTATGCAGGTCGTCGAACAATTCAGCCGCGACTACTGGCAGGCTTATCTAAACTTAGGCGACCGCAAGCAGGCGGGACGCCTACGTCGCTATCACGGCGCGATCTACAACAACCTGCGCGAGATGGCCGAAGAACTGGCCGCGCTCAAAGCCGCCTACCGCGAACAGTGGCTCGCGGAGAATCGCCCTTACTGGCTCGACAGCGTGCTCGCGCGCTATGACCAGGCGATAGCGACGTGGCTCGCAAGAAGCAAAGCGTTGGAAGAAGCCATGCGCGAATACAACGAGAGTTCGACGCTCCCGAACCCGGAAGAGGTCGGCCTCGGCTCGCGCCCCGAACCGTTGAAATGAATGAAACCACCTTTGCGCCTTACGATTTTCTTCTTTGCGCCTTTGCGTAAAACCGTTCTCGCTGGAGGCGCAAAGTCAAAGCAAAAGGCGCAAAGGTTGAATGTTTGTTATAAGAGTTGAACGATGGACACTGACGAGTATCAGAGTGGCGGGCAAGCGGCGGGGCGTTTGCTTTCGCTCGACGTGTTTCGCGGGCTAACCATCGCGGGGATGATACTCGTCAACAACCCGGGGCCGAGCGGTCAAGTGTACTGGCCGCTCGAACACGCCGCGTGGCACGGCTGGACGCCGACCGATCTCATCTTCCCGTTCTTCCTGTTTATCGTCGGCGTCTCGATCACGCTCGCCTTCGCGCGCCGCGTCGAACATGAAGGAAACGCGAAGCGCGATCTATATTTCAAAATCCTGCGCCGCACCGTGCTCATCTACGCCTTCGGCTTCCTCCTAGCCGGTTTCCCTTATTTCAACCTGTCAACCGTTCGTCTCTCCGGTGTCCTGCAACGCATCGCCGTCTGCTACTTCTTCGCCGCAGTCATTTTCCTGAACACGAAATGGCGCACGCAACTCGGAGTCGCCGTCGCGTTGCTCTTGCTGTACTGGGGCATGTCGGAGTTTATCGCCACGCCGGGTTACGCCGCAGGAGATTTGAGCAAAGAGGGAAGCATCGCGTCGTTCGTTGATCGCGTCGTGCTCGGCAATCACATCTGGAAAGGCGGCGGCAAAATTTACGACCCCGAAGGAATCTTGAGCACCATCCCCGCAATCGCGACGACGCTCACGGGCATGCTCGCAGGCCACTGGCTACAGCGCGAGCGGCGCGAGGCATATGAAAAAGTGTCGGGGCTGTTCGTCGCGGGCGTCGCGTGCGTCGTCGTCGGGTGGGCTTGGAACGCCTGGTTTCCGATTAACAAGGCTCTGTGGACGAGTTCCTACGTCGTCTTTACAACGGGGATGGCGCTCGAACTGCTCGCGTTTTGCTACTGGCTCGTTGACATCAAAAAGTACAAACGTTGGGCGTTGCCGTTCGTCATCTTCGGCGTGAACGCGCTCGCGGTCTTCGTCTTGTCGGGACTCGCGGCGCGCATGATGAATCTCTGGAAGATGCCGCGCATGGACGGACGCGCAGGCAACTTGCAGACTTACATCTACGAACACCTCTTCGCCTCTTGGGCTACGCCCGCCTTCGGCTCGATGCTTTATGCGCTGCTCTACGTGCTCATCTGGCTCGGCTTGATGGCGATTCTCTACCGGCGCAAGATTTTTCTTAAAGTCTAGGGACGCGCGAGAAAGTAGACGTAGTAATTCGTCGCACCGATTCTCTGCCAACCGTCCTTAGCGTTCGCCCACTCGGGTATTCCTTCGGCCACGATGAGGCGTGCGCCCGTGCGCGCGAAAGTTTCGACGACCCGTGCTTTGAGCGCGGCGTCGCCAGCCCAGAATTTTTCCACGTCGCCGCCCGTGCGCGTCGAAATCTCTGCCACGACGCGCACGCGCGCCAGACGCGGCCACGCGTTGAACATCGTGTTCCCGATTGAAGCGACACGCTCGTTCGGCGCGACGCCCAAACGCCGCAACTCTTCGGCCACCTGCCACTGCACATCCGCGCGCGCGCCGTTGCGCCCCGGCGCGAGATCGCGCAGCGTAGAATAAAACTCGCGCGCGCCATAGTAGCCGACCGAGAGCGCGAACATGGCGAGCGTGACGAAGACGAGCGCAGCGACTAGCCGCTTCGATTCGACGGTGCGCGGGAGTCGCACTGCGGCGAAGAGGCTCATGCCGATCATCACGACGAAGGGCGCGAAGTATCTCTGCTCGAAGTGAACGAGCATGTAGAAGCCGGAGGCGATGAGCGCAGGCGCGAGCAGAAACCAGTATGCAAGCACATCGCGTGTGAGTCGGCGCGAGCTTCGGCGGCTCGTGTAAAAAAGTATGAAGAGGCAGGCCAGAATCGCGCCGGGAAAGAAGCGATAGAACATGAACTGGTAGGCCATCACGACGTTTCGCACGATGGCCTTGAGTTGCGCGCGCATGCTCACGCGCGGCTGGACGCCTTCGTACCAGTAAGTCGGATCGTACCAGGGCGGGTAAGTGCCCGCGACGGGCGAGCCAAATTCAAAGACGGCGGGCGAGTCAAATAGTTTGCGCGTCGGGTGTGCGGGCGTGCCGCTCGCGCCTGTGGGGTCGCCCTGCCAGTGTATGAAGGGCGTCGTGCCGTTGACGTGCCAGGCATAGTTGAGCCGCGCCGTGTCGCCGATGGTCAGGCGATGCTTGGCGCGCGAGAGTGCGACGACGAAGGGCGCGGAGACGACGAGGAAGACTACGAGCGCGAGCGCGACGCGCGGCACGGCGCGACGCACGTTGCCGTAAGCAAACAGGCTCGACGCGAGGAAGACGAAGGCGAGCGGGAACATAAATGTCTTCGACAGGTAGCCGACGCCGAGCGTCAAACCGAAGAGCGCGAACGCGAGCCATCCGGCGCGCTGCATACGTATGCGCAGCAAGAGTGCGGAGGCGAGAAGGACGAGCGCCGAGACGAGCACATCGGGGCTCGTGCGCGCGACGCGGTTCATCGAGAGCGATGTCCACACGAAGAGCGCGTAGGCGAAGGCGAGCCAAGCCCAATCGGGCAACGATTGTCGAGAGTCAACTTGATCATTGTTGTCTTGAGTGTCGTCGTTCGTAGCGTGCGTGTCGCGGAAGCGTTTGAGTTCGCGTAAAAAGTAAGCGAAGGCGAAAAGCGCGCAGAGGTAGATGGCAAAGTTCAGGAGTTGGACGACGGTAAATTCCCAGTAGGGCGAAGGCTGTATGAGACGAAGCGCGAGACCCGTGAGCCACGAATAGAATGGACTCCACATGGCGTTGATGGCCGCCGCCCAATCGCCGCGCCAGTAAGCGTCGCCGATGTCCAGATAGGAGATGCCGTCCGCGCCCATGTAGGCCAGCCCGTCGTTGCTATTGTGACGACGACCCCACGCCTGCAAAAAGCCGAGCGCGGCGGCGACGAGCCAACAGAGTCTTTCGATGCGACGAGGTTCTGGCGTTTTGGTGAATAGCGGGAGTCTCATATTCGAGTTGCAGACAGTCTAACGTCCGCACGCGCAGAATAGGAAGAGGGCGAGGTTCGACATGCGCGTCGAACCTCGCCCTCCATGTGTTTGAATCTGCCTGTTAGAACTATCGCGGATTACGATTCGGATTGTTGTGCCCCGGCGGGCAGGGGCATTCTCTGACTTCCGCCTCGAACGTCTTGACGCACTGCCCGCGTGTGGTGCGCCGGTCGTTGTCGTTTCTCGCCGCAAAGTCGCAAGCCGTAAGACGCTCTTGAGCTGCAGCCTTACAATTTTCGCATTCCTGCGTGGTCTGACCCTGTCCGACGGCCTTCGCCGGAGAGACGTAGTCGAAGGGCGCGAGCATGACCGTGATGGCGAGAACTAAAGTCGCCGCCGTGTAAGCGAGGTTTCGTTTCATATATCACATCTCCTTCCCTGATGTTCGTTGTGGAGCAGGACGAACGCACGCCTTGAAATGGCGCACGCATGCCGCGCTGACGATGTCTAGGGGGTTTAATGGGAACGCAGATAAGCTAAATTCTTGAGTCGTGAAAGTCAAAGCCATGTGGGCATTGCAACGAAATTGTAAGAATCATGGCGCGCCCACGCTCACTGTACTGATGAGTGCGAACAATGCCAACTCCTACTATCGTTTTCGCGGCGCGCGATAGCCCGGCCCGCGCAAGATGCGTCCGGCGAGAGCGTTCGTTCGTGCGCCGTTGTCAACGGCGAGTTGCCCGTTGATGATGACGTAGTTGATGCCTTCGGCGTACTGGTTCGGCTGCTCGAAGGTTGCGCGGTCGCGCACGCGCGCGGGATCGAAGACGGTGATGTCTGCGAACGCGCCGGTGCGCAGCACGCCGCGTCCGCGCAATCCTACGCGCGCGGCGGACATGCCCGTCATCTTGTGTACGGCTTGTTCGAGCGTGAGCAATTTTTCGTCGCGGACGTAGCGCGAGAGGATGCGCGGGTAAGAACCCCAGCCGCGCGGGTGCGACTTCGATCCGGCGAGCGGCCCGTCTGTGGCGCGCGCGCCGCTGTCTGTGCAGATGGAGACGAAGGGCGAGCGCAAGGCGGCGCGCAAGTCGTCTTCAGACATCATGAAGTAGATCGCGCTCGTCTGCCCTCGATCCGCGAGGATGAGATCGAAGAGTGCGTCGAGCGCATCCTTCTTCTCGGCGGCGGCGATCTCTGATAGACGCTGACCCTGCAAACGTTCGAGGTCGCGGTTGACGACCGAACCGATGAGGACGCCGGAAGCGCCGCCGCTGCCGAGATAGATGTTCTCCCAATCTTTCGAGTCCGTCGAGATGTCGCGTTTGAGACGCGTGCGCGTCTCCGCGTCGCGCAGTCGCGCGAGCATTTTTTCCACGCCGCCTTCGAGCGCCCAGGGCGGCAGGCAAGCCGTCAGAGATGTGCTCGCGGCGGTGTAAGGGTAAACGTCTGCGTTGACGGTCAAGCCTTCGGCGCGCGCCGCTTCGATGCGCTTGAGCACTTCGGGCATGCGACCCCAGTTCTTCTTGTAAGCGGTCTTGAGATGCCAGATTTCGGCGGGGATGCGCGCACGTCGCGCGATCTCGAAGACTTCCGCGAGCGAACTGTCGAGCGCGTTGGCCTCGCTGCGCTGGTGCGTGGCGTAGATGCCGCCGTAGCGCGCGGCGACTTTCGCCAGTTCGACGATCTCGTCCGTCTTGGCGAAACGCGCGGGGACGTATTGCAGCGAAGTTGACAGTCCGAGCGCGCCTTCTTCCATCGCCTGCGCGACGAGGCGACGCATCTCTGCGAGTTCCGCAGGCGTCGGCGCGCGGTTGTCGTAGCCCATCGCGTAGGCGCGCACCTGTGTTGCGCCGACGAACGTGGCGAGATTCAGACCCATGCCCTGCCGTTCGACGCGTCGGAAGTATTCCGTGAAGGTGCGCCAGTCAACCGTGAGATTGAAGCGGCGATAAAAATCTTCGTCTTCTTTAATGAGCCGTTCGTTCAAAGGCGCAATCGAACCGCCCTCGCCCGTCACCTCAGTCGTCACGCCCTGCATCACCTTGCTCATCGCGCGCGGATCGATCAAGAGGTTCTGTTCCGATTGACCGAGCATGTCTATGAAGCCCGGTGCGACGACGAGACCTTCTGCATCAATCACACGACGCGCGCGCGGGAGACGGCGAGCCCTCGTGATCATCTCGATGCGGTCGCCGCGAACCACAACATCTGCGCGATAGGCGGGACGACCCGTGCCGTCAACGATGAGGCCGTTTACGATCAACAGATCGTATTCGGGCGGGGCGTTCGTCGCGCTGCCGTGCGAAAGCGGCGTCGAGACAATAAGCAGCACGAGCGTGAGCAAGAGGCTCGCGTTTTTCGTCAACGATTTCATTGATCCTCCACAGAGAATGGACGTGCCTGCGGCGTCGCATGGTAATGCTTTCGCGTCGGGGATGTAAACTATCTTGAAAATTCTCGCCGCGCGTAATTGCCGCGCGGGCGACGTAATTTATAATCGAGCGCGGGTGAGCGCGAAGAGAAAGGATCGATTGAAACTTTGATGCCGGATGAAGGCGGGCGGAAACGAAGCGTGACGCTTGAAGACGTGGCGCGTGCGACGGGCGGAAAACTGTCGGGCGCAAAAGATGACGCGGGCGCAACTGTCGTCTCGGACGTGACACACGACTCGCGCGAGGCGCGCGCAGGTAGTCTCTTCGTGGCGATTCGCGGCGCGAAGTTTGACGCACACAATTTTGTCTGGCAAGTGTTGGAGCAGGGCGCGGTCGGAATTATCTCGGAGCGCGAGCGTCCGAGTGATTTCGCTGGCGCGTGGATCGAAGTTGCGGATGCGCGAGCGGCGCTTGCGCGTGCGGCGGCGGAAGTGCAGGGGCATCCGTCGCGCGAACTAAAACTCGTCGGCATCACGGGCACGAACGGCAAGACGACGACGGCGCATTTGTTGGCGGCGGTGTGCGAGGCGGCGGGCGAGCGCGTCGCAGTGCTCGGCACGGTCGGCTATCGCATCGGCGAGGAGCAGTTCAAGGCCGAACACACGACGCCCGAAGCGAGCGCGATTCAACGCTTCCTGCGCCGCGCGGTCGAGGCGCGTTGCACTGTGGCCGTGATGGAGAGTTCATCGCAGGCTCTAGACCTGCGGCGTTGCGACGCGCTCTCATACAACGTCGCGGTCTTCACCAACCTGACGCGCGATCACCTCGACTATCACGGCACGATGGAAGATTACTATCAGGCCAAGCTGCGCCTCTTCGACGGGCGGCTCGGCTCGCGCCCGCAAACTTCCATCATCAATCTGGACGATCCATACGGCGTGCGGCTCGCGTCTGAACTCAAAGGGGGCGGCGCGCATGTCATCACTTACGCGCTCGACGCGGAGGCGGACGTGCGCGCGCGCGACGTTCGATACACGCTCGACGGGATGCGTTTCTCGTTGCGCGTTTTAGATCGTGAGTCGAATGTCAGTTCGCCGCTCGTCGGGCGACCGCACATTTACAACATGCTCGCGGCGACAGCCTCCGGCCTCGCGCTCGGTTATGACCTGGACGTGATGGTGCGCGCGTTTGAGACTTGCGCGGGCGCGCCCGGTCGCTTCGAGCGCGTCGCGCACACGGCGGGCGACTTCGCAGTCGTCGTTGATTACGCGCACACGGACGACGCGCTCAGGAACGTTCTCAGCACTGCGCGCGACGTGGTAACAGGGGGCGGGCGCGTCATCACGGTCTTCGGCTGCGGCGGCGACCGCGACCGCACGAAGCGCGCGCCGATGGGCGAGGCCGCCGCAAGTTTGAGCGACATCATCATCCTCACCTCCGACAACCCGCGCACGGAAGACCCCGAAGCGATCCTTGCAGATACGGAAGTCGGCCTGCGCGCTGCCGGTAAACCTTATCTGAAGATCGCGGATCGTCGCGCGGCGATCTTTCGTGCGATTGCCGAGGCGCGCGGCGGCGATGTCGTCGTCATCGCGGGCAAGGGGCACGAGGATTACCAGATCATCGGCACGGAGACGATTCACTTTGACGACAAAGAAGTGGCGCGCGAAGCTCTGGCGGAGCGTAAATGATGCGGAAGGCGAAGTTCGCCGGTATCAAACGTTGAGAAGCTTCTTGAGATGATGAGAAAATTCTGGCCCTGGCTGGCGCTCCCTGCGTTGTTGATAGCCACCGCGATCCAACTTCACAGGCAGGGGCGCGCATGGTTCTGCGCCTGCGGGAGCATTCTCGTGTGGACGGGCGAAGCGTGGAGCGGAAACACTTCACAGCACCTTCTAGACCCTTACAGTTTCACGCACGTGCTGCACGGCTTCGTCTTCTGCGGGCTGCTGGCGTGGGGCTTGCCGCGCGTTTCGTGGCAGTGGAAACTGTGCCTTGCGGTGTTGATAGAAGCTCTCTGGGAGCTTTTCGAGAACACGGAGTTTGTCGTACGTCGTTACCGCGAGAACACTATGGCGCTCGGCTACGAGGGCGACACGGTCTTCAACTCGCTCGGCGACATACTCGCGTGCGGCATTGGTTTCCTCATCGCGCGTCAACTCGGATGGCGGCGCACGCTCTTTGCATTCGCGTTGACGGAGATCATGCTGTTGTTCTGGATCAGGGACAGTCTATTGCTCAGCCTGCTGATGCTCATCTTTCCGCTCGACGCGCTCAAGGCTTGGCAGGCGGGACATTGATCCGGTCGTTGTGCCGCGCCCAATACCAGTAGACGGGCAGGCCGAGCAGGATCAGGCCGAGTCCGATGAGAGCTTGCGTCGGCGTCGTCATGAGCGTGTTGACGAGCAGAAAACCCGTGACGAGCAGGAAGAGAATTGGGACGACGGGATAGCCCCACGCGCGGTAGGGGCGCTCGGCATGCGGCATGCGGCGGCGGAAGATGAAGACCGAAGCCGTGACGAGGCCGTAGAAAATCCACGAGCCGAAGATGACGTAGTCGGTCAAAGTGTCGAACGAACCGGAGAGCGCGAGGACGCACGCCCAGATGCCTTGCAGGACGAGCGCGCCGATGGGGACGTGAGTTTTCGGCGACAGTCGCGCGAGGTTTTGGAAGAAGAGGCGGTCGCGCGCCATCGCGTAAGGGACGCGCGCGCCCGTCAAAATCGAAGTGTGAAGCGAGCCGATGGAGGAGAAGAGAAGCCCTACGGCGATGAGCGTGACCGCGACCGCGGGGAAGAACCTGACCGCCACCTCGCGCGCGACCGAAGAGGCTTTTGAGACCGAGGCCACTTCCGTCGGCGTCAGCGCGTAGAAGTAAGCGATGTTGACGAAGACGTAGGCCGTGATGATGACGAGCATCCCTGCGATGAGCGCGCGCGGGATGTTGCGCTGCGGGTCTTTGACTTCGCCCGCGACGAGCGTGAGGTTGTTCCAACCGTCGTAGCCCCACAGCGCGCCGAGCATCGCCGCGCCGAAGCCCGCAAGCCCTGAGCGCGCCGACGCCGCCACACCCTCGCAAGCCCCACCCGCGTTCGCCAACCCGTAATTTGAGAAGCCGCCGCCGCTGGCAAGCGCAAACGCGCCGAGTCCGACGCCGAGCACGAGCGCGATCTTGACGAAGGTGAGCACCGTAGCGATGTTGCCGCTGACAGAGACAGCCGCGCAGTTGACTATCGTGAACAGGATGATGACGCCGAGCGCGGCGACTTGCAGGCTGCCAAAGGGGATGGCGAAGCCGAAAAGGTTGAGCGTGAAAAAGTTCGAGTTGAGCGCGCCGTTTGTGAGGTCGTTGAGGAAAATTCCGAAGGCGACGGCGAGCGAGGCTTGCGAGCCGGTCTTGGCGATGAAGATTTGCATCCAGCCGTAGAGGAAGCCGAGCCGCGCGCCGTAAGCCTCGCGCACGAAGACGTACTCGCCGCCCGCGCGCGGCATCATCGCTGCGAGTTCGGCGTAGGTCAAAGCGCCCGCGAGCGAGAGTATGCCCGCAGCGATCCAGACGATGACGACCATGTACGGCGTGCCGACGTTGCAGGTCATCACGCGCGCCTTGAGGAAGACGCCCGTGCCGATGACGTTGCCGATGACGATGGAGACGGCGGCGAGCAGCGTCAGGCCGCGTATGAGTTTGACGTTGTCCATTGCTGGCTGTGTTGACATGATTTAGCTGCGCTACCAACCGACCTTCTGACTTCCTTTGCGCCTTAAGTTCTGACTTTGGGAGAACGGATTTCACGCAAAGGCGCAAAGAAGAGAAACGTAAGGCGCAAAGTGTTGAGTGGCTGTCCGTAGTATAGAGTGCGTTCAGCGTCCCTCGGGTTGGATCGGCGTATTCTGAAAAGCGGCGATGCTCCATTTGCCGCCCTCTTTAGTCATAAACATCGTGTTCATGGCATGACCTTTTCGCGTCTCGCCGCCAACTTTAAACTCCAAGTTCCATTCAACGTGCGCCACCGCGACATCGGGACGCAGGAAGCGTACGCTCTTGAACGTGGCGACGTTGCGACTATCTTTGTAGATGGTGGTGAAAATACCAACATGGCCTTTCTCAATAGCGTCTCTGCCCTTTAGGTATAGGCCGTTGACGACAACGTAGTCGGCGTCCGCAGCAAACTGCGCGGCAAAGGCTTTGCCGTCGTGCGTGTTCCAGGCGTCCTGAACCTGTTGGACGACATGACGGATGGCCGCTTCGTCCGTGTTTGCAGTTGATGCTGTTTGAGCGGTGACGTGCGGCGCAAAACCAAAGTAGATGAGAGCCAGAATCGTTACGGCGAACAAGTTTCTAGGTCGAGACATTAAGCAATTCTCCTTTTCTGTCGAATGGATTGCCAGCACATTGTCAGCGAAGTTCACGCCCTGCGTCTAACTCTGGTCGTGCCTGTCAGAGCCTTCGCAGCCGCTTCGCCCGTGACGACCGCGCCTTCCATGAAGCCCTGCCAGTCGGCGAGGTGTTCGCCTGCAAAGAGAACTTTGCCGTGCGGCTGTTGCAGCGCGGGGCGGACGGTGAACCACTGGCCGGGACGATAGACGGCGTAAGCGCCTTCAGTGTAGCGGTCGCGTTGCCAGGGCATTGATTGAATGCCGAGCGCAAGACGCGGGGCGCGTTCGTTGAAGGGCAGCAGATCGCGCGTGATGATCTCCTGTCGGCGCGCGTCGGACTGCGCGGCGAGCACGTCGGCCTTCTCGCCGATGGCATAGCTGCACAAAATTCCCTGTGTGCCGCGCTGGTCGCGCGTGCTGTGGAAGTAGTAATGCGATGTCACGTCGCTGACGAGCGAGAAGTCTTCCGCGCCCCAGAAGCGTTCGTTGAAGAGTATCTGGTTTTTGACGATGCGCGAATATTGAAGTTGCTCTGCGGCGGCGAGTTGGGCGGCGGGGAGCGGCGGGTCGAACTTGATGCGGTCGAGTACACGTGCAGGCACGGTGCAGACGCACGCGTCTGCGTTGTAGAGCACGCCGCCCGCTTTTACAGTCACGCGACCGCCGCGCTGTCGTATCTCTTCGACGGGCGTGCGCGTGCGTATGGAAGTTTCGCCGATGCGTTTTGTGAACTCTTCGATGATGCGCGAATTGCCGCCGATGATCTTGAAGTCCATCTCGTTAGCTGGACTCGACTCGAAATACTCGGAGGCGGCGGCGTAGGCCGAGACGTGGCGTATGGACTCGCCGAAGTCTGTGCTGTCCTGCAAGTCGCGCAGGAGCAGATCGTCGGGCGTGTAACCGATCTCTTCGAGCCACGTCCACCAGTCGAAGCGGTCGAGTCGTTCGCGGTCGCGCTGCTTGTAGTTGTGATAAGTCTGTTTGAACTTCTCGAAGGCGGCGTTGGCCTGCGGTGAGAAATCCCAGGTGCCGGGGCGTGAGACGCGCCCGTCGCGCATGAGCGTCGCCTCGAAGCGATGATCCTTGAGCGGGATGTCAAAGTCGCGGCAGAGCGCGCGCATCCTGTCGTGGCTCGCGCCGATCCATTCGCCGCCGAGTTCGCAGACGAGTTCCGTGTTCTGGTCGAAACGAAAAGAGTGTATGCGCCCGCCGCGACGCTCTCTGGCTTCGAGCACGGTCACGTCCCAATTCGCGCGCTTCAAGGCGTAAGCTGCGGCGAGACCTGCTAGACCCGCGCCGACGACGATGCACGAATGACGCGCGCCGGACGTGCGCCGTTGCGTTGTTAGCGCCGACGCGTCTTTGAGCAGAATGGGTGCGCCGAGCGCGGCGACGGTGAAAGATTTGAGAAACGCGCGGCGTGTGCGTAAAGTTTTTTTTGTGTTCACGGATTTTTTGAACGAGCCGTCGTAAAAGTCGCCAAGCGTGCGACAGCTTACCAGATGTCGCACGCGAGTAAATCCTCGTAAGTGTCGCGGCGACGCACTAGATCAATTTTACCGTTTGCACGCACCATTACGGCGGCGGGCAGCGTGCGACCGTTGTAAGGGAACGCCTGCGCGAGCGAATACGCGCCGCTGTTGAGCAGCGCGAGCACCTCACCGGGGCGCACGTCTGCGGGCAGACGCCTGTAGTCGGGCAGGCGGCCTTCGCCTTCGATGTCGAAATAAACGTCGCCGGAATCGCAGAGCGGCCCCGCCACTTTGTACTCGGCGTCGGGCGCGGCGTCGGCGCGCGAGGCGGAGATGAGATGGTAATACCAATTGTAAGTCGTCATCGAGAGCAACAGATTGAAGCCCGCGTCGGTCAAGAGCCACACGTCGCCCGTCTCCGGTCGTCGCTTGATGTTGCGCACAGTCGTTAAAACCAAACCCGCGTCGGCGATAACGCTGCGCCCGGGTTCGAGCAGGATCGTGACGCGATCCAGTAGATGCTCCGCGTCAGTCGCACGCGCCGACTCGCGCGCGACGCGAAGTGCTGCGGCGAGCACTTCCGCCGGTTCGAGCGAAGCGCCGAGCATGTCGCGTTCGGCTGCGGGAAGCGCGTCGGCCTGCGTGCGGTCGCGCAAGTAGTTGACGGGGATGCCGCCGCCGAGGTTGATGTGTTCGAGCGTGTGTCCGGTTTCGCGGTGGAGCGCGACGAGGTGTTCCCACATCGTTCGGAAGGCGTCTGCGAACGGCTCGACATCGGGTGTCTGCGAGCCGACGTGTATGTGTATGCCGCCGACGCGTATGAGTTCGGGGTGCGCGAGCGCGCGACGGAAAGCATCAGGCACTTCCGACGAAGTCATGCCAAACTTGGAGGTCAGGAGCGCGGTCTGCAAACCGATGTGCGAGCGCGTGCCGATCTCCGGGACGAGGCGAAGCGTAATGTTAGCGCGTTTGCCGATGCGACGCGCGGCGGCTTCGACGAGTTCGATTTCGTAGACGGAATCCACGTTGATCGAATAGATTCTGGCGCTGACGGCGTCGTCAAGTTCGCCGTCGGTTTTGCTCGTGCCGTTGAAGATGATCTGGTCGGGGCGAAATCCTGCGCGCAGTGCTTTGAAGAGTTCGCCGCCGCTGTTGACTTCGATGTCGATTCCGGCGTCGCGCACCGCCGCGAGCACGGCCATGTTCGAGTTGGCTTTCGAGGCGTAGCAGAATTTTACCGGGCGTTCGACCGCATCGGCGGCGCGCTTGAGGCGTGCGATGTTGGCGCGTATGCGCGGCTCGGAGAAGACGTAGAGCGGCGAACCGTATTCGCGCACGAGTTCGAGTGAGTCCGCGCCGTTGATGTGTAGATGCCCGCCGCGCGCTTCGAGATAATCGGGGATCGTCCACGCGGGCGCGGGAGGCGCGGGCGTTTGTGCTGGCATGGTATAAAGACTCCTTGAATTATCACGCGGAGAGAAGACGCGTGCGAAGATAGACCGACGCCGCAACGTGGTCAAGAAGAAAGGTGAAGGGCGAAGGCGATGGCTGACGCGATTGACTGGCAACTCGTCCGGCGTGAATTTCCGGTGACGGAGCGGCTGGCTTATTTGAACTCGGCGGGCGCGGGGCCAGTCTCGCGCGCGGCGTTGGAGGCGGCGACGCGCTTTTATCAGGAGACGTTGGAGTCGGGCGACAGGCGTTGGTTCGATTGGCTCGAACGACGCGAACGCGCGCGTGCCTCGATTGCGCAACTAATCAACGCAGAGCCGGACGAGATCGCGTTCACGACCAACACCTCGTCGGGGATGAATTTGATCATAGACGCGCTCGAAGGGCGCGGCGAAGTCATCTCCTGCGAGTTGGAGTTTCCCGTCTCGACTATCACTTGGATGCACAGGGGCGTGCGCGTCAACTTGCTGAAAATGCGCGGCGGCGTGCTCGCTGCGGAAGACGTGTCGGCGGCGATGACGGAGCGGACGGGGATAATCTGTCTGAGTCACGTTCAATACTCGAACGGCTTTCGCGCGCCGCTCGCGGAGATAGGCGAGCGCAAGCGCGGCCACGCGTTTGTCGTCAATGCGGCACAGTCGGCAGGAGTTTTTCAGATTGATGTGAAGCGCATGCGGATTGACGCGCTCTGCTCGACGGGGCACAAGTGGATGCTCGGCGGCTTCGGGTCGGGCTTCGTCTATTTGAGTCGCGCGCTGCTCGCGGAGACACGACCGCGCGCCGTCGGCTGGTTGAGTTGCGAGAATGCGTTTGATATGAGAAACGACGAGTTTCGCGTGCGCGAGGATGCGGGCGCACGCGCGGAGATGGGCTGCCCGCACTTCGCCGGAATCTTCTCGCTCGGCGCGGCGGCGAATTATTTGTTGCAGACGGGAACGCTTGAGATCGAACGACGCGCGCTCGCGCTGAATCGCCATTTGACGGAGCAACTCACGGCGGCAGGCTGGCGCGTGTTGTCGCCGCTCGGCGACGAGTCGGTGCGTTCGGCTGAGACGCTCGTGGCGGCGGATGATCCGGCGCGCGTCGCGCGTCACCTCTCGCAGCGCGGCGTCGCCGTCACGCAAAAGCCCGAAGGCATACGCGTCGCCACGCATTTCTTCAACAACGAGGACGACATCACGCGACTCGTCGCCGCGCTCGATGAAATTCGCTGAGAAAACGCCGAAATGTGCGTCCGCGCGCGACGGTTTTCAGGACAAAACTTCTGACGACGGGAAAAAACGCGTGACGACGGCTTTTTTACACGTGACAATGGACTTTTTGCACGTGACGACGACCTCAAAACACAAAACAGCGCACCAAAACACAAAATTTTCGAGTCAAAACACGTGACAGTCAAGTCAAAACACATGACGACGGACTTTTTACACGTGACAATTGACTCAAACACACGAATTTTGAGACAGAACACCTGACGATGGAGTCAAACACACGACTTTGGAGTCAAACACACGGATATGGAGGTAAAACACATGGCGGCGAGGTCAAAACACAAAACAACGCGCCGGAATGTTTCACTATGAAACTGGAACACGTAGCGGCGGGGTCGGAACGCGTGACGACGGGCTTGGAACGCGTGACAACCGGCTTGGAACACAAAACGGCGCACCGGAACACGCAGATTTGAAGTTAGAACACGCGACGGTCATACCGGAACACACAAATTTGGAGTTGGAACACAGATTTGGAATTGAAACACGCGGATTTGGAGTTGGAACACATGAGGGCGAGACTGTAACGTCAGGCGCAGGGATTAAATGCGTGCCGGTGCGTCTAGTACAAGGCGGAAGCTAGTCGAAACTGCTGTTATTGAAGATATTGCAGGTAGTTTTCGACTCCTACGTTGAAAAATAAGGAGCAAAAACCATGAGCGCAGAGCGACCGCTATTCATTCCGGTGATTTTAGGCACGCCGCGAGAGGGACGAAAGAGCGAGCACGTCGCGCGTTTCGTGTTCGGAGAGGTGAAGAAACTGTCGGGCGTCGAGTCTGAGTTGATCGACGTGCGCGAGTTGAATTTCCCTACGACGGACGCGGGCGAGGCGATCAAGGACGCGGGCTTTAGCAGCGCGTGCCAGCGTGCGGACGCGCTCGTCATCATCGCGCCCGAATACAATCACGGTTATCCGGGGATGCTCAAACACGCGCTCGACACGAACTTGAAGGAGTACATACACAAGGCCGTCGGCGTCTGCGGCGTCTCGGCGGGCGGCTTCGGCGGCACGCGCGTCATCGAAAATCTCCTGCCCGTCCTGCGCGAACTCGGCCTCATGGCAATCTTCACAGACGTAAACTTCTCCAAAGTGGGAAAGATTTTCGACGAGTCGGGCGCGCTCTTGGACGAGTCGTACATCAAACGCACGGCAGGTTTTCTGGAGGAACTCGTCTGGATGGCGGAGACGCTGCGCTACGGGCGCGATAACGTGAAGTACATCAGCGAGCGTTGAAACGTTTGCTCGCGCGCTCAAACTTTTACGAACACTCAGGGCGTTTATATGAACTCGACAACGGACGCGCACGCGACGACGACGGGCGCAACTTACCTCAATCCCGTCTACGGGCGCGACTTCCCAGACCCCTTCATACTCAAACACTGCGGCGAATACTGGGCTTACTCGACGGGCTTCTGGCGCGACGGTCGCGCCTTCGGCGTCATGCACTCGCGCGATCTCGTCAACTGGCGCGAACTCGCGGGCGCGCTCGCGCCGCTCGCAGGCGAACATCCATGTTACTGGGCTCCCGAAGTCGTCTACGAAAACGGGCGCTTCCTGATGTACTACAGCGTCGGCAACGAGAGACGGATGCACATACGCGTCGCCGTCGCAGACAATCCGGCGGGGCCGTTCGAGGACAGCGGGCACGAGTTGACAGACGCCGAGTTCGCCATTGACCCGCACGTCTTCGTGGACGAAGACGGCACGCGCTGGTTGTTCTACGCGACGGATTTTCTCACGCACACGCACATCGGCACGGGCACTGTGCGCGATCTGTTGCTCGACCACTTTACGCTCGCACGTGAGCCGCGACCCGTAACGCGCGCGCGCTACGATTGGCAGGTTTACGATCCGGCGCGCGAGGAGAAGGGCGGCGTGCGCTGGCACACGGTCGAGGGGCCATTTGTGCTGCGCCGGAAGAATCTCTACTACCAGATGTTCAGCGGCGGCAACTGGCAGAATCTGACTTACGGCGTGAGCTACGCCGTGAGCGACCGCATCGCGCGCGAAGACGAATGGGAGCAGACAGCCGACGGCGAGCGCGTGCTGCCGATACTTCGTACGATACCTGAGCGCGTCGTCGGCCCCGGCCACAATTCGGTTGTGCGCGGGCGGGATAACGTGCAGTTGTTCTGCGTCTATCACCGTTGGGACGGCGAACGCGGGCGCGTGCTCGCGATTGACCGACTCGATTTTGTGGGCGAGCGCATGACCGTGCTCGGCGCGACCACGACGCCGCAACCCGCGCCCACGCCGCCGACCTTCGCGGGCTTTGAAGGCGAACACGCGGAGAGTTTAGGCGAGAGCTGGACGTGTGCAGGCGGCCGTTGGAGCGTGTACGACGGCGAGGCGCGTCAGTCGGCATCAGCACAGGGCGCGGCGTCGGCGCGTTGCGGAGTGCGCGCGTCGAGTTTCGTCCTGGAAGTGAGTTTGCGCGCAGAAGAGGACGCGAGCGTAGAGGGCGCGTTCGGCGTCGCGCTGTTCGGCGGAGACGTGTGCGTGCTGCGATTCTTGCTTGAGCCTCGCGCCCTTGAAGCGCGCGTGGAGTGGCAGGCGAACGGGGGCGCGCAGGCAGAGGACGGCGCACACGCCGAGACGCGTTTTGCGCTGCCCGCAGATTTCGAGCCGCGCGCTTTTCACTTGCTGCGTGTGGTTGTGGACGAGGGCTTCGTGACTATTTTTCTTGACGAAAGGGTCGTGCGCTGGCAAGGTACACCGAACGTCGCGCCGGACTCGGCGGCTCTCGTCACGGAAGGCGCGGCGGCGTCGTTCAAAGGCTTCGAGTTGACAATTGGCTGGGAAGAATTGTTCACGCAGCCGGAGCGTTCGCTCTCAGCGCGCGGCTGGCAACGCGTAGGTGGCGAAGGCGAAGAAGGCTGGCGTCTCGAAGACGGCCTGCTGCGCTTCGACGACGCGGAAGGCAGCAACCGTATCATCACGCGGGGGCCGCTGCTTGAGGCTTACGAGTTGGTCGTCAACGTGCGGCTTGAGCAAGAGCATTTGCGCGGGACGGGCTGCTACGGTTTCTATCCGGCCTACAGCGACGGCGGCGCGAGCGAGCATGATCCTTTGTTCACAGTCGAGCGCGACGGCGGCGAAGGCAGTAGCAGATGGGCGCTCGTCATACGCAGTTTGAAAAACACCTCGATAGCTGAAAGCTGGCCGCTCCCCGACGCGTTCGACCCGTTCACGATGCAACAATTCCGCTTCCGCAAACAGGGCGGGCGTCTCTCGATCCAATGCGAGGCCACGCCGCTCGGCGAAATCAACACAACACGCGAGGCCACAGGCGTCGGCCTCTACGCACACCGCGCAACAGTCGCCTACGACATGGTGCGAGTTACCGGAACAGTGACGAGTGACAAGTGACGAGATGAAAGACAAATCTAAAGATAAGATTGAGGCTTTAATTCGTCAGCCGTCACCCGACACGGTTTTGCCTGACTCGTCACCTCTCACACGTCACTCGTCACTGCTTTCATTGGGAGCGAGGCCGGAGGATTTCATCTGGGCGAGCGGCGTGGAGGACACGTTCGTGCCGCAGTTGAAGGCCGGGCATCGCGCTCTCGACGAATATCAATTGATGGGGCACTACGAGCACTGGCGCGAAGACCTCGCTTTAGGTCGCGACCTCGGCGTGCGCGCTTTGCGTTGGGGCGTGCCCTGGTACAGGGTCGAACCGGAGCCGGGCGTTTTCGATTGGCGTTGGACGGACGAAGTGCTGCCCTACATGATCGAGGAACTAGGCATCACGCCCATCGTTGACTTGATGCATTACGGCTGTCCTCTGTGGCTGAAGAAGGAGTTCATCAGCAAAGATTACGTCGCTGCCGTCTCACGCTACGCCGCCGCCTTCGCGCGCCGCTACAAAGATTCCGTCAAATGGTACACGCCCTTGAACGAGCCGCTCGTCAACGCGCTGATGTGCGGCAAGCGCGGTTTGTGGCCGCCGTATCTTCGCGGCGACGCGGGCTACATACGCGTCATGCTCCAACTCGTGCGCGGCATCATCGCGACGGTCGAAGCGATCAAGGAGATTGACCCGCTCTCGATCATGGTGCATGTCGAAGCGACAGGCTTGAGCCGCGCCATCCGGCAGGATTTGGAATCGCTCGCGGCGGAGGAACAGCGACGCGGCTACCTCGCCTACGATCTGCTCGTCGGCAGCGTCACGCCCGACCACCCGCTTTTCCCCTGGCTGATTCGCAGCGGCGCAAGCCTCGACATGCTCGACGAGATCGCGCGCCACAAAATTCCGCTCGACGTGCTCGGCATGAATTTCTACCCGCAGTGGTCAACGCAGCATCTCTACGTTGACCCGAAAGGACGGCTCGCCTACCGCGCACACGAAGAGGACGGCGTGGGCTTCGCCGGAGTCATCAACGATTATTACCAGCGCTACAAAGCGCCCGTCATCATCACGGAGACGAGCGCGTTCGGCTCGGAAGAACTGCGCTCGCGTTGGTTGAAATCCTCTGTCGAGGCCGTCAAATATTTGCGCAGCCAGCGCATCCCCGTCGTCGGCTACACATGGTTTCCGATGTTCACGATGATCGACTGGCGCTACCGGCACGGGCGCGCGCCGCTCGAACACTACCACCTCGAACTCGGCCTCTATCATTTGAACACAGACCCCGCGCAGGAGGGGCGTTGGAGCGCGACGCCGCTCGTCGAACGCGTGCGCCAATACATCGCCGACCCCGCCGAAGCCGTCGGCGCGCTCGACCCCTCCGCCCTCGCGCCCGCGCTCAACACCGACGCCAGCAAAGCCCACGCACGCGCAATAGCAGATTCGAACCACAAAGCGCCAACCTCGAAACGTCGGCAACCCGAACTGGTCGAGAACGATTAAGCGCGCGTGAAATTGTGAACGTGCAATTTCGACGGGCGAAAGCAGTTCATCACTTAAACAGCACCGTCCGTCTAGCCGTAGTTTGACAGCCGCGCACGCGTTTGAGTATCTTTCAACGCATCCGAAGGCGCTTGCTCTTGATCAAGTCAAACGCGAGATGCTTTCTCTTTGAGCGGGAGTAGCGCAATGGTAGCGCAATAGCTTCCCAAGCTATGGGTTGCGGGTTCGAGTCCCGTCTCCCGCTTCAATAAATTCCTTCACGATTGATTGGCTGCGCTTCTAAGTTTCCCGCTTACCTGTAGTCTGAAAATGTCGCCCGTCGAAAACAAGTGTGCCTGCTTGTACGTATCATTGTGCCAACTTATAAAACAGACTTGTGCGGCGGGCGGATAGATATTTCTGGAAAGATTTCAGGAGCGCGTGGCTGGATGAAAAACTCAAACTTAAAGATGCGGCTGTTCTTGTCGGCCGTGCTGCTGGCGGTTTCGACCCCGACGAACGGTTTTATCGTCGCCGGACAAACGCGTTCGGCGGTTGCGGGCACACAGGCGACGGGCGCGAGCGTTGCGTCTGCCGCGCCGCAGGTGTTGGAGCGAAATGTGCGCGCACACATGGAGTTTTTGGCGAGCGATGCGATGCAGGGGCGCGGCAGCGGGACGCAGTTCGAGTTGCTGGCGGGGCAATACATCGCCTCGCAGTTGCGGCAGTACGGCGTAGAGCCTGCGGGCGACGCCGCAGATGGTACGGCTTCGGCGGGGCAGCGTAGTTTCTTGCAGACGGTCGCGCTCGTGCGTCAGGCGTTCGCCGCCGCGCCCGCGCTCAGTTTCAGTGTGAACGGAACGGAGCGGCGCTGGGTGCATGGCAAGGAGATGCTCGTCGGGCGCATGTCGGCGGCGCAGTTGAAGGGTACTTTGCAGAAGTTGCGTGCGGGCGAGAAGCCTGCGGCGGGGGCGTTTGTTTTGCTCGGCGAAGGCGCGGGCGACGGGCGAGGGTTGTTTCAACAGGCGGCGGCGTTGGGGCGTGCGGGCGCGGCAGCGGTGATAGTCGCGGAGACGCCGATGCTGCGCCAGCGTTGGGCTGCGATGGGGGCGGAGTTGCCGCAGTTGCCTTTGATGTCTGACGGCGGAGCGGCGGGCGCGAACCTCTTCATCTTGAGCACGGACGCTTACAAGGAACTGCAAGCCGCAGCCGACGGCACGATTGTAAGCGTCGAAGGCGCGCTCGCGCCGACCCAGACGAACTACACTTGGAACGTCGTCGGCGTGCTCGGCGGGAGCGACGCGAAGCTGGCGCAAGAGGCCGTGCTCCTGAGCGCGCACATGGATCATCTTGGCGTAGGCAAGGGGCAGGCGGGCGATCAAATTTTCAACGGGGCGGACGACGACGCATCGGGCGTCGTGGCCGTGTTGGAGTTGGCGCGCGCGCTCGCGGGCACGGGCGCGCGTCCGAAACGCACGGTCTATTTCGTACTCTTCGGCAGCGAAGAACGCGGCGGCTACGGCGCGCAGCATTTCCTCGCGCACCCGCCCGTCGCGCTCACGCAGATTGTGGCAAACTTAGAGTTTGAAATGATCGGGCGACCCGACGCGAAAGTTGCTGCCGACACGCTCTGGCTCACAGGCTACGAGCGTTCCAACCTCGGCGCGGAACTCGCAAAGCAGGGCGCACGACTCGTCCAAGACCCGCACCCAGATCAAAACTTCTTCCAACGCTCCGACAACTACGCGCTCGCGCGTCGCGGCGTCATCGCCCACACCGTATCGAGTTTCGGACTACATCCCGAATACCATCAACCCGCCGACGACATCGCCCACATAGACTTCGCACACATGACCCGCGCCATCAACTCAATTGTCGCCCCCGTCATCTGGCTCTCCAACTCAAACTTCACCCCGACGTGGGCGGAAGGGAAAAAACCGTAATAGTAGTGTGGCAAGATCAAACTTCCTAACCACGCTACTTTTATTTGGACACTAGGCAGGCAAGGGAACTCTAGATTTTGAGTATGATGATGGCATATATTTTCAATGTTTATGTCTGGTCTGTTTGGCATTCTTGAATTTGGGTGCTACATCAAATATTGGCGATTCACTATACCCAAAATCTTTTAAAAGTATTTCGGGAGTGAATTTCTCAATATTTGCGACAATCAAAAATGTAGACACTATTCCATCAAGTGTAGGAATGGATTTCTCCATCTTGCTGCTATAACGCTCAATGGCTTCGCGATAATAATCAGAGATAAACTTTTCTCCCCAGCCACGAGCGTTAATCAATAGGTTTTGTATATCTTCAATAGTTTTCAAGCCGCAAAATTCAGCAAGCCTAACCGCTCGTGAAATATCCCCGAAACTTACAGGACGCTTGCCAAGACCTTTTTCTATAATATCAGCCCAATACTCTATTTCTGTCTCAGTTTCAATGTAAGCACGTAACGAATCTACATTCAGTTCGATCTTAGTCTTTCCTTGATCAAGGTCTCTTCTATACTCCTTAATTTTATCTTGTATTTCCTCAACCAGTTGGTCTAATTCTTCATCTGCTAACTCAAATAAGGCACTTAAGCGAAATAGCCGTCTCCTAAATTCTCTCGGAATATCTGCGCCAACCTTATAGTCAAACGGATGTGAGATTACTGCCCAAGCATGCTGTAAGATGGTTCGGATTTGAATTTCAATATTAATATCTTCAAACGATCTCCACTCGGTTAGTGCAGTTCGCCCTGAATGTAACTTAACAACCAAATGCACTGAGGTATAACCAAACTGATCAACATTCAACTCTTCAGATTTATAGACAGAATTTTTGTCGTTTACGCTAAACTCGCTCTTAATAATTTCAATTACTTTTGCTACATCTGCTAATTGACGAACTATGATTCGGATTCCACATAGATCAGTAACTTCACTTAAAGGATTCGTATAATTTTTATTAGGGCGAGTTATTTTTTCCCGAAACTGCTCGACATCCTTTGTTCTACGCTCTGCGGTGTAACTTATATTATGCGTACTTAGTAATTCTTCTAAAAGATTCAAAAATTTACTCGTGAAACGCTCGTATCTTGAAAAGTTCTCTCGATATTGATTTACAATTTGCTCAATATCCATGTTCCTGCTCCTGAATGTGTGACTTCCTATTTATTTCTTTCTGCCTTTCTTCTTACTCACCTTTGAATCTGTCTTAGCTTTAGTCTTTGGCGGTCTGCCTACTTTACGACTCTCAACTAGGATTAGGTCGCTTTCTTTTATCAGATGATCGCGTCCGAATTTCCGCGAAGGTAATCGCCCTTCTTCTATCAACTGACGGACACGCCGAAGGCTGACATTCAGGCGCGTTGCGACCTCGCTTGTAGTCAACATTTCATCACTCACCATAAATCTCTTATACCGTAACAAATATTCTTACCGCAAGGGGAAGGTTTCTATTGACAAAACCCTTCCCCCTGCGGTAGCCTTCTCGCTGCGACCCACCAGAGATTAGGAGCACACTAACAGGCGAGGACTTACCGAAGATTGCACTCTTGGTAAGCCCTCTACACCAGTATCACTCGTGAAAGGAACTACTGATGCGTAAAGATGATAACACGCGCACGCCACCCGCCCGACGAGAACCGAGTTTTGATGAACCCATCCGGCATTGGTCTACCTTAACAATTACGCAGGACAGGGCGAGGGAATTAGTTGATCTGATCACGCGGCGCGAGGACAGCGAGAGCCGCGACGCTCTAATCGAGTTGATCTGTGGACTCGCGCCATATACGCCATCGGATGATAAGTATGTTTTGGATGAGAGGTTTCTGGCGGGGCGAGCCGCGCTGTGGCACGCTTTCGCGGATACGAAGCGGGCGGGGAATGATCTCGGCGCGTATGTCGTCGGGTTGAAGTGCGCTGTGTGGGAATAGTGCCTGCGGCGAGAGTGTAGGGGAGGGCAAGTTTGCCACCGATTGCGGGAGACTCGTCCTGCCCCTACAGCCGTTTACCGCGCCGCGTGACGTTTCTTTAACAAGGTTGGACTTCGCATTCGCAGGGTACGTAGGACTCTGTAAAATAGGCCGTCGTACATCCGTTGTGCGCCCGGTAGCCGCTACACAAAATGATCGTGTAGCCGCATTGAGTCGAGTGTGAAGCGTCCGTGTAGTAGGTGATGTGTGTCTCGTCGCCGCTGGCGCGAACTTTTACCTTTGAAGACGGCGCGGCTGTGAACGAGAAGAACATCACGACCAGCGCAAGCATCCAGACTAACATTCTCGGCGTAACGAATCTCTTCAACAGATTGGACATGGTGAGTTTCCTTTCCTGTTTAGCGGTGAGGCCGACGGGGTGGGGAATCTCGACGGCAAGACAATGAATGAGGGAACGCGTGCAGGGTATTCCCCGTCAGTGCGGAAGTCAATAGTCAGTTCGGACGCTGCGCAAACGAAAGCGGCCTCGTTCGTGTCGAACGAAGCCGCCTTTGTTGTCCGGTTGGTAGGACGGGCTTTTGTTACATGCCCATGCCGCCGCCCATGCCGCCCATGCCGCCGCCGCCCATCGCAGGGGCTTTATCGTCGTCGGGAAGCTCTGAGACGAGCGCTTCGGTCGTGAGCATCAGGCCAGCGATTGAGGCCGCGTTTTGCAGCGCACTGCGCGTCACCTTCGCCGGATCGATCACGCCCGACTCGACGAGGTCTTCAAACGTCTCGGTCGCAGCGTTGAAGCCGTAGGAGTCCTTCTTCGACTCGCGCACCTTCTCTACGATGACCGCGCCCTCTTTGCCTGCGTTCTGCACGATCTGGCGAAGCGGTTCTTCCAGAGCGCGCTTGACGATTGAGACGCCGATCTGCTCGTCCGCGTCGCCTTCGTCTTCCTTGTTGGCGCGGAACTTCTCAAGCGCCTTCGCCGCGCGCACGAGCGCCACGCCACCGCCGGGAACTATTCCTTCCTCGACCGCCGCGCGCGTTGCGTGCATAGCATCTTCGACGCGTGCCTTCTTCTCTTTGAGTTCCGTCTCCGTCGCCGCGCCGACGCGTATGACCGCGACGCCGCCGACGAGTTTCGCCAGACGCTCCTGCATCTTCTCGCGGTCGTAGTCCGAAGTGCTGTCTTCGATCTGCGCCTTCAAGGTCTTCACGCGTCCCGCGATGTCCGAGTCTTTGCCCGCACCTTCGACGATGGTCGTGTTGTCCTTGTCAACCGTGATCTTCTTCGCGCGTCCGAGGTCGGAGACCTGCACGCTCTCCAACTTGATGCCGAGGTCTTCCGAGATCACTTTGCCGCCCGTCAAGATCGCTATGTCTTCGAGCATCGCCTTGCGACGATCACCGAAGCCCGGAGCTTTGACAGCCGCGACGTTCAAAGTGCCACGCAGTTTGTTGACGACGAGCGTGGCGAGCGCTTCGCCTTCCACATCTTCCGCGATGATGAGAAGCGGCTTGCCCATCTTTGCCACCTGTTCGAGCAAGGGCAGCAAATCTTTCATCGAACTGATCTTCTTTTCGTTGATCAGTACGAACGGGTTGTCGAGCACAGCTTCCATGCGTTCGGGATCGGTCACGAAGTAGGGTGACAAATAACCGCGATCAAACTGCATACCTTCGACGACTTCGAGCGCCGTCTCCATCGTGCGCGACTCTTCGACCGTGATGACGCCGTCTTTGCCGACCTTGTTCATTGCTTCCGCGATCAACTCGCCGATGGTGCGGTCGCCGTTCGCGGAGATCGTGCCGACCTGTGCGATCATGTCGCCCTTGACGGGCTTCGCCAGCCGCTCGATCTCTTCAGAGGCGCGCTTGACGGCCTTGTCAATGCCGCGCTTCAAGGCCATCGGGTTCGCGCCCGCCGCGACCGTCTTCACGCCCTCGCGGAAGATCGCTTGAGCCAGAACGGTCGCCGTCGTCGTGCCGTCGCCCGCGATGTCGGAGGTCTTCGAGGCCACTTCGCGCACCATCTGCGCGCCCATGTTTTCGAGCGAGTCTTTCAACTCGATCTCTTTCGCCACCGTCACACCGTCTTTCGTGATCGTGGGCGAGCCGAATTTTTTATCAAGGACGACGTTACGCCCCTTCGGGCCGAGTGTGATCTTGACCGCGTCGGCAAGCTGATTGACGCCGCGCAAAATCGCTGCGCGCGACTCCTCGCCGTGAATTACTTGTTTCGCCATAAATCTATTCTCCTCAAATTGATTCTCAATTCTTTAGTCAACACAAAAAAGCAGCCGTGTTCTTACTCAGAACTACTTGCTGCCTTTTTTGCCGCCAGCCTGTGCGCCCGCGCGCGCGATGATGCCGAGAATGTCGTCCTCGCGCATGATCAAGAACTCCTCGCCGTCGAGCTTGATCTCCGAGCCGCTGTACTTGCCGAACAGCACGCGGTCGCCGACCTGCACGTCTAAGGTCTGGCGCGTGCCGTCGTCCTTGTACTTGCCTTCGCCGACGGCGATCACTTCGCCTTCCTGCGGTTTCTCTTTCGCGCTGTCGGGGATGATGATCCCGCCGCGCACCTGCTCGCCTTCTTCGATCCGCTTCACGATGACGCGGTCTTGGAGGGGTTTGATGTTTATAGCCATAAACTGCTCCTTTCAGATTTCACCAACGAATTTCGGGGTGTTTGATTGCAAA
This sequence comes from Pyrinomonadaceae bacterium, assembly GCA_035249365.1. Lineage (GTDB taxonomy): Bacteria > Acidobacteriota > Blastocatellia > Pyrinomonadales > Pyrinomonadaceae > JAIVJZ01. The sequence goes on along the minus strand of DATFGP010000013.1, from coordinate 87,270 downwards.
AATCAATCGGTTAGAACTTGTTCTCGCCCACGCGAGAGCGCGCTTTCAAGTCTGCCTATAGCTTCTCGATATGAACTTGAGGCGACAGCTTTTCTGGCACTCTCTGGAAGCGAGTGCTAAGAATATAGCGTTTGACAGAGGCTTGTCAACGAGGCGGCGCAAAAATCTGAGTCTGCGATACTCAGATTTCGGGTAAAACGTTCAAAAAATGCGACTTTTGGTGAGAATTTAAGGAGATTTCGTTAGCGTCCGCGGGACGCTGTGGGTTTACTGCCGGTGCGTCCTTTGGTGCGTGCGGCGTTGAGGGAGCGTTCCTGCGTGCGGTAGGTGGCGACGCGCTTGGAGAGCGTGTTGCGGTGTATGCCGAGCGTGGCGGCGGTGCGCGAGAGGTGTTCTTTGTGGCGTGCGAGCGCTTTCTGTATGTAGAGCTTTTCAAACTCGGCGACGGCTTCGTCGAGCATGATCTGGCCGTCCAGCATTTCGTCTATCAGCGCTTCGAGGCGTGTACGCATCTGCATGTCGTCTCCAAATAGTCTCTACAGTAAAGTGCCAATCTCGCTCGTATTCTGTAAACAGGTAAACTTACTTCAAGTTGTTAGTCGCCTGTACTCGGCCTGAAAGCGTGTACGCATGTCTGCGGAAGTCAGCCACGAGATGATCTTCGCGCCTTCGGCGAGCGCGGGCGCGGTGCGCGCTTCCTCGACCGACGAGAGGCGGACAGGGAAGGCCGTCAACGCCAGATAGACGACAGAGCACACAGCCATCCCGCGCACAAACCCGAACAGCGCGCCTAGCAGGCGATCCATCCATTCGAGTTTTGCGCGCCGCAGGCCGCCCTTCAACAACTGCCCGACCACAAACCCGAGCGCGAGCGCAAACCCTACGATCAACAGAAACCCGAACGCGCTCGCCGCCGCGTTCGATTCGACCAAGTTCAAAGCACGCAAAGCAGCACCCGCCGTTTCATAACCTTGCGCGGCGACGACAACGCCGACGAACATCGCCAGCGTCGCAACGAGCGCGCGAACGAGCCCGCGCAACGCGCCCGCGACAAGCGAAGTCCCTACCAGCGCGAGCACGATCAAGTCGAAGAAAGTCATACAACAGCAGAGGCCAGAGGTTAGAGGCCAGTAAAAAACAGTTGAGGTTAAATTGATAACAACGGCTGAAGACTTGATTCAACTCTTTACTAACCTCTGACCTCTAACTTCTGCCTTTCACAGTTCGCTGCCGGTGAGAAGCCTGTAGGCTTCGAGGTAGCGTGCGGTGGTGGCCGCTGCGACTTCGTGTGGAAGCGGCGGCGCGGGCGGTTGTTTGTCCCAGTCGAGCGTTTCGAGATAGTCGCGCACGTATTGCTTGTCAAAGGAGGCTTGCGCGCGCCCGGGTTCGTAACGATCGAGCGGCCAGAAGCGAGACGAGTCGGGCGTCAACGCTTCGTCAATCAAGATGATTCGTCCATCTGCGTCAAGCCCGAACTCGAACTTCGTGTCGGCGATGATGATGCCGCGCGCGCGCGCATAAGTTTCCGCTTCACGATAGAGCGCGAGGGAAGTGTTGCGTAGTTGCTCGGTCGTCTCCGCGCCGACGATCTCGCACATGCGCGACTCGCTGATGTTTTCGTCGTGTCCCTCTTCGGCCTTCGTCGCGGGCGTGAAGATGGGTTCGGGGAGCGCGTCGGACTCGCGCAAGCCAGCGGGCAGTTTGTGGCCGCAGATTTCGCCCGTCCTTTGATAATCTTTCCAGCCCGAACCGGCGAGATAGCCGCGCACGACGCATTCGACGGGAAAGACTTCCGTGCGACGGACGAGCATCGAACGGCCTCGCAAGGTGTCTGCGTGTGCGCGTACGCCGTCGGGCATCTGCTCGATGTCGTTTGTGAGCAAGTGGTTTTCGGTGATGTGCGCGAGTTGTGAGAACCAGAAGCGCGAGAGCGCCGTGAGCACTTCGCCTTTGCGCGCGATCTGCGTGGGGAGAATGCAATCGAAGGCTGAGATGCGATCTGTGGCGACGATGAGCAGGCGCTCTTCGTCAACGGCGTAGACATCGCGCACCTTGCCGCGTCTGACCAACCGGAGACCTTCGAGAGAGGTTTCGCTGACAGTGGCAGGGACGGGCATGAAGTCTCGCTTTACAGGTTGGGTTGAAATGCTCTTTGATGATTGTGGCTCGCTTCGCGCGAGCGGGGATTGTGCTCGCGCCCCGCCGCTTTGTCAAGAACTAGAAACAGAGGTCAGAGGCTAGAGGTTAGAGGTCAGTGAAAGAAACATAAGCCTGCTCCTTACTAACCTCTAGCCTCTGACCTCTGCCTTTAATGCTTCGCGCAGGCGACGTATTTGGGCGGCGTGGTTGTGCGCGTGTGCGGCGTAGACTTCGAGCCAGGTGTCTGTGGTGTAGCGCGGGTGGTCGGGATGCGTGCCTTCACGCGCCCAGTCTGTGTCGGTCATGTGCGCGAGCAGTTGCGCGGTGGTGGCGCGTGCGGCGCGAAAGGCGTCGAGCGCGGGGGCGATATCGCGCGCGTTGTAGTTGAGCCGTTCGGCGTAAACGTCTTGATCGTAGGCTTGGACTGCGGGGCGCTCTTCGGCGAGCAGTTGGCGCAGGCGTATCGCGCCGCGCATTTCGCTGTCGGCGAGGTGCTGTACGATCTCGCAGGCGCTCCATTTGCCGGGGAGTGGCCGGGCGGTCAGTTGTTCGAGCGGGAAATCTGCGAGGGCGCGTTGCACTTCGTCGAATCCGTCTAAGTATTGCGCGATCAGTTTTTGTCTCTCGGCGGGGGGCATGTTCGTGTACCTCTCACTGAAGTTTGGGCGAATCCTTGAACCTTATAGCCGCTAGGAAAAACTGTTGCAAGCCGGACTCGCGAGCGTCGTCGGGGCGCGGGCGGGACGCGCGGCGCGCATCGTCGCCGGATGGTAACTTAATGCTTGAGTTTAGGGCGGTTGTCCTGTAATATTCTCAACAGTCGGGGCGCACTAGCGCTTCCGGCATGTTGAACCACTTAACCGAACCCCCTTTAGCTCCTGCGTTACACTTACAGCCCTGATGTCAACTAAACCCGCTGCCAACAATCCGCGCGCCAGAGACATAGAAGGCGAAGAGCCGGAATCTGTTGACCGCAAAATGACGCTCCTCGTCATCGAAGACGACGAGAATATTTCGACCGCGATCACGGAATATTTCTCGAAAACGGGCTATAACGTCAGGAGCGCAGCGGACGGTGTGGCGGGCGTCGAATCGGCCTTGCAGGATCAGCCCGACGCGATCATCCTCGATTTGATGCTGCCGAAAATGGACGGCCTCGCAGTCTGCCGCGAACTCAGGGAAAAGGCTCCCTCAATCCCGATCCTGATGTTGACGGCCAAAGACGACGTGGTTGACAAGGTGCTCGGCCTTGAGATGGGCGCGGACGATTACATCACCAAGCCCTTCAATTTGCGCGAACTCGACGCGCGCATCAAGAGCGTCCTCCGCCGCGTGCAGATCGCCTCCCGAACTCAGAGCGGGGGCGACGAAGCGCCCATCACGCGCGGCAAACTCCGCATCGATCCGGCGAAGCGCGAAGTGACGGTCGGCGAACGTCCCGTCGAACTTACCCCGAAAGAGTTTGAACTGCTGCGGCTCTTCGCCACAAATCCGGGACGCGTCTTTCCGCGAAAGTACCTTCTGGAGAAAATCTGGGACTACTCCTACGAAGGCTACGACCGCACCATTGACTCGCACATCAACCGCCTGCGAGCCAAGATCGAAGACAACCCCGAAAACCCGCAGATGGTTCTCACCGTGTGGGGCATCGGTTATAAGTTCAGCGACGAGCAAAGGTAAAACCCTAAAGCGCGCCGCTTCCCGTCCGAAGTTCATTCCAAACGTGCTGCCGAGGCCAAACTACAGCAAGGCCGATCAGCGCGACACCTAACTAAAATTCTTTAGCACGCAAGCGAGCCGACACGCTCGGACGTTTCCCACGTCGCCCTTCCCACCACACAGGGCATCCCGACTCGCTCGACTGCCGCGAGAACTCAAGCGTTGCGGGTCGCGAAAAGCGTCCCCGCAAGACTTCACGAATCAAGGTTCAAAGCCATGCGCAATCTCAGCAACAAATTTTCCCGCCGCACACGCGTCCTCGTCGCGGGTGTTTTGCTCTCGTTTGCCGTCGCCATCTTCCCGCTCGTCGCGCCGCAAGCGCAACGCTCGAAAGAATCCGGCGTCAACGTCACGGGCGTCTCCTCGCGTTCTACTTCGGGCGGCAACGCGGTCGTCTCAATCGCCGCCGACGCGCCGCTCAACCGCGCGCAGACGTGGCAGGACAGCGAAGGCTTTCACGTCGTCGTCTACAAAGGGCAGGGAAGTTTGCGCGGCGTGCCGCGCGGCGTGAAGGTGCGGCGCGTGGGCGAGTCGCTGGAATTTGTCGTGCCTGTGAAACCCGGCGGCAGCGTCTACGTCCAGCCGCGCTTCAACAACCTAGACCTCGTCGTCAACGGCGGCATACACGCCGGAGCGACAACGGACGAGGGGCGCGATAGCCAGCAGGAGCAAACCGGACGTGCAGCCGAGCGCGGGCAGCAGCAGCGGGAACAGGCGGAGCGCGCCGCAGCGTCGAAGCAACGCGCGACGGTGGGCAATGCGTCGTCCGGCGTTCAAGCCAGAGAGTCGGTCGTCGCCGTGCGTAACGACAAGGCGAAGCCAAGCCTGACGCCTTTCGTCGCGCCGCCCGCAGCTTTGAAATTCTCAACGCCGAACACGACGCAACCCGCGCCAGCGGTCGCCGCCAACATGGCTGTCAACGTCCCTGCGGCGTCGAGTCAGACGCAGGTTGTAAATCCCATCGCGCCGCCCGCGACGGTTGGGCAGGATGCGCCGCCCGTCGCAGCAATGCAGGTTTCGCAGCCGGTCGAGGAAAGTTCGATGAAGCATATGCTGCTCGTCGTGTCGGTCTGCTTCTCGACCGGCCTCGCCGCCTTCATGTTTATCTTCCTGCGCTCGCGCCGCAAGACTGCGACTTCGGACGACGCGGAAGGCGAGAGCAGCAAGACGAAAGAGACGACGGGCGCGTTGGTCGAGTTCGAGGGCGCAGCGCACCTCGTTGAACAGCGCAAGGGCGAGCGACGCAAGGACTCGCGCCGCGCCGACGACAAGCAGGCGCTCGTCGCCGCCTCTTCTACGCAGAGCCTTGAAAAGCCGGAGCGGAAGTCGTCCGTGTCTGCGCACGTCCCGACGGTGATCTTCGGCGCGTATCAGATCGATCAGGAAGTGGAGAAGCTCGTCGCGGGACAGTCGCACAGCATAGAAGTTTTGGCCTCGCGCGCGACGGACGACCGCCGCGCCATCGAAGCCTCTCTGCTCAAGGCGCTCAATTCAAATTCGCTCGGACAGGCGGAACGCGAGCGTGCGCGCTTGGCGCTCGAAGAGTACGGCTTCGTCGCGCGACACAGCGCGGCGGTGTTGCTTGCGCCCGACGCTTACGAGCGTTCTTCTGCGGCGCGTGCGCTCGGCGAGATGCGTTCGCGCGCCTCTCTGCCGTTCCTGCTCGAAGCGCTCTACGACGGCGAGCAACTCGTCTGCACCGAAGCCGTCAAGAGCCTCGGCGCGCTCGCGTTGCCTTCGGCCATCGGCGCGCTGCTCGACACGGCGCGGCGTCATCCCGAACTCCCGCCCGCGCTTCTCGGTCGCGCGCTGAGCGCGTGTTCGGTTGATTGTCTTGAATTAAAGCCGGGTGCAAACGGCGACTCGTTCGCCATGTCCACAGCGCCCGCGATCGATCCGTTCACGGGCGAGATCAGGGGACTCGAACCCGTCGGCGCGGTCGAGCAACTGCCCGAATGGATGGAAGACGAAACGCTGGCCGACGCGCTAGAACGTCTCGACAGTGCGGACGTTGAAGCGCGCGTCGCGGCGGCGCAGCAACTCGCGCAGTTTCAGGTGCAGCGTTCGGTGGAAGCGCTCACGTCTCTGGCCGCAAACGACCGCGACTCTGCGGTGCGCGCCGCAGCCGTGACGAGTCTCGGCAACATCGGGCACGAGTCGGTCTTCCCGTCCGTGTTGATCTCTATGGCCGACGAGGCGCGCGAAGTTCGCGCGGCGGCGGCGCGCGCTCTGTCGCGTCTGAGCTTCGACCGCGCGGACGCTTACGTGCGCGTGTTAGAGACCGCAGACGCGGAGACGCTCAGGCATCTGGCGTCTGCATGTGTGGGCGCGGGGCTGGCGAAGCAGGCTCTGAGTCGTCTGGCGAGCGACGACCGGCGGCAGGCTTATGAAGCCTTCTCGTTGTTGTCGCTGGTGGCGCGCGGCGGACAGTCGGACTTGATCTTGAAAGTGGTTGAGGAGCATCAGGACTTAAACATCAGGCTCGCGGCCTCGCGGCTGCTCGGCCTGTTGGGCGACACGCAGCTCGACGCTTCCCTGCGACGCATCGCGCTCGGCGCAAACGCGCCGGAGAAGTTGCGCACGGCCATCCTCGAAGCCATCTATCGCGGCGAGCCGCAGGGCGCGGCCACAGAGGTCTTGGACGCGAATTGATGATGACAAGAGCGCGCCGCCTATAGCATAATGCCGCGTCCGCTGATTAAGCCCTGACTCGCACACGACTTGCCCTGAGTGCCATAAGCAATGCGTCAAAACAAACAAACGGTCTCACTTTTCGGCCTACGGCGTTGGCTTTTGCTCGCCCTCGCACTTGGCCTGTGCCTCGCAGCCGCAAACTCCGTTCGCACGACGAGCGCACAGCAGCAACCATCCGCCAACACCAACACCGCCGCACAGAAGCCGCGCACCAAACGAATCACGCCGCTACGCACGAGCGAGACGGCGGACGGTTCGCGCGTCACGATCACTTCGGACGGCGAGTTGAACGACTATTCGGCTTATCGCAGCGGCGACCGTTTCATCGTCGTCGTCCCGCAGGCGGAAGGCGGCGGTGGCGGCGCACGCGGTCGCGGTTTCGAGGGCGCGCAGGTCGAGAAGCGCGGCAAAGATTTAGTCTACACGTTCAAACTCCAACCCGGCGCAACCGCGCGCGTCAATCAACGCTTCAACCGCCTCGACGTGCAGTTCAGCGCGCCGCGCACCGCAGGCGAGACGACGGCGACGACGCGCGCGACGCCCACGCCGACGCCCAAACGCACGCTGCCCGAAGAAGCCGGAATCACGAAGCCGCAGACGAACGCCAACACGCAACCGACGCCCGACGCGCGCCGCACGCCCGACGCGAACGCCAACAGCATCGCAACAGCGACCACCGCCGCGACGCCTTTTGTCGTGCCGACGCCGGGCGCTGTGACCACTCCCACGAGCATCCCGACGCCCACGCTCGCGCCCACAATCGCTGCGACGCCCGGCGCAGATCAGATAGCTCAAACGCAGCCGACTGCCGCTGCGCCCGTCTCGATCACGACAGGCGCGCCGCCCGCAACTTCTCCAACTTCGGTCGGCGCAGCCGTCACGCGCAACTGGCCCTGGCTGCTCGCGGCGCTTCTCGCGGTCGGCATCGGCCTCTTCGTCGTCTCGCGTTTCAGGGGCGACCGCCGCGACGAGAGCCGCACGCTGCCACCCGCCGCGCCATCCGGCACGAAGCCCGTCACCACCACAGTCAAGGAGACGAAGCCAGCCGAACTTAAACCGTCCTCCGCCTCTTCTGCCTCTTCCGCTTCGACCGCTTCAACAACCGCCACGACCACCGGAGCGACCGCCGGAACAACCTCTGGAGCGACGGCTGGAGTGACTGCCGGAGCAACCGCCGCATCATCCGCCGCGACCGCCGCAAGCCTCTTGAGTTCCGGCAAACAGTCGAAGAAAAAGAAGAAGAAGGCCGAGAAGGCGAAACGTCTCGCGGAGGAAAAAGAACTGAAGGCTGGCGGCACGAGCACCGCTGCCGGAACGAGCGCGTCGAGCGCAGGTGCGACGACGAAGGATGCAGGCGCAACCGCTAAAGACTCAGGCGCGACCACGAAAGACACGGGCGCGGGTGGCGCGCTGGCAGCGGGCGCACTCCTCGCCGGAGCAGGCGCGGCACTTATCGGCGCGTCTAAAGCCGATGAGAGCAAGGCTGTCGAGTCGAAAGCTATTGAGACGAAAGCGACGGAGACGAAAGCCGTCGAGCCGTCGGTCGCCTTCGATCCGGAACGCATCGAGGCCGAGATCAAAAAGTTGCTCGCGGGCGAGAGTTACGACGAGACAGTCGTCAACGCGTCGGACGCGGGCACGCGCCAACTCGTCTCAGCCGAGTTGATGTCGGCCATCGCCGGACGCAACGCCGAGCGCAAAGCGCATGCGCGCACGGCCTTCCTCAAGCACGGTTATTTCGACGAAGCCGCGCGCGCGCTACAGTCTGCGGAAGCCCCCGGCGAACGCGCCGCCGCCGCGCACACGCTCGGACTCTACGGCGAACGCGACGCGACGCCGCATCTCACCGCCGCGCTCGAAGACCCCGCGCCCGACGTGCGCCGCACGGCGGTCGAAGCGTTGGCAGACCTGCGCGACCCTGCGGCTATCGGCGCGCTCGAAGCCCTGCGCTGGCGCGAGGTGTCGCGTCAAGTGCCGCGCACGCTCATCCAACGCGCCATCGAAGCCAGCAAACTCGCGGAAGAAGAAGAAGCTGCGGCGACTGCGACGGCCGCAGCCGCAACGCCGGAAGTTGTTGGCGAAGACACGCCGACGCTCGTCACTGCGAGCGACGCGGTTGTAGTTGCGCCCGCCGAAACGAAAGCCGCAGCCGTCGAAACGAAAGATGACGAGACGAAAGAGATCGAGGTGAAAGAGGCGGAAGCGGCGGTCACGACCGTGACAGTCGCAGAGCCTTCGACTGAAAGCGCCGCTATAGAATCCGAAGCGTCCGACGCGACACAGGAGTCGCCCGTCCTGGCCGCGACTGTCGAAGCGACGCCGGAAGAAACGTCTGTCGCCCTTTACGAGTCGCCAGCCGTCGAGGCGAAGCCCGCAGTTGACGAAGCGGAAGTTGCGAGCAGCGAGACGAAGGCTTTGGATGTCGCCGCGCCGCACGTCGAACCCGCCGAAGAAGTGAAAGCCGAAGTTGAGACGCAGCCGGCTACGTCTGAACTCGATCTCGGCTCGGCGCTCGCGGCGAAAGAAGCGAGCCTCATCAAGGCGCGCGAGGCAGAGGACGTGACGGCGGAGAGCGCCAAAGCGTCGGACACGTCCGCGCCCGTCGTCGCCACCGACACGCTGACGGCCACGCCGGACGTTACGACCGTAACTCATTCGGTGGAGTCACAACCGTCTGCGAAGTCCGACGCCGCAACGCCGCCCGTCTATCATTCCGACTTTGCGGTCGGTTCGGGCAAGCGCGCCGGTGCGGGCGAAGAGGGATGGATCGATCTCGACGCAGACGAGCACGAGGTCACGATCCAAAAAGTTGACGACGCCGCTTCGCAGACGCCGCCCGTCGAACCGCTCGGCACATTCTATGCGGAGGGCGCGACCGGATGGGCACAGGTACAGGCGGAAGAAACGCCCGCGCCCCCTGCACCGGAAGCGAGCCGCGAAGACCACTCTATCTCGTTGTTCGATACGTTGGAGGTCGAAGCGTTTGAAACCAACGCCGCCGACGCCGCGCCCGTCGTCACTGCTTCGCCAACGCCCGTCGAACCTGTAAGCGCCGAAGACGCAACGACGCAGCCGTTCAGCTTCAAGCACGATTCACACGTCGCGGACGATGTTGTGAGCGGCACCGAAATAGTGAAAGCCGACAAGGGCTTGAGTCTCGTTGACGGTTCGGACGAAGAAGAATTTTCGATCATCCCGAAGGGCATACAGTTGCGGCTCACGAGCGACGAGCCGAGCGAACGCGCCGCCAGCGTCCTCGCGCTCGCGCGCCTGAACACCAACGAAGCCTTCAACGAAATCTGCGCCGCCTTCGACGACCCCGCCGAAGAAGTGCGCAACGCTGCCGCACGCGCGCTCTACGACATACACGAAGACCGCGCCGATTCATTCACGCGCGCCCTGCGTGAATCGCCCGTCGAACGCCGACGCCAGATCGGCGCGGCGCTCGCAGGCTCAGGTCTCGCAGACGAAGCAGTCGGCAATCTGACGGGCGAGAGTCGCGATAAAACTTACGACGCCTTCTCGCTCCTGTTCCTGATGGCGAAGGCGGGCGAAGTTGCGCCGCTGATTCGCGCCATCGAGAGCCATCCCGACAACGAAGTGCGCCTCGCCGTCGTGAAGTTGCTCGCCTTGAGCGGCCAGCACGAAATACTTCCGGCCTTCCGTCGCCTCGCCGTGCGCGGTTCGCTCCCGACCGAAGTGCGCTCCGCCGTCATGGAAGCCATCTACCAGATCAGCAGTCAACCACAGAACGCGACACCGGCCACCTGAGCCGGATTTGAAACAAACTTTACTGCGAGCGAACAATAATCGGGCGGGAGACGCGCTACACTAAAAGCGCCGACCGCCCGTTTAATTTTTAGCACGGAGAGCAACGAGTGTACTTTCCGTGTCACACCCGAAAAACGCAACGTCGTCAGCGCGCTGACGCCGTCGAGGAGGAGAAGGCGAACTTATGAGCAACGCACCGCAAGAGACGAATTTGATCGGCATAGACGTGTCGCATTATCAGGGCGCGGTCAACTGGGCTGAAGTGCGCGGCGCGGGTTGCGCCTTCGCCTTCGCCAAAGCCACCGAGAGCACGTCCATCGTTGACCCGGAATTTGCCGCCAACTGGAGCGGTATGAAAGCGGCGGGACTCGTGCGCGGCGCGTATCATTTCTTTCGCCCCGAACAGGACGGCGTCCAGCAAGCCAACCACTTCCTGCAAGTCGTGCAGATCGAGCCGGGCGATCTCCCGCCCGTCATAGACATCGAGTTGAACGACGGCATCACGGGCAGTCGTCTCATCGAAGGCGTCGGCAACTGGATTGACACGGTCGCGCAGGCGACGGGCACGACTCCGATGATCTACACCGCCGCCTACTTCTGGAACGAGTACATGAACGACGGCTTCGGCAAGTTCCCGCTCTGGATCGCGCACTACACCAACGCGCCCACGCCCCAACCGCTCCCGCGCGGCTGGACAAACTGGACGTTCTGGCAATACTCCCAAAGCCTCCCCATCCCCGGCGTCCCCGGCGACGCCGACCACAATCGCTTCAACGGCTCCCAATCCGACTTGCAGGCTTTAACGAAGCAGGCAACATAAAGAAAGTCTCAAGTCCCAAGTCTCAAAACCACGTTTGACTTGGGACTTGAGACTTGGGACTTGAGACTTTTGAGCTTGCGCCCGCGTCGGGTTATCCTACGTCTATGCCTTTTCAGCTTCGTTCAGATTTCACCCCGCAGGGCGATCAACCGCAGGCCATCGAGGCGCTCGTGCGCGGCCTTGACGACGGCCATAAACATCAAGTGCTGCTCGGCATCACCGGCAGCGGCAAGACCTTCTCCATCGCCTCCGTCATCCAGCGCACGCAACGCCCCACGCTCGTCATCGCCCACAACAAGACGCTCGCCGCGCAACTTTATCAAGAGTTCAAAAACTTCTTTCCCGAAAACTCCGTCGAGTATTTCGTCTCCTATTACGACTACTACCAGCCGGAGGCTTACGTGCCCGCCGCCGACATGTACATCGAAAAAGAGGCGACCATCAACGAAGAAATTGATCGCCTCCGTCTCTCCGCCACGCGCGCGCTGTTTGAACGCCGCGATGTCATCGTCGTCGCCTCCGTCTCCTGCATCTACGGTCTCGGCGACCCGGACGCCTACTACAACATGCTCCTCTTCGTCGAGCCGGGCATGAAGATGACGCGCGACGCGCTCGTGCAAAAACTGGTCGAACTTCAATACGAACGCTCCGACATCGAATTTGATCGCGGCAGTTTCCGCGTGCGCGGCGACATCGTGGAAATCTTTCCGAGTTATCAGGAGCAAGCCTATCGCATCGAACTCTGGGGCGACGAGATTGACTCGATCTCCACGATTGACCCTCTGCTCGGCGAAGTCCTGCACAAGCACACCTCGCGTTTGCCCATCTACCCGAAGACGCACTACGTCATGTCGAAGCCGACCATCAAACGCGCCATCAAGACCATACGCGAAGAGTTGGACTGGTGGGAGCCGAAGCTGATCGGCGAAGGCAAACTCGTAGAGGGGCAGCGCCTTCATCAACGCACGATGTACGACCTAGAGATGATCAAGGAGATGGGCTTTTGTCGCGGCATCGAAAACTACTCGCGCCACCTGACCGGAAAACCTCCCGGCGCTGCGCCGCCGACGCTCCTCGATTATCTCCCGCGCGACACGATGGTCGTCATAGACGAATCGCACCAGACCATCCCGCAGGTGCGCGGCATGTTCAACGGCGACCAGTCGCGGAAAAAAACGCTCGTCGAGTACGGCTTCCGCTTGCCCTCCGCGATGGACAATCGCCCGCTCAACTTCGACGAGTTCAACGAGCGCATCGGCCAGGTCATCTACGTTTCCGCGACGCCCGGCCCTTACGAGTTGACGAAGACGGGCGGAGAAGTCGTCGAGCAGATCATACGCCCGACGGGACTGACCGACCCGCAAGTCATCGTCCGCCCCGTCAAAGGACAGATTGACGATCTACTCGAAGAATGCCGCGTCCGCGCCGAGCGCAACGAGCGCGTGCTCGTCACGACTTTGACGAAAAAGATGGCGGAGGATTTGACCGAATACTTCGCAGAGGTCGGCGTGAAAGTCCGCTACCTCCACTCGGACATCGAAACTTTAGAGCGCATCAAAATCTTGCGCGATCTGCGTCGCGGCGAGTTCGACGTGCTCGTCGGCATCAACCTCTTGCGCGAGGGCTTGGACTTGCCCGAAGTCTCGCTCGTCGCCATCCTCGACGCCGACAAAGAAGGCTTCCTGCGCTCCGAATCTTCGCTCATCCAAACGATGGGACGCGCCGCGCGCCACGCCAGCGGCACAGCGATCCTCTACGCCGACCGCATGACCGACTCCATGAAGCGCGCCATCGAAGAGACCGAGCGCCGCCGCACCATCCAACAGGAATACAACGCCGAGCACGGCATCACGCCGCAAACCATCGTCAAGCCCATAGAGGCCACGCTCGTCACTGCCTACGAGGCCGACTACTTCAAAGTGCCGCTCGAACTCGAAGCCTTTGAAGAATACTCGCGCGACAAAATCGACGGAACCATCGCGCGCCTCGAAGCCGAGATGCGCCACGCCGCCAAACAGATGGAGTTCGAGCGCGCCGCCGAACTCCGCGACCGCATCAAATATCTACGCGAGCGCGAACTGACTATGACTTAAGAGCAGTGACGAGTGACAAGTGACGAGTGACAAGTTAAAGCAGAAGAAATCCTGTCTCTAATACTTGTTTTGATTCTTGCTCGTCACCTGTCACCTGTCACTTGTCACTTAAAAATATGTTGAGCAAGTCCAACACGGACGAGATGCAATCTTATCTTGTTGACGCGAGCAACCTCGCGGGCGGGCATGCGGCGCGCGTGGTGTTTCCTGAGACGGCGTTGGAAGTTGCAGCCGCGTTGGCGGAGGCTTCGCGCGATGGCGTGGCGGTCACGGTGTCGGGCGCGGGGACGGGCGTTGTGGGCGGGCGCGTGCCGTTCGGCGGAATCGTGTTGGCGACTGATAGGCTGAACCGGATCGGGGAGATCGTAAAAGAAGACGAAGGCGGGCGGGCGCGTGCTGAAGCGGGTGTCGTGCTCGCGGAATTTCAACGCGCGGTCGAGGGGCGCGGTTTGTTGTACCCGCCCGACCCGACCGAGCGCAGTTGTTATCTCGGTGCGACTGTGGCGACGAATAGTTCCGGCGCGCGTACTTTCAAGTACGGGCCGACGCGTCGTTACATACGCCGTCTCAAGATCGCGCTCGCAAACGGAGACGTGATTGATCTGGCGCGTGGCGAAATCTTCGCGGATGAAAAGGGGCGGCTCTCGATTCCGACGAGCGACGGTCGGCGTATCGAGGCGCAATTGCCCGCGTATCGTATGCCGCAGACGCGAAAGCACGCCGCAGGTTATTACGTCGAGCCGTTGATGGACGCGATTGATCTGTTCATCGGGAGCGAGGGCACGCTCGGCGTAATCTGTGAAGTTGAGACGGCGCTTTTGCCGCGCCCGTCGGGCGTGCTCGGCGGCGTCGTCTTCTTCCACGCGGAGGAAAACTTGCTCGCCTTCGTACGCGAAGCACGCGCGGCGTCGCTCCGCACGCGCGCCGCAAATCCAAAAAATAATCGCGGCGAGTTGGACGCACGCGCTCTTGAGTTCTTCGACGCCGAAGCCTTGAATTTCCTGCGCGAAAAATTTCCGCTCATACCTTCCGAAGCGGCGGGCGCGATCTTCTTCGAGCAGGAGACGAACGGAGAGACGGAAGAACGACTGTTCGCCGCGTGGCACGCGCTGCTCGAACGCCACGAGGCCGCGCTCGACGCTTCCTGGTTCGCGACCAACGAGCGCGACGGGCAACGCCTGCGCGAATTTCGTCACGCGCTGCCCGTACACGTCAACGAGTGGCTCGCGCGTCGAGGCCAACGCAAAGTCTCAACCGACATGTCCGTGCCCGACGAAGCCTTCGCCGCGATGCTACGCTTCTATCAAGAGACTTTGCGCGCGAGCGAATTGCAATACGTCATCTTCGGCCACATCGGCGACAATCACGTACACGTCAACATACTACCGCGCGACGACCGACAGGCGACGCAAGCGAGAGAGATTTACAGGCAGTTCATCGAACGCGCAGTCCGTGTCGGCGGCACGATCTCGGCCGAGCACGGCGTCGGCAAACTCAAACGCGATTACCTGCGCACGCTCTACGGCGACGAACATGTGCGCCAGATGGCCGCGCTCAAACGCGCCTTCGACCCTGCCTGCATTCTCGGTCGGGGTAACATGTTCGCTGAGAGTTATCTGTAAATTCACCGGACTTAGAAATAGAGGTTACAGTTAACATGAGCCACTACATGAATCTCGCGTTAATAGGCGTGCGACTCATTGCCTTCGTTATATTTTTGATCGGGCTAATCGGCTTTGTTTATGTCGTCACGGTTTTTCTGCTGACGCGGCATATGTCCGGTGAAAATGTGGAGAGGTTTGTTGCGTGTATTCCATATCTTGTCGCGGGAGTCGTCATCTTCGGTTTAAGTAGGCGCATCGGTCGTTTGGTCAGCAAAGGTTTATAAACAGATGATTCGGTTTACTACCGCCGGAGAATCACACGGGCGCGCGCTCGTCGCGATAGTCGAGGAGCTGCCTGCGGGTGTGCCTGTCGAGATCGAATTTATCAATCGCGAGTTGCGGCGGCGGCAGTGGGGCTACGGGCGGGGCGGACGCATGAAGATCGAGCAGGACGCGGCGGAGATTTTGAGCGGCGTGCGACACGGGCTGACGCTCGGCTCGCCCGTCGCTTTGATGATCGAGAATAAGGACTGGCAGAACTGGACGGAGGTGATGTCTGTCGAGGCGCGTGAGGCAGTCGCGCCGGAGAAGTCGCGACGCGTGAAGCGACCGCGCCCGGGTCACGCAGACCTCGCGGGCGGTTTGAAGTACGGCACGCGCGACTTGCGCGACATACTCGAACGCGCTTCGGCGCGCGAGACTGCGGCGCGCGTCGCCTGCGGTGCGCTGGCGAAACAACTGCTCGCCGCGTTCGACGTTGAAATTTTGAGCCACGTCGTTCAACTCGGCGGCGTGCCCGCTGCGCCGCTTGAGTTGAAGTGGGACGAGATCGCCGCGATTCCTGCGGACGCGCCGCTTCGCTGCGGCGACGTGGAGGCGCAAGCAAGGATGGTCGCGCTTGTTGACGAGCGCAAGCGCGAGGGCGACACGCTCGGCGGCATCTTCGAGGTGGTGGCGCGCGGCGTCGTTGCAGGGCTTGGCGCGCACACGTCTTGGGACGAAAAGTTGGACGGGCTTCTGGCGCAAGCGTTGATGTCAATTCCGGCAGTGAAGGCCGTCGCTATCGGCGCGGGCGTCGAGGCGAGCGCGTTGGCTGGCTCTCAGGTACACGACGAGATCGGGTACGAGCAAGAGTCGCGCAGGTTCACGCGCCCGACGAATCGCGCGGGCGGACTTGAAGGCGGCATCACGAACGGCGAGGAGTTGCGCGTGCGCGGTCATCTCAAACCGATCTCGACGCTCCGACGCGCGCTGCGCTCGGTTGACATAGACACGAAAGAGGAAGAGTCAGCGGCCTTCGAGCGTTCGGACGTGACGGCAGTTCCGGCGGCGGGCGTCATCGGCGAAGCGATGGTCGCGCTTGTCCTCGCACGCGCGATGCGCGAAAAGTTCGGCGGCGACAGCCTCACAGAGATGCGCCGCAACTACGACGGTTATCGTGAACAGTTACGCGCCTACTAAGAGCCTGCGATGCGGCGGTAGCGTGCTTCGATGAGCATGTAGAGGCCGTAGGCGACGAGGCCGAGAGCGACAGCGCAGAGCAGCCAGGGGCCGAAGGGTTGTTGGATGAGGTTTTGGAGCGCGCCGTCTAAGCCTTTGGCTTTCGAGGAGTCGTAGTACCAAGCGGCCTGTATGAGGAAGCCGCCGACGACGAGGAAGACGACGCCGCGCGCGATGAAGCCGAAGCGCCCGCTGCGCGTAGCCCACACTATGCCGCGCTCGCTCATCTCGTTCGTCTTTAGACGCTTGCGAAACTTAGCAGTGTAGCCCTTGTAACACTGGTAGACGCCATATCCCATGACGCCGAGACCCGCGAGGATGACGAGCCAGTTGCCGTAAGGAAACTCCATCAGCTTCGCCGTCCATGACTGCGCCGCGCTCGGTTGCCCGTCGTCGCGCGCGCCGAAGACTATGCGCGCCGCAGAGTATGCAAGACCCGCGTAGACGAGTCCGCTGCCGGTGTAGCCGATGCGCAGGGCGATGCCTTTGGCGTTTGTCCCTTTGTCGTCGGCGTCTGTGACGGCCTGCACCCAACGCCAGATGACGTAGGCGACGAGGCCGAAGGCGACGATTGAGAGCATCACCGTGCCGAAGGGTTGCCGCGCGATTGAACGCATCGCGCCGCGCGCGCCCGTCGCTTCGCCGCCCAAGCCGAGCGCGGCCATCGTCGCCAGCGCGCCGACGACGATGTAGACGATGCCCTTCGACGCGTAACCGAAACGCGCGAGCCGCTCCGTCCAGGGGTGCTTCCCGACCTTCTCCGCGACTTCATCCGCCGCATCTTTCACATCTTCCACTACCGAATCCGTCTGGCTCATTCGTTCTTCACCCGTTCCCCTTGCGCGTCCGATTTTCCGCAAGCGATGCTAACACCAAACCGGAAATGCCCGAAAGATGAAACGCTTGACGGAGCAACAATGCGAACGCGCTATTCCCATTCGGCACATTTCAAATGCACGACATACGCGCCGAGTTCATTCTCCGCCCGATGCGTTAACGTGAAGGCGTGCATGAGTGCGGTGAGTCCCGCCAGAAACCTCTCATCCAAAATATACTTGTCGTCGGACAGAGGATGCGGCATCAGCCCGCAGATCAACTCGATGAGAGCGTCCAAACTCTCGCTGTCCTCGCGCCTCGTGATGAGATCAACCAACTCTACTGCTTTATCTTTTGTCACTGGCAGGTTAGCCCATTGCCGCAGAGGTTCGTCGAAATTTGGCTGTTGTTGCTGGCGTGCGGGAGGCGTGCGCGTGTTATCATCTTTTCGCATCAGTAGCTTCCTTTCAGGGTAAATGCTGATGTAGAGGACTTATTGAGATTCGCCGTCTTGATAAGTCCTCGCCTGTTCGTGCGTTCTCAATTGCTGACAACGACCAGTGAAAATAATCCTAGCGAAATCGCTAGAGCTTGTCAAGAGAAACCTTTGCAGCCTCGCTAGGATTATGCTAACTTTTTTATATGGATGAATGGCTCACAACACAACAGGCGGCAGATGTATTAGGTGTGACGGCAGGGCGTATTCGTCAAATGATTGTTGACAAACAACTACCTACGGCGAAATTCGGACATGTTCACATGATTAAAAAGTCAGATTTGAAACTTGTCGAAAATCGCAAGGTTGGCAGACCACCAAAGGCTAAAGGTGAAACAGATTCAAAGCGACACACTAAGAAGGGGAATAAGAAGTGAGCACATAAAACTGTCTATGGCGATACTCACAGCAGCACAGGCAGCGGAGCGATTAGGCGTAAGCGTGCGGCGCGTTCAGCAGTTAGTTAAGGAAGGACGCCTGCCAGCCGAGCAATTCGGCGGGGCTTTAATGATCAAAGAAGAAGATTTGAAATTAGTTGAAAATCGTAAAGTGGGTAGGCCGCGCAAGGCACAAATGGAGAAGGCTTCGGGTCAGGTGAGTAAAAAAAGAGGTAAGCGGAAGGAATAGCTTAGGTAAATGAACTCAAGAGATTGTCCCTGCCCGTTGTCTTAGGTTAGACAACAGGCAGGGACAATCACGTTGATGAGCTAGGCCGGTTTGTTAAGTGCTCTGATAATCAGGCGCGTAGGTTCTACGGGTAGACGTTGATGTTGCCGTTTCCTGTGATGATGTCTTCGAGCGCGTAGGACGAGGAGGGGAAAGTCTGTATGCCGACCGGATCGTTCTGCTTCGGCATCGCGTAGCCTACGTCGTCCTTGCGCTCGTAGTCCGTCGCCCACCAGCGCAAACCCACCCCCGGGTCTTCTCTAAGTTCGGCGTCAGCGGGCGTCCACCATATGTCTAGCTTCCTGTAGAAGCCCCACGTAAATTTATCGGGTGATTTGGGATCGGTTCCGTCGCCGTTGTCTTCGACCGTCAACAGCACACGCCGCCCGATGTATTCGCGCACGTTGCAGTTCGTCACCGTGCCGCTCATCACGGCCAAGTTCTTCTCCACGACAAGGTTGTCGAACGACACGTCCATGTCGAGGCTTGCGAGCTTGCCGCTGAAATCAGTGTTGCCGTCGCCGTCAACGTCTTGCTTCGGTATCACTGCGGGGCCGCTGAAAATCATGCTGCCGCTCGCGCCGCCTTCTCTGTTCGAGACGGCTTTGAATTCGATGACCTTTGTGAGGTCGTTATCAACTGTAAACTTGAAGCTGCCGTCGGCGGCTGTCTGTGCGTTGACGTGTTGGGTCGAGGTGACAGTTAACAAAAACAATGCGAAGAGCGCGGCGCGAAGTATCATTTTCATTGGGGTACTCCTTAGTGCAAACATGGGTGAGTATCAGGCCCGATTATGGGGGAGAGGACTTATATAGACATTCCCTGCGGAAGTCAACACTGCTCCAAAGTCCTCCGCCGTAACGCGCCTTTCTCGGTTGTTGTCAGAGCCGGTTGCATCGTGAAGAGAGAGGGCAGCGAGGGTTGCAAGTTGATATGTTAGAATTAAGCCGGAAAGGGAGACGGACGATGCTGACGAACTATATAAACGCTGCTCTGCGGTACGCGCATTACGAAATCCTCTCCGACGACCGGAGTTTTTACGGCGATATTCCCAACTTCGAAGGCGTCTATGCGAACGCCGAAACGCTCGAAGACTGTCGCGAAGAGTTGGCTGAAGTGTTGGAAGAGTGGATTCTCTTTCGCGTCTCAAGGAGTTTGCCCCTGCCCGTCGTTGACGGGCTAGAACTAAAAGTCAGGGAAGTCACCTGACGTGCCGCGCTTCGGCTCAATTGCGCGCAAGGAGTTGATTCGCTATTTGCGTCAACTCGGCTTCGACGGCCCGTACTCCGGCGGGAAACATCAATTCATGAATCGCGGAAATCTCACCCTCCGCATTCCTAACCCGCACCAAAGTGACATCGGCAAAGAACTTCTCATACGTATCCTGCGACAAGCCGGAATCGACAAGGATGAATGGGAAAAGCTATAACTTCCGCCTTGAAATCGCACGGCTGGCACGCGCTTCGCGCTTTATTGTAAACTCTCCGCGTGGCGCTTGCCTCGAACGTGTGATATACGCAGAGACGCAGGCCGGTGGATTTTTATTTCAGGAATATCGAGATGGCTTTATTGGAAATCGTGACTTACCCGAACCCCGTGCTGGAGACGCCGGGCGAGCCTGTGACGGTGTTCGACGCGCGTTTGAAGAAACTCGTCGCGGATATGTTCGAGACGATGGACGCAGCATCGGGCGTGGGTTTGGCCGCGCCGCAGGTGGGCGTCTCAAAGCGTCTGTTCGTGATGGATTGTTCTGGCGGGCGCGACCCCGAGCAGCGCGTCGCGCTCATCAATCCGGTGGTGCTCACAGTCGAGGGCGAACAGAACGGCGACGAGGGATGTCTCTCGTTTCCGGGCATCTTTTTTCCGGTCAAGCGAAGTTTGCGCGCCGTAGTGCGCGCGCAGGACGAGACGGGCGAGACGTTTGAACTCGACGGGATGGATTTAACCGCGCGCTGCATGTTGCACGAAACCGACCACTGCGACGGCATCGTCTTCATTGACCACACGACTGTCCTCAAGCGCGAGATGGTCAAACGCAAGATGCGCAAGCTCGCGCGTATGGCGAAGATGTAAAAGCGTCGCCCGCGCATAACGAATAAAGGAACGCGGTCAGTTCGCATGCGTTGCGAGCCGACCGCGTTTTCGCGTCCGTGTTGTGATAACATTCGCGGGTCAATTAACACCAAAACAATTACCTGACAGGAGCGATTCATGCACGGCGAATTTCGTAACGAAGCGTTTACAGATTTCAGCAAGGAAGAGAACGCGCAGGCAATGCGCGCGGCGCTTGAGAAAGTCAAAGGCGAGTTGGGGCGCGAATACCCGCTCGTCATCGGCGGCGAGCGCATTAAGACAGCAGGGCGCACCTTCGACAGCATCAACCCCGCGCGCAAAACAGAAGTGGTGGGGCGTTTTCAGAAGGCGACCGAAGAACTCGCGCGCCGCGCGGTCGAGACTGCCGACGAGACTTTCAAAAGTTGGTCGCAAACGTTGCCGGAAGAACGCGCACGCTTGCTGTTTCTCGTCGCGGAGATTTTGCGCGAGCGGCGTCACGAGATGTCTGCGTGGATGATTTACGAAGTCGGCAAGACCTGGGCGGAGGCCGACGGCGACACGGCGGAGGCGATTGACTTCTGCGAGTTCTACGCGCGCGAGATGCTGCGCTACGCCGCGCCGCAACCCGTCACGAAACTCGAAGGCGAAGAGAATCGCTTGCAGTACATCCCGCTCGGCGTCGGCGTCGTCATCCCGCCCTGGAATTTTCCTCTCGCGATCATGGCGGGCATGACCTGTGCCTCCTGGGTGACGGGCAACACGGTTGTCCTGAAACCTTCATCCGACGCGCCGACCATCGCCTACAAGTTTTTCGAGATACTCGAAGAGGCGGGATTGCCCGCCGGAGTCGTCAACTTCATGACGGGTTCGGGCGCGGAAGTGGGCGACGTGGTGGTTGACCACGCGCGCACGCGCTACGTCGCCTTCACAGGCTCGAAGGAGATCGGCCTGCGCATCAACGAGCGCGCCGCAAAGCATCAAGAAGGACAAATCTGGATCAAGCGCGTCGTCGCCGAGATGGGCGGCAAAGATGCGATCATCGTCGATGCGGACACAGACCTCGACGACGCGGCGACGGGCGTTGTGCAGTCGGCCTTCGGCTTTCAGGGTCAAAAATGCTCGGCCTGTTCGCGTGCGATTATCCACGCTGACGTGTACGAGCCGATGGTCGAAAAAATCGTCGAGCGCACGGAGCGTCTGAAACTCGGCGACCCGACCGATGGCGCGACAAATTTGAGCGCCGTGATCAACCAGAAGGCTTTCAAGACGATCAGCGAATACATCGAGAAGGGCACGAAGGACGGCGGGCGCGTCGTCGCGGGCGGCGGCTCGGACGGCGAAGAGGGTTTCTACATCGAGCCGACCGTCATCGCCGATGTGAAACCCGGCGACCGCATCGAGCAGGAGGAAATCTTCGGCCCAGTCCTCGCCGTGATCAAGGCGAAAGATTTTGACGACGCGTTGAGGATCGCAAACGATACCGAGTACGGTCTGACCGGCGCGGTCTATACGAACGACGCGGAGAAGTTGGAGCGCGCCAAGCGCGAGTTCCACGTCGGCAATCTCTATCTCAATCGCAAGTGTACGGGCGCGCTCGTCGGCGTACACCCTTTTGGCGGCTTCAACATGTCGGGCACGGACTCGAAAGCTGGCGGGCGCGACTACCTCGGCCTGTTCATGCAGGCCAAAGTCTGGGCGGAGAAGGTGCGCGCCGGAGGCGAGAACGCGAAAGAGAAACGCACGGCAATTTAAGCTCTCACAATCTTCATTGACCGGAGAAGAAAACAGACTATGCGACTTCGTCAGTCCCCCGTCTTCTGCGCGATGTTTGCGGCGTTCGTTTTTTCGATTTCACTAGCAGGTAGTTTTGAGAAGGCAATAGCGCAGCGCGCCGGAGCAGCGGCGACGGCGGCGAAGGACGATGTGATCTTCGCCGTCACGCGTCGCGGCGACAACGCGTTCGAGTTCGAGCCGATAGCATTCTACGGGCGCGGCGTGTTCAAGGGTTTGATCACGGGTGAGTCGAGCGCGGCTGAACTGACGCGCTTCGCCAACAGCTATTACAAAGCGGGGCAGCGCTATCGCCTCATCTGGGGCGGCGCAGAGGCCGGAACGCTCGTCGCCAAAGAGTCGCAGAAGGCGACCGACTGTTCGAAGGCAGCTGCGACCGCAGACGTGCAAACGTCCGTGCAACTCGGCGGCAATCGCATGGCGCTCGCAACCAACTCTGCAACGCTCGGTCTCGCAAAGCCTTCGCGCCGCGCGCCGACCGACGCGGAACGCGCGGGCATACGCGAGCACGTCGAGCGAATCTTCCGCGAGAAGGGCGTGCCTGCAAACGCGCTCGCCGCGTTGAAGACGATCAATTTGACGGCGATTGATCTCAACTCGGACGGCGCGGCGGAACTCGTCGGCACGTACATGATCAGGCGCGGGACGGACAAGATTTTCATAGATCAGTTGTTCGTCATCGCGGAGCCTTCCGGTAACGCGTTCAAGGTCGCCATCGCTAATTATGATCAGTTGAAGGGCGAAGACTTCAGCGATATAGAGTCGTTGGAAAGCGTCGGCGAGAGCGCGTTCTTGACGGAGATACTGATCGATCATCTCGACGTGGACAAGGACGGCACGGGCGAGGTCTTCACCATCAGCTACAGCTTCGAGGGCACGAACTATACGATTTACAAAAAGGGCGCGAAAGGCTGGAGCGCGATCCAAGAGTTTCATAATTACAGGTGCGCTTATTAAGAGCGTCCGTTGTCCGTGGTCAGTTGTCAGTTGCACGTGCTGACCGGAGGAAGTTGCTAAAGATTCATTTGGACAACTGCGCAGGCAAAAAAACAACGGACTACTGACAACTGACCACGGACAGTTTTTATGCGTTTAGTTTTCATGGGCACGCCGGAGACGGCTGTGCCGACGCTCAAGCGTTGTCTGGACGACGGCCACGAAGTTGTCGCCGTCTGGACGCAGCCGGACAGGGCTGCGGGGCGCGGCAATAAATTGAGCGCGCCGCCCGTCAAAGAGTTTGCACTGGCGCACGGCCTCAACGTGCATCAACCCGCGAAGATCAAGACTGATGAGGCGCGCGAGTTGTTCGCCTCGCACGAAGCGGACGCCTGCATCGTCGTCGCCTACGGGCGCATCCTGCCGTCCGCCTTTCTACGTGCGCCGCGTCGCGGTTGCATCAACGTACATTTTTCGTTATTGCCGAAATACAGGGGCGCGGCTCCCGTCAATTGGGCAATCGTGCGCGGCGAGTCGGAGACGGGCGTGACGACGATGCAGATTGACGAGGGACTCGACACAGGCCACATCTACCTGCAACGCGCAACGCCCATCGGCGAGACGGAAACCGCACCGCAAGTTCTCGCGCGACTCGCAGAGATGGGCGCGGAACTTTTGAGCGAGACGCTGGCACGCATTGACGAACTCGAACCGCGACCGCAACGAGAAGATGAAGCAACGCACGCCCCCATCCTCAGACGCGAAGATGGCCTTGTTGATTGGAACATGAGCGCGACGGAGATCGAGCGTCGCGTGCGCGGCTTCCAGCCCTGGCCGAACGCGCACACGCTGTTTCGCGCGCAGCGGCTCGTCATCCATCGGGCTCTACCGCGAAGCGTGCCGGATGATGAAGCGGGCGGCGACGCCGCAGCCGGTGAGATCGTAAAAGCGCGCGGCGATGAACTCGTGATCGCGTGCGGCGGTCGCACGCGCCTGCAACTGTTTGAAGTCCAACTTGAAGGCAAGCGGCGCATGAACGTGCGTGATTTTATCAACGGCATGCGCGTGTCGGCGGGCGAGCGGCCGGATTAAGACAGACGGGTAAAGGGAAAGGGGGAAAGGGTAAGGGAAGAAGCGTCTTCTCCTTTACCCTTTCCCCCTTTCCCTTTACCCTAAACCCGCATGGCGAGTCGCACAGTTAATAAAAGCGTTGGGCGGCGCGTGTCGGCGTCGCGGCGGGCGGCGTTTGAAGTGCTGCGTCGTGTGGAGGAAGAGGGCGCGTTCGCGTCTGTGCTGCTGGCGAGCGCGGGCGAAGAGTTGCGTGCCGATGATCGTGCGCTGTGTTACGAACTCGTGCTCGGTGTTTTGCGTCGCCAACTCTGGCTCGACAAGTTGATCGAACACTACGCGAAGCGCGACGCCGCGCGCCTTGATGCTCCGGTGCGACGCGCGTTGCGTCTAGGCTTGTATCAACTGAGATTTCTCACGCGCATACCGGCGTCGGCTGCGGTCAACGAATCGGTCAACCTCGCGTACGAGGCGCGCTTGCGCTCGGCCGCGAACTTCATCAACGCCGTGTTGCGACGCGCCACACGCGAACCGGATTATGATCCGGCGACCGGGGCGACGAGCGAACTCGAACGCATCGCCGTCGCCACTTCGCATCCCGTCTGGCTCGTCGAACGCTGGACGAAATCTTTCGGCGCAATAGAAGCGGAGAGTTTCGCGCACGCTAACAACCTTACGCCGCCCGTCGCGTTTCGCGTCAATTCGTTACGTGCAAACGGTGAGGAAATAATTGAACGTTTGCGCGGGGCGGGCGTCGAAGTAGAGCCTTCGCAGATTGCGCCGGAGGCGTGGCGCGTCGGTGCGACGGGCGGCGCTGGAGCGTCGGGGGCGTCGCAGCTTTTGCGCGCGTTGGCGGGCGAGGGCGCGATCTACTTGCAGGATGAAGCATCGCAGTTGGTGGCGCACGCGCTTGGCGCACGCGCGGGCGAACGCGTGCTCGACGTGTGCGCTGCGCCGGGCAGCAAGACGACGCACATCGCCGCGTTGTCGCACGACAAGGCGTTTGTCGTCGCGGGCGACATCTATGCACATCGCTTGCGGACGCTCTCGGAGTCGGCGGCGCGGCAAAGTTTGAAAAATATTCGGGCAGTCGTTTATGACGCCGAAGGCTCGCCGCTCCCGTTTGCCGAAGGCGCGTTCGAGCGCGTTCTTGTTGACGCGCCGTGTACGGGGACGGGCACGCTCAGGCACAACCCCGAAATTCGCTGGCGCATCACACCCACGGACATCGCCGAACTCGCCGCGCGGCAGAGACGCATTCTCGCACACGCCGCGCGCACGGTTGGCGTCGGCGGTCGGCTCGTCTATTCAACCTGTTCGGTCGAACCGGAAGAAAACGAAGAGGTCGTCGTTGCGTTTCTGGAAACGCACGCGGCTTTCAAATTGATTCGACCCGACGTGCCGGAGCGTCTGTTGACTAACAGCGTCGCGGCGCGCACCTGGCCGCAACGCGACGATACGGACGGATTCTTCGTGGCAGCGTTTCAGAAGGCAGAAGGAAAAGGGTAAAGGGGAAGGGGGAAGGGTGGAAAGAAATGCGCCACATTCGCGCACGAGTTTCTTCTTTACCTTTACCCTTTACCCCTTCCCCTTTACCCCGTTCCGCCTTTTAGTTTAGCCCGCGCCGGTGTTAGACTCTCGCGTCCAGAAAACGCCCTGCGGCGGCGGGCGCATCTCGTGAGGTAATCAAAAAAATTGGCAGGTACAAAGCGTGCGTTCGGATCGGCTCTCGGCAAGGTCGCCATCCTGATTGCCATCGCGGGACTTTTCCTCGTCGGCATGGCGGGCACGGTCTATCTCTCTCTGCGCAGCCCCGAAGTTGAAGTGCCCGAAGTGACGGGCAAGAACATCGTCGATGCGGAAAAGATACTCTCCGACGCAGGATTGAACGTGCGCCGACGCGCCACGCGTTACAGCGCGGAAGTCAAAGCCGACACAGTGCTCGACCAGACGCCGCGCGCGGGCGACCATGTCAAAGCCGGACAGACCATCGCCGTCGTCATCAGTCGCGCCGAAGCGAAAGAAGGCGAGAGTTCGGTTGGCGTCCGTCAGGCCGACGAAGCGAAACAGGATAACCGGAACGACAACGCCAATCAGGGCGAGTCGGCATCCGCCAACAACCGCAACGCGAACGACAACGCCAACGAGAATCGCCCGAAGCGCAACGCCAACAAGAACAAGAACGCCAACGCCAACAACGCGAATGCCAACGGCAACACGGGCGCAAACGGCAACGTCAACTCGAATTTGAACACCAACTTGACGACCAACAGCCGCCCGAACGCCGACAATCGCAACGCGCCCGAACGCGACCCTGACGCCGTCAATCGCAACGCTAACACGCGCCCGTCGAACAGCAACAATCTCAACTCTGTCAACCGTAACACTGTGGGCGCGACGCCGAACGCGAACGCCGCCACTAATCGCAACGCTGCCGCCGCGAACGCGAATCGCAGCAGAACCACGAACAACCGTAATGCGAACCCGTCGGGCAACCGCAACGCGACGCGACCCGCCGCCGCACCGGCTCGCAACGCCAACAACCCGCGCCCGTAAGTCGCATGCGCGCACGGCGTGCGCGTCGGCAATACGGCTCGAAAGGTGGCTCGTTTAGCGTCGTTCTCAACTTTCAGCGCGGCTCTCGAACCTGAGGGCGAAACACTGCGGGATCGGTTTTCATACGAAATTTTGCGCTTCTCGCGAGCAATCAAGCGGCCAGAAAGTTCCTGTTTTTCAAATCTCCTCTGACGGGGAAGGCAACGATGATAGAGATCGCCCCATCTATTTTATCTGCTGATTTTGCGCGACTTGGCGAAGACATCGCCGCAATCGAGCGCGGCGGCGCGGGCGTCGTACACTGCGACGTGATGGACGGACATTTCGTGCCGAATATCACGATTGGCCTGCCGGTGGTAAAGTCTCTCCGGCGCGCAACCCGTCTGCCGCTCGACACGCATCTAATGATTTCCGAGCCGGGGCGTTACGCAGAGCAATTTGTCGAAGCGGGAGCCGACATGGTTTCCGTCCATGTGGAGATTGACGCGCATCTCAACCGGACGCTCGTTGCGATCAGAAACAAGGGCGCGAAGGCTGGCATCGCCATCAACCCCGCGACGCCGCTCGTCGCGCTCGAAGAATCGCTCGCCTTCGCAGACTACGTTCTACTGATGACCGTCAACCCCGGCTTCGGCGGCCAGAAGTTCATCCCGACAATGCTCGATAAAGTGCGACGCTTGCGGCGCATGATCGAAGAGCGCGGCCTGAAGACGCGCATCGAAGTTGACGGCGGCATCGACCGCACGAATATTGCAGACATCACCGCCGCCGGAGCCGAGATCATCGTCGCCGGAACAGCGGTCTTCGGCGGGGGCGATCCGGCGCAAGGCGTCCGCGAGCTTTTAGACTCCGCCGCACAATGGGTATGAGAAAACAGTGACGAGTGACAAGTGACAAGTGACGAGCAGGAATCAAGACAAGTTAAAGACAGGTTTTTGTTTTTAACTTGTCACTCGTCACTTGTCACTCGTCACTGACTTTTGGAGGTTTTATAAATGCGTTTACGCAAATTTTTATTGGTCGTCGGCGCGTGCGCGATCCTGTTGAGCGGTTTGCCCGTCGGGGCGAGCGCGCAGCAGGCGCAGCAGCCGCAGTCGCGCTCGCAGTCCGAGGGGACGGCGACGCAGCGCCTTGAAGTGTTGCGGCAGCGTTTGGACACGATGCGGCGCACGTTGAATGCTGCAATCGCAGGTCTCAACGCCGCTGGCGACGACAAGAAGAAAGATAAAGACAAGAAGGCGTCGGCGGACGATCCCGCTTCGCGCCTGCGCGGCCTTGAAAAGGAAGCCGGTTCGCTCATGAACGAAGTGAACGAACTGCGCGCCAAAGCGGATCGATCCGAAAAAGTCGAATCGACGGATATTGAAAAACTGGAAAGCGCGCTCAACGATCTCAACGGGCGAGCCGACGCGGCCTTGCTTGCGACGGCGGGCGCGCGTCGCGATGCTGCGGTCGCGTCCTCCGGTTCGACGAACAAGAATAAGAAGAAGCCCGGTTTCTTCGGACGCCTCATAGGGCGCGACGGCGATGATGAGTACGCGGAGTTGATCGGCGGAGTCGCGCCGGGTCGCGACCGTGAGCTGTTTGAAGTGGCGGCGAAAGAGGCACGCAAAGGCCGTTACGAGCAGGCGCGTTTGCTCTTCAACGTGATCATCACGACCTATCCCGATTCGCCATATCTTCCGCACGCGAAACTCGCCATCGCAGACACCTTCTACCTCGAAGGCACGACGAGCGCGCTCATACAGGCGGCCAACTCCTACCGCGAATGGCAGACGTTCTTTCCGACCGATCCGCTGGCCGACGAAGTGATGTTGAAGGTCGCCGAAGTCGAGATGCGACAGATGGGCTTGCCCGACCGCGACGTGGCGCACGCGCGCAAGGCCGAGCAACTTTTGAAGGCTCTCTTGCAGCAATACCCGAACACGGCCTTGCGTCCCGACGCGCAGATTCGTCTGGGCGAAGTGCAGGAAAATCTCGGCATGCACACGTTTCAAGTCGGCAACTTCTACATGGATCGCTACGAGCGCGGCGTCGCCCCGAACCCAAAGGGCGCGCAGTCGCGTTATCGCGAAGTCGTAGAAAAGTATCCGAACTTCTCGCGCCGCGACCGCGCGCTCTATCTCTTAGCCAACACTTACGTGCTGGAAGAAGAGCCTGACGAAGCGGCCAAGTATTTTCAGGAACTCGTGCGCAACTTCCCGAACAGCGAATACGTGGAGAAGGCTGCGGAACAACTCGAAGCCATCGGCGCGCCGAAGCCGGAAGTTGATCCGAAGGCGAAAGACAGGCTGCCGCCCCCGAAGCGTTCGAGGACTGCGCGGCTCATGGATCAGGTGTTCGGGACAACCACCGTCACGGTGGACAAGAACGGCGTGCTCATCAACAAAGACGGCGACGAGAGCAGTCTCATTGATGTCATCATCGACAACAAAGGCACGCTGCCCGTGACGACGCCAAGCGCGCCCACGATCAACCGTCGCGTCTCGGCTGTCAGACCCACGCCGCAGCCCTCGCCAGTCGCGCCGCAACCGGCAGACAAGTCAACCAATGGCCTCAAGATGACTCCGACCAACCCGGGGCCACCCGCGACCGGGGACACGCCGAGCAGTACGCCGCCCGCGCAGCGTCCGCCAACGAACTAGCACAGACGGGAAAAGGGTAAGGGGGAAAGGGGAAAGGTGAAGCAGCTTAATAGCTCTTTACCTTTCCCCTTTCCCCTTACCCTTTTCCCATAGGCTTTTAACTTTAGAGTTGTGGGTGTTAAGATTTTCGCGTCTCCCAAAGTGTTAAAGAGATCAGACGAAGCGCGTGAGTGCGTGTGCTTGCGCGGGCGGGGAACTGGAACGAACTCGTATGGCCGTAGAGACCACAACCGAATTGACGCGCCGCCATCGCGCCGCCGCGAGCGTAGTGTCGGCGTTGATTACATTGACGCTCGCGCTCGTCGCGCTGGCATATGCGGGAGTGCGCCCGCGCGTCAATTTGAGTTTTATAGACCAGACAGCCTACGCCGCGCTCTGGATCGTGATCCTCTTTGCAGGTCTCGGCGCAATCGCGCTGCGGCGCATGCGTTTCAACGCGCTGCGCCTGCAAACCATCGCAGAGGCGAAGGGCGCGTCCGCGCTCATCGCCACGCTGCATAAGACGACGTTGTTCGTCGCACTGTTTGCCGTAGTCATCGCCATCGTCGGCTACGTTTTGTTCATACGCTCCGGCTATCCGAGCGACATGCTGAAAGCTGGCGTCATCGCCATAGCCATTTTGCTCTACACATACCCGCGCCGCGCGACGTGGCAACGCGTCTTGCAAGCGACCGAGACGCCCGATGGCTTGACCACCGACGGCACGCCCGCGAAAGGAACAACAGCGTGAAGTTTTACCTTCGCCTCGCCTCGCTCGCCTGCGCAGTCTCGGCGTGCTCTTTCGTCTTCCAAGTTTCGGCAGGCGCGCAACCTGCGCCCACGCCCGCGAGGACGGGCGCGTCCCGCACGTCGCAACCCAACACAACATCGCAAGCGTCCGCCGCGCAACCCGCACTCTCTGTGCGCGAGCGTCGCGTTAAGGCTTACGCGAAGTTGATGGAAGGGCAGCGTTTCTTCACGAACGCACGCGGCGCGGGCGGCATCACGCGCGAGGATTTGACTGCGGCGCAAAAGGCTTTCGAGCAGGCCGCCGCGCTCGACCCCACGCTTTCGGAAGCACACACCGCGCTCGCCGAGATCGCCTTCTTCTTCCTCGACGACCAAGCAGTTGCCGAACGCGAAGCGACCGCCGCCGTACGCATCGACAACAACAACTTCGGCGCGCACCGCATCCTCTCGCGCGTCTATGCGCTCAAAGCCGGACTTGATTCCGACAAGATCGAACGCGCCGCCGCCGACCGCGCCATCGCCGAACTGAAAGAAGTCCTCCGCATTGATCCGAACGACTCGGAGGCGCTGGCCTTGCTCGGCGAGTTCTACGCTGCGACCGGACGCGACACGGAAGCTATTGACGCTTTCCGTCGTTGGATGGGCGCGCCCGTCACGGTTGACACGAACTTCTACAAAGTCATCACGCAGGGGCGCGAGCTTTCGCCCGATGCCGCCGCCGCGCGTCTCGCCGAAGCGTTGCTCAAAGCCGGACGCACCGCCGAGTCGGTTGACGCCATACGCCGCGCGCTCTCGATCAATCCTGAGAACAATCAATATCTCGCTTTGCTCGGCGAAGCGATTGATGCGGGCGGCGACGAGAAAGTCGCCATCAACGAGTTGCAGCGCATGATCGTGGCGAACCCTGCCAACCTCGCCGCCATCAGCCTGCTCGCACACGCGCAGGCGCGTTCCGGCAAAGTTGACGAGGCGGTGGCGACCTTGCGCGCCGCCACATCCGCGCGCAGCGGCGACACACGCGAGCAGACACAACAACGCCGTCGCCTCGTGGACGACCTCGCCGGAGTGCTCGCAGACGCCTTGCGCTACGACGAAGCCATCGCCGTCTACGAAGATCAGTTGAAAGCGCAGGGCGTCACAGATAAACCGCTCGCCGCCGACAGCGACAAAGAGGCCGCGCGCCCCACGCTCGAACGCATACTCAACTTGCAGAGACAGGCCGGACGCCTCGACGCCGCCGTCGCGACCGCCGAACGCATGCGTCGCCTGCTCGGCACAAACGACCCGCGCGCCGATTTTTATTCCATCACGGTGCTGCGTGAGCAGGGCAAGCGGCGCGAGGCTCTGGAAGCCGTGCGCGCGGCGCGTCTGAAGTTTCCAGACGTGGCGGAGTTTTTGAATCTCGAAGCGGAGACGCTCGCAGAACTCGGCCAGATCGAAGAAGGCGCGACGCTTTTGCGCAGTCGCATCACGGGCAAAGTCGAAGACGACTATCCGGCGTATCTCTCAATCGCGAACCTCTACCTGCAAGCCGGTCGGGGCAAGGAAGCGGTCGAGGCCGCGCGCAAAGCTCTCGCGCTCGTCCCGCCCGACAATTCGCCGCTCCTCACGCAGTCGCTCATCATGCTCTCTTCGGCGCAGGAACGCGCAGGCGACACGAAAGGCGCGGAAGAGTCTCTGCGTCGCATCCTCTCCAAATCGCCGAACGACTCGACCGCGCTCAACAACCTCGGCTACTTTCTCGCCGAGCGCGGCGAACGCCTCCCCGAAGCGCTCGACATGATCAAGCGCGCCATCAAAGCCGAACCGACCAACCCCAATTATCTTGACTCGCTCGGCTGGGTCTACTTCAAACTCGGCCAACTCGACGAAGCCGAACGCCATTTGAACGACGCCGCGCGCCGCAACACGCGCTCCTCCACAGTCCAGGAGCATCTCGGCGACCTCTACCAGAAACGCGGCAAGCCCGACGAAGCGCGCGCCTTCTGGCGAAAAGCCGTCGGCCTCACAACCGACGCCACAGACATCACCCGTCTCAAAGCCAAAATCGGCAGCGACGCGAGCAAATAAACTACACCATTCAGAGTGTAAATTTGACATATTGACGGCCTACGGGTCGCGCGATACACTGCCGTTAGTCTGATCGATTGCCCCTTTTTCGGTCTGACCACGAGTTAAACCCTCCTCTCGGTTTCAAAGTTTAAGAAAAAGAGAGAGTCGTACCCCCGATGACGCGCAACAATTTGTTCCCCTGCACACGTGTGCGTGTGCGCCGACACGCACGATTCGCGCTCCCCGCAATCGCCTGTCTCTTCGCCGCCACCCTGTTCGCGGGCAGCGCCGAAGCGCAGACGAAGACGACGCGCCCCGTCGCGCGGCTCATCGGAGCTACAACGGGCGGCGGCAGCGTCTCTCCGCACGGCGAGTTTCGCGAGCAGACCGCGCGCCTTGTGTCGGCCTCGATGACAAACGCGCCCGTCGCACGGACACGCACGACGACTCGGCTTGCGCCGACGAGCGTGGAGCAACGCGCCTTCGAGTTGATCAACGCGCAGCGGCGCGCACGCGGCGAGTCGGCGCTCGTGTGGGATGCGGAGTTGACGCGCATGGCGCGTATGCATTCGGAGAACATGGCCGAGCGCAACTTTTTCGATCACACGAACCCGCAAGGACAGAACATGACGATGCGCGCAAGCGCTAACGGCGTCACAGGCTGGAGCGCGATTGCCGAGAACATCGCGTATAATTCCGGCTACGACGATCCGGCGGCCTTCGCCGTCGAGCGTTGGCTCGTTTCGGCCAAGCACCGCGAGAACATCCTGCGCCGCAATTTCACGCATTCCGGAATCGGCGTCGCGCGCTCAGCCGACGGTCGCGTCTTTTTCACGCAAGTTTTCGTCACGCGCTAGAGCCGCCTGCGAAGGCGAGTCCCAAAATTTGAGGCGGCTGGCGCTTGAACTCTACGAGAGGCCAGCCGCCCGAACTTTTGCGCGGCCGCATTTTGGTGAAATTTTGTCAGACGCGACGTTCACACTCCCTTCATACGCCAAGATCAACCTCACGCTGCGCGTACACGGGCGACGCGCGGACGGCTATCACGAAATCGAAACCGTCTTCCAGACCATCACGCTGCACGACGAACTCACGTTCTCCGCGCTCGACCGCGCGCAATTTGAACTCACCTGCGTCGGCGACGCGCCCGCCGTCGTAGACATTCCTTGTGACGAGACGAACCTCGTCTATCGCGCGGGCATAGCTTTGCGCGAACGTTTCGGCGTCAACGGTCGCGGGGCGCGCGTCGAATTGAGTAAAAAGATTCCTTCGGGCGGCGGGCTGGGCGGCGGTTCGTCAAACGCTGCGGTCGCACTCGTCGGCCTCGCGCGCCTGTGGGAAATAGAGACGGACAGGCCGACGCTCTCCGAAATCGGCGCTAGCTTGGGCGCTGACGTGCCCTTCTTCCTGACCGGCGGCACGGCGCTCGGCACGGGTCGCGGCACAGATATTTCCCCGCTCCGAGATGCGCCCCACACGCATTTACTTGTGGTCACGCCGAACGTCAAAGTTTCGACCGCAGAGGCTTATCAATCGCTCGACGCGCCCGCCTTGACAAAGCCTATTTCGCCCGTTAATCTCACTGTTTCGCGCACGCAGGCCGAAATTTCAGGTTCGCTCCGTGCGGCACTGGCGAATGATTTCGAGCGGATCGTCTATCGTCTCCATCCCGAAATCGAGAGGGCGCGCGACGCGCTCATGGCGTCGGGCGCGAGCGGCGCGCTGCTATCGGGCAGCGGCGCAAGCGTCTACGGACTCTTTGGCAGCGCACGGCACTCTGAGAGCGCGCAAGCGAGTTTGAAGGTCGAAGCGGGCTGGCAAGTCTTCGCCTGCACGACCCTTTCAAGGCGGGCATACGAGGAAGCGTTCGGCGCGGGCAAGTTTTAATGAGCGTGCGTTTCCGCCGACGATGAGCGCGAGAGAATTGGGGCGTCGCCAAGTGGTAAGGCACCGGTCTTTGGATCCGGCATTCGTAGGTTCGAATCCTTCCGCCCCAGCCAATAAGACAGCGACAAGTAACGAGTGACGAGTGACAAGTTAAATCAAAGAACTTGTCTTTTGCTTGTCACTCGTCACTTGTCACTCGTCACTGTTTTCTTATGAGTACGACCGGCGGCATCAAAGTTTTTTCCGGCAACGCGAACCGCGCGTTGACGCTTGAGATTTGCAACTACCTGAGTTGCGATCCGGGCGCGGCGACTACAGGGCGTTTCTCCGACGGCGAGTTCAACTTTCAGATCACGGAGAACGTGCGCGGCGGCGACATCTTCATCGTCCAGCCAACGTGCCCGCCGACGGATGCGAATTTGATGGAACTGCTCGTCATGCTCGACGCCTTCCGTCGTTCGTCGGCAGAGCGCGTGACGGCTGTGATTCCGTATTACGGCTATGCGCGTTCGGACAAAAAGGATCGCCCGCGCGTGCCGATTGCCGCCAAGCTCGTCGCGAATTTGATTGCGACCGCCGGAGCCGACCGCATCTTGACGATGGACTTGCACGCCGCGCAGATTCAAGGCTTCTTTGACATTCCGGTTGACCACTTGTACGCCGCGCCCGTCTTCATCGGTCATTATCAAGCGAACCCGATGGCGCGTCTCACAGTGGTTGCGCCCGACACGGGCGGCGCGGAACGCGCACGCGCTTACGCCAAACGTTTGAACGCCGAACTCGCGCTCTGCGATAAGCGACGCGAAAAGGCGAACGTGGCCGAAGTGATGAACGTCGTCGGCGACGTGCGCGGGCGCAATTGCCTCATCGTCGATGATATGTGCGACACGGGCGGTTCGCTGACGAAGGTGGCGAAGGCTCTGAAAGAAGCGGGCGCGGACAGGATTCATGCGTGCTTCACGCACGCAGTGTTGTCGGGTCGTGCCTACGAACAACTGGCACAGTCGGACATCGAGCAGGTCGTCACGACCAACACGATCCCGTTCAACGGAAGCCAGAACGAGTTGGACAATATTGAAGTTCTGAGTATCGCGCCGCTGCTGGCGAAAGCGATCAAGTCGATCCACGAGGAGACCAGCGTCTCTTCGCTCTTCGTGTGAAGGGCAAAAACTGAGCGTGCATACGCTAGAAAGAGCGAGTTGAAATTATGGCAGAGAAGAAAGAATTTACGATCCAAGCGACGCGCCGCGAGGGGCGTGGCAAAAACGATGCGCGCCGCGTGCGCGCAGCAGGCCGCGTGCCTTTGACGATTTATGGCGGCGAAGGCGACTCCGTTTCCGCGTCTGCGTCGCTCGCCGAACTGGCGGCCATACTGCGCACCGAGAGCGGCCACAACACGATCTTCACGCTCGACATTGATGGCGAGGGTGGTCACGACGTGATGTTCCTCGACCGCCAGATCGATCCCGTGCGCGGTCGTCTGGTGCATGCGGATTTGCGTCGCCTCGTGCGCGGCCAGAAGATCGAAGTCACAGTGCCCTTGCACCTGACGGGCGAACCCATCGGCGTGACCGAAGGCGGCGGCGTGCTCGAACAGATGGTGCGCGAAATCGAAATCCGCGTTAGCCCGCGCGACATTCCAGACGCCATCAACCTCGACGTGTCGAACCTCGGCGTCCACGACGTGCTGCACGTCTCGGACATTCCTGCGGATGAGAAGATCGAGATTCTGAGCGACGCCGACGCGGTGCTTGCCACCGTCGGCATCATACGCGAAGAGCCGGTCGAAGCTCCTGTGGCGACCGACGAAGAAGGCGCAGAGCCGGAAGTCATCGGCAAGGGCAAGAAGGACGACGAAGAGGAAGCTTAACGGAGTTTGGGAAAAGGGTAAGGGGCAAAGGGGAAGGGTTGATGCACGTCCCGCATCTGTGTCACCTCCGATTTTCTTCCTTTACCCTTTCTCCCTTTACCTTTCCCCTGTGTTCTGATGCTTATCGTCGGGCTGGGCAATCCGGGCGCGCAATACGAGCAGACGCGCCACAATCTCGGCTTCATGGTCGTGGATTTGTTGGCGCGCGAGGCCGGACGTGAGATTAAACGCGCGGAGTGCCGCGCGCTCGTCGGACGCGCCGAGATTGAAAACACGACAGTAGAACTCGTCAAGCCGCAGACTTACATGAATCTGAGCGGCGAGTCGGTCGGGTGTCTGCTCAGAAAGCGCGAGTTGAAAGCGTCGAAGAGTTTGATCGTCATCAGCGACGATCTCGCGTTGCCGTTCGGCACGCTCAGATTGAGGGCGCGCGGTTCGAGCGGCGGCCACAACGGTTTGAAGAGCATCATCGCGCAAACTAGCACGGACGAATTTATACGCCTGCGCATCGGGATTCAACCCGAACACACGCTCGCCGACGCGAAGCGTTACGTCCTCGAACGCTTTCCCCAAAGCGCGCGCGCAGAGTTGGAAAAAGTTTTAGAGCGGAGCGCCGAAGCGATCCGCGCCGTCCTACGTGACGGCATTGACAAAGCAATGGCAACTTACAACAACAGTGACAAGTGACGAGTGACAGGTGACAAGTTAGAACAAAAGCATTGTCTTTAACTTGTCACCTGTCACTTGTCACTTGTCACTGTTCTTTTCCTTCTTGCTTCTGCCCAAGGCGGAGGCTAGACATCCATAAGGAGGATGAATTTTGGCTGAGAAGAGAATTTACGAAGTGGTCTTCATCATAGACCCGGCGACGGGCGAAGAAGACTCGACCCGCCTCGTCGAAAACCTGCAAAAAATCGTCACCGATCAAGGCGGCACAATCACCAAATCCGAAAGCATGGGTCGGCGTCAGTTGGCCTACAAGATCGGGCGCAACACCGAAGGCGTGTTTATGCTGTTTGAGATCGAGGGCACTGGCCGCGAGATCGCCGAACTCGAACGCCGCATGCGCGTCAGCGATCAAGTGATGCGTTATCTCACCGTGCGCGTGGACGAAGACCGTCGCCGCGCGGAGAAGTTGAAGGATCGACGCACGCGCAAGGCGAGCAAACGTCCCGAGAAAGGCACGGGGGGACGCGGTGGTAGCAGTAGCAGCGGTGCTGCGACGGCTGTCGCCCCCGCTGCTGCCGCCGTCGCGGTCGCCGACGACGAAGAGGACGGCGAGGCGTAAGCGCGCGCCGAGTCGCGCCGCTACTTCCAGCGGGCGTGAATTTTTCGCGACCAAGACGCGCGCCAGCGAGTTCTTATAATTCGCTTGAGGATCGCGCTTCGCGGTTGTTGACCGGAGAGTTTGAAAGAGGAAAATTATGTCGAGAAATTTTGATCGTGATCGTGAACGTGATTTCGGAAATGACGACGACCGTGGCGGCGGGCGCTTCGGCGGTGGCGGCGACCGTGGCGGTCGCGGCGGCGGCGGTGGCGCGCGTGGCCGGTTTCGCAGACGCAAAGTGTGCCGCTTCTGTCTGGATAAAGTTGACATCATCGATTTCAAGGACGTGAAGTTGCTGACGAACTACATCCCTGAGCGCAGCAAAGTTTTGCCGCGCCGCATTTCGGGATCGTGCGCGCCGCATCAACGCATGCTGGCCGAAGCCATCAAACGCGCGCGCAACATCGCGCTCTTACCTTACGCCGCTGACTCGTAAAAAGGAGGGACTCGAAAGATTATGGCAAACACACAAGTCCTCTTGCGTGAAGATATTGATAATTTGGGAGCGCGCGGCGAGATCGTCAAAGTCCGCGCGGGCTACGCGCGCAACTACCTGTTGCCGCGCAAACTCGCCGTGCAGGCGACGGCGTCGAACGTCAAACAGATCGAACAGGAGCGCGCCGCGCTCTTGCGTAAGGAAGCGACGGAGCGCGCCGGAGCCGAAGCTCAGGCCGGGCAGATGAACGCGCTGCGCCTGATGTTCGAGCGCAAGGTCGGCGAACACGGGATGCTCTACGGCTCGGTCACTTCGATGGACATTCAGGAAGCACTCAGAGAAAAGGGTTACGAATTTGATCGCCGCCGCATACATCTCGCGGAAGCGATCAAAGAGACGGGCGAGTTCTCTGTGCGCGTGCGCCTGCACCGCGAAGTACACGTCGAGATTCCCGTCATCGTGACGGCTGAAGGCGGCGCTGCGACAAGTGAAGCGGCGACTGCGACTGAGGCGGACGCGACGACGGATGCTGCGCCGGAAGCGACGACTGACGCCGCTGCTGGCGACGCTACGAGCGAAGGCGGCGAGTAAAAACCAGACAAAAAGCGGGCACGTCAACTAAGCATTGTCGTGCTCGCTTTAGCTATAGTATGCTGTGGGCGCGTTGCTCTCGCTAAGGGATTTGAGAACGCCGTCGCTCGCAGCATTTTCTTTGTTCGAGTCTTCCTGCAACTAACTCCCGAGTCTCCCGATGGTCAAAAATTTCGCTCCCGATCCGATGCGCGATCAGATGCTCGAACGCCCGCTCCCGCACAGCGCGGAAGCCGAGCGCGCCATCCTCGGTGCGATCATCCTCGACAACGCCCTCGTCAATCAGGCCATCGAACTCCTCAAGCCCGACGACTTCTACGTCCGCGCACACTATCATCTCTTCCGCGCCATGATCTCTATGAGCGAGCGCGGCGCGGAGATCAACCCGATCCTCATCGGCGAAGAACTGCGACGCGACGGCACGCTTGAGCAGGTCGGCGGCATCGCCTTCATCTCCGAACTCACCTACGGCCTGCCGCACTTCACGAACCTCGTGCATTACGCCAAAGTTGTGCGCGACACTTCGATGCTCAGGCAACTCGTCCGCGTCGCCAACAAGATCACGAGCGAGGCTCTGGAAGCAGAGGACGAGGCCACGATCATCCTCGACCACGCCGAACAGATGATCTTCGCGCTGGCCGACGAGCGCACACGTCAAGGGTTCGCGCACGTCAAGCCGGTCGCCGACGGGATTCTCGAAAAGATTCAGGAACTCGGCGGGCGAGGCGCTATCCTCACAGGACTCACCACCGGCTTCAACGAACTCGACACGATGACTTCCGGCCTTCAACCCTCCGACCTGATCATCGTCGCCGCGCGCCCGTCAATGGGAAAGACGAGCCTTTGTCTGACGCTTGCGCAGAATGCGGCGATTCAGGCGAATGCGGTCGTCGGCGTGTTTTCGTTGGAGATGTCGAAGGAGTCTCTGGTGATGCGCATGCTCTGTTCCGAAGGGCACGTTGACGCGCACCGCTTCCGCTCAGGCTTCCTTTCGCGCGACGAGTGGGCGCGTCTGGCGGGCGCGCTCGGCACGTTGTCAGAAACGAAGATTTTCATAGACGACACGCCGGGCATCTCTGTGCTGGAAATGAGGGCGAAGGCGCGGCGTTTGGCGGCGGAACAGAAGCGGCTCGATCTGATCATCGTTGACTACTTGCAGTTGATGTCTGGCTCGTCGAAGCGTTCGGAGTCGCGGCAGCAGGAAGTGTCACAAATCTCGCGCGAGTTGAAGGGTTTGGCGAAAGAATTGAACGTGCCGCTCGTCGCGCTCTCGCAGCTTTCGCGTGCGCCCGAAGCGCGCACAGACCACCGCCCGCAACTCGCAGATTTGCGCGAGTCGGGCGCAATCGAGCAGGACGCAGACGTGGTCGCATTCATCTACCGCGAGGAGCAGTACAACCGCACGGAAGAGAACGCAGGCATCGCCGAAGTCATCATCGCCAAACAGCGCAACGGCCCGACAGGCACGGTCAATCTGGCCTTCCTCAAAGAGTTCACGCGCTTCGAGAACATGTGGCGCGAGTAGTGCGAGCGGCAAACGGACGAATGTTAGTCTTTGTCCCGTAGCGACGTTTGAATGTTCGATTCAGACGCTCCTACGGGACTACGTTTTATAAAGCATGACGGATCAAGACAACGCGGAAAACATTAGCGACGGCGACGCCGAGACGCTCGCCGCGCGCCCGACGTGGGCGGAGATCGGTCTAGATGCGCTCGCGGCGAACTTTCGCGTTGTGCGTCGCACGGTCGGCGGCGATGTGAAAGTGATGTGCGTCGTGAAGGCCGATGCTTACGGGCACGGGGCTGTTGGGTGTGCGCGGAGGCTTGCAGCGGAGGGCGCGGATTGGTTCGGCGTCGCGTTGCCGGAAGAGGGAATGGAGTTGCGACGCGCAGGCATAGAACAGCCGGTTCTGTGCCTCGAAGGATTTTGGGAGGGGCAGGCGGGCGCGCTCATCGAGCACAAACTCGTGCCCGCAATTTACCGCCTAGACATGGCGGAGGCGTTCGACTCGGCGGCGCGCGCGGCTGGGATAGTTGCGGATGTCCACGTCAAGATTGACACTGGGATGGGGCGTCTCGGCGTGCGCCACGACGCGGCGCAGGAGTTTGCGCGCGCGCTCAAAAAATTTTCCAACTTGCGCGTTGACGGTTTGATGACGCATTTCGCGTCGGCCGACGACGCGGCGCGCGACGCGTTCACGGAGGAGCAGTTGGCGCGTTTTCAAGCGGCTCGCGCGTCGTTCAGAGAGCACGGACACGCGCCCGCGTTCGTTGACATGGCGAACTCCGCAGCGACCTTCGCGCACACGGCGACGCGCGGCAACATGGTGCGACCGGGCGGCGTGCTCTACGGTCTGTGGCGCGACGTGCTGCAACCGCAAGCGGATCAGTCGCCGCTGCCGTTTCGTCCGGTGATGAACGTGCGTTCGCGTATCATTTTGTTGAAGTGGATCGCGGCGGGCGAGACGCTCGGCTACGGCTGCACGTTCGAGGCGACGCGCCCGACGCTCGTTGCAACCTTGCCTATCGGCTATCACGACGGCTACACGCGCTCTCTGTCGAATCGCGGGCGCGTCATCGTGCGCGGCCAGTATGCGCCCATCGTCGGTCGCGTCTCGATGGACTTGACGCTCGTGGACGTGACGGACGTGCAGGGCGTCGCACAAGGCGACCTCGTGACGCTCCTCGGCGCGGACGGCGAACTCCTCTTGCCCGCCGAAGATATCGCCAAACTCGCGGGCACGATCTCCTACGAAATCACTTGCGGCATCAGCGCGCGAGTGCCGAGGAAATTCAAAGGGGAAAGGGGAAAGGGGAAGGGGGAAAGGTAAGAACAAGGCGGCGCGTCTATCGTGCGTCGCTTGCTTTCACCTTTACCCTTCCCCCTTCCCCTGAGTTGTCCCTTCATGAATTTTTGCTGTGTGCTCTTTAGGAGTCTCCTTTCTGTGCGTTATTGAAGGATGAAGTTGTAGGTGATGACGCCGGACACTTTGACGGGCTGGCCGGAAATTGATGTCGGCGAGAAGCGCGCTTGATAGGCCGACTGTTGCGCGGCGGCACGCAGCAGCGGGTGCCCGCTCGTCGCATGCGCAGAGACGACGCGGCCTTGTTCGTCAATTAAAATCTCGACCGTCACGGGCCCTTGCGCGCGCGCCTGCTTTGCGATGATGGGATAAGGGGGCGCGGGCTTCGTGATGATCTTGCTGCTGATGACGCTGCTCGCAACTCTGATACGGTCGGGCGGTTTGACGGGCGCAGGTGTCGGCGTCGCGCGCGGCGGCTCAGGGTCGTCCGCCGGTGCGACGCGCACGACGACGTTGTTGCGATTGTTGCTCGGCACGTTGCCGACGCCGGGTAAGTTATTCAATGCGCCGCCTCCGTCCGCTGGATCAACCGTCCTTGAACTGATGATGAAAGGCACTCTCGGCATTTCGGCGACGGTGTTGCGCACGGTCGAAGTCGTGTCGGGCGGGCGCGTGCTCTCCAACAGACGCGCGATGGCTTCGGGGCGTTCGGCGAGTTGATTGTTGCGCACATTACTGCTTGCGGGGCGGCGCGGTTCGTCCGTCCTCTGCGGCTGCGCTTGCTCGGGCGGCAGCGCGACGAGCGTGTAGAGTTCTAGATTTTGTTTGGCAAGGTGCGAGTCGTAAGCGTAGACGCTCGCCACGCCCGCAACGAGCAACAGCAGCGTGTAGAAGCCGAGCGTGCCGAGAAAGAAACGCCCCTTTCGCGCCAGGTCTTTCTTATGCGAACCGGATTCGATCAAGTGATTGAACATAACTTTTAGTCCTCTCTCTGTAGCCAGTGCCAAACGGGTCGCAACGAGCGGACTCTGGTAGCGTTAGACTCCGCCGCGCCGCGTCTTGTTCCCGAAATGACGACGCGTTTTCTGCCCGCGCCGCGCGTTTGATTCGTTATCTTTAGACTTTGGCTCGGAGACTAAGGTAGGATGAGGCGCAATTTTTCAGCGAGATGCTGACCGCTAAAGTTTCTTATTTTCAGGAGGATGATCCACGTGGCAACCAGCGCAGAATGGCATGAGAGTTACGAGAAGATGAGCGAGGAGACGTTGAACTTTTCGCGCGCCGTCAAGTCCGTGCAGGAAGAGTTGGAGGCGGTGGATTGGTACAACCAGCGCGCCGAGGTGACGAAGGACAAACAACTGCGCCGCATACTCGAACACAACCGCGACGAAGAGATCGAGCACGCCATGATGGCGCTCGAATATTTGCGCCGCATCAATCCCGTCTTCGATAAACACATGCGCACCTACCTCTTCACCGAAGGCGACATACTCGAAATCGAGGAGCGCGCGGAAGATAATCAAAAGTCTCCGGACAAATAAAGGTTTCAGACAACTTGCATCGGGAGGATCACGCGGATGCTTGAAGAGCAACGATCCGAACAAGCGGGGCGACCGGCGACAGAGGAAAATCTCAACCCCTTCGAGATCGCGATGCAACAGTTCGACCGCGCCGCCGACGCGCTCGAACTAGACGACTCGATGCGGCACGTCTTGAAGAAAGCGAAGCGGCAACTCATCGTCTCCATCCCCGTCAAGATGGACGGCGGCGAGGTGCAGGTCTTCGAGGGCTATCGCGTGCAGCACAACATCGCGCGCGGCCCTGCCAAAGGCGGCATACGCTTTCACCCGCAGGTGACGCTCGACGAAGTGAAAGCGCTCGCCGCTTGGATGACCTGGAAGTGCGCCACCGTCAACATCCC
The DNA here is from genome assembly GCA_035249365.1 of Pyrinomonadaceae bacterium. GTDB lineage: Bacteria > Acidobacteriota > Blastocatellia > Pyrinomonadales > Pyrinomonadaceae > JAIVJZ01. The sequence continues at coordinate 44,284 of DATFGP010000013.1, read as the reverse complement.
TTACGGCGGCGGCAAGGGCGGCGTCATCTGCGATCCGCAATCAATGTCGAAGGGCGAGCTCGAACGCATGACGCGCCGCTACGCCTTCGAGATCGCGCCCATCATCGGCCCCGACCGCGACATCCCCGCGCCCGACGTTTACACGGACGAGCAGACAATGGCGTGGATCATGGACACGATCTCGATGATTCGCGGGCACACGGAACTCGGCGTCGTCACGGGCAAACCCGTCGCGCTCGGCGGCTCGCAAGGTCGCGGCGAAGCGACGGCGCGCGGCTGTCTCTACGCGCTCAGAGAAGCGTGCCGTGTGAAGGGTTTGAGTTTGAAAGACGCGCGCGTCGCCGTGCATGGGTTCGGCAACGCCGGAGCGAACATCGCTCGTCTCGTCGCGGCGAACGGGGCGCGCGTGGTCGCCATTGCGGATGCGCGTAGCGGCGTCTACGCGGAGCGGGGCATTGACGTGCAGGCCGCGCTCCGGCACAAGGCCGAGACGAAAGCCGTGCAGGGCTTGGCGAACACGGAAGAGATTGCTGTGGACGACGTGCTTGAAGTCGAATGCGACATACTGTGCCCGTCGGCTTTGGAGAACAGCATCACGCTCGCCAACGTCGAACGCGTCAAAGCCAGGATCATCGCCGAACTCGCCAACGGCCCGACGACGCCCGCTGCGGATCGCATCTTCGCTGATCGCGGCGTCTTCCTGCTGCCCGACATTCTCGCCAACGCGGGCGGCGTCACGGTCAGTTATTACGAGTGGGTGCAGGATCAGTATTCTTACTTCTGGACGGAGAAGCAGGTCAACGACGCGCTCGAAAAAACCATGCGCACGGCCTTCGAGCACGTCTACGCGACCGCCGAGCGATACCGCACGGACATGCGCACGGGCGCGTACATACTCGCCGTCGGGCGCGTGGCCGAAGCGACGAGCGTGCGCGGCATCTTCCCTTGATTTGGAGAGGCACGAATGAACGACGACAAGATCACGATTTATGAGAAGCCGACTTGAAGCACCTGTCGCGAGGCCGACCGCCTGCTCCGTGAGAGCGGCATCGAATACGACAAGGTCAACTACATCATCACGCCGCTCGGCGAAAGTAAACTCCGCGAACTCGTCGCCAAGCTGCAAACTCCCGCGCGCGATCTAATTCGCACGAAGGAAGCACTCTATCGTGAACTCAATCCCGACAAGCGCGAACTGTCGGACGACGAGGCCATCGCGCTCATGGTCGAACATCCCGAACTCATGCAACGCCCCGTCGTCGAGCGCGGCGAGCGCGCAGTCGTCGGTCGTCCCGCAGAGAAGATCAGGGAACTGCTCGGCGATTAAGCAACGCGGAGTCGTCCGGCCGCGACACGAAAAATCATGCTCGAACTCGCAGACATCGCCGGAAGGTACGACACGGACAAGGCCGTCCACACGCACTACCTGCGCAACTACGAGCACTACTTCGAGCCTCTGCGCGGCGAGCCTGTGCGTCTCTTTGAACTCGGCATCAAAGAGGGCGGCTCGCTCCTTCTCTGGCGCGACTATTTCGAGCGTGGCCTCGTCGTAGGTCTGGACGTTGAACCCGTCCAATTCGACGACGCAAGCGGTAGGATTCGCACCTATCAGGGGATGCAGCAGGACACTGCGCTCCTCGACCGCATCGCACAGGAAAACGCCCCCGAAGGCTTCGACATCATCATTGACGACTGCGCGCACATAGGCGTGCTCGCACGCGCGAGCTTCTGGCATCTGTTTGACAAACATCTCAAGAGCGGCGGCGTCTACATCGTCGAAGATTGGGGCACGGGCTACTGGGACTCGTGGGTTGACGGCGCTGCTTACAGGCGAGGACGGAAAGAGTTGAACCCTCTGCTCTATCGTCTCAATCGAATCCTCGCGCGCGCGCACCAGCACAAGGGTATCAGGCGCGTTCCTTTGGTCGGGTGGATATTGTCGCGCGTGAAGGCGTTTGTGGTCGGCGCGCAATATCACAGCCACGACTACGGCATGGTCGGCTTCGTCAAAGAACTCATAGACGAACTCGGCATGGCCGACATCACCAACCCGCAGATGGGCACGGGCACGCCCCGCGAATCGAAATTCCGCGAGATGCGCCTCTCGCCCAGCCACCTCTTTATCATCAAATCTTAGAAGCGGTCTTTGAAGTCCTGTAGGGACTTTTCAGACGGCTTTACTCGTTTGACCGTGATCGCGACGCAGGCGACAATATCGTCAAGATTATTTTGAACGAGTGCGACAGTTGCCGCCGTTTGCGTGGGCATCGCATCGTGAAGGGAAGTAACAAGTGGCAAAAGGGGCGGGGACAGTTTACGTCTGCCAGAATTGCGGCAAGCAATCGGCGAAGTCGCTCGGCAAGTGCCCGGAATGCGGCGAGTGGAACTCATTCGTAGAGGAACGCGTGCGCGCAGCTCCGAAGGGCGCGGCGGCGCGCGGCGCGTTTCATCTACGCGAAGTCAAGCCCGTCGCCTACGCCGACATCGAATCGCAGGACGACGTGCGCGTCTCTTCCGGCATCACGGAGTTCGACCGCGTGCTCGGCGGCGGCATCGTGCCGGGAAGCCTCGTACTGATAGGCGGCGATCCGGGTATCGGCAAGTCGACTCTGCTGCTCGAAGTCGCGGACAAGTTGAGCGCGGGCGGCGCGCGCGTGCTTTATGTGTCGGGCGAAGAGTCGGAGCGGCAGATCAAGATGCGCGGCGAGCGTCTGGGCGTCGAGGCGCGGAATCTTTACCTGTTGCCGGAGACGAATCTCGAAAACATTTTTGACGAAATTGATCGCGCCGAACCGGGCGCTGTGATCGTGGATTCGATTCAGACGGTCTTCTCGTCGAAGATCGAGAGCGCGCCCGGGTCTGTCTCGCAGGTGAGGGAAGTGGCGGGGCAGTTTTTGACGCTCGCCAAGCAGCGCGGCGTGCCCGTCTTCCTCATCGGCCACGTCACGAAGGAAGGATCAATCGCGGGGCCGAAGGCGCTCGAACACATCGTTGACACGGTGCTCTACTTCGAGGGCGACCGCCACCACAATCATCGCATCGTGCGCGCGACGAAGAACCGCTTCGGCGCGGCCAACGAACTCGGCGTGTTCGAGATGACGAGCGCGGGGCTGAAACCTGTCGCCAACCCTTCCGAGATTTTTTTGCAGGAGCGACCGGAAAACGCCGCTGGATCGGTGGTGACGGCATGCATGGAAGGCACGCGCCCCGTCCTTGTTGAAGTGCAAGCGCTCGTAGCCAACTCGAAATACAATTACCCTCTGCGGACGGCGCAAGGCTTTAACGCGAACCGCATCGCGCTCCTGCTCGCCGTGTTGGAGAAGCGACTCGAACTGCCTCTCTTGAACAACGACGTGTTCGTCAACGTCGCGGGCGGTCTTGATATTGACGAACCGGCTGCCGACCTCGGCGTGGTCGCCGCGCTGGTGTCGAGTTACAAGAACAAGCCGCTCGACGGGAAGACGGCAGTGTTCGGCGAAGTCGGTTTGACGGGCGAAGTGCGCGGGGCGATGCAGGCGCAGGCGCGTGCGCGCGAAGCGCAGGCGCTCGGATTCAAAAAATTGATCTTGCCCGCGTCGAACGCGGAAGGCTTGCAACGCCTGTTGGGTCTGCGCGTCGTCGGCGTGCGTTCGTTGGAAGAAGCGTTGGCGGAGTTGTTCTAGCGTGGCGCGTCGAGTGTGAGCGTCGCGTCGCCGCGAGTGACGACCTGCAAGACTGTGCCCGCAGGCAGGACGGCGCTCTTGCCGCGTTTGAAGCCCCAGAGCAGCGCGACGGGCGCGGCGAGCGGAAACATAACGGCGGTGATGACAGCCGCCGTCGCCACCGTACCGCCTTTGCTACGCCCCTTGCGCGTCTCGGCGAAGGCGAGCGGAATCGTCTGGCCGTTCGCGGCGACCACTTCGCGCATCTCCCAGGCGAGTTGACCGGCCTTGCCGAACGGCCTCCCGCGATTCGCTTTCGACACGCGCCCGGTGGCAAGCGCGCCCTCTTCGATCACCGTCGCCCCTTCAATCTTCAACGCCTTCAACACGCGGAAACTGACGATGTCGCCGACTTTGACATCGGCGGAATCAATCGTGTTCGCCGTCGCGATTTCGATGATCGTGCCGTCCGGTATTTTGGCGACGACCGTTTGTGCGCGCGGCGTTGACGGCGTGGTCGCGGGAGACTGCGCCGGACAAAGTTGCGCTAGCAGTAGTAAGATAAACGCGTTGGATGTTGTTCGACGCATGTTTACAGAAGCACGAAATTGAGCGGCGGATTCGGCGCAAGATTCGCGCCGCGCGATATTTAGCCGAATCCATGCACGAACGGCGTGCGGTTGTGACACTTCGCCGATTGTCCTAATCGAAACGACGGCGTACGCGCGAGGCGTGCGGCGAAAAATAATTTTGGGCGACGATTTTTTGATGAGTCCTGTCGCCAGCGAAAAACCTTTTCGTGGCGCGCGCTTTGCGGGCGTGGTAATATTCTCGCCGTTATGCAAATGGATTTGATTCTTATCCGTCTGGTCTTCACGGCGCTGCTGGTGGCGGCTGGATATGTGCTGCATCCGATCCAGAACAAGCCGCTGCTGTCGGCAATCGTCGCCGCCCTCATCGCGTTCGCTATCATCATGTTCGAGCGTCGCATCCAGCGCGCTTCTTTGAAGACGCTGATCGGCGCGGCGGTCGGCTCTATCTTGGGAATCGTCGGCGCGTATCTCATCGGCTCGCTCATCAGCACACAACATTCCGATGCCGTCGCGCCCGGCACTAAAACTTTTCTGACGCTCGCGCTCACCTTCCTGATGGCTTACATCGGGCTGGTCGTCGGCGCGGCCAAAGGCGACTATCTAGACCTCACCGCGCTCGGCGGCATCTTCAGCGACAAGACGACGCGGCGCGATTTCAAAATCCTCGACACCTCCGTCATCATTGACGGGCGCATCGCAGACATCGCCGAAGCCGGATTCCTCTCCGGCACAATAGTCATCCCGCAGTTCATCCTGCGCGAGTTGCAGCAAGTGGCCGACTCGCCCGACTCGAACAAGCGGCAGCGCGGTCGGCGCGGGCTCGACATGCTCAACCGCCTCCAGACAAACAACACGCTCGACATACAGGTCGTGGACACGGACTTTCCGGCGGTGCGCGAAGTTGATCTCAAACTGCTCGAACTCAGTAAGCAACTCGATGCCGTCGTCGTCACCAACGATTTCAACTTGAACAAGGTGGCGCAACTGCACGGCGTCTCCATACTCAACATCAACGAACTCGCCAACGCCTTGAAGCCCGTCGTCCTGCCCGGCGAACTGATGCGCGTCTTCATTCTCAAAGAAGGCAAAGAATACAATCAGGGCGTCGCCTATCTGGACGACGGCACGATGGTCGTCGTCGATAACGCGCGCAAGATGATCGGCAAGAACGCAGACATCTCCGTGACGAGCGTGCTGCAAACGACCGCCGGAAAGATGATCTTCGGGCGACTCTCCGAAGAGACGCACGAGAACGGCGGCGCGAACATCCACAGCACAGACACGCGCGGCATCAACGGCCAGAACGCCGCGCGCCGCTCCTACCGCGAACCGCGCCCCCACACGACTCTCGCCGCACGCAGCATCGAGCCGGAAGAACATTGAAAGGCAGTGACAAGTGACGAGTGACAAGTGACAAGATTAAAACCTATCTTTATCTTGTCACTTGTCACTCGTCACTTGTCACTGTTGTATGAACGTTGCCATCATAGTCGCCGCCGGAAGGGGCACGCGCGCCGGTGGTGAAGAGCCGAAGCAGTTTCGCGCGCTGGCGGGCGTTCCACTATTCATTCATACTCTCAGGCGATTTGAAGAGTGCGCGGCCATCGACGAGATCGTGTTGGTTGCGCCGACGGACAATGCGAACTTTCATATCGCGGCCAGCCCTTACAAGCTGACAAAACTCGCGCGCGTAGTCGCGGGCGGCGCGACGCGCACCGAATCGGTCTGGCGCGGCCTGCAATCCGTGAATGCCATGAGCGCGGAGATTATCGCCGTACACGATGGAGCGCGCCCGTTCGTCATGCCCGAAGAGATCGAGCGCACAATTCGCGCCGCCGCAGAGTCGGGCGCAGCCGTCTTGTGCGCGCCCGTCACCGACACGATCAAGCTCGTCGAAGGCGAGCGCATCGCGCGCACGCTCCCGCGCGAGAGCCTGCGCCGCGCACTGACGCCGCAATGCTTTCGCTACGAACTGCTCAGACGCGCCTACGAACAAGCCCTCGCCGGCAAGATCGAAACAACGGACGACAGCGCGCTCGTCGAACACTTCGGCGCGCAAGTGACGATCGTCGAAGGCAACGCACGCAACATCAAGATCACGCGCCCCGAAGATTTCGCGCTCGCGGAAATATTGCTCAAAGAAAATCGTCAGTAGCCAGTTGTCCGTTGTCAGTTGCATGTGGCTCTCGCGTGAGTGGCTAAAGATTGAATCGAACAACCGGCAACAGACAAAGAACAACGGACAACTGACTACTGACAACGGACAGCCTTTTCATGTTTCGCATCGGCATCGGACACGACACGCACAGGCTCGCGGAGGGGCGACCGTTGATTTTGGGCGGTGTCACCGTTGAGTCGGAGCGCGGGGCGGAGGGGCATTCGGATGCCGACGCTCTCTCGCACGCGATCACGGACGCCATCCTCGGCGCGCTCTGCGAAGGCGACATCGGCGTGCATTTCCCTGACAACGATTCGCGCTGGAAAGATGCGGACAGCTTGCAACTGCTGGCGCGCGTCGTGTGGCTGGCGAGCCAGAGCGGTTACAAGGTCATAAACGTTGACGCGAACGTTTCGCTCGAACGCCCGCGCCTGCGCCCGCACATACAGGAGATGCGCGAGCGTCTGGCGCACGTCCTGTCAATTGACGCCGGTTGCGTGAGCGTGAAGGCGAAGACGGGCGAGGGGCTGGATGCTGTCGGCGAAGGGCGCGCGGTCACGGCGCAAGCCGTCGTTCTGCTCGGGCGCGTGTGAGAAAGATGTCGGATGCCGGATGTTAGATGTTAGTTTTCGGCTTGCCTAAAACATCTTGACCACTTAAAACTACATAGACTTTCAATCTAAAACCAGCATCCAGCATTCAGCTCTAACGACTATTCTTATGCGACCGCAGGACGTGATCAGGCGAAAACGCGAGGGCAGCGCGCTCTCTCAAGCGGAGATAGAGTTTTTCGTCGAGGGCGTGACGAGCGGCGCGTTCGCGGACTATCAGTCGGCGGCGCTCCTGATGGCGATCTACTGTCGCGACATGGACGAGACCGAGCAACAGACGCTCACCGAAGCCATGCTGCGTTCGGGCGAGGTGCTCGACTTCTCAGACTTGCCCGCGCCGAAAGCCGACAAGCATTCGACGGGCGGCGTCGGCGACAAAACTTCGCTCATCATCGCGCCGCTCGCGGCCTCTTGCGGCCTCGCCGTCCCGATGATTTCGGGGCGCGGACTCGGCCACACAGGCGGCACGCTCGACAAACTCGAATCCATCTCCGGCTACCGTGTGAAACTCACGCTCGCGGAGTTTCGCCGCATACTGAAACAGTGCGGCTTCGCGATGATGGGGCAGACCGCAGACATCGCGCCCGCCGACCGCAAACTCTACGCGTTGCGCGACGCGACGGCGACCATCGAGACGATCCCGCTCATCGTCGCTTCGATCATGTCGAAGAAACTGGCCGCAGGCTTGAACGCGCTCGCGCTCGACGTGAAGACGGGCACGGGCGCGTTCATGCGCGACGAAGAGCACGCGCGCGAACTGGCGCACGCACTTGTCAAAATCGGCAACTCTTGCGGCGTGCGCACGGAAGCCCTGATCACGGACATGAATCAACCTTTGGGTCGCGCCGTCGGCCACGCGCTCGAAGTACACGAGTGCATCGAGATTCTACGTGGTGAGTCGCATGCGGGCGCACGTCCCGTCGCCGACCTCTCCGTCGAATTGACGGCGCGCATGGTGATGCTCGCGAATGTTGAGCCAAGCGTGGAAGCGGCGCGCACGCGTGTCGAGAGCGCGCTTAGTTCGGGCGCGGCGTTGGAGTGTTTCCGTCGAAACGTGGAAGAACAGGGAGGCGACGCGCGCGTGTGCGACGAGCCTCGGCGTTTGCTTCAGACTTCGACCCTGCGCGCGGTTAAGGTAGAATCCCCCCGCGCCGGATTCGTGACACAAATAGGGGCAGACGAGATCGGGTTCGCCGTCTCAAGTATCGGCGGCGGGCGCACGCGCCTCGAAGACGAGATCGATTTTCAAGTCGGCTACGTCGCCGACGTGAAGCACGGCGACGAACTCAAGGCGGGCGACGCGCTCGGCACGCTCTACTGCCGCGACGACGCACAGGCCGCGAGCGCGGGCGCGCGAATCCGCGCGGCTTACACCGTCGGCGACGAGCCGCCGCTTACGCCGCTCGAACTCATTAAGGAAGTAATCACCACATGAAGTTCACCGTACAAAAACTGCTTGCGCTATTGTGTCTCGTCGCGCTTGTCTGTTCATCATGCGCGACGAAAGCGAACGACGCGGACGACCGCTCGCGTGTGCGCGTTGGCATCGTCTTCGACATCGGCGGCAAAGATGATCGCTCGTTCAACGCGGCGGCCTTCGAGGGCGTCAGGCGCGCCGAGCGTGAACTCGGCATCGTCCTGCGCGACGTGGAGCCGGGCAATCCCACTTCCATCGAACCCGCCATGCGCGCGTTTGCCGAACGTGGTTACGATCTGGTGATCGGCGTCGGCTTCGCGCAAGCGCCGATCATGGAAGTCGTGGCGAAGGACTACCCGAACATCAACTTCGCCATTGTTGACGGCGTGAGCGAACTGCCGAACGTCGCCTCGCTCGTCTTCCGCGAGCATGAAGGCTCGTACCTCGTCGGCATGATCGCGGCGCGCACGTCGAAAACGGGCGTGCTCGGTTTCCTCGGCGGCATGGACATCGGTTTGATCCATCGTTTCGCAAAGGGCTACGAAGAAGGCGCGAAGTCTGTAAACCCGAACATTCACATCATTCCTAATTATGTCGGCGTGACGGACGGTGCGTGGAACAACCCGGGCAAGGGCAAAGAGATCGCGCTCGCGCAGATCAGCAAAGGCGCGGACGTGATCTTCACTGCGGCGGGCAACTCTGGTCTCGGCGCGTTCGACGCGGTCGAACAGGCGGGCAAGGGCGCGGATGGTCGCGCCACGCATTTCGTCATCGGCGTTGACTCGAACCAGAACATGGTCAAGCCGGGCTACGTTTTGACGAGCATGGTCAAGCGCGTTGACAATGCCGTGTATGACATTGTCAACGACGTGAAGAACAAGCAGTTCAAGGGCGGCATACACGTCTTCGGCCTAGACAAAGACGGCGTCGCTTTTTCTCTCGATCAGTACAACCAGTCGCTTATTGATCCTTCAATCTTGCAGGAAGTCGAAGGCGCGCGTCAGAAGATCATACGCGGTGAGATTCAAGTGACCGACGCGATGGCGCAATAATTTCCGAAAGCAGTAATCATCAATCCAGACAAAGGGAGCAACGAATGAAACGTAACGCATCTGCCGAATGGCGCGGCGGACTAAAAGACGGCAAGGGCACGATCTCGACCGACAGCGGTGTGCTCGACTCCACGCAATATTCCTTCTCGACGCGCTTTGAAGACGGCAAGGGCACGAACCCCGAAGAGTTGATCGCGGCGGCGCACGCCGGTTGTTTCTCGATGGCGCTCTCCGGCCAACTCGGCAACGCCAGTCTCACCGCCGAAAGCATCAAGACGACCGCCAGCGTCAAGTTGGAAAAGACCGACGCAGGTTTCACCATCACCGAAGTTCACTTGAACGTCGCGGCGCGCGTGCCGAACGCGACAGCGGAACAGTTCGAGACGGCAGCCAACAACGCGAAGGCCGGTTGCCCCATTTCGCGCCTACTCAACGCGAAGATCACGATGGAAGCGAGGCTTGAATCCTGATGTCGAAAGCTGTCTGTTGTCCGTAGTCAGTTGTCAGTTGCATGTGGCTTTCCAAAATGACTGGCTAAAGATGTAGTTGCTGACTGACGATGGACAAAAACAACGGACTACTGACCACGGACAACTGACAATGTTAGAACTGCGAGACATCACGAAACGATTCGGTAACGTTCTGGCGAACGACGGCGTGAGCATCAAAGTCCAGCCGGGGACGATTCACGCCATCGTCGGCGAGAACGGCGCGGGCAAGTCAACCGCGATGCGCATTGCCTACGGCTTCTACACGGCTGACGGCGGCGACATTCTCGTTGACGGCGAGGTGCGACGCATCGAGACGCCGCACGACGCCATCGCGCTCGGCATCGGCATGGTGCATCAACACTTCATGCTGGTCGAGCCGATGACGGTGGCCGAAAACATCGTGCTCGGCGCGGAGACGGGCGGCATCGCGTCGCTTGATCTCGGCAAGGCTGCGCGCGAGATACGCGCGCTCTCAGACGAGTTCAAGTTGTCGGTCGATCCGAACGCGACGATTGAGACACTGTCGGTCGGGCAGCAGCAGCGCGTCGAGTTGTTGAAGGCGCTCTATCGCCGCGCGCGTTTGTTGATCTTGGACGAGCCGACGGCTGTGTTGACGCCGCAGGAAGTGGAAGAGTTTTTCGCCATCCTGCGCCGCATGCGCGAGCAGGGGAAGACGGTCGTTATCATCACGCACAAACTCTCGGAGGTGCTCGCCATCTCGGACGACGTGACGGTCATGCGCGACGGGCGCGTCGTCGGACGCGTTAAGACGAGAGAGACGAACGCGGCGGAGTTGGCGCGCCTGATGGTCGGGCGCGACGTGTTGCTCAGGGTGGAAAAAACCGACGCGCAGGCGAGCGCGGACGTGCTTGCCGTGCGCGCTCTGACGATCACGGAACGCGACGGCGGCGCGCGTCGGCTCGACGGCGTTTCGTTCAAAGTCGGCGCGGGCGAGATCGTCGGCATCGCTGGCGTCGAAGGCAACGGTCAGACGGAACTCATCGAAACGCTCGCGGGACTCAGCGCGACGGGGCACACGATAACAGGCGAAGTGGAATTGGGCGGGCGCGACATCATGCGTTTAGGTTCGCGCGCACGCCGCGAACTCGGCATCGCGCACATCCCCGAAGACCGCCACAGGCGTGGTCTCCTGCTCGATTTCAACCTCGCGGAAAATTCCATACTCGGCGACCATTATCGCCCGCCCGCCGTCTCAGGAGTCGGCAACGTGTTCTTGAACGACCGTGGCATTCGCGCGCGCGCCCTTGAAGTCATTAACGATTTCGCCGTCCGCCCGCCCAACCCCGATCTTCCGGCGCGTGCGCTCTCCGGCGGCAACCAGCAAAAACTGATCATCGGGCGCGAGTTTGAACTCAAACCGAAGTTGCTGCTCGTCTCGCAGCCGACGCGCGGCGTGGACATCGGCGCAATCGAATTCATTCACCGCAAACTCGTCGCACTGCGCGACGCGGGCTGCGCCGTGCTGCTCGTCTCCGCCGAACTCGAAGAGGTGACGGCGCTCTCAGACCGCCTTCTCATCATGCGCGAAGGGCGCATCGTCGGCGAAGTTGATCCGAAGCAAGCGACTGTAGAAGAGATCGGGCTGTTGATGACCGGCGGAAAATAATCTCTTATGAAACTTCTTCGCGAACTGTATTTCCCGCTCATCGCCGTGCTGGCAGCCTTCGTGCTCGGCGGCATCTTCGTCTGGTTTATCGGCGACAACCCGTTTGAAGTTTACCGCCTGCTCGTCGGCAGCGCGTTCTCCTGGCCGGACGGCATCGGCTACACGCTCTTCTATGCGACGCCGCTCATCTTTACGGGGCTGGCGGTCGCCGTCGCGTTTCGCTGTGGCCTGTTGAACATCGGCGCGGAGGGACAACTTTACGTCGCTGCGTTTGCGACCGCCTGGGTCGGCATTAAGTTCGGCGGTACGGTCGTTGACGTGTTCGGCACGCCCGTTAATTATTCGTGGATGACGCTGCCCGCCGTCGTCCTGCTTCCGCTCGCGATCCTGACAGCTATCGTTGCGGGCGGCGTGTGGGGCGCTATCCCCGGCATCCTCAAAGCGCGCTTCGGCTCGCACGAAGTCATCAACACGATCATGTTGAACTTCATAGGCATCGCGCTCGTCAGCTACTTTACGCAGTATCACTTCAAACAGGCTGGCGATCCGATCATGGAGAGCGTGCCCGTCGGCGCAGGCGTACACTTGCCGCGACTCGGCAGTTTCATCCCCGGCTTGCCGCAGCGCATCCCTCTGAACCTCGCGTTCATATTCGCCCTGATCGCCTGCGCGCTCGTCTACGTTTTCCTGTGGCGGACGAAGTGGGGCTACGCGATCCGCGCGACGGGCGCGAACCCGACCGCCGCAGAATACGGCGGCATCTCGACCGGCAAACAGATCGTTATCGCGATGACCGTCTCCGGCGCACTCGCCGGAATGGTCGCCATCAACGAAGTGCTCGGCTATCGCTATCGCTACTACGACGGCTTCTCGGCCAACTACGGATTCACAGGCATCGCCGTCGCGCTGCTTGGTCGGAATCATCCGGTCGGTGTGCTGCTCTCGGCGCTCTTGTTCGGCATGTTGATTCGCGGCGGCATCTTCGTTGACGCTTTCTCCGGCAAGGTCTCGAAGGATTTGGTCGAAGTGCTGCAAGCCATAGTCATTCTCTTCGTCGCGGCGGAAGCGTTCTTCCGCGTAGCCGTCAACAAGTTCGGCTTATTGAAAAGATCGAAAGTGTAAAAGCTGTCCGTCGTCCATAGTCAGTTGTCCGTTGCATGTGGCTATCGCATGAGTTGCTAAAGACGGAATCGCATAACTGACGATGGACAAAAAACAACGGACAACTGACTACTGACAAATTCATGTCTGAAATTTTCACCATCGCGCTCATCTTCTCGACGATACGGACAGCGACGCCGCTCCTTTTAGCCGCGCTCGGCGGGCTGTACTCGGAGCGGGCAGGCATTATCAACATCGCGCTCGAAGGACTGATGCTGGCGGGCGCGTTCACGGCTGCGGCGGTGACGCATTACGTGGGCAGCCCTTGGATCGGCTTGCTCGCAGGCATCGGCGCGGGCGTCGTGGTCGCAAGCATCCACGCCGTCGCTTGCATACGCTTCAACGCCGATCAAGTCGTGAGCGGCACGGCGATCAACATCCTGATGACGGGCGTGCCCGCGATGCTGAGCGGCGCGCTGTTTCTTTCTTCGGGTTCGACGCCGCAGATTCCCAAAGACGATTTGATCCCTTGGACGCCCGTCGTGCTCGCGCTCTTGCTCGTCGCCGTGACGTGGTACGTGCTCTATCGCACACCGTACGGTCTGCGTCTTCGCGCCGTCGGCGAAAACCCTGAAGCGGCGGACGCGGCGGGCGTGGGCGTGAAGCGCGTGCGTTATTCGGCGGTGCTGTTGTCGGGCGCGCTCGCGGCCATCGGCGGCGCGTACCTGTCCATCGGCCAGTCGTCACTCTTTACGCGCAACATGACATCGGGGCGCGGCTTCATCGCGCTCGCCGCGCTCATTTTCGGCAAGTGGCGACCCGTCCAGACGATGCTTGCATGCCTGTTGTTCGGCTTCACAGAAGCGGTTTCGATCCAGATGCAGGGCGTCTTCAAGCTGCCTTCGGGCGACGAAATCCCCGTCCAGTTCATCAACATCGTGCCTTACGTTCTGACGATTATCGTCCTCGCAGGCTTCATCGGCCACTCACGCGCGCCGCGCGCGTTAGGCATCCCGTACCAAAAAGAGAAGTGAAAACAATGTCCGTTGTCAGTAGTCAGTAGTCAGTTGCATGTGGCAATTATGCGAGTTGCTAAAGATGGAAATTCAACTGTGACAAGACAAAAACAACTGACTACTGACTACTGACAATCAGTTATGGAAACTTCGACGACGACAACTTTGTATGAGCGCGCCGAACACGCGGCGCGGACGATTCGCACGCGCGCGGCGGAGGAGGCGCGCGTCGGGTTGGTGTTGGGTAGCGGTCTCGGCGCGTTCGCAGACGATCTGGAAGACACGGTCGCGATTCCTTACGAAGAGATTCCGGGCTTCGCGCGTTCGACCGTCGAAGGCCACGCGGGGCGTCTGGTCGCAGGGCGTGTCGCGGGCGTGCCGCTCGTCGTCCTGCAAGGGCGTTTCCACTTTTACGAAGGCTACGCGCTAGACGAAGTGACGTTCCCCATACGCGTGCTCGGGCTGCTCGGCATCAAGGCTTTGGTTCTGACAAACGCTGCGGGCGGTTTGAATAACTCGTTCAAGCAGGGCGCGCTGATGTTGATTAGCGATCACTTGAACCTGATGGGTACGAACCCCTTGCTCGGCGCAAACGACCCGCGCTTCGGCACGCGCTTTCCCGATATGTCCGACGTGTACGACCGCGAATTTCAAGAGGCCGCGATCTGCGAAGCGCAGGAGATGAAGATCGAACTCAAGCGCGGCATCTACGCTGCGTTGACCGGCCCGAGCTACGAGACGCCCGCCGAGATACGTATGCTGCGCGCTCTCGGCGCAGACGCCGTCGGCATGAGCACCGTGCCCGAAGCAATCGTCGCGCGCCACATGGGCATCAAAGTGCTCGGCATCTCCTGCATCACGAACATGGCCGCAGGCGTACTCGACCGCCCCATAGACCACGCCGAAGTTATGGAAACAGGCGAACAGGTGCGCGCCACTTTTACGGAATTGCTGCGACGAACGATTCCTAAACTACAGTGACGAGTGACAAGTGACGAGTGACAAGTTAAAAACTAAGAACTAGGAACTTGTCTCCATTCTTGCTCGTCACTTGTCACTCATCACTTGTCACTGCTGTTGGAGCGACGAATGATCATTGGTATTTGCGGCGGCACGGGGTCGGGGAAGACGACTGTGGCGAATAAGATTTTGCAGTCGGTGAGCGCGAACGAAGTAGCGTTCATACAGCAGGACTCTTATTATCGCGATCTCGATCAGATGCCGCTCGACTACCGGCAGAAGTTGAACTTCGATCATCCCGACGCGATTGACAACGACCTGATGGTGGAGCACATACGAGCGTTGAAGGCGGGGCGCGCGGTCGAACTCCCGATCTACGACTTCAAGAACCACATGCGGCGCAAGGAGACGCTGCGGATGGAGCCGAAGCTGATCACGATCATCGAAGGCATTTTGATCTTCGCGGAGAAACGCCTGCTTGAAGAGATGGACATCAAGGTGTTTGTGGATACGCCCGACGACATACGCTTCATACGTCGCCTGCGGCGCGACATCGCCGAGCGCGGGCGCACCGCCGATTCCGTCATCGAACAATATCTGGCCACTGTGCGCCCGATGCACATGCAGTTCGTCGAGCCGTCGAAGCGTTGCGCCGACGTGATCATCCCCGAAGGCGGGCACAACAAGGTGAGCATCGGCCTGCTCAGTGGAACTATCCGCGAGCGTCTGGCCGACGAACAGCAGCGGCGCAACATGAAAGTTAATATTTGAATCGGAAGAGGAGTTAAGAAAAGAATTTGACTACAACAGAAGTGCAAGAAGCTATCATCGAGGCGGCGACGGGCGCGCGTAATTGTGCGCTGGCGCAGTTCTCGAAATTTTGCGTCGGCGCGGCGCTCGAAGCCGAAGACGGGACGATCTACACGGGCTGCAACATCGAGAGCGCGGCTTATGAACTGACGATGTGCGCCGAGCGCGTGACGATCTGGAAGGCGCTCTCGGAAGGCGCGCGCAAGTTCAAACGCATCGCGGTCGTCGCCGACACGGAGCGTCTGACGCCGCCGTGCGGCGCGTGCCGTCAGATCATCTGGGAGTTTTGCGGAGACGTGCCCGTCGTGCTCGCCAACCTGCGCGGCGACACGGAGACGCTGCAAATGGCCTGGCTTCTGCCGCGCCCCTTCGACGCGAAGTTTCTCGATGAAACGAGCGACGGAAATTAATGTTCTCCTTTGCACCTTCGGTTTTAGTTCTTTGCGCCTTTGCGTGAAAAACAGTTCTCGCAAAGGCGCAAAGTTGAAACGTAAGACGCAAAGGAAGACAAAAGAAGTTTAGCTATCCGCTCTTGATAAAATCTCCTTCAAATTAAACATGACTGAAATAACTGGCGTGATGAAACTATCTCGAATCCACGTGCGGCCATTGTTCATAATTCTTCTTACGTGTGCGTTCATCATCTCTCCGTCCGCGAACGTCTCGGCCTTCGCGCCGAAGTCTGTTGATCTCGTCGTGCGCGGCGGAACAATCGTGACGATGGACGAGCGCGGGAGCTTGATCGAGGACGGCGCGGTGGCCGTCGAGCACGGGCGCATCGTAGCCGTAGGCCGTCGCGCCGACATAGAGAAAAGTTACACGGGGCGAGAGACAATTGAGGCGCGCGGGCGCGTCGTGATGCCCGGCCTCATCAACGGCCACACGCACATCCCTATGACTTTGTTTCGCGGACTCGCAGATGATCTCGATCTCAACGAGTGGCTCACCAAATACATCTTTCCGGCCGAAGGGAAGAACGTGACGGAGGACTTCGTGCGCGTCGGCGCGCGGCTCGGCCTCGCAGAGATGATTCGCGGCGGGACGACCACCTACTGCGACATGTATTACTTCGAGGACGCCATCGCCGACGAGACTGCGAAGGCGGGCGTGCGCGGCGTGCTCGGCGAGACGGTGATAGATTTCCCCGTGGCGGACAACAAGACGCACGAAGAGGCGATGGCTTACACCGAGAAGTACATCGAGAAGTGGCGCGGGCACGCGCTGATCACGCCTGCGATTGCGCCGCATGCGCCTTACACAGTCTCGGAGGCGCACCTGAAAGCCGTGCGCGATCTCTCTAATCGCTTGCGTGCGACGATTGTGATTCACGTCGCGGAGACGCGCAAAGAGGTTGAAGACGTGACGCGCGATCACGCTGCGTCGCCCGTCGCTTATCTGGCGCGCATAGGTTTTTTGTACGACCGCGTGATTGCGGCGCACACCGTTCACTTGACGACCGAAGAGATCGAGTTGTTGAAACGTCTGGGCGTCGGCGCGGTGCATAATCCGCAGTCGAACATGAAGCTGGCGTCGGGCGTGGCGCGCGTGCCGGAGATGCTCAAGGCGGATTTGAGTTTAGGGTTGGGAACGGACGGCGCGGCGTCGAACAACGATCTGGACATGTGGGAGGAGATGGACACGGCGGCGAAACTGCACAAGTTGACGACGAACGATCCGCGCGTGGTGTCGGCGCGCGAGGTGTTGGGGATGGCGACGATTCGCGGCGCGCGTGCGCTTCATCTCGAACGCGAGACGGGATCGCTCGAACGCGGTAAGCGCGCCGATTTGATCGTCGTTGACATGGACGCGCTCAATCAGACGCCGATGTACAACGTCTATTCGCATCTGGTTTATGCGACGAAGGCTGCGGACGTGCGTACGGTCGTCATCGAAGGACGCGTTGTGATGCGCGACCGCCGACTGTTAACGCTAGATGAAGAATCCATCAAGCGCGACGCGCGTGCGTATCGCGTGCGAATTTCACAAAGCCTCGCTCCGGCTGCGGTGAGTCCGGCATCGAAGAGAGATGAGGGTGGTGCGACGACGCAGACGCCGAAGCGCAAGAAGGAGGCGACGCGTCCGGTGCGGAAAAAACCGGCGCGGCGGAGTTGATTGATTCGCAGAGAGGGGCGATAATATTTACGCTGATCAAAGATCATCCTTCAAGCGAGCGTCAACGCTCGCTTTCACATTTACGGAGTTGCCATAGTGAAGGGAAGTAGTCTCATTCGTTCCACGTCCAGTTTCATCAACGTTAGTTTCAGCCTGCTCTTAATTCTCGCCTTCGTCACGAGTCTTTCAGCCCAAACTCCTCCGAGCGATCTGGATGCAGACGGCATCCAGCGCCGGATCACGCGCGCGCGTGCGCTCGCAGCGGCGGGCAATCTTCCTGCGGCGCGCAGCGAACTCGAAGCGTTACAGCGCACGGCTGGCGTCGATCCTTCTGTGCGCGAGATCACGCTCGTGCTGCTCGCGGGAATCTATATAGATCAGGCCGACTACAGCTACGCGGAGAATTTGTTGAACGCAGCGTTCACGGCGCGCGCGTCGGGCGGCGAGAGCGCGGCGCGAGCCTACTTCGTGCTGGCGGGTCAGATTTTGGGCGGCGTGCGCTCGCGCCTCGAACGCTACCGCGTGTTTGGTTTGAACGTGGCGGACGACGAGTTGCCTTCAGAGGCTTCGGGCGATCTGGATCGACTGCGGACGCTCATCGAACGCGTGTTCGCGCAAGGGCGGCAGTTGCGAGACGAGAACGCGCGGAACATGGACGCGACGGCTTTACTAGAAGAGGCTGCGGGCGTGCGCGTGCGCCTGGCGCGCAAGGACGACGAGCGCGCGCAGTGGCAGCGCGAGATAACGGATGCGCGCCAGCGTCTCATCGGCGCGGATCGTCGCGTGGCGACGAACGGCACGGCTGCGCCCGCTTCGACCACACGCACGCAGACGAGTTCCATCCCGACGAGCGCGAGCCAGCCAGCCCCACAACCGACGCCGAACAATTCCGCACCGGCGACTTCAACTAACGCGCCCGCCGCAGGAGGCAACAACACGGCGAGCAACAGGACGAGTGGCAGTTCGACAACCGCACCGCCTTCTACTACTTCTTCTGCGCCCGCCAACTCTCAAGCGCCCGCGCCGACAGCGGCCGCGTTGCCGCCGGACGGGAAGCCGATTGAGGTCGGATCGCTGTTGCCGAAAGCGGCGCAGACGGTTCAGCCCAACTATCCGCCGACGGCGCGTGCGGCGCGCATATCGGGCAGGGTCACGGTCTTTCTGATGTTGGATGAGAAGGGCGCTGTGGCGGCGGTCGAGCGCACGGACGGGCCGGAGATGTTGCGTCGTGCGGCGGAAGATGCGGCGCGCCGTTGGAAGTTTCGCCCGACGGTAATCAACGGCCAGCCCGTGCGCGTCTCAGGATTCATCAACTTCAATTTCGCGCTCTAAGTCGCAACTTCTATGACGGGCGACTGGAAGCCGGAGCAGACAGGCACGCATCAGGATCACGTCATCGCGCATGTGATCGGTGCGACCGTGCTCGGCTACTTCGAGGCGGACGACGCGCTGCATCTCGCGCTCGACATCGGCTTCGTCTGGACGATCTTCGCGGACGCAGAGATGGGACTTGTGCCGGAGTCGCTTGCGTTGAAGGAGTTAAGTGTCAGCGCAGAAGAGCGCGCGAATCTCGAAGGCGAGTTGTGCGAACTTCACGACGGACGACTCGACAGAGAAACTTTTGCGCGTATGACGCCTGCGCCCGCCGGATGCTTGATCGAAGAGGTGCGACTCTTGACGCGTGGGGAGTTTCGCAGGCTGGAGATTCAAGGCGAAGAGGCCGGACTCATCGTTGAAACTTCGACGGTGACGGGCGAGATGAGCATCGAGCAGTTGCAGACACCGGAATGAAATCAAAGAGGAGTGTTGAATGTTTTCTACGCAGACGAGCCGCAACGCCGGATTCGAGATTCAACGTTTGAGTTTTGAAGCTGCCTCGGAATCGGATTCCGAACCAACGGGCGGCGACGCCTCGCTCGAAGAAACCGCCGAGCGTGAGCACGAATACTTACGAAGCCGTCTACGCGACGAGTTGCAGCGCGAGCCGACCGAAGAAGAACTCAACGAATGGCTGCGCGAACACACGGAAGGATACTAAGAACAGTGACAAGTGACGAGTGACAAGTGACGAGCAAAAGCCGTGAATCCTCGATCGTCAATCGTGAATAGAGGAAAACTGATTTCCTCTATTCACGATTGACGATCGAGGATTCACGTGTCTTCTCTTATCACTCGTCACTTGTCACTCGTCACTGCCCTTAAGGTGTTTCGACCATCAGTTTGTTGTCAACGTTGCGGACGCCTTTGACGGCGCTAGCGAGGCGTTCGGCGCGATCTTTGAGAGCTTGAGTTTTGACCGAGCCGATGAGCGTGGCTTTGCCGCTGATGACTGTGACGGTGATGCCCGCGAGGTCTGGGTCGTCTGTGTAACTCTTGTTGATTTTGGATTCCAGCGTCGCATCGTCCGCGCCGGAATTTGCCGGAGGCGCAGAGGTGACGGGCGCGGATGTCGCGGGCGCGGGCTGCTCGATGACGACGGGCGCGGGCTGCGTGGTCGCTGGTTGCTGCACGATGATGGGCGGCTGCTGTATGGGCTGCTGCTGCACGACGAGCGGCGTCGGCACAGTCGGGATCGGCGTCGGCGGAGCCGAGGCGATGTTAACGTTGGTGTTCGTCGCGTCAGTGCCGCTGTTCATCCAGAAGAAGAGGATGAGCGCCGTCGCGGCGATGGCGACGAGCGCGACGATGGCGACCGTGCCCGTCGAATGCCCACCGCGATCAGGCGGTACGCGCGTCGTGCGTGTGTAAACTTCCTCGCGCCTCGCCGTCGGCGTCTCCACCACCACGCGGCTTCTGCGTTGCTGCTCTTCATCTTGTGACATAAAAGTTCGTCTCCTGAATTAACGATTCGTTCGGAATAAAAACGCGCGAGGTTTTGGATAAGTGCGTTGGCACGGCCAGCGAGTGCGAGAGACGCACGAAGAGAGTGGCCGCATGTAGCAAGCGGCCACTCTCTTCGTGCGTGAATTTGTTTAGTTGCGACGACGACGTTGGCTGCGACGATAGAGCGCGCTGCCCGCCGCGCCCGCGAGCGCGCCGCCGATGGCTGCCTTCTTGCCGCCGACCGCTCCGCCGACGCCCGCGCCGAGAGCCGTGCCGCTGGCGACTGTGCCGATGGTGCGCGTGCGACCTTTGAAGCGACGCCGCGCGGCCTTGCGGTTGAACGCGTAGAGACCTGCGCCGCCCGCGCCGATGGCCGCGCCCTTCTTGCCGCCGATGAGTCCGCCCGCGACCGCGCCGCCGCCGATGATGGCCGCCGTGCGCGCCTTGCGCCCGAAGCGCGAGCGACGGCGGCGTTCCTGCGCCGACACGTCAGGGATGAGCATGGTCGCCAAGAGCACGAGGCACGCCAGAGTTGCAATCAATTTTTTCATGTCAAATGTCTCCTGATAATTAATTCTGCCTGAAAATGTTTACGGGAGAGACACCATACAGCCTCCGCTTGGTGCAAATCTTATTCCGCGAAGCGACGAACGGCAAGACCTGAGAAAACGCAAATTTCCTGACCTTTCAGCCCCCGCTTGTTGCGCCCCCGTGAGAGTTTTACTACAGCCGCGCATGGTAGCCGTACAGATTTAACGCAGGGAAAGTCTCAAGTCTCAAGTCTCAAGTCCCAAGTCCAAGAGGGTTTGAGACTTGAGATTTGGGACTTGGAACTTGAGACTTTCTCTGCGCTCTCGCATAATCCGA
Source organism: Pyrinomonadaceae bacterium (assembly GCA_035249365.1). Lineage (GTDB taxonomy): Bacteria > Acidobacteriota > Blastocatellia > Pyrinomonadales > Pyrinomonadaceae > JAIVJZ01. The sequence continues at coordinate 23,005 of DATFGP010000013.1, read as the reverse complement.
GTTTATGAAGACGGCCATCATTCACCATCCCGTCTACGAGCAGCACGACACGGGCGACAATCATCCCGAAAGTCCCGCGCGCTACGTCGCCGTGATGGACGCTTTGCGCGGCGACGCGGAGTTGTGGTCTGGGTTGCTCGAACTCGAAGCGCCGCTTGCGCCGCGCGGCGACGTGCAGGCCGCGCACACGCCGCAGCACTTCAAACGCGTCGAACGCGCCGTCAGCGAAGGGCGCGGATATCTGGACGCGGACACCATCGTCTCTATGCGTTCGCTCGACGCGGCCTTGCGCGCGGCGGGCGGGGCGTGTCGCGCCGTCGATGCGTTAATGCGCGGCGAGGCTCGCAACGCTTTCCTGCCGGTGCGCCCGCCCGGTCATCACGCGACGAGCGAAAGCGCGATGGGCTTCTGTCTCTTCAACACCGTCGCCGTCGCCGCGCGCTATGCGCAGTCGCGCTACAAAGAGATCGAGCGCGTCGCCGTCGTCGATTGGGACGTGCATCACGGCAACGGCACGCAGGGAATTTTCTACGACGACCCGACGGTCTTCTTCTTCTCCGCGCATCAATACCCCTGGTATCCGGGCACGGGCACGCGCGGCGAGACGGGACAGGGGCGCGGGCGCGGCTACACTCTGAACGTCCCCTTGAAAGCCGCGACGCCCGCGCGCGAGCACCGACGCACGTTCGACGCCGCAATCGAAGAGATCGCAGCCGTCTTCAAACCCGACCTCGTTATAATCTCCGCAGGCTTCGACGCGCACGCGGGCGATCCGCTCGGACAGTTGTTACTGGAAGACGAAGACTTCGTCGAGATGACGCGCGCGGTCAAAGAGTGGGCAGAGGCGACGTGCGCGGGGCGCATCATCTCCTGCCTCGAAGGCGGCTACAACTTGGAGACGCTCGGCGCGACCGCTCGCGCGCACGTGCGCACGCTCAGCGAAGCGTGACAAGTCTTAATCATCAGGTACGCTCAACAAAGAGGCATTCCAATTGCGCCGCGTGAGAAACGTTTGACAGCCCGTGCCCGTCTTAACTGGCTGAAACACGTCCGACTTCGAGGGCGTACAAGTTGAAGTTTCGGGACGTAAGCGAGTTTGAAGAATTGATGGAGAGCAGCAAGCAAACAATCGAACAGTTGCGCGTGTGGTTGCGGCGCGTGATGCCGAGCGCGGGCGTGTTGTCGGCGGTGTTGTTTGCCGTGTGGCTGCTCGTACACAACAGCCGCTTCTACCGCGAAGGCATCTTCGGCAAGTTGTTCACAATCGCGCTCATCATCATCTATTGCACGGCGGCTTACTATGCCCTCAAAGGTTTGCGCTGGTTGAAGCGGCGTTTGATGTGGCGCGTCCGTCGGCGTCTGATCATCACTTACCTGTTCGTAGGGCTGACGCCCATCGTGCTGCTCATCACGCTCGCCGCGATGGTTAACTTTTTCGGCTTGAGCCAGGTGATGACGCACATCGTCAGAGTGCAACTCGTGGACAAGGAGAATCAAGCACACGCCAACGCGCGCACGCTCGCGGAGGCTTTCCTGCGTCTGCCGCAGAACGGCGACAACAGCAGTAGCAGCCGCGCCGCGCAACAGGCCTGGCTCGACGAACGAGTTGCAACGCTTCAACCATCGCTGCCGGGCGCGCGCGTCGCCGTGTGGAGTGCGAGTAGTAAGCCGGACGAGAGCAAGGCCGCGCAGTTTATGAGCGAGCCGCAAGATGAACGCGTGCGCGGCGTCGGAGGCGACACGACGCCGACGGGCGCGCCGCTGCCCGCCTGGCTCAAAGCGCGCGACGAGTGGCACGGCTTCGCTTATCTGCCGCCCCCTGCGTCGTCTACCGAAGCCTTCGGCACGCCCTCTGTGCGCGCGTTCGTGCGCGCGCGCGCGGACAACCGCGAGGTGTCGCTGCTGATGGCTGTGCCTGTGAGTCGCGTGCTCGTCGAGCAGTTGCGATTGAACACGGATTTGCAGGTGCAGCCATTCTTTCTCGGCGCAGACATCGCCGCCGTCAGGATCACGCAAGGGTGGACAGGCAGTTCCATCTCCATCGGCCCGCCGCAGACCAACCCCGTCAGACGCGAGAGCGAGCGGCAGATGGTGCTCACGGAGGGCACGCGCAGAGTCGTCGTTGACTTCCGCAGAGATCAGTTTGGCGATCCGGTCAGCATGAGTTCGATCATGGTGCTGCCAGCGACGAATTGGACGGACGGCGCGGTGTCGCAACGCGCGGCGTTCCTCTGCAACTTTTCGGCGATGGCGATGGCGAACCAACTTTTTGAAGAGAGCGACCTCGGACGTTTCTTTCAACGCGCGTTCGTCCTCGTTGCCGTCGTCTTCCTCATCCTCGAACTGCTCGCGCTCTTGTCCGCCGCATGGCTGACGCGCGCCGTTACGGGCACGGTACACAAACTCTATCGCGCAACCGAGTTCATCAAGCGCGGCGACTTCTCGCACCGCGTACGCGTGCGCTCACGCGACCAACTCGGCGAACTGGCCGAAGCCTTCAACGAGATGTCCGCCAACATCGAATCGCTCCTGCAAGAGCGCGTCAAGCACGAGAGGCTGGAGCGTGAGGTGGAGATCGCTGCGGACGTGCAGGCGCAACTCTTCCCGCGCAGAGTTCCGCTTCTGCGCGGTGCAGAGATCGTCGGCGAGTGTCGCGCGGCGCGCGGCGTGGCGGGCGACTATTACGACTACGTGGAGATCGCGCCCGGCCTCATCGCCTTCGCGCTCGGCGACGTGGCGGGCAAAGGCATCTCCGCCGCGCTCGTCATGTCGAACTTGCAGGCGTCGCTTCGCGCGCAGGCCACCATCCTCGCAGAGCGTATGCGCACGACCACGCGCGCCGCCGCGACCACGACAGCAGTTGTCGGCGGCAGCGGTCAGGACATAGAGATGCCCTGCGGCGTGACGGGCGTAGACACGAGTTGCGCCGTCGAGCAAATGGCCGCGAGCATCAACGAGCAACTCTGCCACAGCACCGACTCGAACCGTTTCGCCACACTCTTCATCGCACTCTACGACGACGAGACGCGCCTCCTGCGATACACCAACGCCGGACACAACGCCGCGTTGCTCATCCGCGCCGACGGCTCAATCGAACATCTAACCGAAGGCGGGACGGTGCTCGGCGCGTTCGAGTGGGCGCGTTACACCGAAGCGCGCGCCACGCTCGAACGCGGCGACGTGCTCGTCATCTATTCCGACGGCATCAGCGAGGCCGACAACGCGCGCGGCGCTGAGTACACCGAACATCGCCTCGCACATCTCGTACGCAAAAACCGCAACAAGACCGCCGACGAACTGCGCCAACTAATCTTCACCGAAATTGACAACTGGACGGGCGGGCAAGAACGCGACGACGATCAAACGGTTGTCATCATTAAGAACAGTGACAAGTGATAAAAACAGTGACGAGTGACAAGTGACAAGTGACGAGCAAGAATTAAGACAAGTTAAAGACAATGCTTTTGCTTTAACTTGTCACTTGTCACCCGTCACTTGTCACTGTTCTTAAGTTGTGATGATCGTCGCTTTCGCGCCGAGGAGTTCGGAGAAGTCTTTGGTGTAGATGGTTTCGACTTTGCGTACGCGGCGGATGGTTTCGACGAGTTCTTCGGTCGTCGTGTAGCCGCCTTCTGTGTGGGCGATTGCCCACGCCTTGAGGTGCGAGGCTGCTTCGAGCAGTTCTTCTACGAGGTGCAGGTATTGCTGCTTGGTCTCGATGCGCCCGCCGAGCCGACCTGCACGCGCCGCTTCAAACTCATCCCAAAACTGCGTGCCGCCGCGCACCCATTCCTCGCGCCATGCCGCGAGCGCGTCGCGCGTCGCCGAGCCGCTGCTGCCGCCATTGCGTGCGGGCGCGGGCAGGCGGAGGAAGAGCAGGTCGCCCTGCTGCTCGGCTAGAAAGTGGCGCGCGTCTTTGTTCGCGCTCGTGTTGCGCTGGTTGTTGTTGAAGGGCGGCGCTTGCGTCTCGTGCAGGCGGCGAAGGACGCGCGAGAGCGGTTGACGCAGTTCGCGCGTCTCGTCGTCGAAGGAGAGCGCGTAGTCGCCCGTGAGCATGCCGAGGTTGAGCGCGAGCGATTGTTTGATCTCGCCTCCGAGCCGCTCGGCGTTCTCGCGCAAATTGTCGAACCACCACGCGTCGGTTTCGCCGAACCAGCGACGCAAAGCGGGGTTGCGCAGCTTGTAACGCGGCACGTAAACGTCTTCGAGCAGGATTTCGAGATCGTCTGCGGACAATTCTTCCGTGTTGTTTTCGACGCGGGCGATTGACTTGATCCAACTCCAACGCGCCGCGTCGTTCGCGGCGACGCGCACGCCCCAACGCTTGACGTGCGTTTCCAGATCAGGCTCGCCCGCGAACGGGTTGACGAGCGAACGAAAGCGTAGGCGGCGCAGGATGCTCAACTCGAAAGCGAGCCAGCCGCGTTGCGGTGTCGGAGCGGAATAATCAGGCATGTCGGTCTAAAATGTCGGCTTTTGTCAAAGCGTCTGAATCTTGATCGTCGTTCGCTAACGTACCGGAATCTTGAGCGCCGCCGGAGTTTTGATTGATATCGAGAATCGCGTCCTCCTGTGGCGCATCCATCACGGCGCGCTGAACGTAAGGGTTCGTTCCCGCCTCCGGAATGTGGCCGCCGACGTTCCATTCTTCAGCTTCACTTCGCGGCGCGTCGCTTGTCGTCTCTGCTTGCGGTGTCGCCGCGTCGTCCGGCACAAACTCTTCGTCGCGTCGCGCGTAAGAGCGTAGCGCGGGGAGATTGCGCAAAGTCAGGAAGGCGCGGACGACTCGCGGATCAAATTCCAAGCCCGCCCATTCTGTGAGATGCTTGCGCGCTTCCTCTTCGGTGAGCGCGGGGCGAAAGGGGCGCGCATCCGTGAGCGCGGCGTAGGCGTCGGCGACGCGGAGTATCCTTGCGGCGAGCGGGATTTGTTCGCGTGCGAGCGCATCGGGATAGCCCGTGCCGTTCCACCATTCCTGATGCCAGCGCACGAGCAGTTGCGCGCCGCGATCAGCGCCCGCGCGTGCCGCTTCCTGTTCGCCGATAACGGGATGACGCGCGAGGTCGAGCCGTTCTTCAAAGGTGAGCGGCGCGGCGCGGCGTATGTAATCGCGGCGCATCGCCACTTCGCCGAGATCGTGAGCGAGCGCAGCGATACGCAGCGACGCGCGATCCGCGCGACCCAACCCGAACAACTTCGCCAACTCTGTACTGATCGCTGCGATGCGTTCGGCGTGCGGGTGTGCGTAGCCCTCGAACTCGTCCGCCGCTGCCGCCAGACGCGTGAACGCATCGCGCGCGACACCGTCTTCGTCCAACATTTTCGTTTGAATGGAAGCCATATAATTTCAGTGACAAGTGACGAGTGACAAGTGACAAGTCAGAATGAAGTTAATAGTAAATCGTAAATCGTGAATAGAGAAGCGGTCGAATACGACAAGCTAAACAGTATGATCTTTTTTCAACTTCCGGCTCGCCGTTTATCGCTTATGTCTTATAACTCGTCACTCGTCACTCGTCACTTGTCACTTGTCACTCTTTCTGATCTGGTTGAGCATGCGGCGCGCTGCGTCGTGATTGGGATCGAGCGAGAGCGCGCGTTCGAGTTCGCGTTCGGCGCGACGCAATTGGCCGAGTGCGCGCAGGAGTTCGGCGAGCATGACGCGATACGCCGGATCGTTAGCGTCGAGTTTGATGGCCGTCTGCAACTCTGCCTCGGCCTGGTGACGCGTGCGCACGTCGCGCGCCAGCGCGCTGCCGTAGAAGGCGTGATAGCGCGCCTGTTGCGGCACGAGGCGCGCGGCCTCGCCGAGCAGCGTGACGGCTGACGAAAGGTTGTTCTGCTTGAGCGCGGCCAGCCCTTGCGCGAAACTCTCTGCGGCGCGTTGTTCGCGCGAGAGATTCGCGGACGAACTTGAAGACGCACCGGCGCGACCGGAAGACTGAGCCGAACCGGGCGTGCCGATCTGCGTGCCGAGTTTGAGTTCGTAGGCGGCGCGTGCGCGTGGATCGCGCAGAGTCTCGTAGGCTTGCGTGATCTTCATAAAGGCGGCTTCAACCTGCGGGCGCAGCGCATCGTCTGCGTCGCGCTGGAAACGATCAGGGTGAAAGCGTTTGGCGAGCGCGTAGTAAGCGCGTTTACATTCGGCGCTGTCGGCGGCGCGTTCGACGCCTAGAATCTGGTAATAGTCTGCGTCGTAGACGAGCGCAAAGAGCGCGTCAATTTCGGAGCGCGGGTCGCGCGTTGCATCCGGCGCAACGGCGGCGGATTCGGGTTCGGCCTTCGCTTCTTCGGCGACAGGTTTCGGCGCGGCTTCGGGCGCGGCTACCTTGCCCGTCGCCGGAGTTTGCGCGGGAGATTGCGTTGAGAGGGCGACAGGCCACGCGGCGCGCGCGAGGAAACCGCCGAGCGCGAGCGTGTAGACGCTTGAGCGCGTTTGATCGTCGGGCAGGCCGCTGACGGAAATGAGGTCGCCAAGCGCGAGCGGCGTCTCGACGCGCGAGAGGATGAAGCCTTCAAGCGCCTGTAGTTGCAAATCTGCGGGAAGTTCCTTGACGGGCGAAATGACTTCGGCATCGTCTGCGAGACGCGTTGCGACGAACTCTGCGGGGAGTTGGCGCGCGGCCTCAAGTAGCAGTTGCCGCAATTCCAGTTTGCAGCGCACGTCTTCGGCGAGACGCGCGCGCGCATCGAAACTCCAAGTGCCTTCCGTCCACAACAGCAGCGGGCGCAGCACGTCGGTGGCTTGCCGCGCGAGAAGTTTGGAGAGCGCGTCTTTAGAGAGCGCGCCCGACGCTGTGAGCGCCGCGCACGCCTCCGCGTCCGACATCATCTCCGTCACGAGCGCGGCCAGCTTATCTTCCGGCAGCGCGCCCCAACGTTGCAGGCAGATGGCGAGCCGGTGCATGCGCAGATTCGAACGCGCAAAGACGATCTCGCCCGCCTCCGCATAGACGACAGCCTGCACGCGTTCGCGCGCGAGGCGCAACGCACCGGAGAGTTTGGCGGCAGTGATTTCCCTGATGAGTTCGGCGAGTGGGCGCTCGCGCAAATGACCGTTCATCGAGCAGGTTAAGGCAGCAACTTCCTCCACAGGCATCATAACAGGAAAAGCTGTCCGTTGTCCGTTGTCAGTAGTCAGTTGTTCTTTGTCTATCATTAGTTGTGCAATTCAATCTTCAGTTACTCACTCGTTAGCCACAAACAACGGACTACTGACTACTGACAACGGACAATTTTCCACCTTTCGTTGACACTCGTGCGAGCAACGATTTATAGTTCGGACAACTGATGCTCCCGACAATTTAAGTACGTTCGGTCGTCCCTTGAAGGCGGGACGCGCGGTTTTTTTAAGATGAACGCACGGGCTGAGAAGAGTTTGGAATCGTCCTCTAGCAAGGTCGAGCCTGGGGTTGTCTCCGATGAATTGACTGCGCTCGGCGCGGAAGTCGTTGACATCTTCTACACGCAAATCTGCGCGCCGGGCGAATACGCGACCGAAGCGTCGGTCTGCGACGCCTTCTCCGAAATCCTGCTGCGCCACTGGAATCTCTGTTGCCTCATCACGTTCCTGCGCGACGAAGACGGGCGCTTGCGCGAAAGCGCCATACACACACACCCGCACATGGACGAAGATGCGGGCAGGCGCGTCGGCTCTCTGCTGGCGAGCGTCGTGGAAGAGAGCGGGCGCGAGTATCAGGTGTGGCCGGACGGCGAAGCGACCGCTTCGGACGCAGCCCGCGCTCTCTTTGCGGAGACAGGCATCAAGGCCGGAATCGCAATTCCAATTTACGCGCGCGGCGTGCTCGTCGGCTCGATCGTCGCCATCTCTTCGCATCCCGAACGCGTGCGCGCGGCTCTGGGCGGCTTGCGTTACATCGCCGCGCCCATCGTCATCGCGCTCGGCAACGCGCGCCGCGCCGCCGCACTCCGCGAGCAACGCGAACAGATCGAACAACTCGTAGAGGAGTTGCGCGAGCGTGGGAGCGCGCTCGAAGCGGCTAACATCGAATTGCAGCGCGTGGCGCGTTATCGCTCGCTCTTTCTCGCGCGCATGTCGCACGAACTACGCACGCCGCTCACCTCCATGCTCGGCTTCTCGGAAATTTTGCTCGAACACGAGCACCTGACGCCTGCGCAGCAACGCTACTGCGAGAAAATTCAAAACTCCGGCCTGCAACTCAAGACGAGTTTGAAACAACTCGTCGATCTCTCGCGGCTCGAAGCGGGGCAGACGGAACTGTTCCTGCACGAATTTTCCGTGCGCGAGATGTTGCGCGAGGCGTGCGCGGCGGTCGGGCGGCTCGCGCAAAGGAAAAGCGTCACGCTCGACTGCACGACCGCGCCGGATTGCGGGACGATTGTTTCCGACGAGGGCAAACTGCGACAGGTGCTCTACAACTTCTTTGCACACGCCATCGGGCGCAGCCCCGAAGGCGGAACGGTTGCGATCAACGCGTTCCTGATGTCGCCCGCCGAACTCTGCGTCGAGATACGCGACGAGGGCGTGCAGCCTTCGGACGCCGCGCACATCTTCGACCCCATCGAAGTTGACGCGCCGAACGAGCGCGGCACAAACATGAACGAACTCGGCCTCGTCATCGCGCACCGCCTCGTCGCCGTGCTCAAAGGCCGGGTCTCGCTCGACACCGCCGCGCCGCAAGGCTTGACCGTCCGCCTCGAACTTCCCGCTTATCCGACGAAGGAGTGAGAAGGTTTCAAGTTTCAGGTTTCAAGTTTCAAGTCTGAAGAGGTTCTTCGCTCTTTAACTTGAGACTTGAAACCTGAAACTCGAAACTCATCTGAATTATTATCAACGAGTTTCATACGACACCCCGAAGGGCAGGGCGAAATTTCGATGACACGGCAGACGGAAACGGTTGGACGCGCGCCGCAAGGCAACGGCGGCGATGTGTTGATTCGTGAATGCACGACGATTGAAGAGTTTGATACGTGCGTGCGTTTGCAGCGCGAGGTTTTCGGGATGCCCGATCTGGAACTCTCGCCGCGCCGACACCTGATTGTCTCGCGCCTCGCGGGCGGCTGGATACTCGGCGCGTTCTCGCCCGCAGGCGAACTCGTAGGTTTCGTGCATCATCTCGTCGCAGTGCGCGGCACGGATGAGATCATCGGCTACTCGCACATGATGGCCGTCTCCGCCGCGTATCAAAATCGCGGTTTGGGCGCGCGGCTCAAGTGGGCGCAACGCGAGCGCGCGATGTCTGAGGGACGCAACTTCATACGCTGGACGTTCGAGCCAATGCAGTCGCGCAACGCGCACTTCAATCTCAACCGGCTCGGCGTGGTTATACGCTCTTACGGCGTCAACTTCTACGGCTGGGACGCCGGAACGGAAGCCTTCGCCGAGGGCAAAGAGTTCAACATAGACAGCGACCGTCTGATCGCGCAGTGGGAACTGCGCACGCCGCGCGTCGAACAATGCGCGCGGGGCGAGCGTCCGGCGCACGCAAACCCGCCCGCCGCCATCGTCGAAATTCCCCCCGATTGGAACAGACTCCGCCGCGAAGACGGCCTGACGGCGCAAAGCGAACTCCTGCGCGTGCGCTCCGAGTTTCAAAAACACTTCGCCGCAGGTCTCGTCTGCGCCGGTTTCGAGCGCGACCCCGCGCGCCCGTGTTATCTTTTTTATAGTGAACAGTGACAAGTGCCAAAAACAGTGACGAGTGACAAGTGACAAGTGACAAGTTAAAACAGAAACCCTGTCTTTGATCTCGTCGCTCGTCACGCACACGAAAGTCACAAACGACGGCCACTCTTTCAACTTGTTCTTGCTTGTCACTCGTCACTTGTCACTCGTAACTGTTTTCTTATGCCGTTCACGCGCTTCGACCGTTATGTTGAACGCCATGCTGCCGCTTTCACCGAGCGGTTGCAGGCTCTGTGCCGCATGCCTTCGGTGGCGGCGCGCGGCACGGGGATGCGCGCGATGGCCGAGATGGTCGAACAGTCCATGCAGCGCATCGGCGCGGGCACGCGTTCGTTCAAGATCGGGAGCGGCTTCCCGATCATCTACGGCGAGTTCGGCGCGGGTTCGCATTGTTACATCGTCTACACGCATTACGACGTGCAGCCGGTCGGGCAGTTGAACGAATGGTCTTCGGGGCCGTTCGCGGCGGCGGTACGCGACGGGAAGTTGTACGCACGCGGCGCGGCCAACAGCAAGGGCGACTTCGTTGCGCGCCTCGCCGCCGTCGAGGCGTATCAAAAAACTTTCGGTAAGCTGCCGCTGTGCCTGCGTTTCATCGTGGAAGGCGAGGACGGGTTGGGGAGTCCGAGCCTCTACCGTCTGGCGGCGGAGAATCCTGAGATGCTACGCGCCGACGGCTGCATCTGGGACGACGGCTACAAGGACACCAAAGAACGCTTGCTGCTGAGTCTCGGCTTCAAAGGCATCACGTTTCTCGAACTGCGTGCTTACGGCGCGCGCACCGACCTGCATTCCAAGTGGGGCGGCGTCGTGCCGAATCCCGCGTGGAATCTCGTGCAGGCGCTTTCAACAATCGTCTCGCCGAAAGGCGTCATCACGATTGACGGTTTCTCGTCGCACGTCGCGCCCATCGCCGACGAGGATGCGAAGTCTCTCAAACAACTCGAACTCGACGAGGCGGGACTCAAACGCGAATTCAGGATCAACAGTTGGGTGCGCGGCATGACCGGACGCGCGCTCACTAAAGAATTGATATTTGGGCCGACGTGTACGATCTGCGGCATACACACCGGCCACACCGAAGCGGGCGCGAAAACGGTCTTGCCGGGCATGGCCGTCGCGCGTCTCGACTTTCGCCTCGTGCCCGATCTCTCGCCCGCGCTCATCATCTCGCTTTTGCGTGAACACCTGGACGCGCGCGGTTTTCAAGACATAGAGATCATAGAGATCGCGAGCGCGCCTTTCGCAAAAGCTTCGAGTCAATCGCTCGTCGCACGCGCGGCGATTGACTCGGCGACGGAAGTTTACGGCGCGCGTCCCATCGTCTACCCGCTCGATCCTGCGAGTGGCCCGATTGGCGCAGTCTGCGGCGTGAATTTGCCGCCGACACCGCTCGTCTCCTTCGGCGTCAGCTACGCAGGCTCGAACCCGCACGCTCCCGACGAAAACATACGCCTCGAAGATTTCGTACAGGGCATCAAGTACTTCGGGCGGCTCATACATCGCCTCGCGCACATCGCGAAAGATGATCGCCGCGACTCTGCACCGACGCTGGAATCTTTAATCCCATTCAAATTGGAGAAATCTTAAAGTCACTTTCAACATCATGGCGAAAACTTCCACCCGCGCGAATAGTCCGGCACAGGAGATCGAACAACTGCGTGATGAGTTGCGTCATCACGAGGAGCTTTATTACGTCTACGACAATCCGGAAATTTCCGATGCCGACTACGACGCGCTGATGGCGCGGCTGCAAGAGTTGGAAACGGCGCATCCCGAACTCGCCACGCCCGACAGTCCTACCAGCCGCGTCGGCGGTCGCCCCGCCGAAGGGTTCGAGGAATACGTGCATCGACGCCCGATGCTCTCGCTCGACAACAGCTACAACATCGAAGACCTACGCGCCTTCGACGAACGCGTCAAGCGTCTGGCCGACGGTCGCCGCCTCGAATACGTCGCCGAGTTGAAAATCGACGGACTCTCGATCTCTATGCACTACGAGCGCGGCGTGCTCGTGCGCGGCGTGACGCGCGGCGACGGGCGGCGCGGCGAAGATGTGACGCAGAACGTACGCACGATTCGCACGATCCCGCTCCGTCTGAAAGACGAGAAGGACGCGGTTGATTTGCCGAACATTGAAGTGCGCGGCGAAGCCTATCTCTCGCGCAAAACTTTCGAGCGCATCAACGCCGAGCGTGAGGAGGCGGAGGAGCCGCGCTTCGCCAACCCGCGCAACGCCGCCGCCGGAACGATTCGCCAACTCGATCCCAAGATCGTCGCCTCGCGCCGACTCGATCTCTTCGCCTACGACGTGATCGCGGGCGACCGCAAAGCCTTCTCGACGCACTGGGAAGGCTTGGAGTGGTTGGCGGGCGCGGGCTTCCGCGTCAGCCATCGAAAGCTCTGTCCTTCTATTGAGGAAGTTATAGAGTTTTGCAACGAGATGGAGGCGCGGCGCGACGAGTTGGAATATGAGATTGACGGCGTCGTCGTCAAAGTCAATTCCGCCGCGTTGCAGGACGAGTTCGGCGCGACGGCCAAGTCGCCGCGCTGGGCTATCGCCTACAAGTATCCGGCGCGGCAGGCGACGACGCAGGTGCTCGACATCGGCGTGCAGGTCGGGCGCACGGGCGCACTCACGCCCGTCGCGCATCTCGAACCCGTGCTCGTCGCCGGTAGCACCGTCGCCCGCGCGACTCTCCACAACGAGGACGAGATCAAGCGGCTCGACGTGCGCATCGGCGATTGGGTCACAATCGAAAAGAGCGGCGACGTGATTCCGAAAGTTATCAAGGTTGTGCAGTCGCGCCGAACGGGTGAAGAGAAGCGTTTCAGGATGCCGAAGAAGTGCCCTGTGTGCGGCGGCGTCGTGTCGCGTCCCGAAGGTGAAGTGGTCGCGCGGTGCGTGGCGGCGGATTGCCCTGCGCAACTCAAAGCGCGCCTGCTGCACTACGCCTCGCGCCGCGCGATGCGCATCGAAGGCCTGGGCGACGCGCTCGCAGATCAATTCGTGCAGAAGAAGATGGTGCGGGATGTCGCGGATTTATATAAGCTGTCGCACGAAGAGTTGGCCGGACTCGAACGCATGGCGGAGAAGTCCGCTTCGAATCTACGGGCGCAGATCGAGGCGAGCAAGACGCGCGATCTGCCGCAACTCGTTTTTGGACTCGGCATACGCCACGTCGGCGAACGCACCGCCGCCATCCTCGCGCGCCAGTTTCGCACGCTCGAACGACTCGGCGTTGCGACGGTCGAAGAACTCGACGCCGTGCCGGAGATCGGTCTGACGGTCGCCGAGAGCGTACACGATTGGTTCGCGGACGAAGGCAACCGCGCTCTCTGCGCGAGGCTCGGCGCGGCGGGCGTGCGCACGGAGATCGAGGCGGGCGCTAGCAGCAGCGGAGAAGGCGCGCAGTCGGAAGCGTTCGCAGGTTTGCTCTTTGTCCTGACCGGCAAACTTGAGACGTTGACGCGCGACGAAGCCGCCGCACTCATCGAAGCGCGCGGCGGGCGCGTCACCTCTTCGGTCAGCAAGAAGACAAACTACGTCGTCGCGGGCGAAGAGGCCGGATCAAAATTGGACAAGGCGCAGACGCTCGGCGTGAAGGTCATAGGCGAGCAGGAATTTAAGGAGTTGCTCGCGAGCGTTGGTTAGGCGCGGCGGGGCTGCGAAATGCTTTTTCTAAAGTTAATCGAAATCGGAGATTGAATGAGCACAACGAATCGAACGAATAAACTCGAACTCTCTTACACGATCTTTTGCGACGACGTGCGTTTGGAAGTCGGCAACAAGCTAACGCTCGTCGGCGTCTTTCAGAACATGCTGGTGCAGCAGTTGCCGGTCGCGTTGATCAAGTTCGCCGTCGTCAACCACTGGCGCGGCGAGGGGCGTTATCTCTCGGAGGTGCGGATACTTTCGCCGGACAAGAAGCAGGCCATCGTCGTCTCCGAACCCGCACCCTTCGAGATCATGCAGGGCGGCCACAGCGACAACGTCAGCTTCTTCGTCAACGTCACCTTCAACACGCCCGGCGAATACTGGGTGCAGACGCTCATCAACTCCACGCTCTTCGACGAACAACCGCTCCTCATCGTGGACGCGCGCTCGGCGCAAACGCCGGAGGCCGCATCCGAAGCAATAAACTGAAAAGAGGTCAGAGGCTAGAGGTCAGAGATCAGTGAAAGCAGTTTGCTTCTTACTGACCTCTAACCTCTAGCCTCTGACCTCTGCTTTTTATGCGGATGAGAGGGATCGAACCTCCACGATGTCACCATCACAGGCTTCTGAGACCTGCGCGTCTGCCAGTTCCGCCACATCCGCTTGAGCCGTGAAGGAATCATACGGAGCGGGGCGCAGGAGTGTCAAGCAGGCGTTCGGGCGTGCGTTTCGATAGTGTGATTCTGCGAGTTGAAGTGCGGCGGGAAGCGTTGTTGCTGTCGGGCGGCGCTGCTTGCTATAGTTCAGCCGTTGACGTTCCCATTGACAGTTATTGTGCGGCGAAGATGAACACGGCATGACGAAAACGGTGCAGACAATTGATGCGCTCAGTTCGCGTCTGGACGAGATACGCGGGCGCGTCGCGGACTGCGCCGTGCGCGCGGGACGCACGCCCGCAGAAGTCACTTTGATCGCGGTCAGCAAAACGCATTCGGCGGAAATGGTGCGGCAGGCGATTGCGGCGGGCGTTTCCGACTTCGGCGAGAACCGCGTGCAGGAGGCCGAAGAGAAGATCGAAACGATTCGTCGCGACGCGCCCGCAGGCGGCGCTCAAGCCCCGCGCTGGCATCTCATAGGGCATCTGCAATCGAACAAAGCGCGCCGCGCCGTCAAACTTTTCGACATGATTCACGCGGTAGATTCTGCGGAGCTCGTCGAGCGTCTGGATCGCATGTGTAAGGAAGAGGGGCGCGATGAGTTGCAAGTGCTCTTTCAGGTAGACCTTGCCGGTGAAGCGACGAAGGCGGGCGCGCGTGAAGACATTTTGCCGGAGTTGATAGCAAAGGCCGCGACTTGCGAGCACGTGCGGCTCGCTGGCTTGATGACGCTCCCGCCGTTTTACGAAGACGCCGAGCGCGTGCGTCCATTTTTCCGACGCCTGCGCGAATTGCGCGACGAGTTGCGCGAGCGCGGGGCGTTTCGAGATGGGCGCGGCGAGCTTTCGATGGGCATGAGCCACGACTACGAAGTGGCGATTGCGGAGGGCGCGACGATGGTGCGCATCGGCACGGCGATCTTCGGCGAGCGCGAACAGCGTTGACCTGCGCGCACGCGCTGTCGAACACATGGCGCACGCTCTGTTAGCAGTAATATCAAATTCCTATGCCTGAACTCACATTATTTTTCGCCACGCTGCTCTATTTCGTCAGCATGGCAATCGTCGGCTTGATCATCGCGGCCATCGTGCTGATGCTGCTGCGTCTGGCGCTGAACTATGCGGACTTGAACCCGTTCAGCCGCCCCGTCCTCACGGTGCGCAACCTGACCGACCCGTTCGTCAACCCCGTGCGCCGTTCGCTCTTAGGCTTCGGCTTCTCGCCCAACATGGCTCCGCTCGTCACGATCCTAATCGTCATACTCGTCGGCTGGCTCGCGTTGCAACTGGCGACCGACGTGATCGCCACGATCAACGGCGTGGTGGTCTTCGCCGCGCTCGGTCGCCCCGTCGCGCTCGTCGGTGCGTTGCTCTACGGATTCCTAGGCGTCTACGCGATGCTGATCTTGATCCGCATCATCTTCTCCTGGGGCATGGTTGGATTGCGCAACCGTGTGATGCGTTTTCTGGTTTGGGCGACCGACCCTCTGCTCCTGCCCTTGCGCCGTATCATCCCACCGCTCGGCATGTTCGACATCTCGCCCATCGTCGCCTTCCTCATCATCTGGCTATTTCAGGCGGCCATTCGCGGCACGCTCCTGCGTTTTTGATCCTGTAACGCATAAACGCCGCAGACTTATAAAGGCTTTAAGATTGGAGCGTAGATTATTATGGATGCTTCTACCATAACCCGAAAACGATGCGCTAGATGTAAACACTCCAAGTTGATTAGCGAGTTTAATAAAAACATCTTCCAAAAAGATGGCTACCAACTTCAATGTAAAACATGTCGCAGCGAATCCCAGCGAGCACTAAGGAAAGTTGTAATTGCTCATTACAGCGAGGGCGCAAACTGCTGTGCTTGCTGCGGCGAGAATAATTTCGAGTTTATGACTATTGACCATATCAATGGTGGTGGCTCACAACATCGCAAAAAGGCTGGAAGTAATACTGCTCAAACATTGATGAAGGAAGGATTGCCTGATGGCTATCGGGTGCTCTGCTTCAATTGTAATATCTCTCTTGGATTCTTCGGTTATTGTCCTCATCAAAATACGTCTTCGGAAGTAACATAAAAATTATAGAGACGAAAACTATTCATGTTGCAATGCACGGAGACAGGCGGCGCGATCACGTTTGCCGTGCGCGTCGTCCCGCGCGCTTCGCGGAGCGAGGTGGCGGGCGAACATGACGGGGCGCTCCGCGTGCGTGTGGCCGCGCCGCCCGTCGAAGGCGCGGCTAACGTCGAACTCGCGCGCACGCTCTCACGCGCTCTCGGCGTGCCTGTGCGCGCCGTAGAGATCAAGAGCGGTCATGCGTCGAAGACGAAACTCGTGCGCGTCGCGGGCGCAACGCGCGAGCGGTTGTTGAGTTTAGTAAGCGCGAAGTAAATTGAATTGAAGAAAAGCGCGGAGTCGTAAACTGGCCTCTGACCTCTAGTCTCTGACCTCTGTGTTGAGCCGGTTGCGGCGCGTAAAAAACGCGTGATATAGTCGCCTTCCGCATCTTCAGATTAAACACGCATACAAGGAACTCTGTAAAAATGTCTGGACATTCCAAGTGGCATACCATCAAGCATAAGAAGGGCGCGCTCGATGCCAAGCGCGGCAAACTTTTCACCAAACTGATTAAAGAACTCACCGTCGCGGCGCGCACGGGCGGCGGCGACCCCGACGCCAACGCTCGCCTGCGCAAGGCTGTCGCCGACGCCAAAGCCGGAAACATGCCGAACGACACCATCGCGCGCGCCATACGTCGCGGCACGGGCGAGGAAGAGGGCGTCAACTACGACGAGATCACTTACGAAGGCATCGGCCCCGGCGGCGTCGCCATCATGATCGAGGCAATGACGGATAACCGCAATCGCACGGTGGCAGAAATTCGTCACGCCTTCTCGAAGAATGGCGGCGCGCTCGGCGTCTCTGGTTCGCAGGCATGGAACTTCGAGAAGAAGGGTTACATCGTCGTCGAGAAGTCGGCGAAGAGCGAGGACGAGTTGTTCGAGATCGTGACGGAGGCGGGCGCGGAAGATTTGCGCGACGACGAGGACAACTTCGAGATCATCACCGCGCCGGAACAGTTCGAGGCCGTGCATGAAGCGTTGAAGAAGGCCGGAGTCGAACCGCAGGCCGCCGATGTCGAGATGGTTCCGAAGTCTTACGTCAAACTCACGGGCGCGGACGCGCGCTCGATGCTCAAACTCATGGAGACGCTCGAAGACCACGACGACGTGCAAAAAGTCTCCGCTAACTTCGACATTGACGAGGCTGAGATGGCGAACGCCTGAGCAATCTCGACGTATGAATCGAAGCAGGCCGCGATAGTTATTTCGATGCAACTGTCGCGGTCTGCTTTTAACTTTCTGTTTGAGCGGTTCGCAGAAGTTATGCAGAGTTACCTTGAGGCCGCCGTATGAAACGCTGTCCGACATGCCAGCAGACCTACGCGGACGAGACGCTGAAGTTTTGTCGCCACGACGGCGCAACGCTCGTCGTTGATTCGTCGCCGTTCGCCTCTGCCGAATCGCAGGCGACGCGCTTGAAGTTGCCCACGCCTGAGGGCGAGCTTGCGCCGACGGCGATCTTTCCCGCCGGAGCGTCGTCGCAGCGTGATCTAAACACTTCGGCGTCGCTGACGATGCCGCTGGCAGCGGCGCGCAAACGTCGCTTCACGAAGTCGAAAGTCATAGACTCGCTCGCAGTATTGCCGTTTGCCAACGCGAGCACGGAGACGCAGATGGAATATCTCTCCGACGGCATCACGGAGAGCATCATCAACAGCCTGTCGCAGCTTCCCAAGTTGCGCGTCGTGCCGCGCAGCACCGTCTTTCGTTACAAGGGAGATGAAACAGACCCGCAGGAGATCGGGCGCGCTCTCGGCGTGCGTGCGGTGCTGACGGGAAGAGTGTTGCAGATGAGCGAGTTGCTTGTCGTCAAGGCCGAACTGATAGAGGTGGAGCAGGAGTCGCAGTTGTGGGGCGAGCAGTACCGGCGCAGGCCGGGCGACATCTTCGCGATTCAGGAAGAGATCGCGCAGGAGATTAGCGAGAAGTTGCGTCTGCGCCTGAGCGGCGACGAGCGCAAGCGGCTCGCCAAGCGTTTCACCGACAACCCGGACGCGTATCACTTTTATCTCAAGGGTCGCTACTACACGAACAAGCGCACGACCGACTGGATCAAAAAGGGCATCGAACAATTTCAACTGGCGATTGCACACGATGCGAAATACGCGCTCGCACATGCGGGGCTGGCGGATGCCTACGCATTTCTCGCTTCGTCAACGGGCGAGGGTGCGCCCGCCGAGTGGTATCCGAAAGCTAAAGAGGCGGCGCTCAAGGCTCTGGAACTGGACGACGCACTCGCCGAAGCTCACACCTCGCTCGGATTTTTCCGCTTACTCTACGACTGGGATTTCGCCGCGGCGGGACGCGAGTTCAAACGCGGCGTCGAATTGAATCCCGCCAACGCGAACGCGCACGACGGCCAGAGTTTCTATTTCAAAGCGATGGGGCAGCATGAGAAAGCCATACGCGCATGTCTCCACGCGCAGCGCGTCGATCCGCTCTCGCTCTTTGCCAACGTGAGTCTCGGCTGGGCTTACTACTTCGCGCGCCAGTACGACCGCGCCGTCGAACAGGACAGGAAGGCGCTCGAAATGGACCCGCAGTTCGCCTTCGCACACTGGAATCTAGGCGTAGCGTACGCGCAGCAGAATAAACTTGACGAAGCCATAGAAGCATTCCGACAGGCACACACGCACTCAGGAGGCGGTGTGACCTTCAAGGCGCATCTCGGCTACGCCCTCGCGCTCGCGGGGGAGCGCGACGCGGCGGAACAAATCATCAAAGAGTTGAGAGCGTTGCCGCAGGAGAGATACGTTTCATCCTACTACTTCGCGATGATCCATCTGGGCTTGGGCGAAACGGATCAGGCGTTCGCCTGTCTCGAACGGGCTTACGCCGAACGTTCCGGCTTCCTGGCCTTCATCAAAGTCGAACCCATGCTCGACCCTTTGCGCTCCGACCCGCGCTTCGCCGATCTCGAACGTCGCGTAGGAAACAGGACAACTGGAGATAGATCATCATGAGAGCAACAGTCATGTACGGTGCAGGCGACGTTCGTGTCGAGAACGTTCCCGACGCGCAGATAGTCAAGCCGACGGATGCGCTGGTCAGGGTCAGCCGCGCATGCATTTGCGGCAGCGACCTCTGGCCCTACAAGGCGATGGAGCCGACTGAGTCAGGCGTCGTCATGGGGCACGAGGCTATTGGAGTTGTCGAATCGGTCGGGTCTCAAGTGCGCACCGTCAAGCGGGGCGACCTTGTCGTCATGCCGTTCGCCTGGTCGGACGGTTCATGCGAGTTCTGCCGCGAAGGGCTACAGACCTCGTGCGTACACGGCGGCTTCTTCGGCAATGCGGAGGTCGCCGGGGCGCAGGCCGAGGCGGTGCGCGTCCCGCTGGCGGACGGAACGCTCTACGCACTGCCGACGGGCAAGGACGACGCGCTGTTGTCGTCGCTGCTCACGCTCTCGGACGTGATGGGCACGGGACATCACGCGGCTGTCGCCGCGCGTGTCGGCTCCGGCAAGTCGGTGGCCGTCGTCGGCGACGGCGCGGTCGGCCTGTGCGGAGTCATCGCCGCCCGTCGTCTCGGCGCAAAGCGGATCATCATTATGGGTCGTCACGCCGACCGCATCGCGCTCGCCAGAGAGTTCGGCGCGACGGACGTGGTGAGCGAGCGCGGCGACGAGGGCGTCGAACGCGTGCGCGAACTCACCGGCGGCTTCGGCGCACACTCCGTCCTCGAATGCGTCGGCACAGAGCAGGCGACACTAACCGCCGTCCAGATCGCGCGACCGGGCGGCGCGGTCGGACGCGTCGGCGTCCCGCACTACGAGGCGATACCCTCGGCGCAGCCAACCTTCTACGGCAACATCACCGTGAGCGGCGGCCCCGCCCCCGTGCGAGCTTACATAGAGGAACTGCTGCCCGACGTGCTCGAAGGCAGGATCGAGCCGGGGCGCGTCTTCGACCGCGTCACGAATCTCGACGGCGTGCCCGATGGTTACCGTGCGATGAACGACCGCGAGGCGCTCAAGGTCATGGTCGAGCCCTGATGCGGGGGCACTAATGAGGGAATCGGCCGAAGGAGTGAAGAAGATGGAAGTCAAAAAGAATGGCACGCAGCCTTCTCGGCATGTCGTCATAGTTAACAGGGCTCGACCCTGTTAGTACGAGACGGCGCAAGCACCACCTGCCGCCAGAGTGTTCACCCGATAGCGAAAAACTGGTATTAAGTTACCCGTACAAATCCCGGGTTCAACTGAGAAGTCCTTTACGTGATTGCGATGCGCTACGTGCTTGAGATGCTCGGCGTCGCCGTGTTCGCCACGAGCGGCGCGCTGGCTGCCGGGCGCAAGCGGCTTGACCTCTTTGGCGTCATCGTCATTTCAATTGTCACCGCCGTGGGCGGGGGCACGCTGCGCGACCTCCTCCTCGACCGTCACCCGGTCTTCTGGATCGCGGACACGACGAACATCCTCGTCGCCGTCGCAGCCGCCGCGCTCACGCTCCTGTACGCGCGCGTGCGCGTCCCGCCACGCAACTCTCTGGCGGTGGCCGACGCGCTCGGCCTCGCCCTCTTTTCGGTCGGCGGGGCGCAGATCGCGGAGCAGGCGGGGCTGCCCAACCTGATCGCGGTCATCATGGGCACGATGACGGGCGTCGCGGGAGGCGTCATGCGCGACGTTCTCACCGCAGAGATTCCGCTCATCCTGCGGCGCAGCGAGTTGTACGCGAGCGCGGCGATTGCGGGCACGACACTCTATCTTGTCTTGCAGTCTGCGGGCGTCGCCCGCGAAGTGGCGACGCTCGCCGGGATGATCTCGGTCGCGGCGATGCGCATCGCCGCCATCCTTTGGGGACTCCACCTGCCGGTCTTCCACCCACATGACGACGGCATCTCGAAGTGAGAAGGGTCGGACTTCATCAGAGATTACCGACCCGAAAAATAAGAGATACGCGATCAGGAGATTGATGTATCATAACGTCCTTTATGGGAGCCGTAAGACCGGAAAGTCATAAGTCTTTACAAATTAAGTCTAGTAGTCATTTTAGGTAACGACTTTATTTGTTTGGTAATGAATTTATTTGTCGCCGACAAAATTTATTTGAAGTATAAAGATAAACGTGCGCGTGCTTGGCATTGATCCGGGAAGCGAGACGACAGGCTGGGGCGTGGTCGAAGGCGACGGGCGAAAGTATCGCGCGGTTGACTTCGGGACGGTGAAGGCCAGCCCGCGCGAGCGCTTCTCGGCGCGCTTGTTGAAGATCGCAGACGGCGTCGAAGAATTGCTCACGCGTTTTCGCCCCGACGTGTGCGCGGTCGAAGAAGCGTTCTTCGCTGTGAACGTGAAGACGGCTCTGAAACTCGGACAGGTGCGCGGCGTGATCTTGGTCGCGGCGGAGCGTGCGGGCGTGGAGATCGCAGAGTACGCGCCGCGCCTCGTCAAACAGACGGTGGTTGGCTACGGCGCTGCCGAGAAGCATCAGGTGCAGGAGATGGTGCGCGTGTTGCTCTCGCTCAAACAGACGCCGCAGCCGCACGATGCCGCCGACGCGCTCGCACTTGCCATCTGCCATTTTCATCACGGCGGACTCGCCGCAACGCGCACAAAACCCACCACAGCGGCGCGCACGAAACTCGAAGCACTCTTAGCGGCAAACCCACGACGCCGCGCCCCGCGCTAAAGCACGAACGCTGCTGCGAAAGCGCGCGGCGCATCCTGTTCGCCCCAACCTCACACAAAGCGAAAGGAGCATCTATCTACATGTCTCGACTCTTGCCAACTTTCAAGCGAGCATTCGTCACGCATCACGCCGACACTTCACATCTCTTCAAGTTGCTACTGACATCGTCGTGCGCCTGCCTGCTGCTTATGTCATTTACAAAAGCTCACGCGCAACAAAAACGTCGCGCGCATGTCGTGGGCGGCGGACAGGCCATCGTGGTTGACGAGCGTCTGGCCGCGCTCAGGGACGAGGCACGTTTGACGGCGCGGCTCGTGCAGCGTCTTGGTCGCGGGCGCGTCGTTTCGATCACGGGCGCACGACGCGCAGGCGACGGCGTGAATTTTTATCGCGTGGCGGTGACGCGGCGGACGCGCGGTTGGCTGCCTGCGGAGAGCGTCGCCTCGCCCGCACGCGCGGGCGACGACGAGAAGTTGTTGCGTCTGATTCGCGGCTCGGAGGATTTCGCACGCATCGCGCGTGCGCGCATTTTTCTAGACAACTTCACGCGCTCGCCCTTGCGTCCCGCAGTCCTCTTGCTCTTTGGCGACGAGGCCGAGCAGGCGGCGGCGAAACTGTCGCGCGACGCCGCACGCCGTCTCGACGAACGCGAGATTGCAGCGGGCGGCGCTCCGGTTGAGAGTTACTTTTTGAATTTCAACGAACTGGATCGCTACAACCGGCAGGGCGTCACGTTCACATTTGATCGCAACGCGAAGCGTTTTCATTACGACGGCGAGACGTGGCGCGAAATTATTCGACGCTATCCCCGCAGCCCCGAAGCCGCAGAGGCACGCACGCGCCTCGCCGCGCGTTGAGCAGCCGACCGGATCGGGAAAGGCTTAGATGGGAAAAGGGGAAAGGGTAAGGGGGAAAGGTTAAAGAACATAGCGTTCGTCGCCTGCTCTTTCTTCCTTTAACCTTTGCCCCTTCCCCTTTTCCCTTTCCCCTGACTTGTCAGTCTTGAGTCAAGCCGGGCAGGGGAGGGCCGGGTGTGCCGAAGCGTTTGCGATATTCCACAGAGTTGATAAAACCCCTGACCATCGTGCGATAGTCTGTCGGATGCGCGTTCAGATAAGCCAGCCACGCGTTGAACCCTGTCGTTTCAGCATCCCTCCTCAGATACCCGAAGTATTCCATCAACACAAACGCGTCGTTGAACATCCTGCTCTTCACCTCGTTGCTCTCGACCACCTCGCGCAGCACTTGTGCGCGCGTCTTCGAGTTGCTGTTGAGG
>DATFGP010000012.1:0-163122 GCA_035249365.1 Pyrinomonadaceae bacterium | reverse complement strand
CGCACGCGTTGCCCGTTCACATGCACGTCGCAGAGCAGCCCGCAGAGGTCGCCGCCTGTCTGGACGAACACGGGCGCACGCCCGTCCGCTTACTCGCCGACGAAGGCTTGCTCGACGAACGCTTCACCGCCGTCCATGCCGTACACATTGACGAAGCGGAAGTGAACGCGCTCGCCGCAGCACGCGCGCAAGTCTGCGCCTGCCCGACGACCGAACGAAATCTGGGCGACGGCATCGTTCCCGCAGACCTGCTCTTCGACGCGAACGTGCGCATCTCGCTCGGCACGGACAGCCACACGCAGATCGATCTACTCGAAGACGCGCGCGAACTCGAATACCACCTGCGCCTGCAAAAACTCGAACGTGCCGTGCTCGCGCCGCAGCCAAACGCGCAAACGGACACGACAGCCGACCCGTCAATTAGTCAACCCGATAACGAATCAGACAGCCTCTCCACGCTCGCCGCGCGCCTCTTCAGTTGCGCCACCGCGAACGGCGCGGCCAGCATCGGCGCGAGCAGTAGCGGCGCGCTCGAAGTTGGACGCCCCGCAGATTTCTTCACCGTCGCGCTTGACGATCTCTCCATCGCCGGAGCGGGAACTGATGACCTGCTGCCCGCCATCGTCTTCTCGCTCGCGCGCACAGCCGTCCGCGACGTAGTAGTCGGCGGTCGCCGCGTTGTCGAAGATGGACAGCACCGCGCGCAAGATGAGATCATCGAACGTTTCACGAATTTGCAGCGCAGGCTATGGCAGTGAAAGCCCACACGCTCAACCTCCCCAAGTCAGGAGTAGCGCAATGACGAACGAAGAGATGCAGCGAATCCTCAAATTTATGATGCAGCGGCAAGAAGTTTTTACCGAGCAGCAGGAAAAGCTGCGTGAGTCGCTGGACAGACTTGAGCAGAATCAAGAATTGCTTCAAGGAGAAGTGCGTGGACTGGCCGGAGTTGTCCGTCAGCTTGGCGAGGCACAGATTCGATTTAGTGAAGCGCAGTTTCAACTTAGGGAAGCGCAAATTCAAACTCAGAAAGATATTTCCCAAACCCAAACCGACCTTTCTCATCTGGCAAAGATCGTCAATGGCCTCGTCGAGATCGTGACGAGGGATCGGAACGGCGGCGGTGGTTAAAATTAATTCGATATGAAGGTTGAACAGACACTCGCCGAACTCGTTCGCCTCGATTCGGTCTCGGCGCGCTCCAACTTGGAGATCATCTCTTACCTCGCCGCGCGCGCCGAAAGCCTGGGCTTATGCGCGCGCATGTTTCCGTATACGGATGAGCGCGGCGTCAAGAAGTTCAACCTCGTCTGCGTCCCGCCCTCAGTGAACGCGGACGAGATGAAAGTTGAACTCGCGCTCGTCGGGCACACCGACACCGTCCCTTTTGATCCGGCGTGGACGGACGCGCTCACGCTTACCGAGCGCGAGGGCAAACTCTACGGGCGCGGCGCGTGCGACACGAAAGGTTTCATCGCCGCCGCGCTGACCGCCATCGGGCAAATTGATCTCGCACGGCTGGCGCGACCGCTCGCGCTCGTCTTCACAGCGGACGAAGAGGTTGGTTGCCTCGGCGCGAAGCGTCTCGCGGAGTCGCGTGTACTCAAAGCGCGCTATGCAATCGTCGGCGAGCCGACTTCGCTGCAACCGATGCGCGCGGGGAAAGGTTATTGTCTCGCCGAAGTGCGCGTCGGCGGGCGCGAGGGGCATAGCGCGTATCCTGCGCTCGGCGCGTCGGCAATCTTCCGCGCGGCGCGGCTCGTCGCGCGCATTGAAATGGTCGCGGATTTATTGAAAGAACAGCAGCACGCCGCTTTCGATCCGCCGTACACGACGCTCAACGTCGGCGTCATCAACGGCGGCACGGCCAAAAACATCATCGCGGGCGAATGCCGCTTTACGCTCGAATGGCGACCCGTCCCCGAGCAGGCAGCCGCACACGCCCTCGAACTCATCCAAGCGGAGGTCGAAAAGTTACGCGCCGCCGAGCCGGACTTCGACGCAAGGATTGAAGTTCTGCGACTTGATGAAGCATCGGAGACGAGCGCGTCGTCGCCGCTTGTGCGTGAGTTGGAAAGTTTGAGCGGGCAGGCGGCGGGCACGGTCGCCTTCGGCACGGAAGCGCCGCAGTTGACGGAGATGGGCGCAGAGGCGGTCGTCTTCGGGCCGGGCAGCATACGCACCGCGCACCGCACAGGCGAGTTTGTGCCCGCCGACGAACTCAACTCTTGCGTCGAAATTCTCGCGCGTGCAATAGCACGATTCTGTCAGTAGTCAGTAGTCCGTTGTCAGTTGTTTGTGTGCATCAAGCGAGTGGCTAAAGATGAAAGAATTACTGCGACCAGACAAAAAACAACTGACAACTGACTACTGACAACGGACAGTCTTTTTATGAACCAACGAATTATCACAGCCGCGTCTATCAAAGTGTTGCTCGTCGCGTCGCTTCTTATCGCGCTCTGTGTCGCTGGCGTGGCAGCGCAAGTCGAAAAGCCTCTGACGAGTCAGGAACTCGTGCGGCTCGTCTATCAATTGCCGTCGCAGCCGCAGAAGCGCGACGCGGTGGTTGAGGAGATACGCAGGCGCGGCATTGATTTCGAGTTGACGGCGGGGATACGCTCCGTCGTCGCAACCAAGAGCGGCAACGATGCGCTCTTGCGCCGCACGCTCGAAGAAGCGGCTCGGCGGCGTTTGAATCCGGCGGGCGCGGCGGCGCGTCCGTCCGCAGTCGAAGCGTCGGAGGTGTTGGAGCGCACACACAAGGCCACGCGCGAGGCGGCGGGTGCAATGCCCGATTTCGTCGTGCGCCAACTCGTGCGTCGCTCGTTCGCGCGCGGCGAGACTCGAAACTTTTCGCAGACGGATCAACTGACGGTCGCCGTCAGCTACCGCGAGAGCGCGGGAGGCGAGCGATACAAACTGCTCGCCGTCAACGGCCTGCCCGCCACCGAAGAGGCGACGGAGCGCGGCAGCTACGAGCAGGCGGGCGGCACGAGTTCGACCGGCGAATTTGTCTCCACGCTGAGCGATCTCTTCGCCGACCAAACGAAGACCGAGTTTCAAGCCGTTGACACGGACACACTCGGCGCGCGGCGCGCGATCATCTACGAGTACACGGTGAAGCTCGAAAACTCTAAACAGACTTTGAAGGTGACGCAGTCGCCCGGCGCTGAACCGCTCGTCGCGCGCGTAGGCTATCGCGGGCGCGTGTGGATTGATCGAGAGGCGTTCCGCGTCCTGCGCGTCGAAAACATCTCGACAGACATCCCGCACGACTTCCCCATCGTCGCCGCCACAAACACGATTGACTACGATTGGGTGGACATCTCCGGTCGCAAGTATCTTTTGCCTGTGCGATCCGAAGTCGAACTGACGACGAAATACAAGCAGCAAACTTACCAGACGCGCAACGAGATACGCTTCCGCAACTATCAACGCTTCGGCAGTGAAGTGAAGATCATCGAAGAGGGCGACTTCGAGGAAGAGACGCCGCCTAAAAAACCCTGACCCACATAACGACGGCGGGGCTTCGGGCGTCAATCCCCGAACCCCGCCCCCGCACGCCGGAAGCCGGTATCCCTTAAGACTTCCGGCATGAATGTTTCGCCAATCGTCCTGCCGTCGCTTATCTTCGCGTCGGCATCAATTATCGTTATCCTCATGCGTCTCCACGTCGGTCAGGATGGTGCGCCCGTTAAGCGGCTGAACCTCGCGTGAATTGCCTTCGGGGAACAGCGCCGTGAAGGCCGCGATCTGCTCCGAAGACATTTCGATAGGTTCTGCCAGCACAACCCATCTCACGCCTTCCGCGAAATCCGGCGTGGTCAAAGACCCCGCGTAACGGAACGATTCGAGATTGCGTGGCAACAACTTCGTCAGGTTGAGACGCGCGACCGCGCGGTGTTCGTTCGTCTGCGCCGGTAAGTCTGCGAAAATCTTCGCCAGTTCTTTGTTCTCCTTGCCGCTCTTGATGAAGACGCCGACCACAGACAGCGTGCCGTCTGCGGCCTGATGAACAAAGTGCATCTCCATAGGGAACTTCTGGCCGTTCAACTCGTGCTCGCTCGGCGCGTGCCAGTGAAATTGCAGCAACTTGTACGTGACGCCAGCGACCGTCAACGCGCCGCCGCCATCCGGCACGACGGCGCGGACGGTGGCAAACTCGCCCGGCGAGCCTGTGTTGACCACGTCCAGGCTGACTTTAGTGCCGTAGCTGAAACCGAGCGACGGCAGATTTTCGACGAACGTTAAATCCTCGTTTCGTATGTCAATGGGGGTTTGCTCCGAGCCTACGCTCGTGCCGATTTCCTGCGCCGTGCTGCGCGAGAGGGGCGCGAGCACAAACAACGCGAAGAGCGCAATCAACGCGACTCTCGACAAAAAATAAGATTTTCTCAACATGATTATTTCCTTCCACACTTAGGGAACGCGGGACGAACTATCGTCCGGTGAAGTGACGAGGTGAGTCGGAGCACTCCGCTCCTGAACATTAACGCGCAGAAAACACGACTGACGGATCACGCGAACAAAAAAAAGCCCGACGACGAATCGCCGGGCTATTTTCATTTGCTCATGCCGTTGCGTAGTTTAGGAGTCGGCCTCGCCCGCGTACTTGTCCGTGCTGGCGTTTGAGATGATGGGCGCGTCGGTGGTGAGCGCGCCGTCTACGAGATCGCGCTGTTCGAGTTCGTGTATGGTGTAAGAGCCTGTGGCGGGGCTGGCCGATGCTGTGCGCCCGACGTAGTAAGGCCGCTCGCATTTGGGGAGCATGCCCATCAGGCGCGGCTCTACGAAGTGCCAGCCGCCGTAGTTCTTCGGCTCCTCCTGCGCCCACACGAGTTGCGACGCGTTCGGGTAGCTCGCGAAGATTTCGCGCAAACGTTGTTCGGGGAACGGGTAGAACTGTTCGAGCCGCAGGATGGCGACTTTACGATCATCCGATTTCAAACGCGCCGCGTTCAGATCGTAATAGACCTTCCCGCTGCACAGCACGATGCGCCGCACTTCCGCGCGCTGCGTGATCTCAGCATCGTCAATCACGGGCAGGAATCCTCCCGTCGTCAACTCCGCGACGGAAGAGGTCGCGGCGGGAAGGCGCAGCAGACTCTTCGGCGTCATCACGACGAGCGGGCGGGCGGTCTGTTGTCTTACCTGTCGTCGCAGCAAGTGGAAATATTGCGCGGGAGTTGTCGGGTAACAAACCTGCATGTTGTTCTCGGCGCAGAGTTGTAGGTAGCGTTCGAGGCGCGCGTTCGAGTGCTCAGGCCCTTGCCCTTCGTAGCCGTGCGGCAAGAGGAGCACGAGGCGCGAAGGCTGCTGCCACTTGTCAACGCCGGGCGCGATGAATTGATCTATGATGACCTGCGCGCCGTTCGAGAAGTCGCCGAACTGCGCCTCCCACATCACGAGCGCGTCCAGAGCCTCGACCGAATAGCCGTACTCGAAACCCATCACGCCCTGCTCCGACAAAGAACTGTCGAAGACTTCGACACGCGGACGCCCGTTCTCGCGCGTGGCTAGTTCGGCAAGCGGCGTCCAGGCGTTGCCCGTCAGCGTGTCGTACAAAATCGCGTGGCGCTGTGAAAAAGTTCCGCGCCCCGAATCCTGACCGCTGAGTCGCACGTTCGTGCCTTCGAGCGCGAGCGTGCCGAAGGCCATTGCCTCGCCGAACGCCCAATCGAGCGGCGTCTGCCCCTCGCCCATCTTCGCGCGCCGCGCGAGTTGGCTAACCATCTTCGGGTTGACGCTGAAGCCTTGCGGCACGACCGCGATCTTGTGCCCGATCTCGCGCACCACATCAGCCGAGACGCCCGTTTCGACAACTTCCGATCCGTCTTCTTCGACAATCGCGGGCGGCAACTCCTCACGCTTGGCTTTGCTCGCGACGATCTCTTTGGCGCGCGCCTGCACGCCTTCGTAATATGCGACGCGCTCCTTGATCATGCCCTCAACTTCGGCTTCGGTCAGCACGCCCTCGCGTATGAGTCGCTCGGCATAAACAGTGCGAACGCCCGGATGCGCTTTGACGCGCGCGTACATCAAGGGCTGCGTGTAGCTCGGCTCGTCGCCCTCGTTGTGGCCGAGACGGCGGAATCCGATCACGTCCAGAACAATATCCTTGTTGAACTCCTGCCGGTAGTCGAGCGCGATGCGCAAGACGCGGAAGGCTGCTTCGGGGTCGTCGCCGTTGATGTGAAATATCGGCAGTTGCGTCATGCGCGCAACGTCCGTCGAGTAGATGGTCGAGCGTCCCTTTTCGGGCGAAGTGGTGAAGCCGATCTGGTTGTTGATGATGATGTGGATCGTGCCGCCCGTGCGATAGCCGCGAAGCTCCGCGAGATTCAAAGTCTCCATCACGATGCCCTGACCGGCGAACGCCGCATCGCCGTGCAACAGAACGGGCAGCGCGCGATCAATCACTTCCTCGCGCTCTGCGTTCATCGCATCCTGCTTGGCGCGCACCATGCCTTCGACTACGGGATCGACAAATTCCAAGTGGCTCGGATTCGGCGAGACGGTGATCTCTACGCTACGCCCGCTCGCCGTCTCGCGTTTTCCCTTCGCGCCCTGATGATATTTCACGTCGCCTTCGTCCGCAGGAAAGTTCGGATGCACCGAACCCTCGAAGGACGTAAATATTCGCTCCGAGAAATTGCCGACGACGTTTGCCAGCACGTTCAGACGACCGCGATGCGCCATGCCGAGCGTGATGTCTTCGACGCCTTTGGCCGCCGCCGCTTCGATCAACTGATGCAAGAGCGGAATGATCGTCTCGCAGCCTTCGAGCGAGAAACGCTTCGCGCCGAGATACTTCGTGTGCAGAAAACGCTCGAACTGTTCGGCGGCGATCAGGCGTTCGAGCAGTTGTTTCTTCGTCTCAGTCGATATTGGTTCGGGATCGACAAACTCCTGCCGTATGCGGTCGCGTATCCAGGTCTTCTGTTCCTTGCTCTGGATGTGGCGATATTCCGTGCCGACCTTGCCGCAGTAAGCGCGGCGCAGGATGTCCAGAATTTCGCGCAAGCTGGCCTGCTCCTTGCCGCCCAAGCCCCCCGTGATGAACGTGCGATCCATGTCCCAGATCGTCAGGCCGTAAGTTTCAAGATCAAGTTCGGGGTGATGATGTACGGGCATCGCGTGGAGCGGATCAATGTCCGCGATGAGGTGGCCGCGCACGCGATAGGCGTTGATGAGTTCGAGCACGCGCGCCTGTTTGACGATCTGCTCCTGCGTGCGGTCGCCGCCGAGAAGCGCGGGATTGCGATCAACAGCCCAACGCATCGGCTGGTAGGCGATGCCGAGATCGAGAAAGATACTCTCGTAAAACTCATGTTTGCCAACCAGAAGTTCGTGTACGTATGCGAGGAACGCTCCCGACTCTGCGCCCTGTATGATGCGATGATCATAGGTCGAAGAGATCGTGAGCGTCTTGCTGATGCCGAGTTGCGAGAGTGCTTCCGCAGACATCGCGTGATACTCGGCGGGGTATTCAATCGCGCCGGTCGCGATGATGACGGACTGGCCGGACATGAGGCGCGGCGTCGAAGCGACCGTCCCGATCGTGCCGGGGTTAGTTAGCGAGATGGTCGTGTCCTGAAAATCGGGTAGGCCGAGTTTGCCTTCGCGTGCGCGCTTCACCACATCGTCGTAAGCCTTGATGAACTGCGAGAACGTGAGCGCGTTAGCATTTTTGACGTTCGGCACGAGGAGCGAGCGCGTGCCGTCTTTCTTCTGAACGTCAATGGCGACGCCGAGATTGACCGCCGTGCGACGCAGGCGCGCGGGCTTGCCTTCGACAAGCGCGAAGCCGTCGTTGAGTTGCGGGAATTTTTCGAGCGCGCGAAGCAGAGCGTAGGCGATGAGGTGCGTGTAGGAAGTTTTGCCGCCGTTGTGCTCCTTCAAATGCTTGTTGATGATGCCGCGATTTTCTTCGAGCAGTTTGACGGGCACTTGCCGGTTCGAGGTCGCCGTCGGCACAGAGAGGCTCGTCTCCATGTTCTCGACGATCTTCAAGGCCGCGCCGCGAATCGGCGCGGCTTCGACAGAGGCGGGCGTCTGTGCCGTCGCAGCAGCAGCGGGCGCAGGTGTCGTAGCGGGTGTCGGCTTCGCGGCGGGCGTCGCGGGTGTACTTTGTGCTGCGCTTCCGGTGGCGGCAGCGGCGTTTGTCGCCGTTGTCGTCGCGCTGCTGTTGCCGTCTGCGCGCGGCGCGGGTGTCGTCGCCGCCGTCGTTGCGCCGTTGCCCGATGATGCGGCAGACGTGCCGGATGAAGGCGACGCTGGTGCTTGCGTCTGGCCTAGCATCTCCGCGAAGTAGGCGCGCCAGGATTCGTCTACGAGCGAAGGATCGCTGCGAAAACGGTCTAACAGCGTCTCGACGTAATTGGCGTTTGCGCCGAAGTTTTCGGCGATGAATTGCGAGTAGTCTGTCTGATTTTGTTGTGCGCTCAAGGTCTCGTCACCTCATTCGATGGACGCCGCAGGCTCGCGGCACAAGCTGCGGGGCACGCTCTCCCAAATTGTTGCGGTTGGTGCTCGAATAATAGCCTATCACTTTCCGCTTCGCACTGCATCCGCGCTCACCTCGCGCGCAACCCTGCCGTACAATTTCGACATCACATGGCCGCCCTCGAAAACCGGCACGCGAGCTTTCAACTTATGCCGTCGCGGAAAATCTCTCTTTACGTCTCAATCCTCTGCGCACTCGTCGTCTTAGCGGGCGGCGCGTGCAGCGTCGAGCGCGCCGCCTCGCAACGCGGGGAGCAAACTGTTGCGCCGCGTGCGACTACTGCGACGGCGACGCCCACGCCTAAACCCGTCTACGAGTCGCCCGTGCTCGAACGTCTCGTCGCGGCGGCAGTCGAGCGCACGAAGCACGAGGTCGAGTACGACGCGACATATTACAAGTTGGACTACCCGAACGGCGACGTGCCTTCCGACAAGGGCGTCTGCACGGACGAGGTCATACGCTCCTACCGCGCGCTCGGCATAGACTTGCAGAAGGAAGTCCACGAGGACATGAAGGCGAACTTCTCGCGCTACCCGACGCAGTTCAATTTGCGCACGACCGACACCAACATAGATCATCGCCGCGTGCCGAACTTGCGTGTCTTCTTCGAGCGCAAAGGCCACTCGCTCCCCATCACCGACGAGGCCGCAGACTACCAGCCCGGCGACATCGTCACATGGGATTTGAACACCTCCCAGACGCACATCGGCATCATCGTTGACGTACACTCGGCGACGCCCGGCAGGTACATGATCATGCACAACATCGGGCAAGGGCCGAAGATCGAAGATATCCTCTTCGCCTGGAAGATCACGGGTCACTATCGCTACACAGGCCCGCCGCCCGCGCCGGAGTCCACGCCGCCAACTACTCCGCCACGCTCCGCATCTCGCCGGAACACGCGTTGAACAAGCCCCTGTCGGGGCTGCCCTTCCCTACGGAAAATTTTTCCGCCTCCTGCAAGTTTCGTCCTGCGCGCGCATTCAAGTGGATGCAAGGTTACGAAGTTTGACAAACACACGCAGGAGGATTTATGAGCCACGCACACGAAAGCACACGCCCCTCGTCCAACCTCGACCGTCGCCTTCCCCCTTTCAATTCGCCGCGCCGCAGCCGTAGCGCACGCCTACGCTGGATCGCACTGTGCGTCGTCGCCGCGCTCCTGCTGTCTTCGTGCGGCCAGATGCCCGAAAGTGGTCGCAAGGTGTCGCAGGGCAAAGACACGGCGACGACGGCCAACAACGGCCCAGCGCCCGTCGTCGCCAACAGTGAAACATCGGCGCCGTTGGTGCAGCCGAACTCTCCGGTCGCGCGCAGGGAGAGGATCGGTGAGTTTAGCCGCCGCGCGGACGGCACCGTAGATAAAGAGTTCAACACGGAAGCCTACAGCCACATTGACGAGAATCCTTTTTTCGAGGTCGCGCGCGCGCCGCTCTCCACCTTCTCGATTGACGTTGACACGGCCTCCTACAGCAACACGCGCCGCTTCCTACGCGACGGCCAACTCCCGCCCAAAGACGCCGTCCGCATCGAAGAGTTGATCAACTATTTCTCATACGACTACCCGCAGCCGTCGAATGATGCGCCGTTCTCGATCAACGCGGAAGTTTCGGCGTGTCCATGGAACGCAAAGCACCGCCTCGTACACATCGGCTTGCAGGGCAAGCGCGTACACAAGGAAGACTTGCCGCCCGCGAACCTAGTCTTCCTGCTCGACGTGTCGGGTTCGATGAACTCGCCCGACAAACTCCCGCTCGTTAAATCGTCGCTACGCATGCTCGCCGAACAACTCTCTGCGCGCGACCGCATCAGCATCGTCGTCTACGCCGGTTCGAGCGGACTGGTCTTGCCATCCACGCCGGGCGACCGTCGCGGCGAAATCATCGCCGCGCTCGACGCGCTCGAAGCCGGAGGCTCGACCAACGGCGGCGAAGGCATTCAACTCGCTTATAAAGTTGCCACAGAGAATTTCATACGCGGCGGTATCAACCGCGTCATCCTCGCCACCGACGGCGACTTCAACGTCGGCACGACGAGCGAAGGCGAACTCACGCGTCTCATCGAAGAGAAACGCAAGAGCGGTGTCTTCCTCTCCGTGCTCGGCTTCGGCACGGGCAACGTCAAAGACGCGACGATGGAGAAACTCGCAGACAAGGGCAACGGCAACTACGCCTACATAGACGAGTTGCAGGAAGCGCGCAAAGTGCTCGGCGACCAACTCGGCGCGACCATCGCCACCATCGCCAAGGACGTGAAAATTCAAGTCGAGTTCAACCCGCGACAGGCCGCTGCCTATCGTCTCATCGGCTACGAGAACCGTCTCCTGCGCGATCAGGATTTCAACGACGACACGAAAGACGCGGGCGAGATCGGCGCTGGTCATACCGTCACGGCGCTCTACGAAGTCGTCCCCTTCGGGCAGAAGTTCGACAACTCCGGCGTTGACGAATTGAAGTACCAGAAGCCCGCAGAAGTTTCCGCGAGTGCCAGCAGCCGCGAGTTGATGACGATCAAGGTGCGCTACAAAGACCCCGACGCAGACGCGAGCAAACTCTTGAGCGTCTGGGTGTCGGACGCGGGCGGCACGCTTGAGAGTGCATCCAACAACTTCAAATTCTCTTCGGCAGTCGCAGGCTTCGGCATGCTCCTGCGCGACTCGAAATACAAAGGCGACGTGCGCTACTCGGACGTGGCCGGACTCGCACGCGCCGCCGCAGGCGCGGACGCGCAAGGCTACCGCACAGAGTTCATCCAACTCGTCGAACGCGCACAAACGCTCTCACGGCAGAGCGCAAGCAACTGAACGACGCGATACAGGGGAAAGGGGGAGGGTTAAAGGTAAAAGGTAGAAAGCCATAAGAGAAGCGGGGCGTAACCATTGAAAATGCTGCGCCCCGCTTCCTGTTTTCACCTTTCCCCTTTACCCCTTCCCCTTTCCCCTCTTACCGCTATAATCGCATTCGATGGATGATCAACTGCTGCGCGAATTTCTGGTTGAAGCCGACGAGCGGATCGAGGCTCTGTTCAAAGACATCGAACGCCTGCGCCGCGTCCATGCCGCAACGGATGGGCGAGCGCGGCGCGAGTTGATCGCGCGCATCTTTCGCCACGTCCACACTCTCAAAGGCACTGCCTCAACCATCCACGAACTCTCGTCGTTCAGCCGACTCGCGCACGAATTTGAAAACCTACTCGACGCCATCCGCAGCGGACGCGCGCCGCTCTCCGATGCCGTCATCGACACCTGCGAAGATGCGACGAACGCTCTCGCACTCGCCCTCGCATCCGCCGCGCAAAGCGATGTCCCGCTCGAATTCGCGCCCGACATTTTTACACAATTGCGACACCACGCGGGCACGCAACAAATGCCTGTTGACGATGCAACGAACAAAGGCACGCGCGCCGCCGTCGCGCTGCCCGAAGAGATCGCGCGTGCTTTGTCGGCCGCCGAACAGCGTCAACTGAGCGAGTCAATGAAAGAAGGCGCGCGCGCGACGTTGCTCGCCGCGTCGTTCGATCTCGCCACGCTCGACGAACACTTCACACGCTTCACCGCCTCGCTCGCCGCTTGCGGCGAAGTCATCTCCACGTTTCCGGGCGACCCCGCCGGTGCGCCCGACGAGATCAGTTTCCGCATTCTCTACACGACCAACTGCGCGCGCGAAGAACTAGAAAATTATCTCGTCCCCTTCGGCGCGAAGATCGCCTGGACGGGCGACGAAACTCAGGGCAACGACGATGCCGACGCGCGCGCGGTTGGCGCGCACGCGACAAGCGAAGATGAGCGATTATTCGGCAGCGAACCGTTAGGCGCGGAGTCGCTTTTGAGCGCGAAGCCGGATGAGTCGAATGTTGCGCGCGCGTCTGAGGCTCAAACTTTTGTGCGTGTGCCTTTGCAGGAACTCGACGAACTCGTCGCGGCCACGCACGAACTTTTCACGGACACGCTGGCCGTGCTTGAACAGACACACACGACGAGCGTTGAGGCGGGCGTCCCCGCTGCAACGACGCAGGAGGCGGCGCGTGCGCAGCGTCTGCGGGAAGATTTCGGCGCGTTGGAGGAGCGCGTGATGAGTTTGCGCATGCAACCGCTGATGCCCGTGCTCGAACGCGCGGCGCGTGCGGCGCGCATCGCGGCGCGCGCTGCCGGTAAAGAGATCGAGTTGGAAGTTGCGGGCGGCGAAGTGCGTGTTGACCGCGCGCTCGCGGAGCAGATCGGCGAGCCTTTGCTGCACCTGCTTCGCAACGCGATTGATCACGGGATAGAGACGCCGGAGGAGCGTCGCGCGGCGGGGAAGCCTGCGCGCGGGCGCGTGCGTCTCGAAGTGGCGGCGGAGGGCAGCCGCGTGCGTGTGCGCGTGGCGGACGACGGGCGCGGCATTGATACGGAGCGCGTGGCGCGCGTCGCCGTCGCGCAAGGCTTGATCGAAGCGGGCGCGCACGTCACAGACGAACACGCGTTGCGTCTGATCTTCCGTCCAGGCTTTTCCACCGCCGGACGTATCTCCACTGTGTCTGGTCGCGGCGTAGGTCTCGACGCGGTGGAGCATGCTTTGGAGCGCGCGGGCGGCGATGTGCGCGTGCGCGCAACGCGCGGCGCGGGGACAACGTTCGAGTTGCGCGTGCCGCTCACGCTCGCGCTCGTACGCGTCGTCGTCGTGTACGCGAACGGGTACGCATACGCGTTTGACGCGAGCCACGTCGTAGCCAGCGATTATCTCGAACCGGATGACATCGCGGGCGACGATGCGAAGCCCACAGCGCGCTGGCACGGCGAGCAACTTCCGATCATCTCGCTGCGATCGCTGCTCGAAGGTGAGAGGACAGAGGTGGAGCGCACGTCCGATTCGCTGCCCGTCATGGTGATGCAGCGGGAGCGAGACGAGGCGGACGGGTGGCAGAGCGAGCGCGTGCCGGATAGGTTCGTCATCGCGGTTGATAGAATCGAAGGCGAGCGCGAGGCTCTGGTGCGCAGTCTCGGACGCCATGCGACGCGCTGGCGCGGCGTCAGCGGCGCATTTGCGCGTCGCGACGGCACGGTCGCGCTCCTGCTCGATCTGCCGCGTCTGTTAGAGAGAGTTGAAATTGCTGCCGAAGGCGGATAGAGGAATACTTCAAACGTCCACTTCATCGTTCCGCGTTCATACTTTTATTTGAGGTCGGGTCGTCGCTTGTGCCAGTCGGTCGCTTGCTGGTACTTGTCCGCTGTCTCGACGAGCAAGAGTTCGCTCCACGCCGCGCCGATGAATTGAATGCCCGTGGGCAAGCCTGCCTGCCCGAAACCGTTCGGCACGGAGATGGCGGGCACGCCTACGAGATTGCTCGCGCCGATGGGCGAGGACGCACCGATGCCCGGCCACGCCTGGTCGAACGTTTTGCTGACTGGATAAGACACTGTGGCACGCGAGGGCGCGACGAGCAAGTCGTACTTCTGAAACAACTCGCCCCAAGCGCGGCGCGCAGGCACGCGCAGGCGCACCGCGTGCAGGTAATCAACGGCGGTGACGAGCGAAGCGGAATAGCCGCCGACGCGCCCTTCGGGCGAAGCGAGTTCGCGCACGCGCCCCGACTCGATGATATCGCGAAACGCCGCCGCGCCCTCAGCATCGACAATCGCACCGACCGCCGCGCCGTAAGGATAATCCGGCAGCTTCACGTCCATCTCCACGCGCACGCGCTTGTCCGCGCGCTTCAACGTTTCGAGCGAGGCGAGGAAATTTTCGCGCACCTCCTTTTGCGCCTTCTCGTAAGAATCTTTCAACACGGCGACGCTGATAGTCTTCTTCTGCGTGCGCGCTGGCGTAGAAGGGTAACGAAAATTGCTGCGTTGTGACGAAGCATCGAGCGGGTCGTGCCCCGCGATTGCCGCGAGCACAATTCCCGTGTCGGCTGCGGTGCGACACATGGGGCCGAGTTTATCGAGCGTCCAGCACAAGGCCATCGCGCCGTGTCGTGACACCATGCCGTAAGTCGGACGCAAGCCTGCGACTCCGCAGAAGGCTGCAGGCGTGATGATCGAGCCGGAAGTTTCAGAGCCAATGGCGAAGGCGACGAGTCCGGCGGCGACCGCCGCGCCCGGCCCCGAAGACGAACCGCCGCTCCAATAATCCGTGTTCCAGGGCGTGCGACACGCGCCCGTCAAACTCGCGTCCGCCTGGTTGTAGCCCATGCCGCCCGCGAGTTCGACCATCGCGAGTTTGGCGACTAGGGTTGCGCCCGCGTCGCGAAGTTTATTGACGACGGTTGCGTCGTAGTCGAAGCGTTGATCTTTGTAAGGCGTCGCGCCCCAAGTCGTCGGCGCGTCGCGCGTGGCGAGCAGGTCTTTCGCGCCGTAGGGGATGCCGTGCAGCAAACCTCTGTAGCGACCCGCGCGAATCTCGCGCTCCGCCTGCCGCGCTTCCTTGAGCGCACTCTCGCGCATCACGTGTGCGACCGCACCGAGACGCGCGCCGAATCGTTCGAGCCGCGCGAGATAACCTTCCGCCAACTCGACGGGCGATATTTTGCGCGCCCGAATCAGCGCGGCGAGTTCGGCGACGGAAGAAAAGAAAGTTTCGTCGGTGAGCATAAAATGTTTGAGGGGGGAAAGGGGAAGGGGTAAAGGGTAAAGGTGAAAAACAGAGATCAAAACGTGCGTGCCGCGATCAGAATACGCGCATCGCGATCAAGAATGTGCGCGATCAGACTGTGCGCCGCTTCTTTCTTAGAATGTGCGCGTCGCTTCTTCCCCTTCCCCCTTGCCCTTTCCCCTTTCCCCTGCGCTTTCAAGCTATGAAGATGAAATCCGGCTCGTCCGAGTTCTTGAGTTTGACGGCGCGCAGGCGTTCCGCCGTGCGGACGTTACCTTCGATGTCGCGCTTCATGCGCGCGAGTTCCTCGGCGCTGAGTTTCTCGCCGAAGCGCAGCCGCGCGACTTCCGAGTATGCTTCGGCGACGGGCGACGGCGCAGTTTGCGGCGCGGGCGTCGGCTGCGGGTTCGGCGGCGCGGTCGCTTGCCTGGTCGCGGGCGGCGTCTGCGCGTTCAGCGTCACAGAGGCGAGCGGCGCGACAACAATCGCCGCCGCGATGGTCTTCGTGAATTGGCGACGCGACGTTTGCGCGTGAACGCTCGTCGCCGCATGCTCTCGATTTTTCATAGTCAACTTGAATCCGAAGGCGTGAAATCGTCGTGCGCGCAAAAGCTACAACACAGGCGCGGCGGACTGCAAACTTTTTGTGGAAGAGTTTATGATGCGCTGGCTTGAGAAATTGGCGCAGCATGAGGAGGACGAAATGTTCAGACAGCGATTCTTGGCGTTGGCACTGTTGATAGCGGGAATGTTGGCGACTGTTGCTGCGGGACAGACGCGCCCCGATCCGGCGACGCTCATCACGGCGCAGCGCGAGGCCATGCAGCGTCTCGCCGTTATGGACGGCGTGTGGCGAGGCCCCGCCTGGACGATTCTGCCTTCGGGTGAGAAGCACAACATCACACAGACGGAGCGCATCGGGCCGTTCCTCGACGGCTCTGTGAAGGTCATAGAGGGGCGCGGGTACGAGCCGGACGGAAGAGTCGGCTTCAACGCGTTCGGCACGATCTCCTACAACCCTTCGACGCGCGCTTACACTTTGCACTCTTACGCGCAAGGGCAAGTCGGCGATTTCGCGCTCACGCCGACGGCTGACGGTTACGTCTGGGAAATTCCTGCGGGGCCGATGACGATACGCTACACGGCGATCATCAAAGACGGCGCGTGGCGCGAGGTCGGCGACCGCATCATGCCCGGCAAAGAGCCTGTGCGCTTCTTCGAGATGAATCTCAAGCGCGTGGGCGACACGACCTGGCCTGCGGGCGGCGCGATTAGCCAGAAGTGAGATTGAAGTGAGGCTGTTCGCAACGCGACGCTTCAAGAGATTATTTGAATTACGCGCGGGATAGTTTTTCTATGGGCGTTGATGCATGCGTTCAAGGTTTTCCATAGCCGAGCACGCGCGCTGTGAGACGCGCGTTGCGCGGGTCTTGCTGGAAGGCGACCCAGCCTTCGCGCGTGGCGTGGCGCGGGATGAAGGCGATGGTGAGTTCGCCGCGCGCAGGCTCTTGTTCCGCGCCGCTCTCCAACATGACTTCGACCGTGACGCCCTCTGCGGTTTCGTCGCCGTGATTCGTAACACTGACGGGCACGATGAAGTTGTGCGTGCGCTCGGCGGGCGTGCCGAGACGCACTTCGAGACTAGGCGGGTCGCTGCCCATCGTTGCGCCTTCATAAATCAGATAGCCGAGCGCGGCGAGGACGAGCACAAGGCCGACGGCGAAGACCACCCACTCCACCCAATTCTTTTTTAGTTTGCTCATTGCTGCAACAAGAGTCTTCCGGCGGACGCGCCGAGCGTCGCGGCCACGCCGAGCACGATTGTCTCGGCGAGCGCGGTGTAGAGCGTGACGCCGTCGAAGCGCCCGAAGAACCAGAGGACGAGCGCGGACGTGAAAAGCGCGACTGCGTAAGTGATGATGCTGCCGACGACGACCGAGCCGAAGCCGTCGCGGCGCACGAACTCGCGCGTGCCTCTAAATTCGCTGTAGTTGAGAATGATCGAGCCGAACAGGAGCGAAATGAAAGCGAGCGCGACGAGCCGCGTCCAGGAACTCTCGACGGCGATGACGACGATCTCTTCCGTCGGCGCAACGTTGGCGGCAAAGAGCGTCGCGCCGCAGAGCGCGAGCAACAACTGGCCTCCGAAGCGCGGCTCATCCTGCGTCGCGCCCCGCCGCTTTTCCTTCGCCTGACCGCCGCGCCCTTGCACTGACGAGCCCGCGCCGCTGACGCCTTCGTCTCCGTCGCCGCCGCCTCCGAGTTGCGCCGTGCCGACGGAGACGCCGATGGCGACCGTCATCGCCTCGATCACGATCTGCCCGGTGATCTCGCCCGCAGGCATCTCGAACGAGATGCGCCCCAGCAGAAACAAACTGACCGCCGCGATGATGAACCCGATCCCCAACTCTTCGACCGAATCAATCGCCACCTCCGTCATGCTCGCATCGTGGCGCAAGCCCGCGTAACGGTTGTAGCCGAGCAGTAGAAAGAAAGTTGCGAGGATGTAAGCGACGAGCCGCCAGGGGTGCGAGTTGAATCCAGCCCACCAGACCTCCATCGTGTAGAGGAGCGGCAGACTGAACATCAGCCCGCCCGCCACGCCGCGCCCGTACTCCTGAAAAGATTCGGCGATTGTGCGCTCACCTGTTTTAACGGAGACGCGTCGTGGCATAGGAAGATACAGGCGAGCGACGAGCGGTTATGGAGAGCAATGAAACGACTTGTTAGAAGCGGTTTAAGATCAAAGCATTCACCACCGCAGACACAGAGGACACGGAGGATGCACAGAGAGTTGAATGCTGTTTGAGATGAACGCTTAACTCTCTGTGCCCCCTCTGTGCTCTCTGTGTCTCTGTGGTGAAGTTTTTTTACACATCAGGAAGCTGAAACGATGCGTTCTTCGTCGTCGCTGTCCTCGTCGGGCGAGTCGCCGTTGTCTTCTGTGGCGGCCTCGTCTTCGGCTTCGCCAACGACATCGGTTTGCGGTTGTTCCTGATCCAGGTCGCGCTTGATGGCGTCGAGGATGCCGTTGATAAACTGCGTGGCTTCGTAGGTGGAGAAGCGGCGGGCGATCTCCAGAGCCTCGTTGATGGCGACGGTGCGCGGCGTCGGCTCGTGTAAAAATTCGTAGACGGCGAGCCGGAGCACGTTGCGATCCACGACGGCCATGCGTTCGATGCGCCAGTGTTCGGCGCGCGAACGGATACGCTCGTCGAGTTCGGGAATGCGCGAGAGCGCGCCGAGCGCGAGCCGCGAGGCGAAATCGCGCGCCGCGTCGTCCAGTTCCGTCTCGCCCAGTTCCGTCCAGTAATCACGCACGAGTTGGTCGGCGCGCACTTCGTTCTTCCGCGCCGCACTCATGACATCAGCCGCAAAGAGCATTTGCAAGGCACACTCGCGCGCCTTACGTCTCGAACCCATACTTAACCCCAGTGACAAGTGACGAGTGACGAGTGACGAGCAAGAACAAGGTTTTAAACTTGTCACTCGTCACTTGTCACTCGTCACTTGCCGAACGCTTCCTTGTAAAGATTGACTAACTCGACAGCCGCCATGGCGGCCTCAAACCCCTTGTTACCGGCCTTCACGCCCGCGCGATCAATCGCCTGCTCCAACGTGTCCGCCGTCACGACGCCGTAAACGACCGGAATCCCAGACTCCATTCCGGCCTGCGCGATGCCCTTCGTTACTTCGCCCGCGATGTAGTCGAAGTGCGGCGTCTGCCCGCGTATGATCGTGCCGAGACAGATCACCGCATCATACTTTTCCGACTCCGCCAGCTTGCTCGCCAGAAGCGGTATCTCAAACGATCCCGGCACGCGAAAATGCTCCACCGATTTCTCCGCCGCGCCCAGACGCTCCAACGCATCGAGCGCGCCTTCGACAAGGCGCGACGTGAGAAAGTCGTTCCAACGGCTCGACACCAGCGCGAAGCGAAAGCCTTTCGCGTTCAACTGTCCTTGATGTGTGACGGGTTGCAAGTGTTTCCGGCGACTCCAAACGTTATGAAGATTGATTCAACAGCAGTATAGGTAAAACGAGTGGCGAGTGACAAGCGAGGATGATGAGCACAGCGATTTTTAGCGCTTATCAACTTGAAGCAGGCAATATGATAGACGCTCATTCCGATGGGGCGACGCGCGACTCTATCGCGCGTCACCCCGAATTATCGAGCGACTAATCCTGACACAACTCCACAACGTAGCAATGCTCAGATTGGAACTCGTGAGAGACGGAGAAGCAGACGCCTTCAAACGATAAGCGGTAACTTCCCCCCTTTGCCCCGCGCGTGTAGACAACTAACTCCCTCGACACGCAGTAGGGTCTGTTTTTGCCTCTGCACGGCCTGATGTCTCCGAAACAGATCGGGCCTGAAGGGAAGACTTGCACGGAGGGCGTTCCGTCCGGCAAGACGGGCACGGGATTGCCTTTCGTATCGGTTATCACAATCCGTGCGATGGTGAGGTCTTTGAAGGTAACGTTGGTGTAGCAGTTGCACACGGAGATGCACAAGACCTCCACGTCGTCCGTCTCCAAACAATCGCACGGGCTGTCGCCCCAGGAGACGGAGATGCAGGGCTTGATCTCCGGAAGTTTGACCGCAACGCAGGTGCAGCGACATTCGCTGCTCTCTCCTGCGCCGCTATCGGGACAATCGCAGTTGGTGCGCGGCAGGAAGTTGACTTTCTTTGCGCATTCCCTGTTTAGATGAACCTCCTGCTCCTGTTTGATCTCTGCGCAAGATTTACAGGCGATCAGGTAGTCGTTGTTCTGCCCCGGCTCTATGCCGTCCGGCGCAGAGCCGACCTTGATGTGCCCGAGCGGGGTCGAGCCGATGGCGAACGTTCCGGTGGCGACAAAATCAAATCCTCCGAGCGCCGTGTTGATGCCGGGGAACGATGCCGGTGTGATGTCGAAACAGTGAGAACGCCCGCTGGTCAGCGTGGGGCTGGTGAACGTAGTCAGCAGCGTGCCGTTCTGGTAAATGTCGAGCGTGATGACGACGCTGCCTGTGGAGGCGCTCGTCGTCGGCGTGGCTTTGGTTGTGGGGAGCGAATAATTGAAACATATGCGACCGGGGCCGCAGTGCGTGCTCGCCTCGCAGTTGTAAGTGATGTCTCCAGTCGGCGAACCATGACAGTCTCCGCAGAAGCTATCCACGTAGGCATAGCCCCAGTGCCCTGTGTGCCAGCAGTCGGCGGTCACGAATTCAATGGTGACTTGTTTTCCAACCTGCGTCGAAAGGTCTATCTGGGCGCAACTCCAATCTTTGTAGACGATGAATTCTGCCGATTTCGGGTCTGCTACTTTTTGAAAAAACGGGTTATTGGCGTCCGCAACCAAGATGTTTCCAGAGCCGGTGCCGAAATCAAACGCACCCGGCACGACGTTGCCGGCAGCATCGGTCACGCGCACCATAAAATAAGGTTGCGTACCCATTGCATGTGTGGCGGGATCAGGGTTTTGTAGAACAGCAGCGTACCAAAACTTAATGGTGCTTGCCGCCGGAGTCACAACAAAGGTTTTGGACAAAAGCTCGCAGCCCGCGCCGGTAACGGCGTTGCCGATTCTAATTGCGCCGGAAGAACCCTGTGCTGTGGTCGGTATACCAACATAAGGGTCTGTGCCGACGCCGACCCAGGTTTGATGAGCCTGTTGAGAAAAATCATACTTATTACTCGGGTCTTGAGCCGTAATCGAGCCGGATAAAATGCCAGACGTCAAAGCCCCGAAGTTGATGTTCCCGGGGCTACCACTATTCAAAGCGCCATACGCGCCCTGCCACTCAGCCGGATTCAATTCTTTCTCAAAGTCGCCGTTTCCACAGGGCGTCATTGTTCCCAAGGTTGGTTGATATTTCAACGCCGGGTCTTTCTCCAAAGCTCTTAGACGATAGAACTCAGCTTTTTCGCGTTCGATGTATTGCTCTAAAGTTATTTCGGTCGTCTTGAGTTTTCCGAATCGCTGCTTGGCCTCTTTCTCAAAATCAGCGGGCAACGGCTCATCCTGTGGTTCGGGACGTTTAGCTTCGGCAGATGTGGATTCGACGTTCTTATC
The DNA here is from genome assembly GCA_035249365.1 of Pyrinomonadaceae bacterium. Taxonomy (GTDB): domain Bacteria; phylum Acidobacteriota; class Blastocatellia; order Pyrinomonadales; family Pyrinomonadaceae; genus JAIVJZ01. The sequence goes on along the minus strand of DATFGP010000012.1, from coordinate 141,987 downwards.
ATCATCAGGCTCTTTTTCACTGTTCATGATCGTCTCTTTCTTTCCCCTTACATTGTTTGGCGAAAGGTTCCGAAGGGCAGCGGAAACCTAACGTCGGAGGTAGGCCGACGACGCTACGGGAGTTATGGCGAGAATAAGAGTGGTTAAAGCTACGAAGCCGGAGGATGCAGAATCTCTTCCACAGTGAGTTTCATGTGAGGAGCGCTTCATATTCAAAATTTCTTTTCCGTCAACTGATTGCGTGAGGTTAACGAGGGCGATGATCGAATGCTCTAGCTTCGTGTGTTCATTGACGTGCGAAGCTTGCAGTGAGGCTAATAAAGGAGGGTTTTATTAGCAGGGAGCGAGGAGTCGTGCCTGTAGACAGGGCAATACTCATGCCAGCCACGACGGCTAGTTCGTCGAGTCTTTTTGTCGCCTGAAAGAGATTTTATTTGCAGCCAGAGTTAAGGAGTGTCTACAGGAGAAGTCAGATTTGGGCAGCAGGTGAGAACTTTTGTTGACTCTTAATTTTTGTTCAGCCTGTCAAACGGATTTCGACACTACCGTCCATTGAAGACCGGCGCGCGTTTTTCGAGGAAGGCGCGTGTGCCTTCGCGCACGTCTTCGGTGGCGAAGAGTTGAGAGAAGAGTTCGGCTTCGAGCGCGAGACCGTCGGGGAGCGCGAGGCGCGCGCCGCGCGTGATGGCCCGGAGGCAGGCGCGCAGGGCGAGGGGCGCAAGCCCTGAGAGCGTGTGCGCGAGCGCTTCGGCCTGCGTCAAAACTTCTTCCGCTGCGACGACGCGGTTGACCAGGCCGAGCATGTGCGCTTCGTCCGCCGCCAAACTGTCGCCCGCGAGCATCGCGGCGAGCGCGCGACCGTGGCCGACGGCGCGTGCGAGGCGTTGCGTGCCGCCGTAGGCTGGAATCATCCCGAGTTTGATTTCGGGGAGCGTGAACGCGGCGTGCCCGGCGGCGACTCTGAGGTGGCAGGCGAGCGCGAGTTCACAGCCGCCGCCCGCCGCGATGCCATTGATGGCCGCGATGACGGGCACGCCGCACAGTTCAATCGCCTCGCAAGTCTCCTGCCCGCGCTTTGCCGTCGCGAGCGCGCCCTGTTCGTCGAGTCCTTCGAGTTCCGAGATGTCCGTGCCCGCGCAGAAGGCCGCTTGCCCCGTGCCTGTGAGGATGACGGCGCGCAAGTTTGTGCGCTCGTCGAAAGTGCGGAAAAGTTCTGTGAGTTGTTCAAGCATCACGCGCGTGAGGGCGTTCAGTTTAGCAGGACGGTTCAGCCACACTACGCAGACGAGCGCGCCGCTGCCGTTATCAACTTCGCGTTCCTCTAAGACGATGTTGCTTGATTCGTCGCGCATCATACGGCAGGCCGCACACGGACGGTGAACGAGACGGTGGCGACGCGCCCGTTGCGCTGGAACTGCGTCCAGATGCGATAGAGTCCGGCTTCGGGGAACATCGCGCCGAACTCGACTTCGGGGCCGCCGCGCAAAGTGGCGCGAGGGACGCCTTCGGGCAAAGTCTCGGTCGGGTGCGAGTGTAGATATTCGGATTGATCTGCGTCGAGTATGAGCGTGTGTCCCCACGCGCCGAGGTAGGGCTCAAGGTCTTTGACAGCCTCGCCCGTCCGCGCGTCCGTGAGCAGATACTTGAGACGTATGAACGCTCCGGCGGTCAACTCTCTGTCCCATTCCAGATTGATCTTCATCCCGTCAATTGTCTTCGTGAAAGATGTGTCGGCGACGAGCGCGGCGGGAGCGTGCGCGCGACGTACGCGATAGCCAGCCGTTGCGAGTTCGCGGTGGAGGACTTGGAGCGTGCCGCCTGCGGGGAAGAAATCGGAGTGCAATTTGTAGAGTCCGGCGCGCGGCAGCGTCGTCTCAACTTTGAACCCGCCGTCCGCGCTGAGTTCCGGGTGAATGTGCTGGTACTCGTTCATGTCCTGGCTGACGATAAAGAGGTGAAACAGCTTCTCGTGATTGACCACGTAGTCGCGCACGCGTGCGCCCGTCTGCGGGTGCGAGACGGTGAAGTTGAGACGCACACGTTCGCCCGCCTTCGGCCTGAGCGGCGACGCGTTGAAGTCGAGTTTGTACGCGCCCGTGACGGACGGGCGCACGGTCGAGAGCGGCATCCCGCATTTGGGACACAAGCCCTCCTGCGCCTGCCGCACTTCGGGGTGCATCGAACAAGTGAACTCGTAAGTCGGCGCAACCTGCTCCAAAGCGCGCACGCGCTCGGCCGTTGACATTGCGGGCTGGCGTTGTTGCTGCGTCGCTGTGGTCGTCGATGCTCGCGGCTGGTCACGCTTCTGTGCGACCAACTTCATGTTGCAGCGCGGGCAACGACCGGGCTTTCTGGATGCCACCTCCGCGTGCATCGGGCAGACATAACGCGCCGCCGACTGCCTCCCGGCCGACGTTGTGTTAGTCGCGTCCAGCGAGACGAGGCCGAGACAGGCGATGATGAGCAACGAGCGCAGACAAACTGCGCGCGACAAAGTTAGTTTCATAAAGTAGTCAGGCATTGTCGCGTCAGGGACTATTTAATAATAGTCCCTGACGCGACTCGTTTACGCGAAGCGGCTGGCGGGCACTTCAAAATCGTAAGTCTCGCCGTGGCTCAGATACTTCACGCGGTCTGAGAAACCTGCTGCCTCAACCGCACGCTTGAAATCTTCGAGCGGCGACTGGAAGACCTCGTAGTCGTTGTAATGGATCGGGATCACCTCGCGCGGGTTGATGATGCGAATTGCCTCGACGCCCTGCTCGGCGTCCATCGTCAAAAGTATTCCCATGATGCGCGTGCCGCCGAGATGGAAGAGCGCAAGATCAATATCGGGGTAACGCTTCGGTATTTCGTTCAGATCATCGTGAACGAGCGTGTCGCCTGTGATGTAGAGACGAAGCGTTGTCCGCTGCCCCGCCGCGTTCTGAAATTCGAGCATGCTGCCCATGACGGGCGGCAGAAAGAGGTCAACCATCGTGGGGCCGTGCTTGCCCGGCATCGAAGTGACGCGCACGCTCGCGTCGCCCTTTTGCACTGTCACCGAGTCCCAAGTGTCGAGCGCGATGGGCGCGGTGAAATTTTTCTCTTTGAGATTCGTCGCCGCGTGCTCGGTGGTGATGATCGGCAAGTCCTTTTGCAGACGCTCCTCGACGATGCGGTCGAAGTGGTCGCCGTGATAGTGCGAGAGCACGCAGAAATCAATCGGCGGCAACTCTTCGAGTTCGATGGCCGGATTGGTCAGGCGTTCAGCCGTCAGGCCGTAGCCGAGATGCACGTGGTCGCCCGCGTGCAGGAAGTTCGGGTCTGTCAGGATCGTAAAGCCCGCATAGCGCAGTATGACCGTCGCCGTCCCGACGAAGAAGATCGAACCGCTTCCGAAGTCTGAAGATGCAACGCCGCCAGCGGAAGAAGTCAGCGTCAACTTTTGTTCTTTCGGTTGTTCTTTACTCATATCCCCTCCCAGATTCGAAATGCAGTGACGAGTGACAGGTGACAAGTGACAAGTTGAAGACAAAAACTTTTAAGAGAAAAGCTTTTTCTTATCCTGTCGCTCGTCGCTCGTCACTCGCCACTTGTCACTGTAATTTCATCGGCACGGGATTCTTCGGATCGGTGTAGTCGTAGAAGCCGCGCCCGGATTTGCGCCCGTAGAGTCCGGCCAAGACCATCCGCTTGAGGAGCGGCGGCGGCGCGAAACGCTTTTCGCGAAATTCGTTGAACATGATCTCGGCGATGTAGTAAGTGGTGTCGAGGCCGACGAAGTCGCCGAGCGTGAGAGGCCCCATCGGGTAGCCGCAGCCGAGTTTCATCGCGTTGTCAATGTCCACAATCGAGCCGACGCCTTCTTCGAGCGCGCGGATCGAATCGAGCATGTAAGGCACGAGCAAACGGTTGACGATGAAGCCCGTCTTATCACCGGCGCGGACGGGAACTTTGCCTAGACGCTTGCCGAAATCAACCGCCGTTTCGTAAACCGCTTCGTCCGTCAGAATCGTCTTGACGACTTCGACGAGTTTCATCAGAGGCACGGGGTTGAAGAAGTGCAGGCCGATGAAACGCTTCCGGCGTTCCTCGGATGTCGCCGTCATCATCTCCGTGATCGAGAGCGAAGAGGTGTTAGAGGCGAAGATCGTTTCGGGTTTGCAGAGCGCATCGAGTTGCTGGTAGGTGTCGCGCTTGGTGTCGAGGTTTTCGATGATGGCTTCGATGATGATGTCGCAATCGGCGAGGTCTGCGAAATCGGTCGTGCCGCGAAGCCGGCCGCGAATCTCTCGCTGCTGGTCGGCGCTGATCGTGCCCTTCTCTGCAAAACGCGCGAGCGATTTGTCTATCCCCGCGAAGCCGCGCTCGCAAAGGTCATTCGTGACTTCGCGCACGACCACGTCGAATCCGGCGGTGGCGGCGGTCTGCGCGATCCCCGAACCCATCAGGCCGCAGCCGAGCACGCCTACTTTCTTAATCTCCATCTCTGATTTCTCTCCTCATGATTATGATTTATTGCCTGACCGATAAATTCTTCTGCCAACACGCGCACAGACGACGCAACCCAACGCAAACGACAACGACGCGAACGAGCGCCGCGCGGCAGTTACTTCTTCTGACCCGACGGTGCATTACCTTTATCTTGCTCTCCACTTGGCGGCGACGCAGACGTTTGCGCGCCCGGCGAAGTTTGCGCGCCCGGCGCGGGCGGCTCTTGGAGCATGATGCCGTAGTTGCGCCCCTCGGTTTTAATCCACGACATGTAACGCTCGTTCCAGGCGTCCATGTCGTCGAGCAGTCGTTTGCCCTGCAACCGTTCCTTCACGGTCTGCTGCTCTTTTTGATTGACGGGCGCGTAGTCGCGTGCGCGTGTGAGTATTGCTTTGAGATCGTCGCGCAGTCTGTCCGAGGCTTCGCTCAGATGCGGCGCGGCGTCGAGCGCACTGATGGCATGCGCTGCGGCTTCTTCGTCGCCTTCGTTGATGACTGCGGCGAACGCAGCCTGCCCTCCGTTGAGCGTGTTGACGTAGTTGACGGCGGGAGCGACATCCGTGTTCGCGCCGGAAACACTCTGCTGCGAGTTGGCAAGGGCCGGGCGCAGGCCGCCCATGTGACGCGCGACCTCTCCGAAAGCCAGTACGACTATGGCGAGCGCGGCGAACTGCAAGACGTGCCAGAAGACGGCCACGCTCGCACTCTGCCCGGGTCGCTTGTAGCCGACGAAAAGTGCGAGCAGCGCGCCCGCGACGAAGCCGCCGAGGTGCGCCGCGTTGTCTATGAAGGGAATCGAGTAGCCGATGAAAAGGTTGACGAGGATGGTCGGGATCATGCCTGTGCCGAACGCGCGTTTGAAGCCTTCGGGCAGTTCGTGTCTGAACTTGATGCCGAAGACGAACAACACGCCGATCAGACCGAACAGCGCACCCGACGCGCCCGCCGAAGGGGCGTCGCCGCCACGAAACAGGAACCGTCCGAGTACGCCGCCACCGCCGCGCATGCCGTAACTTGAGGCGAGGTAGCTCGCCACGACTCCCGCCACGCCCGTCGCTATCCAGAAGAATACGAACCGCGCCGAGCCGTACAACTTCTCTACGTAAGGGCCGAGGATGTACAGGCTATACATGTTCACGAGCAGGTGAATCCAGCCGATGTGCAAAAACACGGGCGTCACGAGCCGCCACCACTCGCCCGCATCAATCAGCGAATTTTTCTTCGCCCCGTACGCGATCAGCACCTCCGTGTTCTCCGAGCCTCCGGGCGCGGCGAAACTCATCAACAGAAAGATGAAGACGTTGAGGGCGAGGAAGACGAAGGTGAACGTGGAGGGGCGCGTCAGCACCGCGCGCGCGAAGCGCATCGTCTCGACATCGTGCTGCGTTCGTTCAGGCCGCTGCTCTGTCGCCGTCGCCGCTTCCTGTCGCGCGCCGCTCGCAGGCATTCCACAGACGGCGCACGCGCCTTCGCCCGCGCCTACAAGCGCGCCGCAGTTGCGGCACACGCTCGGACGCCCCGCGTAAATGTCTCTCGTTGACTCCGCTTCGGACAAAATTCCCACCCTCACGACGAGCGAGCACCACCGCCTAACTCTCGCCAGCGCCCGCCTCAAACCCGAAACACGCGCACGCACACACCCGCCGAACCCGCCTGAGCCGACCGCGCACCGTCCCGTATCTCACAGATTATTCATTCGACCAAAAGTTTACACCGAAGAACACAACACAGGAAATGAAGCGATGAGGGATGAATAAGAGAAGCACTTACTGACGCTTGAGTGCTTCTCTTATTCATCCCTCATCCCTCCGCCCTCATCCCTTTACTTCACCTCTCCGCGCAGTTTGATCTCGCGCGGGGCTGTCGCGTCAGAAGTGATGTTGAGGGGCGCGCGCCAGATGAGCGTCTTGATGCGACACGCGCCGGTGTTGTCTTCGCGGCAGTAGTAGAGCGTGAGTTGGAGGCGCAATTCAGCCGCGCCGTCTGCGAGTGGGCGCAAGGGGAGACGAACAGGAAGTCGCAGCAAATCTTTTGACGCGCGCGTCAGCTTTCGCCCCGTGCCTTCAAAGGCGAGGCGTTCCGCGCCACTTTCGACAGTCGCCTGTAGACGATGCGGCGCGAGTTCGTTCAAGTGATAACCGTCCGGCAGCGACACTTCGACGACGAGCGCGTTGCCCGCCGTCGCATCGCGCGCGAGAAGGAGACTTTGCGGCGCGACGCTCAACTCTTCGGCGTTCGGCGCGGGCGTATCAACGGCGTTCTCCTCTAACTTCTTCGCGCTCGCAGCGGGCGGGCGCAGGCCACGCAAATTGAGCGTCGAAGTTTGCCCGCTCGCCAGATCGACGACGCGTACGGCGTGGTTGTTCGTGTCGGCGACGTAGAGTTTCCCATTCGCAAACGAGAGGCCGCCGGGTTCGTAAAAAGATGGAGTCGCGCCGTCCGTCTGGCCGGGCTTGCCCGTGCCCGCGAAAGTCTTCACGATTCCGGTTTGCGTGTCGAGCCGCTTGATCTTGTGATTGTAAGTGTCTGCGATGTAGAGCGCGCCGTCGGCATAGACGACGCCGAGCGGGTGCTGCAAGCGCACAGCGTTGCCAGTGCCGTCCACGTCGCCGAACTCGAAGAGATCGCCGCCCGCGAGCGTCTCGACTTGTCGCAGAGGGATCGGCGTCGGGGTCGGTGTCGCGCTGGTGACCTGCGCCTCGTCCATGATCTCAGGCATCGGCGGCTCGGCGACTTCCGGCGTCGGCGCGTCTTTCACCTGCGGCTCAGGGTACTCTCCGGACTCCGGCGCAGTTGCATCATGCGGCAGGGGCGGCGGCGCGAGATCAACGGAGCGAATGATGTTCGATTCACTGTCGGCGACGTAGAGCCGCCAAGCGCCGTCGGTCGCGAGTCCCGAAGGCTGCGCGAAAGCGGAGTCGAGACGCGTCCCGTCGAGTCGCGCTTCGCGTCCCGATCCGGCGAAGACCGTAATCTGCTCGCGGGCCAAATTGAGTCGCCAGATTTGATGCGGCCCGGCCATCGCGATGTAGAGCATGCGGCGGACAAGTTGCAAATCCCAAGGTGAGTTCAAAGCCGTCGAGCGCGCCGCCGAGCGCCCCGTCTCGTCATAGTAACCTTTCGACTGCGCGCCCGTGCCCGCGATGGTCGAGACGCTGCGCGCTTTCAAATCAACGCGGCGTACGAGATGGTTTTCGGTGTCGGCGACGTAGAGCATGTCGCCGTCGAGCGCGAGTCCCTGCGGGCGATTGAAGGTGGCGCGGTCGAACGCGCCGTCGGATGCGCCGCGCTCGCCCGTGCCGATTGTGTCAAGAAGCGTGCCGTCGAGTTTGGTGACGACGATGCGGTTGTGGTTCGAGTCGGCGACGAAGAGGCGATCCGTTTTCGCGTCGGCGAAAATCTTGCCGGGGAAGGCGAGCGGCATGTCGCCCACCTTCGCGCGTTCGAGCGTCGTCTTCAAAGGCTGCTCGTTCAAAGCGCCGCGCTTGCGAAACTCCGCGAGCGTCTCCGCGATGGCTTTGTCAATCTCCTCGTAGTTGCCCTCGCCTTCGACTTTGCCGACGACATACCCGGCAGGATCGATCAACACCTGCGTCGGCCACGCGCGCACGGCGTAAGCGCGCCAGACGGCGAAGTCCGCGTCGTTGACAACGGGGTGCTCGATCTCGTAGCGCAGTATGATCTGGCGTATGTTGTCGCTCTGTTTCTCGTTCTCGAACTTGGCGGAGTGGACGCCGATGACGACGAGGTTGTTCGGGTATTTCGCTTCGAGTCGTTTGAGGTCGGGGATGATGTGGACGCAGTTGATGCAGCCGTAAGTCCAGAAGTCTAAGAGCACCGCTTTGCCGCGAAGCGCGGCGAGCGAGAGCGGTTGATCTGTGTTGAGCCAACCGCGATGCCCCGTGAGTTCGGGCGCACGCACGCGCCCGCGATCCGGCATTGCCATCTCAGAACCCTTTTGCTGCGGCTCTACATCGTTCACCTGCGCCGACGCGATGCGAAGCGCAAACGTTAGCACGAGCAGAACCGACACGGACACGAACATCAAACGCTTACTGAACATCAACACTCCCAACGGCGTCCCGTTTCAACGACGCCGAAAACTCCGCAGCCGCGAATTTCAACTTACAAACTTAACGAAGGCGGACAATATACGCGACCGCGCTGTCGTGCAGATTCGCCGGACACGTGAGCCGCAAAGATCTCGGCGACGCTTGGATGCGGCGCGCAATCCAACGTGCGCCCGCGCGCGTCTCGCAAAGTTTTGCGGTTCAGTTTACCATGTTGCGCGGCATGGAAGAGACGACGCAGGAAGACGAGGCACAAGCGGCGACAGATTCAGTCCGCGCTGGTCGTTTGTCAAGCGACGCGCCGCGGCGGCGCAGGCTGTTCGTGATGCGCGCGGCGGGCGCGCATCGACTCTTCGCCGTCTACGCCGACGAGGTAGAGGCGACGAGCGAGAACCCGACGATGCCGACGCCTCTGCCCTTCGCGCCCGCGCCCGTGCGCGGCGTCGGAAGCCTTCGCGGTCGGATTCTCACAGTCATAGACCCGCTCCTGCTCTTACCACACGACGCCGCAACTTCGTCCGCCGCGCCGACGCCCGACGCGCATACACGCGCCTCTCTCATCGTCGCGCTCAAAGGCGACGAGCAACTCGCGCTCGCCGTCGAGAGTGTCGAACACGAACTCGAACTTTTCGACGACGAGACGAACGCCGCGACAGACACGTCAAACAATCTCCCCTTGCGCCGCACCATACGGCATCGCGCGGGCGACATACTCCTCCTCGATCCCGCGCGCCTCTTCGACGCCGCCATGCAAGGAGTCGAACGACGAAGAAGAAGACAGTGACGAGTGACGAGTGACAAGTGACGAGCAGGAAATCCATAAATCGTGAGTAGAGGAAAACCGATTCCTTCTATTTACGATTTACGATTCACGATTCCCTGTTTTATCTTGTCACTTGTCACTCGTCACTTGTCACCAGGTTTTTCTTATGAACGAACAAGCATTCGGGGTGCTCGAATACGAGGGGTTGCGCGCGCTGGTGAGGCGCGGGGCGCAGACGCCCGCAGGACGCGCGCGCGTGGATAGGCTCGCGCCGCTCGATAGTCTGGAAGATGTACGCCACTCGCTCGTCGCGGTCGCCGAGTGCGTCGAACTGCGCAGGCGCAGCGGCGCGTGGTCGTTCTCCGAGCTAGCCGACCCGTCCGAGTCAATCGCGCGTCTGCGCATAGAGGGCGCGACGCTCGAACCTTTGCCGCTACTTGAACTCGCGCGCCTCTGCGATCAAGTCGGCGAAGCGCGTGCGCGCATACAGGCCGAGCGCGAGGACGTGCCCGTCTTGTGGTCGCTCGTCGCAGACCTGCCGCGCGAGTTGTATAGCCTTGCGGCGCGCGTGACCGCAAAGATTTTGCCGAGCGGCGAACTCGACGACCGCGCCAGCCCCGAACTCGCGCGCATACGCCACGACATCAATCGCCTGCGCTCCAACATCACGCGCTCGCTCGAAAATCTGATGCGACGCTCGGACGAGGCGATTCAAGACAACCTAGTCACAGTGCGCAACGATCGCTTCGTCATCCCCGTGCGCGCGGATCATCGCGGGCGCGTCTCCGGCGTCGCACACGGCTTCTCTTCGTCGGGCGCGACAGTCTTCGTCGAGCCTTTGGAGACGATTGACAGCAACAACGAACTGCAAAATTTGCGCGAGACCGAAGAACGCGAAATCACGCGCATACTCTCCGCGCTCACGGACGAGATGCGCCGCGAACTGCCCGCCATCGAACGCGCGGCGGCGGCGGTCGCCGAACTCGACTTCACCGGCGCGAAAGCCGTGATGGCCTCGCGCTTCAACTGCGTTCAACCCTTCGTCGGCCAAGACGCCGCGCTCGAACTAGACGCCGCGCGCCATCCTCTGCTTGAAGAGAACTTGCGCGCGACAAACGGCGAAGTCGTACCCGTTTCGTTTCGTCTGGACACAGATCATCCCGTGATGGTCATCTCCGGCGCGAACGCGGGCGGCAAAACCGTCGTACTGAAAACCGCAGGGCTGCTCGCGTTGATGGCGCTCTCCGGCCTACACGTTCCGGCGCGCGCGGCGAGTTTCCCATTCTACCGATCCGTGCTCGCGGACATCGGCGACAGCCAATCGCTCGCCGCGAATCTCTCAACCTTCACCGCGCACGTCGCCAACATCAGCCGCATGCTCGAACTCTGCCGCGCGCCCGCGCTCGTTTTGCTTGATGAAGTCGGCACAGGCACAGACCCCGAAGAAGGCTCCGCGCTCGGCGTCGCCGTCGTGGATCATTTCCGCCGCGCGTGCGGCGCGCACGTCGTTGCGACAACGCACTACAGCGGCTTGAAGCAGTATGCGGCGAACGAGTCGGGCGTCGTTAACGCGAGCGTCGAGTTTGACGAGAAGACTTTGCAGCCGACTTATCGCCTGCTCGTCGGCCTCGCCGGTTCGTCTTCGGGGATAGAGATCGCGGGGCGCTTCGGTTTCCCGCGCGCAATCGTCGAGGCCGCGTCCGCGCGCGTCAACGAATCGTCGCGCGAGGCTGTCAGCTACCTGCGCCGCATCAAACGCGAGTCGGAGGAGGCCGAAGCCCTACGCCGCGCGCTCGAAGAAGAACGCGCGGCGGTCGCCGAAAAATATTCCGCGCTCGAACGCGACGCCTCGCGCCGCGAGCGTGAACGTCAAACGGCCTTCGAGCGCGAGATGCAGCAGCGTCTCACGGAATTTGAAGGACGCTCGCGCGAACTCTTCTCCAAGATCGAAGACCGCGCCGAGCGCACGCGCGTCGAACGCGAGGCCGCCGCACGCACCGCCGAACTGCGCCGCGAAGCACAACGCGCCGCCGCTGCGACGACAACAACGGGCGCACGCCACGCGACGAAGTCAACCAACACCGAACAGGCAGGCGGCGTGCGCGTCGTCCGTCAGGCACGAGCGGAGATTGAGTCGCCACGCGTGAAGTCGGGCGGCGAAGTGTTTCAACCGGCGGCGGTCGAGCGCGAGATCGTCAAAGGCGACACGGTGCGGCTGCGCACGCTCGGCAAAACGGGCGTCGTCGAAAGAATCGCAGGTGCGGACGCAGAAATTCGCATCGGCCACGTCCGCCTGCGCGAGAAACTCACGAACCTCGAACTCATGGAACGCGCGCCGCAAGGCAAGCAGGAACAGGCGCGCGGCGGCCTTTCGCAACTCGAACAGATGGCCGCAGCCTCCGCGCGCACCGCAGACGTGCGACTCAGCCGCTCGAAGGATGAACCGGCGGCGGAACTCAACCTCATCGGTCGCACCACAGACGAGGCGACCGACACCGCCGACAAGTTTCTCGACGAAGCCTACTTGAACGGCCGCGCGCGCGTGCGCATCATACACGGCCACGGCACGGGCGCGCTCCGACGCGCCATCGCAGACTTCCTGCGCTCTCACCCGCACGTCGAATCGTTCGCCCCCGCCCCGCCCGATCAAGGCGGCGCGGGCGCAACCATCGTCGAGTTGAAACAGTAAACATTGTTCGTGCTTATTTGGCTCAGCTAGAATTACAGCATGCGTTTTCCGCAAACATTCATTGATGATTTGAGACGGCAGGCGGACATTGTGCGCGTGGTGCAGGATTATGTTTCGTTGAAGAAGAAGGGCGCGAACTGGATGGCGTGTTGCCCGTTTCATCAGGAGAAGACGCCTTCGTTTTCGGTCAGCCCGTCGAAGGACATCTTTTATTGCTTTAGTTGCCAGAAGGGCGGGAGCGTCTTTAATTTCGTGATGGAGATGGAGCGCGTGTCGTTTCCCGAAGCGATCAAGATCGTGGCGGAGAAGGTAAACATGCCGCTGCCCGCGATGCAGGACGACAGCCGTTATGAAGCACGACGCAAGGAAGCGGACGAGGTTGTCGAACTCAACTCTTGGGCGCTCGAATGGTGGGAGCAGATGCTCATGGAAGGCGGTGCTGAGTCGAAGGCTGCACGCGACTACATAGAAGGGCGCGGCATTACGGAAGAGACGCGTAAGACTTTCCGGCTCGGCTACGCGCCCGATAGTTGGGACGGCTTGAGCGCGTACCTGAAACGGAAAGGCGCGAGCGCGGGGCAGATCGAGCGGAGCGGTCTGGTCGTCAAAAAAGACGCGGGCGGATTTTATGATCGCTTTCGCGGGCGCGTGATCTTTCCCGTCTTGGATGCGCAAGGGAGAGCCGTCGCGTTTGGCGGGCGCGTGATGGCGACGGGCGAGCCGAAGTATCTCAATTCGCCGGAGACTGCGGCCTACACGAAGGGGCGACATCTCTACGGTTTGCACCAGACGCGCGACGAGATCAGGCGCAAGAAGTTTGCGATTCTGGTCGAAGGTTATCTCGATCTGATCGTGCCTTACCAGTTCGGCGTGCGCAACGCTGTGGCGAGTCTTGGGACGGCTCTGACGCCGGAGCAGGCGAAGTTGTTGGGGCGGTTTGCGCGTCGCGTGGTCGTCAATTATGATGGTGACAGGGCTGGCGTCTCGGCTGCCAAACGCGCCATCGAAACTCTCCTCGCCGAAGATTTTGACATCAAGGTGTTGGTGCTGCCTGAGGGCGCTGACCCCGACGAGTTCATCAAGGCGGCGGGCGTCGAAGCGTACAACGAGCGGCGCGGCGCGGCGCTCCCCCACATACAATTCGTGCTCGATCAAGCGATGCGGGATCGCAACCTTCGTCGTCCGGCTGACAAGGCCGAGGCCGTCGAAGAGGTGCTCCCGTTCGTTCGCGCTGTGCGCAACCGGATTCAGAAGCGCGAATATTTTGACATGACGATGGATGCGTTGCGCGTCGAAGAACCCGCGCTCCGACGCGAACTCTGGCAGACGATTGCGAAGCCGAACGCGACGGCAAAGGGCGGCGCAGATGCTTCCGCCGAGTTGCAGGATAAAGTTGTCCGCGCCGAGAGCGCGCCGCTCACCGTCGCGGAACAGCGTCTCTTGGAACTGCTCGTACACGACGGCGAGTTGCGCCGCCTTCTCTTGCCGCGCATAGAGCCGGACGACTACGAAGACTTGCCGAGCGCCGGAGTCTTCGGCGCGCTCAAGGAGTTGGAAGCGGCGGGCGCGGAAGTTGACTTCACGACGCTCGGCGCGCGCACGGAAGGCGATGCTGTCGCCGCAGACCTCGTGCCGCTCCTACTGATGAGCGAACCGGCGCGCGACGAAGGCGAGGCGACCGACGACGTGCAGGCCGAAGCCGAAAGTTGTTTGTTGACGTTGCGTTTGATGCGCGTGGAGCGGCGTCTGAAAGACCTCGCGCTTGAGATCAACGCAGCCGAGCGCGCGGGCGACACGGAGCGTCGCGACCGGCTCGTGATGGAGAACTTGAACTGGACGAGACGCCGGAGCGCGTTGCTTCCTCGCAACAACTAGCGCGGCACGCATGCTGGAGAAATTCTTTTGAATCCATCAGGGGTGACGGAAAATTGGTAAGCATGGAAGAGAAAGATCAGGACGACGTGGTGCAACGCCTGTTGGAGTTGGGCGGCGACAAGAAGTACTTGACGTTCGACGACCTCAACCGCGAGTTGCCCGACAACGTCGTCTCGCCCGACGACATAGAGGACGTGCTGCAAAAGTTGGACGGCGCGAACATCATCGTCGCCGATTCCGATGAGCGCCTCATTGAACAAGCCGCGCAGTCCGCAGTCGCTTCCGTCTCCGCATCGCCCGAAGACGAAGAAGCGCTCGACGAAGACGAAGTGAATCTCGATCTCTCAGCAGGGCTGCTCGACAAGACGAACGATCCCGTGCGCCTGTACCTGCGCGAGATGGGCGTCGTGCCTCTTTTGACGCGCGAGGGCGAAGTCTCAATCGCCAAGCGCATCGAGCGCGGCCAGACGAAGACGCGCAAAGCCATCTCGCGCTCGCCCATCGCCGTCTCCGAACTCCTGCGCATCGGCGACGATCTGGAAACGATGAAGGTCAGCATACGCGATGTCGTCACCTTCTCAGAGCAGGCCGAACTCACGGGCGTCGAAGACAAGGCCGAAGAGTATTATCAATGGACGACCGAAGGCATCAACAATATACGCAAGCATTTCAAGGCGGGACTCAAAGAGTGGGAACGCCTGCGCGCCGAGCAGAAGCTCGCGCGCGGCAAGATGTCTAAGAAGTTGTTGCGCCTGCGTCGCAGGGTTGCGCGCACGCGTCTAGAGATCGCGCAGGAGATCGGCGGGTTGAACCTGACGGAACGCGCGCGGCAACGCATGATCGGAGCGATCCGCGTCGTCGCCAAAGAGGTGCGCAACGCCGAACGCGACATAGAGAAGTACACAGAGCGGCTCGGCAAGCGGCGCATCAAACCGGAAGACGAACGCGATTACAAGCGCCACATCGCAACGGCGCGGCGCAAACTCCAACAAGTTGAGGCCGACACCTTTATCACGCCCGTCGAAATCCGCCGTTCGCTCCAAACCATCGTCGTCGGCGAACACGAGACGGCGCAGGCCAAGCGCGAACTGATCGAAGCGAACTTGCGTCTCGTCGTCTCGATTGCGAAGAAGTACACGAATCGCGGCCTGCAATTCCTAGACCTCATCCAAGAGGGCAACATCGGTTTGATGAAGGCCGTTGACAAATTCGAGTGGCGACGCGGTTATAAATTTTCGACTTACGCGACGTGGTGGATTCGTCAAGCGATCACGCGCGCGATTGCAGATCAGGCGCGCACGATTCGCATTCCTGTCCACATGATCGAGACGATCAATAAACTGATTCGCACCAGTCGGTCGCTCGTGCAGGAACTCGGGCGCGAGCCGACGAGCGAAGAGATCGCGCGCAAGATGGACATTCCCGTCTCGAAGGTGCGGAAGGTGTTGAAGATCGCGCAAGAGCCGATCTCTTTGGAGACGCCCATCGGTGAAGAGGAAGATTCGCACCTCGGCGACTTCATAGAGGACAGGTCGATCTTGAATCCGGCGGACGCGGTCGTCGCGTCGAATCTGCGCGCGATCACGGATGAAGTGCTGGCGACGCTCACGCCGCGCGAGGAGAAAGTCATCAAGATGCGTTTCGGACTCGGCACGACGGGGTCGGAGCACACGCTCGAAGAGGTCGGGCAACATTTCGCCGTCACGCGCGAGCGCATACGCCAGATCGAGGCGAAGGCGCTCAGGAAACTCCGTCATCCGTCGCGTTCGCGCAAGTTGAAGGCGTTTATAGAGGGCACGAGACAGTAATTACCCTGTTTTTCCGCATCTAAATCCGGTGAAACACTATATCGAGACGCTCGTCTGTGCTTGCATGTGCTTGGCCGTTGGGCTAAGCCTCTTGTTGCGCACGAAGCGTATTCATAAACATTTCCTAGACTCTTATTTTCAGGGCTTAGCGCAGGCAAGGCGTCAACCTGGAATGTTGCCCGGTTTGCTTGAGCAAGGTAAATACACTCTAACCGTTCCCCTGTTGAGCTTCACCGGCATTATATTTTTGGGTGCTTTCTTTTTAATGGTTTACGTATTGTTTACGACTTGACCGAGTTTTATGAAAAGGATTGTAGAAAGTTATAAGCGGAAGCTCTCGACCGAAGAGGGCTACGTCGTCAAGCGCGGCGCGGGTTTGCGCGTCGCACTGTGCTACCCGAACGTGTACGCGGTCGGGATGGCGAATCTCGGCCTGCACGCGGTTTACGAAATTTTCAACCAAATCCCCGAAGTCTCCTGCGAGCGCGTCTTCCTGCCCGACGAGGCGGAGATGCGCGAGTATGAGAAGACGAACACGCCGCTGCTCTCAATGGAGACGCAGACCCCTCTGCGCGACTTCGACGTGGTCGCGTTCTCCATCTCGTTCGAGACCGACTATCTGAACATGGCGCGCATGCTCAGGCTGGCACGCATCCCTCTGTGGTCGCGCGAGCGCGCCCATCACGATCCTTTGATCGTGATGGGCGGTGCGGCGTCGTTCCTGAATCCCGAACCCATCGCGGACTTCACGGATGTCGTCGGCGTGGGCGAAGGCGAAGTGCTCGTGCCGCAGTTGGTTGATTCGATACTTGCGAACGAAGGCACGAAGGAAGAGTTACTGCTCGCACTCGCGCGGCGCGGTCGCGGCTTCTACGTGCCATCGCTCTACGATGTGAACTACAACGCCGACAATTCGATTGAGTCTTACACGCCGAAGCAGCCGGGCGTGCCCGTACGCGTCGGGCGCGCGGTTGCGGCGGAGAATCCGAAGGAAGGAACTCTGAGGCGCGCGATGCGGCGCGGCGATCTGGAAATCGCAGAGAGTTTGCGTAAGCAGGACGTGTTCGCGCCTTCCACCGTCATCTGGGCACCAGAAGCCGAGATGGGCGAGCGTTTTCTCATAGAGATTTCGCGTGGCTGCTCGCAAGGCTGCCGCTTCTGCTGGGCTGGATTCAACTACTGGCCGCCGCGCGTCGTGCCCGCGCGCGACGTGCTCGCGAAGGCCGCCGAGTGGCGCGCGAAAACAGACAAGATCGGTCTTGTGTCCACAGCCGTCTGCGACCATCCAGAGATCAGCGAAATCTTGCAGGGCTTGCGCGAGATGAACTATCGCATCTCCGTCTCTTCTCTCAGGCTCGATCAGATCGAAGACGAACTTCTGGATGCGCTCGTCGAATCGCGCGACCAGCAGATCGCTGTTGCGCCGGAGACGGGTTCGGATCGTCTGCGCAAAGTCATCAATAAGAATCTGACCAACGACGAGATCGTAGACATCTGCGGTGCGGTCTTTGATCGAGGCATGCTGACGATCAAACTCTACTTGATGGTCGGGTTGCCGACGGAGACCGAAGAGGATTTAGAAGAGATGGTGCGGCTCGTCGAACGCATCAAAGACCGCATGCTCGAAGCGGGCAAACGCTTCGGGCGCGTCGGCAAAATCATCCCCGCCTTAAACGGCTTTGTGCCCAAGCCAAACACGCCTTTCCAGTGGGAGCCGATCTGCGAGGAGCGCGAACTCAAGCGGCGTCTGAAGTGGGTCTCGAAGCAACTCGCGCGGATACCGAACGTTGAAGTGCGCGCGATGTCTGCGCGCATCGCACACGAGCAGGCTCTGTTTTCATCGGGCGACCGCTCCGTCAGCCGCGTGATCGAGACGTTGGCGCGTAACGGCGGCGACCTCGGCGCGGCCTTGCGCGAGACAGGATTCGACACGGCCTTCCACACGAGCCGCGCGCGTGCTTACGAAGAATTTTTGCCCTGGGAGATCGTTGACGCGGGACTCGGACGAGAGTTCATGCAGCGCGAACACGAACGCGCGCAGATCGCGAAATCAACCGCGCCGTGCCCTTCGGTCAGCACCTGCGAACGCTGCGGCGTCTGCCCGACTACATGGCTCGCCAGCGCGCCCTCCGCGTACGTCCAACTCCAAAGCTCGCTCGGCGCGAAAGTCGCAATAGCATAAAGCGAGGGGAAAAGGGTAAAGGGTAAAGGTAAAGACAAGAAGGCGCGCTCAATCGTGCGGCTCTTGCTTTCACCTTTACCCCTTCCCCTTTACCCTTTTCCCTAATGCCTCCCTCACCCTCCGCCTGACAAGAGCGTGCTGCTGGTGACGGTGTGATTGAATTTGTATTGATAGGTTGTGACGACGAGCGGGACGGGCACTGTGTATTCGATGTGCGCTTCGAGACGCGCGGCGCGGTTGACGACCGTGACGAGCGCATCGGGCGGCGCGCCGTAAATCGGCAGACTCCTGCGCAGTTGATCCTCCGCCCACTTCGCGTCCTTGTCTGTGACCACCGCGTTTTCAACCGTGTCCTTCATGAAGACTTTCAACTGCGAACCCTGATAGGCGATGGGGACGTATTGATAAGCCGCGTAGGCGACCGCCGCGACCACGACGACAACGATGAGAAAATTGAGACGCGAGCCGCCGCGTTCGTTCGCCCGCCGCGTCCTGAAATTTTCGCCTCGCACCTGACTCATTTCAGTCATCATTATTCCTTTTTTCAACGACGTTCGACCAAAGCGGCGCGAAGCGCGGCGCGCACGACGCGCGGCGGAATGTCTTGGCCGGAGACGATCCGCGCGCGCCCGATGCGTTCGAGCAATATCCAGCGGACGTGGCCGCCGACGCTCTTTTTGTCGGAATCAATCGCGCGCAAGATCGCACGCTCGTCCAAATCATCTGCGCGTGGCAAGCGCCCTGCGAGCCGCACGCAGGCGCGCAGTGATTCTAACTCCGAAGCGTCGAGCATGCCTAGCCTTTCGGAAATTTCGCCCGCGACGATCATCCCGTAGCCGACCGCCTCGCCGTGACGAAAACGCCTGTAACGTGTAACGGCTTCGAGCGCGTGTGCGGCGGTGTGGCCGAAGTTAAGTATGCGGCGCGAGAGCGCGTCCGTGCGCGCCACGTCTTCGCGTTCATCTGCGGCCACGATCTTCGCTTTGAAGGTACACTGCGCGGCGATCAAGTTTGCAAGTTCCTCTGCACGCTGGAGGTGTGTACGTTTCAACTCACGCGCGGGTTCAACCGTGCTTTCGGCGACGAGAAAACGGCGCGTCTCGTCGAACAGGTGACGGTCTCCTACAGCACCCTGCTTGATGGCCTCGCACCATCCGGCGGTCAGTTCGCGCTGCGGGAGCGTCTGCAAAGTCTCCGTCGAGATTACAACCGCGCGCGGCTGGTGAAACGCCCCGATCAAGTTTTTACCGTCGCGCGTGTTGACGGCGGTTTTGCCGCCGACGGAAGCATCAATCTGCGCAAGCAACGTCGTCGGCACTTGAACGAAGGCGATGCCGCGCAAATAGACTGCGGCGGCGAAGCCCGCCAGATCGCCTACGACGCCGCCGCCGAGCGCGACCACTGCGTCCGTGCGTTCGAGTTTGCTCTCGGAAAAATGTGCGAGCGCACGTTCCGCCGTCTTGAGATTTTTGTGTCGCTCGCCGTCGCCCATCAACCAGTGCGAAACTTTAAACCCGCTGGCGCGCAAGTTTCGGACGACGCCCGCGCCGTAGAGATCGAAGACGCGTTTGTTGGAGACGACGGCGATGCGGCGCGTGTCTGCCGGAAGCGCGCGGCGCGCGATACGGCCGAGGCGTCGGAGTGCGCCCGCGCCGATCTCTATCTCGTAACTTTGTCGCGCCGAGAGGCGCACGCTGACTCGTCGCATCTGTTTCATTCGCGTGTGATGACGGCTTCCATCAAGTCGGCCAGCAAGTCGAAGTCGAGCGCGCCGAGGCCGACGAGCGAAGCCAACTCTTCGACCGTGTAGCGCGAGCCAGTGTTCCACATGTCAATCAACTCGTCGGCTGCCGCGCGCTCCCGCCACCAACGATGACCGTATCGCGTACGCAAGTATTCGCCGAGCGCGGTTGAGAAGAGGCGTGCGCGCAAGTACACGGCGGGCGGGAGGCGCGCGTTTTCATGCGTGTCATGCGAATTGTCGGGGATTAAATCCCGCAGGTGAAGCGACGTGTGCGCGCGAAAGCCCGTCGCTTCTTCAAACGCCGTCGCATAGGATTCGGGGAGTTGTTCGGAGCGAGGGTCAGGGGCTTGTTCGAGAGCGCGCTGCTCGCGCAGTTGGACGCAGGCGCGTCGCGTGCGGTGCAACTCGACGAGCGCAAGCGTGCGCGCGATCTCGCTCGCCTCCGAAGGCCGCACGCGCCTGTGCGCGGCGAGCCATTCCACGTCCTTGAGTAAATCGCCGAAGAGAAAAGAGAAGCCAGCGCGCGTCGCCTCGTCGGGCGCGCGGACGAGTTCCGGGTAACGAGCGTAGAGGTCGCGCGAGACCCAAGCGAAATGTTGTGCGCGTCCCGCCGCCTCGAAAAAATCCTGATAGAACCGCGCGCCGCCCTCATTTCTATAAACGAGACGCACATCCTCCGGCGGGTTCAAGGCGAAGCACACGGCGGTGCGTGCGCTCCCCGTTTCATTCGCAATTGTTTCGGGCCGCAAATTGTGCTGCCCTTCGATGCGGATACCAAGCCCGCGCATCGTCGCATCATAAGTCGCGCGCAGTTCGCCTGCGGGGAAAAACAGATCGAGGTGCGCGAGGCGCATGAAGAAAAGGCTGTCGGCGTAGGCTAGCGCGCGTGCGAATGCGGCTGGCAGGTGGCGTGCAGACCATGCAAACAAGTTTGCGTTGTAGACGTGCGCGGTGCGCGCGAGAAAGTTGTCAGCTTCAACGCTCAAACTTTCAAGTTGCGTCTCTTCGATCTCCGATAGAAAACTGAAATAAGAATCGTAGCCGAGCGTGCGAGCCGTTTCGCGGAGCGTGTCGAGGCGTGCGGCGCGTAGGTCAGAACATTCGCGCAGTGCATCGAACCAGCGCGCCGAGAGTTCGCGTCGGCGCGGCGCGTCAGGCTCGGCGGCGAGCGCATCCGGCACTTCGTCCGGCGAGAGCGCCATGCCGTCCCACTCCACATGCGCGGACGCCGTGCAGCGCGCGAGTTCGTTCGTGACTTCTTCGGCGTGCGCTTCCATATACCAGAGTTGCGCTGCGCGCAGGAGGGCGGCGAGCGCGGTACGTTCGGTTTCAAACTGCGCCGGAGTCTCTTCGCGTGCGCGTGTGAGGTCGTCAACTGCGTCGCGCGTCCAAAGATCAGCGTAACGATCTCGAAGCGGGGCGAGGCGCAACTGTGGCGTGACGCCCGTGTGGTAATCATAGCGTGCGCGTTCGAGCGCAGCCGTGTAGGCCGCGCGGTCGCGCCGGTAGTCGCCCGTCTTCATAAGAGCGGCCTCGTTCGGCCTTCACGCTTCCCCGAAATATTTAATTGCCGAAAGACTTTAGAAGAGCGGGATTGATTTTAGCACGCGCGTTTTGAAGCGACTCATGGGAGATGCGGCGGGCGCGAGGAAGGAGAAAAAAGGGTTCGCTAAAAAAGCAGAACCGGCGCAGCGAACTTGGGGAACGCTGCACCGGTTCTAATTCGTGGCTACTGTCCTCACCCCAGCAACCACTGAGACGGAGGATCCACCAACCGTCTCTCTTGCCCCACAATATACATCGCAATGTCTATGCCATGCAAGCACATTTTTAATTTTTTCCATTCACACGCCTTTTTTACTGGGCTTTTCCGACATTCTCCCAATAAACCGCGTTGACCAGACAATTTACTCGAAGTCTCCGACGGGTAATAATTACATCAACCGGCGCGTAAAGTTTTCCCGATCATCTAATTTTTCCATCCCCTAGAGCGCGCCCGATTACGCCTGCCAGATTACGCGCCAGCCGCTCGATCTCCTCCTGACGCTGCCCCTCGATCATCACACGCGCCAGCGGCTCAGTGCCCGAATAGCGCAGTAACAGACGCCCCTCTCCTGCGAGCGCGGCTTCAGTCCGGCGCGCTTCTTCCGCAATCTCCGAGACCTCCTGAAACGGTCGCTTCTCGTCCACGCGCACGTTGACGAGCACCTGCGGGTAACGCGTGAAGCCCGCGTGCAACGCTTCGAGCGACTCGCCCGCCTCGCGCATTGCACGCAGCAGGAAAAGCGTCGTCATCATCCCGTCGCCCGCAAGACTCACACGCGGAAAGATGATGTGGCCGGATTGCTCGCCGCCCAAGACCGCACCCGTGCGCAGCAACTCTTCGAGCACGTACTTGTCGCCGACATCCGCGCGCAGCATTTCGACGCCGAGCGAACGAAGCGCGAGTTCCAGCCCGATGTTACTCATCACGGTGGCGACTACCGAGCGACCGACGAGTTCGCCGCGCGCCATAAGATTTTGCGCCATCACCCACAGCGTCGCATCGCCGTCAACGACCGTGCCGCGCGCGTCCACGAAGAGAGCGCGGTCTGCGTCGCCATCGAACGCAACGCCTAAGTCCGCGCCCGCCGCCAAGACCTTATCGCCAAGTCGTTCGACGTAGAGCGAGCCACATTCGTGGTTGATGTTTCGCCCGTCGGGCGCATTTGCGAAGGCAGTCACCTGCGCACCCAGACGCGTAAAGAGCGCGGGCGCAAGATGCGACGCCGCGCCGTTGGCGCAATCCACGACGAGCCGCAAGCCTTCGAGACGCAAGCCCGCCGCAACCTCTTTCGCCAGGTAATCAAGGTAGCGCGCCTGCAACTCCGGCGCTAAATCCGGCGCGCTCGCCTTCGCTTCTACGTCGCCTGCCAAACTTCGCGTCGGCCTTTCCGCGCGGCTCTCCGGCTCGTGTGTTGTGTCGTCGTTAACTTCGCCGCGCGCATGCCGTATGTCGGCTTCGATTCGCCGCTCGGTCGCGTCATCGAGTTTGCGACCCGTGGGCGCGAAGATTTTTATGCCGTTGTCACGGTAAGGATTGTGCGACGCGCTGACAACGACGCCCGCATCAGCCGGAAGCGTGCGCGCTAGGAAGGCCACGCCCGGCGTCGTGATGATGCCCGCCGAATCACACACAGCCCCCGCATCTCGCGCGCCATCTGTGAACGCACGCTCGATCCATTCGCCCGACTCGCGCGTATCGCGCCCGACGATAATGCGCGGCATGCGCTCGCCGCCCGTGCGCTCCGCCAGTTGCCGCGCCAGCGAGCGGCCAATTATCCGCACGGTCTCCGCATCGAGCGGGAAACGCCCCGCCTCGCCGCGCATACCGTCCGTACCGAAAAGTTTTTGCATAAGAAGCGATTAACGATTAGCTATTAGCCGTTAGCTATGAGCGATCAATTGTCAGCGATTCGGCTTTTGTTTTTGCTGATAGCTGACAGCTAATAGCTAATCGCTTTCATTGATTTGTTGAGATTAATTCGATGCGGCCTTCGAGATTCGGCGGCACGACGAGGCGCGGCTTCGTCGTGGCATCAGATGTCGTGTCGAAGACGACTGTGAGGTCTGCGGCGCGCAAAGGTTCTATGACGGAACGCGCGCCGCGCACTTCAATTGTGAGCCGCGACTCCGTGCCGTCGGCTGCGCGCGCGACTACGCCGCTCAGACTCTTCGTGATCTGCTTCTCGGAGATTTTCACCTGTACGTCAACCACCGCGTCGAGCGCGACCACCTTGCGATCCTGTATGTCGATGGCGACCTGCGTGGCGGTAAAACTCTCTGTGCGGCCTTCGAGCAGAATGGTTTCGGTCGGTGCGCGTTCGAGAGCGCCGACGTGACTCTCAGGGCCACGCACGCGAACGCGCGGCGGAAGAGTTTGTGTGCCCGCTATTTCGAAGCCTTCCGGCAGTTTTCCCTCAAGCTTCGGCTCGACTTCCAACTCGCGCTCGACGCGACGCTCCAACCTGAGCGGAACGCTCCCCGGCTCAATGCCCTCGACCGTGATGCCTTCCGCACCGATGCCTTCCGGCAGTTGCAGCATGATGTTGTTCGGCGAGAGTTGCACGACGCGCTCGCCCGGCCTGTAGCTGCTCGCGTCGTAGCTCAAAGACACGTCGCTCGACTTGATCGCGTCGAGCACGCGCTTGCTGCCGCGCAATGTCAGGTCAACTTCCTCGCGCGGCTCGTTGCTGATCTCCATGTCGTTCGGCAGCACGAAAAAGAGCGGCACTTTACGCAAACGCGCCGTCGTCGGCGCACGCTGCCCCGTCACGGCGAGCCAGAGGCCGAGCGTGATGACGAGCGCGAGCAGTTTCAATCCCCAGTCTGCAAACAGGAGATCGTGCAGCCAGCGCCGCCCCATCTGTACGGCATCTCTTTCAACGTCGCGTAAAGTCATAAGAGCAGAGGTTAGAGGCTAGAGGTTAGTAGAAGACTGTTCTTGTTTTTAACTGACCTCTAACCTCTGTTGTTACGTTGAGACGACTTCGTTCCTCTCGTTTTCGGCGTCGGCGGGAAGCGCCGTCTGTTCGTCGCTGGCAGGGCGCGCCGGGGTTTTGATGGCGTCGAAGATCGAGGCGCGCAACTTCGTCGCGTCGAGACCGCGCCGTATTTGCCCGCCCTGTACGAACGAGATGAGTCCGGTTTCTTCTGAGACGACGACGGCGACGGCGTCCGTGTCTTCTGTGATGCCGATGGCGGCGCGGTGGCGCGTGCCGAGGTCTTTCGAGAGGCGCGGGTTCAAAGTGAGCGGCAGGAAGCAGGCCGCCGCAGCCACTCGGTGGCGGCGTATGACGACTGCGCCGTCGTGCAAAGGCGTCGCCGGATTGAAAATCGTGACAAGCAGATCGTAACTGAGTTCGGCGTCCATCTTGACGCCGCCGTCCGTGACGTTCTTCAAACCGACGCCGCGTTCGATGACGATGAGCGCGCCCGTCTTCGTAGAGGCAAGCGTCGTCGAGGCGAGCACGATCTCGTCGTAGACGCCTTCGCCGAACTGCCCGCGATGGCGCGCAAGACTCGGCAGACGCAGTTGGTTGCCGAGCGAGATGAGCGCCTGCCTGATCTCTGTCTGGAAGAGGACGATGATCGCGATGCCTAGATAGATGAGCGCGCCGCGCAAGACAAATTCGAGCGTGGCGAGATCGCGTTTGTACGCGATCCAGTAGAGCAGCGCGAAGAACGCGATTCCGGCGGCCATCGGCACGGCGCGCGTCCCGCGCAAAAGTTTCAAGACCGTGTACACGATCAGAAAGACCAGCGCGATGTCGAGGATGCTTCGCGGCTCGCGTAGTCTGTCGAGATATTCTGTGTACGACGGTGCTAAAAACATAAAAGGCTGTCAGTTGTCCGTAGTCCGTTGTCAGTTGTTTTCTTCGTTGCGTAACTTGAACTTTGATCTTTAGCCCGCCGCTTGCGCCACACAAACAACGGACAACTGACCACTGACAACGGACGACTTATCATCCGATGTGCAGCGGCATCGGCTTATCCGATTCGGCTGTGCTTTCCCGCGCGGTCTCTAAAAAGATCATGTCAACTTTCGGCTCGGCCTTCTTGATGAGTTCTTCCACTTCGTTGACGACCTGCTCGATGTCGTCGGTTCCCAGATCGTTCCGAAAGTTGACGTGCGCGTTGATCAAAATCTGCTTGGGCGCGAGGTGCATGGTCAACAGTTCGACGACTTCGCAGACATGCTCGTGGCTTAGGATCGCCTGGCGTATGCGTTCGACCGCTTTCGGCGTCGCCGCTTCGCCGAGCAACAGCCCGCGCGACGAACGAGCGAGCGAGAAGGCGACGATGGCGAGCACGACGCCGATGGTCATCGAAGCCAGCCCATCCCAGAACGCGCCGGGCGGTTGACCGTCAAAGAGCGAGGGGCCGACCTGATGGTCGGTCAGATAGATACCGATCCCTGCGATGATGATGCCGATGAGCGCGGCGGAGTCTTCAAAGAGCACGGTCTTGGCCGTCGGGTCTTTCGATTCGCGCAGGTACTCCACGAACGTCAATCCTTCGTGATGCGCCTCGTTGATCTCCTGGTAGAGCGCGAGCGCGATTGAAGCGCCTTCGAGGACGAGCGAGATGCCGAGCACCCAGTAAGCCCACGCGAGTTGTTCGGGCGGGTGCGGGTGCGTGAGCTTTTGATAGCCCTCGTAGAGCGCGTAGCTCGCGCCGACGCCGAAGATGAAAATGGCCGCGATGAACGACCAGAAGAAACGCTCTTTGCCGTAGCCGAAAGGGTGTTTCTCCGAAGCCGGACGCTTGTAGAAACGCAAACCCAGCAGCAAGAAAACCTGATTCGTCGTGTCGGCCAGAGAGTGCAACGCTTCGGCCATCATGCCCGACGAACCCGTGATAACAGCCGCGATGAACTTCAAAACGGTGATCAGCCCGTTCGCGATGAGCGCGCCGATAACAGCCAGCATCTACAGTCTCCCCCAGAGTGTTTAACTTACACGCATCCGCGCCGATTATCTCGAAAAGCTGGACACAAAGCAACAACTTGCTTCGTGCGACGCGCGACGCGCGACAATTTGCGGCAAAAAATAGAAAATTTATTTTGTTGTTTTGCGCCGTTTGAGACGGCGGCGTTGGAGGAATCCGATGAGTTCGCCCGCGCCGTTGAGGACTGCGAGCGCGCCCGCGCCGTTCTGTTTCATCAAGGCGTCTGCGCGCTCAAGCGGCGTCGCGGGGTCAACGAAATATTCGGGCGCGACGGGTCGCATCACGTCCGCGACGCGCGTGCGATGGCGGCTTGCGTCAGGCAGTTTCTTTATGTCTGCGAGCATCAGGATGCCGTGAAGGCTGCGCCCGCGCGCGACGGGGAAAGCCTCCTGCGGGTGTTGCGGCAAAAACAGATCGATGAAGTGGCTGACGAGCACATCCGGCTCGACTGCGACGGGCGCGCTCATCGCCTCGCCCACCGTCTGCAAACTTTTGTTTCCACGCCCGACGCTCGCCGCCGCGCTGTGCAGAAACAGCGCGACCACGCCCGACCACAAGGCCATAAAGAGATCGCCCGTCTTGAAGTAGAGCAGGACAGCGAAGGCGAAGAGCGTCCAGGCGATGAGTTGCCCGCCGAGGCTTGCGATGCGCGTCGCCTCTTCGAGTTTGCCGTTTCGATGCCAGAGGAAGGCACGGAGCACACGCCCGCCGTCGAGCGGGTAGCCGGGCAGCAGGTTGAAGACGGCGAGCATGAGATTCCAAAAGCCTATGATGAACAGAACCGCGCCCGCCAGACGCTGCTCGAACGCCGCAGCGATCATCATCCCGCCGAACGACGCGACGGAGAACACAAAGCTCGAAGCCGGCCCCGCCACCGCGATGCGAAACTCCGCGCGCGCATTGTCAGGCTCACGACTCAGCCGCGCCATGCCGCCGAACGGGTGCAACACGATCTCCTCCGTCTCGATCCCTTCGATGCGCCCGACGAGCGCGTGCGACAGTTCGTGGCCGAAGATGGAGAGGAATAGTCCGAGCGTTGTCACGAGGCCGACGACCCAAGCGGTCGAAGCTGTGACGTTGACGTAGCGGACGAGCGGCGTGCCCTGCTCGAAGTTGCTCGCGATGAGCCAGGTGCTCAGGGCAAAGATCATGAACCAGCGATAATCAATCCTGACGGGAATCCCGAAGACGCGCGCGACGCGCACTTGACGGTGAAGAATTTGAGCGAAAGACATAAAAGCAGTGACGAGTGACAGGTGACAAGTGACAAGTTTAAGACAACGTGTGCGCCGCTTTTGTTCCCGTTTGCGATTAGCTGTTAACTATTAGCTGTTAGCTAAAACAAAAAATCCCGGCTAAAAACTAACACCTAACGCCCGGCATCACCCGCGCCCCCATTCAAGATGCATGAAAGACTTCGTGAAGGGGCGTCGGGTGCATGCCGTTGTTAGATTCGCCGTCGTTTTCATTCTGTGATCGTAACAGTCATAAATTCAGGGTAATAACTTTCATAGACTCGCTTTCTCAAAATCTGAAACCGATTCTTATCAATTTTCTCATTCCTAAGTTGTTGCAATGCAGCTTTGAGGTTGCGATTTCTCATTCCGCTATTGCGAATTATGAAGCCTTCAGTTTTGGGATTGTTCTTTAACTCGGCAATAAATTCTTTAAGATTCTTTGCGAACTCTGTCTTTGCTGGTGGGGAGATTGGATTATCGTAATAATCAACCAGCAAACGATTTACTCGCACTCTTTCAGCTAAAATCATCTCGTCGTATTCAAAGTTGCTATTTTCTGGCACAAACCAATATTGTTCCGATTTACTCTCACACTTTGACCAACGCGCAAAAAATATTCTGTCAGCAGGAACTTGAAGGTTCTTTGCATATTCTAGGAAGGTAAAAGCAAAACCGTGTGAACCTACTAATGCGACTGTCATTTTGTCCCTTGAGCAAAGTCGAGCAACCATTTTTGCGTTCGGATTTTCTTTCAGATAGGAAAAAGCGAATTCTTCGACTTTATGATAGATAAATTCGCCATAATCTTCGTGTCCGAGCCTCCAAGTTCCGACTAATCTAGGTTCTGCCAACTTCTGCGAGAAAGTAGAGTTAACGAAGATACAGAATGCAAATGGAACGATAAGTAAGACTTTTCTCATCATTCAATCCTTATCAACCAGAAAACATCTAACAGCTATTCATATGTTTCAAATGCGCCCGCGTCGGCGTCGAGGAGGAGAGAAGGTTCGTTGCGCGTGACGCGGCGCAGGAGGAGCGGGTCGTCGAAGAGTTGGGAGAGGCCGTGTACGATGGCGTGGCGCGGGTCTTCACTCATGCGCGTCGAGAGGCGCGTCTCGCCTTGCAGGAAGGCGGCCATGCCGTCGAGGAGCGCGCCGCCGCCCGTCAGCATCAAGCCGCGATCATAAATGTCTGAGGCCACTTCGGGCGACAACTCGGCCACGCCGCGCTGCACCACGCGCGCGATGCGCTGCACCACGCCTTGCGCCGCGCCGCACACTTCGTCGCTCGTCACTTCCGCCGCGCGCGGCGTCCCCGATTGCACGTCGCGCCCCTTGACTGTCAACGTGCGCGCGGCGTCTTTCGGTTCGATGGCCGAGGCGAGTTCGATCTTCAAACGTTCGGCTGTAGGTGCGCCGATGATGAGGCCGTGATGACGGCGCAGGCGATCCATGATCGCCTCGTCTATGTCTGCGCTGCCGACGCGTTCGGCCTGTGCGTAGACGATCATGCCGAGAGCTATGACGGCCACGTTGGTCGTCGCGCCGCCGATGTCAACAACCGCCGAGGCGTTCTGTTCGTCAACCGAGACGCCCGCGCCGATTGCCGCCGCAAGTCCTTCTTCGACCATGTAGACGCGCCCGATGTGCGCCGCTTCCGCCGCAGCCATCAGAGCGCGCTGCTCTACGTGTGTGACGCCCGCGAGCACGCTCATCACTGCGCGGCGGCTGAAATGCGACATGCCGCTTCGCGCCTCGCGCACGAAATGATCGAGCATACGCTGCGAACGCTCGAAGTCTGCGACGACGCCGTCCACCATAGGCTTGACGAGCGTCACGTCGCGCGCCTCGCGCCCCTGCATCGTCTGCGCCTCGCGTCCGATGGCGACGATCTCGCCCGTCGTCTTGCTGACGGCGACCACCGAAGGCTCGTCCACGACGACGCCGCGCCCGCGCACGGCGATAATGGTGCTGGCCGATCCCATGTCAATCGCCATCGAATCGGAAACCAGATTACGCAGCGCGTCCAAACCCATCAACGCCCGCGTCTTTCGCATGAAGGAGCCTGATCTCATAACAACGGAGCCTGAAAAACCGCCGGATAAGGATTGTAGAAAGGGACGCGAATATCATAGCACAGCACCGCCGCCCGCGCGCGAACATCTGTTGCGCGCCGACCGGGCGAACGCGCGAGTCGTGTGCAACGCGCGAAGTTCTCCTTTTTGTAACATTGCGTTCAGCCCTTGTTAATCTACGTCGCTTAATATTTCCCACGCATTTCGTTTATGATGCTTTCGCAAAAATTCCATACCGCGTTTGTTGCCGGTCAAGTCGGCGTTCAGACGCTCAAGGGCATGCGTCGTCCTCTGCCGCCTTTGCCGCTCTCGTCTCAGGAAAGGAGTTCCCATGATTCACGTCGCTCAACGCGCTCTGCTCGCGTGTCTACTCTTCGCCGCGCTCGCCCCATTCGACTCCGCGCAGACACACGCTGCCGCGCCCGACTCGAACGCGAAGAAGTCGCCCGCCTCACTTACGCCCGACAACGGCGGCGACGCCGCTTTAGACGACGTGCGCAAGCAGTTGCGCGAACAGCGCGCCGAGATCGAACAGCTACGCGCGACGCTCGCCGAGCAGACGCGACTCCTCAACGAACTCCTCGCACGCAATAGCAGCGCCGCCGCCCATGCGGAAACAAACGCGAGCGTGAGCGCCAGCGGCGCGACGGTCAAAGAGGCCGTCTATTCGACGAGCGACATGGCGGCGACGGACACGCTTCGTCGCGGCGCGACGACGGGGCAGGATGCTGTGAAGAACCCTCAGACCGAGCCGATTGAGACGCGCGTGCGCAACATCGAAACGCAGGCGCAGAAGACCAACGAGACGCTCGCACGCCAACTCGGTTCGATCACTTTCAGCGGCGATCTGCGGCTTCGCTACGACGGGCAGTTCGGCCAGTTGAACGCGCTCGCCAACGCGGAGAATCCGGCCATCCTCGGCAACGAGTTGACCGCGCGCAATCGTCTGCGCCTGCGCGCGCGTCTCGCCATGCGCGGCCTCATCGGCAAGCAGTTCGACTGGGGTCTGCGCTTCGCCACCGGCACGCTCGCGGATGTGGGGAGCGCCAACCAGACGCTCTCAGACTTTTTCAACCGCAAAGAGTTCGCGCTCGACCAAGCCTACCTGACCTACAGGCCGTCGGCGATTCCGGGCTTGCGTCTGCAAGGCGGCAAGTTTGAAACGCCCTGGTTATTTACCGAGTTGACGTTTGACGCGGACATTCAACCCGAAGGCATCAACGAAAGTTACACGCGCGACTTCAAACACGGCGCGCTCAAAAACCTCACGCTCGTCGCGTGGCAACTGCCGATGCTCGAACGCCAGTCGGCCTTCGTCGTCGGCGCGGACGGTCGCGTGAGTGTTGACGCCTCGCGTCGCGGCGGTCGCGACCTTGCGCTCTACGGCGCACAGGCGCGCACGCGTTTCGCTTTGGGTGCGAAAACTTCGCTCACGCTCTCCGCTGCCGATCTCTATTTCTCCGGCACGCAGTTCATCTCGCCCGCGCAGTTCTTCGGCGGCCAACTGCAAGTGCCCGTCACCATCACGATCCCCGCGACGGGGACGACTCCGGCGCAGACGGTCGCGGGCTTCGCCGCTGTCCCGCGCGACGCGCTCGTCTCAGGCAACAGCGGCGTCGGCGTCTCCGTCGCCAGCACCAACGCCGTCAACCGCGACGGGCGGCTCGCCTCCGGCTTCAACCTCGTTGACCTCATCGGACGCCTCGAACTCACGCACAGCAAACGCTTCCCCGTCACGCTCCTTTTCAACTTCGTCAACAACACACAGACGCACGATGTCGTCGTGGCAGGCGCGGGCGGCGCAAACCGCATCATCCCGAACCACGAAAATCAAGGTTATTGGGCGGAGATTCAGGCGGGCAAGACGCGCGAACGCGGCGACATCCTCTTCAACTACACCTTCATGCGCATCGAGAAAGACGCCGCGCTCACGCCCTTCAACTTCTCCGACATCGCGCAGTCTTCCGACGTGCGCGCGCATCGCATGATCTTCACCTACACAGCCGACCCGCGCGTGCTCCTCACCGTCACAGGCATCGTCTCCGAGCGCCCGAACGGTCTGGCCGGAATATTCGGCACAACGCCCGCAGGCTCACTCAACCGACCCGCGACGCGCCTGCAACTCGACACAATTTTTCGTTTCTAACGCATGCACCCGACGCCCCGTCAGCAGCAATCTTATGCACGTTGCGCGGGTGCGCGGGTGATACGCGGCGTTCGGCGGCTGCATGGACTGCCGGGAACATGCTTCCGGCAAGCTACAGGAAACATTTGGATGTAAGGAGAAGCACATCATGGGTAAATTCAAACGAGAAGAAGCTCAGGCCGCTGTCTTGCTTAAAGAGCCGGTAATATCCAGTGTGCTCGTTGCTCCAATTAACACTTTTAGTTTCACCAGACAATTCGGGAAACAATTCATTGAGCAAGGCATCGGTCTCGGCGATGTAGCAGGCGTTGTGGGCGGGGCAATCACGACTGCGGCTGAGGCTGTTGCGGGACGAAAAAAAGAAAGGGAACAATCCGTGCGGCTACTCCCGCAGATGTTATTAGTAGTTAGTCAAACGCAGGTTGCTTTGTTCGAGTGGAAGCAAGGCTATTTCAAAAACTCTATCGGACAAGTCTGGTTCCGCACACCGAAGAAGAATGTCACCAAGTTCGATGTCGGAGTAAAGACCAAATCGCCTCTCAGGCATGGCCTCGTGCTTGAATTGGTTGGAGGCGTTCGGATCGAATTAGAAGCACACATCTGGCTAAAGAAGTACTGTCATGCGGTTAAGAGCGCACTGAACAAATAAATCTCTATACATACCTTCAGCGCCCCCCCGAACAACTCACTTAACCCGCCGTCTGGATAGCATGCCTTTCGTCCTTGAATTGTCTCTTCTGCTGGAAGGCGTTAGCTCGGCGCGGGTTAATTCTGGCGCTCAAACAGTATCGGCAGGCTCAGGGGCAACGCTGGCGGGCGGCGGGGTCGAGGGAGTCGCCTGTGTTCGTCCATGTTGATGGGTGCAGGCTGATCTTGAGCGTGTAGCGCGGGTTGGTTCGGCGTCTGGTGGGGCGCACGATGACGCGATACTCGCCTGTCTGTGTGGCGGAGAAGACAACATCCTGCGCGTCTTCGATTCGTTGGCCGTCGGCGTAGACGAAGATGAAGTCGGAGGAGCCTTCTTCGTCGTCGCCCCTGCGCTTGATGGTGTTGCCGTGATAGAAAACATCCGTCACGATCAACTGTCCTTTGCGCGCGTGAAAGATGTACGTGTCTCTGCGCGGCGGTTGCACCGAGCCGCGCAGGATAGTACACGCGCGACGAGCGGGAAACCGCACTCTTCGAGACAGCCCGCCGCGCTCTTGTCCCTCCGCATGTTCTGAGAGTGCCAGCACCCACGCGCATGTGAGCAGTAAAGTTAAGGCAGCGAGTTTATGTTTGATAGTTTTTCTGTACATAGTATGTCGGCAGTCATTCGAGCGTCTTGAAGTTATAGATGCGCGAGCCTTAGAGTCAACAAACATTTAAGCTGGCATTCACGCCCGCTTAACCCACCCGCGCCAGTCTCCGTCCTTACAACACACTATACGCCTCGCGCGTCTTCAATCGCCACAGTAGAAACTTTCATGTTCCCACAGAACGAAGACTCCGGCATCACGCGTGGCCGCACGCCGCGCGGCTCAACGCCGGGAGCCTCCACGTACACATCTACCGCCTACGCCGTCGCCTCTCGCCCTTCCGCATCCACATTGAAACGATGGTCAACGTCGGCTATCGCCTCGTGACGACGAACGACTAAAACTGTCCGTTGTCCGTCGTCAGTAGTCAGTTGTTCAATCCAAATCTTTAGTAGCTTGTGCGGCGACCACATGCAAAGGACTATTGGCTACTGACTACTGACAGCCCCTGTTCATCCCGCGTTCACCTTGAAAGTTCCACGCAAGTTCGTCTATAGTGCGGCTTCTTCTTTCAATCCCACAATGGAGCCTGTAAAAAGATGGCGCGTTTCAGTTTTCTGCCCCGCGAGGATCAATATTTCTCTTTCTTCTCGCAGATGACCTCCTACATTTACGACGCGTCGAAGATTCTCGTCGAGATGATGGGCGAAGGCCACCGCGACTACAACGCCTACGCCCAGCGCATCAAGACCATCGAGCACGCCTGCGACGAACTGACGCACACCATCTCCACCAGCCTCAACAAATCTTTCATCACCCCCTTCGACCGCGAAGACATCTACACGCTCTCCAGCGCGCTCGACGACGTGGTTGATCTCATAGACGACGCCGCGCGCGCGATGGTCATGTTCAATATTCAGGAGAGCACGACGCATGCACGCGCCTTCGCAGACGTGATTCACCGCATGGCCGTGCAACTGCACGAGATCGTCTCGACGCTCGCCAGGCCTACAGGCATCAACCAGCGCCTCGTCGAAATTCACCGTCTTGAAAACGTCGCCGACGACACTTATCATGCGGCCATCGGCGAACTGTTCCGGCAGGAGTCCGACCCGCTCACCGTACTCAAGTTCAAAGAGATTTACGAAAAACTCGAAGCCGCCGTTGACCGTTGCGAACAGGTCGCCAACATCATCGAAAGCGTCATTATCAAAAACGCCTAACGGCTGTCAGTTGTCCGTCGTCAGTTGTCCGTTGTTTCATGCTCGGCAAGCATCAAGCTCAGAATGAAAAGTTTAGGATCGGGCAACGCATAACAACTGACAACTGGCAACGGACAAAGAACAAATTCCTATGTCTGTCACCTTAGCCTTCGTCATCGTCATCATCTTCGCCGCGCTCATCTTCGACTACATCAACGGCTTCCACGACGCGGCCAACTCGATTGCGACGGTTGTTTCGACGCGCGTGCTCTCGCCCGGCATGGCGGTGGTGTGGGCTGCGTTCTTCAACTTCATCGCCTTCGCCATTCTCGGCACGCGCGTCGCCAAAACCATCGGCGGCGATCTCGTGGACATCAATTTGATCCAGCCAGACCTGCGGCTCTACGTGCTTCTCGCCGCGCTGCTCGGCGCGATCATCTGGAACTTGATCACCTGGTATCTGGGGCTGCCAACGTCCAGCTCGCACGCGCTCGTCGGCGGCTACGCGGGCGCGGCCATCGTCGCCTACGGCGGTTTTTCAGGGTTAATGAAGGCTGAAGGCTGGATCAAAACGCTCGTCTTTATCGTCGCCTCGCCGCTCATCGGGATGACGCTCGGCTTCTTCTTGATGGTCGCCGTCTACTGGATTTTCCGTCGCTCGACGCCGACGCGCGTGGACAAACTTTTCCGTCGCGGGCAACTGCTCTCCGCCGCCGCCTATTCGCTCGGACACGGCGGCAACGACGCGCAAAAGACTATGGGCATCATCACCGCCGTACTCGTCGCGGGCGGTCTGTTGGAATCGGGCGCGGGCGGCAAACTTCCCGAAATTCCGCTCTGGGTCGTCTTAACGGCGCACGCGGCGATCTCGGCCGGAACGCTTTCGGGCGGCTGGCGCATCGTCCACACGATGGGATCGAAGATCACGAAACTCAAACCCGTCGGCGGCTTCTGCGCAGAAACCGCCGGAGCAGTCACGCTCTTCGGCGCGACGCTCGCCGGAATCCCTGTCTCCACAACACACACGATCACGGGCGCAATCGTCGGCGTCGGCGCGACGCGCCGCTTGTCCGCAGTCAAATGGGGCGTCGCCGGTCGCATCGTCTGGGCGTGGGTCTTGACTATCCCGATTGCGGCCTTCATCGCCGCGCTTTCGTTCCTCTTCATACGCTTGATTGACCGTCTCATCTGACAGACGCGCGCCCCGCCGCAAGCTAAATGCGTTAACGTAAATTTAACCTCACGTTCAGGTGCGTGTAACAGCGCGCCGCTATCCTGGAAGTCTTTATTCGAGCCTCAAACTTCCAGGAGATGCCGCATGTTCCCCAAACAAAACCCGACGCGCCAACGACGCAGCAGCAGTGTTGCGCTCGCGCTCTTAATCGCCGTCGTGCTCGCGCTTGGCGCGGCGTGCAGCGGCGAACGCGCCGACAGCACCACGCCGAACGCGAGCGGCAGCGGCGACACCGTGCGATTGCAGGGCGCGGGCGCGACTTTCCCGATGCCGATTTATCAGAAGTGGTTGAGCGAATACGGCAAGGTCAACGCGAAGGCGAAGATTGATTATCAATCCATCGGTTCGGGCGGCGGCATACAGCAGATTCAATCGCAGACAATTGACTTCGGCGCATCCGACGCACCTATGAGCGACGACGATTTGAAGAAAGCGCCGGGCGAACTGCTCCACATCCCGACCGTGCTCGGCGCGGTCGTCATCACCTACAACTTGGAGGGCGTGACACAACCTTTGCGCTTCTCGCCCGACGTTATCACAGACATATTCTTAGGCAAGATCAAGCGTTGGGACGACGCGCGCATCAAGGCCGACAATCCAAACGCCGCGCTGCCTGCAACGAACATCTCGGTTGTGCATCGTTCCGACGGCAGCGGCACAACCGCAGTCTTCACGGATTACCTGTCGAAGGTCAGCAGTGAGTGGAAGCAGAAGCCGGGCGCGGGCAAGTCTGTTGATTGGCCTGTCGGGATCGGCGGCAAAGGCAACGAAGGCGTGTCCGGCCAGATCAAGCAGACGCCGAACACCATCGGCTACGTCGAACTCGCCTACGCAGTGCAGACGAAACTCCCCGTCGCCTTGATCAAGAACAAGTCCGGCAACTTCGTCGAACCGTCGCTCGATGCCGTCACCGCAGCCGCTGCCGAATCGCTCGCCACAACGCCCGAAGATTTGCGCGTCTCGATCACAGATGCAGCGGGCGCGAACGCCTATCCGATTTCGAGCTACACATACATCCTCGTTTACAAGGAGCAGAAGGACGCCGCCAAAGGTAAAGCCCTCGTAGATTTCCTCTGGTGGGCGCTGCACGACGGCGAACGCTTCGCCAAAGATTTACAGTACTCGCCGCTCCCCGCGCAGATCGTCGAGAAGGCTTCCGCCAAACTCAACTCGATCACTTCGGGCGGCAGGACGCTCAGAAGCTAAAAACCGTCAGTTGTCCGTCGTCAGTTGTCAGTTGCATGTGCCCGGTGGCGTTAAGCTGAAAATGAAAGATTCAAGATCGGGCAGCACGAAACAACTGACAACTGACGACGGACAACTGACATTTCTGTTATGAGTAATCCCACGCCAACACTGCCGACGCCCGCCTCCGCCTACGGTGCGCGTGCGCGCGCGTGGAACTGGCGGCGCGCTCTGTCGCCGACGGGCAACATGGGCGACGCGTTGTTTCGCGCAGTGCTGTTCGCTTGTGCGTTCACGGTACTCTTGATCGTCGCGGCGATGATCGCGGCGATGGCCTCGAACTCGCGCCTGTCGCTGCGCGAATTCGGCTTCGGCTTTTTGACGGGCAGCGAGTGGAACCCGGTGGCGGGGCGTTTCGGCGCGCTGCCGTTTATCTACGGCACAATCGTCTCGTCGCTGCTCGCGCTTTTGATCGGCGTGCCGCTGTCGCTCGGCATCGCCGTCTTCCTCGTGGAACAAGCGCCGCGACGCCTCGCGCGCCCGCTCACGTTTTTAGTCGAACTGCTGGCCGCCATCCCTTCGGTCGTCTACGGGCTGTGGGGCATCTTCGTGCTCGCGCCCGTGCTCAGGCAGCACGTCGAACCCGTGCTCGCGCGCTGGCTCGGCTGGACGCCGTTTTTTCAAGGCTCGATCACAGGGATAGGATTACTGACGGGCGGGATCATTCTCGCCATCATGATCACGCCGATCATCTCTGCGGTCGTGCGCGACGTGCTCGACGCCGTCCCCGTCTCGCAACGCGAGGCCGCGCTCGCGCTCGGCGCAACGAAGTGGGAGACGACGCGCGTAGTCCTTGCCAACGGCGGCCCCGGCATCGCGGGCGCGGTCATACTCGGCTTGGGACGCGCTATCGGCGAGACGATGGCCGTCACGATGGTCATCGGCAACCGCGCGCAAATAAGCGCGTCGCTCTTTGAACCGTCGTACACCATCGCCTCCGTCATCGCCAACGAATTTACAGAGGCGACCGAAGCGATCTATCTGAGCGCGCTCGTCGAACTCGGTCTGATTCTCTTCCTCGTCACTTTCATCATCAACGCCGCCGCGCGCCTCCTCGTCTGGAGCGTCACGCGCTCGACGAGCGGCACTTCGAGGGCATGAAGAAGGGAAAAGACAGTGACAAGTGACAGGTGACAAGTTAAAACAAAAGCCTTGTCTCTAATCTTGTGTCTAACTCGTCACTTGTCACTCGTCACTTGTCACTGTTTTTATGCGAACGATGCACACAAGACGCTATGCCATGAACGCCGTGATGACGACGTTGACTGCCGCGTGCGCCTTCTTCGCAGTCTGTGTGCTCGCGCTCATACTCGGCTACATCGCCTATCGCGGCATCGGCGCGATCAGCTTTCAATTTCTGGTCGAAACTCCGAAGCCCGTCGGCGAAGGCGGCGGCATCGGCAACGCCATCCTCGGCACTTTGATCTTGCTCGCAACGTCCTCAGCCGTCGGCATGCCCTTCGGCATCGCGACGGGAATTTACCTCGCCGAGTACGGCGCGGGACGCTTCGCCGCGCTCGTGCGTTTCCTGACGGACACGCTGACGGGCATCCCTTCAATCCTCGTCGGCGTCTTCGTCTACACGATCATCGTTTTGCCTATGAAGCAATTTTCGGCGATGGCCGGAGGCGTCGCGCTCGCGGTGATCATGATCCCGATCGTCGCGCGCACGACTGAAGAGATGATACGCCTCGTGCCCGCGAGTTTGCGCGAGGGCGCGCTCGCGCTCGGCGCGCCGCAGTGGCGCGTGACCACAGGAGTTGTTTTGCCCGCCGCCGCGTCAGGCATCGTGACGGGCGCGATGCTCGCCGTCGCACGTGTTTCGGGCGAGACCGCGCCGCTACTGTTCACGGCCTTCGGCAGCCGCTTCTTCAACGTCTATCTCGACCAGCCGATGGCCTCTCTGACCGTGCAGATTTACAACTACGCCATCTCGCCCTACGATGAATGGCACGCGCAGGCGTGGGCGGCGACGCTTATTCTGATGACGCTCATCCTCGTCATCAACATCACCGTCCGCTTCTTTACGCGGGGGAGAAAGCAGTGACAAGTGACGAGTGACAAGTGACAAGTTAAATCAGCACACTTGTTTCAAACTTGTCTTTTATCTCGTCACTCGTCACTCGTCACTGTTTTATTATGTCCGCACCATCTTTTATGATCGAGCCGCGCGCCAGTGAGCGACCGGCGACGCGCGCCGAAGCGACGCCCGTTGCGAAAGTCAACGTGCGCGAGTTGAACTTTTTTTACGGCGCGACGCAGGCTCTCTTCAACATCTCGCTCAGTATTCCAGAGCGCGTTGTGATGGCCTTCATAGGCCCTTCGGGCTGCGGCAAGTCAACTTTCCTGCGCACGCTCAACCGCATGAACGACACGATTCCGGGCACGCGCGCCACTGGCGAAGTCTTGATTGACGGCGAAGATATTTACGCGCCCGGCCAGAACGTCGTGAGTTTGCGGCGCAGGGTCGGCATGGTCTTTCAGAAGTCGAACCCGTTCCCGAAATCCATCTTCGACAACGTCGCCTACGGACTCAGGATCAACAAACTGACGACGAGCAAGACGGAGTTGCAAGACCGCGTCCAACAGGCACTCGAAGATGCGGCCATCTGGTCGGAGGTGAAGGATCGTCTGAAAGCGTCCGCGCTCAGCCTCTCCGGCGGGCAGCAACAACGTCTCTGCATCGCTCGCGCTCTGGCCGTGCGCCCCGAAGTGTTGTTGATGGACGAACCGGCGTCAGCTCTCGATCCGATTGCGACGCAGAAGATCGAAGAGTTGATCGTGGAACTCAAGCGGCAGTACACCATCGTCATCGTCACACACAACATGCAGCAGGCGGCGCGAGTCTCCGACACGACCGCCTTCTTCTGGCTCGGCAAACTCATCGAGGTCAACGCGACCGAGCAGATGTTCACCAACCCGAACGAGAAGTTGACAGAAGACTACATCACGGGGAGGTTCGGCTGAAGAGCTTTAACAAGATGGAACGCTACAGGCATCTCGACAACGATCTGGACAACTTGCGCAACCGTGTGCTGCTCCTCGGCGGCAAAACCGAAACCGCGCTCCAGCGCGCCATGTTCGCGCTCGTCGAACGCGACACGGCTGTGGCGCACGAAGTCTTGCGCGACGACGACCAGATCGATCAACTCGAAGTCGAAATTGATCGGCTCTGCATAGACGTGCTGGCTCTGCGCCAACCCGCCGCGCGCGATCTACGCTTCGTCATCGCAGTGGCAAAGACGACGCCCATCCTCGAACGCATCGCCGACCACGCCTGCAACATCGCACGCGCCGCCATCGATCTCAACGACGAGCCGCAACTAAAACTTTTCGCAGAACTGCCGCGCATGGCCGTGCGCGCTTCCGAGATGCTGCGCGCCGCGCTCGATGCGTTCACCACAGGCGATGCGGCACGCGCGCGTTCCGTCATCGCAGCCGACGACGAGATTGACGAACTCTACGAGCACATGTTTCAAACCCTGATCAAGTTGATGACCTCCGACCCGACGACGACCGCACGCGCCGCGCGCCTGCTCCTCGTCGCCAAACACCTCGAACGCGTCGGCGACTACGTCACGGACATCTGCGAACTCACGGTCTACATGACCGAAGCGGCGTTTATCAAACATAGCAATTAGAACAGTGACGAGTGACAAGTGACGAGTGACAAGTTAAAACTGAAAACCCTCTTTGCCCTCGCCGCTTGTCTTCAACTCGTCACTTGTCACTCGTCACTCGTGACTGCTTTCTTGTCACCTGTCACTTGAAATTATGTCAAAGCCTGTTCTCATCATCGAAGACGATCCAGACATCGCAGAGGGCTTGCGTTACAACTTGGAGTGCGAGGGGTTTGAGTCGGTCGTCGCGCCGACGGGCGAGTTGGGCTTAACTGCCGCGCTCGACGCGCGACGCCCGCCCGCGCTCATCATCCTCGACTTGATGTTGCCGGGAATGAGCGGCACGGAGTTGTGCCGACGACTCCGCCGCGAACCCGCCACGCGCCGCACGCCCATCATGATGCTCACGGCGCGCACGGACGAAGCAGACCGCATCAGCGGTCTCGATCTGGGCGCGGACGACTACATCACGAAGCCCTTCTCCGTGCGCGAGGTGATGGCGCGCGTGCGTGCGCTCCTGCGCCGTTCGGACGAACAAGCCGCGCCGCGCTACGACGACGCACGCCTCGCCATTGATTACGCAGACATGCGCGTCGTGTGCGACGGCGAAAGCGTTAAGCTCACGCGCAAGGAATTTGCCTTGCTAGAAATGCTCGCCAAGACGGGCGGCCGCGTCGCCACGCGCCAGCACATTCTCGACAACGTGTGGGGCTACGAATACTATGGCGACACGCGCACGCTCGACGTACACATACGCCGCCTGCGCCAGAAACTCGGCGACTGCGGCGACTGCATCGAAACGGTCGTCGGCGTCGGCTATCGCTTCGTCGGATGCAAGAAAACAGTGCCAGGAACAGTGACAAGTGACGAGTGACAGGTGACAAGTTAAAGCAGAAGAAACTCCGTCTTTCAACTTGCCTTTCATCCCGTCACCCGTCACCTGTCACCTGTCACTGTTTTAGTCTCGTCACCTGTCACTCGTCACTTGTCACTGTTCTTTTATGTCTCTCCGTTTGATCTCCGCGTGGGTGTTGTGCGGCGCGCTCGTGTTGGCGTTCGCGGCGTTGCTCTTTTGGTATCCGGCGGGCGCTGAGTGGTTGGCGCTTGTGTCCGCGTTGGCGGGGGCGTTGGCGGCGAGCCTCTTTTTGACGAACGGGGGAGGGCAGCGCGAGTTGTCGCCCGACCTGGATAAACAATTAACTCCGGGCGCGAAGTCGTTGGTGCGTTCGGCGAAGGCAACGGCGGGCATTCCGGCGAGCGAGTTGCTCGAAGCGATGTTGAATAGCATGCGCGAAGGGATGCTTGTGGTTGATGCTAGCATGCGCGTGGTGGCCTCGAACGCGGCGGCGCGCACTCTCTTCGTATTCGGTGAGAGCACGGGGAGACAACGACACCTGCGACTCGGCGAATTGACGCGCAACCCTTCTGTGCTCTCGGCCTATCTCGGCGCGATCGAGCGTGGCGAGCGCGTCGAAGTCAAAGTCGAGATCATGAATGTGGCGGAGCGTCGCATCTACGATCTGCGCGTCGCGCCGCTACAGCAACAACAGCGCGAGTCGGGCGCACAGACATCATCGCGCGGTGCGGTCGGCATCTTCTTCGACATCACGCGGCTCGAACGTCTCGAACGCGTCCGCCAGGAATTTCTCTCCAACGTCTCGCACGAACTTCGCACGCCTCTGACAGCCATACGCACCTTCGTCGAAACGCTCGAAGCGGGCGCGATTAACGACACAGACAACAACCGCCGCTTCCTCTCCATCATTGATCGCAACGCCGCGCGCATGCACAGTCTCATCGACGACATACTCGAACTCTCGGCCATAGAGGCCGGAACGGTCACAGTCGAAGCGCGTCCCGTACGCCTGCGCGCGTTGATAAATGAGGTGCTGACCGCGCTCGCGTCGCGCGCCGCAGAACGCGGCGTCGTGCTCAGAAACGAAGTCGCCGAAGATGTAGTCGTCCACGCTGATGCGCGACGCCTCGAACAGATGCTCACGAATCTGTGCGACAACGCCGTCAAGTTCAACTCGGAGGGCGGCACGGTCACGGTCGCGCACGAGCGCGCACGTGAGCGCGACCGCATCACAGTCTCCGACACGGGCGAAGGCATCGCGCCCGAACACATCGGGCGCATCTTCGAGCGTTTCTACCGCGTTGACCGCGCACGCTCGCGCGCCCTCGGCGGCACAGGCTTGGGACTCGCCATCGTCAAACACCTCTCACGCGCACACGGCGGCGAGGCCACCGTCCGATCCGTCTCCGGCGAAGGCTCGACATTTACCATCGAACTGCCAACGAAGGGATGAAGGATGAGGGATGAACGAAGGCCAAATGTTTTTATTCATCCCTCATCCCTCATCCTTCATCCTTAACCTTGACGCTTCGCGAGAACCGCTGTTACACTTTTGTGACGATTTAAGCAGAGCCTTCGGCGCGTCCTGCGCCCAGAGAGCAAGAGGGTAAACCTTCAAAACCCGGCCACTGCATCGTGCAGTGAAACTTTTCTCAGACAGTGTTAGGAGGTACGTGGTGGGCTTCAAAATCGGTCAGAAAGTCGTCTATCCGAATCATGGCATCGGAACTATCGAACAGGTCGAGCAGAAACAGATAGGCGCAACAGCTATCCCCTTTTACACACTTCGCCTCGCAGCCACCAATTCAGTTGTCCTCGTCCCCGTCGCCAACGCAGGCGAAGTCGGCTTGCGTTCGCCCATATCTTCCGCCGAATGTGAGATGTTGTTGAAGGCTTTGGGCGACGACTTCACCGCCGCGCCAAACGACTGGAAAGATCGCTTCAAAGAATTTTCCGAAAAGATGCGCACCGGCGACATTTTTGAAGTCGCCGACGTGCTCAAGCACCTGACTTACCTTAGCCACTCGAAGCCGCTCAGTTTCCGCGAACAACGCATGCTGGAACGCGCGCGCTATCTCGTCGTCTCGGAACTCGCCGCCGTGTGCCGCCAGCCGGAATGTAACGTCGAGCCGCGCGTCGAGCAGGCGCTCGCACGCGCCTGCGCCAAGCACGAGCGTCGTCCCGCCGCGACCGGACGCACACGCGCCGCCGTCGCTACCGGCCACTAAGAAAAACTTTAGGGAAAAGGGTAAGGGGGAAGGGGTAAAGGTAAGAAGCAAGCGGCGCACGATGAACGCGCCTTCTTGTTTTTTACCTTTACCCCTTCCCCCTTACCCTTTTCCCCTTTTACTTTTCTACTGTTCGTCCGGCGAGGCTGGCGACGACCGCTGCGAGTTCGGCGGGCTCGACGGGTTTGGGGACGTGGAGTTGGAAGCCCGCGAGCAGTGCGCGCATGCGGTCTTCGGCGCGTGCGTAGGCGGTCAAAGCCGCTGCCGGAATCCTGCCGCCGCGTTCGGGCGGGAGCGCGCGAATTTTGCGTATCAAAGTGTAGCCGTCTTCGCCCGGCATCTCGATGTCGCTGATCAAAACTTCCGGTCGCCACGCTTCCAACTCCAGGAGAGCGTCGGCGGCGTTCGCCACCGCACGCACGTCCGCACGACATTGTTTGAGCACCGCGACGAGCATCTCGCGCGCGTCGGGTTCGTCCTCCACGAGCAGCACGCGCAAGCCTTCGAGTTCTGTCGGGCATGGGAGCGCAAGGCGTCCCCCGTCGGCGGCGGTCGGATGCACGCCCGACGCCGTAATGCCGCCCGCCGACTCCGCGCCTGCGGATGCAAACTCCGGCTGATGGACGATCATCAATGGCAGCGTCACCTTGAACGTCGTGCCCTGCTCCGTGCCCTTGCTTTCGACCGTCACCGTGCCGCCGTGCAGTTCGACGAGGTGGCGGACGATTGCGAGGCCGAGTCCGAGTCCGCCGTGCTTGCGCGTCGTCGAAGGATCGGCTTGACGGAAGCGGTCGAAGACGTAGGGCAAAAATTTCTCTTCGATGC
This sequence comes from Pyrinomonadaceae bacterium, assembly GCA_035249365.1. Lineage (GTDB taxonomy): Bacteria > Acidobacteriota > Blastocatellia > Pyrinomonadales > Pyrinomonadaceae > JAIVJZ01. The sequence goes on along the minus strand of DATFGP010000012.1, from coordinate 97,985 downwards.
CCTGCCCCGTGTCGCTCACGGTGAGTTCAAGATGCGAGTTGACGCGCGCGAGCAAAACCTGCACGCGCCCGTCCTTCGGCGTGAACTTGATGGCGTTCGATAACAGATTCCAGATCACTTGCTGCAAGCGATCGGGGTCGCCCGTGACAGGCCCCGCGCTCGGGTCTAGGACGACTTGCAAGCGTATGCCTTTGGCCTCCGCCGCAGGGCGCACGCTATCAACTGCCGCTTCGATGACGGGCGCGAGTTCCGCAGGGCGTACGTTCAAGCGCAGTTTGCCGCGAATGATGCGCGACACGTCGAGTATGTCGTCAATGAGTTGCACCTGCGATTGCGCGTTGCGTTCGATGGTTTCGAGCGCGCGCCGTTCGGTCGCGTCGTCGAGTTGTCCTGTGCCGAGCAGGCGCGTCCAGCCGAGCACGGCGGTCAGGGGCGTGCGCAGTTCGTGTGAGAGCGTGGCGAGAAATTCGTCTTTGAGACGGTTGACTTCCTGCGCATCGCGGTAGAGCCGCGCGTTGTCAACGGCGAGCGCGGCGCGATGCGCGAGGTCTTCTGCGAACGCGAGATCGGCTGAGTTGTAACGACGCTCCGACTCTGCGGCGATGAACGAGATCGCGCCGAGCACGCGATTGTGCGCGACGAGCGGGACGATCATTGCCGAGCGCAAACCGAGTTCGCGCAAAATCTTGAGATGCTCCGAGTCGCGCGCGGCGAGCGCGAGCAGTTCTTCGGGAACGTTCGGGTAAATTTCGGGCTGCCCCGTGCGCAAGACCTTCGCGACGCCGTCCATGTCGCCCATCTCCGGCGGGTAGCGGCGAGCCACTTCCCACGCCAGATCAACTTTCGCGGGGTCTTCGTGCGCGACGGCGAGACGACGGATCGTGCGCTCGTCCGTGCTCATGTCAATCACGCACCAATCGGCGAGGCGCGGCACGATAAAGTCCGCGAGCGCCGTGAGCGTCGCCTCGTAATCGAGCGACACTGCGAGCACTTCGCTCGCCTGTGCGAGAAAGGCTTGCCTCTCCTCCGCGCGCTTGCGGTCGTCTATGTCCGTACACGTGCCGAACCACTTGATGATCTGCCCGTCGCCGTTGCGCAGAGGGAGCGCGCGACCCAGATGCCAGCGATACTGTCCGTCCGACGCGCGCCGGAAGCGATACTCGATCTCGTAAACGTCGCCCGTCTCCACCGAATGCTTCCAACGTTCGACGGAAGGCCGCGCGTCGTCCGGGTGTAGGACATGCTGCCAGCCCCAATCTAAAGACTCCCCGGAACTCGTGCCGGTGAAGTCGTACCAGCGCTGGTTGAAGTAGTCCGTCACGCCGTCGGGATGCGCCGTCCAGACAATCTGCGGGATCGCTTCGGCGAGGAAGCGGTAGTAACGCTCGCTCGCTTCGGCGTTGGCGCGCTCGTTTTTGACATCCTCGAAGAGACGCGCGTTATCAACCGCGATGGCGGCCTGCGCGGCGAGTCCTTCGACGATGTGCGTGTCGCGCTCGTTGAAGATGCCTGCCTCCTCGTGGCCGAAGAACAGTCCGCCCAGGACTTCGCCAGAACGCGAGACGACGGGCACGGCCAGATAACTCACAACAGGCAGGTGTCCTTCCGGCATGCCGTAGTAAGGCGAGTTCTTCCCGTAGCGCGGATCGCTCCGCACGTCGTCAATGCGAATCGTGCCTTCGCCGCGAAAGGTAGGGCCGAAGAGGTCTGTGGCGCGCGGCATGGGAAAATGTGCGAAGGCTTCGCGCGGCACGCCTGACAGCGTGTAGAGCATGAAGGATGCGCCGCGCTCGTCCAAGATGTTGTAAAAGAACGAGCCGAAGTGTGCGCCCGTCAACTCCGTCGCTGCGTCGGTCACGGCCTGCACGAGTTTGTGCAAGTCGAGTTCGCCCGCGAGCATCTGCCCGACGCGGTTGACCGTCTCAACCGCTTCGGTCTGCTCGCGCAGAGCCTTCTCCGCAGCCTTGCGCGCGGTGATGTCTTCGGCGATGCCGACGATGCGCGCGATCCGCCCTTGCTCGTCGCGTACGGGAAAGGCGCGGTCGTGTATCCAGCGCACTTCGCCGTCGCGCCTGACGATCCTGTACTCCTTCTCCGTGCGCTCGCCCGCGTGCTGCCGCCTGATCGCCGTCAACATCTGCTCGCGGTCGTCGGGGTGCAGGATTTCCAGAAACGTCTTTTCGTTGCGATAGAGATTCCCGCGCGTGTCGCCCCAGATATTTTCGTAGGCCGGATTGGTGTAGATGACTCTGGCCTCTTTGATGTCGTACACCCAGAAGACCTGATCGATGTTATCGGCCAACTGCCGGAAGCGCCGTTCGGAGACTTGCAATTCACCTTCGGCGCGCTTGCCCCGCTCGATCATAAAAGTGATGAGCAGCGTGACGAGAATGAAGACGCCTATCTGTATAAACGCCGTGACGCCGAGGTTGAACGAATGAGCCGGAGCGAAAAAAAAGTAGCCGCTGGCGACGGCGGATAAAGCGATGGCGAGGAAACCTGCGCGCCGCCCGCCGTACAAAGTGGCGACGACGACTGAGGCGTAAAAGAAGGCGAGCCGCACCGGCTGGTTGAACGGCCAGAGCGCGAACGTGCTGAGCAGCGCGGCGGCGACCGCCAAAACGGCGACCGCGTAGCGCGACCAGGCGGATCGTGTCACATTCAACATTGCGGTTTATCCGTTAGATTCAGGTGCGGACTGGACGCTCGTGCGCGCGCTGTAGAAGAGAGCGCACGACGCTTTGCTGCGGCCCTCAATTTTCGCGGGGAGGTGCGACGGCGTTGTCTGTGCCGGTGCGGCGGCAGCGGCGGCAGTGCGGCTCAAAAACTCTCCTCTCCCTTCGCTCGTCTGTGGGGTTAACACAGCGGGCATCATACTAAATTTACACGCCCAGAGGAATGACGACCGCGTGCGCCTTTCTTGTCAAAGCAGTTGAATAATCTTTCCGTTCTTCGCGCGTCTCAGCGGGCGCGAGTTTGCGCGTCGCGGCGGGCGCGGGGCGCGTGCGGCTCGAAACTTTCGGGCGGCGGGTGAAAAGTAGTAAGCTAGCGGCCACCAAAGTTGTCTTCTTAAAATCCGAATTTAGCGAAAGGTGCTCCAACCTAATCATGGCACAGAATGTTCCTATCACGGTCGCGCACGGCGACGGCATCGGCCCGGAGATCATGGAGGCGACGCTCCACATTTTGAAAGCGGCGGGCGCGAGACTGGAGATCGAGACGATTGAGATCGGCGAGCAGGTTTATCTGCGCGGCGACACGGCGGGGATACCCGCGAGCGCGTGGGAATCTCTGCGGCGCACGAAGGTTTTTCTGAAAGCCCCGATCACGACGCCGCAGGGCGGTGGATATAAGAGTCTGAACGTCACGGTCAGGAAGACGCTCGGACTTTACGCAAACGTGCGCCCGTGCGTCTCGTATCACCCGTTTGTTGACACGAAGCACCCGAAGATGGACGTGGTGATCGTCCGCGAAAACGAGGAAGATTTGTATGCCGGAATCGAGCACAGGCAGACGGCTCAGGTCTATCAATGTCTGAAACTCATCTCGCGACCGGGCTGCGAAAAGATCGTGCGCTACGCATTTGAGTATGCGCGGCGCAACAATCGCAAGAAGGTGACGTGCTTCACGAAAGACAACATTATGAAGATGACCGATGGTCTCTTTCATAAAGTCTTCGACGAAATCGCAACACAATACTCGGACATCGAAAACGAGCACTGGATCGTTGACATCGGCGCGGCCAAACTCGCCGACACGCCCGAAGCCTTCGACGTGGTCGTCATGCCCAACCTCTACGGCGACATACTCTCGGACGTGGCTGCGCAGATCGCCGGTTCGGTCGGCCTCGCCGGTTCGGCCAACATCGGCACGTCGGGCGCGATGTTCGAGGCGATACACGGCAGCGCGCCGCGTCGCGCCGGACAGAATCTAGCCAACCCTTCGGGCTTACTCTTGGGCGCGGTGATGATGCTCGTACATATCAACCAGCCGGACGTGGCCGAGAGCGTACACAACGCCTGGCTTCGCGCCGTCGAAGACGGCGTACATACTTACGACATCTACGCCGAAGGCGTGAGCAAGCAGAAGGTGGGCACGCGCGAGTTTGCGGAGGCGGTGGTCGAGCGTCTCGGACAGACGCCGCAGACTTTGAAGGCCGTCAAGTACAACGCGGGCGGCGGGAGCGAGACGAGCACGGCGGGCGCGGGCAGCGGTGCTGTCGAGAAGAAAGAGTTGGTCGGCGTTGACGTGTTTTTGAATTGGACGGACGGCACGGCGGAGCAGTTGGGCGAGACGTGCCGGACGCTCGGCGGCGACGTGTTCAAGTTGAGTTTGATCGGCAATCGCGGCATCACCGTCTGGCCGCAAGGTCTCCCTGAAACTTTCCTCTCCGACCACTGGCGTTGCCGCTACCTCGCCGCGCGTGAAGGCGCGACCGTCTCGCACACGCAGATCGCCGCGCTTCTGCAACGCATCGCCGACGCCGGACTCGACTTCATCAAGACCGAGAACCTCTGCAACTTCGACGGCAAACCCGGCTACTCGCAAGGTTAAAGCCGCGCGGTGCGAAGCCGTGCAACGAATCTTTATGAAGTCGCTCAGGATCAACTTTCGCCGCGCTCTGCTTTTCGCGTTGCTTTGCTTCACCGCAAGCGCAACGATGGCGGCACGCGCGCAGAAAGTTGCGCCCGACGAGTGGGTGAAGGTTGCGCCGCAGAACGAAGAATTTACGGTGGTGATGCCGCGTGCGCCTTTCCCGCTCGCGGAGAACAGACGCGCGGGCTCACTCGTCGTGGCGGGGCAACGTTACAGTTTGCGTCAAGACAAAGCGGAATACACGGTCTGGTCTTTCAAGGTCGAAAAACTTCCCGACGCGCTCGGCGAAGACACGGAGAGCTATCTGGATCAATGCGCGGAGATCGCCTGGGACTTGTTGATAGAGCCTTACTGGAAGAAGATCAGACGCGACGCGCCGGGCGAGTTGTTCAGATACAATCTGGATTACGAAGAGGCTTTGGACTCTGCGGGCTATCCCGGCAGGAGCTATCTACTCAACCTCGGCGACGTGCGCGGCCTGACGCACATCTACGCCGTCGGCTCGCGCGTCTACATCGTCTCTGCATCGAGCGTGCCGAGCGAGTCTTCGGGCGTCGAGCGGTTCGTTAAATCTTTCGCGCTGACTCTGCAACCCGCGCCGGACGCGTCCGTCGTTGTCGCGGCTGTGGGGACGGGGCGCGGCAGCAATGAAAGCGTCTCCGGAAACGCTGGCGGCACATCGAAAGAGCTACCGAAAGAGACGGACTACAGCCGAATCTTCACGACTCGCGAGGTGACCCAGAGAGCGAGTATTACCGGCAAGCCTGAGCCCTCCTACACGGAATCGGCGCGCAAGTTCGGCGTGACAGGCGCGGTGCGCGTGCGCGCTATACTGGCGGCTTCGGGCAAGGTGACTCAGGTGACGCCGATCTCCAAGTTGCCGCACGAACTCACGCAGAAAGCCGTCGAGGCGGCGCAAAAGATCAAGTTTAAGCCTGCCGTCAAGGACGGCCATGTTGTCTCACAATACGTGACCATCGAATACAATTTCCATATCTATTGAGCCTTTGAAAGAGACCACAAAAGCGAGAAACATCTATGGACGCTCAAGATTCGTCTCAGCCGCAGCCGCTCGTCTCGGTCATCATGGGGAGCAAGTCCGATTGGGAGACGATGCGCGGGGCGGACGAGGTGTTGACGGAGTTTGGCGTCGCGCACGAGTGCCGCGTCGTCTCGGCGCATCGCACGCCGCTTCTGATGGCCGAGTTTGCGAGCGAGGCTGAGGCGCGCGGGCTGAAGGTGATCATCGCGGGCGCGGGCGGCGCGGCGCACTTGCCGGGGATGGTCGCGGCGCAGACTCTGTTGCCGGTGCTCGGAGTGCCCGTCGAGAGCCGCGCGCTGAAAGGTCTGGACTCGCTGCTCTCCATCGTGCAGATGCCCGCCGGAATCCCCGTCGGCACGCTCGCCATCGGTCAGGCGGGCGCACGCAACGCCGCGCTCCTCGCCGTCGCCATCCTTGCCAACGAAGACGAGCGTTTGCGCGAACGCCTGCGCGCGTTCCGGCTTGAGCAGGAGCGACAGGTGCGGGAGTCGAGTTTGAGTTAGCTTGTTTTAAGTCTAGTGCATTTCAATCAAACTGCCTGTTCGCCATAATCGTGAATCACGCGCCCTCTTCCCGCTCAGATCAGCGAACGCTCCTCCCCGGCGCGACTATCGGCGTGCTCGGCAGCGGCCAACTGGGTCGCATGTTTGCGATGGCCGCGCGCCGCATGGGCTATCTCGTACACACCTTCTCGCCCGAAACCGACACGCCGACCGGACAGGTCGCCGACGTTGAAGTGACCGCCGCTTACGAAGACCTCGACGCGGTGCGACGCTTCGCCAGCCGCGTCGAAGTCGTCACCTTTGAATTTGAAAACGTTCCGGCGGCGACGGTCGAAGCGATTGCCGGAATCGTCCCCGTCAGGCCATCGGGCGCGGCGCTCTACACGACGCAACACCGCCTGCGCGAGAAGACTTTTCTACAAGCGGCGAACATCCCCGTCGCGCCCTTCCGGCATGTACGCACGCGCGACGAACTCGAACGCGCGCTCGCCGAGATCAATTGCCCCGCCGTGCTCAAGACCGCAGGCTTCGGCTACGACGGCAAAGGCCAGCGTTTGATCAAGACGCCTGCCGAGAGCGCCGATGCGTTCGATTCGCTCGGCGGGCAGGAGGCTATCCTCGAAGCGTTCGTTGATTTCGAGCGCGAGGTGTCGGTTGTCTGTGCGCGCGGCGCGGACGGCTGTGTGGCGCATTACGGCGTCGTAGAAAATTCTCACACGCGGCACATACTCGATTGCACGGTCGCTCCGGCGCGCAGCGTGCCACCGGAAGTCGAACGCGAGGCGACGGAGATCGCGCGGAGTTTGCTCGAACAACTCGACGTGATTGGCGTGCTCTGCGTGGAATTTTTTCTCGCGCGCGATGGGCGTCTGTTCGTCAACGAACTCGCGCCGCGCCCGCATAACTCCGGCCACTTCACGATAGATGCTTGCGCGACGAGTCAGTTCGAGCAGCAAGTGCGAGCCGTCTGCGGGCTGCCGCTCGGCTCGACCGAACAGTTGCGCCCCGCCGCGATGGCGAATCTGCTCGGCGACCTCTGGCAGACGGGCGAACCCGACTGGCGCGCGGCCTGCGCCGTCCCGAACGTCAAACTGCATCTCTACGGCAAGCACGAAGCACGCGCGGGCAGAAAGATGGGACACCTCACCGCGCTCGCCGCGACGACGGACGAAGCCCTGCGGCTCGTGCGCGAGGCGCGCGAGGCTCTGACACGTCGTTGATATATTTTAGGTTTGAATGAGGTAAAGAAAAACCTTCACCACAGAGACACAGAGAGCGCAGAGGGGGCACAGAGGAAAGCATTCATCTCGACAACCATTCAACTCTCTGTGCATCCTCCGTGTCCTCTGTGTCTCTGTGGTGAGTGCTTTCATCGCGTCCAAAAGTTATCTACAGACGCACGAAGGCCGGAGAGCTTTTCTAACTCTCCGGCCTTCAAAGTAACCGGACGAATTTTTAGACGCCGACGAGACGCACGCCGCCGTTGATGCCGTTGGCTCTGATGTCTGCGCCGCCCGTGCCGACGCGCGCGCGCAGTTTGGAACGCTTCTGCTCCTGCACTTCGACGTTCGGCGCTTCGACCGTGATGCTCCCGTTCACGCCGTTGAAGTTCAGGTCGGCGTTAACATTGCTGCCGAGCCGAAACTCGACGCCGCCGTTGATGCCGTTCACGCTCATGCCGTCTTTGCCGACTTCGGTGACGATGAGCGTGACGCCGCCGTTGACGCCGGAGATTTCCGTGCCGCCGTGCGTTCGCCCGATCTCGACGCGCCCGTTAACGCCCGCGACCTGCACAGCCCCTTCCATCTCGCCGACCGTGACGCGCCCGTTCGTGCCATGCACAGCGAGCCCAACCGTGCGCGGGACTTTCAACACGACGTTGTGGCGGACGCTGCCGCTGCCGCGCAGCCAACGCCAGAAGCCCCAACCGTTGTTGCCCTTGCCGCGCACGGTGAGACTCGAATCCGTGTGTTCGATGATGATCTGATTATCGGCAAGATCGCCCGCGCTGCCCGCCGTGGTCGTCACATGAACTTCGGCGGTCGTGCCGTCAACGGCTTCGACCGAGACGGGGCCGTTGATGCCGATAACCTCGACGTGCGCGTCCTCCGTTAGTTCGTAAGACTCGTTGACGCGCCGCTCGCTTGAACCGGCAGGCGCAGCAGTAGTAGTAGGGGCTGCATCGTCGTCGCCGCCGTCCTGCACGCTCTGCTCAACCGAATGGACGATTGATTGCCCGCCCCTCTTGACGCTTCGCCCGGCGACCCACGCCAACACCACCGCCAACAACACTATAAAGATTTTCAGTTTCATCGCCAGCCCTCTCCTGCCTTAACGGCGCTCTCGACCGCACTCGCGCCCGATGCTTACGATTATTCAGCGCGTGAAGTTTTCCCTTCCCCTCGGGTAGTCCACGAAGAAAAACGTCTAAAAGACGGCGTTGGTTCAGTCTATTTTCTAAAAACATGGAAAGCTGTCAGTTGTCAGTCGTCCGTTGTCAGCTGTCCGTTGCATGTGACAATCACACAAGTCGCTAAAGACAGGATTGAACAACTGACTACGGACGACTGACAACTGACTACGGACGAATCTTTCCTTCAACGCTTTTCACCTACTGCTTTTCCCCGCCGCGCCCTTCCGGCGGCTGAGGGCGGCGGGTTGCTGCTGTGTCAGGGCTTCGACGTTGACGAAGAAGCGGAACGAGCCGTCCTGCTGTACGCCGAGTACGAACTGCACGTCGACGCTCGCGTTTGCGATGAGCGCGCCGCCCGCGAGCGGCACGACGAGCGTTGAGTTCAGACCGCCGCCCGACGCTTGCGTCGCAGGCTGCTCCAAGATCGTGCCTTTGACTGTGATCAAGCCGCTGCTCGTCTGCACGTCTGTGTCGGATGAAGTAGTGGCGCGCAAGTCCGCTTGCGGCGCCGATGTGACGGGTGTGCCGAGCGTCGTGATGCCGGTCAGGCGGAAGCGCAAGGCCGTGACGGTGCGCCCTGTCTTGTTGGTGAAGCGGCGGCGTATGGTGAACGTGCCGAACTGCCCGTTCGGTATCTGCCCGCCCGCGCGCACGCGGTTGGGCGCGGCGCTCGAAGCGACCTGCGGGTCAACGAGCGAGGCTTTGATCGTGGCGTTATGTTGCACGGGACTCGTCGTGTTCTCCGGCCCCGGCGCGCCGAGTTCCGACGCGATGTTGCTACCCGTCGCCGCGCTCTGCAAAGGACTCTGGACGGCGACGAGCGCGAAGTCTGCGGCGTTATTGTCCGTGTCTTGCGGCGTGCCCGCAGGCTGTCGGCGCACGAGACTGTAGTTTGCAGCAGGCGTCGCGGCTGTGCCGACGTTCTGGCAGAACCCAGCGTGCGGCGTGCCCTCGCTCAGACGCGCGTCTGCGCACGCGCCGCCCACAGCGTCGAGACGATTCGCAGACGTGAAGCCCGCCGCGTCCGCCGTGCGGAAGAGTGCGACGCCGCGAAACGGGTGCTGCGCGTCGTCGCCTGAGAGATCGTTCTGGGCGACGACAGCGTCGCCGAGCGCGCGATTCGCGCCGCCGTAATTGCCGAGCGTGTAAGCATTCCCTGTGATGAGATAATGGCCGCGCGCGGGGATGACTTTGCCGCTGGGGATGACGTGATAAACGTCGAGCGTGACGCCCGAAGCACCTTCGCGCCCCGTCACCAAAGCCCAGCCAGCAGAGTTGTCCGCAGTGCTTACAGTTATATCCGCGTCCGTGTTGTTGTAGAGTTCGACAAATTCGTCGAGCAGGCCGCCCGGCCCGTCCAGACGATACTCGCTGATCAAAACGTCGTGCGCCGACGCGGACGGCGTGGTGGTTGTGACGGTCAGCGTCGCGTTGTTGCTCGGCGCGCTGCCGAATGCGTTTGTGACTATGCAACGAAACTGCGCGCCGTTGTCCGCCGCGCTGACGGCGGGGATGGTGTAGCTGTCGGAGTTTGCGTTCGGGATGTCTGCGTTGTTGCGCTGCCACTGGAACTGTAGCGGCGTCGCGCCCGTTGCGGAGACCGTGAAGGTGACGGGCTGACCGGCGGCGACGGTCTGGCTCTGCGGGTGCTGGCCGATTGAGGGCGGCACTTGCCCCGCCGGATATTGTATGCGGCGGAGTTGGCCTGTGCTGCCGCGTTGGAGGTAATAGAGGCTGCCGTCGTTTGAGACTTGCAAGTCAACGGGCGAGGACGCGCCGTTGGCGAAGACCGACGAGACGGCGGGACTTGCAGGATCAATAAAGCCTATGAAGCTCGTGCAAAAGTCCGCGAAGAAATATTTGCCGACGTACTCGGCGGGAAACTGTTGTGTCGTGGGGTTGTAGAACGTGCCGCCCGTGATGGCGCATCCGGTGGGACTCGCGCCCGTGTGGCCGTAGACAAAAAGCGGCGCGCGATAATTTGCGGGCGGCGTCGAACTGCACGACTGCCCTTCGCAGATCGGCCAGCCGTAGTTCGACGCGGCGATGCCGTCGTTAACTTCCTCGAAGGCGTTCTGCCCTACGTCGTTGATGAACATGCGACCCGTCGTTGGTTGAAAGTTGAACGTGTAAGGATTGCGCAAACCGAGTGCCCAGATCGCGCGGTTCTTGCCCGTCGCCGTCGAGAAGAATGGATTGTCTGCTGGGATAGTGCCGTCCGAGTTGATGCGCAGCATCTTGCCGAGCAGATTGGCGAGCGTCTGCGAGTTGGCGGCGTTGGCGTTTTCGCCGACGGCGATGTAGAGCTTGCCGTCGGGGCCGAAGTGCATCGCGCCGCCGTTGTGATTCGTCGCCGCGCTCAGGTTGTCCAGATCGAGCAGGACGGTTTCGCTGTTTGCAACGGCCACGTCGCCGTTTGCCGTGAAGCGGCTGACGCGGTTGTGAATCGCGGGCGTGGTCGCCGTGTAATAGATGTAGACGAAATTGTTCGTGGCGAAGTTTGGATCGAAGGCGACGCCCAGGAGGCCGCGCTCGCCCGTTGCGCTGACGGTGACGGTGACGAAGGGCGTCGGCAAGAGCGCACCGTTTTTGACGACGCGCAGACTTCCATCCTGCAAGCAGACGAAGATGCGACCGTCCGGCGCAATCGCCATCGCCGTCGCGTTCGTCAAGTTGCCCGCCACAACCGTGTCTGTGAAACCTGCGGGCACTGTCGCCGCGCGAGAATTATGAGTTGCGAAAAGGATGAGAAACGCGGCGAGGATAGAAGAAGAGGCCAAACGCGCACGACGCGAAAACGAGTTCATAACACACCACCCTTAAGATCAAAGTTTCAACTTTGAGGACGACGGGGGAAGTTTCCGGCATGGGGCATGGCAACTGTTGACGCGTTGATTATCAGAGCCGGCGCAGCGTGCGTCAAGCAAAAACTCGTGAAAGCATCGCGGCTTTGAATCGCACAAATCTTTCTTAACTCTCTGTAAGGAGAATTAGTCGTGCGCGAGGCATCTATGATAAATTGCGGCACGCCGGAAACTTTCCCACACATCAAGATTTTCGAGGAGAATTTTATGAAGCGTCTTGCCCTACGTGTCATGTTCTTCATGCTGTGCGCCTCTATGGTCGCCGTCGCTACGGCGCAGACGACGAGGCGCGCGTTGACGATTGACGATCTGTTGAAAGTGCGACGCGTCGGCGACCCGCAACTGTCGCCCGACGGGAAATGGATCGCGTATCAAATCAGCGACCCAGACAAGGCCGCGAACCGCAGCCGCACGCAAATCTATCTGGTAGCAACGACGGGCGGCGAACCCGTGCAACTGACGACGGGCGACTCTTCGGCGTCGAGCCCGCGCTGGTCGCCCGACGGCAAGCGCATAGCCTTCGTGCGCGGCGGGCAGATTCACACGATGGACGCGCGCGGCGGCGACATCAAACAGGTGACGACGATCTCGACGGGCGCGGGCGATCCCGTCTGGTCGCCCGACGGGCGCATGCTCGCCTTCGTCTCAGACATCTATCCCGATTGCGCCGACGATGCCTGCAACCAGAAGCGCGACAAAGATGCGGAAGAGGGCAAGGTCAAGGCACGCACGATTGATCGCCTGCTCTATCGCCACTGGACGGCTTGGAAGGACGGCAAGCGCACGCACGTCTTCGTCGTATCAAGTGATGGCGGCACGGCGCGCGATCTCACGCCCGGCGACTTCGACGCCCCGCCCTTTTCTCTCGGCGGCCCGACCGACTACGCCTTCTCGCCCGACTCCAAAGAACTCGCCTTCGCGCGCAACACAGAAAAAGTCGAAGCGACTTCGACGAACAACGACATCTTCATCGTTCCGGTCGCGGGCGGCGAGCCGCAGCGCATCACGGGCGACAACAAGGGATCGGATCAGTCGCCGCTCTACTCGCCCGACGGTCGTTACATCGCCTATCGCTCGCAAGCCACCGCCGGATTCGAGAGCGCGCGCTGGCGTCTGATGCTCTACGACCGGCAGACGAAAAAATCGCGCGAACTGCTCGACAAGTACGACGCCTACGTCGAAGGCTTCTCGTTCACGCCCGATTCAAAGCGCATCTATTTCGTCTCCGGCGAGCGCGGTCGCCAGCCCGTCTACGTCGTCTGGGTTGCCGACGGGAAGTTGACGAAAGTATTCGACGGCTTCAACGACGACGTGCGCATCGCGCCGGATGGCGACTCGCTCGTCTTCACGCGTTCGAGCGCCATCCAGCCGACGGAAATTTATCGCTACGACCTTGAGGGCAGCCACCGTGTCGTCTCGCAGGTCACGAAAACGAACGATGCCTTCATGTCGAATTTCAGTTTGCCTGTAGCCGAAGACGTGGAGTGGACGGGGGCTGGCGGCACGAAGATTCACGGCTGGCTGTTCAAGCCGACGACGCCTCCGTCGGGCGGGCGCTTCCCGCTCGTCGTGCTCATACACGGCGGGCCGCAGGGCGCTTGGAACGACAGTTGGGGCTATCGCTGGAATCCGCAAATCTTCACCGCCGCAGGCTACATGGTCTTTATGCCGAACCCGCGCGGCTCGACCGGCTACGGGCAGCAATTCACAGACGACATCTCCGGCGACTGGGCGGGCAAGGTCTACACGGACATCATGAACGGCGTGGCGCAGGTCGCTTCGCGCGCGGACGTTGACCGCGAGCGCGTCGGCGCGGCAGGCGGCTCATACGGCGGCTACATGGTTAACTGGATTCTCGGCCACAACGACCATCCGCAGGTCAAATTCAAAGCGCTCGTCTCGCACGCGGGCGTCTTCAATCTGGTGAGCATGTACGGCGTGACGGAGGAGTTGTGGTTTCCCGAATGGGAGTTTAAGGGAACGCCATGGGACAACCCCGAACTCTACACGCGCTGGTCGCCGCACCTCTACGCCAAGAACTTCAAGACGCCGACGCTCGTGACGCACGGCGAGTTGGACTTCCGCGTGCCCATCGGCGAAGGCTTCCAGTTGTTCACCTACTTGCAAAAGCAGGGCGTCGAGTCGAAGCTGCTCTACTTCCCCGATGAAGGCCACTGGATTCAGAAGCCGCAGAACTCCGCGCTCTGGTACACGACCGTCATCAACTGGTTCGACAAACACCTCAAGGCGTCCTGACAATACACTCACCGCCGCAGACGCAGAGGGGGCGCAGAGAGAGTTAGCAGACGGCAAAGGGGACGGCTTTCAAGCCGTCCCCTTTGCATTTACAGCGTTTGTTACGCGTCCGTTACTCGGCGACTTTGAACCCTGTGGCGTTAATGACCTCGCGCAGTTTCGCCTCGGTCACTTTCTCATCATCATAGGTGATCACGGCTTCACCCTTCTCGGAACTGATCAACGCTTCCTGCACGCCGTTGGTGGCCTTGAGAGCCTTGGCGACGGAGGAGGCGCACTGGTTGCACTTCATGCCCTCGACGCGGATCGTCGTCGTCTTCGTGGCGGCAAATGCCGTTGTCAGGCCGAGGGCGAGTACCATCGCGCAAGCGACCGCAAAGTTACTTATTCTTCTGAACATGATTCGTCTCTCTTTCTGATGCTCGCCGGTGTAACAGCGGCTTGATTTGCAGGTTGAACTCTTCGGGGAGGAGAATCCCCGCGATAGTGCCGCGAATCATTCCTTCGCGGTCAATGATAACAGTCAGCGGTAACGATTCATCCGGGCTGAACCCGGCCTTCGTCTCGTGCGTTCCGAGCACGATAGGGTAATTCACCTTCAGCCTTCGCGTAAACCTCCGCACGTGCGCCTGCGGCTCAGGCTGATAAGTGATGCCGATGATTTGCAGGCCGTCTCGTCCGTACTCGCGTTGGAGCTTGACGAGATCGGGCATTTCCGCGCGGCACGGCGGGCACCACGTTGCCCAGAAATTAACGAGCACAACCTTCCCACGGTAGTCGCTCAGTCGCACTGTACGCCCCTCTATGCTCCTGAGCGTGAGGGACGGGGCACGAACGCCCTGCCCCAAAGCGGAGTGGGGCAAGGCTACGAGCACAAAGACGAAAACAGCCGCGCGTAATATTCCGTAAATCAATACAAGTACCGGATGCCGGTAAGAAGACTGCCGCCGCTCCCCGGCATCTGCGGGAGGGTGTTGCTGACGAAGGGGATTTGATAGCTCCCTCGACGACCCATTGGAGGCCGCCCGTGAATGGCTTGCTCTATCACCGGCCACATTGCTTCAGCCCAATGAGCGTATCCCAGATCGGATGGGTGCAGCCCGTCCGAGGAAAAAAACTCCGAACGCGATCCCGTCGTCTCGCCGCTCAACTTATATAGATCGACTAGCGGCACTCCATGTCGCCTGGCAATATCCTCTATGGCTTTGTTGAATTGCCCTAGCCGCAATCGGAGGGACTCGTCAGCCATCCCCTTCAACGCCGGAGCGGATGCCACGTCCGGGAGATTCGCCACGACTATCAGCCTCCCGGGCTGCACGAGCTTTGCGATAAGTGTCTCGTAAGTCTCGGCGAACTGTTTCGCCTCACGGCCACGTTGGAGGTCGTTCACGCCTACGCAGATTGTGACGAGCGCCGCCCGTGTGCCATCAAGCCGGGTGATCTGTTTATCGAGCGCATCGGCTGTCGTAGCCCCCGCTGCGGAGAGGTTGATCAGCGTAGAACCCGGACGCGTCTGCTCTATTCGTGCAAAGAGGCGATCGACGTAGCCGCCGCCGTCTCGCGCGCCTAAGCCTACGCCGGTCGAGTCTCCGACCGCCGCGTAGACAAGCGGGGAGGCGCGATTGCTTGCTGTCTCAGTCGGGCGGGCACAGCTTACACTCAGAAGAGGCGTGAGCAGCAAGCTGATAAATGCCCTGCGGCCGTGCGTGTCGAACTTGCGCCCTTCGGCCAGAAAGGTCAACACGATTAACAGTGTGCGCTTGAGAATCATTCGCGCAGTCCCATGAATTCCGACGCCTTTGTGTGAACTATCCTGTGAGTTATGTCTTGCTCCGCTGGCGGAAGTGAGCAACTCAATGCGAGTTGCTCACTTCCGCCCCGGAATTTCCTGCTCAGATAATCAAGGCGTTTGGGATCGCTTGTCGCAATCCTGAAATCGTTCGTGAGTTACCTGAAGAGTTGCCGAGACGAACATCAGTAGACCATGTCGTCGCAGATATACCGGGGAGTGGTGCCATAACCGCCACACTCTGCTGGGCCGCAGTTATTGGTATAGTACGGGTCGTAAGGACTACAGTCCTGATCATCATACCACCCGTCGCCGTCGCTGTCAGGCCGGTCTCTTCCCCACGCGGTCATGGTTGCACTGCCGACCGTGTGGACGTAGTAGCCCGAGTAGGTCTTGTTGACAACCCTCACCTGATAGGTGCCCGAATAGACGCCGGACAAGTCAGGGACGTTCGCCTGCAACGACGTTCCGCCACTTCCCACCGAAGTTGCGTAAACGCCCCCTACGAGGTAACCGTTGCCGTCGAAGTAATCGACGCGGGGCATGCCGTAAGTCGTGTCGAAGCTCTGTCCCGTGACGGTGACCGTGGCAGGCGGGCTAAGCAGATTCACCGACGACGGGCTGGCCGCGAGGGCGAAATTGGAGTTGATGGCAGGGATGGCTACCACGTTGCTACAGTTAAGCGAGGTGGTGACCGAGATTGAGCCTGACGAGTTGGCGACGCGTTGAAACGTCGAGGACACGTTGGTAGAAGGATCGGTGATAACGATCACGTAAGTCGCGCCGGGGTTGAGTCCGGTGAAATTACAGGTGTTAGAGGAAGCGCACCCGGAGAAGACGACTATGAGAGAAAGCAGTAAGATGGACGCTATCTTTTTCATTATTTTTTACCTCCTTCGCTGCGGCTCAGAAGCTTCTCTATGCCAGCCCTAAAGAAGATGTAGGGGGCGGACGGGTGCGCCCACCCGCGCGGGCCGTAGGGTCTGCCGGACACGTACTTCTGCGCCTTTTTCTGCTCTCTGGTCTGGCGAGCCTCCATTCTCTTCTGCACGACCTGCTGCTCGATGTCGCCACGCGAATCAGCCAGCGGGTCGTCTGCGGCCACGGAGTAGGCGATGAGTAGCGCCTGCGTCGGTGTGACGCCCTGCGCGCCGGCTTGCCCGAACTGCTCGGGCAGGGCTGCGCTGAGTTTAACCGCGCGGTCGCTCACTTCTTCTTCAATCATCGTGCGTAGCCCGGCGCGCAGCGCGGAGTCGCCCCGCTGGCTCCACTCACGACCGGATTTCGCCTGCTCGATCAATTCCTTCCTAGTCAAGACGCCCCACCTGCCGTCGGCGCGCGAGCGGATGTCGCCGTGCTCGTCGGCAGAGACATCGGCGGCCTGCTGAATCTCTTCATCCGTGAGGGTTGCCACACGGTCTACCACCGCCGTCGTCAGGTTGTCGGTCAACTCGTCGAGGGTGATGTGTTTTGTCTTGCCTTTCAGCACGTCGCTTTCGGCTTTCGCCAGTCTCTTCTTCGTTTCGTCCGACATCTTGAGGCCGGAGCGCCAAAAGATGAATTCGTCCGCAGACCTGACAGCTTCGTCTATCTGCTGAGGGTTGGCTGCGGCGGACGCGAAGCGAACTTCGCTCCCCACACCTTTACGCAGACGCTTTTGCATCTCCTGTTTATCCTCCGAAGAGGCTTTAGCCGGAATCTTGGACGCGTGCCAGACGGCTGCGCCTCCCACCAAGAGGAAGGCCACCGCTAGCGCGATAGCCAGCGAATGCCTTCGTTGTAAACCTTTAATCAATCTCATAAAAATTCTCCTTGTAGACAGGGTTAAAGTAGATAAGCACTTTCGACACGGTGCTCGGCTACCGAGAGGATGTCCTCGGAGTGAGGACACTTCTTCAACTCGCAGGCTCAGAGAATCGCCCGCCCCTCCAATCCACACACATCACCCCATCCTCCACGAAGCGGATTAACGGCTTTGAAAGATGGAGTTGTAGCAGGGTGAGGTGAATTTCAACGGCAAACTTCCTTTGAATCTGTTGACGAGAAACTATGAGGTGAAGGCTTAAGGAAGGTGGATTTCCCCTTACTGGTCGCCATCAATCTTAGTTTGACATCCCTTGGTGTTCGTCAAGCATCTAGGGATATGTTTTAACTTTCATCTCACGAGCGCGACCTTGATGCAAAAGTCTGCTAGGACCCCAACATGGTGAGTCTGTGGAAACTCGCTAGATCAACTAACGGACACTAATCCGACTTTTGCATCAAAGCCTCGCAACGCGGATAGTAGTTATCAAGCGGGCTGAAAATCTTGAAAATCAGGCTTAAAATGACATCAAATTTTCTTGAATGCTTTTATTAAAGGATTTATCAAACGGTGAATAACGAAAACAGAGCGCGGGCTTTCAATTTTGGAAACTTCACTTTGGATTTGGAGAAACGGCTTTTACTGCGCGATGGCGACCCTGTGCCTTTGACTCCAAAGGCTTTCGACACCTTAGCGTTGCTGGTGCGGCGCAGCGGTCATGTCGTCGGCAAAGATGAATTACTTGACGAGATTTGGGCTGATGCTTTCGTCGAAGAATCCACCATTGCGCAAAATGTTTTTACGTTGCGAAAAGCTTTAGGTCAGAGCCACGCCGAAAATCAATTCATCGAAACCGTGCCAAAGCACGGCTACCGTTTTATCGCCGACGTTAAAGCCATTGACGGCGCGACAAGTGCCAGGCCGGAAATTAGCGACGCAGAAATTGGCAACGCGGAAACGGTTAATGCCGGAGGCCAGGACGCGCGTGCAAACGAAAATGCTGAACGCGATTTCGCGACCGCAAACGTCACGGCGGATGCTGAAGCGTCAACCCTCCCGACCGCCGCAAGCCGCGGCGATTCACATACGGCAAAACAGCCCACGCGTTTTAATTTTCAAACCAAATGGCTTGTACCGTTGGTGCTTCTCCTTGCAGTTGCAATTGCGGCAGGGATTTTTCGTTTTACGCAAAAAAACGATGCCGCATCCGATTTTGCGGCATCGTCGGCGCGCACACGCACGACGCAGCTGACTAACAACGGACGAGTTTTGCGTGCCGCTGTTTCCCCTGACAGCAAGTATGTCGCTTACATACAGAGCGAGCGCGGACAGGAAAGTTTGTGGGTAAGGCAGGTAGAAATCGCGGGCGGAATCGAAATCGTTCAACCGGCAATCGGCAGCCATTATGTGGGGCTTACTTTTTCTCCCGATAGCAACTCGATTTTCTATGTCAAATACGATGCGGATTCGGCTATCGGTGGTTTGTATCAGGTTCCGGTGCTCGGCGGGGCGGCGCGCAAGATTCTGACGGACGTTGACAGCCAGATCAGTTTCGCGCCGGACAAAAAACATTTCACGTTTGTGCGAAATGATTTGAGCCGCAAGGAATCGCATTTGATGATCGCCAATCTCGACGACGCAAATCAACAACATCTCGCCGTGCAGGCGGGCGTTAACTGGATGACCGACGCCGCGCCTGCCTGGTCGCCCGACGGCAAAATCATTATCCGTACGGCGAGAATCGAAACCTCAAACTCTGCGAACACGAAAACTTCTCTGGTTGAAGTGCAGGTGGCGGACGGCAAGCAAAAAATCTTCAACACTCATGAATGGGAGGCAATTCAAGCGATTGAGTGGCTGGCAGACGGAACAAGTTTAATCGTTGCCGCGCGCGATAATGCTTCGTTGATCGCACATCAATTGTGGCAAGTAGATTATCCCGGCGGCGAAGCGCGTGCGATTACTAAAGATTTGAATAGTTATTCAAGTGCCAGCGTCACCGCTGATATGAAGTCGCTTGTGACGATCCTGCATCGTCGCATCGCGAACCTGTGGATTGCGCCGCGCGATAAAGCATCGGAAGCCGTACAGATTCTTTCCGGTAACAGCAAAGATTTGGGCTGGCTGTTAGGCGTCGAATGGTTGCGGGACGGCAAAATTATTTACGGTTCGACGGCTGGCGGAAAAGAAGATATCTGGTTGATGAATGCTGACGGAAGCAATCAGAAACAATTAACGACCACTGCTGGCGCGAACTTCGACCCGACGGTTTCAGCCGACGGGCGCATCATGGTTTATGTCTCGAAAGCTTCGAATGCCGCGCCGCACTTGTGGAAAATGAATCTTGATAACGGCGAGCACGCGCAATTAACCAACGGCGTCTCCGAACTTCGCCCTGACATTTCGCCTGACGGACGCTGGGTTGTGTATATGTCGTTGGAGAAAGACTCGCCGAGGTTGTGGAAGACTTCGACTGACGGCGGCGCAGCGGCGATTCAATTTTCGGATAAAATAACATCGGTTCCGCGCGTCTCGCCCGACGGGCGCTTTATCGCTTGCTTCTATCGCGCGCAGGTTGATACGTTTTCCAAACTCGCCGTTATCCCGTTTGACGGCGGCGAACCCGTTAAAGTATTTGATAAGTCTCCGACAACTATCGTCGAGGCTGGCATTCAATGGACGACGGACGGACGCGCCTTGACCTTCATTGATAACCGCGACGGCGTCTCGAATATTTGGCTGCAACCTTTGGACGGAAGCCCTGCAAAGCAATTAACGAATTTTACCTCCGAGACGATTTTTCGTTTTGCATGGTCGCCCGACGGCAGGATGTTTGTCGCCGAACGCGGAACTGAAATCGGCGACATTGTGCTGATCAACAAATAGAGATGTGAAAGCAAAAATGAGAGACGAGAAATTCTGATCTGAGTCCACTGTGTCTGCGGCGATGAGTGCTTCTCCTCACACTGAACCATCGGCAGCGCATCAAAATTCAATGAGGGTTAACTTAACTCTCAATCGTCTCGACGGCTTGTGTTATAATGCGTTCGTCAATCCTGTTAACCGGCGCATAAGTCCAAAAGAACATCCCAACGCTATTTGCTTTTGTGAGGAGATCGTTATGAAGAAAGCCGCCCCTCTGCTGCTTAGTCTCGCCGTCGGCGCGTCTGCCGCTCACGTCCAATCCGTGACAACCAATGCCCGCACACGCGCCGCACACGCGCCTCTCTACGGTAGCCTGTTGGTGCAGGGCAGGAGCACGCTCACGGTTCGCGTCTACGGGCCTGCGCGCACGCCGCTCTCCGACATTTACGTAGAGTTGCAGAACGACACCTATTCGACCATCGGGCGCGCCAGAACAGACGGCGCGGGGCGCACCACCTTCCGTGGCCTCACCGACGGCACTTACAAAGTGAGGGTTTTGGCCTACGGCACTGAATATGTGGAGCAGATACAGGACATAAGCATTTCGAGCATCAGCCAGTTGCCGAGCGATCTCGGCTTCGGCGGCGGCACGAACGAGAACATTGACTTCTATCTCAAGACGCGCGACAACGCGAGCGCCAGCCCCTTCGCCGCGCCGCCGGGGACGGTTTTCGCGCAGGTTGTGCCAGAGGCGGCCAAGAAGTTGTACGAGAAGGGCGTCGGCGAGTTGCGCGACAAGAAGGAGAAGGAAGGATTCCAGAGCCTGAAGCAGTCGCTTGAAGTGTTTCCCAATTACTATCTTGCGCTCGAACGGCTCGGCACGGAATATGTGTCGCGCGGCACCGGCAATAATGGATATTACGAAGCGGCGCGCATTCTGCTTACCAAAGCCCTCGAAGTCAACCCGAAAGGTTTCCCCAGCACGTTCGGACTCGGCATCGCGCAGTATCAATTGAAGATGACGAACGACGCGGTCGAAACTCTCAAGCGCGCGACTACGCTCTACGCAAACTCCGTCAACGCCTACCTGTACCTCGGCATGGCGCTCAAACAGGCGAAGCGAACGGACGAGGCCGAAGCCGCTTTGAAGCGCGCCAACGTGGTGGGCAACGGCAAAGCGGCGGAAGTGCATTGGCAACTGGCGCGACTCTACAGCGAACAGAACCGCTATCAAGAGGCCGCCGACGCGCTCGAACTCTACCTCAAATACCGCACCGATAAGAATGATACGGTGAAGGTCAGAGAAATGATCGCGCAGTTGCGCGAGAAGGCCGCGAAGAAGTAGTAAAACGCTTTTAGCCGCGCACGCGCCTTTCGCATCTCTTCGCCTTCAACAACACGTCAAGCCCCCGTCGGGACGAAAGATTCTTCAAGGTTGAATCTCTCTCATCGCGGCGGGGGCTTTTACGATCCCATAGTGACTCGGGATTGAATGCCGCCGAACATAAAGGCGCTCAACGCAAGAGGCGCAGAGATAACGCAGAGAATCGCAGAGAGTATTGAATGTTTTCTCTGCGCCCCTCTGCTGCTTTGCTCCGCGCCTCTGCGTTGAGAGTTTTTCAGTTACACTCAAGCGCGCCCAGCCATAGAAGCCGCTTGAGCCGTCGCATCATGAACGGCAAAAGGTTCGTTCCGGTTGATGTGAGTTAAAAAAACAATGCCCGCCCGAAAATTTCGGGCGGGCATTGAAGTTTGTGTCAGTGGTTGACAGTTTAGAACAGCAACCGGAAGCCGAAGCGAACCTGCCGACCACCCTGGAAGGAGTTCGGCTTGTTGAAGCGAATGTCCGCGCCACCGGCATCGGAGTTGAGGATGCTCAGAACTTTAGCCGCGGTCGGCTGTCTCTGGAAGGCCGCGATAGCGGTCGCTTCGTCATCGGAGAGGCCGATGTCCTCGCCCTGGACGGAAGCAGCGTTGTAAGTCTCGAAGCGAGACAACTCGTTGCTTTCGTTGAACAGGTTGATGATGTCGAGGTCGAACACCATCGTGAACCGCTCGTTGGTGCCGAAGCGATACTTGTGGCGCAGGCCGAAGTCGGTCTGCGTGAACGCTTCGGTGCGGCCCAAATCGCCGCGCTCGGTCAGCGTGGTCGTGTTGATGCCGTAGAAGGTGAAGCGCGTGGTCACGGGCGTGCCGCTGCGGGCTTCGGTGAAGAACGAGAACTCGGTGCTGTTGCCAGCGCCGAATCCAAGCTGCTCGTTGAAGTCCAGAGTGTACGCGCCGTAGAGCTTCACGACGTGCGGGCGATCCGTCGGCAGGCGTCCGTTGTCCGGGCGACCGCTGGCGCTGAAGCCGATGAACGGCAAGTCGAAGTTGCGGTTAACGTTCGGGCTTGTACGACCAGCTTCGTCCGAGCTAGCCAGACCCGAGTAGTTGCCATAGAGGCGCGAGAGCGTGTAGCTCGCGTTGAAGTAGTAGCGGCGCGTGAAGCGCTTGTCTATACGAAGCTCCATAGCGTCGTAGTCGCGGACGGCTTCAAGCGGAAGGAAGCCGAAATCCTGCGCGACCTTCGCAGCTAGACCACGTCCCGGGTTACCGATGACATAAGCCTCGCTGCCCTGTGCGTTCAGGAAGCCGATGTCTTCGACGGCAACGTCAACCTGCTTGTGCGTGTAGCGACCGCTGAAGAGGTAGCCACCACCGAGATCGCGCTCGGCGCCAACCGTGAACTCCGTCTGGCGGAACGGCTCGATGTCCGGGTCAATCGCGCCGAAGGCAAGGCCGAGGCCGATGTTCGACGGGATGCGGAAGTCCGCCTGGCAGCGGCTGATGCCGGTGCTGCCGGGGATCGGGCAGTTGCCGCCCGCCGGGTCAGGATTCGTGCCGCGGATACGGGCCACCGTGAACGTCTGGTAGTTGCCCATGCCCGGGAAGATTTCGAAGTAGTCGCGACGGAAGAACTCGCCGCCGAAGGAGCCGCGCGGCAGTTCATACTTGAAGCGGTCGAAGAAGCGACCGAAGCTGCCGAAGACTTTGGTTTTGCCATCTCCGAACAGGTCGAAAGCCACGCCGACGCGCGGAGCCAGCTTATCGCTGAATCCGAACTTGACGCTCGGGTTGCCAGGCGTGAAGCTCGGGGCTTCTTCCTTCTCGGTGCGGATGCCGAGGTTCAGGGTCAGGCGGCTGAACGGCTGCCACTGATCCTGGAAGAACAGGGCATCGTTGGTGCTCGACGCACTGCCCGCGCGCGAGAAGCGCGTGAGACGGCCAGCGCCGATTGAGCCGGGTGTGCGAGGCAAGGTCGCCGCGCCGATACCAGAGACCTGGTTGATGGTCAGGCCGTAAAAGAGCTGAACCGTATCAACCGTCTGCAGGAACACGTCGTTGGCGAGGCCATTGCGCTGGTAGCCGCCCTTGAACTGGTGGCGACCGCCGAAGTTGTTCACGAGGAAGCTGCCGTCGATGTCGAACGTGCGGCGGCGCGAAGTGTCGTTCAGGAGCGTATCGAAGGCACCGAAATTCTGCGTGCCGCGCACACAGCCTGCTTCGGCGGGAATCGCGGAAGCGATGCTGGAGCTGTTGCAATTGAAGCGGGTCGCGCCGACGGAAGAAGGCACGCCGTAGGAGTCCAGCTTCTCGTTGAGGAAGCTGTAGCCGCCGCGGGCGTTGACCACGATGCGGTCGGTCGGCGTCCAGATGAAGCCGCCGGTAACGTTCTGCGAGTTCTGGCGTCCACCGCGCTGGTTCAGGAATTCCGTGCCCGCGCGCGTCGTGCCGCCCGGGAACGCGAGAAGCGGGGCGTTGCTCCCCAGCTCGGAACCGAATGCGGGAGGGATGCCGCGCAGGTGGATCGGGTTATACGTCCACGAAGCGTTGAAGCGCAGGTTGTTCATGACGTTCGCGTCGATGCGATTGAACAGGTACTCTCTGCGCTGGCTCTGGGTATAAACGCCGGAGGTGTCCGCGAAGGTCACGCTGCGGCGGGTGTTCAGGAAC
This sequence comes from Pyrinomonadaceae bacterium, assembly GCA_035249365.1. Taxonomy (GTDB): domain Bacteria; phylum Acidobacteriota; class Blastocatellia; order Pyrinomonadales; family Pyrinomonadaceae; genus JAIVJZ01. Next base: position 73,857 of record DATFGP010000012.1, on the reverse strand, counting down.
TGCGGCACGTAGCTCGACAGGAACCAAATGCGGTCTTTGATGACCGGGCCGCTGATGGTCGCAAACGGGAAGAAGTCCGTCCCGTCGTCGCGCCGAGGTTGCAGGTAGAGTCTGGGAGCGCCGAAGAAGTTCGTCAGGATGCGGCGCGGGCCGGCCTGAAGTTCCGCCGGACGGAACTGAGCGCCGAACTCGCCGTGCCAGTCGTTGCTGCCGCCGCGCGTCACGACGTTGATCACGCCGCCCGTCGCGCCGCCGAACTCCGCCTCGAAGCCGGAGGTTTTAACCTGGACTTCCTGGACGAACTGGAACGGGATGTTGTTGTTGGTGTTCAGCGTACCGGTGCGGAAGTTCGTCACTTCCTGACCGTCGATGATGAAGGTGTTTTCCGACCCGGAAGCGCCGTCGATCTGGAAACCGCCGCTGGCCGGTTCGTTGCGAACGGCGGGGGCGACTTGCAGAAGGCTCGTGAAGTTGGTGCCCTTGGGCAGCAACTCGGCGACTTGGGCGGTGATGTTCGTTTGAATCTTGTTGTCAGTCGGGTCAATCGCGATGGCGTCCGACGTAACGGTCACGGTTTCCGACACGTTGCCGGTTTGCAACGCGAAGTTGACCGGAGTCGTTTTACCGAGGACGACTTCGACGCTGGGGTTGGTCGTGCCGCTGAAGCCGGAGATGGCCGAGGTGGTCACGGTGTAGAAGCCCGGCGGCACTTGGAGGACGCGGAAAAAGCCGCTGTCGTCCGTGGTCACGGTGCGGGTAAACCCTTGGGTCGCGTCAGGACGCGCGCCCGCGGTTGTGCCGCGGCTGGTCACGGTCACGGTCACGCCCGGCACCGCAGCGCCCGACGGGTCAGTGATCGTGCCTTCTATGTTACCCGTCGTCTCTTGCCCGAACGCCACGGCGGTCAGACAGAGCAGAAGGGCGACGATAGACGGCAAAAACTTAATTTTCTGGATCATACTTCGCTCCTTAGAAGTCTAAAGTCAACATGAAATGGAGTCTTCTAGCAATCTTGCGCTTTTTGAACCTTGTCGCGAGCGCACCCACTAAACTCACCATTACGCCTACAAAATAAATTCTCGGCGAATGGAAATCAGCAACTTAGATACCAGAGACGCCCCAGAAATCCCTCCACACTTCTAAACCGCGTTTCCACAGCGTTTATCCCCAGAATTCGAGAATCCGGGAGACCGCCGGAGACCGGATTTTGACGCGCAAAACTCCGAAATCTCAGATTTTCGATCTTTATTTCTCCAACTTTTTGGATTGACGGCGGGACTTCTCAGACGGCTCTCAAAGATTTTCCAGCGGCACAGGCTCAATTGCGTCCGCCAACTCGAAACCGAAGACGCGCGAGTAGAAATAGAGTTCGCCGTCGAGCGCGCGCCGCATGTTTTCGGCGCGGCGGAAACCGTGCTGCTCGCCCGCGAAGGCGACGTAGGCGACGGGCAGACCCTTCGCGCGCAGAGCTTCAACCATCAACTCGGCCTGATTGGGCGGCACGACTTTGTCTTCGAGTCCCTGAAAGAAGATGACGGGGCAGGAGAGTTTGTCCGTGAAGTTGATGGGCGAGCGCGCGTGATAGAGGTCTGCGCGTTCGGGGTAAGGGCCGATGAGGTTGTCCAGATAACGCGACTCGAACTTGTGCGTGTCGCGCACGAGCGCTACGAGGTCGCTGACGCCGTAGTGGCTCGCGCCAGCTTTGAAAGTGTCGCGGAAGGTGAGCGCGGCGAGCGTCGTGTAGCCGCCCGCGCTGCTGCCCATGATCATGCAACGCGCGCCGTCAACGAGTCCTTCCCGTGCGAGATGGCGTGCGCCGTTCGCGCAATCGTCAACGTCCGTGACGCCCCACGCGCCATTGAGCCGAAGGCGATACTCGCGCCCGTAGCCCGTGCTGCCGCCGTAGTTCACGTCGAGCACGGCGATGCCGCGACTCGTCCAGTATTGAATGTTCAGACTGAGCGCGGTCGAAGCCGACGCGGTCGGCCCGCCATGACTTTTAACGAGTAGCGGCGCACGTTCACCCGTCGGGGCGTCGAAGTCTTGGTTGCGCGGCGCGTAGTAGAAGGCGTGCGCGGTCTGCCCGCCGGTCGTGGGAAATTCTATCGCCTGCACGTTGGAGAGATAGCCTTCGTCAATCTTGAGTTCGCTTGCGCGTTTGAGGACTTCGATTTTGTTCGTGGCGAGCGAGAGCGCGACGAGTGAAGTCCCCTGCTGCGGCGCACCCGCGCGAAAGAGTGCGCGCCCCTCTGCGGCCTGCACGTACTGTATGTCTGTGTAAGGACTTTCGATCTCTTGAAGCTGTCCGGTCTCCGTGTCGAGTCGTGCGAGACGCGACATGCCGCGCGCGATGTAGGCGCAGATGATCTCCGTGTCTGATGCGAAGGCATAAGTTGACATGCCCAGTCCCCACTGCGGCAGGCCGAACTCGGCCTCCATCTCGCACAACGCTTCCAAGGCTTCGCTCGCGCCTTCGCCGACGCGATAGAGATTCCACCAACCGCTTCTGTCCGAGACGAAGTACAGACGCCCGGACGGCGACCATTCGGGTTGAAAGACCGACGCGTCGCGCCCGCCAGCGACGCGACGCGCGTTCGCAATCGTTCCATCATCGGCAATGTCGCCGCGCCACAACTCCGTGCCGTCCCAGGGCATGTTCGGATGATTCCAACAGAGCCAGGCCAACTGCGCGCCGTCGGGACTCACGCGCGGCGAAGAATAAAAATCGTAACCGGAGACGAGCACTTCGCCGCCGTTCGCATCCGCCTCCGCGTCGAGCCGGACGGCGACGAGCGTGTTCGCAGGTTCGTGTCCACCCGCCGTGTGATCTTCGCGCACGGCGACGAGACGCCTGCGCTGATAGTCAACAATCATGTCGGCGTAGCGCAGTTCGGAATTAGATTCGGGCGTGAGCGGTTGCGGCGCTATGGAGTCGGGCGCGACGCGGTAGAGGCGTTGATCGGAGAAGTTCGAGAAGTAGATTGTGCCTTCGCGTACGACGAACTCGCCGCCGCCGTATTCGTGTACGCGCGTGCGCGCGTTGAAGGGTTGCGGCGTGATGTCTTGCGTCTCGCCGTTCGCCGTTCGCCGCACGACGCATGTGCGCCCGCCTTCGGAAGGACGCATTTCGCTCCAGTAAATACTAGCGCCGTCCGCACGCACCATGCCTAGTCCGACCGAACCCTGCACGATGAGGTTTGAGGTGATAGGCGACTTCCAAGAGCCGTAAGGCGCAACCCGAACGCTTGCCATAGAGTGTCTTCTCCCGCCGTCGTTTTCTATTCGTTCATACATAATGACGCAAGGATTGGCGTCAAGCAAATTCCGGCCTGCATTATGTCAAACTCCCGTTAATAAACGACTTTCGCGCGTTTCCGGCGAGCGCGCACGCTTCCGTACGCGTTTTCGCGCCGCGCCCTGTTAAACAACTCAAGAATTTCTCAAGTCCGCACGCGCATAGTGTCTGTGAAAGGCTCGCGGCGCGCGTACACGAACGCGGCGCGGCAGCAGACCGAAAGATTGCCCCTTTGGACTATTTGACAGCTTTTGCTGGAACTCTCACACGCGCCCTCTGGAAACCGCGCGTTTGACGTTTACTCTTGCAAGAGAGAGTTGAGATAAAGAGACGATGGGATTGATTCTCGATAAGATCACGCTCCCCGCCGAGACGCCGCGCGTCTCGCGCCGACGCTTGCTCGACGCGCTCGACGAAAGCATGACGTGTTGCACTTCGACCGTCATCTACGGGCGCACGGGCACTGGCAAGACCATGCTCGCCACAGACTTCGCCGGACGCAGCGACCGACGCGTCGCCTGGTACAAAGTTGACGCGTCGGAAGTTGACATGCACGCGTTCCTGCAATACCTCGTCGCCGCCGTGCGCAACCAGCATCCGGGCTTCGGTCGCAAGACGCTCGCGCTTCTCTCTTCGAGCGGCGCGATGCCCGACGCAGCGCTTCTCGCCGAGTCGTTCGTCTACGAGATGACGATGCTCGAAGCCGACGAACCGCTCCTCATCGTCATAGACGACCTGCATCTTTTGTACGACGCCGAATGGATCGTGCCGTTCTTCGGTCGCCTACTGCCGCTGCTGCCGCCGGAAGCGCACATGGTCTTGATCGGGCGCACGCTCCCGCCCGCACCGCTCTGGCGCATGCGCTCGAAGCAGACCTTGCGCGTCATAGAAGAACCCGCGCTCGCCTTCACGCTCGCCGAAGCCGAAGAACTGTTCACGAGTTACGGATTGCACACGAAGCCTGCGGCGCAGGCGCTAGCAGAAACGTGGGGACGCGCCGCCGCGCTCGACCACATGGCACGCGTACACCGCGAAGCCTTGAACGCCGAAGACGCGCGACCGTCGCAGCAACAGCATCAACAGCAACAAGGCGCGATGTTAACGACGAGCGCGGAGACGCGTGTGACCGCGCGTTTGCGGCTCGTGAAAGGCCATGCTACGGCGAAGTCTTCTTTGAGAGTTGGTTGAAGCGTGAGCGCGCCGGCAGTTGGTCGGCCAGCCGCACCGGAGTCGTTTGGCACTTGCGCGCGAAGTTCAAACGGAGTAAGAAGTCAGCAAATTAAAACGTGGCCGCAAATGAAACCGCGTGTGAGAAACCGAAAGGCCACGAACGCGCCCGTGCCGGAACCAACTTTTTAATTCGCTTGGGCGGCTTCCCCCGAACATGTGAGGCTGCCGGGAGACTGATGAGCAACAGGCCGCATCGTCAGGGCAAGCTACAGACTTCACCCCTGCCGCCGCCGCTCACAGGAGCGACGACCGGAGGCTTGGCGACGCCTGCCTTCTTCCTGCGCACCAAACTCCTCCCGCCGCGCCCCACGCCCGCGCTGCTCCAACGCCCGCGCTTGATGGAACGTCTCTCGGCAAACCTCGCGCATCCCGTCACGCTCGTCGCGGCCAACGCCGGATCGGGCAAGACAACGCTCGTCGCAGACTTCGTGCGTACACACGCGCGCCCCTTCGTATGGTATCAACTCGACCGCACAGACGCCGACCCTTTCGTCTTCCTCGGCTATCTCGCACACGGCATCAAGCAGATCGTGCCGGAGTTCGGCGCGGCCACGCTCTCTTACCTGCAACAGTCTGCCGCCGAACTCGCAGAGCAACCCGAACGCGCCGTCGATGTGTTCTTGAACGAAGTGCTCGACCTCGTTGACCAGCAACTCATCTTCGTCCTAGACGACTATCATCATCTCGGCACGGACACGGCTGTCCATCGCGTCGTCGATCGGCTGTTCGCATATCTGCCGGACGTGTTACACATCATCATCATCTCGCGCGACGTGCCGCCGCTCTCGCTTGCGCGTCTGCGCGCGCACAACGAACTCACGATCATTGATCGCGCCGAACTACTTTTCACGGACGACGAGACGCAAGAGCTTTTCCGTAAAGTCTTCGACCTCGAACTCACGCCCGAACAACTCGCCGAATACCGCGAGCGCACACACGGCTGGATCACCGCGCTCCAACTCATACGTCAGGTCGCGCAGCGTCAGGCGCTCGCACGCGGCGCGCGCGAAGGTGAGGCGGCGCATCGTCCAGACCTCTCAGAGATTTTGCGACAGTCCGAACTCGACATCTTCGACTATTTCGCCGAAGAGGTTTTCGCGGACGAAGCCGAGGACACGAAGGCATTGCTGCTGCGCATCTCTTTGCTGGATCGCGTGGAGACGGACATCTGCAATCGTCTCTACCCCGACGGCAGTTGCGCGCAACTGCTGCCCGCGCTCGTCCGCCGCAACGTCTTTATGACCGTAGCGGGCAGCGATGGGCGCGGCGAAGAGTATCGCCTGCATCCTCTGTTCAAAGATTTCCTGCAACGCCGCCTGCGCTCCGAGATCGGGCAGGCCGGAGTCGCACGCGAGCACGCGCGCTACGCGGAGTTTTTCGTCGAGCGCAAACAATGGGAGCAGGCCATACGCCACCTGCTCGCGGCGGAAGACTTCACGCGCGCCGCCATCATCATCGCCAACAAGGGGCAGGAGTGGATCGCTACGGGCGCGTTCACGTCTCTCATCACGTTCGTCGAGGCGATCCCCGAAGCCGCCATCGAAGCGCACCCGCGCGCTCTGTTTCACCGTGCGGAAGTCGCGCGCCTGCGCGGCGAATACGAAACTTCGCAGACGCTCTTTCGACGCGCCGCCACGCTCCTTGCCGCACGCGGCGACGCCGAAGGCGAAGCCGAAGCCCTGCATTCGCTCGCCACGATCGCGCGTCGTCGCGGCGATTGCGCGGGCGCGTTCACCTATCTCGACCGCGCGCTCGAACTCGTCGGTGAAGAGTCGCCCGTGCGTATCAAGTGCGGCAACACGCGCGGGCTTTGTTACTTTGCTCTGGCCGAGTGGGCTGCCGCCGAAGGCGAGTTCCGCGCCGCGCTCCAACTCGCGGAGGAGCAGAACGACACGCACTACATGCACCTCATCACGCACAATCTCGGTCTGCCCGCGATGATACGCGGCGACTTCTCCGAGGCGATGCGTTGGCTGCGTCGTATGCTGCGTGAGCGTCCCAACTCGCCGCCCGTGCCGCAAGAGGCCGTCGCCTATCTGAACCTCGCGCGCTGCCACCTCTACAGGGGCGAACTCCCCACGTGCGAACAGCACCTCGACAGCGCGCTCGAACGTTGCCAACTCTTCAACCTCGTCGCGCAACGCGCCGAAGCCTTCGAGACTTACGGCAACCTGCACCGCGAACGAAATGATGCCGCGCGCGCCACAGAGTTCTACAATCATGCCGCGCGCACCTATGAAGAAGCAGGGTTCGACGTTGTGCGTTCCGAGTTGTGGGAAGAACAGGCGATGTTGCAGTTGCAGTTGGGCGAGCACGCTGCGGCGCGCGCACTGATGGAGCGGCTCATCAGTGCGCGCCTCGCGCTCAAGGATGAGATGTCCGTGCAGACGGCTTCGCTCGCGCACGCGCGCGTGCTCATCGCGCAGGGCGAACACGCAGCCGCGCGCGCCGAACTCGAAACCGCGCTCGCCTACTTTCACACGCACGGACTTCACTACTACGAAGTGCAAGCCTCTCTCGCGCTCGCCGCCTGCGCGCTGGCCGAAGGGCGTGAGAACGAACTCGTAGAGCGCCTGCGCCGCGTGCTCGATCTGGCCGCGCGCTTCGACTACGACTACTGGCTGCGCCGCGAAGTCGCACACAACCCGCAACTCTTCGCCGCGCCCGAAGCCGTCGCGCTCCTTCCGCCCGACATACGCGAAGGGCTGCACGTCGCCGCCGCACAGCAGACGGGCGCGCAGCAGCAAACGCAGCAGACGGCAAACGCGGCGCGCGTTGTCGAAATGGCGCAGTCGGCTTCAGTTCAAATCGTGCCGCCGAAGCCCGCCGCCGACTTGACGATCAACATGCTCGGCCCCGTCGAAATCTTCCGCGACCCCGCTCGCCCGCTCGCCGCCGACGCGTGGACGACCAAACGCGCGCGCGACATACTGTGCTTCATCGCCTCGCGCCGACACCGTCGCGCCTCCAAAGACACCATCATTGACACCTTCTGGGGCGAAGCCGATTTCGACGCCGTCGAGAAAAACTTCCACCCGACCGTCTCGCACATACGCAAGGCTTTGAACAGCAATCAACCCGTCAAGCAAAACTTTCTGCTCTACCGCGACAGCGACTACTTGCTCAATCAGGAGTTTCCCTATCGCATAGACACCGAAGAGTTCGACCGTCTCGTCTTGGAGGCCGAGACGGCCAAGCGCGCGGGCGACACGGCGCGTTACATCTCCTGTTTTGAAGATGCGCTCGCGCTCTATCGCGGCGACTTCATGCAGGGCAGCTACGACGAGTGGGTCGAGGAGCAGCGCGCGTACTACCGCGAGCAACATTTGCGTATGCTCGAAGTGCTCGCCGTCGCCGCGCAAAAGAGCGAAGACTGGCCGCGCTCGCTCCAACTGGCGCAGCAGATTCTAGGCGACGACCAATTCCGCGAAGACGTGCATTGCATGATCATGCGCGCGCACGCCGCGCTCGGCAATCGCGCGGCGGTCAAGGATCAGTATGAACACCTGCGGCGCGTGCTGCGCAAGGAACTCGGCGTCGAACCGGCAGCCGAGACGCAGAAGATTTTCAAGAGTTTGATGAACTGACAGGGCGGCGCGCGCGTAGCCGCGTCTGACCAGGCCGTTTGATCGGAAGTCGCGCCGTCGGGCGGCGCAAAAAAACAAGAAAAATGTAACAAACCGGCTTGGTCATATTGGGTGAATTTATGGTACTTTTCAAATCCCGACTCTTGTGCTCCTACCTCGCCGTGCGCCCGACCCCCAGCGCGAGCAGGGCCAATAATTATCAGGCCAATACATTTAAGAAAATCAGTCGCAGGCGTCCGTGTCCCCGTAACATGAGGAATATAGCTTTGAAGAAAACCCGACAAGCGACCGCCGTTTCCCTCGCGCTCCTGCTCTTAATCGGCTCGGTCAACGCCGGAATCAACATCTCCAACACCGACGGCATCACGGCCACAGGCGCGGACGGCATCAACTACATCGGCCTCAACGGCATCACCGCAACAGGCGCGGACGGCGTACTCACGTTCGGCGTCAACGGCATCACGGCCACCGGAGCAGATGGCATCACTGCCACAGGCGCGGACGGTATCACCGCCACCGGAGCTGACGGAATAACTGCGACCGGCGCAGATGGAATTACCGCAACGGGCGCGGACGGCGTCTCTTATCCAAATTCAAACAGCGTCACCGCCGCAAAACCGAGCGGCATCACAGCAACGGGCGCAGACGGCATCACGGCCACAGGCGCGGACGGCATAACGATCTCGACGCCCGACGGCGTGCAACACAAGGCCGATTCCGTCTTCATCAACAACCCGAACGGCATCACCATCTCGACCGCCAACGGCCTGACCGCCATCGGCGTCAACGGCATCACCGCAACAGGCGCTGACGGCATCACAGCGACGGGCGCTGATGGAATAGCTGCAACCGGCGCAGACGGCATTACAGCAACGGGCGCAGACGGCATCACGGCGACAGGCGCGGACGGCATAACGATCTCGACCGCGTCGGGCGTCACCGCGCGCAGCGCGGACGGGCGTTTCTTCTCCATCTCGCCCGACGGCATCACGATCCGCCACGCCGACGGCATCACCGCAACAGGCGCGGACGGCCTGAGCATCCCCGCCGCTGAAAAGCTCACGATCTCTACGCGCGATGTCGTCCCCGCAGCGGCGAGTGATTCGCTCCGCCGAGTCAGCTTGCAGAGCGTTGATCCCGAACTCGCGCTCGCCATCAATCAGGCGAACACGCTTGCAGACGACAGCAACATCAACGCCGTCGTCGTCTATCACCAACTCCCGACCGACTCTGATCTCGCAGACCTGCAACGCATAGGCATACTCGGCGGCACGCGCTTCCATGTCCTGCCCGCTATCTACGTCTCGGCCACAGCCGATCAACTCATCGCCGTCTCGCGCCTACGCAACGTCCGCTCGCTCTACAAGAACCGCACGCTGACTTTGACCGCCGACCCTGCGCAAGGCGCAACGGGCGTCGAACGCGTGCGGCGCGACGCAGACCTCACGCGCAACAACGCCGGACTCCCTTTGAGCGGTCGCGGCGTAACGGTCGCGGTGCTCGACACGGGCATTGATTCGACGCACGGCGATCTCGCGGGACGCGTCGCGCAGAACGTCAAACTCGCAGACCTACAGAGCGCGAGCGTCGGCTTCAACTATCCGGTCAACACGGAGAATCTGCCGAACACGGATCAGGCATACGGGCACGGAACTTTCGTCGCGGGCGTCATCGGTGGCAACGGCTCGAAGTCTGGCGGGCAATACACGGGCGTCGCGCCGGGCGCGCGGCTCGTCGGCATGAGCGCGGGCGACCTCAATCTGGTCTTCGTCTTGAACGGCCTTGATTACCTGTTGGAGCGCGGCGCATCTCTCGGCGTGCGCGTCGTCAATTGCAGTTTCTCTGCGAGCACCGTTTTCGACATCAACGATCCGGTCAACGTCGCGACGAAGATGCTCACGGACAGGGGCGTCAACGTCGTCTTCTCTGCGGGCAACACGGGCGCAGGCTGGCACACGCTCAATCCTTACGCCGTCGCCCCCTGGGTCGTCTCCGTCGGCGCGACTGACTTCAAAGGTCGCCTCGCGGACTTCTCATCGCGCGGCGATTTCGCGAGCCGACTGTTTCGCCCGACGCTCGTCGCACCCGGCGTGAAAGTCGTAAGCCTTCGTTCGAGCGGTTTGAACGTGACGGGCGTCGAGGGCATAGGCTTTAACGGCGACACCGGAATCGCGCCGGGCTACGTGCCTTATTACACGACCGCGAGCGGCACGAGCTTTTCCGCGCCGCAAGTGGCAGGGGCAATCGCTTTGATGCTCGAAGCGAACCCGCGCCTCACGCCTTCGGATGTGCGCGACATCTTGCAACGCACCGCCACGCCGCTCGCCTCTTACTACGCGCACGAAGTCGGCGCGGGGCTACTCAACACGCACGCGGCCGTGTTGGAAGCCGCATTCCCCGCGCGCAAACTCGGAAACTTCCGCGCGACTCTCAATCGCGGTCAGGTGCGCTTCATCAGCGATCCGTTGCAGGAGATTTCCGGCACGGTCGTGCCCGGCGCGACCGCGTACGAGACGACCGTGCAGATGCCTGCGGGCGCGCTCGTGGCCTCGATGCAGATCGGTTGGAGCAGTTTGAGCGTGAACGACCTCGGCTTTGCGATGTACGATGCGAGCGGCACGAAGCAGGCCGACAAGAACGACCTCAACGTGCCCGGTCTGGCGGGCAATCGCGAGCGCGCCGTTCTGGTCGCACCGCCAGCGGGCGCTTGGCGCGTGACTGTGAAGAACACGCTCGGCGGACTTGCGCCCACGTCGCAGCGTTTCAGCGGCGTGCTTGAAGTTGCGCGCGCTGAGTATGCGCCGCTCAAAGACATTGACGGGTTGACCGACGCACAGCGCGCGGTCGTCTATCAAAACATACGCACGTTCGTGATGTCGCCGACGGGCAACAAGTTTCGCCCCACGCAGGGCGTGACGCGCGGCGAACTGGCGGAGTCGCTCGTGCTCGGCGCGCGCGTGCCGCAGTACGTGCCCGCCTCCGCGAGTTACCGCGACGTGCGCAATCCTGAGACGTTGCTTTTCGTCGAGAGCGTGCAGAACGCGCCGCAGGGCGCTCTCTTCACGGACGTTGAACGCGGCGGCGCGTTCTCGCCGAACGACACGACGGGACGCCTGACGGCAGCCATCGCGCTCGTGCGCGCCGCCGGTCTGCAATCGGAAGCCGAAGCCGCGCAAACCATGCCGCTCACCACAATTCTCGACGCCGGAATGATCCCCACCGCCTTGCGCGGCTACGTACGCGTCGCCATCTCGCGCGGGCTGCTCGCGCCGACGGGCGCATACTTCCGCCCGCAAGCCCCGCTCACGCGCCTCGAACTCGCGCAAGCGATGGCCGCGATGCAGAAACTACAGACGCAATAAGATAGGGGAAAGGGTAAGGGGAAAAGGGTAAAGGTAAAAACAGTAAGCGGGACGCAGCGATTAAATGCTGCGTCCCGCTTTTGTCTTCAACCTTTCCCCCTTACCCTTTTCCCTTTCCCCTTGCCTTATTGTTTGACGAACAACTCCTCGGCGTTCCAGATCGAGAAGGGTGGGAGCGCGCTGGGGCGATAGTTGCCGACGCGCGTGTTGACGGCGACGGCGATGTGGCGTGTGACGATGGGGATGAGCGGCAGTTGCTCGGCCATCAGTAGTTGCACGTCGCGGAAGATGGCGCGGCGTCGTTCGCGGTCAACTTCGTGCGCCTGTCGCATGGTCAGATCGTCTAAGCGCGCTTCCCAGTCGGTGGCGGGTTTCGTCTGTTTCGGATACCAGAAGTGCTGCGGGCTGGCGCTACGCAACATGTCCGTGTAAGAGGAAGGATCGGGTTCGGTGGCCGACGTGCCGTAGAGCACGGCCTCGTAGTCGTAAGACCCGTTGATGCGCGTGGACAACTGCGCGTTCTCGACGGGCGCGACCTGCACGTTCATCCCCAGCTTCTTCAAATCTTCCTGTATGACAATCGCGCTCTTGACGCGCACCTCGTTGCCTGCGGGCGCGATCAGAGTGAACTCCACGCGGTTGCCTTTCGCGTCCGAGAGTTCCGGCGCGGCCTGCGTGCCGCCGAACGTGAAGCCCGCTTCGCGCAACAAGGCGCGTGCGCGTTCCAGATCGTAGGCGGTGCGCGGAACATCCGATGCGACCCATGCGCGGTTGCCGCTTGAGACGAAGTTGTAGAGCGGCGTGGCGAGTCCCTGCCAGGTGTTCGCAGCGATTGAGTCGCGGTCAATGGCGTGCGAGACGGCACGACGGAAACGCACGTCGTTGAACCAGGCGAGCTTCGTCGGGTCAACAATCGGTTTGCCGTCGTCGCGTTTGCCCGGGTTGAGGTTGAACCAGAGATTGTCTGCGTAGAGACCGGGGCCGACATCGCGTGCGCTCGCCGCGCCTTGTCCCGCACGCAAACTCGCGTAGTCGGTCGGGCGCACGCGATCGAGGATGTCGAGCGTGCCTTGTCCGAGCCGCGCGACCGCGTTGTTTTCGTCTGTCACGACTTCGAGGACGAGGCGATCCAGATACGGGAGTTGTGTGCCTTTCTCGTCGCGCTTCCAGTAGTGCGGGTTGCGCTTCAAAGTGACGCGCTCGCCCGGCACGCTCGATTCGATGGCGAACGCACCGGCGGTGACGATGCCAGCCGGATCGCTCGTCACGCCGTAAGCCTTGTTGAAGGCGCTCTGGGCTGGCGCGGTCGCGCCCGAATTTGGATTACCGCCCGACTCTGCCTTCTCCACCTTGCCGAGTTCCCCTTCGAGCACGTGGCGTGGCAGGACGTTCAAGTTCGACATGTAGTTTTCCGGCACGGCGATCTGTTCGGGGAAGCCTAGACGAAAGTGTCGCGCGTCGGCGACGGTGACGGTGATGGGCTTGCCGCCGATGAGCATCGCGTCGCGGTAGATGGGCGATGCGACGCGTTCGTCGTAGAGCGCGCGTAAGGTGAAGGCCACGTCTTCGGAGGTGAGCGCGTGGCCGTCGGAAAATTTCAGCCCGTCGCGCAAAACGACTTCGACGCTCAACTCATCGTCCGAGAGTTTCCAACTTTCTGCGAGCGCGGGCGCGTAGGTTTGCGTGTCGTGGTCGAGTACGACGAGGCGGCCGCCCGTTAAAAAGAAGGCGACGAAGTTTGAAGGCTCGTCCGAGGCGAGCATGTAGTTGAAAGTTTTCGGCGGCGACGTGATGCGATAGGTGAGCGAGCCGCCGCGCGTGCCCGCCACTTTTTCATTGGACGGCGACGACGCTTGGTTTGAGTTTGAATTGTTCGATGCGGGCGGCGTCTGGCACGCCGCGAAGAGGAACGCGGCTGCGACGGCGACGACGAGCGTGTTGATTAGAGAGCGTCCGGGCGGCACAAGTTTCATTTCAAAATACCGGATGTCTGAAGATATAAAAGCACGAGGTTGTTTGCGCGAATCGTGCGCACAGGTGAGGTGCTGCGATTCAAACATGTATAAGAGCGGATGTCCAGAACTTATGTGCGCGCTCTCTTGTCGCGCGCCGCGAATAGATGTTAAATCAACGCGCGCCGCGAGAAGTGAAACTAAACTTTCGACGCTTCGCCCGAATTTCAAACGTGCTGAAACTGATTCTCTCCAGAGTGCTGCAAGGCATCGTCGTGCTCGTCGTCGTCTCCGCGCTGACGTTCGCGCTGCTGGCCGCCGCGGGCGGCGACGCGCTCGGCGAACTGAGCACCGCCGAACGCGCAACATCCGAGGCGACGATGCGACAGATGCGCCGCGTCTACGGGCTGGACGAACCGCTCGCCGTGCGTTACGCGCGCTGGCTCTGGGGGCTCGTGCGCGGGCAGATGGGCGAATCGTTTTATTATCACGCGCCCGTTGCGACGATCATCTGGCCGCGACTACTAAGGACGCTCGCGCTCGCAGCGGTCGCGCTCACGCTCGCGCTTTCCGTCTCGCTCACGCTCGGCGCGCTCGCCGCACGTCGAAGGGGAAGCGCATGGGATCGCGCGAGCGAACTCATCATCCTGCTCACGGCTTCGACGCCGCGCATCGTGCTCGCGCTCGCCACGCTCGCCATCGTTGCGCGCACATCCTGGTTCACAGTCGGCGGCGCGGACAGCGGCGGCGAGGTGCTTGCAGACCTGCGCCCGCTACGCATCTTGCCTCCCGCCTTCGTGCTCGCCATCCCGCTCGTCGCACTGTTTCTGGCGCAGGCGCGCGAGGGCTTGTCGGATGCGCTCGGACAAGACTTCGTGCGTGTCGCGCGTGCAAAGGGTTTATCAGAACGCACGGTCATCATGCGCCACGCCTTGCGCGAAGCTCTCAACCCGCTCATCACGCTCTTCGGTTATTCGTTCGGCAGCGTCGTCAGCGGCTCGGTCATAGTCGAGTCTGTGCTCGGCTGGTCTGGACTCGGCCTGCTCTCCGTCAACGCCGTGCGCCACCGCGACGTGCCGCTTCTGATGGGCATCGTGATGATCACTGCGACGGCCGTGCTCGTCGGCAACCTCATCGCGGACATACTGCTGCGTCTCAACGACCCACGCCTGCGCCACGCATCGAACGCGCGCACGACGCGCCAAAGCGGCAGACGCCCCTTGAGCCTCCCCGCCTCCGGCGCGTAAATCCGAACGCATGACCCAGACGCAACCGCCGCCACAACAGCCGACGCCAACGCCGCACGTCTCCGGCACGCACGACTCGCCGCCTGTGGATGCGTGGGAACGAGAGCACGCCGCCGCGACACGTTGGCGCACACGCGCGCGTCGTCGCTTCGCGCGTCGTTGGAAGTTGATCGCGGGACTGAGCATCGTCTCCACGTTTTATGTCGTCGCCGCGTGCGCGAACTTCATCGCACCCTACGACGCGAGCGAGCAGTCGCGCCGCGAGACGTTTGCGCCGCCCACGCCCATACGCTTCCGCGACGCCGAAGGCCGCTGGCACGCGCGCCCGTTCATCTATCGTCTGCGCCTCGCCGACCCGCTCACGCGCACTTACGAAGAAGACACTTCATCGCCTCGCTACCCGCTCGCGCTTTTCACGCGCGACGCGACTTACAAACTCTTCGGGCTGATCACAACCGACAGACACCTGTTCGGAGTCGCGCACGATGCGCGCGAGAACTACGAGCCGCGCGTTGTTGAGGCGGTTGGCACGAACGCGACGCCGCCGCAGCGAGTCTATCTGCTCGGCACGGACGATTTCGGGCGCGACCGGCTCTCGCGCCTGTTGATGGCGTCGCGTTTCTCTCTCGCCGTGGGGCCACTAGGGACTTTGCTCGCAGGCATCGTCGGCGTCTTTCTAGGTTGCGTATCGGGCTACGCGGGTCGGAGGACGGACGCGCTCTTGATGCGCGCGGCGGACGCGATGCTGGCCTTGCCCGATCTCGTTCTCATACTCGCTGCGCGCGCAGCCTTCCCGCTCGTGCTGCCGCCCGCGCGTGCAGGGCTGCTGCTTGTCACGATCTTCGTCGCCATCGGTTGGGCTGAGATGGCGCGACTCGCGCGCGGTTTGGTGCTCGGCTTACGCGAGCGCGAGTTCGTGCTGGCCGCAGTCTCGCTCGGTCTGACCGAGACGCGCATACTCTTTCGACACATCCTGCCGAACGCCGCGCGCCCGCTCATCGTGCAACTCTCTCTGATGCTGCCCGCGTTCCTGTTGGCCGAGACGGCGCTGTCGTTTCTCGGCGTCGGCGTGCAGGAACCGGCTGCGAGTTGGGGCAACATGCTCAAGTCCGCCAGCGACATGACGCTCCTTCGCCAACAGCCTTTCTTACAACTCTCGCCCGCCTTCGCCATCTTCCTCTTCGTGCTCGGCGTACGCCTCCTCAGCGACGGACTCAGGCGCGACGGCGACCTACGCGCGCGTTGAAACTGCGACGCTTGCGACCTGTGCGATAATATTTTCGTTTGAAAGAAATAAAACATTGGCCCATGTCATCATTCACCCGCCGACCTATGCGCAAATTCATCGCCGCGCTCGCACTTCTTATTCTGTCCGTCGCTTGCGCGAAAAACGACGCGCCGACGCCGACAGTAGCGACAAGCGCGCCCGACGAGATTATCGCGACGGTCAACGAACGCCCCGTCTCGCGCAAACTCTACGAGATGTTTTTGCAGAACGGGCGCGAGGCTTTAGGGATTAATCCGGCGAAGGAAGAAGACCGTCGAAAACTCGAAGAGTTGCGCGAGGGCATCGTCTCCGAACTCGTTGACCGCGCGCTCATCTCGCAGGAGGCCGAGCGTCGCGGCTTGCAGGTCACGCCCGAACGCCTCGCCGAAACCGAGTCGCGCGAGATCACAAAACTCGGCGGCGAAGGGCTGTTCGCCGACTACCTCCAAACGCACGGACTCGCGCGCGACGAATACCGCGCCGTCGTCCGCGACATGATCTACGGCGAGTTGATGACGGAAGAGGCAGCGCGGCAGGCGACTGTCTCCGACGAAGAGATCAAAACTTATTACGAAGCGCACCGCAAAGACGAACCCTTCCAACTGCCCGAACGCATCACGGCCTCGCACATTCTCGTGGGCGCGCGCCCGCAAACCGTCTCGGAGCAGATACAACGTGAGCAGGGTCTGACTGGCGACGTACTCGCTATCGCCGTGCGCGCCGAGTTGAAAAATCGCCGCGCGCTGGCCGAAGACCTGCGGCGCAACGCAGTTCAAGCACACGCAAGTTTCAGTAGCCTCGCACAAAAATTTTCCGACGATCAGGCCACGCGCGAACGCGGCGGCGACCTCGGCACGTTCGCGCGCGGGGCGCACACGCCTGCTTTCGACGATGCGGCCTTTGCGTTGAAGTCGGGCGAAGTGAGCAACGTGGTCGAAACAGAGTACGGCTATCACATCATCAAGTCGCGCGGGCGCGAACCGGCGCGCACGGCCTCGCTCGAAGAAGCCGCGCCGGACGTTCGTCGCCGCCTCGTCGCGCAAAAGCAGGCCGCGCTGCTCGCGGGTTGGCTCAAAGAGGCGCGCGCTCGCGCGAACGTGCGAATCAAAGAAGCGTATCGCCTCGGCGCGTTGAAGACGGAATTTCCCGCGCTCTAATTGCCCTTGCCATAACGCGTTTGCAACAAAACTAAAACCCTCTCATTAAATTTTTCCCGCGCGCCTCAAGTTTTTCTCAACACCCGCGCGTTACCTTGTGCGCGTCTTCGGGCAAGGAGAATTTGACATGAACACGAACCTCGCAAACTTGAAACCGGACTGCCCGGTGTGTCGCGGCATCCCGCGCGGATGAGCAGTTGACGACTAGAAAGTTTTCTTGACCGTGAGGAAAGTTCCATAGCTCTCCCCGCAGTCGAATCTCCCGCCGTGTGCCGCGCGCAGCGGCGAGAGATTCGACTTTCAAACTAACGATCCGGCTGCGCTTGAAATTTTTCAAAGATGAAAATTTTTAAGCGCGGTCAGAGCATTTTTTCGCCCGCCGCCCGCGCCGCCGCAATGCGTCTGCAACAATCTCATGCGCGCACGCCTCCGCTGCCTCAAGTCGCCCTCAAGTATTTCTCAAGACGCGGTTGTTAATTTCGCTCTCGTCAAACGGGAAACCTTCGCAGACGAGTGCAGACCGCCAAACCTTGAGGAGAATCAAGACGATGCGCCGACACCAAAAACTACTCTTCCTCTTCGTTATCATGCTCGTTGTCGCCGTCGCGCTGACGACGACTCGCAACTCCGACGCCGTCGTCGCCGCCGCTGCTCCAAGCAACGCAACGGTGAAGGTTGATCCCGAACTCCGCGCGCGGCTCGCCGCCGCTGACGCCACAGCGAGCACGAAACAACTCGGCGTGCTCTTAACGTTTCAAGGCTCGCGCGTGACGGACGCGCACACGTCCGCCGTCCGCGCGCTCGGCATCCAGACGGGCGTGCGTATGCAGAACTTGCCCATCATGGCCGTCAACGCCAGCCCAGCGCAGATCGCGCAACTCGTCAACTTGTCGGGCTTGCGTTCCGTCTATCTCAACACGCCGCTCGAACTTTACATGCACCAGACGAAGCCGCTCATCGGCGTCTCGCGCCTGCGCGCGGACACGTCGCTCAGAAACGCGACGGGGCAACCGTTTTCGGGCAAGGGTGTCACCATCGCGATCAACGATTCGGGCATTGACGCAGGCCATCCCGATCTCAAAATGGACATGCTCAACCGGCAGGCGGGCAAGACCATCCAGAACGTCGTCGTCAACCCGAACGATCAGGACGGCCTAGTCGTACGCACAGGCACGACCGGCAACCCGATTCAAGGTATCCTCCCGCCGTCCTACATCGAAGACGTTTTGAACACGGACACGCACGTCGGGCACGGCACGCACTGCGCCGGAATCGCTGCGGGCACGGGACAGCAAAGCGGCACTCTCTATCAAGGCGTCGCTCCGGGCGCGAAACTCGTCGGCTTGGGTTCGGGCGGCGTACTCTTCGTGCTCGGACAGGTCGCGGCCTTCGACTACGTTTTAAGCAACCATTTCAACTTGAACATCAAGGTCGTCTCAAACTCGTGGGGCAACTCTGCGGTCGCGCTCGACCCCGACCATCCCATCAACGTGGCGAGCAAGGCTTTGCACGACGAAGGTATCGTCGTCGTCTTCGCCAACGGCAACGACGGCGCGCGCCCGAACACGCAGAACCGCTGGGCGTCTTTCCCCTGGCTTCTGTCGGCGGGCGCGGCGACGAAAGATTTTCGTCTCGCATCATTCTCTTCGCGCGGCATCTTTGGTGACACGGAAGTCCACCCGACGGTCGTTGTGCCCGGCACGGGCGGCCCTGCGGAAAAAGGTTTCACCTCGGCGGTCGTCGCCACGCGCTCCGTGACGAACATCGTCGCCAACGGCGCGGACGCAGACACAGAAATACCCGCAGGCTTCCTTCCCTATTACACGCAAATCAGCGGCACTTCGATGGCCTGCCCGCACCTCGCAGGCATCGTCGCCACGCTGCTCGAAGCCAACCCTAAATTGACGCCCGATCAGGTGCGCGCCATCATCGAACGCACGGCGACGCCGATGGCTTCTTACGACACGTTTGAAGTCGGCACAGGGATGGCGAATGTTCACGCGGCGGTTGACCTCGCGCTCAACCCGCAAAAGCTCTACGGCAACTTCGGCTTCGAGGGCAAAGGTCTCGCGCTCTCAGAACAGGCGACGCAAACTTTCGACGGCACAGTTCCCGCGCGCGGCGCGACGACGCAAAATTTTGAAGTGCCCGCCGATGCGCGTTTCGCCTACGTACAGGTTGATTGGAACGGCGCGCTCGGCGAAGACGAACTCGTCGTTGACAACACAAAGATCGTCGCAGCCGATATCGCGCTCACGATCCAGAAGGACGGCCAGACCATCGCCAGTTCAAACGCCACCAACCTCGCCGCGCTGTTCGGCGCGCGCGAATCCGTCAAACTAGAATTTCCCGCTGCCGGAACTTATACCGCGCGCATCAGCGCAGGGCTCGGAGGCGCGGGCGCACCCGTCGATCAGCCTTTCACGCTGACTGTTAAAACCTACACCTTCGACGTGAATCAGGCGGCAGACTTGGGCGCGCTGGATGCGACGACGCGCACGCGCGCCCTGCGTCTCATCTACGACCGCGTCATGTTCACCAGCGGCAACTTCTTCCGTCCGGACGACGCGCTCACGCGCATGGAACTAGCGCAAGCCATGATGTTCGGCACGCGCGTCATGCAGTACCTCCCGAACCGTCCCACCTTCGGCGACATCGCGGCGGGCACGTCTGAAGAACTCGTCGCCGAATCGCTCAGACGCGAAGGCTTGATGGGACTCGACGGCACGACCTTCGGCGCAGCGACGCAAGTGATGCGTCTCGAAGAAGCCGTCGCGCTCGTCCGCGCGCTTCGCTTGGACGCGCAGGCACGCGCGCTCGCGGGCACGAACGTCACATCCGGCGGCGTCACGCTCACGGACAACGCGCAGATTCCGCCCGCGCTTCGCGGCTACGTGCAACTCGCTATTGATCGCGGCTTGCTCGAAGTCTATCCGGCTGAGGTCAAACAGATCGCGTCCGGCCAGTTCGTAGCCCTTCCCGGCCCGCGCGTCGAACCGATGCGCGGCGTCAAACGCGCCGAGTTCATCGCGCCCGCGACGAAGTTGCTGCAAGAGATGTTCGGCGAGTAGTTCAACATCTCTACGAATCTACGAAAACAAAGGCTGGCGATCTTATTGAAGATCGCCAGCCTTTTTCCTTCTCAACGTGATCTGTTTATTGCATTTCGATTGCATTTCACAACCTCAAGTCTGTCTCAACCCTACCTCAAGTTTTACTCAATAGCCTTTGCGTAACTTGAACAACATCGGGAGCGACATCCCGCGCTCAACAAAATTCCGATCAGGACTTGAACCGGAGGCTGTTACTTGAACATGAGAAAAATCCCGACCCTTTTTGCGGCAATCATCATCTGCTTCGCACTCAACGCGGCGGCTCTCGCGGCGCGAGTCAGCCCCGCGCTCTCGACGCAACTCGCAACGCTTGCGGACACAGCGAAAGTCGGCACGGTCATCGTCGCCTTCAACACGAGCGACGGACTCAAGGACTCGCACCTCTCCGTGTTGCGCGCTCTCGGCATCACGCGCGCCATCACCTTCCCGCGCCTCGGCATGGTCGCGTTGCCTGCGGCCACCGCAGGCCAGGTGCGCTCGCTCGCCGCAAACTCCGCCGTGCGTTCTGTCTGGGACAACGAGCGGCTTCATTATTACGACTTGCAGGCGCGCACGCTCACGGGCGTCGAGCGTGTGCGCGCGGATTCAAGTTTCCGACAACGCAACGCGAACATGCCCGTCTCCGGCAAAGGCGACTTCTCCGTCCTCGTCATAGACTCCGGCGTTGACGCCACGCACGACGATCTCAAACTCGGCCAGACGGTCGTACAGAACGTGCAGGTCTTGACGGGCACCGACACCGTCGAAGAGGGCTATACGCCCGTCACTGTTCTTGAAAATGTCCCGAACACGGATCAGACCGTCGGGCACGGCACGCACTGCGCCGGAATCATCGGCGGCACGGGCGCGCGTTCCGGCGGCAAGTACGCTGGCGTCGCGCCGGGCGCGAAAGTCATCGGCGCGGGACTCGGCGCGGGGCTGTTTGTCTTAAACGCCGTCGGCGCGTGGGAGTGGGGACTGGCGAACCAGTACAACTACAACATCAAGATCGTCTCCAACTCCTACGGCAGCTTCGCCGCGTTCGACCCCGACAACCCGATCAACATCGCGAGCCGCGCGGCCTACGACAACGGCATCACGGTCGTCTTCGCTGGCGCAAACTCCGGCCCCGGCAAGAACACTTATAACAAGTACGCGAAAGCGCCCTGGGTCATCGGCGTCGCGGCGGGCACGAAAGAGGGCGGACTCGCCTCGTTCTCCTCGCGCGGCACGCCCGCAGACGAACGCCTCTCGAACTCCGATCCGCTCGACGACTTCGACGCACCGACCATCACCGCGCCCGGCACGGGACGCGAATTTGAATCCAACGCAGCGAAGTTTTCAGCCGCCTACGTCTCTACGCGCTCGACCTCGAACCTCGTCGCCAACGGCGCGGCAGACGACGCCGAACTCGCCCCCGGCGAGATTCCCTTCTACACGCAGATCAGCGGCACTTCGATGGCCGCACCCTACGTCGCCGGAGTCGTCGCCCTGATGCTCGACGCAGACCCTTCGCTTCAACCCGACGAGATCAAACAGATCATCACGGAGACGGCGACGCGCATGCCCGGCTATGCGGATCACGAAGTCGGCGCAGGCTACATCAACGCCTACGCTGCCGTCGATAAAGTCTTCAACCGCACGCGCAACTACAAACTTTTCAACTCGAACTTCAACGCCCAGTACTCCATCACGATTCCGTCAGCCGAGCCGTTCCGTATTGACTTCAATCCGGCGGCCACGCCCGGCGCATCGTCGCCGAACGCCAAGAAGTTCACGGTGCAAGCAGGCATGAGCGTGCTCGACGTGTGGGCGCGCGTTGACACGGCTGCGGAGACGGGCGACGGCAATCTCGTCGGACTGCTTTTGACTTCGCCTGACGGCACGACTTATTCGAGCGGCATTCAGTATCCGGTGATCGCTGCAAGCAGTCGCGGCGTGATCGTGCAGAACCCTCTGCCCGGCGAGTGGGTTCTGGAAGTGCGCGGCGCGCGTGGTCTCGTCGCAGCGCCCGGCGTGAGTCTGCCGACTTCGGGCGCAGCCGCACCCGGCCCCGTCGAAGGCATCATCTTGCAGAAGTTGTACACGCTCGCGCCCGTCGCGGACATACAGGGACACCAGCAGCAAGCGTTCTTCGAGATGCTGCTCAAGAGCCGCCGCATGGACACGCTCACAGACGGCTTCTTCCATCCCGACTCTACGGTCACGCGCGAAGACTTCGCACGCACGCTCAGCTTGAACGTGCCCGTCCGGCAGACGGCGAGAGGCGCGAGCAAATTCACAGACGTAACGGGCGACCTCGCCGCGCTCGCGGAGTCTCTGACCGCAAGCGGCTCGTCGCTACGCGATTGGAACTACGCGCCCGCCGGTTTGATGTCCGCGAGCGGCACAAACTTCAACCCGAACGGCAACGTCAGCCGCCTTGATTTAGCCGTCGCCTTCGTACGCGCGCTTGGCCTCGATACGGAAGCGAAAGCGAAGGCCGGAACGAACGTCACTTCGGGCGGCATCACGCTCACGGACAACGCACAGATTCCGCCCGCACTTCGCGGCTACGTGCAACTCGCCATTGATCGCGGCTTCCTCGAAGTCTATCCGGCGGAAGTCAAACAAATCGCCCCCGGCCAGTTCGTCGCATTGCCCGGCCCGCGCGTCGAACCCTCGAACGGACTGACGCGCGCCGCGCTCGCAGCGAAAGTCAACACGTTCGCCGAGCGTTTCAAGGCTGGCAATTAAAACCCTTGCTCGAACCCGCGACGCCGTGCCTTTCAAGTGCGGCGTCGCGGGACGGCTCTACAACATCCTTCGCACAACCTGACGGCAAGCAATTTTTAGGGATTTTCAAATCTCAGGCGATAGCCATACAAATTTACAGGAGAAAAACGATGAGTTCACCGACCGCACACGCCACACGCAAAGCCCGCAGGACGAACAAAATCTTCGCTGTACTGTTCGCCCTCGCAATCGTCGCCGCGCTCGTCGGCGCGATGTTCGTCAACCCGTCTTCGCGCGTGAGCGCCGCCGCGACGCCCGCCGACAAGCTCGATTTGAACAAGACCGCCGTGCCCGACTACAACATCAACCTCGGCAAATCAATCGTGCGAATGCCCACGGCAGCGCAGCTTCAAGCTCTCAACAACTTGAAAGCCAACCTCGGCGACGCGGAACTAACCGCGCGCTGGGACAAGACGACAGGCTCGGTTGATACCATCATGGACTTCGCCTCGCAGCCCTCCGCGCTCGAACCGGAAGCGGCAGCACGCGATTTCCTCCAAGCCAACGCCGGACTTTTCGGCATCGCGGACATGGCGACGCTCAAACTCAAGCGCAACACCCCTGCGCTCGGCGGCAACCTGCTCTATTTTGAACAGACCTATCAGGGCTTGCCCGTCGCGGGTCGCGGCGTCGGCGTCGTCATGGACGGCGAGCGTCGCGTCAAGGCCGTCTCCGGCCCTTATCAGAAAGACGTGAGCGTGAGCGTCTCTCCGTCGCTCGACGGCGCGGCGGCCATCGCGAAAGCGCAAATTGATCTGGCGAAGTTTCAGGTCAAGTGGGTGGCGGGCGTGGCCGATGTGCTGAACCCCGCGCTCGACAAACTCACGTCGCAACTCGGCCCGTTGGCCGTGCCGCATGCGCAACTCAACATCTTCCCGACGGCGACGGGCGCGCGTCTCGCTTACAAGTTCCTGATCTTCTCGCGCAATCCGTTCGGCGCATTCAAGTATCAGATTGATGCCGCGACCGGCGAAATTCTCTACCGCGAAGACATCGTGCGTTATCAACAGCAACTTCAGCCGAAGGCCGACGTGTTCCCGACCTATCCTTGCATCAGCAAAAAGTTGCAGGACGAAGGCATCATCGAGAACGGCGCGAACGGTGCGCCCTGCGGTCAACTCCGCGTCAACCTTCGCAAGTTTGATCCGCAAAACGTCGTGACCGGCGTGAACGGCACGCTCAACGGCACGCACGCGCACATCGAAAACGTGCTCGCCGGAAAACTCCCGTTCGCGCAGGCCGCGCTCGGCACGTGGTACTTCGCCAAAGACGACCCGACGAATTTTGAAGCGCGCACCACAGACGCCGCGCACTACGGCCCCGCAGCCGAACCCGCCGAGCATCAAGGCGAAATCTCGCAGTTCTTCTACATCACATCGCTCCTCGAATACGTTGACTACCTGCACGTCGCGGGCGATCTCAAACACAGCCGCGTCGGTCAGGGTAGTTTCCCCGATACGTATCCGAATCAAGCCGTGCCGCTCATCGGCAACGTCCACATCCCGAACGTGCTCGCGCCGCCTACCGATCCGAGCGACCCTGCATTCGCAGACAAGCTGCTCGGACTCGATAATGCTTTCTCGCTCTCCGCTTCGTCCGACGAGTTTTTGGGCGAGACGCCCGGCGGCCAAAACGTGGTCGTCAACCCGACCTCTTACGGTCACGGTTATCTCCTGAACGATCTCGCGATTGACTTCGCAGTGCCCTACCACGAAGGCATGCACTCGATCTCCTCGCCCATCGCCGGACTCGAAAACGATCCGAACGGCGCGCCCGAAGGCAGCGCCTTGAACGAAGCGCAGGCCGATCTCTGGGCTTACACGGCGGGCGAAAATCCCGTCCTCGGCAACTACATCCTGAACGCCAAAGACTATCGCGCGGCGGTGCGCGCCAACGGCGGCAACCCCGACGAGCGTGGTTATCTTCGTCACGGCGATTCCAGCCTGCTCTATTCGCAACTCGGCACGAGCGGCGGCAGCGCGTTTGAGGAACACCGCGACGGCGAAATCTTCGCCGCCGCCGGTTGGGACTTGCGCGAACTGATGATCATCTCCGAACCGGGCGGCAGCTTCACGCGCCCCGATCTCATCTCCGGCGAACCGACCAAAGCGATCAGTCGCGGCCAGGAGAACTGGGAACGCATACTGCTCGGCGCGATCTACGTGCTCTCAACCTACAATCCCGACACGATGGTGCGCGCACGCGACGCCATGATCATCGCGGATCAATCGCTCTACCCGTCAGACCCGTCAGACCCCGACGCGCCCGGCCAGCACCGCGCGCTCATCGAACAGGTTTTCGCCGCGCGCGAACTCGGCGTGAACGCCGTCGCGCCGAACGCCGAAGGTCGTCAAGCGATCTCGACGCGCGTTTCCAACGTCGCCTCTTCGGTCGGCAAACTCAACGCTCCTGCGAGCGTCACCGTCAATCCGGCTTCGTCCACGTCGAATCAAGTTTCGTGGCAGCCGGTCGCGGGCGCGTTCGCTTATGAAGTCTTGCGCCGCGAAATCGGCAAAGAAAATTCGCGGCAGACGAAACCCGTCACGGGGCGCGAATACATGGACGGCGACGGCACGACGGACGGCTTCATGCACATCAACTACGTCCGGGGTGACCAGTCGAGCTACACGGACAACGGCCTCATCGAAGGCGTCTTCCTCCCGCGCGGTTTGAAGAACGCGGCGAGCTACGAGTATGTCGTGCGCGCTCTGAACGTGAACTCGAACCGACAGGTCGGCGTCTCCGACAACAGCGCGCCCGCCGCGATGTCAACCGCAGTGGTTGACGTGACGAACAGCATCCAGACTGTGAACAGCAACGTCTCGTTCGCGGGTGGCAAGACCGAGTTCGACCAGACTATCAAGAACCTCGGCGCGGGCGCGTTCGACGGCACGATCTATCAGCCGATTGATTTCCGCATCGTCTCGATCTCCGCCCCGAACGTCTCGGTCGCAAACGCGGACAACTTCGGCAGCGGGCGCGGCGCGTCTCCTGCGAGCTTCTACTACCGCGCGACGCTTCAGAAGAATCAAACTTCCGCCGCGCGTCGCATCAGCTTCAACAACCCGAACACGCAACTCTTCACCTTCGACGCGGTCGTCACGGCGCGCGTGCAAGTTCCTGCGGGCGCGGGCACGCGCTTCGAGGCCGAGCCGAAGTTTGAAGGCAACTTCACCACTTCGACCTTTAGCGAGACGTTCAGCGGCATCGTCCCCGCAAGCGACACGGGGCTGCAACTCGCCGATGGCGTAACTTATGTTGACGTGCCTTTCACGTCGAAGGCGAACGCCGTCGCAGTCAAAGGCATCCTGACCTCGCCGCTCACGGGCGTTGATTTAGACTTCGAGTTGCGCGACGCCGCAGGGCGCGTGCTCTCGTCTTCGGGCACGGCGGAGGCGACCGAGATCGTGACGGCTGACATACTGCCGAACACGAACTACATCTTCCGCGTCATCGGCTGGGCTGGCGTCGCGCAGGACTTCGAGATCGCAAGCACGCAGACGCTCCGCATCGCGCAGTCCGCAGGCGCGAGCGGAAGCAGCACGTCGGGCAGTACGGGCAGCACCGGCAGCACCCTCACGACGGGCACGGCCACGCGCCTCGTGCGCTTCACAGTCAACCCGCTCACGAAGTCCATCACGATGCAGGTTCTTCGCTAAGAATCCGCATCATTAACAAAGACAAGCGGCGCGTGTGAGATGTTGATCTCACACGCGCCGCTTCAATTTTCATTTCTTCTTCGACCGTTGACTATTGCGGCGCGAGCGTTTGGAAGTTGTCGCCGTTTTTGAAGGTGAGGGCGCGCTTGCGTTCGTCCTGTTTGACGTTGACGAGGTTGATTTGATCGTCGTAGAGGTCGAACATGAATTGATTGCGCAAGGTTGCGCCCGCGAAGCCGTCGGGCATCCTGGCTTCGAAGTAGAGCCACGCGCTGTCGACTCCGGCGTCCATGCCGACCCAGGAGAGTTTGATCGCCTCGCCCCGCGCGTTCTTCAACTGGAAAGTCTCTTGCAGGTAGGCGGCGAGGAGCGGTTCGGCTTCCTTCTTCTGATCGAGGCGCACGGTTTTGCCGTTGCGTCGGCTCAGTATGTTTTCCAGATCGTCCGGGAACGTGCGGAGCGTGATCTCAAGCGAACGCTCGCGCGCGTTGTAGTCCGCCTCCGTAAAACTCGTGTGGAACTTGTGCGCCGACGACGACGAAGCGACGGCGCGCGCGAGCGACAGGCCGGAGATGACTAAGGCGAAACTTAAAACGTAAGTAGCGAGCTTCATAAATCAACTTCCCAGGAAGACGGGTAAAGGGAAAAAGGGTAAGGGGTAAAGGTTAAGAACAGGCGCGGGCGAGTTTTTGCTTGACCTTTACCCTTTCTCCCTTCCCCTTTTCCCTTCTGCTATGGCGTCGGCGTCGGTGTCGGCGTCGGCGACGGTTGTTTGCGTTCGAGCAGTTGCATGGGATTGGGCGGCGCTTGCTGGTCTTTGAAGAGTTGGAAGCGCGACTTGACGGGGCGGCGCGGGAAGCTGTTGTTCGCCATGTCAACGTCTGCGGTCTCCATGCGCGGGTCGAGCGAGATCGAACGAATCTCTTTGTTCGTCGTGATCAACTTCGAGACTTCCGTGTTGTTGTAGCGCCAGATTTCCGCAGGGATGCGCATCAACTCGTGCGTGCCGTCGGTGTATTCGATGTCGAAGATGACGGGGCTGACGAGGCCGCCGATGTTCTTCAAGTCAACGACGTAGAAATTCAGACCCGTCTGGAGCAGTTCGCGCTCGCGGGGCGAGAGCGACTGTATGAAACGTTGATACTGCTCGCGGTCGCGCTCTGTGACGACGAGCTCGTCGTAGGTGTTGTAGAAGTCGCGCAAACTGGGAAACTCGTCAACGCGTTTCGGGAGCGCCTTGTTGCGCTCCTGCGAGAGCGTCTGCGGCTGCTCGGTGCGATCTTTCATGCGCGCGGCCTTGTCGAGTTCGGGATTCAGGGTGAGCGGCGTAAAGAGCCGCACGCGTTCAATCGAGATGTCTACGTGGTCGGTCGTGTAGAACCAGCCGTGCCAGAACCAGTCGAGGTCTGTGCCCGAAGCGTCTTCCATCGTGCGGAAGAAATCGGCGGGCATCGGTCGCTTGAACTTCCAACGCTGCGAGTATTGCTTGAAGGCAAAGTCGAACAGTTCACGACCGAGCACGGTTTCGCGCAGGACGTTCAAGGCGGTCGCAGGTTTGCCGTAAGCGTTGTTGCCGAACTGCAAGACGGATTCCGAGTTCGTCATGATCGGCACCTGGCTCTGGCTCGCCATGTACTCGCGTATGTTCTGCGGCTCGCCGCGCCACGAAGGATAGTTTTCTTCCCATTCCTGCTCGGCCAGATATTGCAGGAAGGAATTTAGCCCTTCGTCCATCCAAGTCCACTGTCGCTCATCACTGTTGACGACCATCGGAAAATAGTTGTGGCCGACTTCGTGTATGACGACCGAGATCAAGCCGTACTTCGTGCCCGCGAAATACGTCCCGTCCTCTTGCGGTCGCGGCCCGTTGAAGCAGATCATCGGATATTCCATGCCGCCGACGGGGCCGTTCACGGAGATTGCAATCGGGTAAGGATAGTTGAACGAGTAGCGCGAATAGACGTTCAGCGTGTGCATGATGGCGTGTGTCGAGTAGCGTTCCCAGAGAGGGTTGCCTTCCTTCGGATAGTAGGACATCGCCATCACGCGATTGCCTTCGACGTTGTGCCCCTGCGCGTCCCAGATGAACTTGCGCGACGATGCGAACGCGAAATCGCGCACGTTGTCTGCGTGATAAATCCATGTCTTCTTGCCCGTAGGCTTGTGCGACTCGTTGGCTAGAGCCTCGGCGGGCGTCACGATGAGCACAGGCGTTTTCGCCGTGCGCGCCTGTTCGAGACGCGCGCGTTGCGCAGGCGTCAAGACTTCGTTCGGGTTTTGCAGCACGCCCGTCGAGGCGACGATGTGATCGTCTGGCGCTGTGATGCGAACGCGGTAGTTGCCGAACTCCAAAGTGAACTCGCCCGCGCCGAGGAACTGTTTGTGCTGCCAGCCGGAGATATCGTTGTAGGCGGCCATGCGCGGAAACCACTGCGCGATCTCGTAGAGGTAGTTGCCGTCTTTGGGAAAGAACTCGTAGCCTGTGCGACCGCCGATTTTGCGCTGGTCGTTGATGTTGTAATTCCAGTCGATGGAGAAAGCGACGTTCGCGCCGGGCGCGAGCGGCTGCGGCAAATCGACGCGCATCATCGTCTTGTTGATCGTGTAACGAAGCGGCGCGCTCTTGGCGTCGCGCACAGCCGTGATGCGATAGCCGCCATCGAAGCCGCGCTGTGCGAGCAAGTTTTCGATCTGGAACAGCGGCACGCGCTCAAGGTTGGGCGCGGTCTGCGTCAGGCGCGAGTCGGAATCTTGCTTCCAGATATTCTGGTCGAGTTGCACCCAGAGATAGTTGAGCGTGTCGGGCGACTGGTTGTAGTAAGTGATCGTCTCCGAGCCGGTGATGCGTTGGTTCGCGTCGTCGAGTTCGACGCTGATGTTGTAATCGGCGCGCTGCTGCCAGTAGGAGCGACCGGGCGCGCCCGAAGCCGCGCGCTGCTCGTTCGGCGTCGGCAAAATTTCCTCAAGCTGCCTGAACTTATCACTCGGCGTCGTCTTCGACTGCGCACGCACGTCGAGCGTGGGCGCGAAGGCGAGGCACAAGGCCACGAGCACAATAGAGCGCATGATTTTCGTCAACATAGTTGTGAATGTCCTTTTCGCCAGAGAGAGCTAAACCTGTCAGAACGCGCGGTAGAGAGAATCACCTACCTCTGGAGGAGAGAGGCTCTGCGGACTTTCGTGAACTTAACGCAGGGTGACGAACTCAGCCGACAGTATATATACGAGCCGCGCGACGAGAAAGTTAAAGGCTCGCAGGGGCGACGAAAAGACGTTTTTTGTTTCCATTTTTTCGGATGCCGCGCGCCTCGTCTCGACCCTTCATTTCAACTTTTCATTTCAACTCTTTTTCTTCTTGTCGGCCTTGACGGGCTTTGCGAGCCGCGCCTTCGGGGGTCGTTCGGTCTTCGCCGAGGCAGGCGCGGGCGGGCGCGCGAAGTAGCCGTTGCGATAGATGAGCTTCAACTTTTCCTTGCGCAGTTCGGGATTGACGAGGTCGATGCGTATTTGGCGAAACGTGTTGTCGCGCGCCTTGTTGGTCGGCGAGTAGGCGACGAGGTATTGCGTGCGCAACTCCTGTTGGATTTGCGAGAATGCGAGATTCAACTGCGCCTCGTCTTCGGGAAAGAACGCGCGCCCGCCCGTGCGCTCGGAGATTTTCTTGAGCGCGCCTTCGTCAAACTCGTAATCGCCGATGCCGATTGAATAAATGACTGCGTCGGCGGCGATGGCGGCGTCAATCGCGTCCTGTTTTTTGAGCGGGCTGTTGGAGTCTTCCCTGCCGTCTGAGAGCAGTATGATGGCGCGGCGCGTGCCCGCAGGCATTTCGGCGAGCATGTCGCGCGAGGTCGCCCAGATGGCGTCCCAGATGGCTGTGGCGCGTGCCTGTTTGGGATCGTCCACGTCGCCTGCGGCGGGGACGACGGGCGGCGCGTCCGCGTCTGTCGCCTGCCTGCGCGGCGGGATGGGCGCGACGAAGAGGCGTTCAATCGCGTCGTGGAGGTTCTTGCGGTCGCCCGTCAAATCCTGTTCGATGGTGGCGAAGCCCGTGAAGGAGATGACGGCGGCGCGGTCGCGTTCGGGGCGAATCACGGAATCTATAAAGAGGTGCGCGGCGTCCTTTTCGTCGGGCAGAGTGTTCTCCTGCGAGCCGCTCACGTCGACGAGGATGGCGAGCGAGAGCGGCAGGTCTGTCTCGCGCTGGAAGATGGAGACTGTCTGCAATTCGTTGTTCTCGAAGATTTGCACGTCCTCTTGCCGGAGCGTCGTGACGAAGCGACGATTTTTGTCTATGGCGTTGAAGAGGACGTTGACGAGATTGGTTTCGACGCGCTCGACCGCGTCGTCCTGCTCGTCGGTTGCGGCGCGCGGTGTGGGCGTGGGCGTCGGCTGTTGCTGCTGCGGAGACGGCGAGGGCGCGGCTGGCGTCTGCGCTTGCGCGCCGAAATTGAAAGCGAGGGACGCGAGGAGAAGCGTCGCGGCGAAGGCAAGGGCTGTTGCGTTCTTGAAAAATCTCATACGGTGTTCGAGCGACTCCTCTTTGGCGAAGTTACGGCGGACGAGCGGCGCGCTTCCATGTCCGGTCGTTGACGCGACACGGACAACGCCGTCGCCTTTCTCGTCAGGGGAGAGGTTTTTCGTATTCTAACCTTTGAAGGCTCGCAAACTGAATCGCTCGCGCGAAAAAAAGCGGCGCGGCCAGTTGCCTGACCGCGCCGCTTTTGTCCCCCCGTGCTCGTTACCCTCTGTGACCCGCTTGTTATTGCTTGTTGCTCTTGTCCACCACGGATTTCAGAGCTTGAAACGTGGGCGGCCAGAGTCCGACGAAAATTCCCGCCTGACGGTTGCCGCTGAAAAATAGTGCGAGCGACGCGCCGATTGAGCCGATGGTTAAAATATGAAACAGGCTGACGCCCGTTGATTCGACGGTCGTGTTATCAATCGTCTTCAAGACCTCTTCGGCCTTGTCCGTCTTGGTGGCTTCGCCGCCGCCCGTTCCCGTGTTGCCGAGGATGTCGGTGGTGGCCGTTGACTTTCCTAAACCTTGTGCTGACATATTTGCAATTCCCCTTTTCCCTTAATTGTCGTCTTTGACGCGCCCTTTGAGGGCGGCTAGTCCAAAGAGCAGCGCGAGCGACGCTCCGGCGATGATGAAGCCCGCGACGGGGCGGCTTCGTTTCTTCGTCGCCGCCACCTCATGCGCGGGCTGCCCCTCTGCCGTTCGCTTTTCCGTGTCCTGCTTGATCATTTCCCTTACAGTCGCCGCCGAATGAAGATCACTATAGACGCACTTCGTCGCGCAGTTGTATCCAAACTCATGCAATTCTGTGCGAAGCGTGCTTTTACTTTGACTGTCTGTGACGAATATGAGATAGATTTGACTCATACGAACATTCTGGCAGCCAAAATTTGCACTAAAATTTTCAGTCGAAGCGACGGCGAGGAGCAACTATGAGTTTGATTGAATCCATAAATGCGCGCGAGATTCTGGATTCGCGCGGCAACCCGACGGTCGAGGCGGAAGTGATCTTGATCGGCGGCGAACTGGGACGCGCAGCCGTCCCTTCGGGCGCGTCAACGGGTGAACATGAAGCCGTCGAACTGCGCGACGCGGACAAGTCGCGCTACGGCGGCAAGGGCACGCTCAAGGCCGTCGAGAACATCAACGAGACGATAGCCGAAGCGCTCGAAGGCTTCGACGCGCTCGATCAGGCGGAAGTTGACGCCGCGCTCATCGCGCTCGACGGCACGCCTACGAAATCGCGCCTCGGCGCAAACGCGCTGCTCGCCGTCTCGCTCGCAACGGCACGCGCCGCAGCCAGCTACTTGGAAATCCCTCTCTACCGCTATCTCGGCGGCGCGAACGCGCGCACGCTGCCCGTCCCTATGATGAACATCGTCAACGGCGGCGCGCACGCAGACAACAACGTGGACTTTCAAGAGTTCATGGTGATGCCCGTCGGCGCTGAAAGTTTCGCGGAGGCGTTGCGGATAGGCGCGGAAATTTTCCACGCGCTGAAAAGCGTCTTGAAGAAACGAGGCTACGCCACGGGCGTCGGCGACGAAGGTGGTTTCGCGCCGAATCTGCGCTCGAACGAGGAAGCCATCGAGACGATACTCGAAGCCGTCAACGCAGCCGGTTACAAAACGGGCACGCAAATCCTGCTCGCGCTCGATCCTGCGGCGAGCGAGTTTTACGACGGCAAAAACTACGTCTTCAAAAAATCCGACAAGCGGAAACTCACGAGCGATGAGATGGTGGCCTACTGGAAGTCGTGGGTCGAGCAGTACCCGATCATCTCTATCGAAGACGGCATGGCCGAAAACGACTGGGACGGCTGGAAGACTCTGACGGACGCGGTCGGCGCGCGCGTGCAACTCGTCGGCGACGATCTGTTTGTGACGAACACGGAATTTCTTCGTCGCGGCATAGAGCGCGGCGTCGCAAACTCGATTTTGATCAAAGTCAACCAGATCGGCACGCTCACCGAAACGCTCGACTGCATCGAACTGGCGCGCACCAATCGCCGCACCGCCATCATCTCGCATCGTTCGGGCGAAACCGAAGACACCTTCATCGCAGACCTCGCCGTCGCCACAAACGCCGGACAGATCAAGACCGGCTCACTCTCGCGCACAGACCGCATCGCCAAGTACAACCAACTCCTGCGCATCGAAGAAGACCTGCGCACGGCGGCGCGCTTCCCCGGCATGAGTGCGTTTTATCAACTTGAACAAACAGCCGCGCCGCAACCTACGGCGTCGAAGAGTAAAGGCGCAAACGGCGGCGGCACGGCAAAGAAGGCACGCGCGGCAAAGAAATAGCCCCTGCGAGGGGTTATAGGTTGCCTGTTTTAATGATCCAAACCAATTTAGGTTATCTCGTCATGTTTCAAAGAAAACACATCTGGTTGCTCGCGCTTGTTACCATCTCCGCCATCTATCTCTCTTACCGTGAACTCTCCACGCGCGGTGGATTCGTGAGCGGTTTGATGATCGGAGTTTTACTCGCCAGCTTGTGCGTAGCATGGGTTGAAATGTTCAAAGCGAAGAAGGCTCAAGGCTGAGGGCGCGCCGTTTTGTTTGAATTCAAATTGAAGTTTGCTTTCGGGAGAATTGACTGTGACAGACAGACAAGGGCCGCTCGCGCTCATCGTCCTCGACGGCTTCGGCTACAGCCCCGCGCGCGAGGGTAACGCCGTCGCGCTCGCGCGCATGCCGTTCTACAACGAAATCCTTGAGAAGTACCCGCACACGCTCTTGCAGGCGTCGGGCGAATGCGTCGGCTTGCCTTCCGGCATCATGGGCAACTCCAACGTCGGCCATCTCTGCCTCGGCGCGGGGCGCGTGCTACGCACAGATGTTGAACGCATCAACTACGAGATCAAGTCGGGCGACTTCTTGCAGAACGCCGTGCTCAATCACGCGATGGACAACGCGCTCGCACAGAACCGCGCTCTTCATCTGATGGGTTTGCTCTCCGACGGACTCGTCCACTCGTCGCAGGAACATCTCTACGCGCTCTTGCGCATGGCGCACGACAAGGGATTGCAGCGCGTCTACGTCCACGCTTTCTTAGACGGTCGCGACACGCCGCCGATGTCTGCCTATGGCTACGTCGAAGCGTTGCAGGTGCGTTGTGCAGAGATCGGCTGCGGGCGCATCGCGACCGTCTGCGGGCGCTACTACGCGATGGATCGAGACAAGCGTTGGGAGCGCACCGAGCGCGCCTACCGCATGCTCGTGTACGCCGAAGGCCAGCGCGTGATCGATCCCGTAGTTGCGATCAAGGAGTGTTACGAGCGCAGCGTGTCGGACGAGTTCATCGAGCCGGTGGTCGTCACGCGCGCGCGACACGAGGGCGAACCCGTCGCGACGATTCAGGACGGCGACTCTGTTATCTTCTTTAACTTCCGCGCCGACCGCGCACGCCAGATCACGAGCGCGCTCACGCAAACCCCTTTCGACGCGTTCGACGTAACAGGTCGCCCGTCGGTCGATTACGTCTGTTTCTCGGAGTATGACAAGACGTTCAATCTCCCCGTCGCCTTCCCGAAGACGCAGCCTTACAACATCCTCGCGGACGTGTTCGCCTCGACGGGCGTGCGCAACTACCGCATGGCCGAGACGGAGAAGTACGCGCACGTCACATACTTTTTCAACGGCGGGACGGAGCGCGAATACCCGCACGAGCGTCGCCTCCTCGTGCCGTCGCCGAAGGTGGCGACCTACGATCTCGCGCCGGAGATGTCCGCCTTCAAACTCACGGACAAAATCCTGCGCGCCATCGAAGAGGGTGAAACCGATGTGTTCATCGTCAACTTCGCCAACCCGGACATGGTCGGCCACACAGGAAACCTTGAGAAGACCATCGAGGCCGTCCAGCACGTCGATACCTGTCTCGGCTGGATCATGAAAGCTCTCGCGACGGCGCGCGGCCGCTGTCTCATCACAGCCGACCACGGCAACTGCGAACAGATGATCGACCCGACGACCGGACAGCCGCACACCGCACACACCACCAACCTCGTCCCCTTCCACCTCATAGACGAAGCCTCGCGTGGCCTCAAACTCCGCGAAGGCGGCGCGCTCGAAGACGTAGCCCCCACCATGCTCGGGCTGCTCGGTTTAGACAAACCCACAGAGATGACGGGACGCGATTTGCGCGAACTATAAAGTTCAAGAGCAGCCAAAATGAAATTGGAGCCTCAACTCACGCCAGTTTCAACCGCCGACGCCGTAGCGGCAGATGTCTGCCCCAACTGCAACGAACAGTTGCTCGGACAATACTGCCACCGTTGCGGTGAGCAGAGATTTGAACGTACGCGGCTATCGTTCAAGCATTTTGCCGTGCATTCCGTTCAAGAACTGATTGACATCGAACACTCTAAAGTCTGGAGCACTTTTTACGCGCTTGTTTTCAGGCCGGGTTTTTTGACCAACGAATATCTAGCGGGGCGAAAGAGTCGTTATCTCACGCCGCTCAAAGTGTGTCTCATCGTGTTTGCCTTGAGCCTGTTTCTTTATTCAATCTACAAGCCGGTTGCGGTCTATGATCTCGGCACGATGATCGAGAGCGACGATACGGGGACGTGGGACAAACTGATCAACGATCTGGCGGAGTATAAGCAGATGCCGCGAGATGTTTTGATCGGGAGCGTGAATGAAAAGTGGCAGGCTTACGTCTCGTGGTCACAACTGACGAATGTGCTCTTCTTCGCGCTGCTGCTGCAAATCCTCTACCTGTTCTCGAAACGCTATTTCGCAGAGCATCTGATCTTTTCGTTACACTTCTTATCGTTCACTTTCTTATCAACCATCATCCTCTGGCCTGCCTATATTTTGGTTGGCGTCAAACCCACGACGGCGAGTTTGCTACTGGGTTTTTTCGTCGCAGTTGTCGGGATGGTTTATTTGTTCTTCGCCCTCCGCATAGTTTACAAACAGCCTACGGGTCTGACACTGATGAAGACCTTTTTTTTATTCGTCGGCTCCTACTTGATCATTCTGTCAATCATGCTGGCAACGCTGATTCTGGCCTTTGCAAGCGTGCTGATCACTTCTTAGTGCGGATTGGTGCTGCCGGAGGCAAACTCTCCATGCGGCTAGATCGACAGATATTGACAAACCATTGCGACGGTAATATCGTCCTCCCGCTTGCCAACTCTAATAAGAACTTCTGTTGTCGTCTCACATTCAATGAACGAGGACTAGACTCGATCCCACCGCAGCGGTGGCGCACTCGTCGCAGGCAGACCTCGCCGGAAACTTTTCCGAAGCAGCTTTCAAACTGCGCGGTCAACGTTTCATCCATCTGTCTGAACTTTTTGCAAACCGGAATTTTCTCACCACTCAAAGTAAGGAGCGAAGCAATGGCTACAGGAACTAGCATCGTCGGTGAGTGGCTACTCACTACCGATTGGAGCTACGACGGGAGTAACCCGCCGAGCAGTTTCGGAATCACTTTCAATGCAGACGGGTCGCTTGTGGCTGGCATCTCAACAAGCGGCTACTGGCTTCAAGTCGGAGGCATGGCCTGCTGGAGCTTCAAAGGCTCCCCCGACTTAATCTATACGGCGAACGTAAATGCCGACGCGCTCGTCGGCATCATGGGTTACACCTCTTGGGATAGTAACCGGACAGGCTGCTTCTTCGCGGCGCGGCCACCTTCGGGCGCGACTTCCTCCGCCGTATCAGGGGCGACACAGGCGCAGGGAGAGGACACAACCAGCATCTTCGGCCCTGCGCAGCCCGGGTAAACGAAGATGCCGATCAACGTGCCGCGTCGTGAATCTTGACGTTAAATAGTTCCGACCGGAACTATTTGACGCCAGATCGTGATTTAGCAACGGGTATCTACCTGAACCGTTTTTCAAAACATAACTTTCTCACCACTCAAAGAAGGAGCGTAACATGGCTACAGGAACCAGCGTCGTCGGGTCATGGTGGATATACACCGATTGGAACTGCGTCGGAAAGATCGAGACTGACCCCAGTGACACTCCAATAATTTTCAAGGAGAACGGGAGTATGTCGGGCGGCGGATTTGGCAACTGGATTCAAGTTGAAGGCATGGTCGCGTGGAGTTTTTACCCCATCTCTCCCATTGGCTTGTTCTACACGGCGAACGTAACCCGCGACGCGATGATCGGCGTCATGGGTTTCGTAGGTGAGTCGCGTCGCGGGAGCGGTCAGGGCTGCTTCTACGGTGTCCGTGCAAGTTCGGGCGAATCAGGCGAAGTGGCCGCCGAATCATTAGGAGCGACCTCGACCGAGCAGGACAATAATATCCTCTTCGGCCCTGAGGGGAAGGATTAAGCGGAGACGCCGCTCTGCTTCCGGGGCACGGAGCTTGACGTTAAAAAGTTCTGCGCGGGATGATTGACGGGCAGCCCTTGATTTAGCAACGGGTGAGCGCTTACGTGAATTGTTCTCGCGGGCGGTATGACCGTTAGTTTGAAGACGACAGCGGGGTTCGTTTTGCAAACGCTGCTGTCGTTTTCGTGCGCCGCAAAAGAAGTCTAAATGCAAGCGACAGGCGTTGCGATACACAGAGCGATCAGCAAGGGCGTCATCACGAAAGGAGAAAAAGAGATGGGCAAAGTGTCGTTGATTCTGGGGATCGTCGGGATGCTGCTTGGGGGCGTCGTTTTTCTGGTCTCACTCCTGCTGCCGCCTTTGACCAACGGGCGCACGAGTTGGGAAGAAGCGATGCTTGGGATCATTCCCGGGGCGCTGCTCCTGTCTGTTTCGTTTATTGTCGCGGTGGTCGGTTTGATCTTC
The DNA here is from genome assembly GCA_035249365.1 of Pyrinomonadaceae bacterium. Taxonomy (GTDB): domain Bacteria; phylum Acidobacteriota; class Blastocatellia; order Pyrinomonadales; family Pyrinomonadaceae; genus JAIVJZ01. The sequence continues at coordinate 35,951 of DATFGP010000012.1, read as the reverse complement.
ACTTTGAAGAGGAGGAATAAGGCTCAAATCTGAATCAATGTTGAAGGTCATAATTTTTCATCGAGAGCTGGTTGATTCCCCCGGCTTCTGGGTGGCGGCCTTGTTGTTTCTCGCAGCTATCATAGTAGTGCTGTACATCGTCGGTAAGTGGGCGCGCAAACTGTTCAAAAGAGGATGAGGAAGGTTCTCGTGATCGGTTCGGGCGGCGCGGGCAAAAGCACCTTCGCGCGTCGTCTCGGCAAACTCCTTAGCATCGAAGTTATTCATCTCGATACGCTCTACTGGAACGCGGGATGGGTCGAGACGCCGAAGGCCGCCTGGGCAGCGACGGTCGCGGAGTTGGTCGGGCGTGATTCGTGGATCATGGACGGAAATTATTCCGGCACGTTCGACATCCGGCTCAAGGCTTGCGACGCGGTTGTCTTTCTGGACATGCCGCGCCTCGTCTGCCTGTGGCGCGTGCTGAAGCGTTTGATGATCTATCGCAACCGGAGCAGGCCGGACATGGCCGAAGGGTGCGACGAAAAACTCAACTGGGAGTTCATCCTCTGGGTGTGGAATTATCCGAAACGGACGAGACCGAAAATAACAGCCTGGATGCGTGAGAACTCTGGAAGCAAAAAAGTAATCTGGCTGCGTTCGCCCGCCGAAGTGGAAAGGTATCTGGCCGACGCAGGCAAGGCATCGTTTATAATCGAGCGACGATGAGCATCGCAAAGTCTGCACAACAGTATTTGAAGCGTGTGGAGCACCGGCTGCAACGTGCGCGCGTGGCGGCGGGGCGGGAGCGTTTTTCCAACTTCGGCGAGGAGGAGATTCTGCGAAAGTACATCGCAGAGTTGCTGCCCGAAGGCACGAGCCGGACTGCCGTTGACATCGGCGCGGGCGACGGCGTGCGTGGCTCGAACACTTACGCGCTGTTCCGCGAAGGGTGGCGCGGTGTGGGTTTTGAGGGGAGCAACCGTAAGGTCTGCAAGTTGGCTGCGGCCTATAAACATTACCCGCAGGTGTCAGCCGCGAATTGCGTGGTGACGCCTTTGAACGTCGTGCCGCTGCTCAAGGCTTACAACATCGAACGCGAGTTCGGCGTCCTCAGCCTCGACATAGACAGCTACGATTACTGGGTGCTCGATGCGGTGCTCAAGGAGTTTCGCCCGCGCATCGTCGTCACGGAGATCAACGAGAAGATACCGCCGCCGATCAAGTTCGTCATCAAGTACGACCCGGACTTTCGCATGACGCACCACTTCTTCGGCTACAGCATCGCGAGCCTCGCGGAGTTGGCCGCGCGCTACGATTACGCCCTACTCGAAGTCGAGTACAACAACGCGTTCCTCGCGCCGCGCGAGTTGGCGGGCGCACTTGCGCGCGACGCTGCCGACGCCTACCGCGAAGGCTACTTGAATCGCCCCGACCGGCATGAAAAATTTCGCGCGAACGCCAACATGGAAATACTGCACACGCTCCGACCGCAGGAGGCTGTGAGATTTCTCGAAGAGTTTTACGCGCAGCATCGTGGCAAGTATGAACTGTCGAGCGGCGAGACGATTGACGATGCTGCCGAACGCGAGCGGCAAGCATCGTTCGTCGGTTGACGGTTTTAGCGAAGCACGCGGCGCATCGTTGATTTTTGCGCGGGCGCACAGTTGGGAGGAGATCGAGACGGTGTGGTTAATCCAGTGGGCGAAGTCGCGTTCGGAGAAGAACGCGTTCGGCGTGCCGATTCCTAATTTCGCGCAGGTCACACGCAACATCTACAGGGGCGCGCTGCCTGACGAAGCGGGCTATCGCGGCCTCATCGAAAAGGTCGGCGTCGCGCGCGTGTGCAGCATCATCGAGCACGAGGTTCGCGCAGACCGTGAACGCGCGCTCGCCGCAGGCATAGAGGAGTGGCGGCACATCGCCTTCTCCGACACGGACGCGCCTGACGCCGCGCGCGTCCACGAGTGGCTCGACTACATACGCACCGCCGACACACAAGGCGCGCTCTTCACGCACTGTCGCGGCGGCAGGCATCGCACGGGGACGCTCATCGGCGTCTATCGCGTGACCGACTGCGGTTGGACGAAGGAACAGGCTTACGGCGAGATGCAAAAATACGGCTGGTACAGCGCGCTCGGCCACCGCCCGCTGCTCGATTGGTTCTTCTATAAATTCGATCCGAAGGATTACGCGCGGGACGGGCATGGTTAACGCTGCGCCCGAATAATTTGCCAGACCTGTTCACCGCAGAGGACGCAGAGGGGGCGCAGAGAAGAACAATGTCTTTCTCTGCGCCCCCTCTGCGTCCTCTGCGTCTCTGCGGTGAAAACTCGCCGCCCCGCCACACACTTCCGTCTCAACCCGATGAACCCGCCGAAAGAGATGCTTCCGCCCCTTCGCCGATTCGCTTCAACATGTCGAGGCGTGTGCGTATGGCGCGCGTGAATGTTTCGATCTCGTCGGCGGTTGCGCCGCTTGCGCGCAGGCCGTCGCGGAGTTGCGCGTCGGTGATGCGCCCGATGTACTTGTAGAGCCAGCGCACGTCGTCCACTTTGATCTCATCACGCGCTTCAGCCGTCCGCTGGCCGATGTAGCTCCATTGCACGAGACCGTTCGCGACGCCCGTTACAAACTCCGGCGTCTGCGCCGCGTACCCGTCTGCGTCCCACTTGCTGCGAAACAGGTTGCTGCCCCATTTGCCCATCGAAGCGCCCCAGTCAATGATCAAATAACGCGCTTCGACCAATCCTCCGCCGAGCGCGTACTCGAAGACCGCAGTGTTCGAGCCGCGCGCCACGTCGCGCACGTCCTTGTTGTCCCAGTTCGACGTGAGCATCAACATGATCTTCAAACCGTTCAGTTCGCGCGTGCCGACGAAAGGGTTGTCGTCCCAAGCCCAGCCGTGCTCGTCGAAGAGTTTCGTCACGCCCTCCTCGTCGAGTTCAAAGCGTGCGTCCGCGAATTTGCAATCCTCGCCCACGCATTCGCGCGCGCGCGTCAAATCCAACGCGCCTTCGATGCGGCCTTCGGGGATGAAGTAGGCCACTTCGACGAAGTAACCCGCAGCCCAAGCCATGCGCGTCGCGAAGGTTTCTGAGCGCACTTCGTCGCCCCACTTCACACGCCACACGCGCCCGCGCGCATCGCGCACGGACATGCAAGGGTTCGACCCCGTAGAGTGTTCGGCCACAAACTCGAAGGGCGGGGCGGGCGCGCCGTCCGCGCCGCCGGGGCCTGCGTGAAAGTCTAATTGTTCCACCGCGCCCGGGTCGCGCCAGAGCGTTTTGCGGTGCGCGCGTTGCGGCGGCGGCCCCGCAAGTTTGAGTTTGTAGACGGACTTCGCACGCCACACGAGATAGACGCACGCGATGACGACCGCCGTGCCGCCTGCGGCGATGTAGATGAACTTAATTAACGTTTCCATCGTTTAGCTGCCCTGTGTTTTCTTAAAATCTACTATAGCATCTGCTACTCTGAGCAAGCACAAGCGACAGACTTAAACATGCGCGTGCAGCGGGGCGAAACTGATGAGCATGAGTTGGCCGGAGCATTTACCAATTGTGCAGGTGCGCGTTGCGCGCCCGACGGGGCGACTGCGCGAGTTGTTGAAATTCTACTGCGCGGGGCTTGGCCTCGAAGTCGTCGGCTCGTTCGAGGCGCACGCGGGTTATTCGGGCGTCATGCTCGGACTACCAAACAGCGCGTACCACCTGGAGTTCACCGAACACGAAGCGGCGACGAACGCGCATTACCCGCCGCCGAGCGCGGACAATTTGCTCGTCCTCTATATCCCGGACAGCACTGCAATCGAGCGCATCGCGGCGCGTCTCGCGTCGCTCGGTTACGAAAGCGTCGAGCCGGAGAACCCTTACTGGGCGGAGCGCGGCGTGACCATTGAAGACCCGGACGGCTGGCGCGTCGTCTTGATGAACACGTCGGGAATTTGAAACGCGTTACAGACTGTGGTTACAGATCGAGACGACCGAAGCATCCCCTGAACTAAATCTCCTATGCCGGATTTCATCAACGGACTCGAACTGAGCGAGGCGTACTATCGCGAGGCGGCGCGGCCTATTCTCGACGCGCACTTCCCCGAAGTGCCGCACTCCGCCGCGCTCATCGGTTGGAGTTCCGAAGTGCTCGGCTACGACGACGCGCAATCCACCGATCACAGTTGGGGCGCGCGCTTCTACCTGTTTCTATCGGAGGCTGATGTCGAACGACACGCCCCCGCAATCAATCGCGCGCTCGCAGAGAATCTGCCACGCGAGTTTCGCGGCTACCCGACCAACTTCGGCCTGCCCGACGAGATCGGCGTGCGGCTTGCACAGCAAAGCGACACGGGAACAATCGCGCACGCGATTGATTGCGAATCCGTCGAGTCGTTCTTCGGCTGGTATCTCGGCTGCGACCCGCGCGCCGAAGTCACAACCGTTGACTGGCTCACATTCTCCGAACACAAACTGCTCGGCGTGACGAGCGGCAGAGTTTTCCACGACGGCTTGAACACGCTCGAATCAGCGCGCCGCAAGTTCTCGTATTACCCGACCGACGTGTGGACGTTTCTGCTCGCGCGCCAGTGGTTCAAGCTCTCGGAGCAAGAGGCGTTTGTAGGCCGTTGCGGCGCGACGGGCGACGAACTCGGCTCTGCCATAATCGCCGCGCGGCAAGTGAAGCTTTTGATGGGGCTCTGTTTTTTGATGGAGCGACGCTACGCGCCTTACAGCAAATGGTTCGGGCGCGCGTTCTCGGAGTTGCGCTGTGCAACTGAGATGAAGCCCGCGCTCGAAGCCGCGCTCCGTTCGACTTCGTGGAGGGAGCGCGAGGCGCATCTCTCCGCCGCTTACGAGACGGCGGCGCGCATGCACAACGCGCTCGGCATCACACGCACGCTGCCCGAACGAGTCTCCGACTATCACGGGCGCGGCTACCTCGTGATTCATGCGGACGAATTTGCGTCGGCCATCAGGGAGACAATTCGCAGCCCCGACATCTTCAAACTCAAGCACCACGTCGGCTCGGTCAACCAGTTCGTTGATTCGACCGACCTGCTCTCAAAAGTTGAACTTTGCAAGACGTTGAGAACGTTATACGAATAGGCCGATGCGATGTGCGCGCCCGATGCACGCTCACGCTCGTTTTATTTTCGCTGTTACTATTTTCTACGCGATGAACTTCGAGCCGCAAAATATTCTCGTCATAGACTTCGGCCAACTCGGCGATGTGGTGCTGAGTCTGCCCGCGCTCCACGCCGTCCGCGCGAAGTTTCCGCGCGCGCGCATCACGGTCGCGGTGGGGAAACCGGGCAAGCAGATCGTAGAGATGTCGCGTGTGGCGGACGACGTGCTCGTAGTGGATCGCGTGAGTTTGCGCGACGGGTCGAAGCCCGTCTCTGTGTGGCGCATCGCGCGGCTCGTCAAAGAGGTGCGTGCGCGACGCTTCGATTTCATCATAGATTTGCACAGCCTATCGGAGACGAACCTGCTCGGCTTTTTGTCGGGCGCGCCCCAGCGACTCTACGGGCGTCGCCCCACGCGCTCGCTCGATTTCCTCTCGAACTTCCGCCCGCGCCCTGTAGTGGAAGACCGCGCGAAGCACGCCGTCGATCGTTATCTGGATGTTGTCGCGCCGCTCGGCGTGAGTGTTGCGTCGCGTGTGCCGCGCCTGCCGACTCCGGCGGAAGAGGTGCGCGCGGTGGACGAGTTGCTGCGGCGCGAAAAGGCCGGGCGCGATGCGCCGCTCGTAGGGATGTTTCCGGGCGCGGGGCACGCGAGCCGTTGCTGGCCGCTCGCGCGTTTCGCGGAACTCGCGCGCTCTTTGGAGAACAACGACGGCGTGCGCACAGTCGTCTTCGCAGGGCCGGAGGAGCGCCCGCTCGTCAAAGCGATACGCGCGGAGTTTCCGCGCTCGGCGATCATCTTCGACCGTCTCACCATCCCGCAACTTGCGGCGGCGGCGGCGCGCATGTCCGTCTTCGTCTCGAACGACACGGGGCCGATGCACATCGCGGCGGCGGTCGGCACGCCCGTCGTCATCCTGATGAGCGAACACCCTATGCTCGACGCCTACGTCCCGCCCGGCGAGCGCCACCGTGTCCTGCACAGGCAGAGCATCAACGAGATCACTTCCGAAGAGGCTTACGACGCGACGCGCTCCGCGCTCACCGCCGAACGCGCCGCATCGCTCTTCGCCAGTTGAATCTCCGACGCACGCCCACACGCGCTTTTCCCCGTAAATCCCGCATTTACTTAATTCTTTGCCGGTACAAAGTTTAGTCTGGACAAAGATTGTTTAACCGTGTAATACTAAATCGCTGCTTCTCAAAGCAGCCGAGGCGGGCGACTCAAACAAAATACGCCCCACGCGAGCCGTCCCAACGAATACCGGATAAAATTTGATTTCAAACAGCTTGCACACGCCCCGTGTGGCTGTCGAACGGCTCTCTCCGGTGAGTTTTCGGTTTCCCGTGCGTTTGCTCTCCACGTGTGCGGCGCGTGCGGCGCGGCTCGCAGGCTAAACTCAACGGACGACCCGCCCCGTCAGTAAATCATCCTCACCGAACGCAAAACATTCTTGGAGTCTATCGTCATGCGCAAAAGAATCCCCCTCCTGTTGTCTGCACTATTCCTCGTCGCGTTCAACGCTTCCGCCGCCGCCGCGCGTTTCGTGCCCGCGCCGCTGCTCGTTTCGTCACATGCCTTGGAAGGCGACGGCGACAACGACCGCAGCCGCGACGGCCTGCAAGGCCCCGTCCGGCGCGTCCGCACGGAGACCTCGAAACTGGTGAGCAAGGGCGGGAAATTGACCGAAGGCACGCGCACAGTGCTTGAGACCGCCACCTACGACATGAAGGGCGCGAAGATTGACACGGCCTATTTTCTCGGCGCGGGCGGCGCGCTCACGGGCAAGGAAGTTTACAAGTACGACGATAAAGGCAATATCGTCGAGATGACTTTGTTCAACACGGACGGCTCGGTCTTGAGCAAAGAGAAGTACGACTACGAGTTCGACGCGATGGGCAACTGGACGAAGATGACAACCTCTGTGGCCGTCATCGAAAACGGCCAGATGAGTTTCGAGCCGACCGAAGTGACCTACCGCATCATCGCCTACTACCTCGAAGACGCGACGGCCAAGAAACTCCAACAGACCGCCACGCTCTCACCCAACACGAACGCGGCCGCCAACGTCACGCCCGCCGTCTTGGTTGATAACAAGCCCACGACTACGACAACAACAGCATCGCCCGCTCCCGCCAAGCCCGAACCCACCGCCAACACCAGCGCGCAACCCAACAAAACGCTTGCCGCGCCCGTCGCCTCTAACGCACCGCTTTCAAACTCGAACGCGGCAGCTTCAAAACCTAACAACAACGCTGCTGCCGCAACGAACACGAAGCGCGTCAACAACGCGCCCGCGCTTCCCGCTGCAAACTCCAACGCGCCCGTCGCTTCTCCGACGCTCACGCTAGGAATGCCGGGTGGCGTCTCCGCAAATAGCGGCAGCGCGCCCGTCGTCAAGTCGAATGACGATCTGCCGCCGCCGCCCGTGAAGCCTCTCGTCAAAGCTCCTGTGCGCCCCGTCTCCGGCGGCGTCTTGAACGGCAAGGCTTTGGAGATGCCGAAACCTCTGTACCCGGAAGCGGCACGCCGCGCGCGTCTGACGGGCACTGTTACGGTGGAAGTCGTGATTGACGTATCGGGCAAGGTCATCGGCGCGCGCGCAGTGAGCGGCCCCGACATGCTGCGCGACGCAGCCGAACGCGCGGCGCGCCAGGCGAAGTTCACGCCCGCGTTGCTCTCCGGCCAACCCGTGCGCATCTCCGGCGTCATCAGTTACAACTTCGCGCAATAAGAACGTACCTTTCGAACCTCGACCCCGACCACACTTAAGGAACAACAAGAGATGGCATTCACCGGACAACTCAACGACCTCGCCTTGAGCGAGTTGATCGAATTTTTCTGCAACCAGCGCAAGACCGGGCGTTTGAAAGTTGACTACGCGCTCGCGCCCGGCGTCTTCTTCATCAAAGACGGCGATCTAGTGGACGCCAAAGTCGGCGCACTGAACGGCACGGAGGCGGTCTTCTTCGCGTTGACACTGCCGAGCGCGTCGTTCGACTTCAGCGCAGGCATGCAGTCGTCGCGCCGCACGATCAACGACTCTTGGGCGAGCGTCGTGCTCGAAGGCTTGCGCCGCATAGACGAAGGCATCATGCCCGACGCCTCGCAGGCGTTCGCCACCGAAGAAGAGATAGACGAAGCGACCATCGAATACCTGAACTGCATCGAGAGCGCGAAAGAAGGCGCGACAAACGCCTCGCCGAAGAACGCCGCCGCAGAGTCGGCTGCGAACGATTCGTTTCCGCTGCCCTTCTCGCAAACGCTCGAAGCCGCAAACAACGGCAGTGGTAGCAAGACGAAGTTCGTCGTCGCCGGAGTCGCCGCAAGCGTAGTCCTCGTCTGCCTCGTCGCCGCCGTCCCTTTGAGCAAACGCTTCTCGCGCTCGAACGCGTCGTCTGCGCCCGCACCCGCTGCCACACAAACAACGAGCGACGCTCCGGCACAAGGCGACAACAGCGCGAACGCAACACCCGCTGCCTCGACCGACCCGTCAGCCTCCGCCGCAACGCCCGACGCCGCAGCCGCAGATGCCGCCGCGCGCGATGCGCGACGCGAACGCGAAGCACGCATGGGGCGCGCGCGCAAACTTCAGGAAGCGAAGAAGGCCGAAGCCCTGCAAGCCTCCGGCGATGCAACCGACGCCGCTCCCGCTAAACCCGTCACCACAGGGCCGAAGACCGTCCGCGTCCAGATCACCTACGACGAAGCCGGACGCGTCACGCAAACCTCCGTCGTCGGCTCAAGCCCCGGCGCGGAAGCCTACGCTTCGACCGCCGTGCGCGTCGCGCGTGGCCGCCGCTTCCCCGCAGGCAAAGCCGGTTCAACGGTCGTGACGATTCCGATCAACTAGACGAGCCGGAGGGAAAAGGGTAAGGGGTAAAGGTTAAAGGAAAAGAAAAGCGGAGCGCAGCCGTCGCAAGCTGCCTCCGCTTTTTATCTTTGATTTTGTCTTTGACCTTTACCCTTTTCCCTTTCCCCTGCTTTATCTCAATCCGGCTGTCCCCAACACGACGAGCAGCGCGCGGTTGAGTGCGAGTTCGCGCCCGCGCGGGTCGTACCATTCGTCGAGCGTGTGCGAGTTGGCGGAGAGGCCACCCGCGCCGATGGTGATGGCGGGCAGACCTATTGAGATGGCGATGTTGGAATCGGTTGAGGAACAATCGAGACGCACGTTCGAGCCGAGCGCGCGCGTCGCCTCTTCTGCGAGGCGCACGAGCGGGGCGTCGGCAGGCGTCTCGCCGCCGGGTCGGTCGCCGATGAGTTTCATTTCGAGTTCGAGCGGCGGCGTATTCGAGCGTCGCGCACTGTTCTCTTCGTCGGCGGCTTCGCGTGCGGCGCGACGGAAGTAGGCGTCGAGCCGTTGCAGTTCGTCGGGCGATTCAGAGCGCAGGTCAACGTCCATAGAGGCATCTTGCGCGATGCAGTTGACGCCCGCGCCGCCTTCGATGCGCCCGACGTTAAAAGTCGTGCGCGGACTTTTCGGCGCAGGGTAAGAGATGAGCCGCGCGATTGTGCGCCCCATCGCATGCACCGGATTCGGCACGCCGAAGTCGCCCCACGAATGACCGCCCGCACCTGCAAACCTGACGCGATAACGGCGCGAACCGACGGCGCGATGCGTGATGCCCTCCAAGCCCGGCCCGTCGAGACTGACGAACGCATCAATCTCGCGCGCCCATTCGCCTTCTGTCAGAAGGTAACGCGCACCGCGCAAGTTGCCCTCGCCCTCCTCGCCCACAGTGCCGACGAACAGGATCGATCCTTCCGTCTCAATACCGGCGTCTGACATCGCAGAGACGAGCGCGAGCAGCGCGACGAGGCCGCAGCCGTCGTCTGCGATGCCGGGCGCAAACATGCGCGCGCCCTCGTGCCGCACTGTGAAATTTGTGCCCGCCGGAAACACCGTGTCGAGGTGCGCGCTGATGCAAACGAGCGGGTGCAAATTCGCGCCGCGACGAAGCGCAATGCAGTTGCCCTCCGCATCAATCGTCGTCTCCGCAAGGCCGCACTGGCGAAAGCGCGCGGCCAAGTATTCCGCACGCGCTTCTTCGCCGAAAGGCGGCGCGGGTATCTCGCAGATCGCCGCCTGCTCGCGCGTGATGTCGCCTGCGCGCTCGGCGAACAAACGAAACGCCTCGCGCACCCGCGACGACGAGAGCAGGTCGCGAACCGTTTGTTCGGGAGCGATTGTTGTGGTGGTGGGAAACATACTTTAAAACAGTGACAAGTGACGAGTGACAAGTGACAAGATGAAGACAAGGCTTTTGTTTTTACTTGTCACTTGTCACTGTAGTTTTCACTTAAACCAGCTCCAACATCTCTTTTTCTTCGAGGACGCCCGACGCGCTCTTGGCGCGGTCGTAGATGCGCGCGACGCGTTCGTCGGTCGCTTCGATGCCGCGCGATTCGAGCCAGTAGACGACGTTCGACTTGCCGCTCATCGGGCCGACTTCTATAACCTGCCGCATGCCGAAGAGACCCGCAGGCACGCCCGAATAGATGAGGTCTGCGAGTTCCGTGTCGCCTTTGCGAAAACTCTTGATGACCGCCGCCGCGTGTACGCCCGTCGCCGTGCGGAAGGCGTCGCGCCCGAAGACGGGATAGTTGACAGGGATAGTCCAGCCGCAACTCGACTCCGCCGCGTGGCAGTAGTCGCCGAGTTTCGACAGGTCGTTATCAATCCAGCCCATGAGTTTGAGATTGACGAGCAGTTGATCCATCGGCGTGTTGCCGACGCGTTCGCCGACGCCGAGCGCAGAGCCGTGTACCTGATCCGCGCCCGCCTCAATCGCCGCGATGGAATTGATGACGCCAAGACCGCGATCCTGATGGCCATGCCAGTCGAGACGTATGCCGCCGCCTTGTTCTTCGATGATGCTCTTGACGAAGCGTACGACAGCGCGTGCGCCGTCGGGCGTCGAATGTCCTACGGTGTCGCAGACGCAGACGGCGTGTGCGCCCGCGCGTATGGCCGTCGTGTAGAGCGCGCGTATGGTGTCGGGGTCGGCGCGCGTCGTGTCTTCTGTGACGTACATGACGGGCAAGTTTTCGGAGACGGCAAATTTGACGGCGTCTTCCGTGAGTTGGAGCAACTTGTCGAGCGTCCAGTCTTCGGCGTAGAAGCGTACGGGCGATGAGCCGATGAAGGTGCAGGCTTCGATGGCGATTCCGGCGCGCTGCGAGATTTCGGCGATGGGGCGTATGTCGTTCTGGTGCGTGCGCGCGGCGCAGTTCGGACGAATCTGCATGCGCTGTTCTACTATTTCGCGCGCGAGTCGTTCGACGCCCGCCGCGTGTGTGCCGCCCGCGCCCGGCAACCCTATGTCCGCCGTGTCGATCTTGAGGTCGTTCATCAGGTGCAGGAGTTCTATTTTTTTCTCGACCGAAGGCTCGCACACCGAAGGCGATTGCAGCCCGTCGCGCAGCGTCTCGTCGTCGAAACTGATGCGCCGGTTGGGCGCGGGATGCGACGGTTCAATCTCGTTCCAATCGTAGATCAATTCGCTTGCAGGCACTTCTCGCTCACCTCCGTTGTACGGGAAAATTTCGCGCGTTCTGTGGCGTGTTCAGATGTGTGAATTACAACAAGGGGCGTGGGGAAAGTCAAGCAGGAGCACCGTTGAGTAGTGATGTGATAGTGTGTTGCTGTAATCTTTGAACGCGTTATTTTCAAGCTTAACAAGATGTGGCCTTATTAAGCCATTTTTTATAAAAATTGGCTTTACTTCTTAAAGATAACTTTAGTAGTATTACAGCCTGTAATGCTCGCGTATTGCGCTTGTATTGCTGGTAGTGGTCAAGACCACTACCAAATCGCTGTTAGGGAAAGACAGCGTACTAGAGGATGCTGATTATTCCTAGTTATCCATTAGCAATATGAAGTTTTGGTAGTGGTCTTAACTACTACCAAAGGGGAGAGCCAAAAAGAAAGAGCCTCTGGTGGAGGCTCTATCCTAATCACAACCGTTCCGTTTTTAAAGACGGTTAAGCGGAAAGTGAAAAGGCAAAGGTAGCAACTTAGTTTAACTAACATTGGTTTCTCCTTGTCCGGCAACGCCTCGATGCTCACTACATCGGGGCGTTGGTTTATTCTGCCCCCCATTGGGCAGAAACCATGTGGAGGCGAAAGGAGAAACCCATTAAAACGCCTCCAACAAACCTTTTCTAAAACAGGTTTCTAGCACATGCTAAAGACCTGTTTCTCTATGCCCGCACCGTACACCACAAATGCGGATGCGTCAACTGCATTTTACCTGTTATTTTTGCAATCATAAATTTCAAGAATTACCGCTTTGACACCTTAGACTATCGCATCACTATCCACTGTCGGGGAAGTTGCGCTTTTGACTCCGCAGCCAACTCTGTTATAGCCTTCCGCGCGCTTCCGTTTGACGACGGACGAGGCTACATCCCACACTCGTAACGACTCCCGCTCATGCGAAGTTGTTTTATACGCAGCCATCGGCTACAACGATGGCTCGCGCGGCTGACCGCTGGCCACTTTCAAAGCAGACAGGAATTTTTCAAGGCATGGACGAGTTTATCGCACAGGGTAACGACGAACATTTGAGCATTCTGCACCGCACGACGCCCGGCTGGATCGAGGTCATCGCCGGTTCGATGTTTTCCGGCAAGTCAGAAGAGTTGATACGCCGCTTGCGCCGCGCCAAGATCGCGCGCCAGCGCGTGCAGGTCTTCAAGCCGCGCATCGACACGCGCTATTCGCACGATCACATCGTCTCGCATTCAGAGATGCGCCACGAGTCGGGCGTTGTGGAGAGCGCCGCCGAAATCCTCGCGCAAGTTGAAGAGGCAACGGATGTCGTCGGCATAGACGAAGGCCAGTTCTTCGACAATGAACTCGTCGCGGTCGTCAACGAACTCGCGCGACGCGGCTTGCGCGTCATCGTCGCCGGACTCGATCAGGACTACACTGGGCGACCCTTCGAGCCTATGCCGCAACTGCTCGCCGTCGCCGAATACATCACCAAGACGCACGCCATCTGCGTACGCTGCGGCCAACCCGCCAACTACTCGCAGCGCATCGTCGAACTCGAAGGCCAGGTCGTCGTCGGCGCAGCCGACTCTTACGAAGCGCGCTGCCGCCGCTGCTTCGTCCCACATGCCGACGCACCCACCTCTTACATCACGGAATAAGTGACAAGTGACAAGTGACAAGTTAAAGCAAAAGACTTGTCTTTAACTTGTCACTTGTCACCTGTCACCTGTCACTGCCTTCTCACCGTTCGCCTCACGTCCGTTTTGGCAACCTGCATCGGTGCGTGTGGAATCACACGCAAGAACCTTCCGCGATCCTCGTTCAACGGAATGAACCCCAGAGTGTTCACAGTTGTCACGTTTAAGAACGAGGAGAGTATCGAGATGAAATCGCAAACGCTCGTCAAGGTTTTGGGAGTCTTCGTGTTGTTGTTCGGAGTTGTGCTCGCGTTATCCGTCGTCGGGACGGCAGGACGCGCCGCTCCGTTGCAGGCCAAAGGGCAGGCCAACAACAACGCCGCCGACTACAAAATCTCCGGCCCCTACACGCACAACAACCTCGCCGTTTTTCTCATACACGGAAAAGACAAGCTTGCGGGCAAGACTTTTCTGACGCTGCAAGAGGCGCTACGGCAGCGTAAAGTCGTCGTCTACGAGACGCGAAATGTCAACGAACTGGCGATTGAAAACTTGTCGCGTTACGAAGAGGTCTACGTGCAGTCGGGCGACATCGTGAAGGGCGGGCAGCAAGATCGCATGCTCGGCGTCGATCTGATCGTGCCGCCGCGTTCGGGCAAAATTTCCATCGCAGCGTTTTGCGTCGAGCACGGGCGCTGGACGAAGCGCGGCAAAGAAGAGGTGACGCGCTTCACATCTTCCAACGAGCGCGTGGCGACGAAGGAGTTGAAGCTCGCCGCGAACAAGACGAAATCGCAGGGCGAGGTGTGGAAGCGCGTCGCGGAGGCGCAGGACAAGTTGAGTTCAAACCTGGGCGCGCCTGTCACCGCCCCCGTCTCCGATTCGAGTTTCCAGTTGACGCTGGAGAACCCGAAGGTGCAGGAGACAGCCGACGCTTACGTCAAAGCGCTCGCGCATGTCGCCGACAACGAGCGCGACGTGATCGGCTACGCCTTCGCCATCAACGGCAAGATCAACAGCGCGGACGTGTACGCCGCCAACGCGCTCTTTCGTAAACTCTGGCCGAGTCTGTTGAAGGCAAGCGCGGTCGAGGCGATTGCGGAGTTGCAAAAAGATCAGAAGTTCGAACGCGTCTCTCCGGCGGACGTAGACGAGTTTCTCGACGACGCCGAAACGGGCGCGGCCACAGAGAAGGACGTGACGAAGCGCGTCCAGATGGTGACGCGAGAAAGCAAGGTCAACATCCTCTTCGAGACGCGCGACCGCTCCGCCAGCGGCGCGTGGCTGCATCGCAGCTACATCAAGAAATAAGGCTGTCCGTTGTCAGTAGTCAGTAGTCCGTTGTATGTGTCGCTCGAACAAGTGGCTAACGATTAGAGCGAACAACTGACTACTGACAACGGACAAAGAACAGCTTTTCGTTCATCGTTCCGCGTTCATCGTTTCCTCTTAATTCTTCGTCGCGTTAATTCTTTTTGTGCTATTCTTCCGTTCGCCAATTCCCCTGCAACAAAATCTAATGCTCGTGCGATTTTTACCCGACACTTACAGGAGAAGACTTCTATGCGCGCACTAAAAATCTCAGAGACTCTGGGCGTAACTCTGCTGCTCTCGCTCACGCTCGCGGCCTGCCAGCCGCCAGCCGCCAACACAAACGTCGCAAACACGAACGCGAACGCAACGGCGACGAACGCTAACGTCGTCTCGACTCCCGCCGCTTCCGCCGCGACCATCGAGACGCGCGAGCCTAATGAGTACAAAGCCACGCTCGTCTTCAGCGCGACCGCAGAGGGCAAACAGCAAGCCCTCCAACTCCCGATTGAAGTGGCGCGCAGCGGCGACAACCGCCGCTACGCCTTCAACAACATTCCCGTCATCGGCCAAGTCATCTTTCTTGATCGCGCAGACAAACGTTATCTAATCATCCCGTCGCGCAAGCAGTACGCGGAGATCACGCCGAGCCTCATCGGCTTCGACGTGCGCTCGCTGACGCCCGGACAGATGGTGACGGTGTTGCAACAGCAAAAGGGCGTCGAGCTCGTCGGCGAAGAACAACGCGAAGGGCGCACGGTCGTCAAGTATCGCTACGCGGCGACGGCGAAGACCGCTTCGTCTGCGGGCGACGTAGCGACAGAGAGTTTCATCTACGTGGACAAAGAGACGGGGCTGCCGCTGCACGCAGACCTGTCGGGGCAATCGAGCGGCAACGTGCAGGGCGTCAGCCGCGCGCGGCTCGTCGCAGACATGCGCGACATTCAAACGACGGTTGACCCCGCGCTCTTCGAGTTGCCCGAAGGTCTGACGAAACTAACGGAGGAACAGATCAAGCAACAGGTGGCGACCATCGGACAGTTCTTGCAGTTCGCCTTGAGCGCGCTCAACTCGCAGATGGGCGGCGCGCCTTCCGGCGGTGCGACACCTGCGACCGCGCCCGCGACGCCTGCGGGCGGAGCAGCAACGGCGTCACCTTCCGCATCTGCGTCGCCGAATCACTGACGAGGTACAAAGAAAAGATGAAATACATTCTACTGCTCCTCGTCGGCGCGCTTCTCGGCGCGGCTCTGACGTTCTACATCTTCGTCGGCGCGCCGCGCATGAAGCAGTCGCAGACGGGCGCGCCCCTGCAAGCACCCGACGCGGCGGGCGACCCGCCCGGCACGGCTGTTTTGACGCTCGACGAAAAATTCTTCGACACGCTGCTCTCGACGATCTTCCGCGACCTCAGCGCGCCCGCGTTTCGTCTCGCCACCATGCCGCGCGAGAGTCCCTTCGCCGCCGCGCAACCGAATGTGTTCTACGTGCAAGCGCAAGGTGACGGCTGCACGAATCAGGTTGTGCTCGCGCAGGAGGGCAGCGGCGCGCGCACGACCGTCAGTTTGAAGAACGGCCAGATCGTCGCGCCGCTCGCCTTTAGCGGCAGCTACAACGTCTTCGGCAACTGCATGAACTTTCGCGGCGCAGCCGAGTCGAACATCACGCTCTACTTCAAACCCGAAGAGCAGACGCTCTACGGTCAGATCACCATCTCCGCCGTCAACCTCGACAACATCTCGCCGCTCGCCGGGCCAATCGTCACGAGCTTTGTCCAGACGGCGCTCAACCAAAAGGTCAACCCGCTCGTCTTGATGCGCGGCTCGCAACTCTCTCTCAACATGCCCGTGCAAGCCAGCAACGGCACGCTCCGCGCACAGGCCAAAGACATCCGCTCCGAAGTCAAAGACGGCGCGCTGCGCCTCCACGTCACCTACGACTTCACGGGCGCACGCGCCGGAAACGCACCCGCGACGACGCCGCAAAGTTAAAGCCCGCTCACTTCAACTCTCTGCGCCCCCTCTGCGCCCTCTGCGTCTCTGCGGTGAATGCTTTTTAAAACACTCACCGCAGAGACGCAGAGGGCGCAGAGGGGGCGCAGAGAGTTGAATCATAAATTCATGTTGCTACTTCGAGGAGAGTCAGTTTGCGCCGGAGCACAGTTGATTCGACGCGTTGGGGAATAGCGGCGGCGGCGGCGCTGGCCTTCGTCGCGCTCGTGCCGCAGATGTTGATGTGGTCGGAGCGCGGCCGCAACTGGCACGGCACGCACATCTCTTTTTACTCCGACGAATCCTCTTACGCCGCTTACCTCAACGCGCTCATCAACGGTCGCCCGCGCCTCAACGACCCTTACACCGGCAAAGACGACACGCCCGCCGCGCCGCTTCCAGAGTCGCCCTACACTACGCAGTTCGTCCCCGCTTACGCGCTCGCCTTGCCCGCGCGTTTGCTCGGCCTTGATTCAAACATCGCCTTCATCGCGCTCTCGCCTCTCGCAGCCTTCGCCGCCGCGCTCGCACTCTTCTGTTTGCTTCGCGAACTACTAACAGACGCGCGCCTCGCCGCGACCCTCGCGCTCCTAGTGCTCTGCTGCGCCTCGCTCGCGCAAAAAATCTGGCTCACGCTTCTCGGGCGCGACGCGGCCTATCTCTTCCTCCCATTCCTGCGCCGCTATGCGCCCGCCGCATCCTTCCCTCTCTTCTTCGTCTTCTGTGCGCTAGTCATCCGCGCGCTCACGTCTGACAAGCGGCGCGCCTCGTTCTCTGCCGCCGCGCTCGCGGGCGCGACGTTCGCGCTGCTCGTCTATTCCTATTTTTACCTCTGGACGACCGCCGCCGCGTGGCTCGCCTGTCTCGCCCTCATCTGGCTCACCATTGCGCCACGCGCCGGACGCCGACGCGCGCTCGCCGCACTCTCCGTCACCGCCGCGCTCGCCGTCGCCGCGCTCGTGCCCTACTTCGCACTTCTGCTCGCGCGACGCGCGCAGACCGTTGACACAGCGCAGGCTCTCGTACGCTGGCGCGCGCCCGACCTCTTTCGCACTTCGGAATTGACCGCCGCGCTCGCACTCTCCCTGCTCGCCTTCGGCGCGTGGCGCGGCTTTGTTAACTGGCGCGACCGCGCGACACTCTTCGCCGCCTCGTTTGCGCTCACGCCCTTCGTCGTCTTCAACCAACAGATCATCACGGGGCGCGTGCTCCAACCGATTCACTACGAGCAGTTCATCGCAAACTACCTCTCCGTGCTCGCGCTGCTAGTCTCAATCGTATTGTGCTGGCGCGGTCGCGCGGGTGTGGACGGCTTGGAGTTGAAAATTCCGAGATTCGTGTTGCCGCTCGTCGCACTCGCGGCGCTCGGTTGGGGAATAACTGAATCAGTTGTCGTCGCACGCAGGTACTTGGCCGTCAACGTCGTGGTTGACGAAGCGCGTCCGGCGGCGCGGCGTCTCACAGAGTTTGCGCGCGAGGCGCAAAACGCAGGACGCGCGCCGCACGCGGAGACGGTCTTCTGCCCCGACATACTGCAAGCCGACCGTCTGCCGGAGGTCGCGCCGCAGTCCGTACTCTGGGCGCCGCACACGTTCGTCTTTTCCGGCAGCGCGCCCGGCGAAGAGAAAAAACGCCTCTATCAGCAACTCTATTATTCCAACGTGGACGAACAAAAATTCGCCGCCTTCATCAGCCGCCCGCATCCTTTCCGCACCGCTGTCTTCGGCTGGGGACGCGTCATCAACGGCCTCGACATCACGCGCACGCCCATCACCGACGCCGAACTCGACCAGGAGCGCCGCGCCTACGCCGAATACATCAACACCTTCTCGCGCGAACGCGCCGCGCACACGCCCCTCGCCTACGTCCTTCTCGCAGCCCCCGCCGACGCCTCGCGCCCCGCGCTCGCCAACCTCGAACGCTGGTACACGCTCGACAGAGGCGAACGCGTTGGCAACTTCCTTCTCTATCGCGTGAAGCTACGACCATAAAAAAGGATGAAGTGAAAGTCGTCAGTAGTCCGTTGTCAGTTGTTAAAGACCACCTTTAACCACTCGCTCACCCAACACATACAACTGACAACGGACTACTGACAAAGACCTGTTTTCAGTTCATCGTTCTCCCGTCAGCTTTGCTCGACTTCGGCCAGCCCGCTGTTGGCGGGGCCGTTGACAACGTGGCCGTCCGTTTGAAAGCGCGAGCCGTGACAGGGACAGTCGAAAGTTTTCTCCGTCGAGTTCCACTGGACGACACAGCCCAAGTGCGTGCAGATGGCCGAACGCTCGTGGAGCGCGCCCGACTCGTCGCGGTAGCAGGCAACTTTCGTCAGCCCGCGACGGATGATCGCACCGTCGCCCGCCTTGAGTTCCGAGACATCGCTCAACTCGCCCGGCGTGACGTGGTCTGTGTATTGCGCGGCGACGTTCAGATTCTCTTCCGCGAAATCTTTGATCGCGCCAAGCGTTTTCCGCGACGGATCATAGAGTTCAGCCCAACGGTTTTCGCGTCCTGTGATGAGGTCTGTGAGCAGTATTCCGGCAATCGTGCCGTGCGTCATGCCGTTGCCGGAGTCGCCCGTCGCGATAAAGACGTTCTTGCTGTCCAGAGGATTGCGCCCGATGAAGGCCATGCCGTCCACAGGCTCCATCACCTGCCCCGACCAACGAAACTCGAAACTCTCGACCTGCGGGAAACGCTCGCGCGTCCACTCTTCGAGGCGTCGGAAACGCTCGTCGGCATCGTCCGCCTGTCCCGTCTTGTGATCCTCGCCGCCGACGATGAGCACGTCATACGCGCCGCCTTCGCCTTCATCATCGCTGCCGCGCTGCAAACGCACGTAGTGATACGGGTCGGGCGTGTCCCAGAGCAAAATGTTCGGCACGCTCCCGCGCGCGACGCGCCCGCCGACGACAAACGTGCGATACGGCGCTTGCTTCGTGTGAATCGTGACCGTGTCGTTGACCGGCGTGTTCGTCGCAACGACGACCGCCTGCGCCGTCACGACCGCGCCACCGATCGTCTCGACGCGCGCCCCTTCGTCGCCGCCTTCGATCTTCGTCGCGTGCGTCTTCGTGTAAATCTCGCCGCCGCCGCGCCCGATGGCTTCCGTCAGTCCGTTCAGATATTTCAGTATGTGAAACTGCGCCTGACGCGGAAATTTGAGCGCCGCGCCCGTGTCGAACGACTCGACGGGCGCGCGTTCTACGTGCTCGACTCCCGTGAGCCCTGCGCGGTGCGCGGCGCGTAGTTCGTCGCCGAGTTGTGCCGGATCGTCGCCGGGCGGGACGAAGAGATAACCGTCAAGGCGCGCGAAGTCGCACTCGATCTTCTCCGCGTTAACGATCGCTTCGATCTTATCAATCGCCGCCGTGTGGCTCTCCGCCGCGAGCCGCGCGCCCGCCTCGCCGTGCAAGCGTTCGAGTTCGTAATAACGATCGTCGAGCGCGTTTGTGAGGTGCGCGGTCGTGCGACACGTCTCGCCACCGGCGACGGGGCCATCGTCCAGGACGACCACGCGCTTGCCCTCTTTCACGAGCAGGTAAGCGGTCGTCAATCCCGCGATGCCTGCGCCGACTATGCAAACGTCCGCCTGCACGTCCGCTTTGAGTTGCGGCTCGTCAGGCGTGTCCGCCGTCCGCATCCACACCGAAGTCGTCTGCCCGTTATCAGTTTTCATCGCTCCCCTCCGTAAAATGAAATCGCACCTATGATGACTTTACGCGTCGTCGCCTTTGACACGCGCGTAGCAAAAACAATCGCGCGGCTCGTCGCTCATGTTCGGGTGCATCGCCCAGCGGCGCAAGCGCCCCTCAAGCCGCAAGCCAGCCTTCTCCAACACGCGCGCCGACGCGAGATTCTCCACGTCGCACACAGCCCACACGCGAAACACTTCGCGCTCCGACAACACGTAATCGACTACGGCACGCACAGCCTCCGTCATAAACCCGCGCCCCCACCAGCGACGCCCCAGCACATAACCGAGATCAACGCGCCACCCGTCTGGACGAATCGAGATCATCCCCGCCAACTCGCCCCCGTCCCTGATCTTCATAACCCAACTGAAATACCTGCCCGACTCCCACGCGGCGAGACGATGCGCCGCAGGTTCTTCGCCGTCCGCGAGCGTGCGATGCGGACGCCAAGTTAAGTAACGCGTCACTTCCGCATCGTTCGCATAAGCCTCGTAGATGAGCGGCGTGTCCGCGACGACGGGCTTGCGCAAGATGAGACGCGCGGTTTCGATGTGCGTCGGCGGGTTCATTTAATTCAATTTGCAACTCGGATTCTTACTCTGCTTCGGTTTTACCGATCTTCTCGCGCCGGATGGCGTGCGGGTTCGTCGAACGCTCGCCGCGCTTGCGCGTTGACTTGCGACGCTTGCGTACCTCGCCTTTGTGATCAACAGAGCGAATCGGCTGCAAGTCTTCCGCGTCGCCTTCCGGATCGTCCAGACGCGTCTCGACTCCGAGCGGCGTCTCGTCCGCGCCGTCAGCATCAATCGCCGTTGCTGCTGTTGCGTCTGCGTCTGCCTGCGCGTCTGATGTGCCGTTGCCTCCACCGGCGAGCGCGCGCTGGCGTGCGAAGTGCGTGGCGATCTCTTCGGCGGCTTGTTTGCCTACGAAGGGCGCGAGTTCGGCGGGCGCGGCCTGCGCGATGCGCGCGATTGATCCGAAGTTTCTCAAGAGCCGGTTCTTGCGCTTGTCGCCGACGCCCGGTATCTCCGTGAGTTCCGAAGTGAAGTCGCGTATCTCGCGCCGCTTGCGGTGATACGTGACGGCGGCGCGGTGCGTCTCGTCGCGAATCATCTGGATGAGACGAAGCACGAGCGAATGCGAATCGAGATAGACGGGTTCATGCTCGCGGCCTTTGACGAGCAGGTGCGAGACTTCGTTGTGGCGGCGCGGCGGCTTGACGACGCCGATCACAGGCAGGGCTTCGAGATCGAGTTCGCGCATCGCGTCCGCCGCCGCATTAAGTTGACCTTTGCCGCCGTCAATCATCACGAGATCGGGCAGCGGCTTGTCCTCTTCGAGTTGGCGGCGATAGCGTCGCAGGACAGCCTCGCGCATAGAGGCCACGTCGTTCGAGCCTTCGACCGTCTTGATCTTGAAGCGACGACCTTCGGCGCGATTGATCTTGCCGTTTTCGCAGACGACCATCGCCGCCACGTTCTCCGCGCCCGAAATGTTCGAGATGTCGAACGACTCTATGCGCGCAGGGAAACGCGGCAACTCAAGTGTCTCCTGCAACTCTTCGAGCACGCGCTCCATGTCGGGCTTCAAGACGCGGAAGCGTTGCTCGAAAGCGATCTGCGCGTTCTTCTCTACGAGCGCGATCATGTCTCGCTTCTCGCCGCGCTGCGGGTCGTATATGCGCACGCGCCGACCGCGCCGCTCCGTCAAAGCCTTCTCCAAAAGCTCTCGATCCTCGAAGTCAACGGGGACGTGTATCTCGCGCGGTACGTAGTCGGTCGAATAATATTGCGTCAGAACTTCGCTCAAGAACGCAGACGGATCGAACTCGTCATCGGGCGACAAGTCTTCCCAGAAAAATTCGCGGCGACCGACGATCTTGCCCTCGCGCATGGTGAAGAGTTGCAAGGCGAGCCGTTGCGCTTCGCGGTAATAACCGAAGATGTCAACGTCGCGTTCGGGCGAAGTTGCCATCTTCTGCGTCTCGGAAACGGCGAGCACGACCTTGCGCAAGTCTCTGTATTTGGCCGCGAGTTCGTAGCGCATCTCTTCCGACGCGCGTTCCATGCGCCCCGCATATTCGTCCGCGAGTTCACGATCTTTGCCTTCGAGAAACAGGCGCACGTCGCGCACCGATTCGGCGTATTCGTCGGGCGTACACAGGCCGCGCACGCAGGGGCCGAGGCAGCGTTTGATGTGATATTCGAGACACGGGCGAGGGAGTTTGCCGTCAATCTCTATGTCGCAGGTACGCAGTTGGAACGTGCGGTTGATGAGATCAATCGTGCGGCGCGCGAGGGACGCAGGGAGAAATGGGCCGAAGTAGAGCGCGCCGTCGCGTTGAATCTTGCGCGTGATCATGACGCGCGGGAAAGGCTCGTTTACGGTAAGTTTCAAGTGCGGGTATTGCTTATCATCCTTGAGCATCACGTTGTAACGTGGCTTATGCTTCTTGATGAGGTTCGACTCAAGGACGAGCGCTTCGACTTCGTTGTCGGTGACTATAAATTCGAGCTCGACGATGCGGCGGACGAGTTCGCGCGTCTTGCGGTCGTGCCCGCGCCCCGACTGGAAATAGGAGCGCACGCGGTTGCGCAAGTTCTTCGCCTTGCCGATGTAGATGATCTTGCCCGCCTCGTCCTTATGTATGTAGACGCCGGGCGAGACGGGCAGATTCTTGAGCTTTTCTTCTAGAGTACTTGCTGCATGCATTGTAAAATGTGTTATCAACTATTTTAGAAACACATTTTAACTTATTGCGATACCCGGCGCGACTCACCATGCCGCCTCGCCCGCCGGAGGGCGGCGCGAACTTCTTAAATTCCGCAGCGCGCCGCGCCAGCCAAGCCAGATGGAACAGAAACGGATACTGCGAATCGTGATTGCGTCGCCCGGCGACGTACAGGCCGAACGCGACTCACTGTCTGGCCTCGTGCAGGAACTGAACCGTAACGTCGCTGCGGATCGCGGAATCAGGTTGGAGCTTTCTCGTTGGGAGACGGATTCCTATCCCGGCTTCCATCCCGAAGGGCCGCAGGGCTTACTTGACCCGAGCTTAAAGATCGAGGATTGCGACATTCTCATCGGCATCTTTTGGAGTCGTTTCGGGACACCCACCAAGACCGCCAAGTCCGGCACCGAGCATGAACTTCGTCTCGCTTACGAAGCGTGGAAGCGAACTGGACGTCCCCAGATCATGACGTACTTCAACAAGGAACCGCCGAAATTAGAGTCCACGAAAGACGTGCGCCAGTTCGCACGCGTGATCAAGTTCAAGGAGCAATTTCCTAAGGAGGGATTATGGTGGTCGTACAACGGCGCAGCCGAGTTCGTCGAGTTGACCCGTAACCACCTGACCAATTTCATCCGAGAACAATTCCCGCTGCCGCCGCCGGAAGATGATTCCCCTACGTCTCAGGGTGGGAACGCTGTGCGCGGCTTGAAGGAATTGACCGAGACTTATCGCGCGCACCTCTCGGAGAGAGTGAGCAAAGTTTACCTCTTCGGCGCGGCGGAAGCGCGCCAACTTGAGAAGGTCTTCGTCGAGCTTAATATTATCGAAGAATACCGGCGACCGACAGTCCACGCCGAATTTCTGAGTCTGGTGGACGCCGAGATACGCCTGCTGCGCAACCCCTTCGCGCTCCGCAACTACGATTACGATGAGGAGGATGAGACGGAGCGAACGGGCGACAAGGCGAAGCGCACGATTAAACCTGATGATTTGCTGCCAAACCGCACACAGGCGGTGATTACGGGCGCGCCGGGTTGCGGCAAGACCACGTTGCTCCGGTATCTCGCGTGGAAGGTGCTCACGGGCGGCGAGCGCATGTCCGTCTTCCTCGAACTCAAGACAGTCACGGAAGACGACTTCAACAAGTCGGATGGCGACCTCGCCGGACTGTTGTTCGACCGAGCCGTCTCCGGCTCGCTGCACCTTTCACGACCGGAACGCGAGCGGCTACGAAAATTTTTCGATGCCCGTCTGGCCGCAGGCGAAGTGGCGATTTTCCTCGATGGCTTGGATGAAGTGGGCGGAGCGAGCTTTTTTCCTGCGCTATGCAATTCGGTCAAAAAATTCGTCGGCTCGGATTACCGCCACAACACTTTAATTGTTTCGACGCGTCCCCATGCACTGCAAGCCCGTTTCGAGGGCTTGCATGAGATGGAGATCGCGCCGCTCAATCAACAGCAGGTCGAAGAATTCGTCCGGCACTATTACGGCGACGACGCGGCGACGAAACAACTGCTGCGAATGTTCCGCCAACATCGCGCGCTGCGCGAGCTAACGCACGTCCCATTTCTGCTAGCCGTCATCATCCACCTCTACCACGAGCGGAAGCAGGTCGTCGAAGACAGACTTGAACTATATCGCCAGATCGTTTGGCATCTCGTCACGCAGCTCGATCGCGAGAAGTCGGTAGTCCGCCACGACTTCCGCCTGCGAGATCGAACCGGCGCCATCAAGCTGGATTTCCTCAAACAATTAGCCTGCGAGCGACTACTCATTGACGAACTGAAGGCGAGGGAGCACGAAGCCGCGCGGCTCGTTTTCACAGGGCAAGTCATTCTGGAAAAGGCCAAAGAGTTTTGGGCACGCGCTAATCTGCCGGAGGGCAGTCACTACGATCTGGCCGACGATGTAAAAGCTACGCCCTTGCTGCGCGAAATCGGCGCGGACGTGTATGCCTTCACACATCTTACGATCCAAGAATATCTGGCAGCCGAAGCGCTCTCCAAACGAGATGATTGCGAAAAATATTTTTGCCGCGCCTACTTCAACCCGACGCTGGTTGAGATGGAAGTGTTGCCGATGGCGCTTGGCCTAACGCGCGAACCGGACAAGTTGTACGTCACCCTCGAAGAGTTGCCCGAATCCTTAACGTTTACAGGCTTACGCCTGCGCGCACGCGGTCTGGCCTATGCGCCCGAAATAAGCCAGCCGCTTTTAGCCCGATTCACAAAACGTCTGCTTTCCTTCATCACCGCGCCGAGTCTCGCGGAAAAACCTTATAAGGGCGTCATCTTGCACAGCCTCTCAGCCGCCGGTAGCAAGTTTTTAGAGTTCATCACCGATCAGGCGGCCTCTCTCTTGTGCGACGACAGTTCAAGCGTGCCATGGGGCGCGGTGGCCGTGTTGCAGCAAATAGGCACGGCGCGCGCCACCGCCGTACTCATCGAAGCGTTGCAGGACGAGGACGAAGTAGTGCGTGAAAATGCGGCCTTCGCATTAGGGCAGATAGGCGACAGGCAGGCGGTAGGCCCGTTAATTGAAGCCTTGAACTATGACGAGTACCTCGCCGTGCGCTGGCGGGCAGCGTCGGCGTTGGGGCACATCGGCGGCGAGCGAGCCGTCGCCAGATTGATCGAAGCGTTGTGGGATGAAGACAGCGACGTGAGTGATAGCGCGGCATACGCGTTAGCAGAGATGGGCGGAGAGCAAGCGAAAGCGGGATTGTTGGAAGCGTTTAACGACGAAGACGGCTTGGTGCGTGCGAGCGCGCTGCAAGGGCTTTCGGTGCTTGGCGGGGAGAAGATAATAGACGTATTGATCGAATCGTTGAATGATGATGAACCGGAGGTGTGTCATCAAGCGTTGAACTCACTATCGCTGGCATATGATGAGCGAGCCGTCGAAGCCGTCATAGAAAAGTTCAAAGACGAAGACGAGATAATGCGGGCGGGGGTAGCCATAACTTTGCAGGAAATAGGCAGTCTTAAAGCGGCGGATGCTTTAATTAAAGCATTGAATGACGACTACAGCGTTGTGCGCTACACCGCCGCGATGGCTCTGGGTCAGATGAAAGTGGAACAAGCTGTTGATGCGCTGGCTAAAGCTTTGCCGGATCGGGAGAGCATCGTTCGCCAGCACGCGGCGCACGCGTTGGAGAAGATAGGTAGCGAGCGGGCGACGGCTGCGTTGCGGGCGGCGCTGGACGCTCCCGACAATCGGACGCGTGTATGGCCTGCTGCTTTGCTGGGGAAGGCGGGTGAGGAGCGCGCCGTCGAAGTGTTAGTCGAGGCATTGAGTGATGAAGACCCGGCGGTACGCAAGGATGCGGCGGAGGCGTTGCGTGACTTAAAGGCCGAGCGCGCCGTGCCCGCTTTGGTTAAGACGTTAAGGGACAAGATTGTAGGAGTCCGCTTACAGGCGGCTTACACACTGACACTAACAGCATCAGGACGTACGCGCGGGGTCGCGGCCTTAATTAAAATGTCGCGCGCGGCAAGTGAATATACGCGCAACGCGGCAGTCATGTGGCTCGGAGAAATCGGTGATGGGGCAGCGGTCGCCGCATTAATCGCAGCGTTGAAAGATGAGAAAAACTTCGTTCGTGAGCATGCGGCTGAGGCACTCGGAAAGATGAATGAAGATGCTTTGGCCGAGGGACTGTTGCAAGCGCTCTCGCACAAAGATGATTTCGTGCGGGCGAAGGCGGCACAAGCCGCCGGCTACTATGCCGACGGCGAGCGACTACTAGATAAACTGGCGCTGGTGGCTGCCGGGGACAGCACGCTTGAAGTCAAGGAAGCGGCCAACGATGCGCGTGCAAGGGTTGAGCGCAAACTGGCCTATTTCCGCTGAGTGGCTGCCATTCGCTACCAACACCTTGCATATGCTTGGTAAATAACGACGCAGCAAGCTCATTCCGCCGCGTGAGCAGATTGTCCATGCGCGCCGAGTCTTTTGTGGCTCTAGGTAGATTATTAGTTCAAATGAGGAACGTTTGTGCGATTCCCTTTTGAGTTGCCGGATGAGAGAGGGTTCGATGCGGTGGGCTTCGGCCTGAACGCCGTTGACCATTTGATCGTCATGCCGTCGTATCCGGCGTTCGACACGAAGACGCGCTTGATTGAGCACATGCAGTCGGCGGGCGGGCAGACGGCTTCGGCGATGGTGGCGCTCAGGCGTCTCGGCCTGCGCACGGCCTACGCCGGACGCTTCGGCTCCGACGCGGAAGGACAATTCGGACTCAAGACGCTTGAGGCGGAAGGCATTGACGTAGAGTTTGCGCAAACAATCGAGGGCGCACGCAACCAGATCGCTTTTATCGTCATTGATGCGCGGACGGGCGAGCGCACGATTATGTGGGATCGTGATGCGCGTCTGGCTTACAGAGCGGAGGAAGCGCCCGAAGGATTCGCCACGCGCGGGCGCGTGCTGCATCTGGACGCGCACGACCCGCCCGCCTGCGCGCGCCTCGCACGCGAAGCACGCGCCGCAGGCACAATCGTCTCCGCCGACATTGACAACATCTACGAAGGCTTGCCCGAACTCCTGCCGCTCATAGACGTGCTCATCTCTTCGTCTGAGTTTCCACGTCGCCTGACCGGAATCGCGGACGAGCGCGCGGCGCTCAAAGAAGTGAAAACGCGACTCGACGAACGCGCCGTCGTCGGCATGACGCTCGGCGCGCGCGGCGCGCTCCTGTACCACGAAGGGACTTTCACAACCGCGCACGCCTTCCCCGTCCCCGGCGGCTGCCGCGACACGACGGGCGCGGGCGACGCCTTCCACGCGGGCTTCCTCTACGGCCTACTGCAAGGCGAAGAGATCGAAACTTGCCTCACACTCGGCTGCGCCGTTGCCGCCCTCAAATGCCGCGACCTCGGCGCACGCGCCGCGCT
The DNA here is from genome assembly GCA_035249365.1 of Pyrinomonadaceae bacterium. Lineage (GTDB taxonomy): Bacteria > Acidobacteriota > Blastocatellia > Pyrinomonadales > Pyrinomonadaceae > JAIVJZ01. The sequence continues at coordinate 8,087 of DATFGP010000012.1, read as the reverse complement.
CCCGACCGCACAAGAGTTGAATCAATTCCTCGCCGCCGAAGGAGAGACTTCTTGACGATTGCGGATTGCGGATTTCGGAGTGCGGATTGAAGCACAGACTTGTTTTCTAATCTGCACTCCACGTTCCGCAATCCGCAATCTTTATTCCGTGTACCCGTCCGGGTGCGCCTGCATCCACTGCCACGCGGATTCGATAATGAGGCGTAGGTCTTGAAATTGGGGCGACCAGTTGAGGTCTGTTTTGATGCGTGCGGAACTGGCGACGAGGAAGGCCGGATCGCCTGCGCGGCGTGCGCCGACGCGGACGTTGATGTCGCGGCCTGTGACGGCGCGCGCTACGTCTATGACTTCTTTGACGGTGTAGCCGTCGCCGCCGCACCCCAAGTTGTAGATGGCGCTGCGCTCGTCGAGTATCGAGAGCGAGAGGATGTGCGCGCGTGCGAGATCGACGACGTGTATGTAGTCGCGTACGCATGTGCCGTCGCGCGTCGGGTAGTCTTCGCCGTAGATTTCGACGGCGTCGCGTTTGCCTGCCGCTGCTTGGAGGATGATGGGGATGAGGTGCGTTTCGGGGTCGTGCATCTCGCCGCAGTGTCGGCTCGCGCCAGCCGCGTTGAAGTAGCGAAGGCTGGCGTAGCGTATGCCGTAAGCGTGTTCGTACCAGCGGAGCGCGTGCTCGAAGGAGAGTTTGGTCTGGCCGTAGGTGTTGGTCGGGTTGGTCGCATCTGACTCTTCGATGGGCTGCTTCTCCGGTTCGCCGTAGACGGCGGCGGTCGAGGAGAAGACTATGCGACGCACATCAGCGTCGTTCATCGCGTTGAGCAAAGCGAGTCCGGCGACAACGTTGTTGCGGTAATACTTCGAGGGGTTCGTGACCGACTCGCCGACGAGCGAATCCGCCGCCATGTGTATCACGGCTTCCGTCTGCTGCTCTCGAAAGGCGCGTCGCAGACGCTCGCCGTCCATCAAATCGGCTTCGACGAACTGTGCGCCCGCGACCACTGCCGCCGCGTGGCCTTTGTAGAGGCTGTCATAGACGACGACCTCGTGGCCGTCGCCGACCAACTCTTCTGTGACGACGCTGCCGATGTAGCCCGCGCCGCCCGTCACAAGTACCCGCATGTTGTGTGTCGCGGACAGCCGCCCTTCCCTGGCGGCGAAACCGCCCTTCCCCTGTTAATGTAAGTTTGGAAATTCCCGCCGATGATAGCATGCGCGCTTCGCTCGCCTAACCCGTGTGCGCCGCAGCGCGGGAGTTGAGGCAACAAGGCGTTGACATCTCATACGGACATAACTATCTTCTCAAGTTGTCCGTTCAAGTCGTCCGTCTTATACCGGCTCAGTTCCCCGCCGAGCCGTCGTGCTTCGCAATCCCTTCGATCCCCCGTCAGAGCACTGCTATGAAAACACTACTTGCACGCACACTCGCCAGCGCCGTCTTAGCCTGTCATCTCTTTGTCCCGTCAACACGAGCGCAGAATCCTGCTGCTCCGACAATTCGGAACGTACCGTTCAACCACACACTGCGCACCGTCTGCGCGGAGAAGAGGATACGTCTGAGCGGCGAGTTTCAGACGCAATACAGCGTCACGCGCGACGCTGGCGGCGACACTTTCATAGAGGGCAATTTAGACGCGGCCAGGATTTCCGGTTTCGGACTCACGAGCCGCGCCAAATATGATGCCGTCGGCACAGGTCGTCTCGAATCCAGAGGGCCATCGCCAACCAGTTTTACTTACGTCTTCAACTTCGCGCTGAACAAATCGGGAACGACCGACAGCCTGATGGCGCACGTTAAGTTTCGCATCAACGTGGACGCAGGCGGGCGTGTAACGTCGAACGTAGTCGCCGCGAACATTGATTGCACTAAATAGAAGATGTCCGACCTTCGGGGCGGGACACAACCTACGTTGCGGCGCGTGCTGCGGCGAGGCGCGCCGTTAAGTGATATAACAATCGCCGCCCGGAAACTTTCACACGCATAGCTCGGACACTTTCAACGTACGCATACCTGTCGCCCGTTATGAAACTTCTACGCGCCGCGCTCGCCTTCGCTCTCGTCACGCTCATCCTCGTCACTACGCACGCCTCGCGCGCCGTCTCGCCGCCGTCGCCCGTACAACGCCGCGTCAGTCTCGTGCTGACGAACGGCAAGATTTTCACCGCCGACGCGCGCGGCACGATTGCCGAGGCCGTCGCCGTCGAAAATGATCGCATCGTCGCCGTCGGCACGAACGCGGAGATAGTGCGCGACTACACGGCGGCGCGCGTCATTGATCTCAAAGGTCGTCTCGTCACGCCCGGCTTCAACGACGCGCACATACATTTCCTCGGCGGCGGACTCTCGCTGCTGCGCGTCGAACTCGTCGGCGCAAAAACGCTCGAAGAAGCGAAGGCGCGCATCGCCGCGAAGATACGCGAACTGCCGGAGGGCGCTTGGATTCTCGGTCGCGGTTGGGATCACACGCTCTGGGGCGGACAGTGGCCGACGAAGGCCGATCTCGACGCGGTCGCGCCGAACAATCCGGTCTTCGTGCAGCGCGTTGACGGCCACGTTAGTTGGGCGAACACGCTCGCGCTCTCGAAAGCGAATGTTACGCGTGAGACGCGCGCGCCCGAAGGCGGCGAGATTTTGCACGACGCGGACGGCCAACCGACCGGAATTTTGAAAGAGACTGCCGCCGCGCTCGTCGGGCGCGTCGTGCCCGCGCCGACGCGTGAACAGAAGTTGCAGGCCATCGAACGCGCGCTCGCAGAGGCGCGACGCTACGGCATTACCTCCGTGCAGGATTCCGTCTCGGGTTACGAGACGCTCGCGCTCTACCGCGAACTGCTCGCGGCGGACAAGTTGACTGTGCGCATCTCCGAGTGGCTCGACTTCAACGATCCGGTCGAAGTCCTGACAGGGCAGCGCGCGGAGTTTGCCGCGCTCAAAGTTGACCCGTTGCGCATACGCATCGCTGCGCTCAAAGGCTACGTTGACGGCACACTCGGATCGCGCACCGCCGCCATGCTCGCGCCCTTCGCAGACGACCCGCACAACAGCGGCATCCCGCGCCGCCCGCCCGAAGAACTCACGCGCATGATCGTCGAGCGCGCCGCCGCCGGATTTCAAATCGCCTTGCACGCCATCGGAGACCGCGCGAACCGCATGGCGCTCGACGGATTCGAGGAAGCTGCACGTCAGCAGCAACGCCAACGCAAACCAACCCCGGTCGAAGAAAGTCGGAAGAAGCCGTCTGGCCTACAAACAATCCTGGTGCTTACACTTCCTGCGCGTCACCGCATCGAGCACGCGCAGGTCGTCGCGCCGTCGGACTTCGCGCGCTTCCGCGATCTCGGCGTCGTCGCTTCGATGCAGCCGTCACACGCCATCTCGGATAAGCGTTGGGCGCAGGATCGTCTCGGCGAGTATCGCGTGCAGGGCGCGTATGCGTGGCACAAGATGCGCGCGTTCGGCGTCCACGTTCCCTTCGGCACTGACTGGCCTGTCGAACCCATCAACCCGTATCTCGGCCTCTACGCCGCCGTCACGCGCCAGAGCACGGAGGGCGACCCCGCCGGAGGCTGGTGGCCGCAGGAACGACTCTCCATCGCCGAAGCCATACGCTGCTACACAGCCGAATCCGCCTACGCCTCGTTTGAAGAGACGGAGAAAGGCCAACTCGTGCCCGGCATGCTCGCCGACATGACCGTCCACACGCGCGACCTGCTCTCGATCAAACCCGAAGAGATTTTGCAGACCGAAGCCGCCATTACCATACTCGGCGGGCGCGTCGTCTACGAAAAATAACGCGCCGGAAAACTCGCACGGCTGCCAAAGAACATGGCACGGATGACTCAGAAACTTTGTCAACATCGTCGCCGACGACTCAATGCGGCTCTGTTCGCACTGTTATTCGTTTCGAGTTTCGCGTGCGTAGAGGTTCGCGCGGCGTGGCGCGCGGCGGGCAACGTCCTGCGCGTCGAGCGCGAGACGGACGGCGTTGTGCTCACGCTGTCGAGCTGGGCGCGCGTCGCCGTAACGTTTTTCGACTTGGACGTGGTGCGCGTGCGTCTCGCGCCGCGCGGCGTGTTCGAGCGCGATTATTCGTATGCGAAGTGGTCGAGGGATCGCAAGACGGTTGCAGCAGTTATCCGTGAGACGCGCGCGGGCGTCGAGATCACTACGCGCGTTGAAGGGCCGAAGATCGTCATCAGCCGCGCGCCTTTCGCCGTGAGCGTGGTGGACGCGCGCGGTAACGTGATCGTTGACGACGATGCGGCGCGGCCTGTTTCATTTGATCTTGAGAACGGCGCTATTGAGGCGTCGAAGCGGCGCGACGAGTTGGAGTTCTACTACGGCTTCGGCGAGAAGGCTCTGCCCACGTCGCGACAGGGACAGGTGTTGGTCAACTGGAACACGGACGCGTTCGCTTACCAGTTGGGAAACGATCCGATTTATCAATCCGTCCCGTTCTTCATCGCGCTTCGTCAGGGTCGCACCTACGGACTTTTTTTCGACAACACCTACCGCACGCATTTCGACATGGGGCGCACGGCGGCGAACCGTTACACGTTCGGCGCTGACGGAGGCGAGTTAAACTATTACGTCTTCACGGGCGGGCGCGAGCGCACGCCGCAGAAGGTCTTGGAGGACTATACGGAGTTGACGGGGCGCACGCCGCTGCCGCCGCTCTGGGCGCTCGGCTATCAACAGTCGCGCTACTCTTATTATCCCGAATCGAAGGTGCGCGACCTTGCGCGACAGTTTCGCGCGCGCAAGATTCCTGCGGACGTTATCTACCTAGACATTGATTACATGGACGGCTATCGCATCTTCACCTGGGACAAACAGAAATTTCCCGACCCGCCGAAGATGTTGAGCGACTTGTTGAAAGACGGCTTCCGCACCGTCGTCATCGTCGATCCGGGCATCAAGGTTGACGAGAATTATTCCGCGTACACAGAGGGTCGCGCCGGAGGTTTCTTTCACAAGACGCGCGACGGCAGGGAATTTCAGGCGCGCGTGTGGCCGGGCGTCTGCGCGTTTCCAGACTTCACGAACCCGAAGGCGCGCGCATGGTTCGGCTCGCTCTACGCGCGGAATTTGGACGAGGGCGTCGCGGGTTTCTGGAACGACATGAACGAACCCGCCACCTTCCCGCCCGACAACCGCCCGCCGCAACCGAACGTCATGCACGACGCCGCAAAGACTTTCCCCTTAGACGTGCGACACTTCGGCGACGGTCTGGCGGGCGACCACGCGCGCTACCACAACGTCTACGGCATGCAGATGGCGCGCGCCACTTTTGAAGGCTTGCAGAAGCTACGTCCAGACGCGCGCCCGTTCGTCCTGACGCGCGCGGGCTACGCGGGCGTGCAACGCTTCTCCGCCGTCTGGACGGGCGACAACGTTGCGAGTTGGGAACATCTCCAACTCTCCATCGCGATGCTCACGAACATGAGCGTTTCGGGGCTGCCCTTCGTCGGCGCGGACGTGGGCGGCTTCGCCAACAACGCTTCCGCAGAACTCTACACGCGCTGGCTGCAAGCCGCCGCGCTCACGCCCTTCTATCGTTCGCACGTCGCGACGGGCTTGCAGGATCGAGAGCCCTGGTCGTTCGGTGCGGACTTTGAAAAGATCAACCGCGCCTCCATCGAGTTGCGCTATCAACTCCTGCCATACATCTACACGCTCTTTCGCGAGCACGAACAGACGGGGCAGCCCGTCATGCGCCCGCTCTGGTTCAACTACCCTGCGGACTACAACACCTACGCGCCGCCGCTTCCGCTTGAACAGTTCTTACTAGGAAACGACCTGCTCGTCGCGCCCGTCCTCTCGCAAGGCGCGACGACGCGCCCCGTCTATTTTCCCAAAGGCGACGCGTGGGTTGATTGGTGGACGGGCGCGCGCTACGAGGGCGGGACGTTCGCGGAGATTGACGCGCCGCTCGCGCGCCTGCCGCTCTTCGCGCGTGCCGGTGCGATCATCCCTGTGCAGCCTGTCGTCCAGCACACGGGCGAGATGGCGCGCGCGCCGCTCTCCGTCAAGATCATCTACGGCGCAGACGGCGAGGGGCACATACATCAAGACGGCGGCGACGGCTACGGCTATCGCCTGAGCGCGTGGCGCTCTACGACTATCAAACAACAGGGTGGCGTGATTCGCTTCAAACACGTAGGCTCTTTCGACGCGGCACGCGCTATAAGTTTCGTCGAAATTCTGGGCATCAACGATAAGCCGAAAGAGATAAGCATTGACGGGCGCGACGCGCGCAGCGTCTCCTACGAGCGCGACGAACGCCGCCTGCGCTTCCCGTTGCCGGAAGCAGGCGTGAGCGAGATTATGATCGTTCCTTGAGATTGAATGTTTGCATCAACACTCACCGCAGCAAAGAGAGGCACAACTATGAACCGGCCTACACGTCGCCGCTTCCTCTCGTCCGCAGGTCGTGGACTCGGCCTCGCCGCGCTCTCGTCTCCGGCGGTCGCCGCGCTGCTACGCGACGTGACGGCGGCTTCCGCACGCGTCGCACACCTGTCGGCGGAAGACACCGCTTCTCGGAAGTGATGGCAACAATCGCGCGCAAAGGTTTGCCGACCGCGTAAGGCATTAGCGACACGGAAAGTTTATGAACGAGACGGCGGACGTGGTCATCATCGGTGGCGGGATCGTGGGGGCGAGCGTGGCGTTTCATCTCGCGGAGCGCGGCTCGACGGATGTTTTGATCTGCGAGCGTGAGGCCGTGCAGGGCTTGGGTTCGACGGGCAAGGCGACGGGCGGCGTCCGCGCGCAGTTCGCCACGTCAATCAACATACAGATGTCGCGCTACTCGATCGAGTTCTTCACGCGCTTCGAGGATGCGACCGGCGGGCACAGTTGCGGCTACGAGCCAGCCGGTTATCTGTTCGTCGCAACCACAGAAGCGCAACTCGATTATTTGAAACTCACGCGCGAGCGGCAGCGCGCGGAAGGTCTAACGAACGTCGAACTCGTCGGCGCACAAGATGTCGCGCGGCGCGTGCCGGGCTTGCGCACGGACGACGTTCGTGGCGGATCGTTTTGCCAGACGGACGGATTCATCGCGCCGCTGGAAGTGATGCGCGGTTTCACAGAGAGCGCGTGCGAGCGCGGCGTGCGCGTGTGGACGGAGACGAGCGTGACGGGGATCGAAGTCGAGGGCGGGCGCGTCGCAAGTGTGCAGACGACGCGCGGGCGCATCTCTACGCGCGTGGTCGTCAATGCGTCGGGCGCGTGGGCGGCGGAGACGGCGCGCATGGCGGGCGTGGAGATTCCGGTCGTGCCGCTGCGCAGGCAGTTGTTGAGCGTGCGAACGCGCGCGCCGCTGCCCGCAGGGTTGCCGATGGTGATAGATATGTCGGACGGTTTTCACTTCCGCCCCGAAGCGCGCAATCTGGACGCGCCGGGCGCGCTCCTTGCGTGGCCTGACGACGCGGAGACCGTCGGGTTCAAAACTGACTTCGATCCGTCCTTCACCGAAAAGGTTTTCCGGCGCGCACGCTCTCGTGCGCCTTTTCTGGCGGACGCGGAGGTGAACGCGAGCCGCTGCCGCGCGGGGCTTTATGAAGTGACGCCGGACAATCACGCGATCATAGGGGAGTCGGGAGAAGTGGGCGGGCTGTTTTTTGCGAACGGCTTCAGCGGGCACGGCGTGATGCACTCGCCCGCGACAGGCCGGATCGTCGCGGAGTTGATTCTGGACGGTCGCGCGCAGCTTCTCGACGTGAGCGCGCTCGGCGCGGAGAGGTTCGCGGCGGGCAAGCTAATTAAAGAGACTTCCGTTCTGTGAAGACTTTCGTGCTGTGACAACTATCGCCCGCTCAACCGCGCCTGTACATCGCTCAGCGGCATCTGTCACGCGCTCATCCACACCTGCGACACGCTCATCCTTGCCTGTCGCCCGCTCATCCGGCTCTCCAACACGCTCATCCGCATGTGTAACGCGCTCATCCGACTGTTTTACACGCTCAGCGACGCCTCTAACCCGCTCATCCGACTGTGTGACATGCTCAGCGACACCTTTCACCCGCTCAGCCGCATGTTTTACACGCTCATCGGCCTCTCTGCACCGCTCAGCCGCGTC
>DATFGP010000011.1:0-245000 GCA_035249365.1 Pyrinomonadaceae bacterium | reverse complement strand
GAGCGTGATAATCGCGTAGACGAAAACTTAGAACCCTCCGTTATGCTTTGACACCCGAGTAATGCGGGACACGAGGAATCCTGCATGAATTCGCCGGGACCATCCGGTAAGGCTAAATACTCCAATGTGACCGATAGTGAACCAGTACCGTGAGGGAAAGGTGAAAAGAACCCCGGTGAGGGGAGTGAAATAGTACCTGAAACCGTCTGCTTACAAGCAGTGGGAGGTCAAGGTTCGTCCTGACTGACCGCGTGCCTTTTGCATAATGAGCCGGCTAGTGAATGTCACAGGCAAGGTTAAGCTAAATTAGCGTAGCCGAAGCGAAAGCGAGTGTTAATAGCGCGTTTAGTCTGTGGTATTCGGACGTGAAGCGAGATGATCTATGCATGGTCAGGATGAAGCTAAGGTAACACTTAGTGGAGGTCCGAACCAGTTTGGGTTGAAAACCATTTGGATGAACTGTGCATAGGGGTGAAAGGCTAATCAAATTTCGTGATAGCTCGTTCTCGCCGAAATAGCTTTAGGGCTAGCCTCGGATGAATCGTCGCGGTGGTAAAGCACTGAATGGGCTAGGGGCCTCACAAGGTTACCGAACCCAATCAAACTCTGAATGCCGCGCACGTATATCCGGGAGTCAGACTACGGGGGCTAAGCTCCGTGGTCGAGAGGGAAAGAGCCCAGACCGACAACTAAGGTCCCCAAGTTACAGTTAAGTGGAAAAGGAAGTGGGGAAGCACTGACAGCCAGGAGGTTGGCTTAGAAGCAGCCATCCTTTAAAGAAAGCGTAATAGCTCACTGGTCAAGCAGCCCTGCGCCGACAATACAACGGGGCTAAAACTGTACACCGAAGTTTCGGATTGTGTCTTCGGACACGATGGTAGGCGAGCATTCTGTAGCGTCGAAGCGACACCGTAAGGGTCGTTGGAGCGATCAGAAAAGACTCTGTCGGCATAAGTAGCGATAACGCGGGTGAGAACCCCGCGCGCCGTAAACCTAAGGTTTCCTGAGTAAAGTTAATCTGCTCAGGGTAAGTCGGCACCTAAGGCGAGGCCGAAAGGCGTAGTCGATGGAAATCCGGTTAAAATTCCGGAACCAGTAGCGTGTGCTGTGGGGGGACGCAGTAGGGTAGGCAAGACCGGTTATGGATATCCGGTTGAACAGTTATAGCCTGTCGCTTAGGCAAATCCGGGCGACATCAAGGTAAAGACTGGGACGAAAGTACAGCCCTTCGGGCTGGAAAAAAGTTGCTGACCCCAGCTGCCAAGAAAATTCTCGTTCAGCTATACACGTCATCTGACCGTACCGCAAACCGACACAGGTAGGTGGGGTGAGAATCCTAAGGCGCTTGTGAGAACTCTCGTTCAGGAACTCGGCAAATTGTACCCGTAACTTCGGGAGAAGGGTAGCCCTGTTCACCAAGAACAGGGTCGCAGAGAAATGTCCCAGGCGACTGTTTACTAAAAACACAGGTCTCCGCAAAGTCGTGAAGACGACGTATGGGGGCTGACGCCTGCCCAATGCTGGAAGGTTAAGAGGAGGGGTTAGGCCGCAAGGCCGAAGCTTCGAATCGAAGCCCCAGTGAATGGCGGCCGTAACTATAACGGTCCTAAGGTAGCGAAATTCCTTGTCGGGTAAGTTCCGACCTGCACGAATGGCGTAACGATCTGGGAGCTGTCTTAACGAGAGACACAGCGAATTTGTAGTACCGGTGAAGATGCCGGTTTCCCGCATCTAGACGGAAAGACCCCGTGCACCTTTACTACAACTTGATAGTGAATACGGGCAAACGATGCGCAGGATAGGTGGGAGGCTGTGAACTCGGGGCTTCGGCTTCGGGGGAGCCAACGGTGAGATACCACCCTTCGTTTGTCTGCGTTCTAACCTACCACCGTTATCCGGTGGAGGGACACTATCAGGCGGGTAGTTTGACTGGGGCGGTCGCCTCCCAAATTGTAACGGAGGCGCTCGAAGGTTGGCTCAGGCTGTTTGGAAATCAGCCGTAGAGTGTAAACGCAAAAGCCAGCTTAACTGCGAGACAAACAAGTCGAACAGGTACGAAAGTAGGAGTTAGTGATCCGGCGGTTCTGTATGGAAGGGCCGTCGCTCAACGGATAAAAGGTACGCCGGGGATAACAGGCTGATCCTACCCAAGCGTCCACAGCGACGGTAGGGTTTGGCACCTCGATGTCGGCTCATCTCATCCTGGGGGTGCAGAAGCTCCCAAGGGTTTGGCTGTTCGCCAATTAAAGAGGTACGTGAGCTGGGTTTAGAACGTCGCGAGACAGTTCGGTCCCTATCTGGTGTGGGCGGAGCAGGTTTGAGGGAATCTGTCCTTAGTACGAGAGGACCGGGATGGATCCACCTCTAGTGTACGAGTTGTCGTGCCAACGGCAGCGCTCGGTAGCTATGTGGAGCATGGATAAACGCTGAATGCATCTAAGCGTGAAGCCAGACCCAAGATTAGACCTGCCAGTGAGACTCGTGGTAGACCACCACGTTGATAGGCTGGAAATGTAAGCACAGCAATGTGTTCAGTTGACCAGTACTAATGTTCCCAAGGCTTGACCATTAAATTTACTGACTAGCAAAATCGTCTGGTAAATTCTTTTGGTTCGCTTCGCACAACTTTTGATTTAGCCTAGTGTCACTATTCGATTGTCCAAGCCCTTTTACACGCTCTTTCAAGTTTTCCGGTGATTTTGTCGAGAGGGTCACACCCGTTCCCATCCCGAACACGGAAGTTAAGCCTCTTGGAGCCGATGGTACTGCGCGGGTAGCTGCGTGGGAGAGTAGGAAGTCGCCGGATTAATTATAGAAAGCCCGCTCAAGCGTCAAGTCTTGAGCGGGCTTTTCTAATTTTCGCCGCTCTGAGAAAATATTCGAGGGAACTTCCAGTAAGGTTTAGTCATCTTTAATGTCGGGGTGTGTCTTCAGATGAAAAAACGGCTCTACCGCAATTCGCTGCTCGCCTGCGCCCTGCTCGTCACAGGATGCGGCGGCACTATAGAGACTACTACCGCTAACACCGGACGACGAACCGTTGCTACGAGTACGCCACTCTCGCAGCAAACTCCGCCCGTCAATTCAGACGCCGTAAGCAACGCCGCAGTAACGGCGACGACTTCGGACGTAGTTCCCACCTACACTTACAAAGTCAAAAACACCTGGCCGCACGACCGACGCGCCTACACGCAAGGGTTGATCTACATGGACGGGATTTTGTGGGAGAGCACTGGGCAATACGGCTCTTCGAGTTTGCGCAAGGTCGAATTGAAGACCGGCAAAGTCATCAAACAAATCTCCGTGCCCAGAGAATATTTCGCCGAAGGCATGACGGTCTTCAACAACAAAGTTTTCCAGTTGACGTGGCAGGGGCACAAAGGGTTCATCTACGACCCGGAGACTTTCCAGAAGCAGGGCGAGTTCGATTACTCAGGCGAAGGCTGGGGACTCACGCACGACGGCCAATCGCTCATCATGAGCGACGGCACAAACCAGATACGCTTCCTCGATCCCAAAACGCTCCAGACAACACGCACCATCAGCGTCTTCGACGCGGGCGAGCCGGTCAACGAGTTGAACGAACTCGAATACATAGACGGCGAAATCTACGCCAACATCTGGCAGACAGATCGCATCGTGCGACTCGATCCGAAGTCGGGAAAAATTCTCGGCTGGATTGATATGACGGGGCTGCTCAAGACGAAAGACCGCACGGGCGAAGAGGACGTTCTCAACGGCATCGCTTACGACGAAGCGGGCAAGCGCCTGTTCGTCACAGGCAAAATGTGGCCGAAGCTCTTCGAGATCGAGATCGTCCCCGTCAAAACGCGCTCCTCCTCCTGAGCATGTTGTGCCCACATCAAAACAGACGTGACTTTCGACACCTACTTCCGCATCTCTTCCTACGCCATGATCGCGAGCGGCACGCTGGCGTTGGCCGTCTCCGGCGGCATGGGCGCGGCGCTCTCGTTTGCGTTCGCGCTGCTTGTTGTGGCGGCGTGGAAATTTGAAGAGACGCGTTGGCAGTTGTCGGAGCGCGCCGGAATGGTTGCGGTCATACTGTCGCTCCCGCTGCTTTATCTCGATTGGAAATTTCAATCCACAGTCGTCTGGCCGGGCGAGACCGCGCGCGCCGGAATCGCTTCGCTCACGCACTTCATACTCTTTCTCTCCGCCGTCAAACTCGCGCAGGTCAAAGCCGACCGCGATTGGCTGTTTCTCTACCTCATCTCGTTTTTTGAAGTGCTGCTTGCGGCGGGCTTGAGCGTCAGTCCTATGTTCGTCACGACGCTCGCGCTCTACACCTTCTGCGCGCTCTCGACAGTCGTTTGCTTCGAGATCAGAAAAGCGCGCCGCGCCATCAAGATTCAGGAGACGCGTTTGCTATCCGCACCGCGCGCACGCTGGCTGAGCCGCCTATCGAAAAAAAGTTCGACCAAAACGCACGGCGGCGACGCCAGGCGTCTTCCGCTCGTTGCGCTTTCTCTGCTCGCGCTCATCTTCGCGCTGGCGCTGCCCATTTTTTTCATCATGCCGCGTTTCAGCGGAAGCGCGCTCGCTCGCGCCGAGGGTGGCCTGAACGGCGTCGTAGGTTTTTCCGACGAAGTGACGCTCGGCGACATCGGTCGCCTGCAACAGAGCGAGCGCGTCGTGATGCGCGTGCGCGTCGAAGACCCACAGGCTGCGCGTCATCAGACTTTGCGCTGGCGCGGCGTTGCGCTCGACGAGTTCAGCGGGCGCGCGTGGCGTAGGTCGAAGAAGGAGATCGAGTACCGCCGCGCAAACGAACGAAACCTTTTTCAGTTCGGTACAACCGAGTCGCTCGAACACCTGACGACGCAGACCTTCTTCGTCGAACCCGTTGACACGCCCGTCCTCTTCATCGCCTCGCGCCCCGTCGCCATCCAGGCCGCGCTCCCTTACATCGGCGTTGACGGCGAGGACGGTTTGACGACGCGCGATCACTCCGGCGAGCGCATCTCCTATCGCGCCTTCTCCGACACGACCGAGCCGCCCGCCGAAGAGTTGCGCCGCGATCTCGCGCTTTACCCGCGCGCCTTCGAGCGTTACCTCGAAGTGCCCGACAACCTCGATCCGCGCATACGCGACCTCGCGCGCAGTTTGATAGTCGGCACGCGCTCCGGCAATCGCTACGACGCCGCGCGCGTTATCGAAGCCTACTTCCAGCAAAATTTTCGCTACACGTTGGAACAGAAATCGGGCGGAGCCGTTGACCCGCTCGCCGATTTCATGTTCCGCGTACGCGAAGGCCACTGCGAATATTTCTCTACGGCGATGGCCGTCATGCTGCGCACGGCTGGCGTTGCCACGCGCGTCGTCAACGGTTTTCAGTTGGGCGAGTACAATGATGCGGCAGACGTGTACACAGTCCGGCAGTCGGACGCGCATTCGTGGGTCGAGGTTTATTTCCCGGAGACGGGCGAGTGGGTGACTTTCGACCCGACGCCGTTTGTCGGGCGACCGGGCAGCAACGGCGGCAGCGGCCTGCGCGGGCGGATCAGTAAGTACACGGAAGCTCTCGAACTGTTTTGGATTCAATATGTCGTCGCTTATGATAAGCAGGAACAGCGATCACTTGCGACATCACTGCGCGGCCAACTCGGCGTCTACCGCCAGACGGCGGGACAGACCTTCTCCGAACTGCGCGCCGGACTCGCCGCGTGGTGGCAAGGTCTGGCAACGGCGGGCGGCAACGCGCAGGGCAACATAATACTCAAGAGTGCGCCCGCGCTCGTCGCGCTTGCGTTGCTATTCGGACTACTTGTGCTGTTCGTAGCGCGCGTGCGGCATTGGAATTTACCGGCTTGGTTATGGTTCAGGCATCGCACGAAGAAAAATTATTCGTCCGTCGTTTTCTACGAACGCATGACAAAAGCACTCGAATCGCGCGGCCTGCTGCGCGCGCCCGACGAGACGCCGCTCGAATTTGCGGCGGCGACAGGAATGCCCGAAGCGACGCTCCTGACGCGCTCTTATAACCGCGTGCGCTTCGGCGCGCACGAACTGACAACGGCGGAAGCCGCCCGCATCGAAGAATGGCTGCGGCGTATGGAAGGGAAGGGAAAGGAGTGACGAGTGACAAGTGACGAGTGACAAGTTAAAACAAAAAACTTGTCTTCTATCTCGTCACTCGTCACTCGTCACTTGTCACTGTAATGAAGAAGATTGGCTTTATAAGTTTAGGCTGCCCGAAGAATCTGGTTGACAGCGAGGTGATGATGGGTCAACTCGCCGCCGCCGGTTATGAGATCACGACGGACGAGGCGGAGGCCGAAACGCTCGTCGTGAACACCTGCGGGTTTATCGATTCGGCGAAGCAGGAATCTATCAACGCGATCCTCGAAGCGGCGCGGATGAAGACCGACGGGCGTGCCAAGCGGCTCGTCGTCGCGGGCTGTCTCGTCGAGCGTTACCGCGACGAGTTGCGCGCGGAGATACCGGAAGTTGATGCTTTCATCGGCACGAATCAGATCAACGACATCACGAAAGTTTGCGATGAGAAGGTAAACACGCGCTCGCTTCCCGTCATCTCGCTCGGCAACCAGAGCGCGACTTATCTCTACGACGAGTCAACGCCGCGCGTGCTCGCAACGCCCGTCTACAGCGCCTTCATCAAGATCGCCGAAGGGTGCGACCGCCCGTGCGCTTTCTGTTTCATCCCGCAGATGCGCGGCCATTTTCGCAGCCGCCGCTTCGGCTCGGTCGTGAGTGAGGCGCAAGCTCTCGCGGCGCGCGGCGTCCGTGAACTCATCCTCGTCGCGCAAGACTCTTCGCGCTACGGCGAAGACCTCGAACAACCGGACGGCCTGGCGCACCTGCTACGCGAACTCGCGCGGCTAGATGGCATCGAATGGGTACGCGTGATGTACACCTACCCGACGCACATCAGCGATCTGTTCCTCGACGTGATGGCGACGGAGTCGAAGGCCGTCAAGTATCTCGACATGCCTTTGCAGCACGCGTCGCAGAACGTCCTGAAGTTGATGCGGCGCGGCGGCAATCGCGCGAGCCTCGAACGTTTGATCGAGCGCGTACGCAAACGCGTACCGGGCATCGGCGTGCGCACCACCTTCATCACGGGCTTCCCCGGCGAGACCGAAGAGGATTTCGACGAACTCATGGCCTTCGTACGCAACGTAGAGTTCGACCGCGTCGGCGTCTTCACCTATTCGGATGAAGAAGGAACGCCCGCTTACGACTTGACGGATAAAGTTGATCCGAAAGTCGCTGCCAAACGGCGCGACCGCTTGATGAAGGAGCAGCGTCGCATCTCGCTCAAACGCAACCGCGCGCGCATCGGTGAGACTGTGCGCGTTCTCTTTGAAGGCGCGGCGAAAGAGACAGACCTGCTCTGGCAGGGGCGTTTGGAGACGCAAGCGCCGGACATTGACGGCGTCGTCCTCATCAACGACGCCCCCGAAGGCTTCGCGCCCGCACCCGGCGACTTCGTCAACGTCCAGATTACAGACGCACACGAATACGATCTCATCGGACACATCATCGAACAGTGATAAGTGACGAGTGACAAGTGACAAGTTAAATCAACTTGCCTTTCCATCTTGTCACTTGTCACTTGTCACTTGTCACTTTTATGAAGGTTGTTAAAGAATCGAGCGACGAGCTGAACCCGTCGGTGGTGACGACCGCCTTCATCGGGCGTGCGCCGCGCGAGCGTGGTCTCAGGGATTACATTGCGCTGGCGGTGGCGACGTGCGGCGTCGGTTTGATTCCGCTCGCGCCGGGCACTTGGGGATCGCTCGTCGGCGTCGGTCTGTATCTCGGCGCGCGCGCGATGAGCGTGCAGGCTTTTCTCTACGCGGAGTCGCGCGGGTGGAGCACGCCGCCGCTCGAATCTTTGCGTACGACCGTCGTGCTTTTGATGCTCATCGTGATGACGATTGCGGGCGTCTGGGCGGCGACGCGTTGCGAGTCGCTGCTTGCGCGCAAAGACCCGGGCGCGGTCGTAATTGACGAGGTCATCGGGCAGATATTGACGTTCGTGTTTTTGCCTGTGGGCGTGGGGGCGTGGGCAATCGTCGCGGGCTTTCTGGCGTTTCGCGTGTTCGACATCTGGAAGCCCTACCCGATCCGCCGCCTCGAATCGCTCGAAGCCGGACTTGGCATCATGGCCGACGACGTGCTCGCGGGCGTCTATGCCGCCGCGCTGATGTCGCTGCTGACCACAATTTATCTGCTGTTTTAGAAGGAGAAGAAAATGGACGAAGGCAAACAGACAAAACCCGGCGCGGACGCCGACGACACGAGCGCCCAGACCGCCGCGCGGCAAGACGAAGCCACGAGCAGCGACACGCTGAGCGACATCCAACAAACTCAAACCGATCCCGCCGCGCAAGGCAAAACGTCCGGCGCATCCGATTCATCTTCCGCACCCTCGCCCGACGGCACGCCCGACACTTCGCGCGGCAGCACAGCCGACGGCAGAGACTCCGGCGGGCCGATGTGATCGAGAAGATGAGGGCAAAGGGCGAGGGATAAAAGTCCGTCGGCCTTAACGTCTCCGCACGAGCGTGAAGAGAATGTCGCGCGTTCTTCTTCGGTGGAGGCGAAAATTTATAATTACTGGAGCTACTTCTATGGATAATCCTGTTTCGTTCTACGCCGTGTGGTCGCCGCGCCTGTTGAGCGTCCTGCGAATCGTCGTAGCCTTGCTGTTGATGCAGCATGGCGCGCAGAAACTCTTCGGCTTCCCGCAGGGCGCGCAAGGCTCGCAGACGCCGCCGCTCATGTCAATGATGGGCTTCGCCGGAGTACTTGAATTCTTTGGCGGTCTGCTCTTACTTATAGGACTGTTCACACGCCCCGTCGCGTTCATCCTGTCCGGCCTGATGGCGGCGGCCTACTTCATGGCGCACGCGCCGCAAGGATTCTGGCCGATGTTGAATCGGGGCGAGTTGGCCGTGCTTTACTGCTTCGTATTCCTTTATCTCTCTGTGGCCGGTGGCGGTTCGTGGAGCGTGGATTATTGCTGGCGGCGTGGTGTGCGTTAAACGATATAGAGATACGCGATTGGGATGTTTAAATCTCTCTGCGCTAACTCTGCAGTTTGGCTCTGCGGCTCACCGGTGAGTGCTTGACTAACTAGCGTTCACCGCTGAGACGCGGAGAAGTCGCAGAGTTAGCGCAGAGGAAATATAAATTTCATTGAATATGGACAATATTAAAATTCTTGTATCGGACGACGTGAGCGAAAGCGGGCTTGAACCTTTGCGCGCGGCGGGCTTCACGGTGGAAAAGCGAACCGGACTCAAGCCGGACGAACTGCGCGAGATCGTGCGCGACTACGACGGGCTGGTCGTGCGTAGCGAGACGAAAGTAACTGCCGCTTTGATGGACGAGGCCGTACGCCTGCGCGCAATCGGGCGCGCCGGAGTCGGCGTTGACAACATAGACGTTCCGGCGGCGACCTCGCGCGGCATCATCGTGATGAACGCGCCCGACGGCAACACGATGACGACCGCCGAGCATACGCTCGCACTGTTGCTCGCGCTCGCGCGCGGCGTGCCGCAGGCGCACGCGAGTTTGCGCGGCGGCAAATGGGAGCGTAAGAAATTCGTCGGCGTCGAGTTGCGCGGCAAGACTCTGGGCGTTGTGGGTCTCGGTCGCATCGGTCGCGTGGTGGCGAGCCGCGCGCGCGGCTTCGAGATGAAGGTCTTGGCGTTCGATCCGTTCGTCGCACCCGAACAGGCGCGCGACATGGAACTCGAACTCGCCACGCTCGAAGAAGTTTGCGCGCGCGCAGACTTCCTCACAGTCCACACGCCTCTGACGGCGGAGACGCGCGGCATCATCGGTGCGCGCGAGTTTGCGCGCATGAAGCCCGACGTGCGCATCATCAATTGCGCGCGCGGCGGACTCATAGACGAGCGCGCACTCTACGAAGCCTTACAGACGGGGCGCGTGGCGGGCGCGGCGCTTGACGTGTTCGAGGAAGAACCGCCTGCGCAGAATAATCCTCTGCTGCAACTCGACGGTGTGATCACGACACCGCATCTCGGCGCTTCGACGAAAGAGGCGCAGGAGGGCGTGGCCGTGACGGTGGCCGAACAGATGCGCGACTATTTTCAGACGGGCGCGCTGCGCGGCGCGGTGAACGCTCCCGCGCTCGGCGCACAGGAGTTGCATGCGCTCTCGCCTTACCTCGTCCTCGCCGAACGCCTCGGCAGGTTTCACGCGCAGTTGATTGACGAGGCCGTGCGCGAAGTGAGGATCGAGTACGCGGGCGAGTTGGCGGAGTTGGATGCCGCGCCCGTGACGCGTGCCTTCCTCGCGGGACTTTTGCGCGACATGAGCGCGCGCGTCAACGTCGTCAACGCGTTTCTCATCGCGGAGGAGCGCGGCATCGTTGTGACCAACGCGCAGATGCGCGGCGCGGTCGGCGAACTGACGCCCGCGATCACGACGCGCGTTTTAACGACGGGCGGCGAGCAGACCGTCTCCGGCGCGCTCTTCGGCACGGGCGGCGACGGCGGGCGCATCACGGAGATCAACGGCTTTCGCATCGAGGCGATCCCGTCGGGTCACATGGTCGTTACGCGCAACCACGACGTGCCCGGCGTCATCGGTCGCGTCGGCACGATCCTCGGCGCGCACGGCGTCAACATTAGCCGCTTTCACTTGGGCAGGCGCGAGCGCGGCGGCGAAGCGATGGCCGTGATCGAAACAGACGCGCCGCTCGACCAGGAGACGCTCGACGAGTTGCAATCCTTCGAGCAGATCGTCTCGGCGCGGCGCATCGTGCTCGATTCATAAAGAAACATTCACCGCAGAGAGCGCAGAGGGGGCGCAGAGAATTTGAATTTCTCTGTGCCCCCTCTGCGTTCTCCGCGTCTCTGCGGTGAATGTTTCCCGTCCTATCGCTCTCACTCGACTATGAACTTGGCGCGTTGCGAGGCGCTGGTCTTCGAGACGCGGTCAATGGCAGTGATCTGGAGGGCGTAGCGACCGGCGGTGAGTCCCGATAGAGAGAGTTCGGCGGCGTAGGGTAGGCTCGTCAAATCGGTCATGCCGTCGATTTCGAGTTTGCGCAGAGGCGAGGTGATGACGGGCTGGCCGTCGCGAAACACCTGCACCTGCAAGGCAACATCGGGGACGTTCGCAGCGCGTGCCGCGTTATAAACGTATGTGAAGAAGCGCATGCGCGATGAGCGCGCAAGACGCCCATCCACGCTGATGCCTACGGGCAGCACACTCTCCTGTGCGTCCTTAGCAGGCACGATCTCTGTGCTCGACTGCTCGCCGATGAAGACGCTGCTGAGAGCGAGTTTGCCTTTAGTGAGGTCTGGAATTTCGATCCACTGCGCGGCGCTGCCCGTGCGACCGCTCAGCGGATCGCGCGCGGCGATGCGCACCTGATAGATGCCCGGCGCGACGGCCAGATGACTACTCACGATGAGCCGGTTCGCGTATGGCGAGGTGGGCGATGTGTTCGGCGTGATGTTGAGGCGACGCTGGAAAGCGTTTTTGAGTTCGCCGCGTTCGTCGTAGAGCGCGCCGACGACTTCGATCTGTTCGGGAGGAGTTTTGTCTCCGGCGGGCGCGGCAGTTGTAGTAGTAGCCCCGCGCTCGACCTGTATGGACGTGGTCAGGATCGTGCCGCTCGGCGGCAGGTTGAAATAGTTGAGCGCAAGCGAGGTTGGAAGCGCGGACTTCGGAAAGAGCGAGTGGAGCGCGGCGAGCAGTTCTTTGTTCTGCTTGGCGGCGGGCAGGTCTTTCTCTTTCGCGTCCGCTTGTCGTTTGGCTTCCTTGGCGCGCGCCGGTTCGGCGGGCGGCGTCGTGTAAAAACCGCGCTGCACGAGCACGCTCACGTCCGAGCGATCCTTTATGCTCACTTCGAGGCGTTGAAACTTCCCGCCGCGCTGCTCCGCTCCTTCGGGTCGCCAGGCGAGCAGATAGTAGACCGAAGTTTCTTTGATGGATTTGACGAGCGCATCGCCGAGCGCGTTCGTGTTGAGCAGGGCACGCCCGCCCGTTTCGTCGGCAATGATGCGCAGAGGCTCTTGGCGCGCCGTCGTTTCGTTGAGCGAACCCATCGCAAGTTGACCTGCGATGTCTGGCCCGGCGTCGCTCGTAACGTCTGGCATTCCGGTCATGTCCGCCGACAGTCCGCGCGCGTCGAGCGTGTAGACGACGACACCGCCGCGCAAAGCCGCGTCCGTCACACGACGCAACCCATCGCTGATTTCCGAACGCCGCATCTCAACGGGAAAGCCGTCCGAAATGAGATAGACGAGTTTGCGCCCCGGCAACTGCGCCATCGTGCGCATCAGGCTGCGCAGGCTGTAGAGCGTGTTCATGGCGGATGACGTGGACTGTTGAACGAGTTGCGATGCGCGCTGGCGCACCTGCGCCTCTGCTGACATGCGCGCGTTTCGCGGGTCGCCGAAGACGGGATTCTCTTTCAACGTGGCATCAACGAAATAGTTGAGGACGTTCGGATCGTTTCGTTCGATGACGAGCGCCTGTAGCTCCGTCATCTGCGGGCGTTGGTAATCGCGCACGACGACTTCGCGAAGGCTCAGGCGCGCGGCGGCGGCGCGCAGTATGCGCTTGTCGTCGGAGAGTTGTTGGAGGAATCCGAGTTGGTTGCTGGCGGTGGCGATGACGGCTTGATCGTTTTGCCCCATCTGCTCTTCGATGTAGCGGAGCAGGAGCCCGCGCGTGCGCGCGAGGCTTGCGGCGGAGAGATGCAGATCGTCTATGAAGAAGAGGACGACGCGGCCACGGTCGAGCGGTTTGGGCGCGACGGCGGGAACGGTCGCGTTGTTTGCCGGAGTCGTGTTCGTTGCGCCGCGATTGCCGCGCGCCGCAGCCAGTTGCGCGTCTTCGTTGACGCTTCCGGCGGCCACGCGCTCGAAGAAAGATATCGCCTGCGGCTTGCCGTTCACGCGAAGCTCGAATTGTTCGGGGCGAAGACCGTCAACGAACTTGCCCTGCTTGTCTAAGACGATCACGTCCGTCTGCACGAGTTCGGTGTTGACGCGGACGATTTCGTCGGAAGAATCGGGCGTGGGCGACGGTTGCTTCTCCTGCGCCCGCGCGCTTGAGGCGAGCGGCAGGCAGCAGAGCGAGAGCAAGAACAGGGCGCGCCGGAAGGGAAGGGTGTTTGACAGCATTGCCGTTAACCTGCGCGAAGCGTCGAAGCGATGTTGACGGAGAGCATCATAGCACCGCCGACGGCGTGAGAGCGAGAGCGAGCCGTCGTGCAAGTTATAGAACTTTAGCCGTGCGCCTTCCGTATTAAACGCCGTCGGTGAATCTGCTCGCGACGCCCGCACGCTCTTATCTTCACGGCGTCCGCCGGAGGTGTAGAAAACTTTTGAACGAAGACGTTGTAACCCTCGCGCTCGAACGCGTCTCGAAAAAATTCGATGACTTCGTCGCGGTTGACGAATTGAGTTTGCAAGTTCGCGCCGGACGGATTTTCGGCCTCATCGGGCCGAACGGCGCGGGCAAGACGACGACCATACGCATGATCGTCAACATCCTCGCGCCCGATTCAGGCCGCATCGAACTCTTCGGCGAACAGATGTCCGAGCGTTTGCAGGATCGCATCGGCTACTTGCCGGAGGAGCGCGGCCTCTACAAAAAGATGCGCGTCGGCGAGCAGTTGCGCTACTTCGGCGAACTAAAAGGGCTGTCGGCGCGCGACGCGGACGCGCAACTCGACCGCTGGCTCGCGCGTCTCAAACTCTCCGAGTGGAAGACGCACAAAACCGACGAACTCTCCAAGGGCATGCAGCAGAAGATACAGTTCATCGCCACCGTGATGCACTCGCCCGATTTGCTCATCCTCGACGAAGTCTTCTCCGGCCTCGACCCCGTCAACGCCGAACTGCTGAAAGACGTGCTGCTCGAACTCAAGTCCGAACGCCGCACCATCATCTTCTCCACGCACATGATGTCGCAGGCCGAAGAACTCTGCGACGACATCTGCCTCATCAATCGCGCGCGAAAAGTTTTTGAGGGGAGTCTGCGCGAGGTCAAGAGCAGTTTCGGACGCCGCGCCGTCGCGTTGCGCGCGGAGGGCGCGGACGGGACTTTGCAGGACGCGCGGTTAGTTGCGAGCGTCAAGCCTTACGGTGACTACGTCGAAGTGCTTTTGGCCGACGGAGCGGACGCGCAGGAGTTGTTGCACCGTCTGGTCGAAGGGGGCGCGCGCGTGACGCGCTTCGAGCAGGTCGAGCCAAGTTTGCACGACATCTTCTTGCAGAAGGTCGGGGAGGGCGCATGAAGAAATTGCTGGTCATCATCAAGCGCGAATACTTGAATCGCCTGCGCACAAAATCGTTCATCATCTCGACGCTGCTCGGGCCGCTCATCATCGTCAGCTTCGCGGTCGTTCCCGGGCTGCTCTTTTCGTTGAGAACCGGCGGCGCGACGAAAGTTGCCGTCGTTGACGAAACGGGAAGGATGTACGACGCCGTGCGCGAGTCGTTGTTAAGGAGAAGCGACGACGGCGGCAACGACGCGAAGCGCGCCGCCGACTTAACAAACGCGCCTCCGAACGACCGCGAAGCGCAGATGCGAAAGGCGGGCGAAGCGTTAGAGTCGCACTACGAAGTGACACAGGTTGCTACGGATGGGCGCACGCTCGACGAAGTGAAGGCCGACTTGAACGGGCGCGGCGTGCGCGGCGAGTTGGACGTTTATCTCATCATCCCGAAGGACATACTTGAGCAGAACGGCAAGGTGGAATATCACGCGCGCAATCTGAGCGACTTGATCACGAAGTCGCAGGTGCAGGATCGCTTGAACCGCGCCGTTATCGAACAGCGTATGCGCGACGCGAACATAGACAGCACGCGCGTACGCGAGTTGAACCGCGAGGCGGGCTTGTCGGAGTTCAAGATCAAAGAGGGCGCGGAGGAGCGCGGCGACGGCGGCAGCAGTTTCGGGCTGGCGATGTTCGTCGGCCTCTTCATCTACATGGGGATTTTGATGTACGGGCAGGTCATCCTGTCATCGGTGGTAGAAGAGAAGACGACGCGCATCTCGGAAGTGCTCTTTTCGTCGGTGCGCGCGTTTCATCTGATGATGGGCAAGTTGATCGGTGTCTCGCTCGTCGCCATCACGCAATACGCGATCTGGGCTTTGCTGTTCGGCGCGTTCACGCTCTACGGCATCGGGATGCTGGCGTCGAGCGGGATGGACGTGACTTTGCCGCGCATGCCGTTTTCGTTCTTCATCTACGCGCTGCTGTTTTTCATCGTAGGCTTTTTGATGTACGCGACGATCTACGTGCTCGTCGGTTCGATGGTGACGACGGAAAAGGAAGCGGGGCAGATGGTCATGCCGCTCATCTTTCTCTCCGTCATCAGCATCTACATGGCGTTTCCAGTGATCCGCAATCCCAATTCGACCTTCGCCTTCTGGGTATCAATCGCGCCCTTCTTCTCGCCGATCACGATGCTCGTGCGAATCGTGACGGAGACGCCGCCGCTGTGGCAGATCGCGCTCTCGCTCGGCGTCGGCCTCGCATCGGTCGTGCTTTTCGTCTGGGCGGCGGCGCGCATCTATCGCGTCGGCATGTTGATGTACGGCAAGAGCGCAAGCATCCCCGAAGTCCTGCGCTGGCTCAGGCAAGCGTGATTCGATATGGGCACTGAGATAGAGAAGAAGTACAGGCTTGAGGGCGGCGGCGCGGCGACGCGTTTGCGTGAGCGTCTGCGTGCGTTGGGGGCGGAGACGCGCGGCGAAGAATTTGAGGAGAACACTTTGTATGCGGGGCCGGGGCTTGAGCGCGGCAATCGCGTGTTGCGCCTGCGTCGTGTGAACGGGCGCGCGGTCTTCACGTTCAAGGAGAGCATGGCCGGTTCTCTCGGCATCAAACGCCGACGCGAAGACGAGACGGTGGTTGAAGACGCGGACGCACTCGCCGCCATACTCGATGCGCTCGGCTACACGCCCGCTGCCGTCTACGAGAAGCGCAGGGAGACCTGGCTCGTGGCGGGCGTCGAAGTGGTGATTGATGAATTGCCGTTCGGGCTGTTCGTAGAGATTGAAGGCGCGGAAGAGTTGATCTTGGAGGCCGAGCGCCTGCTCGAACTCACGGAGACGGAAGCCGAGCCGAGGTCTTACCCGCAGTTGACGCTCATGCACGGAACGCAACGCGGCAACTTAACGGAAGCGCGTTTCGGAGGCGATGGCGATAAAAGTTAGCAGGCTTGTTTCCTCATGACGAATTTATCTTACATTTCACCGAAGGCCGTCGTGCGTGAGAGCCGGATTCACGGGCGCGGCTTGTTCGCGGTCGAGGCGTTTGCGAGAGACGAGATCGTCGCGGTGAAAGGCGGGCACATCTTCGACCGTCGCACGCTCCGCACGGTCGAAGCCGCGCTCGGCCCCGCCGAAATTCAGATCGGCGAAGACCTCTTCATCGGCCCACTCACGGCGGACGAACGCGAGGGCAGCATGATCTTCAGCAACCACTCGTGCGAACCGAACATCGGTGTGCGCGGGCAGATCGTCTTCGTCGCCATGCGCGACATACGCGCGGGAGAAGAGTTGACGCACGACTGGGCGACGACGGATGACGACACTTACCGTCTGGAGTGTCGCTGCGGCGCGCCCGCGTGCCGGAAGATCATCACGGGGCAGGATTGGCGTCGGACGGATTTACAGGAAAAGTACGCGGGCTATATGTCCTGGTATTTGTCGGAGAAGATCAAGCAAGCGGCTGACTAATGAAGTTGATGAGGAAGCGGCTGTTTGAGGTTAATGTTTTTCCTCGCCGATCCCGTAGGCTAAAACTTGCGGGTGTCGCCAATCCCACACTCGCTCAGGATGTTCGTCGATGTTCTGCGGGTACACGTTCCAGCGCAGTGTGTCGGGTGTGATTCCGCCGCGCCCGTTGATAAGCACGCTCAAGACGAGCAACACCGCGCCGGCGTAGAGCGTCGCTCGCCAACCTAAAGACCCGCCTGCTTCCGCGTGTTTCTCCCTCCACATCAACATCGCTTTGACGCCGAGCGTGGCGAGCAGCACGAACCAGGGCACGAGTCCCGTCGTGTAGCGCGGCCCGAACGAGTGGCCGCCCCACCAGGGCGTGAAGCCCGCGATTACCAACAAATGTAGGACGATGACGCCGAGCGCGACGCAGGCTAGTCGCGCGTGCGGCAACTCGCGCGCGTAACGCAGGAGAAGATAGGCGACGAAGAAAAGGGCGGGGACGTGTGTCAACAGGCCGCGCGAGGGGCTGATGAGGTTTCCGGCGAAAGCAATTGAGAACGAGTCGAATTTGAGGCGGCTGGCGCGATAGTAAAAAGGCAGCGGTTGGCCGAAGTGAAAGTATGAGTATGCGACGAAGGCTGCGAACCACGCCGCGCCCGTCAGTGCGAAGGGCACGAACAGGTTTCGGCGATAGATAAGGACATAGATCGTGATGGCTGTAATCGGGATCGAGTAGGTGGGGCGGACGAAGTACATCCACGCGAGTAGGGTGGCAAGCCAGACGGGACGAAATGGCCGTCTGCCTGTGGCGTCGGAGAGAAGCAGCAGGATGACGTAGCCGAGCAGGAAGATGCCCCAAGTGTCCGACCACATGGCGCGCGAGGCTGTGCTCCAAACCTGCGTGCCGAGCGCGCCGCCGAGCGCGATCCAGACGCTCCAATCGAGCGGCAGCAAGAGACGGCTCGTGAAAAAGAAGATGGCCGTGAGCGCGCCCATCAATAGCGACGCGAGGCTCGCCTGAATGACCTTTTCTCCATGGCTGTTGTAACTACCGTCGGGGTTCGACGCAGAGATGCGGAAGAGGTTGAGCAGCGCGACATAGGGCGCGGAGAGGACTGCGCTGCCGGGCGGGAACATGTGATAGAAGTGACCGCCCGCGTGTTCGATCTGGTAGACGGTCGTGTTCGAGGCAGAGTTGTAAGTTTGCGTCGGTGCGAGGTCGGGAATCTTGTAGGCGTCGAGGTTGAAAGTGCGTCGTTGGACGAGGCTTTGGCTGAGGAGCGTTGAGTATTTCGAGTCTGCGAGGTGCGGGAGCGGGAGCGCGAGGAAGATGATGCTGGTGAGGAAGAAGAGAAACGCGCCCGTCGCCCTGTCCGCGTCAAGTCCGGCAAGCCTGCTGCTGATACTGTCGCCGCGCGGCCAAGCCCGCTTCACGTCGCCCTTCAAATGTCTGGCCTTCGCCGATGTCTTCATAAAACAGTCGTTGATGTTAAGTGAGGAAGTCTGCAATCTCAAGTATGGATAAAGGACGCGCTGCATCTCCATCGTACACAGACGAGCAGCGCGTTAATGCTGCGAGCGCTTTTTGCCAAGAAACTCGTCGTGGAAGGGCAAAGTGCGCATGGCACGTCGGTTGCGCTTGGCTAGCGTTAGTTAAAGATAACTTTGCTTAAAATGGAGGGAAGATAAAAGTGGGAAAACGTTTTACTCTGAGCCTGTGTGCGCTGGCTCTGTCAATTTTGGTCGCCGGATGCGCCGGTGGCGATAACACTAATGCGGGAAACAGCAACGCGGCGAACTCTAACCTGAGCGCCGACGCAACCAACACATCATCGCCTACAACTGGCGCTGCGGCGGACAGCGAGATCGTCACAACCGAAGCGAACGGCGTGCGCACGCAGACGCGCACTTTCAGAAACAACAATCGCATCGAGCGCGTCGTCGTCACGACCGACACCAAAACGGGCAAGCGCACGGCGCGCGTCTACACGAGCGGCAATCAGGTGCGTGACTTGCCCGAAAGCAAAATTGATCAAGCTCTGACGGCGACGGGCGAAGCGGTGGCCGACGCCGCGGGCTTCGTGGCCGACAAGGCCGAAGATGTCGGTCGCCCTGTGGCCGACAAGGCCGAGGATGTCGGCAGGGGCGTGGCCGACAAGGCTGAGGACGTGGGGCGTCCGGTCGCGGATAAGGCCGAAGACGTTGGGCGCGGCGTGGCGGACAAGGCCGAGGACGTTGGCCGACCCGTCGCAAAGGGCGCAAAGAAAGTCGGCGAGAAGACGGCCGAAGGCGCGAAGAAAGTCGGCGGCGCGATCAAAGACGCCGTGAAGCACTAAGCGCATAGAGTAGTAAACAACAAAAAATAGAAAGCGAAAGCCGGAGACGCGACGCATTCGACGCCGCCTCCGGCTTTCGCCTTTTTTGTCATTTCATCGAACGCGCGCCCGCGACCGTCGCATCATTCGTGCGAAGTGTTATACTTCGCACGTCGTTGCGCTAAAGCGCGCGCTGTTCGTATTCCCGTACGAAGGAGTCTGGTTGTGTCGGATACCCCACGTTACACACTCATCTGTCCCTGCTGCGAATCCACGCTCATCATAGACGCGCAGACCGGCGCGCTCATCTCGCACGAAGAGAAGACAAAACCCATCGCCTCGTTCGAGGAGATGGCGAAGGGCATGGAGAAGCAAAAGCAAACGCGCGACCAAATCTTCGCGCAAGAACTCGGCTCGCTTAAAGACCGCGAACGTATACTCGAAGAAAAATTCCGCGAAGCCATGAAGCGCGCCGAGAAGGATAAAGACACGCCCTACCGCAACCCGCTCGACATGGACTGAGCCTTCATGCGCAGTTGTGTATAACTTTGCATGGGCGAGACTGCTTCCGCGAACTTCCTCAAGTAATGGCTTACCAGAATCTCCACCAGGGCTTGCTCGCCTCAGCTTCGGCTTCAGCCTCTTTCTCGCCCGTTGGATTCTGAATTGTTATCGCTAACTCACCGCCCTGATCCGGTCTCCATCCTCCGGCCAGCAAGTCGTTTAAGTAACCGAACACTGTGTGACCCTGATACTCTGTGTCCGCCCGCGCACGTTTGGTCATGTCATCGCTAAAGTAAGTTCGTACCATGACATGATACTCACGCTCACCCTGTTTCAACCCGACAGACCAATCTGTGCCGGGGCGACTGCTGCCATCCGGTTGAATGAAATGAGCAGACAACGCGCCTTCGATACGCATTAACCATTGATCTTCATTTGTCATTTGAGCTGGTTCTCCACCTGTTGAACTAAATCTTATAAACGAAGTGCGCCGCGTGAACTAATAAAAGTTAACGCGGCGCGGTTGATGTGTCCATGAAGATATTTGTTTAAGCGACGGCGGATTTTTCTGCGGGTCGCCAGCGCAGGACGGGTTTGCGTGCGGCGGCGGCTTCGTCGAGGCGTCCGATGCGCGTGGTGTGCGGTGCGTTCGTCACGAGGTCGGGCGTCTCCAGAGCTTCGCGTGCGATGGCGCGCATGGCTTCGATGAATTGTTGAATCTCTTGACGACCGACGGATTCGGTCGGCTCGATGAGCATCGCGCCTTGAACGATGAGAGGGAAATAGATGGTCATCGGGTGAAAGCCGTAGTCAATAAGACGCTTGGCGATGTCGAGCGTGTGGACGCCTTTGCGCGCCTGGCGTTTGTCTGTGAAGACGACTTCGTGCATGGGCGCGGCGTCGAAGGGCTTGTCGTAGTCGGCGGCCAGCCCGTGCGCGATGACGCGCGCGTTGAGGACTGCGGCTTCTGTGGCTTCGCGCAGGCCGTCCGCGCCGTGCGTCTCGATGTAGGAGAGCGCGCGCACGGCCATGCCGAAGTTGCCGTAGAAGGCTTTGACGCGACCGATGGTTTTTGGATAGTCGAAGTCCAACTTGTAGAGATCATCTGCGGCGCGCACGACGCGCGGGACGGGCAAGTACGGTTCGAGTTCTTTGGTGCAGCAACAGGGGCCGGAGCCGGGGCCGCCGCCGCCGTGCGGGGTGGAGAACGTCTTGTGGAGATTTAAGTGAATCACGTCCACGCCCATGTCGCCGGGGCGCGCCCAGCCGACAAGCGCGTTCATGTTCGCGCCGTCCATGTAAACAAGGCCGCCCGCGTCGTGGACGATCTTGCAAATCTCTTTGATGCTGCGCTCGAACAAACCGACCGTATTCGGGTTGGTCAACATCAGGCCGGCCACGTCGCCCGCCGCGCACAGTTCGCGCAAGGCGTCGAGGTCTGTCTGGCCTTCGGGAGTCGAGCGGACGGTCTTGACGTTGAAGCCTGACAGGTGCGCGGAGGCGGGATTCGTGCCGTGCGCGGAGTCGGGAATGAGCATGACGTTGCGGCGCGGGCGGTCGCCTTCGCCCACTCCGTCGCGCGCGTCGAGGAAGGCGCGTATGAGCATGATGCCCGTCATCTCGCCGTGCGCGCCCGCCGCAGGTTGCAGCGAGATGGCGGCGAGACCTGTGATCTCGGAGAGGCTTTGTTGAAGTTCGTAGAGCAGTTGCAACGCGCCTTGCGAATCTTCTTCCGACGCGAGCGGGTGTAGATTGGCGAAGCCTTTGATGCGCGCGACGCGTTCGTTCAGGCGCGAGTTGTATTTCATCGTACACGAGCCGAGCGGGTACATGCCGAGATCAATGTTGTAGTTCCAGGTGGAGATGCGCGTGAAGTGGCGCACCACGTCAACCTCGGAGACTTCGGGCACGCCTTCGAGGTCGTCCGTGCGACGAAACTCTGCGGGCAAGAGATCGTCTACCGGCGTCTCGTCAACGTCGAGCGCGGGCAGCATGTAGCCTTTGCGTCCGGTCTGCGAGCGCTCAAAGATCAGCGACTCGTTCTGCGTGATGTGTGTGCTGGCTTTATTCATAAGTGACAAGTGACGAGTGACGAGTGACAAGTTGTTGAAGCATGAAACTCAGTCTTGATACTTGAAAGTTGTAACTCGAAATTTCATTTCGTCAATTCTGCGAATCCTGCGACGAGCGCGTCTATTTCGCTGCGGGGGTTGGTTTCGGTGACGCAGACGAGTATGTCGTTCATGCGTTCGGGGAAGTAGCGCGACAGGGCGAGACCGCCCGTGATGTTGCGCTCGCTCGCTAAACGTTTGAGCAAGTCGCCAGCCACGACGGGTGCGCGGACGACGAACTCGTTGAAGCGTGGCGTTGCGGCGTAGGGAAGCGAGAAGCCTTCGATCTCTGCGATGCGGCGCGCGGCGTAGGCAGCTTTTTGCGCGCATTGCATGGCGACTTCCTGAAGTCCTCGTCGTCCCATCGTCTCCAAGTAGATCGTCGCCATCAACGCGATCAAGCCTTCGTTAGTGCAGATATTGGAGGTGGCCTTCTCGCGGCGTATGTGTTGCTCACGCGTGGCGAGCGTGAGGACGAAACCGCGTCGGCCTTCTTTGTCCGCTGCGACGCCGACGAGACGACCGGGAAGTTGCCGCGCGTATTTTTCGCGCGTGGCGAAGAGGCCGAGATAAGGGCCGCCGTAGCTCAGGGGCACGCCGAAAGATTGGCCTTCTGCGACGACGATGTCCGCGCCCGCTTCGCCCGGCGCGCGCAAGAGTCCGAGCGAAATGCTCTCCGTGACGCAGACGACGAGGAGCGCGCCGACTTTGTGCGCGCGTTCGGCGAGCGCGCTTATATCTTCGATGCAGCCGAAGAAGTTCGGCGACTGCACGACGATGGCCGCCGTCTGATCGTCGAGCGAGCCGAGTTCATCGAAGTTCGTCGTGCCTGTCTCGGCGTCGAAACCGGCGTGGACGAGATCGATTCCGGCGTGCGCGACGTAAGTTTCGGCGACGTGCAGATATTCGGGATGAAGCGCGCCGGAGACGACCACCTTGCGGCGTCGCGTGACGCGCTCTGCCATCAAGACGGCTTCGGCCACGGACGTTGAGCCGTCGTACATCGAAGCGTTCGCAACGTCCATGCCGGTCAACTGGCAGACGAGCGTTTGAAACTCGAAGATGGCTTGCAGCGTGCCTTGCGAGATTTCCGGCTGGTAGGGCGTGTAGGCCGTGAAGAACTCGGAGCGCGTGATCAGACTGTCAACGATGGTCGGTTGATAATGAGAGTACGCGCCCGCGCCTAAGAAGTTTGGGCGATGCGCCGCCGCGTTTTTAGCGGCCATTGCTTCAAAGCGCGCGATGAGTTCGGGTTCGGAGAGCGCGTCGGGCGTCTTGAGCAGATCGCGCAGGAGTATGTCAGCCGGAATGGTGTCGAACAATTCTTCCGGCGCGTTCAAACCGACCGAGCGCAGCATCTCTGCGCGCTCCTCCGGCGAGTTGGGAATGTAGCGCAACTTCGTCTTACTCCGTTAAAGTTTTGGTGAAATCTTCGTACTCGGCGGCATTCAACAAACCGTCAACCTCGCCCGGCACTTTGAGACGCAGGCGGATCATCCACGCGTCGCCGTAGGGGTCTTTGTTGACCTTCTCCGGGTCGTCGTTGAGCGTCTCGTTGATTTCGGTCACTTCGCCGGAGACGGGGCAATAGAGATCAGAAGCCGCCTTGACCGACTCGACCTGACCGAATACTCCGTGCGCGTCAAACGTGTCGCCCACACGCGGCAACTCGACATAGACCACGTCGCCCAGTTGCCCCTGCGCGTGATCCGTGATGCCGATGGTGGCGATGTCGCCCTCGACCCTCACCCACTCGTGATCTTTACTGTAGTGCAAATCTTCCGGAATGTTCGCCATGATGCTCCTTGTTAAAAGCTGTCCGTTGTCCGTAGTCAGTTGTCCGTTGTTTTTGTGCTTGGTCAGTTGTTCGATTCAATCTTTAGCAACTTGCTTCGTTCAGCACATGCAACGGACAACTGACTACGGACTACTGACCAATCTTTTTCTCGCGTTTATAAAAAGGCACGGGGACGATGCGTGCGGCGACCGCGCGACCGCGCACGTCTATGTGAATCTCCTGATCTACGTTCGCATGCTCTGTTGGCACGTAGGCCAGCCCGATGTTCTTCTTCAGGTAGGGCGCGGGGCTGCCAGATGTGACGCGTCCGAGTTTCTCGCCGTTGATTAAAACATCGTAGCCGTCGCGCGCCACGCCGGGAGCTGTCAGCTCAAAGCCGACGAGTTTTTGTTTGAAGCCTTCGGTTTTTTGCTGTGCGAGACGTTCGCGCCCTATGAAGTCGCCTTTGTTCAATTTGCAAATCCAGCCGAGGTTGGCTTCGAGCAAGGTCGTCGTCTCGTCAATCTCGTGGCCGTAGAGAGCCATCGCGGATTCGAGCCGCAAGGTATTCCGCGCGGCCAGACCGCACGGCAGGATTCCTTCGGGCGTGCCGTGTGCGCCCGCTTCCAAAATTCGATCCCAGAGTTGCTCGGCCTTGTCCGGCGCGGCATAGACTTCAAAGCCGTCCTCGCCCGTGTAGCCCGTGCGCGAGATGATCGCAGGGACGCCGTCAACCGCGCCCTCCCGGAAGTGGTAATACTTGATCTCTTCGAGCGGCGTGTCTGTCAGAGTTTGCAGAATACGCAGTGCGTCCGGCCCTTGCACGGCGATCTGGCAAAAGTCGGCGCTGCGGTTGGTGAGTTCCACCTGTTCGTCGCCGCGATGCGCGCCTATCCAATCCCAGTCCTTTTCGGTCGTCCCTGCGTTGACGACGAGCAGCAAGTGATCTTCCGCGAAGCGATATACGAGCAAATCGTCAACGACCGTGCCTTCGGGCGTGGTCAGAGCGGAATAGTGCGCCTGCCCGTCAACGAGTTTCGTCGCGTCGTTAGAGCAGAGGCGGTTGACGAAGGGGATGGCGTCGCGACCGCGCACTTCGATCTCGCCCATGTGCGATACGTCGAAGAGGCCGGAGTGGAGGCGCGTGCGCAAGTGTTCCTCGACCGTTCCGGCGGGGTATTGCACGGGCATGTCCCAACCGCCGAAGTCCACCATGCGCGCACCGAGCCTGCGGTGCGCGGCGTTGAGCGGCGTCTGCTTGAGTGTTTCGGGCGCAGTAGTCAAGCGTCTCTCCTGACTCTCTCTTGTGAGATGTGTGGAACGCTGAAAAGTTATTGATGTTAACGAAGTTGAAAACCTAACATGCCGCGCACGGTGCGTCAAGCAACTCAGCCTTTGGGCGGAAGGCGTGCGCGCGTCGTACTTTTATTGACTCGCGATTTACGGCGTGATAGTATCCGCCGCCGTCCGACATGTTTCAAGCCAGGGTCTTTCTCGCCATGCGACACGCTTCTTGATAATCAATTTGTATGCGTCACTATCCTCAATTCAGATGGGCGCACAAATTCTTAAAACCGAACACTGGTAAATCTCGAAGAACACGACAAATTCATCCAAAGTTTTGTGACGTTGGATTAAGAAGTCTTTTTTCTATCCGACCCACACCCACCAAGCGGTTGAAGATAGCTAGCCTCCAGCTCGAAACCTTACCTCGGGGTTAGATGTTACTTGACAAGAAAATCTAACTATCCGTCCCGGCACTTAGCGTGCCTCCTTCCACTAATGCCGCGCAATGTGGATAACGTAAGTTGATCCGGGAAATTGTCACTCACACCGAAGGAGAAAAGATATGGCGAAAAGCAAAATCAGTATGGCCGAGCTCAAAAAGCTCACGAGCAATAAAAGCTTCGTCCCGCAAACCAGCAGTTTGAAGCCGGGAGACAAGGGAGATGATGCGAAGCGTTTGCAGGAGTATTTGACAAAGTTTGGTTATATTGAATCTCCTGCAACCGAAGGCTTCGAGTTGGTAAGCTCCAGAGTCGCAGCACCTCCGGAGCATGAAGGAAACTTCGACAAGAACACCGAACGTGCCCTCAGCCGCTTTCAGAAATTCAATGGTTTGAAAGCGACGGGGAAGATGGACAAGGCGACGCTCGCTCTGATGTCACGACCGCGCTGCGGCTTTCCAGATACCGCTGAGTTTGTGCTTGAGGGCAGGAAGTGGACTAAAACTGCGCTGACTTATTCCTATAGCTCGTTCACGCCAGACCTCTCACAGGCACAGGTTCGCAGCGCACTCACACAGGCTTTTAATTTGTGGGCGGCCGTGACGCCCCTGACCTTCGCCGAGGTCTCAAGTGGCGCGGACATAGTCATACGCTTTGTTGGGGGCAACCACGGAGACGGAAGTGCTTTTGACGGCCCGAGCGGCGTCTTGGCGCACGCATTTTATCCACCCCCCAACGGTGGGGATATAGCTGGCGATGTCCATTTTGATGAGGCCGAAACCTGGTCGGTAAATCTTCCGCCGAGCGGTATTGATCTGGTGACAGTTGCCGGTCATGAGATCGGGCACGCGTTGGGTCTGGCGCACTCCAACGTGAACGGCGCGTTGATGTTCGCCTTTTATGGCGGCGCGCATCGCAAATTGGAGAGCGATGACATCGCGGGCATTCAGGCGATTTACGGGGCTGTTAATAGACAGTCCGACTGGCGCTGGTGCAGCAAGTGCCAAGGGCTGCACTTCGGCGGAAATGCCGCAGGCCCATGTCCGGCAGGTGGGAAGCATGTGAAGGCGGGAAGCGGAAACTACAGCTTGGCGCACAACTCGCCCGCCGCACCCGGTCAATCAAACTGGCGCTGGTGTAGCAAATGCACGGGGCTGCACTTCGGCGGGAATCCTCCGGGGCCGTGTCCGGCGGGTGGGAAACACATCAAGACCGGGAGCGGTAATTATACTCTCGCACACAACTCGCCCGCCGCGCCCGGTCAATCGGACTGGCGCTGGTGCAGTAAGTGTCAGGGGCTGCACTTCGGCGGGAATCCTCCGGGGCCGTGTCCGGCGGGTGGGAAACACATCAAGACCGGGAGCGGAAACTACACTTTGTTTTTCATCTAGTAGCCCTCTCGCAAATAGAGATCGTGCTGCATGATTTGCCCCGGCGCAGCACCTAACACGCAAGGCAGCGGGGCGCGGCCAAGGGATGCTTCAACTACCAGGAAGGTAACTGGCCGCGCCCGCTGATCCTCACCGCGAGGCGCTGAAGAGTCGTCTGGAACAGATGTGCGATGACAAAGAATAGATCGCCGTCAACTCCATCACGCGCCTCGATTACAACAGGAGTGTGTAGCCACCTCGCCTACTCCTATCTCACAGAACGATGTAGCAATCGGTAAAGGAGAATAAAATGCCTACCAAAAAAGCCACAGCCAAAAAGAAGGGCGCTTCATCCAAAAAGAGCGCCGCTTCAAAGAGTAAGAGTTCAAAATCGGGCTCTCTGAAAGGAGCATCGTCTAAGGGAGTTGCCGCAGCCTTTGGTGATGTCGCTCCTCTCCTTGGTGCCAAGCAGGCATTCTTTGGAACTGCCGCGCGGACAGACTCTACAACGTCCACCTCTTTCGTCAATTTAGTTCCCACGCCGGGGCAGGTCTTTTCGACGACGGGAAATTCAACATTTCTGGTGCAGTTTTTCGGGTCAGCACGCCTGTCGGCAGCAGGTCAGGCGATGGATTTGCGTGCCACTGTTGATGGCAACGTAGTCAATCCCGGCCCTATGAGATATTCAGGGACGGGGTTTTCAAGCGTTTGCTACTCGGGGTTTCTCTCCAACATCGGCCCCGGCACGCATACGGTAACACTGCAATGGATGGTCACGGGCGGAACAGGCTTCTTAAGCAACCGGACGTTCATTGTTTGGGTCTTCCCCCAATAGTGTTATTCAGTAATAACCTGTTCGAGCTTAACCCGCGTTGTACCCGAGCGGCGCAGTGGGCATGAACGCAATCGGCTTCTTGCCCCGATTAGCATGTCCACGAGCGCCGCAGGGTGAACTCATCAGTTTGAACTGGAATTGGAAGCCGACAGCTAAATTCATCACGACGAAAAACGGCTTCCTCATCTTTTTCAATCCACCGCGAAAGTAAGGCATCGCGTGAAAACATACTTCTTCGCAGTTCTGTTAATCTGCTTGACGCTCGCGCCCGTCGTGTCTTCAACGTCGCCGTCTGTGCCGACGCAGAAACCCGACTCGCCAGCCGCGCCCGCTTTAGACTTGATACGCCTCCAACGTTATAACGACGCCATCAACCGTCTCGAACAGATACTCGAAGCGAGGCCGACCGAGCCGGACGCGCTCACCTATCTGGCGACGGCGCAGATGTACGCGGACAAGGATTTTCTAAAGGCGCAGAAGTCGTTTGAAGATGCCTACCGCGCGGGCGGCGGCGCGGCGTTCTTCGTCAATCATTCACACGAAAAACTCAGCGGCAACGAGATGGCCGAATATTGTCGCGGCTGGTTGCACCTGCGCAAAGACGGCGTGCGCTTCGTCCCTTCGGAGGGCGAGCACGGGTTCAATCTGCCCTATTCGGACATCGTAGAGGTCGGGCGCAACCGCTTTTCGAAGTCTCTCTTCCACATCAAGTACGGGGAGAAGAATCAGAACTTTCGCGGTCGCACCGGAGACGAAAGCGAAGCCTTGCTCGTCGTGGCATTGTACAAAAAGTTCGCGCGCTGAATTTCGTGCGCGCGTGTATCTGTCCTAACCATCCTTAACCCCAGAAGGAGAATTTTTCATGAGACACCGAAGTTTGCCCCGCTTGCTGTCGTTGCTGCTCGTCGGGTTGATGCTCCTGCCTTCGCCCGTCTACATCGCGTTGGCGCAAGACAAGGCCGCGCCCGCAGCACAGGCCGAAACGCCGGAAGAGAAAAAACTGCGCGAGCGGCAAGAGTCTTTGAAGAAGAAGGAAGACGAGCGCAAGGACAAAGAGGCGAAGGCGCGCACGAAGGAGGCGAAAAAATATAACACCCTCAAAGATTTCGCCGAGGATCAATACGCCAGCGATCCGGAGTTCCGCGATCAGGTGGACGATGCCTACCGCGACCTACAGAGCAGCCACGCCATCGAAGCCTATCGCATCAACACGTCTCATGCGAAGGAATATCTCTCCACAGAGAACGAAGGCGAGCAACTGAAAATCCGCCGCGCGCTCTACGACAACCCGCGCGTGCAGGAATACGTGAATCGTCTCGGCCAGTCAATCGTGCCCGAAGATTCCGAAAGCCTCTACGCCTTCAAGGTCACGGTCAACCCGATCCCCGCCGCCTACACGCTCTCGACAGGCACGATCCTGATCACGACCGGCATGATCTCTATGCTCGACAACGAGGCGCAACTCGCCTACGTGCTCGCGCACGAACTCGCGCACGTCTATAAAGACCACTGGAAGATCAAAGTGATGATGCCGCTTGCGGAAGAGGAGTATAACGAGCGGCAGGAGAAGAAACGCGCGCGCTGGGGTCTGGTGGCCGGACTCGTGGGCGCGGGACTCGGCGCGGCTATAAACGGCCAGCAGGGCGCGGTCTACGGCGGCATCGGGGGCGGACTCGCAGGCTACGCCATCAGCAGCCTCTATTCCAAAAAACTCTCGACCGACTGGGCAGTCGTACAGGAGAACGAGGCCGACGACTTTGCACTCAAAGCCGCGCTCGGCAAATCCTATGACATACAGGAAGTGCCGCGACTCTACGAAGTGATGGCGCGCGTGGCGCGCAGCGACAGCCGCACGCAACTCGGTTTCCTCGGCGCACGCGGTCGCATACGCGAACGCACCGAGTACGCGCAGAAAGTTCTCGGCGGCGCGTTGCAGGGTCAGTATCAAGAGGCTTTGAAGTCCGGGAAACTTCTCGGCACGAGTCCCGAATACAACTTGATCATGGCCGAACTCAAACGCGACAACGGCATCGAAGCCTATTACTT
This sequence comes from Pyrinomonadaceae bacterium, assembly GCA_035249365.1. Taxonomy (GTDB): domain Bacteria; phylum Acidobacteriota; class Blastocatellia; order Pyrinomonadales; family Pyrinomonadaceae; genus JAIVJZ01. Next base: position 215,602 of record DATFGP010000011.1, on the reverse strand, counting down.
CGACATGTTCCAGATGGCGCGCATGAACTTGCAGCAGTCCGTCACCCTGCGTTCGGACGATGCGCTCGCCGCCTACTATTACGGGCGCGTGATGAAACAGGTCGGGCGCAGCAAGGAAGACCTCGACACGGCGCAGCAATACCTTGCGACGGCCATACGGCTCGACACGCGACAGACCATCCCCGAAGTGCAACTCCATCGCGCGTTGATGTTGATGGACAGGAAAGACCCTTCGGCGCAGACAGAGGCAGTCGCGGCGTTGAAACTCTACATCACTGCCTACCAGCGGCGTCGGCTTGAGACTTCGCGCGACGAGGCGTGGGTTCCTTCCAACGTGGACATTCTCTACGACTACATGCGCCTCTTAGGCGACAAGATGTGGAGAGCGCCCGCGCCCGAAGTCGTACTCCGCCAGTTGGCCGCCGGACAGGGAACTCAACCTCAACCGGCTTCAACGACAGCGCCCGCACCCGCTGCGCCTTCAAACACGGTCAAGACCTCAACAGGCGGCAGGCGTCCATGATCCGCCGCAACTCTCCCCCGCACAGAGGGCGAGCAGCACGCGCGCGCGTTTTACGCCTCGCGCTGCTCGCCCTTCTGGGCGCACTCTTAATTTTCCCCGACACGGCCTTCGAGCAGGACTCGCCCGCCGCGCCCGCGAGCGTCTTCGAGATCGAACTGCCTGAACTCTCCGTTGCGCCGACCAGCCAGACGCAGTTAACAATTCCTTCGCCCAACGTCAACCAGATCAACTTGCACGTGCTGCGCCCCGTCGCAGACAACGTTGACTACAGCCAGATTCGCGCCAGCCTCAACGGCGAGGCCGCCGCGCGCATTTACGAGATCGTATCAAACACGCGCGGCAAGTTGATTCGCCTGAACCTCAAACGTTTCCCCGGCTTCGATTTGAACGCCGGACGCAACACCATCGAAGTGTGGGCGCAGAACCGCAGGGGACGGCAATACTACGCAAGTTTCGTCGTCAGCACGGCGACGGAGAATCGCAATCAGGACTTCGGCTATCAGGTCGTGCAAAGCGAGGGCGCGCGCCAGCAAGTGCCGCCCGAACTCGTCTTGTTAGAGCCGGAGCGCGAGGTGCTCTTGCCAGCGGGGCGCAGAAGTTTTCCAGTGCGTTTGACGGGCGTGGCGACGGCGGCCACTTCCGTCCAAAAGGTCACGGTCAACGGCAGAGACATTCCCTTGAAGCGCGGCGCGCAAGTGACGCTGCGCGGTCTTGGGCTGGCGAACGAATCTAATCGCGTGACGTTCGACATGCCCTACACGGTCGAGGCCGGAACGACGCAACTCGTCGTCGAGGCGACGGACGCGTCGGGCAATCGCACGCAGTTGCAAGTGCCCGTGCGCACGGGCGCGGCTTCGAGCGCCGAGACGTTCACGGGCAAGAAGTACGCGCTCATCGTCGGCATCTCGAAGTATCGCAACAAGGCGGGCGGCCTCTCCGATCTCAAGTACGCCGACGCAGACGCGCGCTCTCTCCACGAGTTTCTGCAACTCCCGAACGGCGGGCGTTTCTCGCCCGACAACATGCGCCTCGTACTGAACGAGCAGGCGACGGTTGCCAACATCAAGAAACAGTTGAACGACTTCATCGGTCAGGCAAGCGCGGACGATCTACTGCTCGTCTTCGTCGCAGGGCACGGCGCGCCCGATCCCTTCGCGCCGCAGAACCTTTACTTCCTCGCGCACGACACGAACGTTGACAACATGCCGGAGACGGCGCTCGCGATGAAGGACTTTCAGAAGTATCTCGAACAGCACGTGCGCGCACGTCGTCTCGTCCTCCTCGTTGACACCTGCCACAGCGCGGGGCTGACCGGATCAGGGGGCGAGGCCACGCGCGGACTTGGCAACAACCTCGTCAGCCTCTACATAGAGAAGTTGTTGTATCAAGAGGAAGGCAAGGCTGTGATCACTTCGAGCGACGTGAACGAACTGTCGCAGGAGTCAACGCGCTGGGGCAACGGGCACGGCGTCTTCACACACTTCCTGCTCGAAGGCATGCAGGGCAAGGCCGACGCTAACACTGACCGTCTCGTCACGGTCGGCGAACTGTTCCGCTTCGTACGCCAGAAGGTGAGGCTCGACACGCAGTTTCGCCAGAACCCGCGCATGCTCGCAGGCACAAACGAAAACTTAACGCTCGCCGGAGTCGCCGGAGTCGGCGGGCGCGAGTAGTTTACGAATAAGATTCACCACAGAGAGCAAAGAGGGAGCACAGAGGAAAACATTCAACTTGCAACAAGCATTCAACTCTCTATGCATCCTCTGTGTCTGCGGTGGTGAACGCTTTCAATTCTCCCTAAGACGCCAGGCATCCTTTTCAACCTTAACTACAAACCTTGACGCGGCGCGAATTTCGACGTTAAAGTTTGACTAGTCTCGACGGTTCGGGGAGGCGTCTCCGAAGACCTCGTTTTTCGCGGTTTTCGTAGCCTCGTCGGGCATCCTGAAAACATTTTTTCGTGTCTAACATCAGACCTTTCGCAAACTCTTTTCGAGCGGTCTTGGCTAGTTTCAATCAACACCGCTGCCCGTTCGGTTTGGTGTCAATTTAATCTTAATTCCACTGGCCGCCGCAGACCCCTCCTGCCGGTCACACCTTTTCCCGAAATTTCTCAACGCGCGTCGTGACGTTTTACGTCTTTTCGCCCTTGCTGTAAGAGGACGTTGTTTTGAACAAAAATAGTTTTCCCCTTTCGCCCTCCCCCCGTCCGGCGCGTCGCCGCCTGCGATTCGCATTCTTCCTACTGTTGAGCCTGTCGTTGCTTGTTGCGGCAGCAGCGGCGGGCACACGCCTGTTTTCGACGGCGACGACAGTTGAAGCCGCGTCACGCACGGCGTCGAAACAGACGCAGAAGGCTAAGAAGCGACGTGCGAACAGGCGGAGCACGCGTCAAACAGTGGCGGCGACCTCGCGGAAGCGCGCGGCGACGATGCGGGAGGATAGGGACGCGCCCATCGGCGAGCCGACCATCGGCGAAGAAGAAGAAGAGGGCGAAGAGCACGAGAACATTGACGCGCGCGAGCGTTGGTTCATGATGCAGCGCGCCTACCCGTTCGACGCGCCGCCAGCCGAAGGCCGCTTCAAAGCGTTTCTCTCTCGCCCGAAGGACGTGGGACGCGGCAAGGACAGCGGAGGTTCGACCTACTCTATCGCGCAAACCTGGCGCAGCATCGGCCCTTCGCCGACGACGCCCGCGTTTCCTAACAACTGGGGCGTTACCAGCGGGCGCATCAACTCCATTGCCATCCACCCGACGAACCCGCAGATCGTCCTCATCGGCGCGTCCACAGGCGGCATCTGGCGTTCGACCGACGGCGGCACAAACTTCGTCCCCGTCAGCGACGCGCAGGTTGATCTGGCCGTCGGCTCAATCGCTTTCGCGAAGTCTAACCCGTCCATCGTCTACGCGGGCATGGGCGATCTCGGCAACGGCTATTTCGGCACGGGCGTTTTGAGATCAACGGATGCCGGTGCGACCTGGGCACGCGTCAGCAACAACTCGCTCCCGCCTTTGGGCACAACCGCAGAGATCGAAGTTGACCCGACGAATCCCAACCGCGTCTACGTCCTCCAAGCAACGCGCACGCTTGCGACTTCCTACACCGATGTCAACCCGGACAATACGCTCTACCGCAACGGTTTTTATCTCTCAGTAGACGGCGGCGTTAACTGGCAGCGGACGCTGGCGGGCAGGCCGCGCGATGTGGCGATACATCCTACAAACCCCAGCATTTTGTATTTGGGCATGACGCTCGTTGATCTGCCCGGCGGTGCTCTCGGTTTACCCGGTGTTTATAAATCCACCGACGGCGGCCAGAACTGGCTGCCCATTTATACTTCGCCCTACGATCCTGTGCCGACGTTAACCCCGATCATACGCGACGTGCGTGTGGCAGTGACGCCAGCCGCCCCCGAGAATGTCTATGTGCTCGTCGGTCGAACCAGCAGTCCCGCGCAAGTCCGTCTGGATGTCAGCAACAATGGCGGCCTGACTTGGACGACCAAGCCCGCGCAGGGCGTTGACCCCGGCCAGTTCGGCTACAACTCTTACATACACGTCAGCCCGACGAACGCCGAAGCGATCTACGTCGGCACGCGCGACGTTTACGTGAGCGGCGACACTGGTACGAGTTGGAGCAGCCTGACGAAGAACTTTGTTTTCAATTCGTCGTCAAACAGTTATACCTACAGCCCTTTCAGTTCGACTTCGCACCCGGATCAGCACGCTTTCGCCTTCCATCCCTCCAACTCCAACGTTATCTACATCGGCAACGACGGCGGCATCTCGCTCTCCTCGAACGGCGGTGCGAGTTTCTTCTCGCTCAACTCGTCGCTCACGCTCACGCAGTTCGTAGGCATCTCGACGCACCCGACCGATCCGAACATCTCCTACGGCGGCACGCAGGACAACGGCACGCAGCGTCGCGTCGGCGGCACGAGCGGTTGGACGGAGTTCAGCAGCGGCGACGGCGGGCGCAGCATCGTCAACCCGGCGAACCCGAGCACTGTCTTTACGACTTACGTTTACGGGACAGTCCGGCGTTACGCTAACAACGGTCTTAATTTCAGCACAGACCTCGCCAGCAACTCTTCGTTCGGCGAGCCTGCGACGGGGCAGCGCATAGGCTTCTATCCGCCGATGACCGGCAACGGCGTGGACGCCACGATCTATTTCGGCACATGGCGTCTGTTCACCTGCACGAACTGCGCAACCGCCGCGACCTCAAGTGCTGCGAACTGGACTGCGCCCGCAGGCACTCTGGATTTAACCAAAGGCATCACGACGCAAGGGCCGGATGTCCTCAGCGCCATCGGCGTGCAGCGCGCGTCCCTCTCCGGTTCGCAAGTCATCTACACGGGTTCGGCGCAAGGTCGCGTGATGCTCACGCAGAACGGCGGCGCGACGTGGACGGACATCACAACGGGGCTTCCCAATCGTTACGTCGAGAGCATCACGCTTGACCCGTCGAACGCGGCGGTGGCTTACGTCACCTACGGCGGCTTCGGCACAGGCCATGTCTTCCGCACGACGAACTTCGGCGCGACGTGGACGGACATAGGCGGCTCGCCCGGCCAACCGAACGCCATCCCCAACGTTCCAGTCAGCGCGTTTCTCATTGACCCTTCGACGCCCTCAACGCTCTACGCCGGTTCGGACATCGGCGTCTTTCGTTCAACCGACAACGGCGCGACGTGGGCGACCTTCAACAACGGGATGCTTCCGGCCGTCGTCACAGGCTTTGCCACGACCGCGAACGGCACGATCCAACTCTCGACCTACGGGCGCGGCGCATACGAACTCGTCGGCGCGCCAACCTACACCGTCAACGGGCGCGTGACGCTCTTCGAGGGCGGCGCGGGCTTGAGCGGCGTCACCGTAACGCTCGCCAACGGGCAGGCGTCGCCGCCGACAGCGACCACCGACGCGAACGGCGACTACACGATCTCGAACGTCCCCAGCGGCGTCAACTACATCCTCGCCGCGTCGAAACCCGACTACACTTTCTCGCCGCAGGTCGCTATTTTTGAAAATCTCAGCGCGAACCAGACTGTAGATTTCAAGGCTAAGCTGGCGTGCGTCTACTCGGTCTCGCCGGGCGCGGGGCAGAGTTTCCCTGCGTCGGGCGGGACGGGCACTATCAACATGACGACGCGCGCGGGCTGCGAGTGGAAGGCTTTGAGCCTCGCCCCCTGGATCACGATCACGGACGGCTCAACCGGCACGGGCAACGGTACGATCCGCTTCACAGTCGCACCCAACTCCGGCAACGAACGCTTCGGGCAGATTCTCCACACCAGCGATTACTTCTACAGCATCACGCAGGCCGCATCGCCCGCGCCCGCCTTCGTCGCATTCAGCACACACGATTATGCGGCCAGCGAAGGTGCGGGACGCGCCACCGTCACCGTCACGCGCACGGGCAGCACGGCCAACGCCGTCTCGGTTGATGTTGTCACCTACGACGATCCTGCGTCCGTGCCTTGCTCCACTAACAACGGCGCGGCTTACGCGCGCTGCGATTACGCGACGACGATTGAGACCGTAACGTTCGGCGCGGGAGACACGCAGCCGAAGACCGTCAATATTCCGCTCATTGACGACGCACACGTCGAGCAACCGGAGTTCTTTGTGGTCAGGTTGGTCAACCCTTCGAACACCGCGCTCGGCGAATTAATCTCGGCGGTTGTGACCATCAACGACAACAACGACGTGGCGGGCGCGTCGAATCCTATACTGCAAACGCCGCTCTTCGTGCGTATGCAATATCTGGACTTCCTCTCGCGCGAGCCGGAAGCGGGCGAACCCTGGTCGGCGGTCTTGAACAATTGCCCGAACGTCAACAACAATCCGGCCTGCGACCGCATCACGGTCTCGAAGTCGTTCTTCGAGTCGCAGGAGTTTCGACTCAAAGGTCTCTTCACGTTCATTTTCTATCGCGTCGCCTTCAACCGCCTGCCCGAATACGCGGAGATCATTCCAGACATGCGCTCTGTGACGGGGCAGACGGCGCAGGAGGTTTACGCCAAACGCGCACTCTTCCCGACGAACTTTGCGCAGCGGCCAGAGTTTCGCACCGCTTACGACGCGCTCTCAAGCACGGCCTTCGTCAACGCGCTGCTTGATCGCTACGGCTTCCAGACGATCACGACGCCCGATCCGCAAAATCCAGAAGGCGGCGTGAAGGTGTCTCTGACGCGCGCGGATTTGATCAATCGTCTCGGCACGCAAACCTTGACGCGCGCGCAGGTGCTTCGCGCCATCGTCGAGTCGGACGAGATCAGGGGAGCGGAGTTCAACCGCGCTTACGTGGCGATGCAGTATTACGGTTACTTGCGACGGACGCCGGAGGCAGGCGGCTACAACAACTGGCTCACCTACCTGAACGCCAACCCGACCGACGCGCGCACGATGGTCAACGGCTTTATGAACTCCGCCGAGTACCGCGCGCGTTTCGGACACTAGAGCAGTTTCCAGTTGAATGTAAGGAAGGCAAAGCACTCACCGCAGAGACGCAAAGGACACAGAGGGGGCGCAGAGAGAAGATTTAACGTCTTTCTCTGCGCCCCCTCTGCGCTCTCTGCGTCTCTGCGGTGAATCCTATTGTTGCTCAGAAAGTGCGTTCGTGGACGTTGACTTTGGAGACGGAGATCACGACGCGCATGGTCTGCGGGCGGCGGTCGAGCGAGGCAGGGACGAAGGCGGGCGTGCGGCGGAAAGCTTCCTGCACTTCGTCGAGCAGGTGCGGGTTGCGCGGCGGCTGCACGACGCCCGCGAGCGACGCCGCGCCGTTGCTGAACACGTCCGCGTAAATAACCATGTCGTCGGCGTCGTCGTCGCCGCCCTGCGAAGGCGTGCGTATGAGCGCGGCGAGCGCGCCGTTCGGGTTAATGGTCGGCACGGGCTTCGTCACGTCGTAGCCGTCGCCTTCAAACAGAGACTTGTCGAGCGATTCGTCCGCCGCCGCGCGCGCGGCAATCGTCAACTCTCTAAGCACGCGAAACTGCGGGCGCAGCGCGTTGACAACTCCGACGAACAAAATCATAGAAGCCAGCGCGCCGACCGTGTAGGGCATCAGGCGCGGTTCGAGCCAGCGCACAAAACGCTCGGCGAAAGTTCCCGTCGGCTGCTGCCGACGCGCGGCGCGTTCGATCAAAATGAGATCGTTGATGGAAGCGGCGAGACCTGCGGGCGCGGGCGGGCGTTCAAGATTTGCGAGCGAGCGGACGACTATGCGCGTCCGGTCTAATTCCATGCGACACACCGGGCAGACTTCGAGGTGCTCGTCCAGGTGCGCGCGCACGCTACGCGCCAACTGGTCGTCCAGATACGCCGATAAACTTTTCTGTGTCTCCTCGCAAGTCATAGTTTCAGGGGGCAGAGGTTAGAGGTTAGAGATTAGTAGAAAGCAGTTTTGTTTTAACTGATCTCTAACCTCTAGCCTCTGCTTTCGAATGGCTGGCCGACCCCGGCTGCTCCCTCGCTCAAGGAAGCAACGCCTTTGGTCTTCTTGTCCAACGCCTGCTCGGACGAACGCCTGCAAACGGCACGCGGAAAATCACAGACGGCTGTTGCTGGCCGCGTCTACAATATCCCCACGCACTTTTTGCCGCCGTCCGCCTCACACGCGACGAAACTCAGAGCCTTCGTCGCTTCCCGACCCACTGGCACCTTGGATGATGGGTGAAGCCGGGGCAGGGCAGCCATTCGATGTCAAAGAACTTGTCCGTAGTCATTTGTCAGTAGTCAGTTGCATGTGGTTATCACACAAGTGGCTAAAGACTGTCTTGAACAACTGACGACGGACTACTGACAAATAACAATTTTACAGTGCGCCTTCCAGTTTGCGTCGCAACTCTGTGCGCCCGCGCGAGAGTCTGGACTTTACTGTGCCGACGCTGATTTCGAGCGCGGCGGCCACTTCTTCGTAGCTCAAGCCTTCCACGTCGCGCAGGACGACGGCTTCGCGGTAAGGGCGTGCGAGGGTGCGTACGGCGGCGAGCAGAATTTCTTCGCGTTCATGCGCGAGCGTCTGCTGTTCGGGATCGTCCGTCGCTTCGTCTGCGAGGCGCGAGGCGAGCGAGAGTTCGTGCGTCTCGTCCGTCGCGTCGAGCGAGACAGTCGCGCCCCGACGCCTGCGACGCCACCATCGCCAACGGTTGCGCGCCTGATTGACGGCGATGCGGTAGAGCCATGTGCGTAGGTCTGCGTCGCCGCGAAAGTGCGCGATGCTGCGGAAGGCTTGCAGGAAAGTCTCCTGCGTCAAATCGCGCGCCTCTTCCGCGTCTTCCGTCAGGCGGTAGAGTAGTGCGTAGATGTCCGCCGAGCGCTCAGTCACGAGACGGTCGAAGGCCGTCGCATCGCCCGCGCGTAATCTTTCAATGAACTGTGCTTCGGCGCTTGGCCGCACCTCTGCCGAGTCCGCCGCGACGGCGGGATGCTCCAACTCGGATTGCCCGCGGAGGGCGATTGGCTCTCCGAAGCTCACAAACGTCCTCCAGCGTGAACCGGCGACTCCAGGCTTGGCCGCTCGGCGTGCAGTCGTCTGATTAGACACCACACCTGCGCCGCTTGTTCCCTAAAATTTTTACCAGTTTTAGCTCGCCGCATAACGCCCCAGCCGCACGGGCGCGAAGCGTAGCACGCGCCTCGCGGGCGGTCAATGAAGTCTCTGATGATTAGGATGTTAAGCCGCCCGAACGGTTGCTTGACAACCCCGCTCTACGGTCGTTAGAGTGAATCTTTCGCTCTAACGCCTGAAATTAGAACGCGCACAACCGTGCGATGTTGCAAGAGAAAAAAACGTGTCTCCATCCAAGAAAAAACATGCGCGCGAAGTCCGCCGCGATAAGTTTCGCGAAAAGGCATTTGAACAGTTCGACCGCGTCGGCGACCGCCTCGAAGGGCGTGGCCGCACGCTCATGTACGCGCTCGCCGCGCTCGTCGCGCTCGGGCTTTTGGCGGGCGTCTATTCGTGGTGGAGCGGGCGCAAGGCGCAGGAAGCCACGCGTGCGCTGGCGCGCGTCATAGAGATCGCAGACGCCACCGTCTCGCCCTCACCCGCGCCCGGCGCAACCGGCCTGAATTTCACGACCGAGAAAGAACGCGCGCAACGCGTCGTTGACGAGGCGCAGAAGGTCGAACAAAAGTACGGTGACCCTTACAAGTCGCTCGCGCACTACTTCCGCGCGGCCAACTTGCTGACCGTTGATCGCACGAAAGGTCTAGGCGAACTCGAAGCGTTGACGCGAAACGGCGATGCAGAGGTGGCGGCGCGTGCGAAGTTTGCGCTCGCGCAGGCGCGTGAAGCGGACGGGCAGTTCGACGCGGCAGCCGCGCTCTACACCGAACTCGCACGCGCGCAAAATTCGAGCGTTCCGGCTGACACGGCGAATTTGCGTCTGGCACTCGTCTACGATAAACAGGGCAAGAAGACGGAAGCCGCAGACATACTCTTCCAGATCGCCAAGACGGCGCGCGAGGCCAAAGACAAGGACGGCAAGCCCGTCACGCAATCCGCCGCCGCACGCGAGGCCGCGCAAAAACTCGAACGCCTCGATCCCGCGCGCCATGCCCAACTACCCGCCGACTCGTCTACGGCAAATCGCCCATTCTAAAAACAGAAGTCAGAGGTTAGAGGTCAGTGAAAGACATGAAAGCTGATTTTGTCTAACCTCTGACCTCTTTCCTTTCATGGATAATCTGACGCACACGCTTATCGGTTTGGCGGCTGCGAAAGCGGGTTTGGAACGCCTATCGAAGGGCGCAACCGTCGTGTGCATGCTCGCCGCGAACGCGCCGGACGCGGACATCCTCGCGGCCTTCGGCGGCAGTTGGTTCTACCTCAAACATCATCGCGGCATCACACACTCAATCGTCGGCGTCCTCGCCATCGCGCTCGTCATCCCTCTATTGTTCTACGCGTGCGCACACATCTTTGCGCGCATGCGCGGGCGGGCGACGAATGTGCGCTTGCGCGGCCTCGTCATCGCATCGCTCATCGTCAGCGCGTCGCATCCGTTGATGGATTGGACGAACAACTACGGCCTGCGGCCTCTACTGCCCTGGAGCGGGCGCTGGTTTTACGGCGACCTCGTTTACATCGTTGACCCCTGGCTGTGGCTGAGTTTGGGCGGAGCGTCGTTTCTGTTGACGACGGCCAACAAGTCGCGCTGGCGTGCCGTCGCGTGGGGCACGCTCGCGCTCCTAGCGACTGTCGCGTTCGTCGTACGGCCTCTGCGCGTCGGGATGACTTATCCGGTCGCGGCGCGCGCCGTGTGGCTCGCGTGCCTTGTCGCTATAGTCGTCGCGTACAGGATGCGAGTCGCGGCGCGTTGGGGGAGTTCGATCGCACTTTTCGCGCTCGCCTTCGTCGTCGTTTACTGGGGCGCGCTCGGCGTTTTGCACGGGCGCGCGTCGGCGCGTGCGGGCGCGATAGCCGGAACGCTTGCAGCGCAACGTGGAGAGACGGTGCTGCGCGTCGCGGCGATGCCGCAGCTAGCCGACCCGACGCGCTGGCGCGTGCTCGCAGAGACCGACGCGGCGACATATCGTTTTGAAACTTCGCTCCTGGCGCGCGTTGAAGAAGAACTCGACGCACCCGATGCGCTCGCGCGTTTCGAGAAACCTCTGGGGCAAGCCGCCGAACTCGCCGCGCGTGCCGCCACAGACGGACGCGCCAAAATCTTCTTAGACTTCTCGCGCTTTCCAGCCGTACGCGTCGCGCCGCAAAACTGCGCCGAAGAACTGCTCGTGCAATTCGCCGATCTGCGTTTCACAGAACCGGGCAGCACGCGCCCCACCGGCAACTTCAGCTTGGAAATTCCCGTCCGCCCCGCGCACTGAATCGCTCAGGCCAACTCTTTAATCCCGCAGCGTTCGGCGTTCCTCTTTCAACGCTTAGCTGTCCAATTCCGTCCGGTGCGTTATAATCAATATCGCCTTGTCCCGACGCAAACTCAAGCTTTGTTCGAGTGAGTCTTAACTATGAATCCTGCGTCGCCTAAAGGTGTCAACCCGTCCGCTAAACCGTCAAACTCCGGCGGCAATAACGCATCTGAGCATTTCGCCGTAGAAGACGGCGGGCGTTTCCTCGTCGAAGCGAGCGCGATACTTTCCGCCTCGCTCGATTACGAAACGACGCTGCAATCGGTCGCGCGCCTGAGCGTCCCGTTCCTTGCCGATTGGTGCATCGTCTACGTGGTTGACGACAGCGGTGCGATCCGCCCCATCGCCGTGATGCACGAAGACGAGGCGCGCGTCGAGTTGGTCTGGCAGCTTGAGCGGCGCGAGAATCAGAATCCGAACGCACCGACGGGCGTGCCCAAAGTGATTCGCACCGGCCAGCCCGAACTCTACGAAGAGATTCCCGCGCCCGCCGATGCGACGACGGCAGACGACGCAGGCAGGTTTCGCGTCGCGCGCCAACTCGATTTGCGTTCGGCGATGATCGTGCCGCTCGTGGCGCGCGGTCGCACGCTCGGCGCGATCACTTTTGCCACTTCCGAATCGGGGCGACGCTACAACGCCTCCGATCTCGCGCTCGCAGAAGACCTCGCGCACCGCGCCGCCTTCGCCGTTGACAACGCGCGTCTCTATCGTGAGGCGCAAGAAGCCAATCGCCTCAAAGATGAGTTTCTCGCCACGCTCTCGCACGAACTTCGCACGCCGCTTACTTCCATACTCGGTTGGACGAACTTGCTCCGCTCCGTCAAGTTTGACGATCTGACCTCCATGCGCGCGCTCGAAACCATCGAACGCAACGCGCGCTCGCAGAAGCAACTCATAGACGACTTGCTCGATGCCTCGCGCATCATCACCGGAAAACTGCGTCTCGAACTTGAACCGACGCAACTTAAATCGGTTGTCGAATCGGCGTGCTATGCGGCGCGTCCGGCGGCGGAGGCGAAGGGCATCGAAATTCAACTTGCGCTTGACCCTGAGGCGAACCTCGTCGCGGGCGACGCGGAACGTTTGCAGCAGGTCGTCTGGAATCTGCTATCGAACGCAGTCAAGTTCACGCCCGAAGGCGGGAGGGTCGAAGTCTCGCTCAAGCGCACGGGGACACACGCGCAAATTTCCGTACGCGACACGGGGCAGGGCATCAAGACGGAATTTCTACCCTACGTCTTCGAACGCTTCCGTCAGGCCGACCAGTCAACGACGCGCACGCATGGCGGACTCGGACTCGGACTCGCAATCGTGCGCCACCTCGTCGAATTACATGGCGGGACGGTCGCCGCCGAAAGCGAAGGGATAGGCGCGGGTGCAACTTTTAAAGTGATGTTGCCTCTGCTCGAATACACGAAGCGCACTGATGCGTCGCAGGGCGACATGCAGCTTGAAAGCGCGAGCGAGCACAACGAGAGGCAAACCGTGCTCGGCGGCCTGCGCATTCTCATCGTGGAAGACGAACCGGACACGCGCGTATTGTTAAGGAAAGCTCTGGAACGCTTCGGTGCGAAAGTGGAGACGTGCGAGTTGGCGGGCGAGGCTTTGGCCGCGCTCGAAACGTCTGCGTTCGACGTGATCCTGAGCGACATCGCGATGCCCGGAGAGGACGGCTACATGTTCATCGAAAAGATCAGGGAGTGCCACGACGCGACGCCCGCCATCGCCTTCACAGCCTACGCGCGCGAAGAAGACAAAGAGCGCGCCCTCGCCGCAGGCTTCCAACTGCACCTCGCCAAACCCATCGCGCCGCGCGAACTGGCCGAAGCGGTCGCCGTCGTCGTCGGGCGCACGTCGAACGTTTGACAGTGAATGAGCCCCGAAGGGGCTTTCAACTTTTGATCTCGTCCAACGCCGCGCCGAGGCGTTCGAGTCCGCCGCCGAGCATCTCTGTGTCGCCGCCGATGCTGAGGCGGAAGTGTTCGGGCATCTCGAAAAATTTACCGGGCACGAGCGACGTTTCATATTTCTCGCGCAGGAGCGCGCAGAGCGCATCAACGCTGCCGTGCCGGAGTCGCGGGAATGCGATCATGCCGTCCGTGATGGGCGGAGTTTCGATGTCGTCGCGCGTTTGAAAGAAGTTGTTGGCGAGGACGCGATTCCTTTCGAGCAGGGAGCGCGAGTGCGCGGCGATTTCGGGGAGGCGCGCGAAGGCGATGCAACTGAGACGCTCCGACGGATGCGGTTGGACAGCGCCGAAGAGATCGTTGAGTCGCCACATGCGTTCGGCTAGCGCGGGCGCGGCCAGTATCCAGCCGCAGCGCAGGCCGCTCAGGCCGTAAACTTTCGTCAAACTGTTCGTCGTGATGAAATGCTCGCCGAGGTGAAAGGCCGACTGCGGCGCGTCCGAGAAGGCTGCGTCGAGATAAACTTCGTCAACGAGCACCTGCGCGCCCGCGTGTGCGGCGATGTCTCCGATCTGTGAAAGCGTCTCATCGTGCGCGTAAGCGTTCGATGGGTTGTGCATGTTTGTGACGACGATGAGTTTTGTGCGCGGCGTGATGGCGCGTGCAACTTCAGACGGATCGAGCCGGAAGTTATTTTCGGCACGCCGCGCAAATCTTTTAACGTCTGCGCCGAGATAGAGTGCGGCTGAGAGGATCAACTCGTAGGTCGGCTGCTCGATGAGAACTTCGTCGCCGGGCGCGATGAGGGTTGCCATTGCGAGGAAGTTTGCCATCGAAGTGCCGTTGGCGGCGACGACCGAATCGGGCGTGACTCTGCATTTGGCGGCGATGGCTTCTTGCAGCGGCGCGTAGCCGTAGGTGCTCACGCCACTCAATTCGAGATCGGCAAGTTCAACGCGCAGTTGTTCGAGTGAATAATGCTTGACGCCGCTCGACGCAAGATTGTAGGTCGCTTGCGACTCGGTTTTCGCCCAGTGCATGTAGGCGGAACTCATCACGCGCTGCGACGGTCGTAGTGCGGTGCTCATACGCGTTTCTTCCTTTGTTGAAGCAGCCAGTAGTAGCAGGCGGGGATGCCCGCAAGCACTATGAGAAAGCCGATGGCGCTGTTGGCCGGATATTTGTAGACGGTGCTCAAGACGACGAGCCAGCAGGCCGCGACGAAGAGCGCGGTCGTGAATGGGTGGCCGGGAACTTTGAACGTCGCCTCGCTCGTCGGGTCGCGACGGCGAAAGATGAAGATAGAAAGTCCGGTCAGCCCGAACCAGATGAAGTCTACGGAGACGACGTAGTTGAGAATCTGCCCGTACCTGCCGGAGAGCGCGATGATGATAGCGACCAAGCCCTGTAAGGCGATGGCGAAGACGGGCACGCGCGTGCGTTTGCTGACTTCGGCGATGCGTCGGAAGAACAGACCGTCTTCCGCCATCGCAAAATAGACGCGCGGCGTGGTGAGCAGCGATTGACTGAGGAAGCCGAGCGTCGAGACAGTGATGCCGAGCGCGATGAGGAGCGCGCCGCGTTCGCCGAGCGCGCGACGCATGACGGCGGTGGCGGGCGTCTGCGTCGCGGCCAAGCCTTCTGCGCCGAGCGCGTAGACGCAGACGAAACTGACGGCGGTGTAGAGCAGTATGACGCCGATGATGCCAAGCAGCAGACCGCGCGCAAGGTCGCGTCGCGGGTCGCGCATCTCGCCCGCGACGAAACTCGTCGTCTGCCAACCGCCGTAGGCGAACATGACGGGCGTGAGTGCCGCGCCCATCGCGATTAAGAGATCGAACGACACCGGCTCGCGAAGCGCGGGCGCGCCTGTGATGCCCTCAGTCGTGCCGGAGAACCAGAAGCCGCAGAAGACGAGCGCGGCGATGGCCGCGATCTTCAAGACCATCAGGGCGCTCTGCACGTTGCTTCCGGCGCGAACGCCCAGACAGTTGACGGCGGTTAAGAGTGTGAGCGCGAGCGCGGCGATTGCGCCTTCGGCTAAGGGCGCGCGCGTGAGTTCGGCGAAGTAGCGCGCGAAGGTGATGGCGACGGCGGCCATCCCGCCCGATTGTATGACGAGCAGCAGAGACCAACCGTAGAGAAACGCGACGGTCGGATGATACGCGTCGCGCAAGTATGCGTATTGCCCGCCGACTTCCGGCCTGCGCGCCGCAAGCTCCGCATAGACGAACGCCCCTGCGAGCGCGATCAGCCCGCCCAGAAGCCACGCGCCGAGAATCAGGAAGGGCGTGTGAACCTGACGCGCCACCTCCGCCGGATTGACGAAGATGCCCGCGCCGATGATGCCGCCCATGACGAGCATCGTCGCGTCGAAGAGATTGAGGCGGCGTGCGAGTTTGTGCTGCGGCGGCGGCGCGGTTGCAGAGCCTTGCGTGGTGTGCTTCATCGGGGAGGGAGTTTGCCCCAGTTGCGCCGCATTTGTCTATAACGGATTACGCAAGCGTTCCAGTCAGAACCGCCTGCTGCAAGCGGGCGGGTCTTGCAAACGTTAAAACCCGCCCGCTTGCAGCAGGCGGTTCTGACTTGAGTTATGCCTCTATAAAAAAAGAGCGGCAGGATGATTAGTCCTGCCGCTCCGGTTAATGGGCGGCGACCCGTTGAGAGGCCGCCGCGCGGATTGGTTGTTTACGGAAGTGCTTCGACGATGATGAAGAAGCGGAACGCGCCGTTCGTCATCACGCCCAGCTTGAACTCGATGTCAATAAACGCGCCCGACGCAAGCGGCGTGGCGAGATTGAGCGTGGAGTTCAGACCGCCGCCGACGGGTTGCGCTGGCGTCGTTTCGAGCGTGAGCGGCGTGAGCGTCACGGTTGTGGTGTCAACCTTCGTGAGCGTGCCGCCTGTAGAACTCAGCACGCGCAGGTCGGCTTCGCCCGCTGCCACGTTGCCGAGCGTTGTGATGTCAACGACGCGGAAACGCACACGCGAGACGCTCTGCGCCGTCGTGTTGGTGAAGCGACGACGGATGAGAAGCGTTCCGAAGGCCGCGTTCGTCGGGTTAGCGCCGTTCGCCGTGCGCACTCTCTGACACGCGCTCGAAGGCGTCCCGAAGCCTGCGCATTGCGGGTCAATGAGTTGCGCCTTGATGACGTTGGTGCGGTTGATCGGGCTGATCAGGTTTTCCGGCCCCGGCGAACCGAGTACGGATTGGACGCCGTTGATCGTGCCGCCATTCGTCGAGACAAGCACGAAGTCTGCGGCGCTGCTGCCGGTGTCTTGAGGCGTTCCGGTATCGAGCTTGCGAACCCAACTATACTGGCCGCCGACGGCTGCGAGCGGCGCGAGGCCGACGCCTTCGCGTGCGAGCACGTTAGGCTCGCTCGTGAAGCCGACCGCGTCCATGCGCGTTGACTCGGAGTAGTTCGCGGGCTTCGCGGTCGTAAAGAGCGTGATGCCCGAATCATCCGGGAATCCGGCGGTGTAAGTTGCGTCGCCAGCAGCCGCGCCAGTGCCGCCGTAGTTCGAGAGCGTGTAACCGGCGGTGTTGATGGCGAGGTAGTGGCCGCGCGCCGGAATCGTCTGGTTGACCGGAATGATGAAGCGCATGTTGCCGTCAGAGCCGGTAACTGCCCATCCTTCCGAGCCGTCCGTTGTGGTGATGGTGAGCGGCGAGTCGCTGTTGTTGTAGAACTCTACGAACTCATCATCCGCGCTCGACACGCCGCGCAGGCGGAACTCGCTGATCACGAGCCGTCCCTGATCTGCGGGCACAACCGGCGGCGTGACGTAGCCAGCAAAGTTGGCGACGCCGATGCCTTGCAGGTTGTTGATGGTCTTCGACGGAGTGCCGAAGGTCAGACCGGCCTTTGCGACCGTGACGGTGTAGTTGCCGCCCGGCGTCAGACCGTTGAAGGTGTAGCCGCCCGCGCTGTTCGTAACGGTCGCACTGGCGGTTGTACCGGTGAGATTGACCGTCGCGGCGGCGACGGGCTGACCCGTGCCGTCAACCACTTGACCTGTGATGCTCGTGGAAGCGGCGGGTTGCGCGTCCTGCGTGATGGTAACGACTGTACCTGCCACGTTGATCGTGCCGGAACGCACGGCGCTCGTCGCGTTTGGTGCGACGGTGTAAGTGACAGTGCCGGGGCCGTTGCCGGTTCTGCCGGTGTTGATCTGTATGAACCCGTTGTTGGTCGCAGAAGTCCAGTCGCAACCCGCGACCGCGCTCGCAACGGTGATCGTGCCTGTGCCGCCGTCCTTGCTGAAGCTGGGCGGGGCGGTCGGCAAGACGCTTGAGACGCAGGAGGCCGAGAGCGTCACGCGATAGGCGCTGCGCCCGTGCGTGAAGGCGAAGAGGCTCGACTTGCCGCCCGAAGTGGCGATAGCCATTGATTCGGTCTGGACGTTGGCGAAGCCCGTGACTTCTTTGTTCCACGTCGCGCCGCCGTCGAGCGAGACGAAGACGCCGAGGTCTGAACCGACGTAGAGCCTCGACGTGTTCGTCGGGTCAACGACGATGACGTGCGCAGGGATGTCCGGGAAGGCTTTGACGCCCGTGCCGTCAATGAGCGACCACGCCGAGCCGCCGTTCGTGCTCTTCCAGATGTGGCCGACGCTGCCCGCCGAGTTGAAGGTGGAATAAGTCGCGTAGGCGATGTTGGCGTTCGTCGGATCGAACGTGACCCAGGAGACGACGCCCGTGCGCGGCTGCGAAGAGAGCCACGTCGTCGTCGAGGTGGAAGTGGTCGCGCTGCCGTTCAGACGCCCGATGAAGCCGTCGTCCATGCCGACGAGCAGCGCGTTGGGGTTCGAGGGGGCTGTCGCAATCGTGTTGGAATATCCATTGCCCGGCGTGAAGCCGCCCGTTCGCTGCCAACTGGCCGCTCCGTTCACAGTCCGCCAGACGTAGAACCCGCCGATGTAGAGCCGCTGCGAGTTGGTGGTGTCCATGTAGAAGGGAGTGGTGAATTGGAAGTCATCACCCGTGATGCCTGTGACGGCATCAGCGAAATTAGCCCCGCCGTCGGTTGATTTCTGGAACGACAGCCCTGTGTTCTCCGCGTAGAGGATGTTCGTGTTCGCGAAGTCAACGGCCACGTAGCCGCCGTCGCCGCCGAGTATCTCCTCCCAGGCGTTCGGCCCTGCGGCGTCCGTGCCGCGATTCGTGCCGTTGTCCTGAAAGCCGCCCAAGTAGGACGCGCCGTTCGGGTAGGGCATGCCGTGATAGAACTGCGAGACTTGATAGCCGTTGTTGATGGCCGCCCACTGAACCGCGCCCGCGACGGGATTGCCGCAGATGGCGCTCGTTGACGTGATCGCTCCCGACTGCACGCCGACGTTGCCGCTTCGCGCGTTATCGGTGCGGAACATGCCGCCGTCGTTGCCGACGTACATGGTCTGGTTGGTCGTGCCGTTGTAGCCCGGTTTGAAGACGATGGCGTGATTGTCCGCGTGGGCGTATTCGGGCGTGTCTGCGTTGGCGGGAGGAACGCCGTCGCTGCTGAACCACCAGTAGGAGGCGACGCCCCAGTTCACGCCGCCGTTGTCGGAGCGGAACAGGTCAATGCCCGCCGACCAGACTATGTCGGAGTTCGCAGGGTCAACGGCGATGGAGTTGTCGTACCAGCCCTGATTGAAGAAAGCGTTCGACACGTCGAAGTTACACTCGACCAGCGAGGCGATGACGGGGTTCGACAGGAGGAGCGTGTCCTGCTTGTTGGCGCTCGTGTTGCGCACCTGCGTCGTCCACGTGCCGGAGCCGCCGCCCGTCGTGGAACGCAGGACGGCGAGCAGACCCGTGTTGTAGTTGCCGGCTTCGCGGCTCGAGGCCAGCGCGTAGATCACGTTCTGGTTCGACGGCGCGATGGCGAGCGAGGTGCGCGCCATGTTCGTCTCGGTGTAAACCTCCGTCCACACGCCCGCGCCGCCCGCGTCCGTGTTGCGGTAGATGCGCGCCTGCGGGAAGGTTGTGTCGAAGGCCGTGCCCATCGAAACGAAGGCGTAATCGGTGGCTTGATCCGTGCGCATCACGATGTCCATCGCGCCGCCGAAAGTGTTGGAGTTGACGCAAGTGCCCGTGCAGCCCGTCGCGGTCGAAGAAACAACGAGCGTCCACGACGCACCGTTGTCAATACTACGCATCAAGCCCGTGCGCGTCGCCGCGAAGATGTGGTTCGAGTTCGCCGGACTGACGACCACTTTTTGCACGTAGTGGAAGTTGGAGTTGTTGGTCGCGGGCAGGCGGAACCAGTTCACGCCCGCGTTGGTGGTGCGGAAGATTCCAGCGCCGCGCACTGCGTCGCCGTTGAAGTAGCCTTCGCCCGTGCCCGCCCAGATGATGTCGGGATTGACGGGGTCGAACGCCAGCGAGGTGACGGCGATGTTCGGCAGGAAGTCGTCGAGCGGCAACCAGGATGCGCCCGCGTTCACAGACTTCCAGATGCCGCCCGCCACGCCCGCCGCGTACATGATGTTCGTGTCAACCGGGTTGATGATGATGGTGCGCGTGCGACCGCCGACGTTGCCGGGGCCGAGGTTCGTCCAAGAGCCGAGCACGCCCGCTTGCTGGTCGCCGACGAGCGTGGGTTGCACGTCCTCGCCGCCCTTGACGGATTTAGCGGTGGTCTGGGATTTACCTGTGGCCGAAAATTTGCCGATCCGCTCCGCCGTTTTGCGCGAGACGGTCTTGCCGAGCGCGGTCGAATACTGCGGCATCTCCTGAATCTGCGCGAGCGCCGTGAAGTAACGATCAATCGGCAACTCTTTCTCGCCCGCCGGTAAGCGACGCTTCAAATAACGTCTCATCGCTTCGGCCGGTTTGTCGAAAGGCGTGCCCGGTTTGCGGTCGTTTTCCATCTCGACGCGAACTTCCTTGCCGTTGCGCTTGAGGACGAGTTCTTTCTCTTCGCCTTCTTCGCGCTCGTCTGTGTCGCCGCGCTCGCCGACGGATGCTTCTCTCGCTTCCAGTATCTCGCGCCGCTTGCTGCTCATCTCCGGCTCAGACACTTTCGAGACGGCCTCACGCAAAGCGGCCTTCGCGCGTGTGCGCGCGGCAACTTTGCGCTCTGTGGTGGTGGCGGCAACTGCTGTGGTCGCCGGAATCGCCGCAACGTTGGGAGCGGTTTCGGCTTTCGTATCTGGCGTCACGTTTGCCGTCTGCTGCTGCTGCTGTTGTGGGACGCTCTGTGCGACCAAGTCTGTGGTTGGCTGTTGGGCTGTCGGAGTGGCCGGGGCTTTCTTGTTAAGTCGGGGCAAGATAGCCAGTACCGAGCCGAGCAAAACAACGCTCGCGATCAGCAAGAGGGGGGTTTTTTGTTTCCAACTCATCTTTTACTTCTCCTCGAAAGAAAAACGATTATGTTTGGTGCCGGTCGAGCGCAAGTCTTGCGCAGAAGATGTGGCGACGGGAAAATTCATTTGTTGCGCGAACCCGACGCCGTGAGGCGCGTGTCGGCGATTGTCGCCGGATGCGGCGAATCGCTGCTCGGGTCAAAGGTTGCGTACACTAAATTCTCTGGAATGTTTTGTACGTTGGAAGAGGCGCGCGGGAATCGCGGCGCGGGATGACAAAATGTGTTCATATTTCGGGGAACGTGCCGAAACTCTCGAACCATTCACTCTCTAGTACACGGCGAGTGGCTCTACTTACTAATCGTCTACAACGGCTCGTGTGCAGGCCGTCATCTCATATATTGGTTAGTTGAAAAAGCGAAGATTTACTGTTTGTATCCGGTACTTAAAGCCTACCGGTGACAACCAGAAACCCTTCGTGGTTGGGAGGCTTAGGACGCGACTACGTTGTGGGAACTTGATGAAGGTCGAACTTCCTTGAGTCCCGATCAACCTAGTTGGCTGCCTAAAATAAACTTTCTTGACATCTTAGTCAAGGTTAAACGGAGGTCAATAGTAGATTAAATTGAAATTACGAGCCACTATTTACCGGCGCTCGAATGCGGAACCAGAACCTCCGCACGCGAGTCGAGCGCGTGCGGTCGGCTCATAATTCCTGTACATTTACGGCAGACGCGGTTCGGCATCTCTTGCGCTACACAGCCTCGTCGTTTGCGGTGCGCGGCGCGTCGCAACGGATTGGTTTTGAAAGGAGACCTCAGTTGTTCGGCAAAATTCCGGCGAAAATATTCTTGATCTTCACGCTCTGCCTGTGTCTTCCAACTCAAGCGCCCGCGCGCGTGCAGCAAATGAATCGCAGCGGGGCAAACCCTCCGACCGTCCTGCGCGACGAAGCGCAGACGCACCGACACAAGTATCACCGCCACCCGCGTCACAGGAGAAAGCGAGGCATTCGTATGTCGCAGCAAACTAAGGAAGCGCCATCCCGCGACGCTGCCCCGGAGACGGGCACATCAGCTGCGGGTCAACAAAAAGAGGTTGAAGTTAAAGACGACAAGGCAGTTGAAGCGAAAGATGATCAACCGCCCGTGCGTCCCCAGGTAAAAAG
The DNA here is from genome assembly GCA_035249365.1 of Pyrinomonadaceae bacterium. Classification (GTDB taxonomy): domain Bacteria; phylum Acidobacteriota; class Blastocatellia; order Pyrinomonadales; family Pyrinomonadaceae; genus JAIVJZ01. Next base: position 193,820 of record DATFGP010000011.1, on the reverse strand, counting down.
ATACGACATAAAAAAGAATCCGCCCAAAGGCGCACGCAGGCCGTAAATCTCAATAGGCTCGCGGAGGTTTTCGTAGAGAGTTCGACGCCTCCATCTTTCTCTCTCCGTCCCCTCTGCGCGTTCTCTAAACAGGCGTTTCCTCACGGCGCGCGTGCAAATTCCCGAAAACTCGTAGGCGGCGAGCGAGCTTAAAAGATTTTTCGAGCATTTCCCGGAGGGATGCGTTATAAATAGTTTTTCCCCGCGCGGTATCCAATTCACAATTCAGGGACTGCCACAGGTCAAACGTGCCGCTGATGTTTGCCGGTTATTTCCGACGAGACGAGGAATCGAAAACATGAAACGTGCCGCCGCGTTTTTCGTGATGTTACTCATCGCCTTGACGCTCTACGGCGTTGCCGCTACGACGGGCGCGCGTGCGCAAGGCAAGCGGATGACGATTGAGGACGCGCTCGCGTTGCAGGAAGTGGGCGCACCGCAGTGGTCGCCGGACGGGCGGCTCATAGCTTTTTCCGTCAGCGAGTGGAACAAGAAAGAGAACCGGCGCGACTCGCACATCTACATCATTCCGGCGGCGGGCGGCGCGTCCTACAAACTGACGAACGGCGAGCGCGGTGAAAGCGCCCCGCAATGGTCGCCCGATTCGACGCGCATAGCCTTTCTCGCCAACCGCAGCGCGCCGAGCGCGGAGACGACCGCGCGTAATCAAATCTGGATCATCCCCGTCGCGGGCGGCGAGGCGGAGCGTTTGACGGACGAAGAGGCGGGCGTCGCACAGTTTCGCTGGTCGCCCGACGGCAAACTCGTCGCCTACGTCGTGCGCGACACGCCGCAGGACAAGGCCGAGCGCGACAAGCGCAAGAAGGACAAGTGGGACGCCATCGTCGTCGATAGCGGCTTCATCTATTCGCACCTGTGGACGATCAACCTCGACACGAAAGAGAAGCGACGCGTGACGGAAGGCTCTTTCACAGTCAACGATCCGCAGTGGTCGCCCGATGGTCGCTGGATCGTCTACACGATGAGCAAGGGCGGCATGCAGGAGTCCGCCTTCACGGACATCTCGGACGAACGCAACACAGACCTCTACCTCGCGCCCGTTGCGGGTGGTGCGGTGCGACAACTCACGACGAACCCCGGCCCCGACACCGCGCCTCGTTTCTCGCCCGACGGCAAATGGATCGCATATCTCTCAAGCGACGACCCCGCATCGTGGGCTGCGAAAATTGATCTCAAGATCATTGCGGCGGACACGACAGCAATGGGGATGGGCACGTCCTCGACGCTGCCTCCGGCGCGCAACCTGACGGGCAAGTACAACGATTCAATCAACGGCGCGCCGAAGTGGTCGCCCGAAGGCGGCGCGTTGTATGCGGCGGGCGCGGAGGGCGTCTACGGCCAGTTGCTCAAGATTACGGTTGCGGGCGGCGAGCCGCAGGCGATCTTCGAGAGCAAGGGCGCATACGGCGGCGTCGATCTCTCGCGCGACGGGCGCATGCTCGCTTTCTACTTCAACGATGCGAAGTCGCCGAACGACATCTGGGTCGCGACCAACACGGGCAAGGCCGCGAAGCGACTCACAAACTTCAATCCGCAGATCAAAGACTTCACGCTCACGCCGACGGAAGTTGTGCGTTGGAAAGCGCCCGACGGTTTAGAGATCGAAGGCTTGCTCATACGTCCCATCGAATATGAGAAGGGCAAACGCTACCCGCTCATCTTGCAGATTCACGGCGGCCCTTACGCGCAGTTTGCCTACGGCCTCAACACGCGCGCGCAAATCTTCGCTGCCAACGGCTACGCTGTGCTGCTGCCGAACCCGCGCGGCTCGACCGGCTACGGAACAAAGTTCACGACCGCGAACGTCGGCGACTGGGGCGGCAAGGATTATCAGGACTTGATGGCGGGCGTTGACGAAGTGATCAAAATGGGCTTGGCCGACCCCGAACGTCTCGGCGTGATGGGCGGCTCATACGGCGGCTTCATGACCTTCTGGGTCATCACGCAGACGGATCGTTTCAAGGCCGCCATCGGCCACGCGGGCATCAGCGATTGGTACAGCTTTCACGGACAGAGCGACATCCCCGGCCTCATGGAGTACGGCTTCGGCGGCACGCCCTCGACGGCGCGCGAGATGTATGAGAAGTGGTCGCCCGTGCGCTACGCCGATCGCGTCAAGACGCCTCTGATGATCACGCACGGCGAGCAAGACCGCCGCGTCCCCATCGCGCAGGCCGAACAATATTATCGTGCCTTGAGGAAGCGCGGCGTCGAAACCGTCTTCATACGCTACCCGCGCGAAGGGCACGGCATCACCGAACCCAATCACCAGATTGATCTCGTGCGCCGCCAGTTGGAATGGTTCGACAAGCATCTGAAACCTGCGACTCCGACGGGCGGAAATTAAAAATCATTCACCGCAGAGACGCAGAGGACGCTGAGATCACGCAGAGAAGATCAACTCTTTCTCTGCGCCCCTTCTGCGTCTCTGCTGTGAATCTCAAGACACTCAAACACTAACATCCCGTTAAACCACTTATGTCCAACAGAAAAATAAGCCGCGCTCTAATCAGCACGATTAGCCGTCCGACCATCGCAGCTTCCTTATCGCTCGTCCTGTTAATCGCCGTCGGCTTCGTCGCGGCGAGCGCGCAACAACCCACGCAAACGCAGCCCGCACAGGCGAAAGATTCGAACCCGCTCAAACTCTTGCAGTGGCGCAGCATCGGCCCGTTTCGCGGCGGGCGCGTGACGGCGGTGGCAGGCGTCGCGTCGCAACCGATGGTCTATTACTTCGGCGCGACGGGCGGTGGCGTCTGGAAGACGACCGACGGCGGCGCGAACTGGGAGCCGATCACGGACAACTCCGTCTTCGGCACGGGTTCGGTCGGCGCAATCGGCATTTGCGAGGCAGACCCGAACGTCGTCTACGTCGGCATGGGCGAGTCGCCCGTGCGCGGCAATGTCTCGCACGGCGACGGCGTCTATAAATCTATGGACGCGGGCAAGACCTGGAAGCGCGTCGGCCTCGAAGACACGCGCCAGATCGGGCGCGTGCGCGTCCACCCGCGCAACCCGGACATCGTCTACGTCGCCGCGCTCGGCCATCTCTTCGGGCCAAACGAGCAACGCGGCATCTTTCGCTCGAAGGACGGCGGGAAGACCTGGGAGAAGATTCTCTATCGCAGCAACAAGGCGGGCGCGATTGATCTCACGTTCGACCCGACGAACGCGAACATACTCTACGCGGGATTCTGGGAAGTCTTGCGCACGCCCTGGAGTCTGGAGAGCGGCGGCGCGGGGGGCGGCCTCTTCAAGTCAACCGATGGCGGCGACACCTGGACGGAGATCACGCGCAACGCCGGACTTCCGCGCGGCATAGTCGGCAAGGTCGGAATCACCGTCTCGCCCGCGAACCCCGAACGCGTCTGGGCGATTGTCGAAGCGGAAGACGGCGGCGTGTTTCGTTCCGACAACGGCGGCAGAACTTGGACGAAGACGAACGAGCAGCGCAATTTGCGACAGCGCGCCTGGTACTACACGCGCATCTACGCCGACCCGCAGAATGCAGACACCGTCTATGTGCTCAACACGGGCTTCTACAAATCGAACGATGGCGGGCGCACGTTCGCATCCATCTCCGTGCCGCACGGCGACAATCACGATCTCTGGATCGCGCCGAACGACGCCGCGCGCATGATCGAATCGAACGACGGCGGCGCAAACGTCTCCTTCAACGGCGGGCGCACTTGGTCAGAACAGGATCAAGCGACCGCGCAGTTTTATCGCGTCGCCCTCGACAACAATTTCCCTTACAACATCTACGGCGCGCAGCAAGATAACTCGACCATACGCATCGCCTCGCGCACGCACGACTTCGGCATCACCGAACGCGATTGGTGGGACGTGGGCGGCGGCGAGTCCGGCTGGATCGCACCGTCGCCGAAAGACTCGAATATCGTCTTCGCAGGCTCATACGGCGGACTCATCACGCGCTACGATCATCGCACAGGACAACTGCGCAACGTCGACGTGTGGCCTGACAACCCGATGGGCGCGGGCGCAGAGGCGATGAAGTATCGCTTCCAGTGGAACTTCCCGATCCTCTTTTCGCCACATGATCCGAACACGCTTTACACAGCCGGAAACATACTTTTCAAATCCACGAACGAAGGCCAGAGTTGGACGGCCATCAGCCCCGACCTGACGCGCAACGACAAAACGAAGCAAGGCTCTTCGGGCGGCCCCATCACGAAGGACAACACGAGCGTCGAGTATTACGACACGATCTTCACTGTGAGTGAGTCGCCCGTCAAAGCGGGCGTCATCTGGACTGGCTCGGACGACGGACTCGTCCAAGTCACGCGCGACGGCGGCGGACGTTGGGACAACGTGACGCCGAAGGGGATGCCCGAATGGATTCAGATCAACTCGATTGACGCGTCGCCAAACGATGCCGCGACGGCTTACGTCGCCGCGACGATGTACAAGCTCGACGACTTCCGCCCGTACCTCTACAAGACGAACGACTACGGCAAGTCCTGGAAGAAGATCACGAACGGCATCCCCGACACGGCCTTCACGCGCGTCATACGCGAAGACCCGAACCGTCGCGGCCTGCTCTACGCCGGAACGGAGACGGGCATCTACGTCTCCTTCAACGACGGCGAGAGTTGGCAATCGCTCCAACACAATTTGCCGCTCGTGCCCATCACAGACCTCGCCGTGCATAAGGGCGAGAAAGATTTGGTTGCCGCGACGCAGGGGCGTTCCTTCTGGATACTAGACGACCTCACTGTGCTCCATCAATTGATGGACGCGGGCGCGAACGTGTCGAACATGGATACGCGCCTCTTCAAACCCGAAGACCCCTATCGCATGCAGGGCGGCGGCGGGCAGTTGCCTGCGACGGCAACCATCGGCAGCAACCCTCCGAACGGCGCGGTCGTCTATTACTACCTCAAGTCGAAACCGGCGACCGACGTTGTGCTTGAGTTCCAGGACGCTGCTGGCAAAACGATCCGCACGTTCACCGCGAAAGCGCCCTCGCCGACACCCACCCCTCAGCCCGGCACCGCCGCCGTGCAGACGCCGCCCGAACAGCCGCAAGCCGCTTCGGGCGAAGAGTCGTCTTTCTTCGCCGGAGGTGGCGGCGGAGGTGCGCGTGTGACGACAGAAGTTGGCCTCAATCGTTTCATCTGGGACATGCGTTATCCGGATGCGACGCGTTTCCCCAACCTGATCATGTGGGCGGGGAGCGTCACAGGGCCGCGCATCGCGCCCGGTCGTTATCAAGTCAAACTCACTGCGGACGGCAAAACCTACACGGAGACTTTCGACGTGCGCAAAGACCCGCGCCTCGCAACGACGGACACTGACTTCGCACGTCAACTCGACTTGCAGTTGAAGATTCGCGACAAGCTGACCGAGACACACAATGCGATCATCTCGATTCGCGAAGCGCGCGCGCAGATCAACGATCTGCTCAAACGCGTGCAGGGGCAGACGAACTTCAAAGCAATCTCCGACGCCGCGAAAACTTTGAACGGGAAGATGACCGCAATCGAAGAGGAGTTGTACCAGACGAAGAACCAGAGCAGCCAAGACCCGCTCAACTACCCGATTCGTCTCAACAATAAACTCGCCGCGCTCGGCGGCGTCGTCTCAAGCGCCGACACCGCGCCGACCGAACAGTCTTACGCCGTCTACGAAGACCTCACGGCGAAGATCAACGCGCAGCTACAAAAACTCGACTCGGTGTTGAAGACAGACATTCCCGCCTTCAACGCGCTTGTGCGCGAGCAGAACATCCCCGCCGTGATCGTGAAGCCCCCGCCAGCGGCGGCGCAAGAAAGAAGGCCGTAAGGGTCGCATGTTTAATTTCAAACTCAGCGTCGAAGTCGAAGCGGCCATCGGCGGCGGGCGTCCCATCGTCGCGCTTGAGTCAACCGTCATCGCGCACGGGTTGCCGCGCCCCGTCAATCTCGAATGCGCGCGGCGTCTCGAACAGATCATTCGCGCGGAGGGAGCGACGCCCGCCACCATCGCCATACTCGACGGCAAATTTTGCGTCGGCCTCAGTGACGCGCAACTCGAACACATCGCGACGAGCGGCGACGTACACAAGATCAGCCGCCGCGATCTGCCCATCGCCGCCGCGCGCAATTGGGACGGCGCGACGACTGTAGCTTCTACGATCTGGATCGCGGAACGCGGCGGAATAAAAGTCTTCGCAACGGGCGGCATCGGCGGCGTGCATCGCGGACGTTTGCCAGACGTTTCCGCAGACTTGCCGGAGCTTGCAGGTGCGCGTCTCGTCGTCGTCTGCTCCGGCGCAAAGATAGTGCTTGATCTTCCGGCCACGCGCGAGTGGCTTGAGACTTACGGCGTCACCGTCGCCGGTTACGGCTGCGACGAGTTGCCGGCCTTCTACACGCGCACGAGCGGCCTGCCCGTTGATGTCCGAGTTGAGACGCCGGAAGAAGCGGCCGCGATTGCCCGCGCGCAAATCGCACTGGGGAAGGACGGCGCGCTGCTCGTCTGCGTGCCCGTGCCCGCTGCGAGCGCAGTCCCCGCAGACATGCTCGACGAGACTCTCGAAGCGGCGCTCGCCGAAGCCAAACGCGAACAGATCAACGGTCGCGAACTCACGCCGTTCCTGCTCGCGCGCATGGCCGAGCGAAGCGGCGGCGCGACTCTACGCGCCAACATCGCGCTGCTCGAAAACAACGCGCGCGTCGCCGCGCAGATTGCCAAAGCTGTCAGTAGTCAGTAGTCAGTTGTCCGTTGTATGTGTAGGACGAGCGAGTTACTAGAGATGAAGGCGGCAACCTCCGCTAGACTAAAAACAACTGACCACGGACAACGGACAACAGACATTTTTATTATGATTGTTACTGAAGAGAAGAAACGCGCGGTCAAGATTATTAACCAACTGAAGCGCGCGTACCCTGATGCGCGTTGTTCGTTGAATTACACGACGCCGCTTGAGTTGCTGGTCGCGACCATCCTTTCTGCGCAGTGTACGGACGAGCGTGTCAACATCGTGACGCTTGATCTGTTCAGAAAGTACCGGAGCGCGGAAGATTATGTGAACGCCGCGCCCGCCGAGCTTGAGCGCGACATTCATTCGACGGGATTTTTTCGCAACAAGGCGAAGGCGATTCAGGGCGCGTGCCGTATGATCTCGGAGCAACACGGCGGGCGCGTGCCGGACAACATCGAAGAGTTGATCGCGCTTCCGGGCGTCGCGCGCAAGACAGCCAACGTCGTGCTCGGCAACGCTTACAATATCGCGTCCGGCGTCGTCGTTGACACACACGTCTCGCGCATTGCGCAGCGTTTGAAGTTGACCGAACACGAACAGCCCGAAAAGATCGAGCGCGATCTCGTCGAACTCGTGCCGCGCAAAGATTGGATCATCTTCCCGCACCTGCTCATCGCGCACGGGCGCGCCATTTGCAAAGCCCGCACGCCGCTGTGCGCCGAGTGCCCTGTCGAACCGCTCTGCCCGTCATCACTGCTGAAAGCGTTCGACGCGGAATGATGAACGCGGAACTGGAATTGATATTTGCACGGAAGTTTTTTTTGCGTCCCTTGAAGAATGTCGGAGCGGGGAAAGTTTAAAAAATCAATCGTCGGGTCGTCGCTTGCTTGGAACTTGCGATCGCGGAGGGAGGAATCGAACCGCCGTCGCCCGATTATCGATCGGGTGCTGCTGCCATTGAGCTACTCCGCGAAAATTTGCCGAAAAATTTGGCTGACCCGACGGGGCTCAAACCCGCACCTCTCGGATTAAAAGTCCGCTGTTCTGTCACTCGAAACTCCGGGTCAACAAGAATGGCTGTGGCGGAGGGATTCGAACCCTCGATAGTCGCATTAACAATGCGATGTCTTGCCGCTTGACGACGCCACAGTAAAAATCTCCATACCCAATCGTTGGCGGGAAGGCGCACAGTCCCGGCCTCTCGGTCGTGACTGTGCGCCTTTGCATGGGGTGGGGAATTGAAGAGAGTTGCGAATTGGTTGCGGGGGCAGGAGTCGAACCTGCCGTTTGTTGCGTGGCTTATGAGACCACGGAGCCGCCCTTGCTCTATCCCCGCGCCTTGGTTGAAGCTGCGGCGGCGAGATTCGAACTCGCATGGGCTCGTTTACAAGACGAGTGCTCTGTTAACCGTTGAGCTACGCCGCAAAAATTTGATGGAGTGGGAGGGATTCGAACCCTCATCTAACAGTTTGCAAGACTGTCGCTTTGCCAAGTTAAGCTACCATCCCAAAAATAAACGCCGGACAAATTGGTTGCGGAGGCGGGACTTGAACCCGCGCACTTTCGCTTATGAGGCGAATGCTCTGCCGCCTGAGCTACTCCGCAAAGTGAAAAATTTTGGCGGGTCTGGCAGGACTCGAACCTGCGCGTACTCGTTTAGAAGACGAGCGCTCTTGTCCATCTGAGCTACAGACCCGCACGCGTTTGGAGGCGACGAAAGGAGTCGAACCTTCAACATGCTGTGTACGAAACAGCCGCTCTGCCAGTTGGAGCTACGTCGCCGTTGAAAACTTTCGTTGACAACTTGTTGTTAAAAAATTTGGTCGGGGCGCGAGGCAGCCGCACCTCAGTTCTCGACGCTCCCGCACAGTCAGCGTTCTGGCGGGATGAGACACGCCCCGTTGAAAGTTGGTAGCCGGTGAAGGATTCGAACCTTCGGCATCCTCTTTGTAAGAGAGGCGCTCTGGCCGTCTGAGCTAACCGGCTACATAAACATTGGCTGTGGCGGTGGGGCTCGAACCCACAACTTCTTCCTTAACAGGGAAGCACTCTACCCGTTGAGTTACACCACAATAAAAAGTCCGCGATGGTCGGAGTTGGTATCGAACCAACCTCTCCGCGTTTTCAACGCGACGCTAATCCGTCTCAGCTACCCGACCTTGTAACTAACCCGTCCTCCTCGTTGCGAGGTGTGAAGGGCGGGCCACGCCCGCCCTTCATATATACGCGGTGTTCTTCTCCTTCCGGCGCGAGTCCGCCGCACGGTCGCCAGCAGTGTCGGCTTCGTCGAGAAAGAGGTACTTCCGCCATTCGGGTCGCGCTTCGGCGTAGTGGCAGAGCACTACGCGCTCCAACTTCACGCGCAGAGCGGTCTGCGTCGTGAGCAAAGGCATGCGCGCCTCTTCGGGCGTGCGGTTGCCCTTGCGGTTGTTGCAATCGAGGCAGGCCGTCACGATGTTGACGGGCGAGTTGTCGCCGCCGCGCGAACGCGGGAAGATGTGGTCGAGCGTCAGGGTCGCAGGCAGCTTGCGCTCGCCGCAATACTGGCAACGGTACTTGTCGCGTATGTAAATGCGCAGACGCTTTATACCCGACGCTTCGCGGCGACGACGCACGTTGATGTAAGTCTTGCGCCGCACGACCGAAGGAACTGGATACTCGTCGCGCGGCGTGCGCAGCACGCGGTCGCCGTCCCATTCCTCGACCGTCACACTGTTGTTGAATAGCATGATCATCGCGCGCGCCACGCCGACCGTGCCGAGCGGTTCGTAAGTTTGGTTGAGCAAGAGAACTCTGCCGTTGATCGTCATCCGGTTCATCACCTCCTTTCTTCGTTGAATGGCCGCGCTGACATTAGATCGGGCGCGGCGGTTAAGTAGGAAAGCACCCGGCGGGAATTGAACCCGCGCATGACAGTTTTGCAGACTGTTGCCTTACCGCTTGGCTACGGATGCGCGTTAAGAAACATTGGAACGAGAGACGGGCTTTGAACCCGCGACGCCGGTTTGGAAGACCGGAGTGTTGCCGAGCTACACCACTCTCGCCCGATAAGAAGGCGGTACAGGACTCGAACCCGTATCGGTCACGTTCGAAGCGTGACGCTTTTCCTTTAAGCTAACCGCCCTTGAAAAAAAGTTTGGAGCATCGTATGAGATTTGAACTCATGTCTCAGCGTTGGCAACGCCGCGTCCTCGGCCATCTGGACTAACGATGCGAAAGTGTGGGCGGAGTGAGAGGAATCGAACCTCCGTGAACTTGATCCCAAATCAAGTGCCTGAGCCTCTAGGCTACACTCCGTCGGAAAAATTGATTGCGCCGTCGGGGAGTCGAACCCCGTCTCCGTCGCTTAAGAGGCGACTGTTTCACCGTTTAACTTACGGCGCACACGCGAGCGGAACAGAACGGACTCGAACCGTCATCGTCTTGCTTGACAAGCAAGTGCCTCACCTCTCGGCCACAGTTCCATCGAAAATTGATAGCGCGTAACGGATTTGAACCGTTGCTCTCCTGATTGAGACTCAGGCGGCTTGAACCGGACTAGCCCAACGCGCCGTGCGAAAAGTTTCGCGAAAGTTTTTGGGTCGGCTGGCGAGAGTTGAACTCGTCGTCTTCGCATTCACAGTGCGACGCTCTAGCCGTTGAGCTACAGCCAACAGGGAAACGTGATAGGGATGGCGGGACTCGAACCCGCACACACTTGATTGAAAATCAAGTTGCTTAGACCAGTTTGCATACATCCCCTTAGAACAATTTATAAATTTTGGTGCGCGTGGAAAGAGTCGAACTTTCAACTGGCAGTTTTTGAAACTGCCGCCTCTGCCGTTGGGCTACACGCGCGCACATGTCGAATGCGGAAGGCGGGACTCGAACCCGCAAATCGAAGATCAGTTTTTAAGACTGACGCGTTTACCCGTTACGCCACTTCCGCGAGATGCCGATACTGGAGGTGGGACTCGAACCCACAAAGAGCCTGTTGCTCTCGGCGACCTCAGCGCCGCGCGTCTGCCTGTTCCGCCACTCCAGCTTGAAAATTGAATGCCGACGAAGAGATTCGAACTCTTACTGACTAGTTCCTAAGACTAGTGCCTCTCCCGTTGGGCTACGTCGGCATATTTGAAAAGCTCCGGGGGAAGGAGTCGAACCCTCATCTCCTGATCCAAAGTCAGGCGTCTCTGCCGGTTAGACGACCCCGGAAAAATTGAAAGAACCCGGCGCGATTCGAACGCGCGACCTCAAGCTCCGCAAGCTTGCGCTCTCATTCCGCTGAGCTACGGGTTCATGGGAAGGGATGAGGGCGGAGGGATGAGGGATAAATAAGAGAAAGCATTCAACTAGAGCAAGTGCTTCTTCTTATTCATCCCTTATCCCTCATCCTTCATCCCTCTCATTGGCGGAGGCGGCAGGAGTTGAACCTGCACGGGACGCTTTGCCCGACTGCTTAGCAGACAGTTCCGGCTACCAGTTTCGGCACGCCTCCAAGATGAAAAAGAGTTGGCGGAGAGTAGAAGACTCGAACTCCTATGAGCGTGTGCGCTCGCCAGTTTTCAAGACTGGTGCCAGACCGTTTTGGCGTACTCTCCTCGAACTGTTGACAGGAGCATTCGGATTCGAACCGAAATCGGCAATTTTGGAGACTGCCTTGTTGCCAGTTACATCATGCTCCTAGAAATAAAACTGCGATGCGTGCGGTAGGACTCGCACCTACGTAGTCCGACGGGACGCCTGATTTACAGTCAGGTGCTTTTGCTGCTCAGCCACACACGCTCGGAAAATTTTGCTATAGTAAAAAACACGAGGGCAGAAGATGAGGCTCCGCTAGACACACTACGGCGCACACTTCTCCTAAGGATGGCGCGGCCTACTGGACTCTCGCAAAGAACTGAGGCTGCACCATCCGAACTGAAGACATCCGCTGCCCTCGTCCGTACAAAAATCAATTCAGTTATCAAACAACAAAAAGAGCGGGCCTTTGGCTTCACAGGGAAGCCAGCCCGCTCCTTCAATTCTCTTAAAGCTATTTTCGAGATTTTGGGAGCGGGAGGCCGCTCCCGCTTTTTAACTTAGACTACCCTGACGATCCGAAATCCAGAGATTTCGCGTGGATTTCGCGTGTTCCTGCATGAGTTCGCCGCCGGGCAGATAGGTCGGTAACGAACCCGTACACAAGACCGCCGCGACGCCAGAGACGACGCTAAACAGTTCGGCACACGTCCGTCCCGAAGCCCTACGGCCTCTGGCGGCTATGCTGTTCGATTGTGTCAGGTTCAATAACATTGAAATCTTTTTCCTCAACTGCGCACCCGTTCGCTCACGTGTGCGCCAGACATATATAAACTCGACAGGAACTATTGTCAACACTTTTTTTGTCTGTATTGTCTCTGATACCGGAAAAAGTTTTTGAGTTGCCCGTTTGAAATTCATATTTGATCCTAACTTGCCGCGCTCCGGGTGCTCATCTCGACAACAACAAAGGCTTTTGCTACAGTCTCGCGAGCCCTCGGGCGCGCTTGCCCCCGCGAGCGAGCGCGCCAGCGTTAACATCAAGCGCCTCTCGTTTCCGTCTCGGAGAAAATTATCTTGGAAGCAAAAGACAAAATCCGGCCAGAGCAGCAAGATCAATTTGCGCCTCAGACGCTGTGCGTCGAATGTTTGGAGACAGTGACGGATTCGGTCGCCACCGTCACAGGGCGTCGCGGCGAGACGCTGTGCGCCGAATGTGCGAAGAACTATTACGTCGCCTGTTCGGCTTGCGGCGGGCTGATTCCGCAAGACGAAGCGCTCTCGCGCGACGACGCGGTCTATTGTTCCGATTGCGCAGCGCAGGCGTTGAAGGCGAGGGCGGGCGACGCGCCGGATGAGTCCGAAGTCGAAACGCTCGTCGCGGAGTTCATCAAACTCCACGCGGAGGAAAAGCGGATCAAGGATCGTTTGGACGAGATCAAGGAACAACTCAAGTCGGCGGCATCCGCACGCGAACGCGTTGCAGGCGCGGTGACTCTCGGCGGCACGGAAGGCGCGGTAAAATGTAGCTTCAAGACAAACTTGAAGTGCATCCCTGAGAAAGTGAGCGCGCTCGAAGAACAGCTTGAGGCCGAACGGTTCGCCGCGCTCTTTGAACGCAAAGTCAGCTACAGCCCCGTTAAAGACAACCTCGAAAAGTTTCTGTCGAGTGATGGCGGAACGGATGCGACCTTGCGCGCACTAGTGCTCGCCGCCGTAGAAAAAACTGAGACGCCGACGCTCACCGTTGTTCGCCCGAAGAAATAAACTCTCTCCCGTCGCAGTTCGGACGAATGGCGCAACAGTCATAATTGAGAGTGCAGTTCAACGTAATTAAGTTCAACTGAAGAAAGTCCGCTTCCGCTCCCTCGCATGTCGCACGCTCCCGAATCCAGCGAACACATTTTCACAGAGCGCACGCTCGGCGCGCACCGTCTCGCGCAATATGTCTCGCGCAATCGCTGCGGGCGTTACTTGCGGCTCGCGCTCTTTCCTACGGAAGCGAAGACGCTTGCGTCGCGCTATCGCGTGAACTTTGAAAACCTCTCGCCTCTGCTTTCCGAATCGGGGCAGGCGTTTGAACGCGTGCAAGTGGAAGAGTTGGGCGCGCGCGCAGACGTGCGTAATTTGCAGAACACTTCGGCGGCTGCTTTCGTCGCCGCAGTGAAGTCGCAGGCGGCTGGAAGCCGCAGTTTCTACTATCAGGCGCGGCTCGAAGGGCGCATCGGCGGGTGCAGTTGCGAGGGTTATCCCGACCTCTTGGAGATCGAGCGGCACGGCAGCGACGGCGGCGACGATACGGTTGACGTGACCGTCATCGACATCAAGGCGAGCCGACGTGAGACGGTCGGCTTTCGCTTGCAGGTCGCTTTCTATGCCCGTCTGTTGCAAGACGCGCTGCGGCAAGCCGGACTCAAAGCCGCTTCGTTCAAAGGCGCGATTGCCGCGCGCGGTTCGGAGTTAGCCCTCGACAAAATCGAAAAGTTCGACCTCTCGCTTTATCTGGACGAGATCGAACAACTCGTCGCGGCCGCCGATTCGGATGTCGCGCGCGCGTCGGCTGCGAGTTTCGCGGATGCGAACTACCATCTCGGCGCGCACTGCGACGGATGCCCCTACAACGCGCTCTGCTTCGTGGACACCGCCGAACGCGAAGACCTCTCGCTCGTCCCTTCGATCACGGCGACGGAGAAGAGCGCGCTCGTGAGCGTCGGCGTGACGAAGGCGCGCGAGCTTTTCGAGTTGATGGATTACGGCAAAGGCGCGATGACGCCCGCGCGCGGCAGGGAAAGCGACGTGGAGAGAATCGGTGCGCGCTGGCCGCTCGGCAGTCGTCTGCCCGTGCTCGCACAACGCGCGCGTGCCGCGCTCAGGAGACTCGACCGGAGCGTCGAAGCCAAGCCCTACATGCTCGGCGCGGATTGGGGATCGCTGCCGGACGAGGCGCAGTATCCGAACCTCATCAAAGTTTACGTTGATGCGGAGCGCGATCACTTGGAGGATAAAGTTTACCTGTTGGCTGCGGTCGTTGCGGGGCCTGCGGGGTCGTTTGAAATCGTCGAGAACACGCAGACGAAACCCGACGAGGATGCGGAGCGCGCTCTGCTCGTCGCGTGGGTTGCGCGCCTGCTTCCGTCGATTGCGCGCGCGGCCGATTCAAATTCCGCGCCCGTACACATCTATCTCTACGACCGTCGCGGGCAACGCTCGCTGCTCGACGCGCTCGCGCGTCACTTCGAGGCGTTGTGCGCGATTCCGGCCTTCTACGATCTACTGACTTCGACGCCCGCGCTGACGCAAGGCATGATCTCTTTCCTCACGGAAGAAGTCGGCGAGCGCCTGAATCTCGGCGCGGTCTGCGGGAATCTCTACGAGGTCGCGCGCGAGTTGGGATTCAAATGGCGTGACGACGAGCGCGAGTTTCTCAAGACCTTTCGCGCGCGCGTCTTCGACAATCGCCGTGCGTTCAGGCGCGACGCGGCGACGAAACTGTTCACCGTCGCGCCGGAAGAGAAGGCCGCAGGCGACGCGGTTTGGGTCGAATCGGCTGCGCGTTTCGGCACGGAGATTCCGCTTGAATACGTCTACGCCGCGTGGGGTTTGCTCAAAGAAACGCCTGAGATGCAAGCGCAGGAGCGCACGCAGATTCGCAGCTTTCTCGGCGTCCGCGTTGAAGATGTGCGCGCGCTCGCGGTCGAACGTTGCCGCGCTCTGCGTTTCATCGAAGAGAGTTTCAAATACAAAAACCGTCAGGTAGAGAAACAGCCGCTCTCGCTCGAACGTCTCGATCAGACGGAACTTGACGCGAACGCCGTCGCGCTCAGTCGCGCGCTCGAAGATTTTCTCTACCTCGAACACCACGCGAAGATGCAGGAGTTGCTGTTGCACCTTTCGCTCCCGCCCGACGGGCGCGCGGCGAGCGGGCGCACGCTCGTCGTCCGTTGCGAGTCTTTCGAGAAGACGGAGGGCGGCGTCGAACGCGCGGCATTCAATTTTTCCAGAACGGACGGCGAGTTGCTAACCGCTGCTGAGATGGCCGCGCTTCGTTTCCGCGAAGGCGATTGGGTGGTTTTGAATCCTCTGGCGGACGAAGCGGGAAAGTTTTTGCCCGCATACAAACTCGTGCGCGGTCGGCTCGCGGTCGTAGAAGAGTTGGACGACGCGGGCGTGCGTTTGCGTCTGCTGCCGATGAGTTTTAAGAACTCGGAGTTTCGCTATCCGCATTGGTCTTCGTTCAAACCGGAAGCGGGCGCGGTCTGCACGATTGACGAGATGGCCGACGATCTCAACGCGGACAAGTTTTTGGATGCCTGCCGCCACGCCGCACACAATCATCTCTATCATTGGTTAACGGACACGGAAGAAGGCAAACGCACGCGCGGTATTCGACCGAAGCGTTTGCGCGATGCGTCAGACATTGCCGCGCTCGCGTCCATCGCGCAAGCACCGCACGGTTTGACTGATGCACAGCGGCGCACGGTCGGCGGTTACATACAGGATCGCGTGCTCGTCTTGCAGGGGCCGCCGGGGACGGGCAAGAGCCACACGCTCGGCTTCGCCGTGCTGGCGCGTGCGCTCTCGCTTGCGACTCCGGCGCGACCGTTTCGCGTCGCCGTCGCGGCCAAGACGCACGCGGCCACTTCAATCGCGCTCGCCAGCATCGCAAGCCGCGCGCGTCAGTTGTTGCAGACGGCTAAAGGCGATACGCGTCTTGCGCCGCTCGAACGTTTGCGCGTGGCGAAGATAGCGAACGATGCGGGCGAAGAGTTGGCGGAAGGAGTCGCCGCGCTATTTGCGGACGGGGGCGACGAGGTGAGCGCGTCGGAGCAATGGGCGATGCTGCTCGGCGAGCCTCTGCTGGTCGTCGGCGGCACGCCGGGCGGTATTTATAATCTCGTCAAGAAGGGCGCGTCGAAGGGCAAGGCGATTGATTGGTCGCAGGAGTTGTTCGATCTCGTCATCGTTGACGAGGCTTCGCAAATGGGCATCGCGGAGGCTTTGACTGCGGCGGCCTTCCTGCGTGCGGACGGACAGTTCATAGCCATCGGCGACCACAGGCAGATGCCGCCCATCCTCGCGCACGCGTGGGATCAGGAGAGCCGACGCGATCTGAAACACGCGCGCCCGCATCTTTCAATCTTCGAGACGCTTCGCGCGCACGGCTTTGCGAGCGAGGCGCTCGACGAGTCCTTCCGCATCCCCGCAGAGATCGCTGGCTTCCTGCAACGCCACATCTACGCGGAGGACGGCATCAACTTTCGTTCGGACAGACGCGTGCGCATGCTAGCGGATGACAGTTTGGACGGCTGGCTCGGCGCGACTTTCAGCCCCGAACATTCGCTCGTCGTAGTCGAACACGACGAGAGCGGATCGCAGCAGTCTAACGAGTTCGAGGCCGCGCTCGTAGAAGAGTTGGCTGCTGTGGCGTGTGAGAAGTTAGGGTGCGGTGGCGAGGGCGGCATAGGCGTGGTCGTGCCGCATCGCGCGCAGAAGGCACTGCTCCGCGCGCGCCTCCCACATCTGGCAAATTCTATTGACACGGTCGAACGCTTTCAGGGCGGCGAGCGTGAACTGATCATACTGTCGTCTACAGTCTCCGACCGCGAATTTGCGCGTGCTGAGAGCGGCTTCCTGCTCGAACCGCGACGCCTCACCGTCGCCGTCTCCAGACCGAAGCGGAAGTTGATCGTCATCGCCTCGCGCGCAATCTTCGATCTCATCCCCGCCGATTTGGACGAGTACGAACGCGGCGCGCTCTGGAAGTACTTGCGAAACGAGTGCGGGCAGACGACACTCTGGGAGGGCGAAATTCGTGGGCAACGCGTGCGCGTACGAACTTTGTGCGAGAGTTGAAGTTTTAAAACGCGCGGTTTGAAGTTCTGGCAGGCCGGTTGAAAGATTCAAACTAACCGTTAAAAAGAATCGCCGCTAGGTTGAAAACTTAAACCACGCTTCCCAAATTATGTGACGGGTGGTTGAAAACTTAAACTAACCGTCCCGAAAATTAAGGCACACGGTTAAACATTTCAACCACGCTTCCCAATATTTAGGAGGCGTGGTTGAAATGTTTAACTGCCGGTTTGAAAGTCAAACTCTCCGGTTAAAACATTTAACGCGGTCGTTTGTGTTTGCAAATGGCTTTCCGCATCCGCAAACGACGGACGCGTAGTTATTGCTTCACGAAGACGCGTTTGCTTTGTTGCGAGATTTCCGAGCCTCTAACGCTCAGCTCGATAGTCAGGGTTTTGCCGTCTGCTGCGAGCGTCCACTTGCGCGTGGCCGACACGTCTTCGGAGCCGTTTGGCCCGTCGAGCGTGGCCGTCTCGCTCACTTCAAGCCCCATCCCGTCCGCCGTCCACTTGGTCGTGCGTTTGCCTTTGCCCGTGATGCCCTGCGGGACTGGCGGAGTGAAGTCTATCTCTTTGCCGTCGGCGGTGTAGGTGTCTTTCACGACGCGGTCGCCCATCGGGCCGCCCGTGATTTTGGTCTCAAGGTCAATCTTGTCGCCCGTCTGCGTGATGGTCAGGGTCTGCTCCATGCCGGGGGGCACGCCCTCGCTCTTCGCTTTATCCATCGTCCACTTGCCGCTGAAATCGGCCTTCATTGCCGCCGAAGCGACGACCAGACTCAGTGCAACCAACACACTTGCGGCGACGCTGCCTGCTGCGATCTTGCGTTTCATTAAAAACTCTCCTTTTGTCGGGGTCAGAACAAATTTGCGGGAACTGCACACGTTAATACGCGAGGCGACGAAAATCGTTTCGCCGTCTCGCGATTTAATTCAACTGTCCGGCAAGTTGGAAAAGAAGTACGAAAAACGGTAAGCGCAGACGGCGCGCCCCATTTGAAAAACGACTGTTGCAGGGCGCGCCGTGAATGCGTCTTTACTGCTGGCCTGTCGCGGCGGGGGCGGAGGTCGCGGCTGCGTTGTCGCCGCCGATGACGGCGTACTGGCTGCCGAGGTTGACGCGCGATAACACCGAGTCCGACTTCGCATTCTTCCAAGTCCGGTAGACGGTGGCCTGTTCCGACTTGTTCTTGAATTCTTCCAGACGCGCGGAGGTCTTGGCGATCACGTCTCTGCCGTTGATGATCGTGAGCATGCCCGTCTGCTCGTCGAATGTCACTTTGTAACTGCCCTTCTTGACGAGCGTGTCGCCGACCATGACATCTGAGTCGAAGACGACTCTCTTGCTTTTACCACCTGCGAGCGCGGCGGCGTTGAGCAGCGTGCAGATAACGACGAGGGCGAGCGCGATGCGGTGCAAATTCTTTTTCATCTTTGAATCCTTTCGTGCCCCGCTTGGGGGAAACATGTTTCGACTTTGGAAAATTCCCACTGGTAAGACCACTGCTTACACAGCGACTTGAACGCACCCCCCGACGAAAGGTTTGAAGAATGTGACTAAGCGCGCACAGACGTGACGAGCGGCACGATGCGAGGGACGAGCAGCGCATACCACCGCATAATTATGCACCCACGCCATACATAACTTTGGTTAAGTGATACGGAAGATTAGAAAAGAGAGATGGATGGACGGAAAAAGAGAAGAGGGTACGAAACTTCGTACCCTCAAACAAACTACAAACAAACTATAAACCCGGCTATGATATTACGTTCTTGGTTGTGTGCTTTATATTGATCCTGCGATCTCTCAATTTTCGCCATATCCCGCGCAGCGTTCTCACCTCTTTTCCACTCAAACAGAGACCATCAATTAAAAGCACCTTGTCCGTTATGTCCAGTACGCTTTCAACGTCGCCGTTTAACAGGAGGTTATGAATCTGCGCGAGATTAAGTTTCTCAGAGGCTTCGAGGGGCAGAGGCAGTTTCTCTGCTTCGTTGGGTTCTAGTTCGAGCACCCCTCCACCGTAACTTCTTCCGATAACCTCAGAGAAAGCGAACGTGAGAGAATTTAAGAAAGCAGCGGCTATCACATCGCCGTTCACGCCATTGCGCAGCCGCACGCGATGAATAGTGTCAGTACAAGTCGTCTTAGTTTTGTTGACAATAATCTTCGGATAGGCATGAATCTGACGAAGCATGAATGCATCGGGCGTCCATACCGACGGCACGATGTACCAACGATTGCGAATCCTACACTTAAATCCTTTATGTAACTCCGCTTTTTCACCGCTCGCAATATATTCACGGGCAGCTTTCGGCAGTTCGTCAAGCGGCACATTGGGAAGATTGAGAAGGTGTGCGGGAAAATTGCTTTCAACGTTGGCTTGCCAATCAGCTTCAGAGAAGATTGCCCCTTTAAGATGACCAGACCTGCCGACTATCGGCAGCGTGTAGTCTGTAAGACTGTACTCTTTTACCTGCTCATTACTGAGGACGAAAAACCGATTCTGTCCCGTCACAATACCGACATCAACGTCAATAACTTTTCCTGCTTCGTTCAATTTCGGGTTCGCCCTAAGTTCACGTAATAGTTTGATTTCACTCCTGGTTAAAAAGTATTGAGTCCACTTCTCAGTTGAGTGATCCATAGGCTTTAATTCGCTGTTGGAGAAGCTTGTGTGCTCGTATGAAGCCAAGTCACTCAAACTCTCAATCTCAACTGTTCTGATACCCGTGCGCCCGTCGCCGTTGCGCTCGCCGAGCAGCAAAACGACCTCTTGCTGAATGCCCTCAAAGATGAGTTTCTTAAAAGTAACAAGTGTGATTTTGTTGTAATAGTTGCTTAGAAAGCGACGAAGATCGGCGGCGTAATTGACTTGCAACAACTCGGCTGGAATAACCATCGCCAGGCGCCCTTTCTCATTCAAGAGAAATGATGAAGCCACGATGAACGGAACCCATGTGTTTGTCAGCCGATTGGGTTTCATACCCGCCTGATTCATTAACTCGAAAGCGGGGATGCGTTGCTCCTCAATAAAGTTTTGATAGCGAATGAAAGGCGGGTTGCCTATAACGGCATCGAATAATCTCTTATCGTTAAGATGCGCCTTGCAGTAGGCGAAAAAGTCGCCTGTGTGAATCATAGACATCGAAGGCTGTGCGCCCAGAACTTCAATGCGATGGACAGCTTTGCGACCCTCATGCTCGTCTATCTCAACAGCGTGCAAAAGCTCGGCGGCCTGCTTTCGCGTTGCCCCTTTCTCGACAAGAGCCTCAAATGCCGCTTGCAGTAATACTCCATCTCCACAGCTTGGCTCTAAGACTTCCGCTTTTGATGACTGAATCGCCCATTGTGCTAAGAAGTCGGCAATAGCCTTTGGCGTGTAATAGCCCCCTCGAAGTTTTTGATATGACGGTGCCGATTTGCTCAACTATCGAAAGCTCCTGTTAATTACTCTGCGACCGCGTGCGGCGGCAGACCTTTATACCGATTGACGTATGCAGCTTCAACCCATGTTGAGAAACTTTCAAGTCGTAGCGGCGACGCGTGATGAGGCACGTTCGCGTCAATGCTGCCATCATCAGGATTCCATAATACAAGAGAGATAGCTTCTGCCATATAGTCGGCATCTTCTACGTTAGTCCTGCGTGCAAGACGCTCCAGCGTTTCGACAATCGCAGAGCGTTGCGGTTCGACAATGCAGGGCGTTGGAATGATGACCATAAAGGCAACTACCGCGTGCGGAAATCTACTGTGAACTGTTGTTGCCTCAGTCGCAAGGTCGTTGATCATATTTTGCCAGTTCTTTCTGAGGCTCGTTGCGTCATTCAATGTTTTGCTATCGAAAGCAAATCGCACTCCGTCGGGACGATAACCCACATCGAAATTCTGTGGACGCACACCGCCGATAACTCTGACAGGCCCAACCTCAACACAATCAGAGACAGAGGCAGTCAATGATGTTGCTGTAGGTTTGACAACGGGAATGCCGCCGAGCATTGTCGCTAAAGCTTGGCCGACCGCAGCATCAAACACACCGCCCAGTTGACTCGATGACTGAGGAGGCGTGCGGCTCAAACTACCACCTCTATCCCTCCACATTGCCCCGAACAGAGTTAGGTCAGCTTGTGCGACTGTAACAGGAGGCATGGGCTGTAATCGTGCCATGATGTGAGAATGTGACGTGCGGATGAGCAATAGCTAGCGCAACGATGTCGCGCCTATAAATTCGTTGATAATATTAATACACCCGGTAGGGCTCGAACCTACGACCTTTTGATTCGAAGTCAGAGCAAGCGCAGTTGTCGTTAGTAGCTTGGTGCTGCGCGAATTTACCCAAAATCAATAAACGCAATAGTTACGCTTATCTCAAAGATACTTGTTGCTGCGCGTTGTTGCCTGATGCTACACTTCTAAGTGTCCATAGAAGTGTCCATAAGGTAATTGTGGCTCGTTTGAACAAGCAGCAAAAGGAGCGTAAGTATTGATGGATAAATCTAAGAAGAAAGGCAGACCAAAGGGCGAAGGCTACATTTTTCAGGGCGAAGAGGGGCGATTGATCGCACGCCTTACTTACACTGATGAGAGTGGCAAGAGGCGCAATCTTAAAAAGTATGTGGCTAATCGAACAGAGGGAAACAACGTCTTAAAGCTATGGAGAAGCGAAAGGGATGATAGTGGCACAAGAGGGCTACAAGCCTATGCCATGACCTTTGATGATTTAGCTGACTACTACGAAAAGCATTATTTGCGTAAAGCTGAATATGTGGATGGACGCAAGATAGCTGGTTTAAGAAGCCTAGCAACCCCTCTGAGTCAATTAAAGGTTCTACGCGACTATCTAGGCAGGAAACGCCTGCGTAGCATCACACATGGCGATCTACGCCTTTTTCGCGCCACGCGATTACAGACCCCTACGCGAAGCGACAAACAGCGTTCTATCGCCAGTGTGAATAGGGAACTGGCATTGCTGCGTAGAATGTTGAACGTCGCACAGCGTGAGGGCTGGATTCTTCGCAACCCTTTACATAGTGGCGACAGCTTGATCAGCATCGCAGACGAACACAAACGCGAGCGCATTATCTCACTTGAAGAAGAAGCGCGTTTGTTAGTTGCCTGTGCGCGCCCCAAACGTACACACCTACGCGCGATCATCATCGCTGCGCTCGACACGGGGATGCGCAAAGGTGAACTGCTCAAACTTAGATGGAGCGATGTTGATTTCGATGCTTCGATCATAAACGTGCGCGCTTTCAACACGAAAACCATGCGCGAGCGTCAGCTAGGAATGACAGCACGCCTTAAAGCAGAATTTCAGCAACTATATGAGCAATCTACACAGGAAGTAGAAGGCTCTGTATTTGGTATCCAAGACGATGTGAAAAAGAGCTTTGCCAGCGCACGCAAAGAGGCAGGCTTAGAAGATGTGCGCTTCCATGATCTGCGACATACTCACGCTACACGATTAGTGGCCCATCACATTCCACTGTCAGAGGTTGGGCGCGTTCTAGGGCACACACAAGCCAATACAACCTATCGTTACGTTAATGCAAATCTTGAGACAGCAAGGCGCGCAGCAGCAGTTCTGGATGCCTTGTACACCCCTACGCAGACGATTGACACAAGCGAGGTAGTACATTGAGCGTAGAGGCAAGGCAGGAATCCCAAACATGGCAGTTCACGGTAGGCATCGAAGCTGGCACGCTCACAGCCATTTATGATCCCAAATATGCGGAAGAATGGTTACAGCGACTCTTTACAGACCTTCATCAGTTTTCGTTCGAGCAAGTTTTAGATCATGCAGCAAAGCGCGGATTAACACGCCGTCAAGCTGGGGAAGAGTTAAGAAAGAAGCAAAATGAAGATGCGCAAAAGTGTGTTGCCCACGCTTTGATCATCATGCGCGAGCAGATGCGAACAGCAATAGATGATGCCCTTCGACTGTATGTAACTGAAGAAATTCCCTTACAGGTACTACGCGATCTTAATGGTCAGACCTCGCTGGGCAACATGCGCTTGCCGAGGTTCAAGGGTAAGCCATGCCCAAAAAAAGCAACAGCAGATAAATTTGGGGGCGATGGAAGCATCGCGGCTGCTATGGAGGGCGTTGCACAGCAGCACTACGATTTAGCTAAGGAGCGCATGGGGTCTGTTAAGCGTGGAGAACATGCTGGCAGCCGTGAATATAATGAAAAAGATAGGTTTCTGAGTGATTTGAGAGATGCAATAAAGAAGCCACTTAAACGCGGGTGTAGAGTGACCCAAACAGAGGTAGCTGATGAGTTAATGCTATCAACTAAGACCTTTCGGAGACGGCTTGATAAGTTCCACATAAATTTTAGGGCAGAGGTTAAGCAGCAAAAGATGGACACCAGATCACACTGATCACTGTCCAATATTCATTTTTCAAAAGAAGTAAGGTTGATGCCCGTAGCTACATCAGGCTACGGGCATTTTGTTTAAGCGAAGGGAAGTAACAATGAGCAAAGTAACGCTAACAGAAAAGGAATTTTGCGAGGCTGTTGGCATTCATCGAGTAACAGCTTACCGGCTTAGGATGAAAGGTAAACTGCCTCACTGTCGTATAGGAACTAAGATCGTCTATTTGCCTCGTCACATTGATGAGTTCATGCAGTTACATGAGCAGCACGTAAAACGACCACGCCGGACTCGTACCACTTGATGATCCAACTCGAACGAATGAATGAAGGTTTGCGCAGCGATGATAGACACCGTGCAGGTGCGCCATATCGTCCCTATGCCATCTCCTGCTGAGATGCTGAAACGCGGTTGGTCAACGTCCTGTGGTCATGTGCCTATTGATGGGGAGGGGGTGCGCTGGAAGTTCAACCAACCATCGAGCCTAGAGAATGTGCTGCCTCGTTTGACGTGGAGTGCTACGCCAAGTGGTATGTGGCTTAGTGCCGAGGTATCGCTGCCTAAGTTGCTTTACGGGAACAATGTGGTGTTGCTTGCTGATGCAGACGTTTGGCAAGGGGTGGATAAAATTTCTAACTACGTGTCAGGCATCGCCCTTACTGATTTTAATGCTCGCACGGCACTGGTGGGACGCGTTGATTATTGCTGGAACTTCCCTGTGGGTGAAACTAACATCCTTCACTACATCACTCTTGCTGCCTCAGCTTTCCTCTCTCGAATGATCCGCTCCAAAATTGATGAGACGACTGTTACTTGGAGAAATCTATCAAAGATGGTTAGCTTCTATGGCAAGCGCGCAGAGGTCGCTAAGTCTATTCGTGAGGGCAGAGCCACGCCCGCGCAGGAGCAAGATGCTGATGGTTTGTTGCGCCTCGAAGCGAGGTATCTGCGCCCTGATAGCGTGCGGCGAACGGCGAAGAGTCATAACCTGCCTGAGCGTAATGCTCAATACCTATTGGCTGGCAGCGTCGCCTATGATGAGCTTGCCCGCACATTGGAGATTACAGGCATGGATCAAGCGACGCCCATAGTTGATATGCGACTTGATAAATTGCGCGAGAAGTTCAGCGCGGGGCGTTGTCGTTCTTTGATGGGCTTTCTTGCTTACCTCGCTCGCTATGGTGAGGGCTTTTATCGTGATCCTTCGTTCGGCTACTCGCGCTCCGCGTACTATAGAGATGCGCGTGATTTGAAACGCTGTGGCGTGTGGCTGAAAACTGATACGCCGCTACCACCTCTACGCCTGATTAGATCATAAATATTGTTGCCTCACCTATCATGTTGTTATTGCCTGAAAATCAATGCCACTTTAGTTAACTAGCAAAACAGAAAGCTCTAAAAGCATATGAGGTTAGGTAACAGCTTGTTAATTTCAACTTGATTTGCTCGCGCACTGAAAAGGAAGATAATAATTTCACAAAAGAACCTTTTTTGTAGGATCACAGGTTGGACCTTACAGTTGAGATTTTTTGCTGGCAGGAGATGCCAAACTTCAAGGAATAAAATGGTAGGGTTAGCTAGCCCATTCCGGCTTGAGTTCAGCTACTATTCTATCAATCTCTTCAATTTCAGGGTTTATTAACATTACCTCCCTCTTTATTTGTTCAAGTAAGGGCTTATCAACTGCCATAATCGCGAGCTTAGAGTAACTTAATAGCACAGGCACGTTGCGGCCTAGATTTGTGTTTATTGTAGGGGCTAAATCTGCGATTCCGTGCTTCGCTATTCGCACTGCCTCATCATTATCTTTGGCGCTCTTAGCCCATTCAAAGTAAATCTCAAGTTGTTGACCTATTGAATGTTCATCCTCTTCCCTCTGCTTCGTTAGTGACAATGCGTCCTCATACTTACCACTAGTGACTGCCATAACTGCTTGGATTGGAATTCGTAAAAATTCGGGCTGCAACCGCTCTTCCGAGTGTTTCCATATTTCTTCAACTCTATCGAACTTCTCCAATCGCACCAAAGTCTTTATCAATGGATAAACAATCCAGCCGTTAGTGGGATCAAGGCTGTAAAGCGCTTCTAATCGCATGCAAGCGTCGTCAACATTGCCTATTCTTTCTTGGAGAGCTGCATAGGCTAATTGCAATTGTCTATCACTCGGGAATATCCTTAGTGCTCGTGCTAGCACACTTCGCTCTTGTTCTGTGTTACCCATCTGATGGTAAGCGCGAGCTAAATTTTTAAACGTAAAGGGCTCTTCTTCTAATTGAAGTTGGCGGCTGAATGCCTCTACTGCTTCTGCATGACGCTGTAGCCCTAAATATGCCCGTCCATACTGGCCCGCGACCCAAGGGCCGTTATCAAGAGTCAACTGTAGGTCGCTTAGCACGTTAAGTGCCTGTTTATACTCTCGTATATAGAGTAGGCTATCGATATATGACGTCTTGATACCAAAGAATTCTGGGTACTCTTGTATCAATTGTGTAAATGTATCTTCCCCTTCTTTTTGCTTTTTTACTCGAATTAAGCACGAGGCCATGCGCATACGGACTAACAAGCTATTGTCACCATACTTATGCGCTGTCTGGAATGCCCATAATGCTGAATGAAAATCCTTCTGATGCCGGAACCAATATTCGCCTGCCCCGAATATCTCCGTTCGGAAGGTTACTCCGAAATGCATTATAGCTGTACTGTCTGCGGTAAGCATTTGATGATAAAAGGCCTCTCTCAGCCACTTGGGGTTCCCATCTTTTCTATACAACTGTTCATATAGCGCAGCAGTAAACTCATTAGCCCTTCTCTCGACAGAATCCTCTACAATATCTTGCGAATTCTCACTCTCGGTTTGAACGTTTAAATCAGCAGGCCTGTCCTGACTAATTGGCAAACGTAAGGCACCGACACAGTTAACCAAATCATCCCTATTGAAATCCCTGTGGGTGAAAATAAGCCCTTGCTCTGTTGCATACTGAACACTTCTTTCGCTGGACAGAGCGACAATCATACTCCTCGGCACCGGTATGCGAAGGCGGGAAATTGCCATAATAGCTGGGCGAGACTCCTCGTCTACAATGCGCGAAAATATAGCAGTTCGCATATTGTTACGTAGCTCGCTTAGCAATTGCACATCATCTTGAGCCTCCTTACCTTTGGCGTGCAGGAATAAACCAGCCAATACAGCCAACATTGGGTGCCTATCGATCGCTTCTAGAAGTGCTGGCGGGCAATTCTTGATGCCCACTAATGTGCCCAATAACTGCTCTACGTGGGGAGGGCCTCCTGGGAATCTTCCTACAGGGGGCTGTGGCTCTGGGAATTGAAGGGGGGGAGGGATAAATGATGGATCAAATTCCCGTCTAGACGTAAGAACCACTTTTGCGTCTGAACTTTTAACTAGCAAAAGTATTAGGTCCTGAACACTTTCATCCGTTATTTGCCCGCGTGGATTTAGTAGTCTTTCATAGTGATCTACAACAATTACCAACTTGCGAGAATGTTCTTCAAAAAAGTTTTGAATGATTGACTTGATGTCATTGAATTCTATCTGCTGCATGCTTGCCAAAACCTCATTGGGTACATGACATCGTATGCTACTAAGAATTGACTCAAGAATATTCCATACGCTTCCAGTAGCTTGAACGTCAATTAGCACGGGTACACGGTCATGATGGAATTTCGCTAAAACATGCTTTGCAAGTTCTGTCTTGCCCATTAGGGTAGGTCCCACGAGGGCAGTGTACGTATAGGTGCTTGTAAGAAACTTTTCTAAACTGTCTTGACCATTACCCCGATTCACAAAATGCAGCGAAGCCTCGAGTATTTCTCGACCGTCAGCCAGTTTGCTTAGATTGAAATTACTAAGGGCACGGCCAAATGTTTCTTTTACGATGAGAGCCTGCTGGTTGCGGGATAATGGCTCAACGCCAATCGCCCCTGCAATTAATAACTGATTGTTAAGGGCAGCAAATTGAAGATCAAAATCAATTTTCGCTATTCTCACATCCCTAAACTTTTCATCGTCAGTGTGAATGGCTCCCAAGTCCCGCCATTGCAACCATTGTTTGTATCTATACTCCAATACTAACTTTATAACTTCATCTTTTCCTTTGGCAGGCGAGTCATTACGTGTAGCAACTATGTTGTACCAGCGGTTACCAGTTCTAGACTTCTCTACTGCTTTGAGAGTATTGAAGCCGCACTGTTCAATCAATTGCTCGAGCTGCTCAGGAATCCAGCAAGCGTTGCCTTTTTCAGCTATGGGGAATACTTGGAGGTCTTGAATAATAAGAATCTCGCCAGCTTTCAAATTCGATGAAATATGCTCCAAAAGGTGGGCGGTGTCAGAGATATTTAGTTCATGGATAACGTTTCTTATAAAAACAATGTGAGGGCGTGGTAAAGACTGTGATTGGGGCCACTCGTTATAGAACTTATCAAGATTATAAAAATCAACTTTGCGATGAATATTCTGATCAACTGCAAGTTTGAAGACAAATTCTTTGTATTCTGGGAGGTCAACACCTAAATAATTCCAATATCCACCCTGCATGAATGCATCTACCTCACATAAGCGTGAAAGGAGTATGCCTTTACCACATCCGACATCAACGATGGTTCCTTGCTGAGTGGCGTTGATGAAAGTGGCTAGGAGAGTGGTGATACTTTTTACTTGATTATCAAATGCCGCAGCATCTGCATCTTGTGCTGGTTCCAGTTCTCCATAGTTCCTCAAAAAAACAATTAGAGCTTCTTCCTGCCGACGTGCTTCGCGGGCTTGGGATTTCTTTTGTGATTTAGGAATTTTCGTCTTTGCCATGTTTACATCCTTAAAAGCGCTAGTAAACCGGAGCACGCCGGATGAACAATGTCAGGTGCTTCGGCCACATTAGTGAACATCAAATATCAAGCCGTTCTACCCTACCAGTGCGTTGCAGCTAGCATTGGAAGCATTTGTTAGCGAGTTTTGCTGTAGAAAGCAAGGTAGTATTAGCGCCCCTCTGATACAACCAAAACTAAGTTCATTTAGGCAATAACTTGCTCTTTGTTAATGAGCATGGAGATTATATAAGAATAATCAGTAGAACTGCTTGACTGAGGAAGCGCGAGAAAACGGTAAGGAAAATATGCATAATGCGCGTTAAAGTCAAGAATATTAGGGGCATGTGTTGAGTTACACTGAAGTAAACACACCAGCAGGACTAGGCTTAATCGGGGCGAGAGGGGCGTGCGCTGGATTTGCGAGTACATGCTAGGACTAATGAGATTACTCATTGATACCTCTTAGTAGCGATGTATAACGAAGCAATACTCCTTAAGATCGTATAATGAACACGACAAAAGAACCCAACAGTCCAGTTCGCTACTACCTTATTTCTACATCCACACAACGCATGGATGTTTGATCGGTCAAAAGATATGTTTTGCCAAATTCAGGCATTTTACAGAAGGCCGAGATAACAGGTATTAGCTTTAATACCTTCAACAAAATAACTCTTCTGCTGAATTCGCAAGATCGGTAAAGGCCGTCATTTAAAAGAAGGGTGGCGTGAATTGGGTGCAGACTTCGCTCTATGAGTAATAATATCAAGCGAAGTCCCAGTTAGTGGGATTCTCACCCTTTCTGGAATCACTCAGCATGTTTCTATTCACCTCTGATAAAGTGAGCGAGGGAGTGGGCGACCACCCAGTAAATCTGTCCTTAAATAGTACGTTAAGGTGCGACTAATAGTGCGCGAAAATACCCCCTCCCTATGCGATTTTCTCACCCTACTACTTCAACCAAACAAAGTGTCCATAAATGTGTCCATAAACACTTACAGCCACTTATAAGTGGCTGTAAGTGTTTCATCCTAAAGATGCACCCGGTAGGGCTCGAACCTACGACCTTTTGATTCGAAGTCAAACGCTCTATCCAACTGAGCTACGGGTGCGCGCTCTCGTGTGTGTGACGCGCGGGAGGATAGCATAGCTGCGGTGATTTTGATCAATTGGGAGCGGGGCGCGGCGTGCCTGCTTTGCACGCGCGTTTTGTGAATTGCGTGGCGGAGGCTTGTTGCGTATGGTCAAAATTGACAAGTGTCTGAATGCTTACGTACTCTAGCGGTTTATATATTCGGCAACAATAGTGGGAGACATTATGGATACGGAACAGATTAAGCTAAGAAGGCAGGACATTGTCAATCGCTTTGGCGATTGGACTGCGCATAACATTCATTTGAAGAATGGCACTTATACGTATGACGAGAATCATCCCAAGTTTGAAGATCAACTCAAGGGTCTCGGATTCCATCTAGGGCGCATCGTACAGAGCGTGGCGGATATCACCAACCGTCCATTGAATAGCCTGCGCGTTGTTGATCTCGCCTGTTTAGAAGGTGTGTATGGAATAGAGTTCGCGCAACACGGCGCGGAGGTCGTCGGCATTGAGGGCAGAGAGGCGAACATAGAGAAAGCGCGTTTCGCACAGGAGGCGCTCGGACTGGACAATATTAAATTTGTGCAGGACGACGTGAGAAATCTGAGCGTGGAAAAGTACGGGCGATTCGATGTCGTTTTATGTCTCGGTATTTTGTACCATCTGGACGCGCCGGATATTTTTCATTTCGTGGAACAGATGTCGGAGGTTTGCGAACAAGTCGCGATCATAGACACGCATATCGGAATCCAGGCAAATAAATCTCACGTCTTTAAGGGGCAGGAATATCACGGCTGGACTGTCGCGGAGCATGCACCGAAAACTACTCAGGAAGAGAGACTGAAATCGCTCTGGGGCTCGCTCGACAACGAAAAGAGTTTCTGGTTCACGCGCCCCTCTCTGTTCAATTTGTTAGCGCGCGTGGGATTTACCTCGGTCTATACCTGCCAGAATCCTGTCGTGCCGGGACAGTGGGATGATAGAGATACAATCGTGGCGGTAAAGGGGAAGCCGCAGGAATTGCTTTCTATTCCGACCGCGAAAGATTTACCTCACGAACTGTGGTCGGAAAAAAGCCGGACAGGTTTCTATCCAAGCCAGCAGACTCATTCAAGGTACGCGCCGAAAAATATTCTGAGGAAGGTGGGCGGTCTAGCCAGACGAACTTTTCGATAACCGCCGCGCCGCTACCACTGGAGGGTTTTCGGTTGGACGGAAGGAAAGGCATTCACCACAGAGACGCAGAGAGCGCAGAGGGGGCGCAGAGAGAAGAATTAACTCTTAACTCTCTGCGCCCCCTCTGCGTCTCTACGGTGAATCCTGTTGCTTGCCCTACGGTAATTTAAAATTTGCTCTAGTGTGAAGGACTCGGCGTGCCGTCTCCGACCAGACCCGCTTGAAATTCGTGGCGGACGAAGCGTACGAGGCCGATGATCTGTTCGGAGGAGAGTTTCTTTTCAAAGGCTGGCATGCCGTCGCCGCCTTTGGCGATCTGGCGCGCGAACTCTGCGTCGGTGTGCTTTAGCCCATGTCCGGCTTTGAAGCTGGGAACTTTGAGCGTTTCGCCTTCGTCGAGTTCGACCGCGCCGCCCTCGCCGTTTTGCTTGTGGCACTTAACGCAAGCGGCGTTGTAGGTCGAGCGCGCGGCTGCAAACTCGTCGGATGACGGAGCAGCGGAGGATGCGGCAGCCGGAGTTGAAGCCGTATTCGCGGCGTTTGAGTTGGTGTTGTTAACGTTCGTGTTTGTGCTCGCGCAAGATGCTGCGAAAGTCGTGCTGGCGAAGATGAGCAACGCCAACTTTAGATGTTTCATTGAAACCATGTCTCCGAAAATGCGTGCTGATGTATAAAACGCGGCGAGTATAG
Source organism: Pyrinomonadaceae bacterium (assembly GCA_035249365.1). Classification (GTDB taxonomy): domain Bacteria; phylum Acidobacteriota; class Blastocatellia; order Pyrinomonadales; family Pyrinomonadaceae; genus JAIVJZ01. The sequence goes on along the minus strand of DATFGP010000011.1, from coordinate 162,538 downwards.
CTTAGAGTCGGGCGCGTCCGAAAGCGTGGCGGGCGAGAGCGAAAAGCGAATCGGTGAAGATCGAAAAGCAGATCGGAGTTAAGCGAAAAGCTGGACAGGCCGAAGCGAAAATTTCAACGCGCATGCGTCACGAGATAGTAATTTACGAGAGCCTCGAAGTCGTTCTTGTCCTGCTCCGGTAAGTTCGTGAACTCGACGCCGAGGCCGACCTCTTCGAGATTGTAGATGACTTTGCCCGTGATGAGTTGTTCGCCACGACCCGAGAGGAAGAAGCGCATGTAGACGACGGTTAACGGGCGCACGGCTTCGGCGGTCTGTATGAAGCAGCCGCCGATGCTGAAACTCGTGATGCGATCATACTTGAGGCATTCCGACGTTAGCCCCCAATTGATCGGTATTGACGCTTTAACGCGCGGGTGCCTGCGTTTTTCTTTCATATGATGAGGGCGGCCGGCGCGTGAGGCGCGTGCCGCGCAGCGGTCTTCAACTACATCTTAAACGAAATCGAGACGTGGCGACAATTGTTAGTTCGATATTTATTGCGAGACGACAAATTATTTCTCAAACACGCAACGCGCTAATACGCTTTGAACCTTCGCCGCCATTTGCAATCCCGCACGCGACGCCGCACAATAGTCCTCGCGCCGTTCCCCGTAGCAGATGATCTAAAATCTTCCCGACACGCGCGAGGAGCGTCGTATCAACGCAATCATTTTAAGGATGGACGGATTATGAGTACCGACAACGCACAGCCACCTGCCGCCCGCTCGTCTCTGCGTCTGGCGGATCGCGACGAGCGAATAGAACAACCCAAGCCGACGCTGCCGCGCCAGTTCGTCAACTTCACTTTCTACCGCGTGCGCCCCGAATGGCGTCTGCTGGACGAGACGGAACGCGTGCGCGGCAAGCAGGAGTTCGTTGACGCAGTTGCGGACTTTCGCAACGAGCTGTTGATCCACACTTATTCGATCACGGGTTTGCGTTCAAACGCCGACTTGATGATCTGGCGCATCGGCTATCAACTCGATCCGATTCAGGAGATGACGGCGCGCATCAACCGCACGGGCTTAGGCCGCTACCTCGAAGCGACGCAATCGTTCCTCTCGATGACGAAACGCTCGATGTACATTGACAAGGACAACCCCGAACACGTCGAAGACCGCCTCCACATCGTGCCCGGCCAGTCGAATTATTTATTCGTCTACCCGTTCGTCAAAACGCGCGAGTGGTATTCGCGCCCCGTAGAGGAGCGGCAGGAGATGATGGACGAGCACATACGCATCGGCTCGAAGTATCGCTCGGTTAAACTGCACACGACCTACTCGTTCGGCCTCGACGATCAGGAGTTCGTCGTCGCCTTCGAGACGGACGAACCGGCGGACTTCCTCGATCTCGTGCAGGAACTTCGAGAGACGAAAGCCAGCAGTTTCACATTGCGTGACACGCCGATGTACACGTGTCGTCAACGTCCGCTCGTCGAGTGCGTCGAAGCGCTCGGCTGACGTGGCGACGCGAAGCCGGACGAGACGTTGCTGTTCGGAGAGCAGAGAAATCTTTTGTAAATATTTAGAGCGCGGCGACCGTACAGACGATGAATGAGTCATTCGGTCGCCGCCTTTTTGCGCTTATGAGTTTTAGTTTGAATAAGAACTTTCGTTTGAAGAAAAAACTTCGTTCGGCGTGGCTCTCAGCCGTATGCCTGTGCCTCTGCGGCGCGCAAGTGTTTTCGCAACAGACGGCGAGCGCGCCCACTGCTGCCGCGCAGGCGGCGTCGCCAGAATATCTCTGGTACGAAGCGGAGAACATGCGCGGCTTCTCGGTTGATGAGTTGAACGCTCCGGTCTCGAATCCCTCGTGGGCGATGTTGCCGCGCGCGAGCGCGCCGGGTTGGGGGATGAACGGGCCGGGCGTGTCTGCGGAATGGTCGCAGGGCGGCGAGAGCGAATGGAACTCCGCAGCGGCGAGCGCCGACGAGACGAAGGCGGAGATTTATCAGGACGTGGAGATTCCGCGCGCAGGCCAATACAAAGTGTGGGTGCGCTACGCCGACTGGATGGGACGCACGGAAAACTTCACTCTGCGCATCACGCAGACGGGGCGCGAAGTCTTCCGCCAAGAGTTCGGCGCGCAGGCGCGACTCACGCCGCACGACGAGACGGGGATGTACTGGGGCTGGGCGTACGTGTGGGACGTAGCAACAATAAATTCGATTGCTAAAGGCGCGGCGCGCGTCTCTCTGGAGATCGAACGCGCGTCGGAAGCGCGACGCAACGTTGATTGTTTCGTGCTCACGAACGACGCGGCCTACACGCCCCAAGGGAGAAGCAAACCCGACTTCGCAGCGCTGCGCGTCCTCAGAGAATTTGCAGCGCGTGCGACAACTTCTCAACTCGCGCCGCTCATCGAAGCGGACGCGACGGGACAAGTGCCCGCCGCTTGGCGCAGGCCGCTCGTCGCGGGTCGTGATTTCGTGATGCCCTGGAACATCGCGGGCGAGTTCTGGCCGCTCCTTGATCAAGCGCCCGAAGCGCGCCCGCTCTATCCTTTCAACGCCGAGCCGCTCGACGAGTTCATCGCTAAGTACAAGGGCGCGCGTGATACACCGATCTTTTCGTCGCCGCTCGTCGTGCCCGTCGTCAACCTCGACCAGTTGATGGTCTTCTTGCAGGAGGGGCATCCGTTCCTTCGTTATTTGCGCGAGACGCACGCGCCCTTCGCCGCCGTCATCAATTACAGTCAGGCGACCGCTACGGATGCACAAGGGCAGGCGGTTTGGAAACTACTCACAGGCGAACTCCGCGAACAATTCATCGGCTGGATTTCCGGCGAGAGCATCGGCTACGTGTGGAACGCGGGTGAAGTGGCCACGTTGAAACTCACGAACGCCACGCCGCGACGCGAAGCGCTCGAAACTCATCGTGCCTTCTACGCGCGCGCGCTCGAACGCAAATGGAGCAACTTGTTTCACACGCCGACCGGCGCGATGTGGGACAAACTCATCGCCGCGCAATCCACATCCAGCACCACTTACGCGCACGCGCTCGGACGCTGGGGCTCGAAGATGATCGGAATTGAGACTTCGGCTGTGCAGCCGTCGGTCGCGATGCGCGTCGCTTTCACGCGCGGCGCGGCAAGACAGTACGGCGCTTCGTTCCTCTATTATCACGCGCCGAACTTCGGCGACACCGCCACCACGTTCACGGAGAAACAGAACTTCGCAGGCCCCAAACATTTCTTCCACACGCGCTACGGCGCGACGATGGGGCCGTCGCTTTCGTGGTATCGCAAAAGTTATTACCTCTATTACATGGCTGGCGCGTCCGGTATCTATCTCGAACAGGGCAACGATCAGTTTTTCAAACCCGCGCCCGGCGAACATCCTTTTCAACTCAACCCGCTCGGTCGCATCACGGACGAGTTCATCAACTTCGTCGGGCGACACAAGGAGCGCGGCACGCCTTACACGCCCGTCGCCTTCCTGCTCGACCCTGCGCACGGCTGGGACATGACGGACTACCCGCAGTGGGCTTTCGGCGTCTCGCCGCCCGATCACAACGACCGCGCTTTGCGCGAACTCTTCGGCGCGGCGTATTACCCCGCGCCCGTCAACGAGGGCGAACCCGCGACGGCTGACCGACAGGTTTACGTCAACGGCGTCTTCGGAGACATCTTCGACGTGCTCGTCGCATCTGATGAGCGACGTGAGGCGATTGATTCTTATCGCGCGGTCGTCGCTGGCGGGCGCATCGAATGGACTCCGGCTTGGACAGAAGCATTGAAGAACTACGTGCGCAAGGGCGGCACGCTCGTACTCAACTCTGCGCAGGTGAAAGGACTTTCGGAAGACTTGCTCGGCGTGCGACCGACGGGTTCGACCGCCGAGGCGGACGATGCACAGTGCCTCTTGCCGAATGAGACGGGCACGAACTTGCGTGGCGGCATGTATCGCTACGAACGCGTCGAAAGGCGCGGCGCGGAAGTGTTGATGCAGACGGCGACGGGCGACCCGCTCGTCACTTCCTTCAAACTCGGGAGCGGGCGCGTCATCTACTGCGCCGTGCCCGACCTGCTCGGATTAGATGAGAGACTCGTGCCCGCCGCCGCGCATCTCTTCGCGCACCTGTTTGCGGAAGCGACTCCGGTGCGCGTCGGCGGCGACATCCAACGTCTCATCAATCGCACCGAGCGCGGCTGGCTCATCACGCTAATCAACAATCGCGGTGTCTATAAACCGCAGCAAGGCTTGGCGCAAGTTGATCGCACGGCGAGCGTCGAAGTCACTCTCTCCCTGCGTGGCAAAACGATTGGGCAAGCGCGCGAGTGGACGCTCGATGCGCCGTTTGAAGTCGGACGCGCGGCTAACGAGAGCGCGGTCAAAATTATCGTCGCGCCCGGCGACGTGAAAATCGTCGAACTCGTCGAGGGGCGTTAAGTGTCAAGCGCGTCGGAGTGATCGGGCGGAGGGCTGCGCGATTGCATTTCTCGCGGCAGTTCTTTTAGGATAGCGCGGCTTTTGAATCTACAATCTTGCGCGCATCGGTCTTACGAACATGAGGGTTGCACGTAAATATTTCATCAGCGGGGAAGTGCAGGGCGTCGGGTATCGTTTCTTCGCGCAGCGCGTGGCGGCGCGGCATCAGGTGGTCGGCTACGTGCGCAACCTCGCGGACGGGCGCGTCGAAGTTTTGGCCGAAGGCGCACAGGAGAGTGTCGAAGCGCTCAGGCACGACCTCGCCGCAGGCCCACAATTCGGTCGCGTCGAACAGGTCGAAGAACTCAGTCTCGAACCCACAGGCTTATATCCATCATTCCGCATCGAAAGATGACGAAGCCGTCCGTTGTCAGTAGTCAGTTGTCCGTTGTTTGTGACAACCACGCAAGTCGCTAAAGATTCAAGCGAACAACTGACAACTGACAACGGACTACTGACAAACCTATGGACAATCTCAAACAAATGATCCGCGAAGTGCCGGACTTCCCGAAGGCCGGTATCAATTTCTACGACATCACGACGCTCCTGAAACAGCCGGAGGGCTTGCGCCTGACGGTTGACGCGCTCTCTTCGCAGTTCAGGGACGAAAGGGTTGATGTCGTGCTCGGCATAGAGGCGCGCGGCTTCATCTTCGCGCCCGCGCTCGCCTATCACATGAACGCGGGCTTCGTCCCCGTGCGCAAGCCCAAGAAGCTGCCCGCCGAGACTGCGAAGATTTCTTACGCGCTCGAATACGGCGAGGACACCTTGGAGATTCACCGCGACGCCGTCACACAAGGGCAACGCGTCATCATCGCCGACGACTTGCTCGCCACGGGCGGCACTGCGCGTGCGGCGGTTGACTTGGTCGAGAGTCTGGGCGGCGTGGTGGCCGGATTAGTCTTCGTGGTCGAACTGGAATTTTTGCCCGGCCGCGCAAAACTCGCGGGCTACGACGTGCGCTCGCTGATCAAGTATCAATCTTGAGCGTGCTGGACTGAGATCGAGACATCTGCTAAGTTTCCTGACATGCTCCCGTAGCTCAGTGGATAGAGCACCTGCCTCCTAAGCAGGGGGTCGCACGTTCAAGTCGTGCCGGGGGCATCAGTTTTTTGCCCGCCTTCTTCAAATCAACCAACTTAAAAATCGCCTGTTTATTCTTTGTTGCCGCCGCCGTTTGCGCCGATGTGCGAGACGGCGGAGGCGGAGAGGAAGCCGAGCAGCGAGCCGAGCACGATGTTGAAGGACTGTTGGCCGAGCGCCTCTTTTTTCTTGTGCTCCGCAGCCTCGTCTTTGAGCACGTCAACTATGAAGGCTCTCGATGCTTCGTCCGTGATGGAGATGGCATAGGAATCGGTGGAACGATTCAAGGCCGGATTGGTGTCGCGGTTGAAGAAGGCGATGTAGCCAGTGCCGATGAACAGCGCGAGGTAGACGGCGAGAATCGCCCACCATAGTTTGCTTCGCGTGCTCACGTTCATCTCCGGCACTTTGGCTTCGGTGATCGCATTATCCGGCACAGGGTCTTGCGTGGTTTCGTCGGGCATTAGCAAACTCCTTCGGCGCGAGTGGTGTCTGTTCGTGAACTGGAATTAAAGAAACGTGAGGCGGGTAAAACTGTCTGAATGTTATCCTATCAACTGATGATGTCAATATTTTTCTACGCTGCCGTCCGCGCACGCGTCTGAGAGGGCGAACCCGGCGTGTTAAAGATGCGAGCGGCAACAATCAAAGAGTTGTGGGAGGCGAACGGCTTTGTGGTGCTCCCGCGTCTGTTCGACGCAGCACGCGTACGCGGGTTGAGGGCTGTTTGCGACGACGTTCTGGCGCAGTGGCTTGAAGAATCTTCCGACCCGCGCGCCGCCGCCGACTCAACCAACATGGCTTTTTTAACCGAGCCGCGTTACTTCACAAAACATCCCGAAGGGCTACGTTTGTTGCTAGAGGCGATCACGGACGAAAAAATATTCGACCCGCTCGCGGAAATTTTAGACGGCGAGCCGATCTTTCATAACACGCAATACTTCTTTAACCCCGCGACCGAGACACGCGCAGGCGACTGGCATCGCGACCAGCAGTTTGAAGCGCCTGACGAGGAGACCGAGCGTGCGCGTATGTACGGCTATACGGGCGTCCACGTTCACATCGCGTTCGTGCCGGATGACAATCTGGAATTCGTGCCGGGGACGCACAAGCGTTGGGACACGCCGGAAGAGCGCCGGATTCGCAAAGGTCTGGACGGGCGCGAGAAAAATTCCGGCGCGATGCACGGCGCGCGTCGGCTCGCGCTTGAGGCGGGCGACGCGGCCTTCTTCAGCGCGTGGGGGATTCATCGCGGCCATTACGACGCACGCACGCTCCGCCGCACCTTCGATATAATTTACGGCGACAACCTGTGCGATTGGAACACGCCGCCGCCCACCTGTTTCCTCCAGCCCGACTTGCTCGATGATTTAGACGAACGCCAGCGCCAATTCTTTCAAAGATTCGTCGAAGCCTACCGTCTCAGGTGGTCGCGCGGCGAAGGTCTGAGTTCGTAGTACATGCCAAACGGACGTCGAAAAATAATTTCCTTGTTTTCGTTCGCCGGTCGCGGGTAGAATCCCGTTCGCCTTCATTCCATACAAACTTACGAGCCGACGGGGTAATATCATTCGTGAATACAATTGTTGAATCTGTACTCTGGCCGGATCGCTCGACCAAGTGGGCGCGTCCGCTGTTTCTCGCCTCCGTCTCCGCAGGTTTCCCTTCGCCCGCAGAGGACTACATAGAGGGACGACTCGATCTCAATCGCCACCTCATCAAGCATCCTGCGGCCACCTTCTTCGTGCGCGTCGCGGGCGATTCGATGATCGGCTCTGGGATTCATCCCGGCGACATACTCGTCGTTGACCGCGCGCTTGAGCCGCAGGACTCGAACGTCGTCATCGCGGTTGTTGACGGGGAACTGACCGTCAAACGTATCTCGCAGCGTCACGGCAAACTCTTTCTCGTGCCCGACAATCAGGCTTACCAGCCGCTTGAGATTCTGGAAGAGATGGAGTTTGAAGTGTGGGGCGTCGTCACCAGCGTCATACACAATCTCACATAACATCTAAGCGAGGCGCGCGACGCGTCCGGACATCTTCGCACTCGTTGATTGCAACAACTGTTACTGGCGGTCTGGCTGCCGGATGCTGTCGCCCCACGTCGGATCATCCACGGAAGTTAAATGCGCGACGGTCGCGCCCCAACCGCCGGATTGCGGCGGTGCGTCCGTCCACTCGCGTATGAACGGCGTGCGCGCGAGTGTGGCGTGTACGAGGCGACGCTGCACGCCCTGTCCCTTGCCGTGAATGATGCGGACGCTGCGGAAACCCGCGCGGTGCGCTTCCGCTAAATATTCATGCACGGCGCGTTCAACGTCGCGCGGCGCGATGCTGTGCAGGTCGAAAACGTCTGTGATCTCTAACCTGATGGGTTCGGGAAAAGGATTGTCGGGATCAAACTCGCCCGCGTCCGCGTCGGTTGAAACAGATAACTCTGCGGCCCCGCGCTCGTCGCGGTCGCGCGTCGCAAACAGGTTTTTTATCAGGTCGAGTAGAGACATCGTTCGTGCGCAAAAGGCTTGCCCGCCAGAGTGTTAGATGCGTCTTAGCATACCTTGACACCCGCCGCTAGCGCGCCGTACACTCGCGCTCTTCCAAGTCATAAATTTTTTTGTGTTGACGGGCGGCGCGCCCTGAGAGCGAGCGCGGCAGTTCTAATTTCTACCGGCAAAAATTCTGTCTCAAGTTTGAAAGGATGAAAACGATGGGTAAGCGAAACAAGATCACTGTGGTGGGCGCGGGCAACGTCGGCGCGACCGCCGCGCACTGGCTGGCGAGCAAGGAACTGGGCGACGTGGTGCTCGTTGATATCGTCGAAGGCATGCCGCAGGGCAAGGCTCTCGATCTGGCGCAGGCCGCGCCCGTGGAGGGCTTCGACGCGCGCATGACGGGTTCGACCAACGACTACTCGCTGACGAAAGACTCGGACGTGGTCATCATCACGTCGGGACTCGCACGCAAGCCGGGCATGAGCCGCGACGATCTGTTGAAGACGAACGCCGGAATCGTCTCGTCGGTGGTGGACGAGGTGGTCAAGTATTCGCCCGACTCGATCCTGATCATCGTCTCCAATCCGCTCGACGCGATGTGTCAGGTGGCCTTGAAGCGTTCGGGCTTCCCGAAGCATCGCGTGATCGGGATGGCGGGCGTTCTGGATTCTGCGCGCATGCGTTGCTTTCTCGCCGAGGCGCTCGACGTGTCGGTCGAGAACGTGACGGCCTTCGTGCTCGGCGGGCACGGCGACACGATGGTTCCGCTGCCGCGCTATTCGACCTGCGCCGGAATCCCCATCACCGAGTTGCTGTCGAAGGAACAGGTTGACGCAATCGTTAAACGCACGGCGGGTGGCGGCGCGGAGATCGTCAGTCTACTCAAGACCGGCTCAGCTTATTACGCGCCCTCTTCGGCGAGCGTCGAGATGACGGAAGCGATCTTGAAGGACAAGAAGAAAATCCTGCCGTGCGCCGCTTACCTCGAAGGCGAGTATGGCATCAACGGCCTCTACGTCGGCGTGCCCTGCAAACTCGGCGCGCGCGGCCTCGAACAGATCATAGAGATCAACCTGACCGCCGAAGAACGCATAGCCTTGCAGAAGAGCGCGGCGTCTGTGCAGGAACTCGTCAACGTGCTCGGCCTTTAAGAACTCACAAAGAGAACGGGACAATCGTAGGGGCAGGGCTTGTTCCTGCCCCTATAAATTTTTAGGAGCATTGCGTGCGCCCACTTCAAGTCTCCCTTCGTCTGACGTGCTGCCTGCTGTGTCTGTCTCAACTTCTCTGTGCCGTTCATGTCAACGCACAAACGAAAGTCGCATCTGTTCCCAAGTTCAACTTGACGAAGAGTGGTCTTGAACTCGAACGCGCGGCGCACGCGGGCGCGTTCTACGCAGTCACGGGGCGACGCGCCGCAGCCTTCGGCTACGAGCATCGCGCGCTCGAAGCGTGGGTCTACCCGATGAAGATTCTGGACGATTTTCGTCTGTCGTTTCAGATCGAAGGTTACCCTTTGGAGTTCAGCGGCGCGGACACGCTCGCGCGCATACGCGTCCGCCCCGAAGCAACGACCTTCACCTACTCGCACGCCGCATTCACAGTCCGCCAGACAATCTTCGCGCCGGTAGACGAGCCGGGCATCATCATGCTGCTCGATGTCGAGAGCGCGCTGCCCTTGACCGTCAACGTCTCGTTTCGCCCGCGCCTGCGCCTCTCCTGGCCTGCGGGGCTGATGACCGGCAGCCTCGATTGGGACGAGAAGACGAACCTCTATTTCATCTCCGAAGAGACGCGCCGCTACACGGGCGTAGTCGGCTCGCCCGCCGCGCGCGACGTGTCGGAGATGCCGTATCAGGAAGAACCGCGCGATGTGCCCGCGCGCTTTCGCATAGAAGTTCCGGCGGGCGCGTCCGGTTCAAACTTCATCCCCGTCATCATCGCGGGCAGCGTCGAAGGGCGCGATAAAGCAAAGGCCGCCTACGACCGCTTGCTCTCCAACGCTCAATCGCTCTACGAACAAACAGTCGCGCATTACCGTCGCCTTGAAGAAGAGACTCTCGGCATCTCTACGCCGAACAGGGAACTCGACGAAGCGTTCGCCTGGGCGAAGGTCGGCGTGGACAAGGGCGTCGTGACAAGCCCGCTGCTCGGCACTGGACTCGTCGCAGGCTATCGCACGTCGGGCGAGTCGGAGCGTCCGGGCTTCGCCTGGTTCTTCGGGCGCGACGCGCTCTGGACATCGCTCGCACTCAACTCCTACGGCGACTTCGGGACGACGCGCACCGCGCTCGACTTCCTAAAAAAATTCCAACGCGTAGACGGCAAAATCCCGCACGAGATTTCGCAGAGCGCGTCGCTCATCCCCTGGTTCACCGATTACGAGTACCCCTGGGCGAGCGCCGACGCCACGCCGCTCTACGTCATCGCGCACGCAGACCTGTTTCGTGCCAGCGGCGATCTCAAATTCCTGCAAGCCAACTGGGACTCGATCCTTAAAGCCTATCGCTTCACCGAAGCGACCGACACGGACGCGAACGGACTTGTCGAGAACACGAAGTTCGGGCACGGCTGGGTTGAAGGCGGCGGCCTCTATCCCGTTCACGAAGAGATTTACATGCAGGGACTCTGGATCGCCGCCTCGCGCGATCTGGCCGAGATGGCCGCCGCTTTGAAGGACGCGGAAACTGCCGCGCGCGCACGCTCGAACGCCGAACGCACACGCGTTGCGACAGAGAAAACTTACTGGCTACCGCAACGCAACTTCTACGCCTTTGCCACAAAGCGTCCCGCCACCGAGCCGCCCGAAGCAGACCCCGGCCCCAATCGCGCCGCGCGTCAGGCGCGCATGGACGCACTCAAAAACGCGCCCATCTACGACGAAAACACAGTGCTCCCCGCCGTGCCGCTCTGGTTCAAAACTTTGTCGGACGAACGCGCCGAACTTCAACTCGACGAACTCGGCTCAGCCGCGCTCGCAACCGATTGGGGCACGCGCATCCTCTCGAACAATAGTCAACTCTACGACCCGCTCTCCTATCACGCAGGTTCGGTCTGGCCGCTCTTCACCGGATGGGCGAGCATGGGCGCATACGCTTACAATCGCCCGCACGTAGGCTTCCAAGCCCTGATGGCGAACGCGCTCCTGACGCGGCAAGGCGCGGAAGGCTACGTCACGGAGTTATTGTCCGGCGACTTCAACGCGCCGTTCGGTCGTTCCTCGCATCATCAAATCTGGTCGGAGGCGATGGTCGTCACGCCCGCCGTGCGCGGTCTGCTCGGCATCGAAACAGGCAGTGCCGGACGTGCTCTCCGCTTCGCGCCGCAACTCCCTGCCGACTGGAACAACCTCGAAGTGCGAAACGTCCGCCTCGGCGACGCGCGCTACTCGCTCACATACGAGCGCACAACGGGGCGCATCAAGATCAACGTCAAGCGACAGCGTACAAACGAGACGCTCCCCGCGAAACCCTCGAACGACGCGGCGAGCGCAACCATCATCACCGTCGCGCCCGCGCTGCCTTTGGACGCACGCGTGCGCGGCGTGACGCTGCAAGGGCGACCCGTCACTTTCACCCAGACGCGCGCTGGCGACGTACAACGTCCCGAATTATCTTTCGCAGCCCAGCTACCCGACACAGAGATCGTGTTCGACTACGACGAAGGCACGGAAGTTTATCTCACACCGCAACCGTTGTTGCGCGGCGAAACAAATCAAGGCTTGCGAATTTTGCGCGCACGCGCCGAAGCGGGCACGCTACGCCTCCTCCTAGAAGGTCGCGGCGGACGCACGTACACGCTCGGCGTGCGCACGCCTTACAAACTCGGCAGCGCGCCGGACGTTGTGGTCAAAGACGGGAGCAGCAGCGGCGGGCGCGGCGACACGCAGTTGACCGTTCAATTCAACGCGCAGACAGGAGAATACGTGAGGCGCGAGATAAGCATTCCGCTGCGAGCGGCGAAGTAGTTATCATCGAGTAGTTATCTTGAAGAGAGCGCGCGAAGCGAAAGCGGCGGGAGTTTCATTCTCCCGCCGCTTTTTTAGTTGAGGGCATGTCGTCGGCGTCCGGCCTGAGCTTGCCGCCGTGCGGGCGGAACTGCGGTGGCCGTCCGCTCGGCCCCCAGTAAAATTTCTTTACCATGAGCAGCAAACCGACGAGCGAAACCGCCGTGAGCAACAAAATCAAAAGAACGTAATAGAGCACGCCGCGAACTCCTTACCGCCGATCGTCGTCGCGCTATCGTTTGAGCCAGCCGAACAGACCGTGCATGACCGTCTCGCGGTTCTCTTCGTAGATGGCCTTCGTCAAAGGAATCGACATCGGGCAGACGCGTACGCAGTTTTGCGCGTTGCCGCAGTTGGTGATGCCGTCGTCGCCCATGATGCCTTCGAGCCGTTCGTCGCGCGTCATCTTGCCGGACGGGTGCATGTTCTGGTAGCGCACCTGCGCGATGGCCTGCGGGCCGATGTACTGGTCGCCGTCGTATTGCGGGCAGGCTTCGAGACAGCAACCGCACGTCATGCATCGCGAATAGGCGTAGCGTTCGGCCACCTCGTCCTGCGTCATCTTCGGGCCGGGGCCGAGATCGTGCGTGCCGTCAATCTCGATCCAAGCCTTCACTTGCTTCAAGTGCTCGAACATGCGCGAGCGGTCAACCGCAAGGTCGCGCACGTTCGGAAACTTCGTCATCGGCTCTAAAGTGATCGGCTGCTCCAACTGATCAACGAGCGCGGAACACGATTGACGCACTTTGCCGTTGATGATCATCGTGCAGATGCCGCAGACCTGTTCGAGACAATTCATGTCCCAAACGACGGGCGTCGTGCGCGTGCCGTCTTTCGTGACCGGATTTTTTTGTATGTCCATCAGGCACGAGATGATGTTGAGATTGGGGCGATAGGGGACGCGAAATTCTTCCCAACGCTGCGGCGCATCGGGGCGGTCGCGCCGTCGTATGCGAATCTCGACGAACCGTTGCGGCGCGGCGTGCAGGTTGTCGCCTGCCGCGTGCGTGTGTGCGTGCTCTTGTGGTTGTGCGCTCATAGTTCGTCTGATTTACCCCCCGCGTCTTCGATTGATTTACCGCGCTCGCCGCGCGTCTCGGCCTCGCCGTGATTCACGTCAACAACTTTCTCTTTGTCCTGCGTCCACACGACCGCGCCGCTCAAATCCTTCGGCTTCAAATCCGAGCCTTCCAGAGGCACTTGCGCCGCGCCATCTTTGGATGGCAGACCGGACGCTTTCGCCGCGCCCGCGACGGCGGATGTCGCCGTCTCCTGTTTGTTGTGGCTGTAATCGCGCACGCGCGGCTTGATGAGTGAAACGTCAACGTCTTCGTAGGTGAGGATGGGGGCTTCCTCGGAATATTCGGCGATGGTGGTTTTGAGGAAACGTTCGTCGTCGCGTTTGGGAAAGTCCGGCTTGTAGTGCGCGCCGCGCGACTCGTCGCGTTGGAGCGCGCCGAGCGTGATAACGCGCGCGAGTTGGAGCATGTTCCAGAGTTGGCGCGCGTGCGGCAAGGCCATCGTCGCCCACATGTTCGAGTCGCTGATCGAGATGCGCTTGTAGCGTTCGATGAGTTCGAGCAACTTGTTGTCGGTCGCTTTGAGGCGGTCGTTGTAGCGCACGACCGTCACGTTGTCCGTCATCCACTTGCCCATCTCTTCATGGATGATGTGTTGATTCTCGCCGCCCGATTGCTTCAACAACTCGTCGTTGAAGCCTTGTTGCAGCTTCAACTCGTCGTCGTAAATCTTCGAGCCGTCCGCGCCGTTGCGCTCGACGTTCTGCGCGTATTCGAGCGCGGCGGGCGCGGCGATGAAGCCGCCATAGACGCAACTGACGAGCGAGTTCGCGCCGAGACGGTTCGCGCCGTGAATCGAATAATCGCACTCGCCCGCCGCGAGCAGGCCGGGAATGTTCGTGCGCTGGTTCGCGTCAACCCACAGGCCGCCCATCGAATAATGTACACCGGGGAAAATTCGCATCGGCACGTGGCGCGGGTCGTCGCCGACGAACATCTCGTAGATTTCGAGGATCGCGCCGAGCTTGCGGTCGAGCGTCGCCGCGTCGATGTGCGTGAGGTCTAGATAGACCTGATTCTCGCCGCCGACGCCCATGCCGTCGAGGCAGATTTGAAAGATTTCGCGCGTCGCGATGTCGCGCGGCACGAGATTGCCGTAGGCCGGATATTTCTCTTCCAGAAAATACAGTCGTTCCTTTTCAGGGATAGACGCGGGCGCGCGCTTATCATTCTTCTGGCGCGGAACCCACACGCGACCGCCCTCGCCGCGCGCCGACTCGGACATCAAACGCAACTTGTCTTCGCCCGGAATTGAAGTCGGGTGAACCTGTATAAACTCGCCGTTCGCGTAACGCGCGCCCTGTTGATAACAGGCCGAGACCGCGCTTCCGGTGCAGACCATAGAGTTCGTTGACTTGCCGAAGATCAGACCGGGGCCGCCCGTCGCCATGATCACCGCGTCGGCGGGGAAGGCTTTGAGTTCGAGCGTGTGGCGGTTCATCGCGACGAGGCCGCGACACACTTGATGATCGTCCAGAACGAGCGACAACATCTCCCAGCCTTCGTACTTCCGCACCTTGCCTGAGACTTCGTAGCGGCGCACCTGTTCGTCGAGCGCGTACAGGAGTTGTTGGCCGGTTGACGCTCCGGCAAAGGCCGTGCGGTGGTGCTTCGTGCCGCCGAAGCGACGGAAATCGAGTAAGCCTTCTTTGGTGCGCGAGAAGGGGACGCCCATGCGGTCGAAGAGATAGATGATCGCGGGAGCCATCTCGCACATGGCTTTGGCGGGCGGCTGGTTGGCGAGAAAGTCGCCGCCGTACACCGTGTCGTCGAAATGTTCCCAGGTCGAGTCGCCTTCGCCTTTGGTGTTGACCGCGCCGTTGATGCCGCCCTGCGCGCAGACCGAATGGGAACGCTTGACGGGTACGACCGAGAAGAGATCAACTTCGTGTCCCGCCTCGGCGATCTTCATCGCAGCCGCGAGTCCCGCAAGCCCGCCGCCGACAATCGCAATCTTTGTTCCTTTTGAAGTCGCAGCCATTAGTAAAGTAGTCCTCCGAACAGTCCGCCGGGACGCAGGAAAGCAATCGTCACGTTGATCCAGAAGGCGAAGAGCACGACGCCGAAGCCTATGCAGGCGAAACCCGTCGCGCGTTGCGCGCGTTCGCCGATGACGATGCCCCAGTCAACGAGGAAGAGCCAGATGCCGTTGGCGAAGTGCCAGATGGTCGAGGCGATGCCGATGAAATAGATGATCAGGATCGGCAGGATTTGAAACTCGCTCGATACGATGTCGAACGCTTCGCCCGGATGATGCGCGACGGAGCGTTCGTTGAGCCCTGGGATCACGCCAAAGCGGAAGTTGAGCAGGTGGAAGAGAATGAAGAAGAAGAGAATGATCCCAGTGATGCGCTGGATCGTGTAGAACCAGTTGCGCGGGTAGGGATAGCTCAAATTGTTGGGGCGCGTCTCCCATGTGATGAACAGACCGTAGACTGCGTGATAGAGCAGCGGGATGAAGATGAACGCGATCTCTATGAACAGCACGTAGGGGATCGCCTGCAAGTCTGCGACGGCCTGATTGAAGTCCGCCACGCCGCGTTCTGGATGCGCCGCCTTCGAGTTGGTGTAGAGATGTTCCAACAAAAACGCGCCGAGCGGGACGATGCCCGACAGTTGGTGCAGCTTGCGCAGCACAAAAGTTCTACTCAGACGAACAGCCATAACTTATGGATGACCCCTTTCGCCGCTGGCAGACACGCGGAACATGTGTCGCCGTTCAAGAGGCGGGTTGGAGCAGCACGACGAAAACGCACCGCACGCTCAAGATTATTTGGAACGAACATGATTATAAGGAGCGCGGCCAGAAATGCAATCGCCGCCTTTCAAAATCTCCAAAAACTCACACAATTATTATTCGCCAGTAACAACACCAAAACTACGAGCGTCGCCAACGGCAGCAGCGCGAGCGTCCACGTCCCCAGCAGAGTTGCCACGCTTGCGAGCGACCAAAAAACGAAAGCCTTCCGGTCGGCGTCGTCGGGCGGCGTGGGTTCTCTGTCCAACTCCAACTCGCGCCGCACTTCGCCGACGGTGCGCGCGAGCAGTTCGTCGGAGAAAGTCGTGCGATAGAGATTCCGGCTACGTCGCCCGCGCGCGAACGCACGATAGACGCCGCGCGGGTTGATTGCGAGGCCGATAGCGAAGGCAGACAGGTTGAGCAACCACGCTTGATAATGCGCGGCGCACCCCGTCGCCACTTCCCATGCCCCGATCTCCGCCTCGCCCGCCCACGTCGTCGGGTATTCCGTCAAAACGTGATGTATGTCGTGAAACTTGACGGCCTTGACGCGTGCCACCGTGTTCGGAAACCAGATCGGGACGGGGCCTGCCTTCATCTTCACCCAGCCCTCTTCGTAGCCGCCGCCCTCGAAATGATTGATCTCGAAATATCGCTCGCGTGCGGCGCGAATGGTCGAGTCTGAATTATAGAGAGTCATGCGATAAAGCCCTCCCTGTGAAGCCGACCGGGGCGGAATAGGACATTTTCGGATGCTAGTTTAACTCTCAGCGGAATATAAGGTAAAATGAAAAATATTGCGGCGATAGGTGAGCCGTTCTTATAATATAAATCGTGCAAATAGAAACGCTGAAAATCTTTTGCGATCTGGTGGAGACGAAAAGTTTGTCGCGCGCGGCGGAGCGAAACTTCGTAACGCAGTCGGCTGTAAGCCAACAAGTGCGCGGCCTGGAGGAGCGGTTCAAGCGGCGTCTGCTGGAACGCATGCGCGGAGGGCGCGAGGTTGGGCTGACGGAGGACGGCGAGGTCTTCTACGAGGAGAGCCGCCAGATCGTCAACGCCTACGCGCAACTCGAAGAACGCATGCGAACGCTGACCGGAACCGTCAGCGGCACGGTTCACGTCGCCACCATCTACAGCATCGGGCTGCACGAGTTGCCCGCCGTCATACGTCGCTTCATGGCCGAACATCCCGAAGCGAAAATTGATCTCGAATACAGCCGCACGACGCGCATCGTCCGCGACGTGCTCGCGGGCACGGTCGAACTCGGCATCGTAGCCTACCCTGAAAAGAAGCGCGGTCTCTCGGTCGTGCCTTTGGGCGGCGACCGGCTCGTGTTGATTTGCCCGCCCGCGCACCCGCTCGCCAAACACAAGAAACTCCGCGCGCGCGATTTGAACGATCAAGACTTTGTACTCTTCGAGCGCGACATCCCGACGCGGCGCGCGATTGACAAAATCCTGCGCGCACACGGCGTCTCTGTCCGGCGCGTGGCGGAGTTCGATAACATCGAGACGATCAAGCGCGCGGTTGAGGTCGGCATAGGGGCAGCCATTGTGCCGAGTCCGAGCGTGATTGACGAGGCGCGTGTGGGAAGTCTGGCGGTCGTCGCGCTCGCCGAACCCGAATGGACGCGCGCGGTCGGCGTCATCTATCGCAGCGACCGCACGCTCTCTACGGCGGCGAAAAAGTTTATTCAACTGCTCAAGGAAAAAAGTGAGAAGTAGCGACGCCGAAATCTGTTCGTTGCCCGCCGCGCAAATGTGCGAGTTCATACGCCGACGCAAGCTCTCGCCCGTTGAGATCATGGAGGCGCATTTGCGACGCGCCGATGAGTTGAATCCTGTCCTAAATGCAATCGTAACTTTCGCGCCGGACGCGTTGGAGCAGTCGCGCGCGGCGGAGCGCGCGTTGATGAGTGGCGATAGTTTGCCGCCGCTTCATGGCCTACCTGTGACTGTTAAAGACACCATCGCCACTAGAGGGTTAAGAACGACGAGCGGTTCGCGCGTGCGTGCGGAGTATGTACCAGCAGAGGACGCGCCTGCGGTCGCGCGACTGCGCGCAGCGGGCGCAATCGTGTTCGGCAAAACCAACGCCTCCGAGTTGGCGCTCGATTACAACGCTGACAATCCCGTCTTCGGTCGCACCAACAACCCGCACGACCTCGCACTGACGCCGGGCGGATCGAGCGGCGGTTGCGCTGCGGCGGTGAGCGCGTGTCTGTCGCCCGCGAGTTTGGGCAGCGATCTCGTCGGCTCGATTCGCATCCCCGCGCATTTCTGCGGCGTCGCGGGTCTGTTCCCCACGCCCGGGCGCGTCCCTTCCGACGGACATTTCCCGCCGACGACGGGTACACTCGCCGCAGGCGCAAGCATCGGCCCGCTCGCACGCCGCGTGGACGATCTCTCGCTCATCTTCGACGCGCTCGCGCGCAAAGACGACAACAACGACGCACACGACATCACGCACGCGAGCGAATCTGGTCGGCTTGAGACTGAAACTCAACTACAGCGCGGGCTTCGCATCGGCTATTACACGGACGACGGAGTCGTGCATGTGACGGAAGATACAAAGCGCGCGGTCGAATCTGCCGCGAGCGCGCTCAAGGCGGCGGTGATGGAGATGTTTGAGTCGTGCCCGCCGGAGATGTCGCGTGCGACCGAGTTGTGGCTCGCGCTCTTTTCGCGCTCCGTCGGGACGCTCGTGCGCGCGGAGTACGCCGGGCGCGAAGGGGAGGCGGGCGCGGCGGTGCGCGCGCTGCTCAAACGCGAAACGGAAGCGCCGCCCGTCGCGTCTGAAACATACGCCGACGCGCGTGCCGAGCGCGAACGCCTGCGCGCGTCGCTGCTCGAATGGATGCGCGCGACGCCACTGCTCGTCGCGCCGGTCGGGGCGTTTCCGGCTTTCGCGCACGGCGCGCGCAAAGTTACGGTCGGCTCAAGTGAGGTCAACACGTTTCGCGCTTTCGGCTACGCGCACGCGTGTAACGTGTTCGCACTGCCCGCCGTCAGCGTGCCCGCCGGACGCACGCGCGAGGGGCTGCCCGTCGGCGTGCAGATCATCGGGCGTCCTTTTCAAGAGCGCCTCGTGCTGGCCGCCGCGCGCGTCGTCGAAGATGCACTTGGCGGGTGGCAGATGCCTGCCATCGCTCTTCCATCGGGCGGCGGCAATCCGCTATAGTCTGCGCATACAATCAACCGGCGAACTCGCACGTCGCACGCGTCTATCCCAACTTCGGAGGCACACATGGACATTATTTTCTTAACCTTCTTTTTGATCGTCGGCATCTTCCTGCTGGTCGTCGCCGCGAAGACGATCAAGATCGTCCCGCAGGCGACGGTGCTCCTCATCGAACGGCTCGGCAGTTTCAACCGTCTCGCCAACAACGGCCTCAACATCATCATCCCTTTTCTAGACAAGCCGCGCGCCGTCTACTGGACGAACGTGCGCCCCGGCCTCACCTCGATTGATCTGCGCGAGCAATACATAGACTTGCCGCCGCAGCCCGTCATCACGCGCGACAACGTGACCATACACGTTGACTCGGTCGTCTACTGGCAGATCATCGATCCCATCAAGGCCGTCTATGAAGTCAACGATCTCGTCGGCGGTCTTGTGCAACTGACGATCACGGGCATGCGCGCCGTGATGGGAGATATGGATTTGGATCACACGCTCTCGCAGCGCGATCAGATCAACTCGAAGCTGCGTTTGATACTCGACGAGGCGACGGACAAGTGGGGCGTAAAGGTGACGCGCGTTGACGTGAAGAACATCAACCCGCCGGAGGACGTGCGCCTGACGATGGAGAAGCAGATGACTGCGGAACGCAATCGCCGCGCGCTCGTGCTGCAAGCCGAAGGCGACAAGCAGGCTGCAATCACGCGCGCCGAAGGCGAGAAGCAAGCGTCGGTCACGCGTTCGGAAGGCGAGAAGCAGTCCGCGATCTTGTCGGCTGAAGGCGCGGCGCAAGCGCGTCTGCGCGCCGCAGAGGCTGAGGCGGAGGCCATCCAACGCATCGGCGAAGCGATGTCGCAACAGGCCGAGTCGGCGCAGTATCTCATCACGCAACGCTACATAGAGAGTTTCAAAGAGATGGCGCGCGGCAACAACACGAAGGTCATCTTCATGCCGATGGAGACTTCTGCGATGCTCTCAAGCGTCGGCGCGATCAAAGAGATGTTCGCGGAGACGGGCGAGCAGCGCAGCCCGCGCAAGAACGAGGGAGGTAACCCGCCGCCGCGCCAACTGCCGACGTAACAACAGCGGTTTTCAGTTGAAGCTAGGGAAAGGCACTCACCGCAGAGACGCGGAGGACGCAGAGTGGGCGCAGAGAAAGAGTTGAATCTTTTCTCTGCGCCCACTCTGCGTCCTCCGCGTCTCTGCGGTGAGTGCTTTTGCTTTCCCTGCTGTAAGTTGATATTTGCTCTAATCTCCGGCTTCCGGCTTCAATTCATATCTCGACAAAGGCGTGTAGCGCGAACCGCCCGCGCCGAGTTCGCTTTGCATGACGGTTAGATCGTTGACGTTGAAACTCGCGGGAGGCTCAAAGCCCATTTCGTTATGGAGTTTTGCTAGGCGGCGCGCAGGGGCGGCGACGGGAATGCGTATGCGCGCGATGGTGATGTGCGGGTGAAAGGCGCGCGTTTCGCGTGGGAAATTTTCGAGCGCGCATTCGGCTTCGAGCTGCTCTTGCAATTGCGCGATTGCATTCGTCTCATCCTCTAAGCCTAACCAGAGCACGCGCGGGTTGCCGCTCGCGGGAAACGTTCCCGCGCCTTGCAGTCTCGCTTCAAACTTCCCGACGCTCGCCGCCGCGCGATTTGCGGCGCGCTGCAAAGCCTCCACGCGCGCCGGTTCTATCTCACCCAAAAACTTCAAAGTGAGGTGCAACTTCTCCGCACGCTCCCAACTGATCTTGATGGGCAAACGTGCGGCAGCTTCACGAAGTCGTGCGATGTGCGCGGCGGCGCGTGCGCGCACAAGTTCGGGTAGTTCCACCGCGCAAAAAATTCTCACACGCCGTTCCGGTTGATTGTCGTTCACGCCCGTCTTAAATTTAAGAACTCTTTAAGAAATTTTTAAGAATCGCTAAAGGACTCTCGCATCAGTTGACGCTTAATATTTTGCAGCAGAAAGTGGGTGAGAGCAACGCGCCGGGCGTCCGAAAATTTGGATAGAGAGAGCGCGCCTGTCGAATAAAAAACGTAATGAGGGCGATTATATAGTTTCATACAACCCGCGAGTTATTTTATGAAACAAACTCTCTCGACAGTCGTTTTCCTTAGCTTGTATCGCCGCCCTTACCCGATGCGGTTTCGATAATTGTTCGAGCGATAGAAGAGCGCTTGTCGTTATCCACAGGATGAGGGCTGACTGAAAAGTCTTCATCGAAATTTCAACAGGTTATTAAACGGAGGAAACTAACTCACATGCGTAAAGCATTATTTATGGCTTTGTTCTTTGTCTTCTGCGCGCCGCTGGCGTTTGCGCAGGGCGATTTCCAGCGCGGCGAATTCGGCGTGATGTACTCGCACAATCGCGTCGATACCGACGGCGCTTTCAGCGGCAACATCAACGACGACAGCCGCGACGGCTTCAACGGCGTCAACATTGACGCCGGTTACAACTTCACGCGCTACTTTGGCGTGAAAGGCGATTTTTCGTACCACCAGAAATCGCAGGATTTCAACGGCGTCGTCGTCGGCGGCGGCACGGTCAACATTGATGCTAAGCTGACGCAGTTCCTCGGCGGCGTCAAGATTCAGGACAACGCGGTGGACACGAAAGTTCGTCCGTTCGCGCAGGCGCTCGTCGGCATCGGTCGCGTAGAGGTTGACGCTTCCGGCAACATCCCGGGCTTCCCCACTAACTTCAACGACAGCGAGTCGGGATTTGCGGCGGCCATCGGCGGCGGCCTCGACTTCCGCGTTCACAAGAACGTTGACGTTCGCGCGATCAAGGTCGAGTACAACCCTGTCAGAATCGAAGGCGAAACCGGCCACAACTTCCGCATCGGCGTCGGTCTCAACTTCCGCTTCTAAGCGAAGACCCGACACTGCTGCAAACTCAAACTGCCCGCGCCTGTTAAAGGACGCGGGCAGTTTTTTGTTGCGTACAAATTTATCAACCTCACTTCGGCGTGAGTACGAGCATCTCGCGTGTCGCTGCGGCGACGGCTCGCGCGCTGAACGGGAAGAGGCGCGGCGTGACGGCTCGCCAGTCCGCGAGCTGATCAGTCCAGTGCGGGCTTGCGGGGTCGCCCGATGTGCCGAGCGCGATGCCTTGTTGCGTCTTGTCCCAGTCGCTCAAATTTGCGATGAGCCGCATCGAGACGTTCGCGCCGACGTTGACGGTTGCGCCCGCGCTAAAGCCGCTGCCGTTGACTGGTACAGGCGCAATCGTGAATTGCTGGCCGATGAACGGCACGATTGCGAGCGGGTGCTGGAAGCGCGCTGGCGCGTAACGCCCCCAAGTCCACTGCGCCTCGTCCGCGCCGAGCCGTTTCGCCAGAGCCTCGCGCGCATCATTCAAACATACACGCATCAACTCTTCGTAGGTCTTAAACTCCTTCGGCAACCACTCCGCCGGATGCTCAGCCGCGACGCGATTGAAGAATGTGTCCGAGTTCGCCCAGCGAAATTGGCGCGCTCGCTCCGCGCCCAACGCTTCGTTGAGAATGCGCCTGCGAAAAGCCGCGCGCATCTCCGCGACGAGCGGCGCGGCGCGTGAATCTATTTCGATCCATCCGTTCCAAGTTTCAAGAAGCGACACGGACGCGCGCGTCTTCTCGTCCGCAGATGCAGCGCGCAGCAGTTTCAACGCTTCTTGCGCGAAATTCATGCCGCCGATTGAATACGTATCGCCCTGCACGGCGCGGTAATCTTCCTCCGTCAACTTTGGCTTTTTGTTCAAGAGGTCGTAGATGCGGCGCGAACGATAGGCATCCGCCCATTCGTGTGTGAGATGGTGTGGATAACTTCGACCGACGACACGGCTGTTGGCCGTGACGATCAAGCCGGACGGCGGATCGTATACGTGCGGCAACTCGTCGAAAGGGATGAAGCCCGTCCACTCGCCCGCGTCCGTCGCGCCGTCGTAAGGGACGCTGCCGTCGCCGCTGCGGCGTACGGGGATCGGCCCCGCGCCGTAATAGCCTATGTGGCCTCTGGTGTCTGCGTAGATGAAATTCTGCGTCGGGCCTGTGTAGCCGTTGAGCGCGGTGCGAAACTCGTTCCAGTCGCGCGCGCGGTTGAGTTTGTAGAAGGTGTCAAACTCCGCCGCGTTGGCGTCGAGCGCAGTCCAGCGCAGCGCGTAACGTTTGCCGTCGCGTTCGAGGATGATGGGGCCGTGCCGCGTCACCGTCACGTCGAAGTTCACAGACTCGGTCGAGGCATCGGTCAAACCTTTTCGCACCTTGATCTCTTCGTGCCGCACTTCGGCTTCACGCAAGCCGTTCGGTGTTTCGTAAAAATTCTTTTTGTCCGCGCTGAACTTTTCGAGATACAAGTCCTGCACGTCGGGGCCGAGATTCGTCATGCCCCAGGCGATCTGCTCGTTGTGGCCGATGATGATGCCGGGCGCGCCGGGCGCTGTGACTCCGGCGACGTGCAGGCCGGGCGCGCTGAGGTGTGCCATGTGCCAGATGGAAGGGGCGGAGGCGGGCAGGTGCGGATCGTTGGCGAGCAGGGGATTGCCCGAAGCGGTGCGCTTGCCACTCGCCACCCAGTTGTTGCTCGCGGCTCGATCTTCCATGAACAGCCCCGTGCGTTCGAGTGAACTTCTCGTCAACTCCATCACACGCGCAACTTCTTCGAGCAACTCCGCACGCGCATGCTCGTCGAACGCGGGCGAAGTTGCGCCCTGCGTTTTCGCGGCAGACTTCCGCTTGGCGGGCGGTTGAGCTTTCGTGTCGTCGCTGCCGACGACGATAACATCGAGCGGGGAACTGTCTGGGAGCAGTTGCGCGCGGCGCGCGGGCGCGAGGTCTGCGAGCATGGCGCGCGAGATGTCTGTCGGCCATGTGGTCGAAAGCGTCTCGGCGAAAATCTTGCCGATGACGAACGAGTCAGCCGGACGCCACGCGCGCGGTTTGTAACCGATGATCTGAAACTCTATGGGTAAGGGTTTTTCCTTGCTGCCGTCGCGCGACTCGATGTAAGCGTTGACGCCGCTCGCGTAGGATTCGAGCGAGGCGCGCGTCTGCGTGGAGGCGCTGGCGACGAGTTTTTCAGAGAGCGCGGCGAGGCCGTAGATGCGATGCCGCTTGTCTTCTTCGAGCACGGGGCGACCGAAAATCTCCGCCAGTTCGCCGCGCGCCGTGCGGCGCAGCAAGTCCATCTGCCACAGGCGGTCGCTCGCCGTCGCGTAGCCTTGCGCGAAATAGAGGTCGGCTTCGTTCGACGCCTCGATGTGCGGGATGCCGCGCTCATCGCGCCGTATGCGGACGGGCGCACGAAGCCCCGCGAGCGTTACGGTCTTCGCGGCATCGGGTTGTTGCGCGACGGTTGTCGGTTGCGCGTTGAGGTTAGAAGTTAACGGCGAGGCGTGCGCGAATAAAAACGAGAGCAGCAGGGAACAGGCGAGCAGTTGTTTTTTCATGTACACGTTTAGCGATTACTCTTTCGAGTTTTGAAGTCGCACAAGCGGGATTCGGAACTTGCGGCGGGATGGTAGCACAAAGCGTAGGGGGAAGGGATGAAGAAGGGGAAAGGTTAAGGGGTAAGGGGGAAAGGAAGAAAGCAAGGGGCGCACGATTAACGCGCCTTCTTGTTTTTACCTTTACCCTTTACCCCTTAACCTTTCCCCCGTGCTTACCGCTTTGCGAGGCGTGTGCGTTCGGCTTCCGACCACGCGCAGAGCGTTTGCACATCGGCGGGTGAGAGCTTGGCCGAGTGGTGTAGACGCGTGTAAGAAGAGAGGGGCATCTGGCCGCGCTCGGCGGTCATGCACATCGCGCCGAGCAGCCAGTCGGCCTGCTCCCGGTCGTAATTTGACCACGTGGAAAAGTTGAGATGCTTGCGCCCGTGATTGACGTGGTCGGCGACGTACCAGGAGACGGGCGCGATCTGGCTGTACCAGGGCCAATCGGTTTGATGCGAGTGGCAATCTTTGCAGGCGCGCTCGAAAATTCCTGCGACCTCGGGCGTGACGTGCGTGCGCGCGCCGATGGTCTGCGCTTCGACGACAGGCGGGTTAGTCTTGTTCGGGCGAACGAATTGCACCGAGATAAACACTGACGCAACAGCCAACGCCGCCAACTTGAGAAACCTTCGCATCAACTTTCACCTCCGTCCGCGTGTCTCGCCCGTTTGAACTTACGTCGAGCGCGTCTTCTGAATTATTAGACGAAGGTGTTAGTCGTTTACTTTCATTTCTCGCAGATCAAACGTTCCAAATTTGAGATCACTTCCAGAGACTACGCCAGACACGGCGCATGTCGGGCATGCTCTCCGTGAGCCACGACGGTTCCATTTCCGCTTTCCAATCGTAAAGCATCGCGGGGTCGAGCAGCATGATGCCTTCGCGCGTCACGCTCGCGGGCGGCGGCGCGAGCACGGCGAGTCGTTCGTAGACGCGCACGCGTTCGTCGCCCTCGACGCGCGCCAGCAGATGCCAGAGCGTCAGCGTGTCGCGCGGGCGCGCTTCGGCGAGGATGATGTGTAAAGCGTTCGCGCCGCCGCTGGCGAAATCGAATTGCGTGAGCGCGTCGAGGAACTGCTGCGATGCGTCTTCAAAATATGGCGTGCCCGGCCCCGTGCCAGTCTGCGTCCGGCAGGCCGCGCCCGCCGGAACCATTGACTCGCGCTCCTTCGCCTCGAATGCCACCCAGCCCGCCGTCACGTGCAGCAAACTTCCGCCCTTGTCGTCAACTTCGAGCGTATAGGCGCAGCCGAGGTCGGCAGCGACCGCAGAGGGCGTGTCCACGAAGAAGAGGCGCGGAGGCGCGAAGATGGCGGCGTGCATGCGCCCGCGCGCGAGTTCCAGACGGTGCTCCGTGAGACCCGTTTCGACGAGGCGTATGCGCGTCTGCGGATCAACTTCCACCTGCCCTATGTCCGCGACTTTGATCTGCGCGCGCGAGTTCGCATCCGTCTCCAGCCATTCGCCGACGCCGAGCCGCCCGCTCGAACCCATGCGATCCGCGTCAATCGAAGGCGCGCCCGACAGCCGCGCCACTTCCCAACTCGTGCGCGTCTGTCGCAGATAGAACCACACGCCGCCCGCGCCGAGCATCAACAGCAAGACAAAGCTCGCCGCCAGCGCCGGTCGCCAACCGCTTAACCAACCCGAACGCCAACGCGCAAGCCAACCGCTGCGCGAATCGTTGTCACGCGCGCCTTCATGCTTCGCACGTTCCGCCTGATTTTGCTTGAACGACTCTTGCGCGAGCGCGGCTTCGATGTTGTCCCAGAGTGACGCGGGCGCAACTTGCGTCGTCAAACTTTGAGCGAGTTGAATACCGTAGTTGATCTCTTCAAACTCCATGCGGCAACGCTCGCAGGCGGCGAGATGCGCGGCGACGCGCGCTGCGTCCGTCGCGGATAGTTCGCCGTGTGCGTAAGGCGAGAGTTGCTTGTTGACGTGCTGCTGGCCGAACATCTTTACTTCTTAGTCTCCGCTTGAAATGTTTGCGCGCAAGTGGCCGAGCCGCTGCGCGAGTATGCGATGGCCGCGATTGAGACGCGAGGCCACCGTGCCTTTTGAACAATTGAGAACCTGAGCGATCTCTTCGTAAGAAAGCTCCTCGAAATATTTGAGCAGGATCGCGATGCGTAGTTTCGGTTTGAGCGACGCGATGGCATCGCGCACGCTGTCGGCGATCTCAAGACGCATGAAGCGCGCTTCGGCAGCAGGGATAGCGGCGCGCGTCGGCGTCGTCCCCGTAGGAGTTTCGTCGAACAACGGGCTGAAGCGGCGTCGGCGTCGCTGCTCGTCAATGCAGGTGTTGGTCGTCAGGCGATAGAGCCATGTGGTGAACTCCGACTGGTGGCGAAACTGGCCGATGCGCGTGAAGAGTTTGAGGAAGACCTGCTGCGTGATGTCGCCTGCGAGCGCCGCATCGCCGCCGAAAAAGTAGAGCGCGATGGAATAGACTTTGTCTTTGTGCGTCTCGAAGAGTAGGCGGAAGGCTTCGCGGTCGCCCTGCTGGCAAGATTCCACGACCGTCGCCTCAGCCGGACGTTCATCAGTCACCGCCGTAAACTCCATCGACATCTCCGCTGCGTTCGCAAAGCCCACGACACTTAGACGAAGCAGCCACGCGATTTCTTCCAAAAATTTGTACGACTGCGAGGCCGAGACATTGACGCTCCGCAAACGTTGCAACTACAATCCGCCCTGTGTTCGGTTTGAGGCGAATCTAAAGCTCTGAAAAGTTCGTCGCCTCCATCAACCCAACGCACCTTCGTCGCCGAATCTTAAAATGCTTATGCCGCATCGCCCGTTCAACTTTATACGCTTTTATGGCGCGCTTGTGTTCACATTCGCGTGCGTGCTCTCGGCTTCGGCGCAGCAACGCCCGCTCATCACAGAAGACGTTGACATCATCCCGCCCGGTTCGGCGCGCATCGAAGCGGGCATAGAGTTCATGCAGGATGCGAAGTTTCCGCTCTCCGGCCTGCGCGGCGATCTCACGCGCGTCGGCGTCGTCGGCATCAACATCGGACTGTCGCCGAACGTCGAATTTCAAATTGACGGCGTGCTGCAAAATTTCCTGAGCATCAACTCGGCGACTCCCAACCCTGCCATCGCGCGCAACTTCTCGCGCCCCGATTCGACAAACGACACGGGCGATTTCCGTCTCTCGACCAAGATCAAACTGCGCAACGAGACGCGCCGCGCCCCTTCGCTCGGCTTCCGCTTCGGCGTCGAACTGCCCAACTCCAACGAGACGCGCGGCATCGGCTCGAACCAGACGAACGCCTACGGCACGATCCTCTTCGGCAAAAAATTCGGGCGCGAGGCTCGCGTCAACCTTTTCGGCAACCTCGGCCTCGGCATCTTCACCGCGCCGACGCAAGCCTTCACGCAGAACGACATGCTGCTCTACGGCTTCGCCGGAATCGTTCGCGTCAATAAACAGATCAACGTGGCGGGCGAGATCAACGGTCGCGCCAACACGCGCAACGGTCGCGCGCCGCTCGGCACAGAGCCGCTTTCGGAAGCGCGTCTCGGCCTGCAAGTCAAAGCCTCCGGCCTGCGCTTCGATTTCGCAGGCATCGCCGGACTCACAGATTTCAGCCCACGCTCCGGCGTCACCTTCGGCATCACCTACGACACGCCCTCGATCTTTACTCCCGTCAAATAAAACAGTGACAAGTGACGAGTGACGAGCGCGATTTCTTGCCCGTCACGTTACAAGTTTCCGAGTCGCAAATGATCAAGGTGCGAGTGACAAGTGACGAATGACGAGATAGACTTCTGTTTTTAACTTGTCACTTGTCACTCGTCACTGTTTTTATGCTTCTTTTGATCAACGGGCTGGGCGAACGCTTGCGCGGGATTGCCGAGGGGCTGCAAAGGTTCATCGTCGAAGTGCCGATCTACGTCGCCGCGCCCTCGATGGTCATAATCGGCGCGCTCGACTCCTCGCTCCTCTCGCTTCCCGAAATCAACGACTACCTCGTCGTGATGCGCTGCTACAGCGATCCGAAAGCGGCCTTTTACTTTCCTTTGTTCGCCGCGCTCGGCTCTGTCATCGGCTGCATGCTGCTCTACGTCATCATGCGACGCGGCGGCCAGGCCATCCTACGAAAACGTTTTCGCGCCGAACACATCGAACGCGTCGAACGCGCCTACGCGCGCTACGGTTTTCTGACGCTCGCCATTCCCGCACTGCTTCCGCCGCCGATGCCCTTCAAGATTTTCGTCGCCACGGCGGGCGCGCTCGAATACCCGCGCTGGCGTTTCATGATCACGATCATGATCGCGCGCAGCCTACGCTACTTCGTCGAAGGCGCGCTCGCGGTCTATTACGGCAGGCACGTCCTTGAGTTCATCGAAAACTACGGGTTGACGATGCTCGGCGCGGTCGCAGCCCTCTGCGTCGTGGGCTTGGCGATCTATTTCATCAAGAATCGCTTGAGCGGAAAGAAGGAGTTGATAGCTGGCGAACCCGTTGTCGAGTCCGGCAACACGCCCAGCGACGCGGACGCGCCTTCGTCAACGACGCTTTCTTAAGTTGAAGGGAAGCCGCTCAAAACCGCTTTGAGTCTTATTCCAAAAGGCGAACAGGCGCGGTGGCTTTTGGGAGCCGCCGCGCCTGTTCTAGTGCGTGGTCACTGTCCTCACCCCAGCAACCACTTGGCATTTGGATTCACCGCATGCCAGATGGCTACCATCATAAACGACACTGGCCGAAATTGCGAAATGGAGAAGAGAGAAATCCAGACTTATTGCACATTGGCCGTGACAGCGGCATTCCCGCTTAATGTGAACCGGCAGGTCTTCGCCTTGCTCCCGCCGCTCGAACATGCCCCGCCCCAGATCGCATCGCGCCCGTTTGAGACGCTCAGCGTGATCAGAGTCCCGCTGGCGAACGATGCAGAGCCGCTACTGCCGACGACCACATTGAGACCTGTGGGATTCGAGATCACACGCTCGCCGCTGCGCCCCGTCACGCTCGCGGTGAGTGTTACCTGAGTGGCCGGAGGCGGAGGTGGCGGCGCTGTCTGCGGAGTGACTGTTAGGATCGCGCTTTGAGATGAACTGCCGTAAGTCGCGGTGATGGTAACTTGCGTCGTCGCGGAAACGGTTGTAGCAACCACGTCCGCAAAGGCGCTCGTCTGTCCCGAAAAATTAGTGCGAATGGTGCGCGGGACTTTGATGACCGACGGGTTGCTGCTCGTCAGCATGATCGTCGCTCCTTCCGGCGGTGCGCCCGCGCTCAGATTAACAGTCACGCGGACGCCTACATTACTGCCACCGGCAACCGTGGACGGCGAGAGCGTAACCGATGAAATCGGAACATTCTGCGAAGGCGCGGCAACCGTTAGCACCGCCGTCTTCGTCGCGCCGCCGTAACTTGCGCTGATGTTGACCGGAGTGTTGATGCCCGTCGTCACGGTTTGGATTGGGAAACTCGCGTCCGACCATCCGGCCGGAATCGTGACGCTGGCAGGCGTCGAAACCAAACTCGCGTTGTTGTTAGTTAAGATCACAGTCGCGCCGCCGCTCGGCGCGACGTGTCCGGTCGCCAGCGACACGACACCGCTTCCGTCATTCCCGCCATACAGGAAGGGGGGTTGCAACTGAATCGAGCCGACGGCGAGCGGCGTGTTCGGCGGCGTCACCCTGAGCGCGACGATGCGGCTTCCGATCCGGTTGTTTGAGATGTTGATGTTGACAGTCTGCGGCGCGGTAACGTTCGACGTGTCCACCTTGAATCTGACGTTGGACATTCCGGCGATGATGCCGACCGCCACAGGCATGGAGCGGCTAACCGTCGGCACGCTGACGATGGAAGGATTGCTGCTCGAAATCGTGAGCGGGAGGCTGCCCGTCGGCGCGACCGCGCCCGGAGCGAGACTCACTTCAATCTCCGCAGACGTGCCGCCGACGATGGTGCTCGACGGCGAGACGGTAAGCGCACCATACGCGAGCGGCGCGGTGGCGCGTCCGGTCGTATTCACGAGAACGTACGTCGCCGCGTTGTTGCCTCTCACCTCAAGCGCGATGTCGCGTTTGCCGTCGCCGTTGAAGTCCGCAGCCGTCAGGAATGCGCCGCCTTTGCCGACGAGGAAGCCGGGAACGAGATAACGAACCACAGGCTTAAACGTCCCGTCGCCGTTGCCGTAAAGCACGCCAACCATACCGTCGCCCTGCTGCGTGCAACAGTTCGCCATGCCGAGCGCCACATCCTGAAAGCTATCGTTGTTGAAATCCGCAACCGTTAATTGATCAATGCGCTCCTGAAATGCGTCCGCAATGGAAGCCGACTGCCGGAACGTGCCGTCGCCGTTACCGAGCAGCACCACCGTCCGGTGATCTACATCGGGCGCAACGGCCAGATCGGGAATCAAGTCGCCGTTGAAGTCGCCGGTGTCTATGTCCGTGTTGGTCTCGCCCTGCACGATGACGAGGTCTGGAAGTTGACGGAATGTGCCGTCGCCGTTGCCGAGTAGGATGAAGACCTTGCCGAAAGCCGCCGCGATGCCGAGGTCGCGGTTGCCGTCGCCGTTGAAGTCTGCGACGGCGAGACGCGCGAGTCCCGCGCCGACGCGAATTTGTTGAGCGGGTTGGAGAGTGCCGTCGCCGAGTCCGCGCCAGAGCGAAATCGTGTCGGCTACGACGCACGGGGCTGTAAAACAGGCCATGTCGTGTGCAGCCACCACGTCGAGCCGCCCGTCGTGATCAAAGTCGGCGATGACCACCGAAGGCGAACTGGCTCCGGCGTCGTTCGGATAGCTTGCGGGCGCGCCAAACGTGCCGTCGCCGTTACCCAAAAGCACAGTCACTGCGATCTGCGCGTTGTTGTTGGTAACGACCAGATCGAGTTTGCCGTCGCCGTTGAGGTCGCCTGCCGCAACGTCTTCCGTGTAGCCGCCTGCCGGATATTCGACCAGCGGGCGGAAAGAGCCGTCGCCGTTGCCGAGCATCACGCGGGCATTGCTTCCCGCGCCCGCGAGGTCAATCGCCCCGTCCCCGTTGAGGTCGGCAGCAACGTGTGTGTCTCCGAGTATCGGATAGTCGCGACCGGCAAAAGTCGCCGATTGCGCCGACGCGTCGAAGGCTGAAAGAAGTATGATCAGACCGACCAGCAGACTTGATCTGAGTAAGGACATGCGGCCACGAGTGACATTGGGGGACATTATTGATTTACCTCAAACTAATAATTTTGTTCGGAAAATAGCTCGCAGGACTGGCGGAAGCCTTTAATCTCTTTCGCTCTACTACCTGACACAGCACTACGCGGGTTTCATTAACAAGACCTGTGCCAAAAACCGGATAAGACTCAAGTTGGAGAAAGCAGGGGCGAATGTGATGATCCGGCAGGAAAATAGCGGCTAACGGTGCGAGCAATTAGACATCGGAGTGTGCGAATGAAGTATCCGTTTTAGTTTGGAGTTAAATCTTAATCAGAGATTAATTGAGGAAATCTCCGCTCATACGCTTCAGTGCGAATGAAATATGCAATGCGAAGTAAGTATCTTAACGGAGGAACTTGAAACCGAAATTTTGGAGTGAGGCGGCATAAAGGGAGACGGTCAAGCGATCAAGCGTGCGACCGTCTCAACAATCTTGCCTATGTCCTGCGGCTTACGTAAAAACTCATTCGCGCCCGCCCGTCGCGCATCCCGCGCACATTCGCTTGCTGATAGCATGATGATCGGCGTCCGTTGCCGGTGTGCCAGATCGCGCGCTCTACGTGTTAATTCTAGTCCGCTCATATTAGGAAGTTCGTTATCCAAGAGAATCAGATCATAGTGCGCTTCACTCTTGATCAAGAGCCAAGCTGTAAAGCCATCCGCGCACGTTCGGACGCGCCAGCCTTCCGCCTCAAGCGTCTCTTTGACGGCATCTGCTACGAACTGACTATCTTCGACTAAGAGGATCGTTGTGTGAGGCATAGGATTATTGCGAGGCTCGCGCTGTCCTTCGACGCAAGCCCCGCGTGCCCCTGCCAGTGACGCAGGCTAGACAGGGGCAAGACGAACTGCGGCGCGGTCTGCTATGATGCCGCGCGTTCTATCTTTGAAAACTTAGCGACGGTCATGCGTAGCTCAACCTCAACCTCAGAAGAGTAAATGAGCATCGCCGTTGAGCATGGAAAGTTCCTACTCACGGCGAACATGTTACGTAAAAGCATTTTAGGGATGTACGTCCCTAAAAGCAAGGCTCTGATAGCTGTCTGTATGTCAGGAGGGTATTCCTGACATGCAGGGCAAGCGTCGCCCCAAGTCGAAAAGGAAACAGCCCGCGCGGTTGGCCTCCAAGTTATCGGAGATACGCGCGGTGCTTGGGCTGTCGCAGGGCGATCTGGTCAATCGCTTGGGGCTAGGGGATGAAATGGAGCGAGACTATATCTCCAAGTATGAGCGCGGTGTGCTTGAGCCGCCGCTACATGTGTTGCTTGGCTACGCTCGATTGGTAGGAATTTCAACCGACGTGCTGATTGATGATCAGTTAGACTTGCCGAATAAGCTAAAACCCCGCCGCTAATCTTGCCTCACAATTATTTATCTTGCCTCACAGAATCGGCTGGAATCGGAATCGTGAGGCAAAGCCTTAGCGGAGAGCTTTGCCTCGTAAACCCCCTAAAGGACTCGACATTTTAACTTCGCGCATTTCCCCAACGATAAATCGCTGGGCTATTATCAATCGTCCCTCGCAGTGCTTTTCAAATGTTCTTATCGGAAGATGATTGTTCATAGGTTATTGCGGAAAGGAATCTCTTAATTTTGAAATGGTTGTTGCGTAAGTTTACTAACGGCTTAACCGGCGTCTCGCAATATTTACTCGCTTACGGGCCTTTCGGTCTCTTCGGTATCGCGCTGCTCGACTCCGCGCTCATCCCTCTGCCGGGCGGCCCTGACGCTGTTTTGATACTGCTCTCGACGGCACGCCCTGCGTGGGTTCCGGTTTATGTTGTTGCGGCGACGCTCGGCTCGGTTATCGGCTGCGTCATCTTTTATTACATCACGCGGCGCGCGGGGCGCAGCGCCTTGAAGCGTTTTTCGCCGCGCAAGCAGGCGCGCGTCAAAGAGTTGATTGATCGCTACGATGTGTTGTCGGTGCTCGTCGCGTCAATTTTGCCGCCGCCGTTCCCGTTCAAACTGTTCATCGCGACGGCTGGCGTCTTTCGTTTCAGCGTCGTGCGCTTCGCGCTCGCGGTCGCGGCGGGGCGAGCCTTTCGTTACGCGCTCATAGGCTATCTGGCGGCGCACTACGGCGAACACGCCAGAGAGTTGCTGGCGCAATACTATCCTTACATAGGGCTCGGGCTGGCCGCTGTTTTGATAGCGGTCTTCGTCGTGAGAAACAGGTTGAAGAAGAGAAGCAGCGCGGGCGAAGGCGGGCGCGGCGCTGTAACTCCGAACGTGGAATCCGAATCAGAGTTGTTTTGAATTGCCCGCAGAGGTTCGCTGGTAGTCGTGATTTGCGTGCCTGAACTTTCGCGCGGCGGCCAGATCGCGTACGCCGTTTTGTTGGAGGAGTTCCAGCAGCCGCAGGAAGACTTCGGCAGTGGCTTCGGCGTCTCCGGCGGCGCGGTGTCGGTTTTTGATCGGCACGGCGAAATGTTCTGCGACGGTGTGTAGACGATGATTGACAAGTCCGGGCACGACGCGGCGCGAGAGCGAGACGGTGCAGAGTTGCGCGTTGAACATGCGCTTGCCCGGAAAGACGCGCGAGATTTCGTGATTGAGGAAACGCACGTCGAACGGCGCGTTGTGCGCGACGAGCACGGCGCGGTCTATGAACTTCAATAGATCGGGTGCGACTTCCGAGAAGAGTGGCGCTGATTTGACCATCGCATCGGTGATACCCGTGAGCATGACGATGAACGAGGGGATCGGCATCTGCGGGTTGACCAGTGTTTGAAACTCGGCGACGATACGCCCGCGACTGACGCGATATGCGCCGATCTCCGTGATGCGCGCGGGCGGAGTTTTCGCGCCCGTCGTCTCGACATCCACCACCACATAATCGGTCTCGTCGAGCGCGAGGCAGTCTGCGTCTTCGCAGAGCAGTTCGATCTCGTAGTCGTCCGTGATGCGCAGACGCCAATCGTCTTTGATGATGTCGGAGACGAGGAGCGCGGCGGTGGGCGGGTCGAGTTCAGGCAGATGTAGAACGTTGCGTGCGATGAGTTCGACCGGCGCGCGCCCGCCCGACAGGCGCAGCAGGTCAACTGTTTCCTGAACGAACGTACAATCCGAGACGAGGTTAAAAAGGTGCGTCATCCGCGCGGCATTGTCGCATAGGCGCGCTTGCTGTGGGAAGGAGCAATTGGAAGAGATGCGAGCCGAAGAGGTGATCGACAGGTTCCGGCGCACGGGCGCGTTGCTCGAAGGCCACTTCACACTGACGAGCGGCCTGCATAGTTCCGTATACCTGCAATGCGCGCTCGTCCTCCAACATCCGCCCGACACGGAAGCCTTCGCGCGTGCGCTCGCGGAACAATTCAATGGACGCGGAATCGAGACGGTGGTTGCGCCCGCCATCGGCGGCATCGTCATCGGTTATGAAGTGGCGCGCGCGCTCGGCGCGAGATCGATCTGGACTGAGCGCGACGCGGGCGGCGCGATGACGCTCAGGCGTGGCTTCACCGTGCGACCGGGCGAGAGCGTGCTCGTCGTTGAAGACGTGATCACGACGGGCGGCTCGACGCGCGAGACCATCTCGGCCATGCGCGCCGCCGGAGCAAGCGTCGTCGGCGCGGCTTCAATCATTGATCGTTCGGGCGGGCGCGCGGACGTGGGCGTCCCACGCATCGCCCTCGCCACGCTCGACGTGCCCGCACTCGCCCCCGCAGCCTGCCCCGCCTGCCAACGCGGCGAACCGGCGATTAAACCGGGAAGCCGTAAAACAGTGACGAGTGACAAGTGACGGGTGACAAGTTAAAAGCAAAAGAGCCTCCGTCCTGAAACTTGAAACCTGAAACTTAAAACCTGAAACTTGAAACCTGTTTTTATCTTGTCACTCGTCACCCGTCACTTGTCACTGTTTTATGAACTACCGTTTGACCATTCAATACGACGGGACGGATTTTCACGGCTGGCAGGTGCAGGCGGCGGGGGAGCGCACGGTGCAGGGCGAGTTGGCGCGTGCGCTGTCGTTGATTGACGGGCGCGCGGTCGTCGTACATGGGGCGGGGCGGACGGATGCGGGCGTGCATGCCGTAGGACAGGTGGCGAGCGTCGAGTTGCAGCGCGACATCTCAGGCGACAAATTGTGCGCGGCGATCAACGGGAACATCGCGCCGGACGCGCGCGTCATCGCGGCGGAGAGGGTCGGCGAAGACTTTCACGCGCGTTATTCGGCGCGCGGTAAGACTTATTGTTATCGCGTCTTCAACGCGCGCTACGCGTCGCCGTTCCTTGTGCGCTACACGCACACGGATGCGAGGCATCTGGACGTTGAGCGTATGCAGGCGTGTGCGCGCCTGTTCGTCGGCGAACACGATTGGACGGCGTTTTCCGCCGCGCAGGCGGACGTAGAGACGCGTGTGCGCACGGTGACACGGCTCGAAGTGCGCGAGCGTTGGAGCGAAGACGGGCGCGGGCGCTTGATCGAAATCACTGCGAGCGCGAACGGCTTCCTGCGCTACATGGTGCGCTCGATAGCGGGCACGCTGCTCGAAGTCGGGCGCGGGCAGATGAACGAGCGACAAGTCGAACGCGCGCTCGACACACGCGAACGCGCGCTCGCAGGCGCAACCGCTCCCGCAAAAGGCTTGACGCTCCTCGAAGTGTCTTACGACGATGAGTAGTGAGATGTAGCGTCGGCTTCGGGTTAAGCATGCAATGTCCGGTGCGCGACGAAATTTTCATACATCTTGAAAAACGCAGGACTTTGACAGAGAATGTCACGGTCGTCAGTTTCCGCCCCGATGATCGGCAGGGTAGGCATTCACGCGCCGCTGCTGTTACTCCTTTTTACCGAGCCACAAACTTGGGGGAATCTCCGTTCGATGATCGGGCAAACCATCTCTCATTACCGCATTCTGGAAAAACTCGGCGAAGGCGGCATGGGCGTGGTGTACGTGGCCGAAGACGCGAAGCTCAACCGGCGCGTCGCCATCAAATTTCTCTCGGCCAGCCAGAATCATGATAGCCGCGCGCGCTTCCTGCGCGAGGCGCGAGCCATCTCCGCAGTCAAGCATCCGAACATCGCCACCATCCACGACTACGGCGAGACAGACGAGGGGCAACCATACATCATCATGGAGTTGGTCGAGGGAGAAACGCTCGGCGATCTGCTCCACGCGAGCGCGCTGACGCTCTCTCGCGCCGTCGAGATCATCGAAGCCGTGACGGCTGCGCTCGGCGCGGCGCACGCGCGCGGCATCGTCCACCGCGACATCAAGCCCGCCAACATCTTGATCGAACATGGGGGCGAAGTGAAGGTGCTCGACTTCGGGCTGGCTAAACTCATAACCGACGAGCAAACGGTCGCGGGCGACCCTGACGCCCTCACGCTTCTGGCAGGACGCACGCACAGCGGCGTGATCCTCGGCACACCGCTCTACCTCTCGCCCGAACAGGCGATGAGTCAGCCCGTGGACGCGCGCAGCGACATCTTCGCGCTCGGCGCGTTGCTCTACGAGTGCATCGCCGGACGACCGGCCTTCCTCGGTCTAGGTATCGGCGACATCAGCGCGAAGATTCTGCGCGACGATCCGCCGAAGCCCTCAAACATCAATCCGCGCGTCCCTGCCGCGCTGGATCGCGTGGTGTTGAAGGCGCTCAAGAAAAAACCGGAGGAACGCTACCAGACGGCTGAAGAGTTGCTCGCAGACCTGCAAGCAGCACGCGCCTCGCTCAGCAAGTCGGGCGAGATGCTGACGCAACGCATGGGGAGTCTGCCCAAGCCTCTGCATTCGAGCACGCTGCAAACTCTCTCCGAGTCGTTCAGCCGGCCACGCGTGTCGCTCGCCGTTGTCCTGCTGGTGGTGGCAATTGTGGGCGTCGCCCTGTGGCTCGTCTTGCGCTGGTTTCAGGATACGACCACGCCCCCGTTCCAAAACATGCAGATCACGAAGTTGACCAGCTCCGGCAAGTCAATTGATGCGGTGATCTCGCCGAACGGGAAAGATGTCGTGCATGTCATGGACGACGAAGGACGGCGCGGCCTATGGCTCAGGCAGGTCAACACGGAGACGGCCAGCGACATAGAGATCGTGCCGCCCGCAGAGGTGCGCTACGACGGGCTGACCTTCTCGCCCGACGGCGACTCGATCTATTTCGTCCGCGCTGAGAAGGGCAACGACATAGCGGCGCTCTACAAGATGTCTCGGACGGGCGGCGCGGCGCGCAAGCTGCTCGAAAATATCGGTAGCCCCGTCGCGTTTTCCACAGACGGGCGCATGATCGCCTTCATACGCGAAAACGCGGCGCAGGGCGAGACCACGTTGATGATAGCCAACGCAGACGGCAGCGGGCTGAGGGAACTTTCACGGCACAAGACGCCCGACTTCTTCAATCCGGTCGGGCCGTCCTGGTCGCCCGACGGGAAAGCCATCGCCTGCTCCGTTGGGAGTCCCGTAGGCGGCTTCCACGCCAAGGTCGTCGAGGTCAGCGTCGCCGACGGCGCGCAGAGCGACATTACACGCCCCGATTGGTTCTACGTGGATCGCGTCGCATGGCTCGCGAATGGACGGGGCTTGATCATCACCGCAGAGGATCAGCCCATAGCTCCTTATCAACTCTGGTACGTGGCTTATCCGGGCGGGCAGGTGCGGCGAATCACGAACGATCTGAACAGCTACATCGGCGTCAGCCTCTCGGCTGATTCCAATTCGCTCGTGACCATCGAGTCGGAAACTTTGTCGAACATCTGGATCGCGCCCGAGGCGGACGCGCGCCGCGCCACTCGGATCAGTTCCGGCTCAAGCGAGCATCATGGTGTCGCGTGGACGCCGGACGGCAAGATCGTCTACGCCTCGGTCGCGAGCGGGAATCCGGACATCTGGGTGATGAATCCGGACGGGTCGAACCGCAAACAACTGACGGTTGACGGCGGCGTGGATCGTCGCCCCGCAGTTTCGCCGGATGGGCGCTACATCTTCTTTTCCTCCAATCGCACAGGCAAGTTCAACATCTGGCGCATGGATGCGGACGGCGGGAATTTGAAACAACTGACCAACGGCGACGACGAGCAATATCCCAGTTGTTCGCCCGACGGGCAGTGGGTCGTATATCAGGGCTTCGTCTCCGGCGTGCCGAAATTGTGGAAGGTTCGCGCGGACGGTGGGGAGAGCGTGCAGTTGACCGATAGTTATTCAAACTGGCCGGTCGTCTCGCCAGACGGGCGGCGCATCGCTTTCGGCTATCGCGAAAAACCGGACGCGCCCTGGAAACATGCGGTCGTAGGATTTGCGGGAGGCGCGCCCGAAAGGGTTTTCGACATCCCGATGCTCTCGATCCCGACGCTGTTCTGGCAGCGCGTGCAGTGGTCGCCCGACGGTAGCCAGATCACCTACATAAATAACAGCGGCGGCGTCTCGGACATCTGGAGCCAGTCGCAAGACGGCGCTCCGCCGAAGCGTCTGACAGACTTCAAATCGGATCAGATATTCGATTTCGCG
The DNA here is from genome assembly GCA_035249365.1 of Pyrinomonadaceae bacterium. Classification (GTDB taxonomy): domain Bacteria; phylum Acidobacteriota; class Blastocatellia; order Pyrinomonadales; family Pyrinomonadaceae; genus JAIVJZ01. The sequence goes on along the minus strand of DATFGP010000011.1, from coordinate 123,410 downwards.
TGGTCGCGCGACGGCAAGCAACTTGCTTGCGTGCGCGGCAGCGTGACGACCGACGTGATCCTGATCAAAGCCTTCAAATGACGCGAATGCGACGCAGTTCTTGCGATGTTCCTGCGATTCCTTAACTAACGCAAAAAAATTCTAGCTCTGCTGTTAGGGAAAAGTTCTAATACTTCTGCTGCGGCTCTTCTTCGCGAGCGCAGATAGGCGGGCAATGCGGCGGCTCTATGCTGCTCAGCCTATCAATCAAGTCATAGAGTGTGTTGCCAATTTCTTTGACGTGGGATTCGAGGGTTCCGATTCGTTCCTTGAGTTCTTCAACCGTAGCGGCGTCATCTTGCGGATAGTTACTCATGGTCATCCTCTCTCGTTTGTGAAGGTTTGTGAGAACCTGTCCGGCCCATAGGCAGCAGCCTTCGCGGTCTTCAAAATGCTTGCGACCCGCGCCCGGTGCGCTCAAGACCTGACGCGCGCCGGTGTCAGGAGCGGGTACGCTCGCAGAAGCATGCGCTGCTTATACTCATGTGTGATGCGACTTGTCAATAAAATCGGCGGCGGTTGCGCGCGTCGGCAGGCGCGATTAAGATGCAGGCGCAGTTGTCTCGCGTTGATCGAGAGGTTGGAGCGGGGGAGGCCGGAATGCTCGCGGATTTCGCGAAGGACGTAGAGGCGGGGACGCGCGACGAGGCGTTGTTGAAGCGCGTGGCGTGGGAACGCCTGCCGCGCCACGTCGGCATCATCATGGACGGCAACGGGCGCTGGGCGAAGGGACGCGGGCAGCCGCGCATCGCAGGCCATCGCGCGGGCGTCGAAGCCGTGCGCGCCGCCGTCGATACGAGCGCGCGGCTCGGACTCGGCGCGCTCACGCTCTACGCCTTCTCGACAGAGAACTGGAAACGCCCGCGCCTCGAAGTTGACGCGCTGATGCGTATGCTTAAACGCTACCTGCGGCTCGAACTCGAAGAGATTGACCGGCAGAACATACGCTTTCAAACCATCGGGCGCACGGGCGCGCTGCCCGCGAGCGTCCAACGCGAAATTCAAAAGGCCGTCGAACGCACGGCGCGCAATGACGGACTCGTACTCTCCGTCGCGCTTAACTACGGTGGCCGCGCTGAAATAGTTGACGCCTGCCGCGCCGCCATCGCGCGCCTCGAACGCGAAGGCCGACGCGCGGCGGACGAACTCACGGAAGAGCACATCGAACGCGAGCTTTACACGCGCGGCCTGCCCGAACTCGATCTGCTCGTGCGAACGAGCGGCGAAATGCGCATCTCGAATTTCCTGCTCTGGCAGGCCGCCTACAGCGAGATTTATGTGACCGAAACTTTGTGGCCTGATTTTCGACGCGTACACCTGCTCGAAGCCATCGTCGAATACCAACGCCGCGACCGTCGCTTCGGCGGGCTGCAACTCGTGGCGAACGCAAAGTGATGCTTTAGTCTGATCAATCTTAAAAAATGTCGCGTGTCATAACAGCCATCATCGCCCTGCCCATCCTCATCGCCTCAATCTGGATCAGGCAGTTGGAACTGCTCTTCGTCGCGCTCGTGGCGGCGGCGATGATGATCGGCCTCTACGAGTTCTGGATGCTGTCGAGCAAACGCGACGCGAAGGCGCAACGCGAACTCGGCACGCTCTTCGCCGTCCTCCTCATCACCGCGTTCTATTTCAACGCGCCCGTCACGTGGCCTGCGCTCCCGTTGATGATTCTCGTCGCCTTCACAATCTCGACGCTCGCGGGCGCGATGCTCAGGGGCGCGCCCTTCGAGCGCATGATCCCTCAGACGGGAGCGACCCTGCTCGGCGTCTGCTACGTCGTCTTGCTCGGCAGTCATCTCGTCGCGCTCCGGTCAGGTTTCCCAATGCCGCTCGCGGCGCGTCTGCTGTCGTTCTTCTTTCTCGTGCTGATGGGTTCGGACACGGGGGCTTACTACACGGGGCGCGCGTTCGGGCGACACAAACTCGCGCCGTCCGTCAGCCCTGGGAAGACTTGGGAGGGCGCAGTCGGCGGCATGGCGGCGAGCCTCGCGCTCGCAGTCGCGGCGCACTACTGGTTCTTCCCCGAACTCTCCTTGCGCGCCGCGCTTCCGCTCGCGGCGACGATGAACGTGCTCGGCGTCGTCGGCGATTTGACGGAGAGCGCGCTCAAGCGCGGTTCGGGCGCGAAGGACGCCGCGAAGATTCTGCCCGGTCACGGCGGCTTGCTCGACCGCCTCGATAGCTTGCTCTTCAACGCGCCACTCATCTACTATTTCGCCGTCTACTATTTCGCCGACGCGCTCCAACGTGTGCCGCAACTGCCTTGAAACAGCGCCGAAAAATTTTCCCCAAACGGAACTAACGCCGCATGTCTACAAAAAAGATTCTGCTCATCGTCGGCGGAGTCATCGCTGCGCTCGTGCTCATCGTCGCGCTCTTCGTCGGCGGCATCGTGTGGGTCGCCTTCTCGACCATCAACAAGAGTGAAGCCGCGCAGACCGCCAAAGCTTTCTTGCAACGGAACGAAAAACTCAAAAGCGACATAGGCGACGTGCGCGAGTTCGGCTTCTGGACAACCGGCGACATCAACGCGCACAACTCGGACGGCGAAGCCAGACTTCATTTGAAAGTCATCGGCGCAAAGAAGACCGTCCCCGCGAGCGTCAACTTGTCTTACCGGAACGGGCGCGATTGGGTCGTCGTCGCGGCCAGTTACACAAACGACGCGGGGCAGACCGTCAACCTGCTCAACCCTTATGAGCGCGATGCCGAGGCCGGCGACGCCGAGCAGGGTGAGACGAGCGAGGCTGCGACGGATGATAAGGACGACGCGGGCGACGGCTTCGACGAAGAGAGTTTTTCCGCGAACGTCTTGCAAGCCGAAGGGACGACGATGGTTGTCTTCCTGTCGCAATACAGTCTCGACAGCCAAGAGCTTGAGAAGTCTCTGGACGAGTTGTCGGAAGATTATTCGCAGCGCGTACACCTCGTCCGCTACAGCGTTGACGAGCAGCCCGCGCTGTACAAGCGATTCAACATCAAGAAGCTGCCCGTCGTCATGTTGTACAAGGACGGCAAGGAGCAGGAGCATCGCGCGGGCGCGATCTCGAAGCAACAACTGGCCGCGCTGCTCGACAAGCATCTGGGAACGGAATGAACAAACGGGGCATCTCGATCTTAGGCTCGACCGGCTCAATCGGCGTCAACACCTTGCGCGTCGTTGACGCCTTCGCAGACGATTTTCAAATTGTCGCGCTCGCCGCCGGACGCAACACCGCCAAACTCGCAGAACAGATCGCGCGTTATCGTCCCGAACTCGTCTCCGTCGAAACGGAAGAGTCGGCGGCGGAGTTGCGCGCCGAACTCCGCCGCACAGAGACGCCCGCGCCGCCGCGCATACTTTCGGGCGAGGCCGGACTCGTTGAAGTCGCCACACACGAACGCGCCGCGTGCGTCGTTAGTGCGACGGTCGGCGCGGTCGGGTTTGTGCCGACGTTGCGCGCGCTCGAAGCGGGGAAGCGCGTCGCGCTTGCCAACAAAGAGACGCTCGTGATCGCAGGAGAGTTGATGACGCGCGCGGCGGAAAAATCGGGCGCGGAACTTCTGCCGGTTGACTCGGAACACAACGCGCTGCATCAATGCCTTCGGGGCGAGCGGCGCGAAGAAGTCCGCCGACTTGTCCTAACAGCTTCCGGCGGCCCTTTTCGCACGAAGACGCTGCGCGAGATGGACGAGGCGACGGTCGAAGAGGCGATGCGTCATCCGACCTGGGAGATGGGCGCGAAGATCACTATTGATTCTGCGACGCTGATGAACAAGGGCTTGGAAGTGATCGAAGCGCGCTGGCTTTTCGGCTTCGAGGCCGACCGGATTGATGTCGTCGTCCATCCCGAATCAATCGTCCATTCGATGATCGAACTCGTTGACGGCTCGGTCATCGCGCAGTTGGGCGTCACGGACATGCGCCACGCCATACAGTACGCGCTCACCTACCCGCAACGCCGCGCCTGCCAACTGCCCGCGCTCGATCTGACGCGCATGTCCGCGCTCCACTTCGACGCGCCCGACACGGAGCATTTCCCCTGTCTCGCTCTCGCCTATCGCGCGCTGCGCGCGGGCGGCACGATGCCTGCCGCCTTGAACGCCGCCAACGAAGTCGCCGTCGGCGCGTTTCTTGAAGAACGCATACGCCTGACAGACATCCCGCGCGTCATCGAAGGCGTTCTCGAACGCCACGCCACGCGCCCCGTCACAGACCTCGACACCGTGCTTGAGACGGACGCGTGGGCGCGCGCGTCGGCGTCGGAAGAGATCGCAAGTCTGATTTCGGTAATCCGTTAATTTGACGCGGTTTGCGCTAGCCCGTAAACTCTTTCCGTGCAACTGTGCGCGCCTTTGTCGCCTCTAATGTTGTTCGCCCGTATGGCGGTTTTATCGAAGAAAGACGTTAAAAAAGCATGAACTTGATCGGTTTGCTCGCATTCATCTTCATACTCGGCGCTGCCGTCGTGCTGCACGAGTTCGGCCACTTCATCGTGGCGAAACTTCTCAAAATGCGCGTCGAGACGTTTTCCGTAGGCTTCGGGCCGCGACTCTTCGGCAAGTTTTGGGGCACGACCGACTACCGCGTCAGCCTCATCCCGCTTGGCGGCTACGTTAAACTCGGCGGCGACGAATCGAACGCGGCGGTCGAAGGCGCAGGGCAGAGCGACATTCCCGCGAACGAGCGTTTCGACCTGCGACCGCGCTGGCAGAAGTTTCTCGTCATGGTGGCCGGGCCGACGATGAATATTTTGACGGCGCTCACGGTCTTCTGGGTGGGCGCGATGATCTACGGTGTCCCCGCCGCGCCCACCTCGCCCGTCATACGCTACACGAAGCCCGGCGGCGTCTCCGAAGCGGCGGGCTTGCGCGCGGGCGACCGCATCGTCTCTTTCAACGGTAAAGAAAATCCTTCCTGGGATCGCATACGCGGCGACGTGAGTTTGTCGCCTGAACAACCTCTGCCGCTTGTAGTAGAGCGCGGCGGCCAGCGTGTGCCTCTGACGATCAAACCGGCGCGCTACGTCGAAGAGGGCGAGAGCATCGGCGACGTCGATTTTCGTCTCGACTACGGCGAGTTGCCCGTCTACGTCACGGAAGTGATCGCCGGATCACCCGCCGAAGCATCGGGCTTGAAAGTGAACGACCGCGTGCTCGCTGTGAACGGCGAGCAGGTGCGCGACGAGTTCGACGTGCGTGCCTTCATCCAATCGCACCCGAACCAGCCTGTGCGCCTGACGGTCGAGCGCAACGGGCAGCGACAGGAAGTTACCGCGAACGCGAACGCGGAGGGGAAGATCGGGTTTGCGCCCGCCTCTGTGCTGCCGCAACAGCGCGTCGGCCCTGTGGCCGCGCTCGGCCATTCGGTGAATCGCAACCTCGAAATTTTGCGCATGACAGGCGCGGCCTTCGCACAAATCTTTCGCGGCCAGCGTTCGGCGCGCGAATCGCTCTCCGGCCCAATCGGCATCGCACGCGCTTCTTCGACCGCCGCCAACAAACTCGGTTGGGCGGGCGTCTTCACGATGCTCGGCTTCCTCAGTTTGAACCTCGGCGTCGTCAACTTGTTGCCGATTCCGGTGTTGGACGGTGGCGCGATCTTCCTGCTGTGGATCGAAGCGATGCTCAGTTGGATCGGCGTACGCATGTCCATGACCGTGCGCGAGCGCATACAGCAGGTCGGCATGGTGATGCTGCTCCTCTTGATGGGCTTCGTCATCACCAACGATCTGCTCAAAGAGGCTTCGCGCTTCCGTTCATCCGACGACAAACCACCTGCGGCGACGCAACCGGCAAAATAGTAGTCTCAAGTCTCAAGACTCAAGTCCCAAGTCAAACGCGGCTTCGGGACTTGGGACTTGAGACTTGAGACTTGAGACATTATGAGAGAGACGCGAGCGGTTAAGATCGGGAAGATACAGGTGGGCGGCGGCGCGCCCGTCGCCGTGCAGTCAATGACGAAGACGGACACGGCGGACGTTGACGGCACGGTCAGGCAGATCGAAGAGATGATGACGGCGGGCTGCGAGATAGTGCGCCTCGCCGTGCCCGACAAAGACGCTGCCCTCGCGCTCAAAGAGATCAGGCGGCGCGTGCCCGACGTGCCGCTCGTCGCAGACATACACTTCCACTACAAGCTGGCTCTGATGGCCTTAGACGCGGGCGTTGACAAGCTGCGTCTGAACCCGGGCAACATCGGCGCGCACGAACGCGTGCGCGAAGTGACGCGCGCGGCGCAGGCGCAAAAAGTTCCTATCCGCATCGGCGTCAACGGTGGCTCGCTCGAAAAGGATTTGCTCGCAAAGTACGGCACGGCGACGCCCGAAGCGATGGTCGAATCGGCCTTGCGCCACATAAAGATACTTGAAGATTTAGATTTCCAAGACATCATCGTCTCGCTCAAAGCCTCGGACGTGCATCGCACAGTCGCTGCCTACCGTCTGCTCTCGAAGCAGGTTGATTACCCTTTGCATCTCGGCGTAACGGAAGCGGGCACGGCTTTCAGCGGTTCGATCAAATCCTCAATCGGACTCGGCATACTTTTGCACGAAGGCATCGGCGACACCATACGCGTCTCGCTCGCCGCCGAGCCGCACGAAGAGGTGCGCGTGGCTTGGGAGATTTTGAAATCGCTCGAACTCAGAAAACGCGGCGTCACGGTCGTTGCGTGCCCGACGTGCGGTAGGTTGGACGTTGACGATTTCGTCGGCATCGTCACGGAGATCGAGCGTCGGCTCGCGCACATCGAAGAGCCGCTGCACCTGTCCATTATGGGCTGCGCCGTCAACGGGCCGGGCGAAGCGCACGACTCGCAACTCGGCGTCACCTTCGGGCGCGGCGTCGGCATGATCTTCAAAGACGGCAAGCCTATGCGCAAGGTGGCAGGCGCGGACATCGTCGAAGCCTTCGTCGCAGAGACCGAAAAACTCGTCGCAGAAGGCGCGGCGGCCAAAGCTCAAGAGGAGACGCCGGAACTCGTCACAATCGAAAAATAAAAGCAGGGTAAAGGTAAAAGGGTAAGGGGAAAGGACAAAGCACTTCAGGCTTTTACCTTTCCCCTTACCCTTTTAGCTTTACCCTCTCGCCTTTTTTACGCGCTTGCCATCGAGAGAAACAACGCGTCGGTGGCGACGCGGCGGTTGATGTTGACGGCGAGTTGGCCGCGAAGTTCCTGTATGCGCGCCATCCAGTCGGCGGCGTGGCGGCTCTTGAGCGCCGCGCCGATGCGCGCGATGCGTTCGCGTATGTCTTCGTTGACGATCTTCGCATCCGTGTCGAGCGAGAGCAACCACGCGTCGTGGATGAGCGTTTCGAGCACGTCGAGTCGCGGCTCGAACTCGTCTTTGCGTTTGGCGTCGCTCAAGCCTTCGGCGGCGCGGAGCAACTGCACGCGATCCATCTGGTACGACGTGAGCGCGTCGAGGACGGAGAGCATCGCCTCGCGCGCTTCGCGGTAAGCGTCGAGGTTGAAAGAGAGTGCGAGACCGAGCCGCCCGCGCGACAGATGCGCCGACAGCCGTGCTTCCTCGCCCGCGCGTTTCTTATTCCGCACGAGATAATTTTCGATCTCTTCCGTCGTGAGCGGCGCGAAGCGAATCGTCTGGCAGCGCGAGCGAATCGTTGTGAGCAAGTTGGCGGGGCGCGCGGTCAGCAAAATTATGTGCGACGTTGCGGCGGGTTCTTCGAGCGTTTTGAGCAGAGCGTTGGATGCGGCGTCGTTCATCTTCTCTGCTTCGTCAACGATGAAGACACGCGCTTTGCCTTCCTGCGGTCGGAAGTTCGTCTCTCGATCAATGTCGCGCGCTTGATGAACGTTGATGACGCGTTTGTCGGCTTTGACCAATCCGACATCTCTATGCTCGCTCCAGATGATGTGCTTCCCGTCGTCCGAGTTGTCAACAGGCTTATCTACAAAATGAATGATGCGGACGCACGACGAACACTTATCGCAGGCTTCGATGCCGACTGGCGTAAGGCAGTTGAGTGCTTTGGCGAGTTCGACGGCGAAGAGTTTTTTGCCGACGCCGTCCTCGCCAGCGAAGAGGAGCGCGCCGGGCACGCGCCGCTGCGCGAGCATCCGGCGCAGAGTGTCTTGCGCGCGCTGGTTTCCGACGAGGCGATCAAACATAGAGAAGAAGATGCGTAGGTTGGACTGAGCGTTCAGCAGTCAACTTTGCGTTCAGCGATCAAGATTCCTGTTGCTTTTGAGTCTCCTGCCATTGCCCTCTGCTTTCGAGAAACGGGATGATGATGTCGAGCACGTGCGCGTGGATTTCTTCGACGGAGAGGCTCGCGTCAACGATGCGCACGCGTTCGGGTTCGGCGGCGGCGATCTTCAAATAAGCGTCGCGCACGCGCGAGTGAAACAGTTCGTTTTCTAGTTCGAGACGGTCGCCGCTACGTTCTTCGTTGCCCGTGCGATTGCGCGAGCGTTCGCAGCTTTCGGCGACGGAGAGATCGAAGAGGAGCGTCAGGTCGGGCTTGAGTCCGCCGGTCGCAAGCGCGATCACTTCGTCAACGAGCGACGGCTCGAAGCCGCGCCCCGCGCCCTGATAGGCGACCGTTGCATCGGCATAACGATCCGAGAGGACGACGCGCCCTTCGGCGAGCGCAGGCCGCAGGAGCGCGCGGACGTGCTGCGCGCGGTCGGCTGCGTAGAGCAACAGTTCGGCGAGAGGATCAACCTGTTCCTGCGCGTCGAGCAGGGCTTCGCGCAGGCGCGAGCCGAGCGGCGTGCCGCCGGGTTCGCGCGTCTGCAACACGTCCATGCCGCGCAAGCGGAGCACGCTCGACAGCATACGCACCTGGGTGGATTTCCCCGACCCGTCAATGCCTTCAAAGGTGATGAATGCGCCCGTCAAAAAAGTGGAACTCCGTCAGATGATCGAGGGAGAGAGGTGTGTTCAATCGTCGGCGCGTTCGGCAGTATCATTCGACTGCTCGCCCGCCGCTGTGGCCGCGTCGTAAGATTGTGAGCCGCGCAGTTCGCCGCTCGTGTGGCGGCGCGCGTGTGAGATGGTCGAGATTGCATGTTTGAAGATCAACTGCTCCTGCGCGCCCGCTTCCAGCAGCACAGAGAATTTGTCGAAGCTCTTGATGCGGCCAGTGAGCTTCGCGCCGTTCATCAGATAGATCGTGACGGCGTCTTTCTCACGGCGTACCGTGTTCAGGAAAGCATCCTGAATATTTTGGGGAGAAGGCTTCGCGTCCACGATAATACTCCACACTGATCAACCAGTGATTAGCAGTAGCGTCAGATTACAACACGCTGTCACGCGTGACAAGTAAATGTCCGACTTGCGCTGCTCAAAACGAAAAAAGCGGCTGCGCGACTACCTTTAAGCCTTCGGAAACTCTCGCGTGCGGTGCGCATCTTAACAAGTCTTCAAGGCTATTCCGCGTTCGCTTCGAGCAATTCGCGTACGCGCGCGGCGACAAGTTGTTGCACTTCCGGCGCGTCGCCGAAGCCCTCGATCCATTCGACGCCCGCTTCACGTCGAAACCATGTCAACTGTCGTTTGGCGTAATGGCGCACGTCGAGTTTCGTCTGCTCGACGGCGTCGTCCAGCGTGCGCTCGCCTCTGAGATATTCAACGACACGACGATAGCCGTGTGCGCCGAGCGCGTTCGAGGCGGCGGGCACGCCCGCATCCAACAGGCTTCGCACTTCTTCGACCAAGCCCGCCTCGAAATGGCGTGTGGCGCGCGTGTTGATGCGTGCGTAGAGCGCGGCGCGCGGCGGCGAGAGCGCGAAGACGTGCATGCGCGCGGTGAAGTCCGGAGGCGCGGGGCGCGCGGGTTGTTGGACGGAGATTGATGCGCCGGTTTGCAGTCGCACTTCGAGCGCGCGTTGCACGCGCGACCAATCGCGCGCGTTGAGACGCGAGGCGGAGACGGGATCAATGCGGCGCAGAATTTTATGAAGATGCTCTGCGCCGCGCTGCGCCCTGATGCTCGTCAGGCGCGTGCGCAAACGCTCGTCCGTCGGCGGGCCGGGAAAGAAAGGTTGCCGGAGCGCGCGCAGGTAGAAACCCGTCCCGCCCACGAAGAGTGCGAGCCGACCGCGCGCTTCGATCTCTTTGATCTTCTCAGTTGCCGCCTCAGCCCACGCGCCCGCCGTGAAGTTGACTGCGGGCGGCACGAAGTCGAGCAAATGATGCGGCACGCCGCGCCTCTCTGCGAGTGGCACTTTCGCGGTCGCGATCTCGATTCCCTGATAGACCTGCACGGAGTCGCAGTTAATGATCTCGCCGTTGAAGCGCAGAGCCAGTTCGATCCCAAGATCGCTCTTGCCGGAAGCCGTCGGGCCGACGACAGCGATGATGGGTTGATGTTGAGATGGGGAACTCACGCAGCGGAGAATAACAGACGAAAGATGAGCACGACCCAGATGATCGCGAGCAGCGCGAGCGCGCCTACGAGTTGTGCGCGAGAGAAACGCATAAAGAATCGTAAACCGTGACCGGAAGGGAAAATCTTCACCGCAGAGGCGCAGAGAGCGCAGAGGGGGCGCAGAGAAGTTTATTCAACTCAACTCTCTGCGTGAACTCTGCGTCCTCTGCGTCTCTGCGGTGAGCTTTATTCCTTAACCGCATACACTTTGATCAACTAAAAAATTCTTCCAGTTCTTCGTCACTTGGGCGCACGAGGGCGCGCGAGTCGCGTGCGAAGACGGGCACGAGGTTTTGTCTGGTCAGACGATACATCGCGCGGAGCGCGCCGAAGTCGTTCTGCACGTCGCGTTCGACATAAGCTACTTGATGGCGTGCGAGCCACGCACGCGCGTTTGCGCAGAGCGGGCAATTCGGGACGACGTAGAGCGTGATGGCGTCGGCGTCTGTTTGTTGTGTCTCTTGCATAAACTTCGCGGCGTGCGGCTCGTTCAATACATCTTGGTCACGTCAATTCCGGTGTAATAATTTTTGAGTATCTGTTCGTAAGACAGACCGGCGCGCGCCATGCCGTATGCGCCGACCTGACACATGCCGACGCCGTGACCCCAACCGCGCCCCGTGAAGATATAACTCTCGACGCGCCCCTCTTCGTCGTACTTGCGATCAATGACGAAGAGTTGTTCGCGCAGGCCGAGCGCGGAGCGTATGCGACCGCCGCGCACGTGCGCCGTGCCCGTTGTGCCCGTGACTTCCAGATCGAGCGCGCGACGCGACACGCCGCGCGAGGCGACGCGCAGATTGACGAGCGAGCCGATGCGACCCATGCTGCGCGAGAGACGGCGTGCGACTTCGCCCGCACTCAAGGTAGTCGTCCAGATCGTGTAAGGCGAGACGCTTTCGGCGGACGCGCCCTTCGGCGGCGCGTACAACTCTAGATAATCAATCGCGCCGCGCGCGTCCGTGTGATAGGTGACGGGTTCGCCGCCGACGACGTTGACGCCGCGCGTCTGGAAAAGCGCCTCGCCGAACGCGCGGAAGAGATAAGCGTCGGGCGCGACGACGACGGCGCGCTCCGGCGCTTTGCCCGCGCGCAAGACGAGCGTGCCGCCAACGGGCGGGCGCGCCGTCGCTTTTTGCAACTGAAAGAGCGCGCGCGCTTCAAGCAAGTGTACGACGGTGTGCATGGCGCGTGCGCGCGACATTGGTTGTCGCGGTTTGAGCGTCGCGTCCGTGAGCAGCGTGAGATGACCGTCGCGCAAAAGCATCGCCACGTCGGCGCGATTCTGCGCGGGGATGTCTTCGGCGTCGCGGAAGGCGAGCAGGTAGTTCACGTCGTCTGCGGAGAGCAAAACGTCTGCGCGGCTTTCGCCGTCGAGCGTGAGCGCGAGCGCGGTGCTGAAACCGGGAGGACGCGTCGCGTCGTTGTTGATGACGGTCGGCGTGGTGCGGCGCGCGAGTCGCGCGGCGACTTCGAGCAGAGCGCGCACTTCCTCTGCGCTGACGGGGGCGGCGAGCCATTCGTCGCTGAGGCGCGGCGGCAGACGAAAGCCGTGAACGGCGAGCAGTGCGCTTTCGCGCGCGCTCAAAGCGTGTTCGGCGGCGCGGAGGCTGGCGGGTTCGCGCGTGCTTTGAATGATGGTCGAGGCGAAGGATGCGTGTGCGGCGTGTGCGCTGCACTCGCGCCCGCGCAGGTAGGGAACGGCCTCGCCGCCGAAGATGTTCTCGGCATTCTCTGTGCGCCCGCCGCAGGTCGAAGTGTAGAGCGCGTTGATCGGCTCGCCGCGATAGGTGGCGATAAGCCCTCGCGTCTCTTCGACGGCGCGCGTCGAGAGCGGGTGCTCTGTGGAGAGTCCGCCGTAAACTTGCGAGCGGATCGTTGGGAGCAGATCGAAACCGGCGGCGTTGAACTGGCCGCGATTGCTGACGGCATAGGTGCGCGCCGCGACGGCCTGCGCCTTCAAGGCTTCGAGCGCGCCGTAGCCGCCCGGCGAGAGTTCGTTCGGCACGACGCCGCGCACGTAATCTTCCAGCCCGACGACGTTGACGACTGTGAGCGAGCCGTTCAAGTTCGTGAAGACTTCAAGCCGCCCGCGATAAGGTCGCTCGTTGAAGCGCACGGGCGCGCTCGCTTCCGTAGACGCGAAGGTGACGGGCGCGCGCGAGTCGAGCAGCGGCGACGTGCCGCCCGCGTAGACGACGAGGCCGCGCGTCGGCAGCGACGCACGCGAGGCGAGCCGGACGCCGCTGCTGCCGCTAACCTTCTGCGCCGGAGAAGCGTTTGGCGTGCGCTTCGCGGCTGTCGTTTCGGTCGAACTTTGCCTTGTGCGTGCGGCGGCTGTCTGTTGTTGCGTCGCGCTCGCGGGCGTTTGCGCGCTGACGATTGAGACGGCGGCGATGCCCGCTTCTTCGAGCTTGGTGCGGAGTTCTTCTGCCTCTGCGCGTGCCGATGGAACGCCGACGCGCACGCGCCAAGTCGTCGCTGCTCCTGCGTCGCGGACGATCTCCGGCGCTTCGCCCGTCAACTCTCTCACCTCGCGCGCGATTTGTCCGGCCTGCGCTTCGCTCACGACCGTCGCGATCTCTACGCGAAACAACTCGCTTTCATCTGCGCGCGGCGCGAGCGGCATCAGCATGCGCGGCTCGATGCGCACGCGCGAGACGGCGAGCGGCGCGGGCGCGAGTGTTTCGCCCGGCTGCGTTTGCAGGACGGTCAAGGCTTGCGCGGCGGTTGAGATGGTGACGGAGCGCGCGTTCGTTGAAAGTCCGATGCGTATCGTCGGTTCGGCGTCGAGACGCGTGACGGCGAAATCGGAGCGAGTCGGTTCGACGACGACGGGCGCGGCGGGCAGCGTCTCTTGCACTACGCGTCGCGGGCGCGTTGCCGTGTCCCCCTGTGCGAAAGAGAGGGACTGTGCGACGAGCGCAAACGCGATTGTTAACGCGATAGACTTGGTAAAATTGAAAGGCAGGGTCAACATCAATTGCAATTCCCGCAGGCCGTTCCCACATCCCGAACAGCTGCGCCTTCATACTACAACTCTTGCGCGATGGAGTCATTAACTAAAGAACCAACCGTGCAGAAGTCCGAGCGCGCCGCCCGCGAGCACGACCCAGAGGACATCGAGTTTCAGACGATACAACGCGATGAAAGCGACGACGCTCAAGACGGCGGCGAACCAGTTAACTCCGCCAGTGAATCCGTGCGGCCAGATGACCGCCGCGCCGAAGACGAGCGCGAGGTTGAGTATGACGCCCACGACCGCCGCAGTGATGCCGGAGAGAGCGCCCGTCAGATTCCGATTGCCGCGCAGTATCTCGATGTAGGGCGCGCCGAGAAAGATGAAGAGGAAGCAGGGCAGAAAAGTTGTGTAGGTCGTGACGAGCGCGCCCACGACGGCGCTTGTCGTCTGGCCGATGCCGTCGGGCGGGTGATTCCAACCGGCCATGAAGCCTACGAATTGCAGCACCATGATGAGCGGGCCAGGCGTGGTCTCGGCCAAGGCGAGACCGTCAACGGCCTGCGCGTGTGTCAGCCAGTTGTAAGAGCCGACCGCAGCCTGCGTAACGTAGGCGAGGACTGCGTATGCGCCGCCGAAAGTGACAAGCGCGGCCTGCGTGAAGAAGCGATACTCTTCGGCGTGCAAACTCCCCCAACCGCGCCAGCCGATGAGCGCCGCTAACGGCAACGCCCAGAGCACGACGCCCGCCAAGAGAATTTTGAGCGTGCGTCTTTTCGACGGCAGCGTGTGCGCGGGCGACGGCGCATCGTCTTCGATCACGTAAGGCGTCGCGGCTTGCGCGTTCGTTACAGACGCGCCGCGCTTCGTTTCGTCTTGCGCGTCGTCGCCCGTCGTAGTCGAAACGGGATTAGCTGCTTTCGGTTCGGTTGCAGCAAAGGCTTCCGGCCGGAGACGTGCGCCCGCGAGTCCGCAGAGACCCGCCGCGAGCACGATGACTGGGAAGGGCACGTGCAAAAAGAAGATCGCACAGAAAGCGGCAGCGGCGATTAAGTAATGAACGCGTCGCTTGAGCGCGCGACTGCCGATCTTCAACAGAGCCTCCACGACAATCGCCACGACGACCGGCTTGAAGCCGCTCATCACGCCCGCAACCGTCGTTAGCTGCCCGTATCGCGCGTAGATGTAAGAGAGCGCGAGCAATATGAAGATCGAGGGGATGACGAAGAACGCGCCCGCCACGATGCCGCCGCGTGTGCGGTGCATGAGCCAGCCGACGTAGATGGCGAGTTGCGTCGCTTCGGGGCCGGGCAGGAGCATGCAGTAGTTGAGCGCGTGGAGGAAACGTTCCTCCGAGAGCCAACGCTTGCGCTCGACGAGTTCGCGGTGCATGATCGCGATCTGTCCGGCAGGGCCGCCGAACGAAATGAATCCCAACTTGACCCAGAAACGAAACGCTTCGCCGAACGAGACGCGTGGAGTTTTATTGTTCGGAGATTGTCTAAGAGGCATAACGACGGGCACACTCAATAGTGCCCTGAATTGATTTTATCCTCTGCGCCCCCTCTGCGTCTCTGCGGTGAGTGCTTGCGTAAGAAGCATTCACCGCAGAGGCGCAGAGGACGCAGAGGGGGCGCAGAGAAAAGACTAAGCTGAATCGAGCGCGGCGACGGCGAGCGTGTGAAACCGGCGGCGCACGCCGTTGATGTTGACGAAGGGGAGCGTGTACGTGTGTGTCCGGTTGGTGAGCAGGATAAAGACGCGTTCGCGCGACGCATCAACCCAACAACTCGTGCCTGTGAATCCGGTGTGGCCGAAACTATCGGGCGGGAGCGCGCCGCCCGCAGTCGAATCCTTTGTCGCGGCCAACTGCCAGGCGAAAGAGCGCGCTTCGTTCAAACCAGTTGTCATGTTCGTGCGAAAGAGCGCGCAGGTGTCGGGTTTGAGCAAGCGCGTGCGCGTCGCAATGAACTGATCGGCGAGCTGAAGCGTTTCGCGCGCAGTTGAAAACAGTCCCGCGTGCCCCGCCGCGCCGCCTAAGAAATATGCGTTGCCGTCGTGTACCTCGCCCCAGATCAACTTCTCGCGCCACGCGCCCGCTGCGCTCGACGCGCCCGCGTTTTCTTCCAGCCCTCCCGCTTCGCACATGCTGCGCTCATAGGCGTTGCCGCCCAACTCGCACGCAGCCACGCCGGTCAGGAACGCGCGTTCGGGTTTGAAAAAAGTTCGTTCGAGCGCGAGAGGTCGGAAGATTTCCGTCTGCGCCAGTTCGTCCAGCGTCGCGCCCGCGATTCGTTCCAGCAACAGGCCAAGCGTGATGAAACCGAGATCGCTGTAGACGACGCGCGCGCCCGTCGCATATTCAAGATTCGACGCGGCGATTACTTCCAAAACGCGCTCGCGCCGGTCGCCTGTGGCGATGCGGAGCGGTCGCCAAGCGGGGAGGCCGGACGTGTGCGTGAGCAGATGCCGCACAGTGATCGCAGCCGTCTCTGCGCGCGCGAACTCCGGCAAGTAATCAGCGACGGCTCGATCCAATTCCAACTCGCCGCGTTCGACCATGAGCGCGGAGAGCAGACCCGTGACGAGTGGTTTCGTCAGCGACGCGAGATCGTAAATTGTTTCAACAGTCGCGGCGTGTTGTTCGGGTTCGCTCACTGCGTCGCCGAGCGCGCCGGAGAAACGGACGCGACCATGTTCGGCGACGAGATAGACGGCGGAAGGGAAGTCGCCCGCCGCGATGCGCGCGGCGAGGAGCGCGTCAATTGTCGGGTCGCTTATTTGGTCGGAGGTCAAAAGTGTGATGCTTTACGCTTGTTCGTCCGCTTTGGAAGCCGAACGCGCGGCGGCGAGCGCGTGGAGTCCGGCGTTGTCCGTGTGTTCGTGTATGCGTTCGAGGACTCGCAGGGCGAGCGAGAGCGCGCGTCGCCCGTCCGCGCCCGTGATGGGCGGCGTTGTCACGGTCGAAGCCGCTGCGAGAAACGATTCGATCTCGGCGCGCAGCGGTTCAACGTCCGCGATCTCCATGCGGCGTTGATGCACGCCCGGGCGCGCGCTCAGAGGATCGGACGGCGGCGCGAGGCTGCTGATGGAGGCGTGGCGCGTGGCGTAATCAACCGCAACGTAATCGTGCGGCTGGAAGAAACGCATCTTGCGAATCTTCTCCGTGCCGACGCGCGAGGCAGTGATGTTGGCGACCGCGCCCGTCGCAAATTCTATGCGCGCGTTGGCCGCATCAACGCGCTCGGTCAAAACGGGAATCCCTACGGCGCGCACGTCCGTCACTTCCGCGTCGCTCCCGACTAGCCACTGCACGATGTCCAGATCGTGAATCATCAAATCGAGCACAACGTCTATGTCGAGCGAGCGCGCGGTGAATTCGCCGACGCGGTGTATCTCGAAATAGAGCGGGCTGCGGACGTGCGGGTAGAGCGCCGTCAACGCCGGATTGAAGCGTTCGACGTGGCCGACCATGAGCACGGCGTTGCCGCGCGAAGCCGAAGCGATCATTTCGTCGGCTTCTGCGAGCGTGTGTGAGATGGGCTTTTCGACGAGCACATGCACGCCCGCTTCGAGCAGAGGACAAGCGATCTCCGCGTGTGATTCGGTCGGCACGGCGAGGCTGACGGCATCGACGCGACCGACGAGACTTCGCCAATCAAGCGTCCAATCAGTTTCGCGTTCCGCAGCGATGCGGCGCGCGGTCGCTTCGTCCGCATCGCAGACGGCGACAAACTGCGCGCGTCCTTCTGCGGCGAGCGCGGCGTGTATGCGCGCGTGTTGTCGTCCGAGATGGCCTGTGCCGATGGCGGCGGTGCGTAGAGTCATTGTCCGTTGTCAGTAGTCAGTTGTTGTAATTATTGAGACAGTGCCAGCAACAGAGTTCGTGCCCGTTCATCGCTTAAAGACGTGTCTCGTAGATTGAACAAAACTGCTGCTTCGTTGATACTCGCCGTCTGTTTTTAACTACGGACAACTGACCACTGACTACTGACTGCTTTGGGGTGACTATACTTGCAACCTTCGACGCTTGCCAAGCGCGGTTGGCTTTTGCTGTTAACTCTGACCGCCGCCGTTTACTTTTACGGGTTGGGACGCGCGCCGTTCGTCGGCGCGGACGAGCCGCGTTACGCGCAGGTGGCGCGCGAGATGTACGAGCGCGGCGACGCCGTGACGCCGACGCTCGGCGGCCACACCTGGTTTGAAAAGCCCGCGCTTGCATATTGGACGGCGATTGCCGGTTACAAATTGTTCGGCGTCTCGGAACAATCGGCGCGTCTCGGCGTGGCCTTGGCAGGTTGGTTGACGGTGCTCTGCGTCGGTTGGATCGCAAAACGCGTCGAAGATGCGGCGGGCGATGCGGAAGGCAATAAGGAGCAGACCGCTTGGTTGCAACTCGCTGCGGGCGCAGCGACGGCGACGAGCGCGGGTCTCATAGTTTTTTCGCGCGGAGTCAACTTCGATGTCTTCATCACGATGACCGTCGCGTGTACGCTCGCCTTCTTCTTCGCGGCGGAACTCGAAACTGCGGCGCGTAAAAAACGCCTGTTGCTCGCGGGATTTTACGCGGGCATGGGCGCGGCGCTTCTGGCGAAAGGTTTGATCGGCGTCGTCATTCCCGTCGGCGTCGTCATCATCTATTACCTGTTGCGGCGTCGTTGGCCTGACGCGTGGAAGTCTGCGCTGTGGGGATTTTTCATCACCGTAGCGGTCGCGGCCGTCTGGTACGCGCCCGTCATCGCGCGACACGGCTGGACGTTCGTTGACGAGTTCTTCATCAAGCACCACTTCGCGCGCTACATCTCGAACAAGTATCACCACCCGCAGCCCATCTGGTTTTATCCTGTGATCATTCCGGCGCTCATGTTGCCCTGGAGCGCGTTTCTCGCGACGAGCGTGTATCACGCGCGACGTTGGAACTGGCGCGGCGACGATGCCTTGAGCAAACTGCGACTGTTCGCGCTCGCGTGGATTTTGTTTCCGTTGATATTTTTCTCCGTGTCCGGCTCGAAGTTGCCCGGCTACATTCTGCCCGCGTTGCCGGGCGCGGCGTTGCTCGCGGGCGAGCGGCTCGCGGCGTTCTTGCGCGGCGAGGGAAACTCGCGTGCGTTGCGCGCGACGGGCGCGTTGATGCTTGTGCTGGCTGTCGCAGGGGCGTTGTACGAGTTGAAAGCGTCGGAGCTATCGCGCGTCTGCATCGCGCTCGTCGCCGCGCCGGTCGTCGCCGTCAGCGCATACGTATTGTTAGCGACGAAGCGACGCGTGCGCGCCGTGTTGCTCGTTGTCGGCGTGTCGTTTTTGACGACGGTGCTCGTCGTGAGTTGCGCTTTGGAGAGAGCGTCGGCGCGCGAGTCTGTGCGCGAGTTGCTGCGCGCGGCGGAGAAGCGCGGCTATGGACGTGCGCCGGTTTTGAATCTTCACACGGTCGAGCGCACGGGGGAATTTTATGCGGCGGGGCGTTTGATTTACGACGAGCGTACGGGCGAGCCATGGAAATTCGAGGGGCCGGGCGAGGTGTTGGAGGTGGCGAGACAGAGGGGCGGGACGCTGCTTGTGCTCGTGCCTGAGGAACACGTCGGGCAGTTGTTGAATTTCCCGCTGTTCGAGGCGGAAGTGATCGGCGATAACGGGACGCTCGTGCTAGTCGCCGTGCGCCTGCGTTGAAGGCGAAGGCTTAGCGTTTCGGTTGTGAGTCTTCGCGGAATGCTTGTGAGAAAAATTCTATGACGAGGCGGTCGTAAGTTTCGCCCTGTTCGCCTGTGGCGGAGGAGGCGGTGAAGCCTGTGACGGGGAGATCAATTTGCTGAGCGACGGCAGAAGGGTTGGGGAAACAGGCGGCGAGCGATTTGGTTGAAGCGCGCAGTTCGCCCGCGTCCGCGCCGCTCAAAAGCAGCACGCGCTGAGACGCGAGTTGCGCGGCGAGTTCGCACGAAGAATTGTTTTCGTACTTGCCGAGAAAATAGATGCGCGCTGCGCCGCGCGCGAACAAGTTGAGCAAACTGTTGTCGAAGCCCATGCGGTCGCGTATGGCGTTGCGCAGCAATTCGTCGGGCGCGGCGGGGACGGAATCGAGTACGAGCGCGCGCACGGTAGTATTGTCCTGCTGGCGCGCGGTGGCGGAGAGCGCGGCGTAAGCTCCGAGTTCGACGCCGAAGAAGCCGAAGCGTTCGCCGACGAGCGTGCGCTTCTGCGACGTTTTGAGATTGCGCAAGAAGGCTAGGGCAGCCGTCACGTCATCTGTTTCGCGCGCGCCGAAAGAGGTTTGCGCGACGGGCGGATTCGCGCCGTGCCCGCGCAGGTCAGGCCAGAGGATCGTGTAGTTGGTCGCTTCGTTGATCTTGACGCCGAGGTTCAAGAGCCAGGAGCGATCCGCGCCGTAGCGGTGCATGAGCACGATGGCGGGTGCGCCCTCCGCGCCACGCAACAGCCAACCGCGCGCCTGCGTCGCGTCCGCGTTGCTCCAAGTCTCTTCGGTCACGCGCAGGCCGCGCGCGCTGTAGGCGGGAAAAGTTTCCGGCGTGACGAGGTAAGGATGCGGGACGGGATGTGCAATCGTGCGGACGATGAACATCAGCCCGCCGCCGATGCCCAGCACCAACAGCAACGCCACAGGCAGCAGCGCTTTCAGCAATCTCTTTCCCGGTCTTCCGCGACGCGACATAGAATTTCAAACTGTCCGCTGTCCGTTGTCAGTAGTCAGTTGTTTTTGTCTGCCCTCAATTGCTCGCTTCAACCTTTAGCCACTCCCTCCGGTCAGCACATGCAACTGACAACTGACAACGGACTACTGACAGTTTTTCACCATCTCCCTCGCTCGTTCGTAATCTTCCGGCGTGTTGACGTTCAAGAAGAACATCTCGGCGTCGCGCAGGTCAGCCAACTCCGCAGGCTCGACCCAGCGCGTGCGCGCCTCGCCGAGCAACACGCGCGGTCGCCTCTCGCCTTCTCTAAGAAGTCTCTCGACGCGTTCCAGACAACGCCCTGTCGAATAGAGCGCGCACAGCGGTTGCGGGCGACCGTCCGTTTGCAAAGGGGCGACGGCGTCTACGTCCGGCGTTCGTAATTCGCAGAGGCGCGCGAAGAGTTCGCCCGTCACGAAAGGCAGATCGCATGAGACGATTGCCGCCCACGGCGTGCGACACGCATTGAGCGCGGCGTGCAAACCGCCGAGCGCGCCGCAGTCGCGGTGTATGTCTGCGACGATTGGCAAATCGAGCGCACCGCCGTCGTCCGGTCTCGCGCTGACCACGCTGATCTCGGTCGCAATCGCGCGTAATGCTTCCGCGATGCGTGCGACGAAGGTGTACCCGCCGAGCGTGAGCCGTGCTTTGTCCGTGCCCATGCGGCTCGACGCGCCGCCCGCGAGGATGAATCCTTCGGCGTCAGACATGCGTGACACGCTGCGCCACTATTAGTCGGGATGGTAGAGACGCCGTCTCAAGTGAGTTTATAACAAACGGCTTGTTTGGAGATGATGGCGGACGCATCGCCCGCGAAAATTAACACGCCGCGCGAGCGAGCGGCAAGGAGGGGCAACAGGTTGCGGCTTCTCTCTGCGCCCGCTCTGCGTCCTCTGCGCCTCTGCGGTGAATGCTTCTGCTTGCAACTCACCGCAGAGGCGCAGAGGACGCAGAGCGGGCGCAGAGGAAGAATCAAGTTAGGACACCACCCAACCTTTGCACTCCCTTGACCATCTGAGAAACCGGACGCTATAGTCGCTGTAGGTTGTTGCTGCGGTTCGCTGCTTCGTTTGCATTGAGCGTGTACCGTCGAGGTTCAAGATGCTTCCCCCCGTTCTAAAAGGTATTCACATGAAAAAATCGTTCTACCCCGTTCTCGCGCTTGTACTCGCGCTCGTGTCTTTCGCCGTCACCGCTTCGGCACAAACTCCGACGACGACGGCGACCGCGAATGCGGCACAGGCGGATGCGCGTTTGTTTCCGCTGGAAGACGTGCGACCGGGCATGAAGGCGCGTGCGTGGACGGTCTTTTCGGGTGCGGAAGCGCAGGAGTTCGGCGTGGAAATACTCGGCGTGTTGCCCGGTTTCCCAGCGCCGCGCCAATCCGCGATCATCGGTCGCCTGACGGGCGCGAACGCGGAGAAGACGGGCGTGTTCGCAGGCATGTCAGGTTCGCCCGTCTACATCGACGGCAAACTCGTCGGCGCGATTGCCTTCAGTTTCCCCTTCTCGAAAGAGCCGATCTGCGGCATCACGCCGATCCGCCAGATGATAGACATCTTCGCGCGACAGCAGGGAACTTCGCGCGCCTCTCAACCGCACACCGTCTCATTCGCCAAACTCGCTTCGACCGACTGGCAGACCGCTTGGCCGAAAGCGACAATCGCGAGCGGCACGTTCGCCGCGCCCGTCGCCGCAGGCTCGCCTCTGAACGCGCTGCTCGGCCAGACCATCGCGCCGATTGCC
This sequence comes from Pyrinomonadaceae bacterium, assembly GCA_035249365.1. Classification (GTDB taxonomy): domain Bacteria; phylum Acidobacteriota; class Blastocatellia; order Pyrinomonadales; family Pyrinomonadaceae; genus JAIVJZ01. The sequence goes on along the minus strand of DATFGP010000011.1, from coordinate 101,609 downwards.
ACGCCGCTCGTCTTTAGCGGCATAAGCTCCGAAGCCCTCGCGCTCTACGCGCCGCAACTTCAATCGAACGGTCTGCTCCCCGTCGCGGGCGTCGGCGGTTCGGCCTCGATCACGCCGATGGGTAAAGTGACGGAGAAGACTTTGCCGCCCGGTTCATCCGTCAGCGTCCAACTCGTGCGCGGCGACTATTCGCTCGCAGCATTCGGCACTGTGACGTGGCGCGATGGCGAGCGCATCTACGCCTTCGGACACCCGTTTCTCGGACTCGGCATCGCAGACATGCCTATGTCCGAATCAAACGTCGTGACGGTAATTTCGAGTGTCAACAACGGGTTCAAACTCTCTTCGGCGGGGCAGATGGTCGGCTCGATCTCGCAGGATCGCGCGACAGGCATCTACGGCCTGCTCGGTCGCGCGCCCAAGATGATCCCCGTCAAGATCAACTTGCACACCAGCCGCGACCGCACAGACACGTACACTTATGAAGTGGCGAACGATCAATTCCTGACGCCCGTACTTTTGAACATCACCATCTTCTCGACCATCGGCTCGACCGAGCGCAGCCTCGGCGAATCAACCATCTCTCTGCGCGGCAAGATCGACGTGGCCGGACATCAACCTATCAACATCGAGCGTCGCTTCTCTTCGATGAACGCGGGCGCGCAGGCCGCAGGCTCGGTCGCCACGCCTATCGCCGCGCTGCTCTCAAGCGGTTTCGACAACGTTGACATAGGCCAGATCACGCTCGACATCACCTCGACCGACGCGCGCATGTCCGCCTCGCTCGACCGCATCGCGCTCGATCGCACCGAAGTGGGCAGGGGCGAGACGGTCGAAGTGCAAGCCTACGTGCGCACCGATTCGGGCAAGCAGTTCGTGCAGCGCATCCCTGTCAAGATTCCGTCTGACGTGCCGCTCGGCCAACTCGTACTCTTCGTCGGCGACGGCGGCGCGCTCCAACAGGCGTCAGCCGCACAGAACTTCGTCCCCAAAGATTTGAGCCAACTCGTCGGCGCGATCAACCGTATCAAGAAGAACGACCGCCTCTACGTGAAACTCTTCCGCGTCACGTCCGGCGCGGTCATCGGCACAGACGAAATGCCGAACCTCCCGCCCTCTGTCGTCGCCACGCTCAACAGCGACCGCACCTCCGGCGGCTTCACGCCGACCGCGCTCTCGCCCGTTGACGAACAGGAACTACCCCCCGCCGACTTCGTCATCGAAGGCCAACAACTGATCAGCATCAACGTCATACGCTAACAAAAGCATTCACCGCAGAGTCTGAAAGTCTCAAGTCCAAAGTCTCAAGTCCCAAGTCAAAGGCGGTTTGGGACTTGAGACTTTGGACTTGAGACTTTCTCTGCGCCCCCTCTGCGTCCTCTGCGTCTCTGCGGTGAATGCTTTCAATCTTTGCGCTCGCACACGAAAAGAAACCTCTGTTCCGAGTCAGGCATCTTGACGGCCATAAAAGCGCGCAAATTTTGATCTTCCTCCATCAAATCTTCAAGCGATCTTCCACCGAACAACAACAATCTCGACGCGCGCGGCGACCACTCGACGAGTCGCGGATACATCGCCGTAAAACATTCGAGCGCGCGGCAAGTTACAACTTCACATTCGGGCGCGGTTGTCTGCTCAAACCTGTGCGCGACGACCCGCGCACGCTCTTGCAATCCGAGTCGGCTTAAGGCTTCGCGCAGGTACACGGCCTTCTTCGCGGAGGCTTCGACAAGCACGGCGCTCAAGTCTGCGCGTGCGATGAGACACGGGATGATCGGCAGCCCGCCGCCCGAACCCACATCGCACACGCGCGCGCCTTCCGGCATGTACACGCAGGCCGTCAGCGATTCGAGCACGTGCCGCGTGGCAAACTCTGCGGGCGTGCAGGGCGCGACGAGATGCAGCCGCGCGTTCCATTTCAACAAATGTTCGTAATAATCGCCGAGGCGCGCGATCACTTGCGCCGTGAGTTGCACGTTGTAACGCGCGGCGTGCGTCTCAAGCGTCGCGGTAAATTCTTCGAGATGCGTCGTCATCGTGTCTGCCGGCTGGAATAAACCCCTCCGCTTAGGTTAGCTTAGCGGAACTCCGAATCTCTTGCACAGGAACGAAAACGAGTATGAGCGAACGCTTGAGCGCAGAGCACGAACGACTGGGACGGATCGTTACTGACATCATCGCGCAACACGCGCGCACGCTCGACACGGCGCGCGTCTGCTCCGAAGCCAGCCCGCGCGAACTCGAAAGAATGTTCGACGAGCCGCTGCCACGCGAAGGCACGGACGCGCTTCCGTTGCTCGAACGCTTCTCGCGCGAGATCGCGCCGCACGCGATGAACATACCAAGCCCGCGCTACTACGGGCTGTTTAACCCGACGCCGCTCGCCGTCGGCGTCTGGGCTGATGCCCTGTGTTCGGCCATCAACCAAAACGGCGCGGTCTGGCGCAACTCGCCGACGGCGAGCGTCATAGAAGCGCGTGTCATCCGTTGGCTCTGCGAAATCATCGGCTACGGCGCGGAAAGTTTCGGCGCGCTCGCGAGCGGCGGCTCGGAAGCGAACTTGATCGCGCTCAAGTGCGCGCGCGACCGCGCCGCAAATTTCGTGCGCGACAAAGGCTTGCGCGCCGCGTCGCTTCCGGCAACGCGGACTAACGGCGACGCATCTCCCACACGCGCGACTGCGGGAAACATGGTCGTCTACGCATCCGAACAATGCCACTATTCGTTCGTCAAGAGCGTGGACATACTCGGCCTCGGACGCGAGAACTTGCGCAAGGTTGCGACGGACGAACGTTTCCACATTCGCATGGACGCGTTGCGCCAAGAGATCGAGCGCGATCTTGAAGCGGGCAATCTTCCCATCTGCATCGCGGGCGCGGCGGGCGCAACTTCAACAGGGATCATTGACCCGCTCGTTGAACTGGCCGACCTCGCGCGCGAATACAAACTCTGGTTTCACGTTGACGGCGCATACGGCGGCGCGCTCGCGATGTCTGCGAAGTATAAAGACCGCCTGCGTGGAATCGAGCGCGCGGATTCCGTCACGATTGATCCGCACAAGTGGATGTTCGTGCCGTTTGCGGCGGGCGCGTTGCTCGTGCGCGATGGCGCAAAGGTGCTCCGCGATGCGTTCGACATCACGCCGGAATATCTGAGCGAGGAACGCGGCGGCGAAGACGTGCCTTTCGACTTCTTACGCTACGGCCAACTCGGCACGCGCCGTTTCAACGCGCTCAAAATCTGGTTTGCGCTGAAAACTCTCGGCACGCGCGGCTACGCAGAGATCATCGAACGCCAGATCGAACTCACGGAATATTTCGCCGGGCGCGTAGCGACCCTCGAAGGCTTCGAGCGTGTCGGCCAAGTTGAGACGGCTGTGTGTTGCCTGCGCTTCGTGCCGACGGAGATGCGCGGAAGCGAGGGCGCGCTGATGGACAACGTGCAACGCGATTTGCAGCAGCGCATCGAACGAAGCGGCGAGGCGTGGTTGTCAACCACCGTGCTGCATGGTCGGCGCGCTCTGCGCGTGAACGTCAACAGCTTCCTGACGGAGCGGCGACACATAGATGATCTGGTAGAATTGCTCCGGCGCGAAAGCAGAGAGTTGTTGAAAGCGAGAAAGGCTGTATGAGAGTCGTCAAAAAAATCTTCTTCGGCGCGTTGGTCTTTTCTCTCCTATGTTCTTCGGCGCAAACGTCGGCGCAGCGACAGCGTGCAGCAGCGTCGGCAACGACGCCGGAGAGCGTACGTTCGCTTCCTCAGATAAAGTCGCGCGCGGAGTTTGACGCGCTCGCGCGCATCAATACGGACGCAGGCTACCCTTTGCCGCATGTGATGTACGTCATCGACCGCAAAGACAAGAACAAAATTTACTACGTCAACTCGAAGCGTTATCGCTTCCATAAAGATTTCGTCAACGGCACGTATCTCTCGCTCGAACGCGGGCGCGAGTTTTTCGAGAACAACTATCTGAAGCCCAATCGCCGCTTCATCCTCGGCACGCTCGCCTATCAAACGCCGCTTCGCCGCTGGACGTTTGAGTTCTGGGAAGGTGACTTGATACCTGCGGAGCAGATCAAACTCACGGGCGAGACGATCAATCGCACCTTTTACGAGCGCGTCGCCTTCAAGCCCAACTCGATCAAACAGGACGAAGCCTCTGCCACAATCGCCGGACTCGAACGCGTGATGCAAAGCGAGATCGCGCGCGAGCAGGAATATCAACCGCTCAACCTTGCGCGCGGGCTGGGTCGCATACACATCATCAAAAATTTGGACGAGCACGTTGAGATCGGTTTCAACGAAATACTCGTGCTCGACGAAGTGCCCGTGACGCTGCCGCCCGTCGCAGGCATCATCACGGGCAAACCTTCGACGCCGCTCTCGCACATCAACTTGCTCGCAAAGTCGTGGGGCGTGCCGAACGCCTACGTGCGAAATGCTACGGAGGTGCTCAAAGAGTACGATGGTTGGTGGGTCTGGTTCGAGACGAAGCAGGGCAAGTTCGAGATCAATCGCCCGGACAATAACTCGCTGAATGAATACCAGCGGCGGCTCAAGGAACGACGCGACATTATGACGCCGCGCTTCGACCTCTCCGAGCGTCGGCTGCTCGACTTGCGACAACAGCGCGCGCGTATGGCAGACGCTTACGGCGCGAAGTCGGCCAATCTCGGCGAAGTCGTCAATGCGCGCTTGCCCGGCATCACCGTGCCGAACGGTTTCACGATCCCGATCCGTTATTACGACGAGTTCATCAAAGCGAACGAACTCGAAGAGCCTATCGCCGACTTGTTTGAAGATCAAAAGTTCATACACGATCCGGCTTACCGGCGCGAACGTTTGACGGAGATGCGTGCGCGCATCCAAGCGGCGACGTTCGATGCAAAGTTGCGAGACGAAATTCTGAAGCGTGTGCGTGCCGAATATCAGGGCAAAGGATTGTTCGTGCGCAGTTCGACCAATGCGGAAGATTTGCCGAACTTCAACGGCGCGGGGCTGTATTCGACCGTGCCGAACGTGCGCGAAGAAGAGAAGTTGATCGAGGCGATCAAGACTGTCTGGGCTTCAGTCTGGAATTTTGAAGCCTACGAAGCGCGCGAGCGTGCCGCGATTGATCACATGAAAGTCTATCCGGCGGTGTTGATTCAGGAAGGCATCAACGCGGACAGCGCGGGCGTCATGATCACGACCGACCCATACGACGACAGCAATCGCGGCGGCATCTACATCAGCGCGAAACGCGGGCTCGGCATCAAGGTGGTCGAAGGCAAACGGATCGCGGAGCAGATCATCTTTCGCCCGCGCTCGCAGGCCGTGCGCGTGTTGACGCGTTCGGACGAAGAGAGCTTGTTGACGTTCGACGCTGAGGGCGGCGTCAAAGAAATTCCGATCAGCGGCGAACGCGCCGTCTTGACCGACGCGACGGTGCGCCGTCTCGCACGCGCCGCCTCTCTCATCAAACGCGTCTTCGGCGGGCGCGAGCAGGACATCGAATGGGTCTTCTACGGCGGCCAGGTTTACATCGTGCAGTCGCGGCCATACATTGCCGGAAGCTGAAAGGGCAGTGATGAGTGACAAGTGACGAGTGACGAGCAAGAACAAGTGATGAGTGATGGGTGATGAGTAATGAGTAAAAGACAAGGCTTTTGTTTTAACTCATCACTCATCACTCATTACTCATCACTTCTCTGACTTGTTACTTGTCACTCGTCACTTGTCACTTAAAAAAATATGCGAGCCTTCGTGTGTCTGTTGTGTTTAGTTTTGCTGTGCGGCGCGTGCGGCAAGAAGAGTTCGCCTGCGCCGGGCGCGAATGGGAGTGGTGCGACAAACGCCGCCGCGTCTTCGGGCGATGCGAATGGCAACGCGTCGAATAGTGTTGCCGGTGGCGGGCAAGGGTTGGACACGTCGAAGCTGGACGCGGAGATCGCGCAGCTCGAAGGGCAGGCGGAGAAGAATCCGGACGACGATTCTGTGCTCGGCGCGCTGGCCGATGCCTACGTCCGGCGTGGCAAAGCGTTGCACGAAGCGCGCCGTTTGCCTGAAGCGTTGCGCGATTACCAGAGCGCGCTCAGGTACAGTCCCGATCACGAGGAGGCGAATCTTCTCGTCGCGCAGATCACGCAGGAGATCGGCGCAGAGCCGCACGCCGAAGACGGCAAGCCCGTCGCAGTTCCGGCCAAACCGGGAGCGAATGAAAATCAATGATGAAGTGACGAGTGACAAGTGACGAGTGACAAGTTAAAACAAAAGCCTTGTCTTTAAACTTGTCTTGATTCTTTCTCGTCACTCGTCACTTGTCACTCTTGAAAGGTTGTGTATGACAGAGAGCGTGTTCGTTGGAGGGTTGCTGGCGGGGCGCGTTGCGTTTGTGACGGGCGGCGGGACGGGAATCACCGGAGGCGTGGCGCGTGCTCTGGCGGAGGCAGGTGCGCGCGTCGTGCTTGTGAGTCGGAAGTTGGAGCATCTCGAACCGGCGGCGGAGTTGATTCGCGCTGGCGGTGGCGAGGCTCTGGCCGTCGCGTGCGATGTGCGACAGCCGGAAGAGGTTGAGCGCGCGGTCGCCGCTGCGGTCGAACGCTTCGGGCAGTTGGACATCGTCGTCAACGGCGCGGCGGGGAATTTTCTCTGCGCGGCGTCGGAGCTTTCGCCGAACGGCTTCGGCACGGTCGTTGACATTGATCTGAAAGGGACGTTCAACGTCTGCCGCGCCGCGTTCAACGAGTTGAAAAAACGCGGCGGCTCAATCCTGAACATCAGCGCGACGCTTCATTACGTGGGGACGCCGATGCAGCTACACGTCTCTGCGGCGAAGGCGGGCGTTGACGCGCTGACGCAAAACCTCGCGGTCGAGTGGGGGCGTTACGGCATACGCACGAACGCCATCGCGCCCGGCCCCATCGAAGACACGGAAGGCATGAAGCGTCTGCTGCCGCCCGCGCTCAAAGATAAATTAAAGCGACGCATCCCCGTCGGTCGCTTCGGGCGCATCAAGGACATAGAGCAACCGGCGGTCTTCCTCTGCTCCGACGCCGCCTCATTCATCAACGGCGCGATCATCGTTGTTGACGGCGGCCAGTGGCTCGCCGCCAGCAGTCTCTTAGGAAGCGACTAGAAACGTAACTCGTGAATCGTCAAAGGACGTAAATCGTGAATCGTAAATCTTAAATAGACGAAGCAGGGTTTATCTATTCACGATTTACGATTCACGATTTACTATTTTTTTCATGCTTGATTTACAACCGGCGACATTCGAGGATTTTGAGCGCGAGGCGGCGCGCGGAAACGTCGTGCCCGTCGTGCGCTCGGTGCTCGCAGATTTGCAGACGCCCGTGAGCGCCTTTCTCTCGCTCGCCGCCGACGCGCCCAACGCGTTCCTGCTCGAATCGGTTGAAGGCGGCGAGCGCGTCGCGCGTTATTCGTTCCTAGGCGTCGAGCCGGAGATGATCGTGCGCGGGCGCGGGCGTGACACTTTCGTCGAACGAAAAGGCGAGACAGAGACTTTGCGCGGCGTGCGCGCGACCGATTTTTTGCGCGACTATTTCCGGCGACACAAGTTGGCCGAGCGCGATCATCTCACGCCGTTCGCGGGCGGCGCGGTCGGCTATCTGGCCTACGATGCGGTGCGTTGGTTCGAGCCTGTGTTGGACGCGGGCGAGCGTGTTGAAAGCGACGAAGCCGTCCTGATGTTTTTCCGCACGGTGCTCGCGTTTGATCGCGTGCGCCAGCAGATCGAGATCAGTTCGATCGTGTTCACGGAAGAGGCGGGCGGGAGCCGCGAACGTCTGCGCGAGCTTTACGAAGAGGCCATCAGGCAAACTGAAACTATCGAGCGCGACTTGCTTGCGAACGCGCCCGCGCGTGCGGCGAACCGGCGCGAAGCGGCACAAGCGGAAGCGACTCCGCCGCAGTTCTCTTCAAACTGGACGCGTGAGGATTTCGAGCGCGCGGTGGAGACCATCAAGGAACACATCGCGGCGGGCGACTGTTATCAGGCCGTGCTGTCGCAAAGGTTCACAACGGAAGTCGCCGCGTCGCCGCTCGAAATTTACCGCGCGCTGCGTGCGACGAACCCTTCGCCCTACATGTATTTTTTGCGGCTCGGCGAAGAGTCAATCGTCGGCGCGTCGCCGGAGATGCTCGTGCGTTGTCGCGGGGCGCAGCTTGAGTATCGCCCGATTGCGGGCACGCGCCCGCGCGGGGCGAACGAAGCGGAGGACGCGCGGCTCGGCGCGGAGTTGCGCGCGGACGAGAAGGAAGTGGCGGAGCATCTCATGCTCGTCGATCTCGGTCGGAATGATCTCGGTCGCGTCGCCGCGTTCGGCTCGGTCGAAGTGCGCGAGTTGATGACGGTCGAACGCTACTCGCACGTGCAGCATCTGGTGACGAGTTTGCACGCGCGCTTGACGGACTCAGCAGATTGTTTCGACGCGCTGGCCGCATGTTTTCCGGCGGGCACTGTGACGGGCGCGCCGAAAGTTCGCGCCATGCAGATCATCGCCGCGCTCGAACCCGACCGTCGTGGACTCTACGCGGGCGCGGTGCTCTATCTGGACTACGCGGGCAATCTCGATTCCTGCATTGCCATTCGCACCGTCCGCATCAGCGGCGGGCGCGCGGAGGTGCAAGCAGGCGCGGGCGTCGTCGCCGATTCCGTGCCCGCGCGCGAATACGAGGAGACGGTCAACAAGGCGCGCGCGATGTTCCGTGCGATTGAGATGGCCGAGCGCGGTTTGTGAGCGAGTCGCTTGGCAAGAAAATACAGTGAAGCGCAGCAACGCGTGCGAGGGATGGTTAATTGATCGGTTTGAGAAACAACTTACGACAACCTTCACGCTTTTTCGTCGCGCTCTCTTTGTGCGCCGTGTGCGTCGCCTGTTTGCGACAGCCGAGCGAGCGTGTTAATCCTGAGACGGCGCGGCGCGAGTTGGCTCTGCGCGGCATCAACTTCAAAGAGGAAGAGTTTGTCATGAGCGCGAGCGAAGGCGACGTGTGGGCGGTCAAACTATTCCTCGCCGCAGGCATGAGTCCCGATGTGCGCGACGCGCGCGGGAACAGGCCGCTCACGGCGGCGATGGCGGGTTCGCACAAGAGCGTCGTCAAACTACTACTCGAACGAAACGCAGACCCGAACGTGCTCGACCGCGACGGGAAGACGCCTCTGATACGCGCTGCGCGAGCGGGCGATATGGAACTCCTGCGCGCCCTGCTCGACCGACGCGCCGACGTGAACATGCGCGGCCTCGAAAATTACACAGCCCTCTCCTACTCGATGGAGCTTTCAGACACGCAGGTTGCCGAAATGCTCATCGAGCGCGGCGCGGACGTACACGCGCGCGACGATTCGGGCGGCACGCCTCTCGCATGGGCGGTCTTTTACGGTCGCGTCCCGCTCGTCGCGAAACTTCTTGCGAAAGGCGCTGACCCGAACGCCGTCAACAAAGTCGGCGGCACGCCCCTGATGATCGCCGCCGCGAAGGGCAACGCCGAGATCGTCCGCATGCTGCTCGCGGGCGGCGCAAAGACTAACCTGCGAGACAAACAAGGCCGCACAGCGCACAAGTTCGCGCTCGACAACTATCAGGCAGAAGTGGCAGAGTTGCTCGTGGAAAAGAGATAGTCCGTTGTCCGTTGTCAGTTGTCCGTTGTATGTGCTGCATGAAGGAAGTGGCATAAGGTTAAATCGTGCAACTGCGAACGAAGACAAAAACAACTGGCCACTGACAACTGAATGCTGACGGGCTTCGTTATGATCTTCGTCATAGACAACTACGATTCGTTCACTTACAACCTCGTGCAATACCTCGGCGAGTTGGGCGCGGAGATGTTGGTGCGTCGCAACGACGAGGTGACGTTGGAAGAGATCGAGAGGGATTATCGTCCCGCGAAGATTTTGATCTCGCCGGGGCCGGGCGAGCCGAAGGATGCGGGTATATCGTGCGCGGCCATCGAACGCTTCGCGGGGCGCATTCCCATCTTCGGCGTCTGCCTCGGCCATCAAGCCATCGGCGAAGTTTTCGGCGGGCGCGTCGTGCGTGCGCCCGTGCCCGTGCATGGCAAACCTGCGGAGATCGAACACGACGGGCGCACCGTCTTCAAAGGACTCCCGCAACGCTTCAAAGCCGGACGCTATCATTCGCTCGTCGTCGAACGCGCCAGCCTCCCCGCATGTCTCGAAGTCTCCGCGACGACCGCAGATGATTTGATCATGGGTTTGCGCCACCGCGAGCTGAACGTCGAAGGCGTGCAGTTTCACCCCGAATCAATTTTGACGACGGAAGGCAAGCATCTGCTTGCGAATTTCTTGAATAGTCAGTAGTCCGTTGTTTGTGATTTGGAATGTCGAATGGCATCTTTAGTGTTCAAGTATAAGCAGCACGAAACAGCTGACTACTGACTACTGACAACGGACAAAGTTCTTATGAGCAACGAACGCCCAGCCTGGCTTTTGCCGACGCCCGCGCGAAGGGATGAACATGCGGCAGGCGCGGGATTGCGCGCGTTGTTGTTGCGTCTGATGCGCGGCGAGAATTTGAGCCGTGCGGACGCCGCCGCTCTGCTCGACGCGCTGTTGGACGAGCGCGCGACGGATGCGCAGATCGCGGGCGCGCTCGTCGCGCTGGCTTTGAAGGGCGAGACGGTCGAAGAGTTGACGGGGATGGCCGAAGCGATGCGCGCGCGCGCCGTTCGCATACGTTCGCGGCACGAGCGTTTCATAGACACCGCCGGGACGGGTTCGAGCGCGGCGAAGACTTTCAACGTTTCGACCGCCGCCGCTTTCGTCATCGCGGGCGCGGGGCTTCCCGTAGCGAAGCACGGCAGCCGCGCCGCGACGAGCCGTTCGGGCAGCGCGGATGTTTTGAGTGCGCTCGGCGTTCAAGTCTCCGCCGCGCCTGAAGTGTCCGAAAAGTGCCTCGACGAGATCGGCATGTGCTTTATGTTCGCGCCGCTCTATCACGGCGCGACGGCGCGCGTCGCTGGCGTACGACGCGAACTCGGCGTGCATACGACTTTCAACCTGCTCGGCCCTCTGACGAATCCTGCGTGCGCGCCGCGACAAATCATAGGCGTCTGGCACGCGTCGCTTGTCGAACCGCTGGCGCGCACGCTCGCGGCGCTCGGCACGGAGCGCGCGTGGGTCGTTCACGGGCGCGACGGTCTGGACGAGATTACCGTCAGCGACAAGACTTTCGTGGCCGAAGCGAAGGACGGGGTGGTTCATACTTTCCACATTGCGCCGGAGGACTTTCACATCAAGCGCGCGCATCTGGAAGAGTTGCGCGGCGGCGATGCGGAGATGAACGCGCGGATCATTAGGAGCGTGATTGCGGGAGAGCGGCGCGATGCGGCGCGCTCGCTCGTCGTCGCCAACGCGGCGGGCGCGCTCTACGTCGGCGGCAGAGGAGAGAGTTTGCTTGAGGCCGTCGCCATCGCCGAAGCGAGCATTGATACGGGAGCCGCGAGCGATAAACTCCGGCAACTCGTGGAAGCGACCAACGCATGACCGCCGCGCCCGATTTTCTGAGACGCATCATCGAGCAGAAGCGTGTGCGCCTGGCACACGCGAAAGCCTCTCGCGGGCTTGAAGAGTTGCGCGCGGAAGCCTTGCGCGTGCGCGGCGAGTCTGAGCCGCACGCGTTTCGTTCCGCGCTTGCGCGCGAAGGGCGTTTCCAGATCATCGCAGAGATCAAACGCGCCTCGCCCTCGCTCGGCGACATACGCCGCCTTATCTCGCCCGCCGCGCTCGCGCGCGAATACGAGGCCGGAGGTGCGGCGGCGATTTCCGTCTTGACCGAAGAGGATCATTTCAAAGGCTCGCTCGACGATCTGCGAGAGGTGCGCGCAGTCACATCGCTGCCGCTGCTGCGCAAGGATTTCATCTTTGACGAGTGGCAGATTTACGAGGCCGCTGCGGCACGCGCCGACGCGCTCCTGCTCATCGTCGCCGCGCTCGACGATGCGACGCTCGCGCGCCTCAGAAGCATCGCCGAAGATGAACTCGGAATGGATGCGCTCGTCGAAGTCCACACGGCGGAAGAGTTGCGGCGCGGCGCGCGCTCCGGCGCAAAAGTCATCGGCGTCAACAACCGCAACTTGCACAACTTTGAAGTGTCGCTGGAAACTTCCGTCGAACTCGCCGCGCAAGCGCCGCCCGATGCGTTGCTCGTCAGCGAAAGCGGCCTCAGCACAAACGCAGACCTGCGCCGCCTCAAATCGCTCGGCTATCGAGGCTTTCTCATCGGCGAAAACTTGATGCGCGCGGAGCGTCCGGCGGAAGCGTTGCGCTTATTGTTAACGGAATCTCATGGTGAAAGTTAAAGTCTGCGGCATCACGAATCTGGAGGATGCGCTGGCGGCATTAGAGGCTGGCGCGGACGCGCTCGGTTTCAACTTTTACGCGCGCAGCCCGCGCTACATCGCGCCGGAAGATGCGCGGCGCATCATACGCGCGTTGCCCGCGTCAATGTTTTGCGTCGGCGTGTTCGTCAACGAAGTTGATGCGGAGACGGTCGCAGGCAAGGCGGAGACTGCGGGCGTCGCAGCGGTGCAATTGCACGGCGATGAGTCGCCGGAGTATTGCGCTGCGCTCGGCGTGCATCGAGTTATTAAAGCCTTGCGCGTCGGGGAAGATTTCGCGCCGGAGCAGGCGGCGCAATTTCCGTCGGAGTCAATCTTGCTCGACGCCTACAGCCCGCGCGCGCGCGGCGGGACGGGCGAGACGTTCGACTGGGAGTTGGCGCGTAGGACGCGCGAGCTGGTCGCGCAGTTGTATCTCGCGGGCGGACTCACGCCCGACAACGTCGCGTCGGCGATTACTGCCGTGCGTCCGTTTGCGGTTGACGTGTGCAGCGGCGTGGAACTCGCAGCGGGGCAGAAAGACGCAGTCCGGATGCGCGCTTTCGTCGCGGCGGTGCGCGCGTGCGAGAAAAACCTTGACTGAGAGATGCCCACATAAGGTATGCTGTCGGCGTAGCAATTTTTAACGCGCGACTCCTTCGATGAGGAATTGCCAGACGAGTAACCGCCCCTTAGCCTCTTCCTTAGTTGTTCACAAACGAATTGCCTTTCAACGAAACTCATGAGCGCCGGAACCGCGCGAGAGACTAGCAATCAGGCGAACTCACGCGAGCAGGGGCGCGTGCTCGTCGTGACGGACGAGCCGCGACGCGCCCTGTCGCTCGACGCTTTGGGGCGCGCCGGCTTCGCCGTCGTCGGCGTCGCGAGCGGCGCGGCGGCCATCGTCGCGCTACGCAAGTCGCGCCCGCACGTCGTCCTTGCAGACACAAGTTTGCGCGGCATAAGCGCGGAAGAGTTGACGCGCCATGTCGTGCGCGAACAGGAGGGCGTGCCGCTCGTACTCTTCGGCGACGCTGAATCGGACGCCGCGCGCAGGCACGCGACGCTCGCAGCAGGCGCGTTCGACTATTTCCAACTGCCCGCCGAACTCGCGCTCCTCCTTGCGCGCACCGAACAGCTCGTCAAACTCAAACAGGCGATGGACAAACTGCGCGCCGAAGCCGACCGCGATTACCTGACCGGACTCGCCAACCGTCGTCGCTTCCGCACCGCGCTCGGACAGGAACTCGAACGCTGGCGTCGTTACCGCGTCGCCTGTTCGCTCCTGCTCGTTGACATTGATTTCCTCAAGCGCGTCAACGACACGCACGGACATTCGGCGGGCGACGCGTGCATACGACACGTCGCACACGCACTCACGGAACTCTCGCGCGACAACGACACGGCGGCGCGTCTCGGCGGCGAGGAGTTTGCGCTCTTGCTGGCGGGCGCGACGGAGGCGAGCGCTCTGGCTGCCGCCGAACGCCTGCGCGAAGCCGTCGCATCGCACGAAGTTGAAAACGTCGGCAGCATCACGGTCAGCATCGGCGTCGCCTCCTGCCCCGCACACGCCACGTCCGAGCGCACGCTCTACGCCGCCAGCGACGCAGCCCTCTATCGAGCCAAAGGCGAAGGCCGCAACCGCTGCGCCCTCGCGCCCGCCCTCAGTTCAAGCGCCGCTCCGGTGCTATAATCCCGCGACACGTTTAAGTTTATGAGTTGTTCGGTAGCTTCTCGAAGCGCAAGCGCCGACCGTTATGTCATGAGTCTTTTATCGCCGCCGGATAGGGAATACGAAAGTCGGATTCGCACAAGCTTTGCGCGCCAACAGGCTATGCAATTAATGGGTGCGAGCTTAAGGCGCGTCGAGCCGGGAGCGGTCTCTATCGCGCTTCCATATCGCGCAGACCTGACGCAGCAAAACGGGCACATACACGCGGGCATCATCACGGCGATTGCGGATAGCGCGTGCGGATATGCAGCTTACACGCTCATGCCCGCCGGTGCTGATGTTTTGAGCGTGGAATTCAAAGTCAATCTTCTGCGTCCGGCTGCGGGCGAAGAATTTGTCGCGGAGGCACAAGTCGTAAAGACCGGCAGGACTTTGACTGTGACGAGATGTGATGTTTACTCACAAGCCGCAAACGAAACTAGGATGATAGCCACCATGCTGGCGACGATGATTCGACGTTGAAGATAGCTATTGAAGTCTGTCCCTGAAATTTTATGCCCGAAAATTTTCTCACTCAGCCCGACGAGCAAGGCCACTGGGGCGCATACGGCGGACGCTTCGTGCCGGAGACTTTGATGGCTCCGCTCGAAGAGTTGAACGCGGCTTATGCCGCCGTCCGCGACGACGAAACTTTTCAGACGGAGTACGCCGCGCTCTTACGCGATTTTTCCGGTCGCCCGACGCCGCTTCATTACGCCGCGCGTCTGACGGCGCTTGCCAATGGTGCGCGCCTGTTCCTCAAACGCGAAGACCTCTCGCACACAGGCTCGCACAAGATCAACAACGCGCTCGGCCAAGTTCTGCTCGCGCGGCGCATGGGCAAGCGACGCATCATCGCGGAGACCGGCGCGGGACAGCACGGCGTTGCGACGGCGACAGTCTGCGCGTTGTTCGGTCTCGATTGCGTCGTCTACATGGGTGCGGAGGACGTGCGGCGTCAACGCCTGAACGTCTTTCGCATGGAGTTGCTCGGCGCGGAGGTGCGCGAGGTTCATGCGGGCGCGCGAACTTTGAAGGATGCGATCAACGAAGCGTTGCGCGATTGGGTGACGAACGTGGCCGACACTTATTACCTGCTCGGCAGCGCGCTGGGGCCGCATCCTTACCCGCTCATGGTGCGCGATTTTCAGAGCGTCATCGGGCGCGAGGCGCGCGCGCAGTTTATGGAAAGGGAAGACGGGCGTTTGCCCGACGTGCTCGTCGCCTGCGTCGGCGGCGGGTCGAACTCAATCGGGTTGTTTCATCCTTTCCTCAATGACGAGGGCGTACGCATGATCGGCGTAGAGGCGGGCGGGAGCGGAGACAAACTCGGCGAGCACGCGGCGCGTTTCAACGAGCGGGGCGGCGGGCGTCCGGGCGTTTTGCAGGGCACGTTGAGCTATGTCTTGCAGGACGAGCGCGGGCAAATCGCCGCGACGCACTCAATCTCTGCGGGACTCGACTATCCTTCAATCGGGCCGGAACACGCATTCCTGCACGACGCCGGACGCGTCGAATACGTCTCCGCGTCGGACGCGGACGCGCTCGCGGCCTTTCGCACGTTGTCCGAGCAGGAGGGAATTATTCCCGCACTCGAATCGGCGCACGCCGTCGCACACGCGTTGCGGCTGGCGCGCGAGTTGACGCCGGAGCAGACGATCCTCGTCAACCTTTCGGGGCGCGGCGACAAGGACGTGCAGAGCGTGGCCGACGCTGTAGCAACGCAGACGGCGCAAGCGAACGGCGAAGCGACCGAGCGTGCGCGCGTTGAAGCGACGGAGCGGGCGCATGGTGAAACAATTGGGGGCGTCGAACTGCCTTGAGTCGCATCGCGGAAACTTTCGCGCGCATGAGAGCAGAGCGGCGGCGCGGCTTCATCCCCTTCATCACGGCGGGCGATCCCACTTTGGACGCGACACGCCAGTTGATCTTGGAACTCGCACGCGCGGGCGCGACCGTCATAGAACTCGGCGTGCCCTTCAGCGATCCGATGGCCGACGGGCCTACGATTCAACGCTCGTCGGAGCGCGCGCTCCGGCGCGGCGTGGGCGTCGCAGATGTGTTGGCGGTCGTCGCGGATGCGCGGCGCGAGACGGACGTTCCCCTCGTGCTGTTCAGTTATTACAACCCGCTGTTGCAGTACGGCGCGGAGCGTCTGTGTCAGGATGCACGGCGCGCGGGCGTTGACGGGATGCTCGTGACAGACCTCGCGCCGGAAGAGTCTGTAGATTTCGCCGCGACGCTCCGCGCGCACTCGCTCGACCTCATCTTTCTCGTCGCGCCGACCTCGACCGACACGCGCCTGCGGCTCATTGCCGAGCGCGCGAGCGGTTTCATTTACGCTGTTTCGCGCGCGGGCGTGACGGGCGTGCGGAAAGAGTCGAGCACACAGGCCGAGCGTCTTGTCGAGCGCGTGCGCGGCTTCACGGATTTGCCCGTCGCCGTAGGCTTCGGCATCTCTACGAGGGAACAGTTGGCGGACGTGTGGCGCTACGCGGACGCGGCGGTCGTCGGCTCGGCCATCGTCTCGGAGATCGAAAAACTGTGCGACGCGCCCGACCTGGTTGAGCGCGTCGGCGGGTTCGCGCGTGGTTTATTGCCATCTTAAACGGCACGAGCGAAAACATCAAAATCGCGCTCGACTTGGGCGCGTTTGTTGACGTATCCTTACGCGCCGCACCGTCGCGCGCATGTCCGTTTTCGTCGGCGTCGGGCGCGTGCGGCTGTGATTTTGGCATCCCACTTGACGTAAAAATAATTCTTGTTTCATAGGTGAAACAGTGTTCCATTCTTGCGTTGTTTGTGCTATACTCCTTCCCGTTCGCTGGACGGACGCACAAATTAATGTTGAGAAGAGGGGACAGAAAGAGTGATTACCACAATGGCTGATAGCAAACAGAGCGAGCGCGGCAAAGCGGTCGAAGCGGCGCTGCTCAATATCGAGAAGAAATTTGGCAAGGGATCGATCATGCGTCTCGGCGAGCGTGAAGTCGCGGACATTCTGGCGATCTCAACGACCGCGCTCAGCATCGACGCGGCCATCGGCATCGGCGGCGTCCCGCGCGGGCGCGTCGTGGAAATTTACGGCCCGGAATCGTCCGGCAAAACGACGCTCGCGCTGCACATCGTCTCGGAAGCGCAGCGCGTCGGCGGCGTCGCGGCCTACATTGACGCAGAGCACGCGATGGACGCGGAGTACGCCGGAAAGCTCGGCGTGAACATCGACGATTTGTTGATCTCGCAGCCGGATTCGGGCGAGCAGGCTCTGGAGATTTGCGAGGCGCTCGTGCGCTCGAACGGCGTTGACGTGATCGTGATTGACTCTGTGGCGGCGCTCGTGCCGCGCGCGGAGTTGGACGGCGAGATGGGCGACAGCCTGCCGGGCTTGCAGGCGCGTCTGATGTCGCAGGCTCTGCGCAAACTGACGGCGATTGTTTCTTCGTCGAACACGACGCTCATCTTCATCAACCAGATTCGCGAGAAGATCGGCGTCATGTTCGGTTCACCTGAGACGACGACGGGCGGGCGCGCTCTGAAGTTCTACTCCTCCTTGCGCCTGGACATACGCCGCATCGGCGCGATTAAAGACGGCGACCGCGTCGTCGGCAACCGCACGAAGGTCAAGGTGGTGAAGAACAAAGTCGCGCCGCCGTTTCGCGAGTGCGAGTTCGACATCATGTACGGCGAGGGAATTTCGCGCGAGGGCGACGTGATTGATCTCGGCGTGGCGAATCGCATCGTCGAGAAGTCGGGCGCGTGGTTCTCCTACAAGGGCGAACGGCTCGGTCAGGGGCGCGAAAACTCGAAGCAGACCTTGAAGGACAACGTCGAACTGCGGCAGCGGATCGAGAACGAAGTGCGCCTCGCGCTCGGCATCCCCGTCAGCGAGACGGTGGAAGAGAAGGCTGAGAAATCGGACAAGACCGAGAAGTCTAAGAAAGCCGAATCGGCTGCCAGCAACTAACAAGCGGGTAAATTTTTAAGCTGAAACAATCAGCCGCAGGCAAACGTCTTCACCAAAACCGGAGATGCTTTGTCGGCGGCTGAACTTTTGTCTCTTTACAGTGTGCGGCTGCCAAAGCATAATCGTTGCAACGCGAAATAACTGGCGACACACGCATGACCAACTCCATACTCATCAAAGGCGGCACGATCATCACGTTGGACGCGAATGAGCGTGTCGTCGAGGGCGACTTGCTGATTCGCGACGGGCGCATCGTGTCAATCGGCGAGACTGCGGAAGATGCCTTTGAGGTGATTGACGCGCGCGGCTGTGCGGTGCTCCCCGGCTTCGTGCAGACGCACATACATCTCTGCCAGACGCTCTTTCGCGGCGCGGCTGACGACCTGCCTCTGATTGATTGGCTAAAACGGCGCGTCTGGCCGATGGAAGCCGCGCACACACGCGCCTCCGTGCGTGCTTCGGCTCGGCTCGGCATCGCCGAGATGATCAAAGGCGGCACGACCTGTGCGCTGACGATGGAGACTGTCAACCACACTGCGGAAGCGTTTCGCGCGGTCGAAGAGACAGGCTTTCGCGCCACCGTCGGCAAGTGCATGATGGATGCGGGCGAAGACGTGCCCGCAGAGTTGTTCGAGCAGACAAGTGATTCGATACGCGAATCGCTGGCCTTGATCGAAGAGTGGCACGGTCGCGGCAACGGTCGCATACGTGCTTGCTTCGCACCGCGTTTCGCAGTGAGTTGCACGCGCGAATTGCTTGAACATGTTGCGCGCCTCTCGCGTGAGCGCGGTGTCCTCGTTCACACACACGCTTCCGAGAATCGCACAGAGATCGAGATGGTCGAGCGCGCGACGGGGATGCGAAACATCGAATACCTCTCGTCGCTCGGTCTGGCCGCGCCGCACGTCGCGCTCGCGCATTGCGTTCACTTGAACGAGCGCGAACTAGACATCCTCGCACGAACCGGCACGCAGGTGATGCACTGCCCCTCGTCGAATCTGAAACTCGGTTCGGGCATCGCGCCCGTAGTGGAAATGCTCGCGCGCGGCGTCGCGCTCTCGCTCGGCGCGGACGGCGCGCCCTGCAACAATCGACTGGACATGTTCACGGAGATGCGCACCGCCGCATTGCTGCAAAAGGTGACGCACGGCGCGGACGCGCTGCCCGCGCGACGCGTGCTGCGTATGGCGACGATTGACGGCGCGCGCGCACTTGGGCTTGGCGAGGAGACGGGAACGCTTGAGACGGGCAAACGCGCCGACGTGACCATCCTCGCGCTCGAACGCCT
This sequence comes from Pyrinomonadaceae bacterium, assembly GCA_035249365.1. GTDB lineage: Bacteria > Acidobacteriota > Blastocatellia > Pyrinomonadales > Pyrinomonadaceae > JAIVJZ01. The sequence goes on along the minus strand of DATFGP010000011.1, from coordinate 82,307 downwards.
GCACATGACGCCGCGCCCGGACATCATCTCGGCCATCGTCTACGCCGCGGAAGCGACGGATGTCAGAACAGTCATCATAGACGGGCGCGTCCGTATGCGTGACAGGGAACTCTTGAGCGTGAACGAGCGGGAAGTGATCGCGGAAGCGAGCGCGCAAGCGTCGTTGTTGTTTGAACGTGCGAATCTGGGCGGGGATAGTTGAGCACAAAAAGCTGTGCCAGTTCGAATGTTGCGTAAGCGGGGGGCGCTTCGGCGTTCGAACTGGCACGGGCGGGCGTCTAAATCCGTCTCGGATGTTCGTCTTGCGACTAATAACCGGCTTGTGGTGACCGGCTCATCCCAAACACGAGGGATTATACACGTCTTCACAAAACTGTCAACGCTTTTTTGTGACTAATTCGACAAAACTCACAAAATATAACCCGAAGTTGACAGCACAGTCTCCGTCTCCCTATACTTGCGCCCTTCATTGAAAAGATGAAGCCGAAGGCCAGGTAGCTCAGTTGGTAGAGCACCTGACTGAAAATCAGGGTGTCGGCGGTTCGATTCCGTCCCTGGCCATCAATGAATGCAATAAGTTACGGGCAGCCACTTGGCTGCCCGTTTCTGTTTTGTGTGCCAACTTCATGTGGCAGCGGCGTATATTGTATTGACGCATCAATAAAACTGGCGTAGTTTTTACCGGCGTAACTCACTTCCACGCTGGCCGGAAAACGTCGCCGTCCACTAACAACCTCAACCGCCCTAGTAGCCGCCACGGGATCAGCCTCATGTGCTTACTTCTCTTAAGGTCAAAAGGTAGTCATAGATGGATTGCAAGGCACGAGGTACTAGGAAATAGATATAGAACTAATATTCGCACCTCGCAATATGTCCAGATAGAGTTAAGAGATGATGCCGGACGTGGAATCAGCTTGTCTGCGCCTGATCTGACCCATCTGTTGATCAGCTTGTAGGTAGCGCGTTGCGACGACTCGGGTGGCAATGCGACACAAGCAGTAACTCACCTTTCACGCTCTGCCAAGTCTCACCCTTCGCCCTTCGACCGATTATAGCGTCGCCTCACAAATGGATCAGAGAACCCTCATCGTCATCGCATACATGCGGACTCACTTGCGACACAGCCATACGCTGCGCGAGCTGGCTTGTCTGGTTAACCTCTCACCCTCTCGACTACGGCATCTGTTCAAAGCTGATACTAATATGACCCCAACTCAGTATTTACGCATATTGAGGATGCAAGAGGCCAAGCAACTTCTGGAAACCACATGGTTAAGGATTAAAGAGATCGGAAGCAGAGTAGGAATTGCGGGGCAGAGTCATTTCGTGCGTGAATTCAAGCGTTTCTCCGGGTTTACACCCGCCAGTTATAGAGCACGCTACAGGCGAAGTCTTGAGTCTTAATGTTGCTTTAATGGTGCAGGAGTAGCTTTATATGATAAATAGCCACTTTGGGCTATTAAAATCTCTTGCCCGGCAAAAATCTTGACCGTATATTTGCGGCGTCTTCACGAGCGTGGATTGCGAGTTCAGATTCACTCGATCTGAAAACCGAAGACACGGAACGGGCGAGGGGGAGTATTCTCAGCCTCTTCACACCCATTACTTTTACTCACGTAACCTTCCAATCAAGACTTAATTGCGCGATTTGATATCTCGCGCTCATTGCAGGTCGCCTCATGCGCACCCTTAAAACTGTTCACCCTGTCAGAGCCGCCGATGACGTTAGGCTAGAGTCCTGAGAGTCCCGAAGCATAAGCAAATCGGTGCCCCAGAGTCCTCGACGCAAAGAGCCTGCCGGGGAGAGGCCAAGTAGATGAGCGAGGCCAATGTATGAAGAGAGAGGGCAAGCATTGTAGTTCAACAATTTTCTAATGCCGCCACAACGGAAAGAGGAGAGACGATGATGAACCGAACTGCGCAGCCGAGACACACACGTTCCGTCCTATGGGTTTATACCTTCACCATATTTGTTCTATTAGGAGTACTAGGACAGCCTGACAATGCGCTAGCTCAAAGCCAGTGGACGACTAATGGCAACAACATCAATAACACCAATACGGGCAACGTCGGCATTGGGACGAGCAACCCCCAGTCACTGCTGCATCTGGCCGGCCCTTCGGGCGGTACCGCGATCACCGTAAACACGCCGGGCAATCAGCGTTTCCGATTCCAGAGCGTTGCGGGCATCCCGAACTGGGGCGGACTGACGCTGAATGCCAACTACAACTCTGGCTGGCAACTTGACGAGACTAGCTCGAACGGCTGGTTCCTTAAGCTGGACACACGAGGCGGCAACGGCGCGCACCAGTCCAACGGGCTGTGGCTGTTCAGGATTCCAAACGGAAGCAATCCACACCTGGACGAGTCCGCCGTCTTTGGCGTCACGAATGGCTATGCATACTTCGGAGACTACGTCGGGGTGGGGACGACGGCTCCACAGTTTCCCTTAACCGTGAGAAATGACAGCTTTAACTTCAGCGGGCTCGGAAACTGGCGCGTTGTCGGCCAGTTTGACGACGCAGCCGGTAACAGGGGCGTTAGCCTCGGATATGATAGCGTAAACGGTAACGGTATTCTCGGCACTCCCAGCGCGGCTGGCTTCGCTATTTGGGGCTTTGACGGAGCGGGTTATGCCGAAAAGGTTAAAGTTACCGGCGCTGGTAACGTCGGCATCGGCACAACCGCGCCGGTTGCTAAGTTGGATGTGAATGGCAGCGCCACCTTTTCCGGCAGCACGACTGTTGCCGGGCGCGGCGTCTTCGGGATTGATAACAGCAACAACCTGAATCTCAGCATGTACAACTATTTCAAAATCAATGCCACGGGCATCGTTTTGAATGGGACGGTCGAGACTTTCGACAACTATTTTGGTATGCGGCAGACGAGCAATAATACGTTGACGGTGTACGTCCCGTCCTCGGGCAATGCTTACTTCAATCAGGGCAACGTCGGCATCGGCACGACAAACCCACAGGCGAAACTTGATGTGCAGGGAAATGTGAGTGTGACAGGCAATATTTTGGCTACAGGCAACATAGCAGCCAAATATCAGGACGTGGCGGAGTGGGTTCCGTCGAGCCAGAAACTTGTGGCCGGGACTGTCGTTGCGCTCGATCCGGAGAAGTCGAACCACGTGCTTGCTTCCTCCGAAGCCTATGACACGAGAGTCGCAGGCGTGGTCTCGGCGCAGCCGGGTATCTCTCTGGGCGAACGGGGCGAGGGTAAAGTGTTGGTGGCGACGACCGGACGGGTGAAGGTGAAAGTTGATGCCACGCGCGCGCCCATTAAGATCGGCGACCTGCTGGTGACGAGCGACGTGGCGGGCGTAGCGATGAAGTCGGAACCCGTCAGCATCGGTGGCCGAAGGATGCACGCGCCCGGCACTATTATTGGCAAGGCACTAGAGCCTTTGGAGAAGGGCAGCGGGGAAATACTCGTACTCCTGAGTCTCCAATAATGATTCGCCCTGTCATTCTTCTCATTGAAAATTCTCACAGCCGCTAAAGATGCGTTGACTAATTACATAAGTAGGGCTGAATCCTCGAAGCTGGCTCTGTCGAGTCAGTTCCAAAGATCGTAGTCAGGCCTCGGATGTGTGGTTTTTACAACGATAGCTGACCATATCGTCACTCTATGTGTTAGCTCCACTCACTATCTTCGAGGAGACGCTCATATGTCCCGCAACTCCTGCGATCGCTCGCACGCCACACTCATCCGTCGTCTCAACACCGTGTCGAAACTAACGCGACGCTCGATTCGCCTGCGGAGCGCGCTCTTACGCAGTGGCTTGAGTAGAATCGTTAGCGCGACGTTGGCCTTGATGCTACTCACGTCGCACATCTCTGCTGTCTCGCCGTCGGCGCTGAAAGTCGGGAAGAATCGTGACGGGAACACGATTGGTCTGAGCACCGCGTTGAACACGGCGGCAGGGTCGAGCAGTAGCGCGATCAGGAGTACATACACCGGAGCAACAGTGATTGGCGCACCGACGAACCTCGCCGTCACATCAACTTCCACCACACAAATAAGCCTCAGTTGGACAGCCCCGTCAGGCGCAGTTGACCATTACGAAGTAGAGAGGAGTCAGAATGTCTCCGGCCTCTATTCGCCCGTCTCGAATGCTTTCACGACGAACTTCAGCGATACCACCGTCAGCGGCGGCACCTCTTACCTGTACCGTGTAATAGCTGTGGACGGGAGCGGCTTCACCTCCCAACCGAGCAACGTCGCTCTGGGAACGGCTGTGACGTTCACCGATGACCCTATCGTCGTGGGGAGCACTGTCATCAAGGCGCAACACATCGCTGAGTTGCGCCAAGCCGTGAACGCCGTGCGGACATTGGCTGGCATGCCTAATGCTGTCTGGACGGATTCGACGCTGACCGCGCAGGTTACGATCGTCAAGGCCGTCCACGTGCAAGAATTGCGCGACAGGCTCAGCGAGGCTCTCACCGCGTTGCTCATCGCGACGCCGCAGTTCGCCGACCCGGTGCTGGCTACAGGCGCGGGCGGAACTTTCGTCAAGGCCGTTCACGTGGAACAGTTGCGTCTGGCGGCGACGCGTGGCAGCAGTAGCATTAATCCGCCCCCCAGTTTAAGGACGTCAGGCAAGATCGCGTTCGGCTGCGTCCCTGCCAGTGCGGAAATATGCGTCATCAATCCCGATGGGACGGATTTATCTGTGCTGACGAACAATACTGCTGCCGATAGAGACCCTGCGGGCTCGTATGACGGAACGATGATCGCATTCCAAAGTGATCGGGACGGCAATGATGAGATTTACTCGATTTATTCCGACGGCTACGGGGAACTCAGATTAACTAACAACGCCGCGAGCGATATTGCTCCGACGTGGTCGCCGGACGGAACTAAGATCGCGTTCGCCAGTAACCGCGATGGTAATTACGAAATTTACGTGATGAGCGCCGACGGCAGCAGTCCGCTGCGGCTCACGAACAATGCGGCGAACGATGGTGCTCCGAAGTGGTCGCCTGACGGAACTAAGATCGCCTTTAACAGCGATCGTGACGGCAACAATGAAATCTATCTGATGAACGCGGATGGCACGGCACAGACTCGTCTCACAAACAACAACGCGTCTGATATGACACCTTCGTGGTCGCCGGATGGAAATAAAATTGCGTTCTCTACCAATCGCCTGGAAGGTGATGGCGAGGGTGAAATTTATGTCATGAATGCTGACGGGAGCGGCCAGCAAAATCTGACGACGTATTCGAGCAGTATTGACCGTGACCCCAGTTGGTCGCCCGACGGAACAAAGATAGCCTTCGCCACCAACCGGCACGGCTCCGCCACAGGTTACGAAATTTATGTGATGAACGCGACGGATGGCAGCGGGCAGACGAGGCTCACTAATCTAGCCGGAGACGACACGACGCCTGACTGGCTCTCCTTTATCACGAGGCCGTTTCCGACGCCGACGCCGACGCCGACCCCCGACCCGACGCCGCTGCCAACTCCTACCATTGGTAACACCATTACCGCCGATGTCGTCGCCTTTGATCAGGTCTTCTACTATAACCGTTACGGCGCGTTGAATCCGGCGGGGATGATCTATGCGCTACGCCGCGATGTCGTGCCGATCAACTCGTCGCTCGGACTCGTGCCGGGCAACGTGCAGCTACGACCGGGCAAACGCCCGCGTCCGCTTGTGCTGCGCATGAACATCGGGCAGAAACTTCAAATCAACTTCCAGAACCTCCTCGCGTCCAGCCGGGTTGATGACGATCAGCCGAACACGCGCGACGCAGGCATCCATGCAGTCGGCTTGCAGTTGGTGAATAGCATCGCCTCGGATGGTTCAAACGTCGGAGCAAACGCAAGCAGTCTGGTCGCGCCGGGCGGCACGGCCACCTACACATATTACGCCGAGCGCGAAGGCAACAATTTGTTCTACAGCACGGCTGCGACAACCGGCGGCGAGGGCGATGGCGGCTCGCTTGCGATGGGACTCTTCGGTCAGATCAACGTTGAGCCACAGGGAGCGGAGTGGTATCGCAGTCAGGTCACGCGGGAAGAGATAGGTTACGCCACGACGGGAAGGACGGCCAACAACCAACCGATCATCAATTACGACGCGGTCTACCCCGCCGGGCATCCCCGCGCAGGGTCGCCCGTCTTGAAGATTCTCAACGGCAGTGAGATCGTGCATAGCGATCTGAATGCCATCATTACAGGCCCGAATAAGGGGCGTTTCCCGTCGGGGACTTACCCCCCGAATCCCACAGAACCCGACCGTGAACAACCGTTCCGCGAGTTTTCGGTGATCTATCACGACGAGATTCAGGCGGTGCAGGCGTTCGATATTTTTGAAGACCCGATCCTGTCGCACACGTTGCATAGTGTGCGCGACGGCTTTGCTATCAACTACGGCACGGGCGGGCTTGGTGCGGAAATCCTCGCCAACCGCTTCGGCGTCGGGCCGGTCTTCGACTGTCCCGAATGTTTGTACGAAGAGTTCTTTCTCTCTGCTTGGGCGGTCGGTGACCCGGCGATGGTCGTGGATGTTCCGGCCAACGCTAAGAACTCCTCCAACGATCTGATTACGGGGCCGAAAGCGACCAAGGCATTTTTCCCCGACGACCCCTCGAACGTCCATCACAGTTATATCAACGACCACGTTAAGATGAGAATCGTGCATGCGGGGCCGAAGGAACATCACATTCACCACCTGCATGCACATCAATGGTTACACACGCCCGACAGCGACAACTCTACTTACCTCGATAGTCAAGCCATGGGGCCTTCATACGCCTTCACGACCGAGATTGCACACGGCGGCAGCGGCAATCGGAATAAGGTTGTCGGCGACTCGATCTTCCATTGCCACTTCTACCCGCACTTCGCACAGGGCATGTGGGAACTCTGGCGTTCGCATGACGTGTTTGAAGAGGGAACTCCGCTCGACGGCACTGGTCGCCCCGCGCCGAACTCTCGCGCTCTGCCGGATGGTGAGATTGCGCTGGGGACGCCGATTCCCGCCATCGTGCCGATTCCGACCCTCGCCATGCCGCCAATGCCGGAAGTTCAGGTTTCAATCGTCAATGGTCAGGCGCAGGTTCCCGGCACGGGCAATCCGGGCTTTCCGTTCTTCGTTCCGGCAAAGGCCGGACACCGTCCGCCGCACCCGCCCAAGGACACCATCGACGACGGCGGATTACCACGCCATATCATTACGGGCGGCACGTTTGTCGAGAACCACGACCGTCTCAACTTCGATAAGGAGTTGCTGACGGCTGATGCAAAAGCGATTCCGGAGGACGGCGCGCCGGTCGAAGTGGCGGCGATGAACTATCACGCCATCCGTAATCATCCGAGCTTTACGCCGAGCGGCGCGAGCGTCTTGCCGAGCGGCGCTCCGGCCAACTTCATCACTAACGGGCTGCCGGCCAAACCCGGTGCCCCTTTCGCCGACCCTTGCATTAATGATGCGGGGAATGCTATTGGCACGCCGCGTATTTACAAGGCCGCCAATTTTCAACTCAATGTGAAACTCAACAAGGCAGGCTGGCATTTCCCGCAGCAGCGTATCGAGACGCTATGGGATGATGTTGCCCCGACCCGCGCCGGGACTCGCCCGCCGGAGCCGTTCTTCTTCCGCGCAAACACAAACGACTGCATCACTTTCTATCACACCAACCTCGTCCCGAATAAATATCAGTTGGACGATTTTCAGGTGAAGACGCCGACCGATATCATGGGCCAGCACATCCATCTCGTGAAGTTTGACGTGACCTCTTCGGACGGCGCGGGCAATGGCTTCAATTATGAGGATGGAACCTTCAGCCCGCAGGAAGTCACGGGTCGCATCAACGCGATCAACGCGTTCGGCGGACTCTTACCTTTCAACGGAGGCACACGCGCGAATCTAACGCCTAAAGCACACCCCTTCTTCGGCACGCTCGGCGCACAGACAACCGTTCAACGTTGGTTTGTTGACGACGTACTGAACAATGCGGGTCAGGATCGAACGCTCCGCACTGTCTTCACGCACGACCACTTCGGCCCCTCGACGCACCAGCAAATCGGCCTCTACGCCGGGCTTGTCATCGAACCGCAAGGCTCCGCGTGGCGACATTCCGAAACCGGCCAAATCTTCGGCACGCGCTTCGACGGCGGCCCGACAAGTTGGCGCGCAGACATCCTGACGACCAACTCGACTGACAGCTACCGCGAGTTCTTGCTTGAGTTCGCTGATTTCCAACTCGCTTATCAAGCTGGCGGTGGTATAGATGCCAATGGCAACCCGCGTCCAGACCCGGCCAACGCCATTAACCCGCCGGGCAGAAAAGAAGTCGGCCTGCCGTTCCTGCTCAGGCCGCCTGATCCCTGCCCGGTCAAAGAAGGCTATGAGGGGTCGGCTCCTCAACCTCCCTGTCCTGAAGCGATCTCCGCCGACGATGTCGGCACAATGGTTGTGAACTATCGCAACGAGCCAATCGCGCTACGGGTGCGCAATCCTGCGACGAACACGCAGGCGACGGGCGACGCCGGAGATTTATCGCACGTCTATCGTTCGGACGTGACACGTGCCGACGCCGCCTTCAACACGCAGCCGACTTTCTATCCGGCACTCACCGGCGGCCTCTTCAACAAAGACCCGTTCACGCCGCTCCTGCGGGCTTACGAGGATGACAAGGTGCAAATTCGCATCCTCGTCGGCGCACACGAAGAGGGGCACAATTTCGGCGTGCATGGTATCAAGTGGCTGTCCGAACCTTCCGACCGAAATTCGGGTTATCGCAATAATCAGATGATGGGCATCAGCGAGCACTTTGAATTCATCTTGCCGACGCTGCCGAAAAGTTCTATCGGGTCTTTCGCCGATTACCTGTACCAGCCGGGCAGTTCCGTGGACGATCAGTGGAACGGGCTGTGGGGCATCATGCGCGCGTACAATCGTAAACAGAATGATTTACAGCCGTTGCCGAATAACACCGACGGACATGGCCCGGTCATCTCGAACGTCGGCGACTTCAACGGCGTCTGTCCGAAAACTGCGCCCGGCAGAAACTTCGACATCTCGGCAGTCACCGCGCAGAACGCTCTCCCAAACGGCAGATTAGAGTTCACCGGGCAGAACGGGCGTAACTTCAGTGTGACCGATCCCGACACAGGCCAGACTCGTCAAGGGCCGCTCAACGACCCGACCGCGATTCTCTACGTCCGCACCAGTGATTTGGATGCCAATGGCAAGTTACTCTCCGGAGTGCCGGTCGAGCCGCTCGTACTGCGAGCCAACGCGGGCGACTGCATCGAGGTGACGCTTCGTAACAAACTGCCGGCGACGCTTCCCGAACGGGACGGTTTCAACACGCTGCCGATGATCGTCAACGACTTCAACGCCAACCAGATTCGACCCTCCAATCATGTCGGGCTGCATCCGCAACTCGTTTTCTTCGATGTCACGCGCAGTAACGGCATCAACGTTGGGTTCAATAAAGTACAGACCGCCCAGCCCAATCAAACTACTACCTACCAGTGGTATGCCGGTGACATGACCGTTCGTTCCGACGGCTTCGGCTTTTCCACTCCCATAGAGTTCGGCGCGACCAACCTTCAATCCTCAGACACGATCAAACACAGCAACAAAAGCGCCATTGCCTCGCTTATCATTGAGCCACAGGGCGCGACGTGGATTGAAGATTCTAATTCGCGTGCGCAGGCAACAGTATTTAAGCCGAACGGTACTTCTTTCCGTGAGTTCGTGCTGCTCTTCCAGAACGACATCAACATGCGGTTCGGCAATGACACGGCTGTCCCGAATCTGGCCGGTGAGGAAGACCCTGAAGACTCCGGTCAAAAGGCGTTCAATTACCGCACAGAGCCTCTCTGGACGAGGCTCAACTTCTGGCCTGCCACGCCGCTGGAGCAGACGCGCGATCTCATCTTCACCAACGCCCTTTCCAACGCGCAGATAGGAGGGCTAAATCCGGTCACGCCAATCTTCACTGCGGCGGCGGGAACTCCCTTGCGATTCCGCATCCTGATGCCCGGCGGCCACTCACGCAACAGCGTCTTCAATCTCCACGGACATGTCTGGGAGGAACTGCCGTATACGAACGGCTCTACCGTACTGGGACACAATCCGTTCTCTGAATGGAAGGGTTCTCAATTCGGTATCGGGGCGGGAAGCCATTTCGACATCCTGCCTAAGTACGGAGCAGGAGGCAGATTCATGATTCGCGGCGATTACCTCTATCGCAATCAGCAATCTTTCATGTTCGACGCAGGAATGTGGGGAGTCTTTCGAGTCAACTGACAGCATAGGGCGTCCGTAATGGACGCCCTAAGTCTTTTAGTGTGCCAGCGGTCTGCCAAACTTGTCTCTGCTTACTGTTTCATAACTTTTTTAGCCATTTCAGAACGGGATGCTCTAATAGCAACAATGAATTAACCGGCGCAGGATGATAGCGTATAGGCACTACGCCGATGCGCTAAACAGGCGGCGGATGTTCTGCGCGTTGTGCGCTGCGGAGATTTTCGTTGACCGATCTCCTTGCGAGGAGTAACATCCTTTCGTTCCCAATACGTTAATAGCCCTTCACCTCATGGGAGGTCTATGACGTTGTCTCACGTTCCTTAAACGCAACTGTTTTCGTCTCAGACTTATGCTGCGTCGGCGTGCGTTCGCATGTCCGTCGCTCTGTATCGGGTACTGTCACCTCACGCCCTCGCGGGCAGTTGACCTGACACTCAACACCAAAGGAGTCTTCACACAATGCAGCGAATACCTCGTATCAAACGTTTGCGAAGCATGTTCAGCGTGGCGCTCACGACCACGTTGATGTTCCTCACCATAGCCGCGTTGCGGCCAACACGCGGCGGCGCGCAAGCGCCTGCCTATTGCTACCTCCTGACGGCGCTCGAACTAACACCGGGCGGCGGCGCGCAAGCCACCTTCTTCACGCGCTCCGGCCACGTCCTCGGCTGGGCGCCCGACGCCGACGGCCAATACCGCCGGTTCGTTTATAACGACACAGGCATCCACGACCTCGACGCCGCGCTAGGCTCCGGCGGAGAGTTCAACATCAACGAATCGCACAAAGCCATGAGCGAAGAGGGCACTGTCTTCGGCGTGGGCAGCGACGACGCGACAGCCGGCCAATATGCAGTGGTCTTCGATGGCGAAGGCATACACCGGATCACGTTCGGTGGCTCCTTCGGCGTCGCTATAGACATCAACGACGCGGGGCAGGCAATCGGCGCGGCGACCAACGAGGACGAAACGACCTTACACGCCTTCCGCTACGATCACGGCACTCTGACCGACATCGGCACGCTCGGCGGCGCGCGCAGCTACCCTTACGCCATCAGCGAGAACGGCAAGGTCGCTGGCAGTTCGACGAACGCACAAGAAGAGCGGCATGCCTTCCTCTATGACGACGGCGGCATACACGACCTCGGCGTGCTGCCCGGCGGGACTTGGAGCATAGCTTACGCGGTCAACGATGCAGGGCAGGTTGCGGGCGTCGCGGAAGTCGCAGGCGGTGGGCAACACGCCTTTCTCCACGACGGCACGACCATGCACGATCTAGGCACGCTGCCCGGAGGCACATCAAGCAGCGCGACTCACATCAACGCTTCGGGGCAGGTTGTCGGTTGGGCTGACGCGCCCGGCAACGCGCAGCACATTTTTCTCTACGACGGCACAACCATGCACGACCTGACGCCGAACGCCACATACAGCGACGTGCTGCGCTTCTCAGATTCGGGGATCGTCGTCGGTCAGGTTCACGCGCCGGATAACGTCTTCGTCTACGATGCTTCGGGGCTTCACAACATCTCGTTCGGCGGCACGGCCAGCGATGCCTACGGGAGTTTCGGCGGGTTCGGTGTGACGAACCGGAGCGGCGTCGTGGCGGGCTCGGCCTACATACAGGGCAACACAACGCGGCATGCTTTCCTCTACGACGGCAACGGGCTGCATGACCTTAACGCGCTGCCCGGCGATTACGGCGAAGCGCTCGGCATGAACGAGGCGGGGCAGGTGGTCGGCACTACCGACTGGGGGGCATTTCTTTACGAAGATGGCGTTATGAAGAACATCAACGATATGACGTGCGTAGAGAGTGTCACGCTCGACACAGCCTACGGCATCAGCGACGACGGGAAGATTCTCGCGGCCAATCCATATCAAGGCCAACTCTACCTGCTCACGCGCAGGCGTGTGTCCGGCGGGTTTATTCAACCCTATGACGACGCCAATCCCCCCTCGCCGCAGTAGTAGAAAATGTCTCAGCTCTCAAGTCCCAACTAAGTCCCAAGTCTCAAGTCCGGGTCTCAAGTCACAGAGCCGCGTTTGACTTGGGACTTGAGACTGGGACTTGAGACTTGAGAAAGCGTTTGCGGCGGTGAAGGTTTTAAGTCAGACTCAATCAAAGTCCGTTTATAAGTGGGAAGGCATCACTTCGCGGCGCTTTTTTTGGTCAATAAGTGCGTCACTGTTGCAGTCAGTCGCCCTATGTCCTGCGGCTTTCTTAAAAACGCATTGACGCCCGCGCTCCACGCATCCCACTTAACATCGCTCGCCGAGAGCATGATGATCGGCGTGCGTCGGCGGTGCGGGAGTTGCCGCGCACGGCGCACGAGTTCTAAGCCGTCATGGCCGGGCAATTGATTATCGAGTATGAGCAGATGATAGCGTGCCTTGCTTTCAATCTTACGCATGGCCTCCGTCCCGTCGGCGCAGAGTTCGACCGTCCAACCCAATTCCTCTAAAGTTTCTTTCACTGCATCGGCCACCACCTGATAATCTTCGACGCAGAGAATATTGATAGCGCGTGCTTTCACGCGCGGGCGGCGACGGCGACTATTGCGATTGATGATGCTCTGCTTTCGTGTTTCGGGTGGGGTACGCAAGTGTGCGAGGTCTTTATGCCTGCCGCGTTCTTCGTCCAACATGGCCGCGAGCGTCGCATGATTATGCAAACCCAACAGCCGCGCCGCGCGCGTCACGCTCCCTTGCCCGTCTATCAACGCCCGCCGCACATATCTAGCCTCGTATTTACGTACCACCTCGTTGAGATCAAAATTCGCCCAAAAATCCACGATGCTGCGCACACGCCGCTGCGACAAGACCGCACTCCGGGCTGACACAATGCGGACAGCACAGGCACGCAGACGCGAAATCGTCTCCGCATCCTGCGTCTCGTTCAGCAAATTATTCGCGCGCAGGTACGCCTCCAACAATTCATGTTCGGCGAGTCGTTCAGCATGTTCCTCAATCAACGTGAGCAGAGCGCGTCCGCCATCCTCGACCGCTCCCGCTTCCTGCGCTAAATCGGCAGCGCTTCTTAACGTCTTTACCGATTCGATGAAGTTACCAACCCGCGACAGGATGCGGCCTTGTGTCGTGAGAGCTTCAGCTAATGCACCTTGCTCGCCGCCTTTAGAGAGGACGCGCACGGCCTCTCGGATCGCACTCTCTGCCCCGCGCATCCTGCCCTGTGTCAATAAAACGCGGGCGCTTACTTCATCTATCTGCGCCACAGTTCCCCTATCCCCTAATGTGACGAACAGGCGGCGCGCACGATTCAAGTGCTCATGTGCTTTCTCGTAATCCCCAATGGTATAGAGCAGGAATCCTAAATTGCTTTCCGCACGCGCCTTATAACTAGTGTGACCTGCTTCCTCGAAATGAAATGATGCGGCGGTGAATTCAATGATAGCGCGGTCTGTGTAATCCGGGCGATGCTCAACTTTGCCTAAGAACATGAGTACAAGGGCGAGGTCGTTACGAAACTTTCCTTTCAGCGCATCGTTATTGCTTTCCTCAAATAACTTGGCTGAGTCTGTGAGGATGCGAAGCGATTCGTTATAGCGGCCACAAAACGACTCGACCACTGCAAGGCGTAGGAGTATTTTAGCTCGTAACTCTTTCTCACTATCGTCAGTAAGCCGCTCTAGTGCCTCGTTATAAAGTACCCGCGCATCATCATGCGCTCCGGCTCGGCGGTAGCAGAAGGCAAGTTCACATTGCGCTCTGGCTACCAGCGACGCCTCTCCAAGAGATTCAAAACGGGCTATACTCTCACTGATTAAGTCTTTAGCCGCGTCTTGTGCTCCTTCCATTTGATGGGTGCTGCCTAAGAAACCTGAAAGCGAGCCAACGCGCAAAAGTACTTCCCCACTCATCAATTCGGAGAGTCCTTCGAGCGGTGGGCGTTGGCCGATGCCCAGCCACAATTCGCCAAGCGCATCACGCGCAGCATCGTATTGGCCTCTGTGCTCTAAGTCCGCCGCTATCTGGCATTGAAGCTGCGCCCGTTCGTCGCGGCTCAACGCAGGGTTTTCCAACTGGCTCAATAAGGTTTCAGCTAAAGTCATGTGAGGACTCGCTTTCTTTGTGCTTGCTAAAAATTTTTCAGGCAGGCTAAAGTCGCGTCCTATCAATTGGATAGGGCGCAAATTAAAACCAGAAAAAACTGGTTTCACTAATTACCTCAAAAGGAAGAGAAGAAATGAAAAACTACCGAAATGCTATTGCCGCGCTAGTATTAGCGTTTGTTTTCTGCGCGCCTACCTTCGCTGGTGACGGCGTACTCTGGACGGAGAAGCCTCCGCCGCCGCCTCCACCGCCATCACGGGCAGACGGCATAATGCATACTGATATAGCCGCTCCCGCGCCGGATGGGGATGTGGTGACGGAGATTGCGCTCAGCCTGTTGCAAAATCTGGTGACGCTGCTCTAAGTGGGTTGAACAGTTCAAGCTGATTTTAGGCTGCCGTGAGGTTCACGGGCGGCGCAGTCTTCGTGTGTCCGGCGGGAATATACAATATTTGTGAGGCTGTGCGGGAAAATTTCTTAACGCTGGGGATCGTGAAATTGTCAGTGTCCGCCTCGTCGTTTGTAGGTGGCCTGTTGATTCCAGACGTGAGTGAAGGGTCTTCTGTTAACGCAGAAGACCTCTCACGTTTGTTTGGTCGGTTTTGGAGTGGAGCGTGACTTACAGGATCGTCACGACGGTTGAAGTTGCGCCCGCGTTACCGGCTTGGTCGGTGGCGCGAACAGTGATCGTGTACTTGTGACCGTCGGTGTCTTTATTTTGACGCGTCGCGGGCAGAGTGAGTTTGAAGGAGTATGAGCCGTCTGCGAGTAAGACTATAGAGCCGCTCGGCTGAGTCACTCCATATTCGTCAACTACGCTGTAGGTTGCGCTGTTGGGGTTGACGCCGCTGGGCGTGTCCGTGATACGCCCGGACACGGTGACGGAAAGCGCAGTGTTGCGCTTCGTCGCGCTCGAAGGACTCGCGGCGACGTTGATGGACGGCGCGTTTGAGTCTATGCCGAAGGAGAGCGAGCGTTGCGTCTCGGTATTGTTGGCCTTATCCATGCTCCAGAAGGCGAGCGTGTGAACGCCTGCGTTTGAGACGTTGAATGTCCCCGTGTAAGTTTGCGTCGCGCCTCCGTCAACCTTGTAATAGCTGTTTGCCATTCCCGAAAGGTTGTCGGAAGCTGTGAGCGCTAGCTGCACTGCGCTGAGATACCAGCCGTTCGTGCCCGATGGGCCTGTGGCAGTGGCTTGCGTCGAAGGCGCAGTCGCATCAATCCTGATCATTGATGTGCCCCTTGTGGTGTCATTGCCCGCCATGTCAACGCTCCAAAACTCGACGGGATGCGTGCCGTCGCCCGAAACGGTGAACGGGCCGGTGTAGGTCTGAATCGCGCCGCCGTCAATACGGTAATGTGTGCTCGCCACGCCGGACAAATTATCCGAAGCCGTGAGCGACATTTGTATCGCGCCGCGCCAGTAGACGCTGTTGCCGACAGGGCCGGTGACGGCGTTCTGCGTGTCAGGACTGGTTATATCAATCTTGATGTTGACGGAACGCGTGGTCTCTGTGTTGCCGACCTTGTCGACGCTCCAAAAACTAACGTTGTGCTGCGCGTTGCCGGAGACTGTGAAACTGCCCGCGTAGGCTTGCGCCGCGCCGCCGTCCACGCTGTAGTAAGTGCTCGCCACGCCGGATTGATTATCCAGAGGAGTGAGCGAAACCTGCACCCAACTGCGATACCAACCGTTCGTGCCCGCAGTCCCAGTGGTTGCGAGTTGCGTGTTCGGTGCGCTGGCGTCAACGTTAACCGTCAGCGAATGCTGCGGCTCGGCATTGCCGACCGCGTCCACGCTCCAATACTTGACGACGTGGCTGCCGTCGCCCGAAACGTTGAACGGGGTCGCATAAGTTTGCGTAGCACCGCCGTCAATTGTGTAGTAGCTGTCGGCGACGCCGGATGCGTTGTCCGACGCAGCAAGAGAAACTTGCGCGGGGTCTTGATACCAACCGTTGGCGCTAGAGGCGGCGGAGACGGACGCTAGCGTCGAAGGAGCACCGAGATCAATCTTGACCGTCGTGGACTGCTGCGCTTCGGCGTTGCCCGCCGCGTCCACGCTCCAGAAGTTGACGGTGTGGTTGCCGTCGGTTGAGATAGTGAACGGCGCGGCGTAAGTTTGCGGTGCGCCGCCGTCCACGTTGTAGAAAGTGTTTGCGACGCCGGAGAGCGCGTCGTTTGCCGTAAGCGACACTTCAACCGCGCCGGAATACCACTCGCTCGCGCCGGACATGCCCGACAGTCCTGCGCCTGTGGACGGAGCTGTGAAGTCTATGTTGACCGGCGGCGAGGTGAACGCGGCGCTATTGCCTGCTTTGTCCATGAGCACCACTTGCTGCGTCTGATTCGCGCCTTCGGCGTAGAAGTGAAGCGGATTCTCAGGCGTGGGTGTGGCGACGCCTGAGAGATCGTCCGCCGCCGTGAACGGTACATCAACCGGCGTGTTGTTCCAACCCGAAGCGTTGGCCGCGGGCGACTGAGCGCCCCAAGTCAGAGTCGGGGCGACCTTGTCGCGCTCATAGGCGACGAGCGTGGTCATCGTGGGAACGACGAGCAGCCCCTCACCGGCAGCCAATCCCGTCAAAGGCTGCGAGACGTTCTGCTCGTCAACGTAAGGAATTTCCACGCCGACGTTCGTTGTCCAAACTTGCTGACCCGTCGCCGCTTCGACAGCGTACAACTTGCCCCAACGCGAGCCGATGTAAACATAGTCATTAACGACGAGGGGGGCGGATTGCAAATAACCGTCACCGGCAAAACTCCAAGTGACTGTGTTGCTCGAAAGGTCTCTGCCTTCGAGAGTTCCGTAGGAGCCGAAATACTTCGGGCCACGCATGATGAAACTCATGTTGCCGGAGAAGGCCGGTATGTTCTTGGCCGCGAAGCTGCCGAGCTGCGCGCCCGTCTGGCTGTCGAAAATGTAATCGGAGAAGTCGCGCACGTAGAGTCGCCCGTTATAAAGCACGGACGTTTTGCCGCCCCCGCCGGAGCAGCCCGTCGAATATCTCCATATGAGCGCGCCGCTCGCGGGGTTGAGCTTATAAACGACCGGGCACGCGTAAGAGAGATAGACTCCATCATATGTCACAGCCGGTGAGCTTTGATCGCCGCCCCACACGGAAGTCGTCCACAGGATGCTTCCCGTGTCCGCGCTCACCGCCTGCACGTTGCTGGCGCTCACATAGATCACGCCCTGATAGACGGTGGGCGCGGAAGTGTAATTAGATTGTCCGATAAGCTGCCGACTCCAGACGAGGCTTCCGTCTGCGGCGTTGAAGGCGCGTAGCAAGCCGTTATAGTTGAGTGCGAAGACGCGCCCGTTTTCGTAGCAGAGAGCCGACCAGTAATATGTGCCGCCCAGATCAACCGGCCCCCAGGCGATTGCGCCTGTCGCGCCGTCAATCGCATAGAGTTTCGTCCCGTAAGCCGCAGGCGTGTTGCGTACCGTCACGAAAACTTTGCCGCCCGCAATGATGGGGTAGGAAATTTGCTGCCCGAAATTAACAGACCATTTTTGTTTGAGCGGAGGCTTAACGTCCGGCGCGCCGACGAAGCCTGTATGCGTCGCGTTGATCTGATAATTCAACGCTTGATCCGAAGTGATTTGAGCCTGCGTAGTAGAGGCGCAGAGCAACATTGTCATCAATGCGATGACAGAGAGAGTCGATCTTTTCATCTTTATCACCAGCTTAGAATTTGTGCTCGTCTAAGTCGAGGTTGGGGATTGATGAATCCGAGATGTGCGTAACCTGTTGAGGAAGATTGGATTCGGAACTACAGCGGTCACTGACTGATAGCCTTCAGAATAATAAACATTCGTTTGACAAAAAATCAACAAAATTAAAATACACTGTTAAACGCAACGGCAACTCGCATAATATCAGGCAATTAGGTAAAGATTCTTCACATCGCGGACATCGGCTTGAGGACAAAGCAAGGATTTTAGACGTGGGTATTTCAGCCTTGACCAATGCAAATTCGGGAAGGAGGCAAGGCACGAGACGCGCATGAATTGCTTATCCTTTGCGTGATCGTGCTCAATTTAATTCGTGTGTTGATCGTTGGGTTTTCATAGTATGCTGAACCGAATGCGGCTCAATGCGGTCTGCGTAGATTAGAGATGATGTTGTGAGACGGCGGCGCGTCCAGGCAGTTAAATGTTATTCAAGCGGTTGGATGTTTAATCTCACGGGTTAGTGCGGGATGCACCTTCACCTGTGCTTTCGGGAGGATACGTGATGGCGACAAAGTCTAAGCGCGGTAAATCTGGCGGCGGGGCGAAAAAGAGTCTCGCGGCGAGCAAGGCGGGGAAGAAGGGAAGTGCGGGCGGCAAGGGCAGCACGACGAAAAAGGGCGTCGCCAGGAAAGCGTCGAAGAGTGTCGGAGCAGAACTCGCCGCTGCGCCGACCTTCGTACTCGCCGGTAGCGATCCGTCGCAGGATAATCTAAACAAGATCGAACACATCGTCGTGCTGGTGATGGAGAATCGCTCGTTCGATCACATGCTCGGCTACCTCAAGCTCGAAGGCGGGCGCGACGATGTTGACGGACTCACAGCCGGTATGAGCAACACGCACAAGGGGAAGACTTACCCCATACATCATCTGCAACAGACCGCGTTCGGCCATGATCAAGACCCCTGCCACGACGGCGACTGTGTGACGGAACAACTCTCCGGCGGCAACGGCGGCTTCGTGAGCAATTACGCGAAGACGCACCCGAACGATCCCGATCCCGGTCTGGTCATGGGCTATTACAACGGAGCGAACCTGCCCGTCTACGATCACCTCGCGCGCGAGTTCACCATTTGCGACCGCTGGTTCTGCTCTGTGGACGGGGCGACGTGGCCGAACCGTCTCTACGCCGTAACAGGACGCGCCGACGGGAAGAAGGTCAACAAGAAAGTCCCGCTCTACAGTCTCCCCTCTTTCGTGCGCCACCTCGACGCGCAGAAAGTTTCGTGGCGTTGGTACTGCCACGACATCGCGACGCTGCGCGCAACGGACGACAGATACCGCGTCGGCAGCTTCGGCCACTTCGCTTACTTCGACCGGCGGACGCTGCTCTCGCGCAAGAGTTTTCTCGACGATGCCGCGTCGGGCAATCTGGCGGCGGTCTCCTGGATCGATCCGAACTTCGTGGACTTGAGCGTCATCGGCCCTTCGGGTTCTAACGACGATCACCCGCCTTCAGACGTGGTGGCCGGACAAGAGTTGATACTGAAACTCTACAACGCGGTCATCAACGGGCCGAAGTGGAACAAGACGCTGCTCGTCATCATCTACGACGAGCACGGCGGTTTCTACGACCACGTGCCGACGCAAGCGGCGGCGGACGATAATCCGAACTTCCGCACTTACGGCGTGCGCGTTCCGGCGCTCATCGTCTCTCCCTTTGTTGAGCGCGGCAAGGCGTCGAACACGGTCTTCGACCACACTTCCATCATCAAGACCATCCTGCTTCGCTTCTGCAAACGCGCCGACGGGACGATTCCTGACATGGGCGCGCGCGTCAACGCCGCCAATCATCTCGGCTCGCTGCTGACGCAAAGCACGGCGCGCCAGCCGCCTCCCGCGTCGGCCTACCTGCACGCCATCGAGATAATTTCGCAATGGAAGAACAGCCTGTTCAAGTCGAACCTGTTGGAGCAGGCGTTAGGCGCGGAGCCGCCCGCGCCCGAGTTGAACGAACTTCAGGAGGGCGTGATCAAGGCCAAGCGCCGTCTGCGCGCTGAGGGACTTCCCGAAGGACAACCGTAGGCTGACAAAGCGGGGAAGCGTTTGGAGTCTTGAAACGGAGAATGCTTCTGCGGGGGCGATAAAAGCAAAAAGATTTACAATCGCCCTCGCAGGGTATAAAGTTGCGGCAATCTCTGTCGAACGGACTCTCGCTATGGCAGTTGCCCACTTCGCATCGCAATCAAACAATCAACTCGACAGGCTACGGCCAGCGTTCAGTTTTATCTATACGCTGTTGCTGACGCTCGCGTGCGTTGTCTTCAACCACACGCCGACGCAGGCCGCCGCACAGAAACACGCAAAGCGTCCCGTCGTCCGTAGGCTAGCGGCGGGCGATAGCGTTAAGCGTCGTCGCACGCAGCGACGCAAGAAAGTCTCGCCCGTTGCATCTCTCAAAGAGCCGAGGCGCGCGGAAGTCGAGGAAGACATCGAAGGACGGCAAAGCTGGTTCTTGTTGAAACGCACTTACCCGTTCAAGGAGATACCGGCGGCGGCGCGACGCAGAGCTTGGGAGGCGCGGCCTAAGCCTGTGCGTGCGGGTGTGCGTGCGCTCGGCGCACAGCCGGAACAGGTCTGGATGCCAATCGGCCCCGCCCCGACCGTCCCGCCGCCGCCACCTTCGACTAACGTTGGCTTTACGAGCGGGCGCATCAACGCCGTCGCCGTCTCGCCGACGAATCGGCAACTCGTACTCGTCGGCGCATCGACGGGGGGCATCTGGCGTTCGGCGGACGGCGGCGCGCATTTCGCTCCCGTCAGCGACGATCAAGTTGACCTCGCCGTCAGTTGGATCACCTTCGCGCCGAGCGACCCCGCAATCGTGTACGCGGGCATGGGCGACATTGACCACGAGTACCTCGGCTCGGGCGTACTCAAATCCACGAACGGCGGGCAGACGTGGGCGCGCGTCAGCAACTCGACGCTCCCCGAAGGCGTCACCGCGCGTCTTGAAGTTGACCCGACGAACCCGCAGCGCGTCTACCTCGCGCAGTATCTGACGACAGACCGCGCCACGAATGTCTCGAACGCGAGCGGCTTCTTCATTTCAACCGACGGCGGCGTCAACTGGACGAAGACGCTCACAGGCCAGTTACGCGATGTGGTCATACATCCCACAAATGCGCGGACTCTCTACGCGACGCTCGCCGCGAGAACACACGTAGCGGGCACAAGCAGCAACCCGGCGGGATTCTACCGCTCGACCGACGGCGGCAACACCTGGACAGAAATCCCCGTCCCCACGGACGGGCTGCACGGCGGCCTGAAGGACTTCCGCGTGGCCGTCACGCCCGCCGACCCGCAGAGAGTTTACATCTACTACGGCACGATCTTCTTCGGCGAGACGCGCTTTCAGGTAAGTTTCGACGGCGGCGCAACCTGGCAAGCGCGCAACATCACTAAAGTTGACAGCGGCCAGTTCGGCTTCTCCACTTATCTACACGCCGACCCCGCAAACGCCGACACCGTTTACTTAGGCTCGCGCGATCTCTACAAGAGCACCGACGGCGGCGCGACGTGGACGAACGTGACAAACAATTTCTCACAGACAGGCGCCGCGTGGAATTATCATCCTTATTTCGCTTCGCTCCACGCAGACCAACAAGCCTTCGCCTTCGAGCCGGGCAATTCGTCGGTCGTGTACTTGGCGAACGACGGCGGCATCTGGAAATCCACGAACGGCGGCGCGTCCCCGCAGTCGCTCAACGCGACGCTCTCGCTCGTGCAGTTCAACAGCCTCGCCGTGCATCCGACCGACGGCGGCTTCACCATCGGCGGCACACAGGACAACGGCACGCAACGCCGCCTCAAAGATTCTTCAACCAACGCCCCGACCGCACAGTGGAGTGACTTCGCCGGAAGCGACGGCGGCGCATGCCTTATCAATCCCGTCAACCCGAATATCTTCTACGGCACTTACTACTCTGCGTGGGTCAACCGCTACAAGGTGAGCGCGAGCGGCGTCGTCTCCTTCGACAAAGAGATCGGCACTTTCACCACCTGGGGCGATAGCAGTACCAACACGCGCATCGCCTTCTACCCGCCCTTAACAGGCAACGAAGTGGATCAGACAATCTACTTCGGCACGTGGCGTCTGTTCAAGAGCACGAACCTCGGCGACAGTTGGGTCGCGCCCGCGCCTACGACCGATTTAACGAAAGGCGGGCGCGACGTGTTGAGCGCAATCGCCGTCGCGCGCTCCAATACGAACGTCATCTACACGGGTTCGGCGCAGGGTCAGGCGATGGTCAGCAACGACGGCGGAAGCACTTGGCACGACATCACGGCGGGGCTGCCTGATCGCTTCATCGAAAGCATCAAAGTTGATCCGGCAAATCCAGCAATCGCCTACCTGAGCGTCTCAGGCTACGGTTCGGGACACGTCTTCAAGACGACGGACGGCGGGCAGACTTGGAGGGACGTGAGCGGCAATCTGTCCAACGTCCCGACGGCTGCTCTCTTGATCGATCCGCTCGATTCGCAGACGTTGTACGCGGGCACGGACATAGGAGTCTTCCGTTCGACCGTGGGCGGCACAGTCTGGGAAACTTTTAACAACGGTCTGCCGCCCGTAATGATCACGGCCTTCACAGCGCAACCAGGCGGACGTATTCAAGTGGCGACCTACGGGCGCGGGGCTTACGAACTGACGACGCGCGCGGAAGCGTCGCCTTCAGTCGCCTTCGGCGCGTCGAGTTATCAGGTCAGTGAAGGCGAACGCGTCGCCGTCGTCACCGTCAGGCGCACGGGCGATGCTTCCGCCGCGTTGTCAGTTGATTTTGCAACTGTGGACGATCCGGCTGCCGTGCGTTGTGATGATAGCGACAACAATCACGGCGCGGCCTACGCGCGATGCGACTACGCCACCACCGTCGAAACGATCTCCTGGGGCGCAGGCGACTCGCAGCCGAAGACCGTCCAGATACCGCTCATCAACGACGCGCACTTGGAAGGCGCGGAGACGGTGCAATTGCGTCTCTCGAACGCGCAGGGCGCGCCGCTCGGCACGGTCGGCGTCGCAACGCTCGTCATCCAAGACAACGACACTTCATCTGCGGCGGTCAACCCGACTTTCAGCACGCCGTTCTTCGTGCGGATGCAATATCTGGATTTCCTCTCGCGCGAACCGGAAGCGGGCGAGCCTTGGAGCGGCATCCTGAACAATTGCGCGGATGCTTATAACCTGAACCCGGCTAGTTCGTCGGTGTTGTGTGATCGCATCACGGTGTCGCAAAGTTTCTTCGGCTCGCCGGAGTTTCGCCTCAAGGGATTCTTCGTCTACAACTTCTATCGCGTGGCCTTCAACCGCCGACCGGAGTACACAGAGATCATCCCAGACATGCGAAGTGTGACGGGACAGACGCCCGCTGACACTTTCGCGCGACGCGCGGCTTTCCCCGTCTCTATTACGCAAAGGCCGGAGTTCAAGGCTGCTTACGACGCTCTATCGAACGCAGCCTTCGTCAACGCTTTGCTCGACCGCCACGCTCTGCAACAGATCACGACGCCCGATCCGCAGAACCCTGAAGGCGGGGCAAAGGTGACGCTGACGCGTGCGGAGTTGATTAGCCGTCTAGGCGCGAGCGGGGCGCAAGGATTGACGAGAGCGCAAGTGCTGCGCGCGATTGTGGATTCTGACGAGGTTGCGGCGGCGGAGTACAACGGCGCGTTCGTGGCGATGCAGTATTACGGTTATTTGCGCCGGACGCCTGAGAGGGAAGGCTACGAGGCTTGGCTCAAAGTCATCAACCAAGACCCGAACAATATTAGGATCATGGTCAACGGTTTTATGAACTCCAGAGAGTATCGCCTGAGATTCGGCCAACCGTGATTTGAATGTTTCACCAGTTCGGAAGAAGCCGTCTGGCGATGTTCAGACGGCCAACTTTATTCATCTCACAGACCAAAATGCATTAATTCATTTCTGTGTGATCCTTTTCGCCGCAAATTCTCGCGTTAAAAGATGAGGAATGTCGCGCGCCGCCCCAACCGCGTGCGCGTTCGTCTTCCTAGCTCTCGATGGGAGATGCACCTGACACGACGCCTCGCGTCTCCCGCGCGCCCGATACGCTTTCAGGCGCGCACCAACCCATTGATTGAACTCCAAAAGAGAGGTAACTCAAATGAAGAATATTTCCCGCCGCGGACTTCTAAAGGGTTTTTTTGCGACCGGCATTGTGCTCGGCTTCGACCTCACGAATCGCTCTTGGGTGACAGCAGCGGCGAGCGCGAGCGGCAGTGGCGACTTCTCTATGTTGCCGCCGCTCGACGGCACGCTCGCCACCGACCCGGCTTCACTCGCTTCTGTGGCCGACGACTTCGGCCACATCGTTCACCGCACACCCGTCGCAGTCCTTCGTCCCGGATCAGTGGAAGACATCGTCAAAGTGGTGCGCTTCGCACGACAACACGGCATACGCATCGCAGGTCGCGGCAAAGGTCATACGGCGTTCGGCCAGTCGCAGGCGGATGCGGGCGTCGTCATAGATATCAGCACGCTGAATCAGATTCACTCGATCACACAAGGTAGCGCCGACGTTGATGCGGGCGTCGTGTGGCGCGATCTGCTGCTCGCCACTACAGCCGCAGGTCTTACGCCGCCCGTGCTCACCGATTACACGCGGCTCACAATCGGCGGGACGCTCTCTGTGGGCGGCGTCAGCGGCAGTAGTTACCGGTACGGGGCGCAGGTGGATAACGTTCTCGAACTACAGGTCGTCACTGGAGAGGGTGAATTGGTAACGTGCTCGGAGGCGACGAATAGGAGTCTCTTC
This sequence comes from Pyrinomonadaceae bacterium, assembly GCA_035249365.1. Classification (GTDB taxonomy): domain Bacteria; phylum Acidobacteriota; class Blastocatellia; order Pyrinomonadales; family Pyrinomonadaceae; genus JAIVJZ01. The sequence continues at coordinate 57,441 of DATFGP010000011.1, read as the reverse complement.
GAGGCGGCGCTCGCTGGTCTTGGACTCTGCGCGATCATCGTCCGCGCGACGATACGACTCGTCCCCGCCAAAGAACGCGCGCAGACGCTCCGCCTCTTTTACGCGAATGTTCCGGCGATGCTCGACGATCTGCGATTCCTCATCAACGCGGAACGCTTCGACCATTTTCGCGGCTTCGGCGTGCCGACGCCCGCCGGAGGCTTCGCCTTCTTCGTAGAGTGTACGTCGTACTACACGTCGGCTGCTGAACTGCCGACGAACCCGCTCGAAGGACTCAATTCCATTCCCGGGGCGGAGCAGACCGAAGACCGAACCTATTTCGAGTTCACGGAACTCGTCAACCAACTTATTGACATTCTGGAAGCGGCGGGACTAGGCGGCTTCCCGCACCCGTGGCTTGACTTGTTCGTGCCGGATTCCGGGATTGACGATTTCGCGTCGCAAACCATCGCCGCGCTCGATACGTCGCTACTCCTGCCGGGTTCGCTCGTGCTGTTCAACCCGTTCCGCAAATCGCGTCTCAAGCGTCCGATGCTCCGCGTGCCGGACGAAGAAGTCTTCTTCGGCTTCGACCTCCTACGCACTATTCCTCCCGCTCCGCCGATTGTGGACGCAGTGCTCGCGGAAAATCGCAGGCTCTACGAGCAAAACCGCGACCTCGGCGGCAAGTTCTACACAATTAGCGCGGTGCGCTTGGATTCCCACGATTGGAAAAAGCATTTCCAACCTTTCTGGGGACAACTCAGGAGCGAGAAGAGCAAACACGATCCCGACAACGTGCTTGGCCCCGGGCCGGGCGTGTTCGTTTAGATCAATTTTCAGGTGAAGGTAAAGAAAGTAAGCACTCACCGCAGAGACGCAGAGAGCGCAGAGGGGGCGCAGAGAAGATTAATGTTTTCTCTGCGCCCCCTCTGCGTCTCTGCGGTGAAGGTTTTGCTTTGACTGTGCGCTACCTGATCATATCAAGCAACGAAAAATAGATTGTTGATCTAAAAAAGGAGGCGTTGAATAAATCAACGCCTCCTGTCAGGTTTAAGGTTTGGCGAGCAGCATCTTCGTGCCGCGCTCGCGCGTGTGCGTTACGGTTGGCCGAAGCGGTTGCGGTATTCGTGCGAGTGTAGGAAGCCGAAGATCAAGGTGCGGTAGTCGCCCGTCTGGACGTTTGGCGCACCGTTGGTCAACACGTTCACCCACGCCTCGAAGCCCGACTGTTCGGGGTCGCGCCTGAGATAGCCGAAGTATTGCATCGCCACGAACCCGCGATAGAAGAAGCGCGTCTGCACTTCCTGACTCTCGATGAAGACGCGCAGCGTTTGCGCCGCCGTGCGTGCGCCGCTCGCCATCTCCGAGACGAGTTGCGCGTGGTTGGCGAGACGAACGCCCGCCGTCTGCTCCAACTTGCTCACGAACGCCTCTGCGTTGCTTGCGTTCGTCAGCCCACCGTAGCGCGACTGGAACTCAGGCCGCGCCATGATCTCCGCGACGAAGGCGTCTTTGCTTGCTTCCAATTCGGCGGCGGTTTGCGGCGTGCCGATGCGCGCCATGTCGGGCATGAACTCCGCGTAGCGCGGCAGGCGTCCGAGCGCAGCGTCGTAGAAGCGATAGACGAAGAATCCGCGTCCGCTAAATTCCGGCGAGCGGTAGAAGCCCGAAGAGATTTGCACGCGGTCGCAATCGGGATTCGTCGAGCCGTAGCCGTTGTTCGGGCACTTCGCAAGGACGCCGAGCCACGCGTCGAGTCCACCCTGTTCGGGCGCGCGGTTGAGGAAGTCCAGGTACTGCTGGCGCACGAAGAAGTTACCGTCTTCGAGCGGGTTCGCAATCGGTGCAATCGCGCCGAAGACGCCCGCCACGATAGTCGCGCCCGTCGCGTTGTTGACGACGGCGACGGTTGTGCCGTCTGTGATGACAGGCACGCTGTTTCCATCGTTGGTGTTGAGTTCAAGTTCGCCCCGGAAGAAAGTGTTGAGCACAATCTGTCCGATGCTGACATTGTTGACGAGGACGCGGAACGTCGTACCGGCAGGAAGATTCACGTCCTGCACTTCGACGTTCAAGCGGCGACCGTCGGGGCGCACGCGGAAATCTGCGTGGCCTTGCGGAATCATGCCGCCGATGGCCGCGCCGGAGAGCGGAATCCGCACGCGCGTTTCGCCGTTCGGATTGGGCGTCGGGTTAGGCGTCGGATTCGGCGTCGGACTTGGCGACGGGCCGGGTGTCGGCGTGGGCGTCGGAAGCGACTGCGTGAACGTTCCGGCGATGACGGTCGCGCCTGTGCGGTCGGCAATGACAATGCTCGTGCCGTTGACGACGGGCGGAGTCGTCTGCCCGTGATCGGTTCTGAGTTCGATCTCGCCTTTGAGCGAGTTGATGACGATCTGGCCGACACGCACGTTGTCAACGAGCACATCGAGCGTCGTCCCGTTCGGCAAGTTCACGTTCTCGATCTTGATCCGCAGACGACGGCTGCCTTCGGCCTCGCGTCTGAACTCGGCTTCGCCAACGGGCGTCGCGCCGTTGAGACTCGCGCCGACGAGACGAATTTGCATTCTCGCCTCCGCGCCTTGATTGGGCGAGGGACTTGGCGACGGACTCGGCGTTGCACTAGGCGACGGACTCGGCGTGGCGCTCGGCGAAGGAGACGGCGTTGCAGTCGGCGACGGGCTTGGCGTTGCGGTCGGGCTTGGCGAAGGAGTCGGCGTCGGCCCTGTCGAAGTGGTGGAGCATGGAGCGGTCAGAGGCTCTACGGCGTCTTCGCCCGTGACCATGCCCATGCGACCACCGGACTGTATCTGCCAGCGCGAGACTTTCGTGCCGACGATTGCGTTGCCCGCCGGAAACGTGCGCGTCGCAAGTTCGGGACTTTCGCGCCCGACGAAAGGACTGCTCGCGCTGACGATGAGGACGCGGTTCAGACTATCAATGCAATAGACGAAAAGCGGCCCTAACTCATGCACGACTTCGGCGGCAGGCTCAGGCTCCATCTGGAAGATGCCGCCCTCGCTGCAATCCTTCGCCTGAATCTTCATGCTCTGGCCGCCGCCCGAACGCTGCAAGACGGCCTGCTCGCTGTTGAGGTCAATGCTCAAAGCGCTCGTCAGAATCCTGCCGTGCAGCGGTTCTTTGCGCGTGAAGATGACGGCGGGTTGGTTGGCCGTGATATTGCTCTGCAAGGTGTAATTCGTGACCCTGAATGTGTCCAGGTCAACCGTGAAGTTGACGAACTTGCCGCTCATCTGCGCGGTCAAGCCAGCGCCGACCGGAACCGTAACTTTGATCTGCTGGCCGCTGATAACGCGACCGTCGGAGAGCCGCACGGTGAACGCGCCGCTACAGTCTTTTCCGGCGTAGGCCGTTGAAGCGTTCAAGACGAACAGGGTGAGAAGAAGTATGATCCCCGCCGCGCCTCCTCGCAAATTAAATGATTGCATCTTGCTTTTCAGAAAACTCATCGCTCTTTCCTCTTGACCTTGAAAATTTCGCACCCTTGATGCGCCTGCTGTTATAGAACTCCTGCGAGCCGCGACTTTTCGCCGCTACTTGCGCTCGCCTTGCTAGACCACGCGACCTACGCTTTACAACCGCCGTGCCAAAAACAGGAAACAACACAAAATGAAGCCTTTAGCGGATATTCTCGTCTTTCGTGTGCAAGCGAGACGATTTCATCAACAGGTTTCGGGCGTCAAAAAGCGATACCTGGTTCGCACCACTTCGCGGAGAGCATGGTCGGACGCGTTCTGAGGCGCATAAACACTGGGTTTTTATGGAAACTGCGAAGGAAGTATGCGATGCGAAAGAGATATACAGAGTTGAGAGGGGTTTTTATGAAGCGGGAAGCTGACTAGGGGCAGCGTCGGCAAGTCGAAGCATGCGCGGTTTGTTTGAAAAAACTCTGATTTGCTGGGTTTTTTCCAAATATCGGCGCGGCTAAAATTTCGTGCGGGGAGACCGGAGCAAAAACGAGTGGTTTCCAGCAGTTGGCACGATTGTTGCACTATGCTAGTTGCGTAGGTTGAACGGGAAGGCTGCAAAATCTAGTGCTTCGTCGAGGAATTTGTAGCAACGTTTCGAGGCTCGAAATCCTCAAACTATGCGCCAACCGATTCAATCCAGAGTAGGTTAATAATCCCCTTAATTTGTTTCTTAACAAAGAGTTTCGAGCAGTCCGCCATACTGAAATGAAAAGAATTAACCGCTCCACAAGCAGAAGTTTCACCGCCTTGCTAATGCTCGTCTCGCTCAGCCTCGGCAATTTCGGCGGCTTGACCGTGCAGGGGCAGGGCAAAGGGGGAGCGAAAGCCTCCGTTAACACGGCAACGCAAACAGCTGTCGCTACGAATCGCAAAGTTAAGAATCCGACTCCGCCTGTGCCCGCCAGCGGGGGGCAGCTTGATAAATTCTCGCCCGATTTATCCCAACAGTTGACCAACCGGCTCGTTCGCAGAAAAACATTTCGCGTCATCTGCCGTTTCAACAGTCCGGCCAGCACCGGTGTGCAGGCCATCTACGCGCGCCCGACCGTGCGCGTCAACTACAGTTTTCAGGACTCGAATTTCGTCAGCGCGGAGATGCCAGCGCGCGAGCTTTTAGAGTTAGCAAAATTCGGGGAAATTTCCTACATCTCAGCCGACCGCGAAGTGCGTACGCTCGGCCACGTCTCAGCGACGACCGGTGCAGACCTCGTGCGCGCACAGGCGACGGGCGGACTCGACGGCACAGGCATCGGCATCGCCGTGCTCGATTCGGGCATCAAGCGCAGCCACAAATCTTTCCGCAACGGGCGCACAGACGACAGCGACGTGCGCATCGTGGCGGAAAAGGATTTCGTCAACTACGGCAACACAGACGACCAGTACGGGCACGGAACGCACGTCGCTTCACTCGCGGGCGGCAACGGGCGCATCGCGAACGCCAATTACATAGGCATCGCTCCGAACGCAAATATCGTCAACCTGCGCGTGCTCGACAACGAGGGGCGCGGCACAGTCTCATCAGTTTTGCTCGCGCTCGATTGGGTGCTGGCTAACCGCACGCTTTACAACATACGCGTCGTCAACATGAGTCTCGGCATGCCCGCAGTTGACTCTTACCGCAACGATCCTGTGTGCCTCGCGGTGCGGCGTCTGGTTGATGCAGGAATCGTCGTAGTGGCGGCGGCAGGAAACAACGGGAAGACTGACGACGGGCAGAAAGTTTACGGCCAGATTCATTCGCCCGGCATAGAGCCTTCAGCCATCACCGTCGGCGCGACCAACACCTTCGGCACGAACGAGCGCGGCGACGACCGCATCGCCACTTATAGCTCTCGCGGCCCGACACGAGGCAGCTATCTAGACGCAGCAGGCACTCGCCGTTTTGACAACCTCGTCAAACCCGACCTCGTCGCGCCGGGCAACAAGTTGGTCGGGGCGCAGTCCGAAGGCGAGTGCCCCGTCAGTCACCAGGATTGCGGCGCGAAGAATTTCCTCATCACGCACCAGCCGCAGATGGAAGCGGGCGTCAGTTCGGACGACAGCCGCGCGATGATGTTTATGAGCGGCACTTCGATGTCCGCACCGCAAGTCGCAGGCGCAGCCGCGCTCCTGTTGCAAGTCAACCCGAAGTTGACGCCGAACATGATCAAGATGATCTTGATGTACACCGCTCAGCCGCTCGCCGGATTCAACATGTTCGAGCAAGGCGCGGGTCAACTCAACATAGAGGGCGCGGTCAGGCTCGCCAAACTCATTCGCACAGACATCACGAGCGGCATGCCACTCGGCACGCCTCTCTTGAACGGCGCGCTCCCGACGCCCCGCACGACCATCGCAGGTCAGACCTTCAACTGGGCGCAGGGCATCGTCCTCAATTACAGTTTCGCCACCGGCACTGATCTCATCGCCAACTACCAGCGCATTTACAATCTCGGCGTGATCATCAGCGACGGTGTGATTATCAGCGATGGCGTCATCATCAGCGACAACATTTTGCGGCGAAATCCGGATTTGCTCAGCAGCGGCGTGATCATCAGCGACCACATCCTGACGAGCGATGGCGGCGTGCTCGGCAACGGTACGCCTTATGTCGCCGTCGGCGTGATTATCAGCGACGGCGTGATTATCAGCGACGGATTCCTGCATGACGACGGCGTGATTATCAGCGACGGCGTGATCATAAGTGACACGCTGTTTAAGGCTCTTCGGACGATGGCCGACGGAGACAGCACAAGTTACGCGCCTGTGGTGTTTGACACCGGCGCGGATTATATCGGCTACTAATCTCGCGCGCTGCTCTCGCGCCGATTGGTTGCTCAATCTTAAATTCCCTCTCGCTTCACCCTGACAAATGCTATGTCTCGAACTTTAGATTCATCTCTGACGCAGCCCGCGCATTCACGCGCGGCGCGCACCTCACCTGCCGGTCGCCACTCTTCGCCGCAACTTCTTGTCCGAGGGCAGGAGGAAGAGGCTCTTGAGTTTCTCGCCGCGCATCCGGTTCGAAACGTCATTATGATGAGCTTCATACGCGACAACGGCTTCGAGAGCAGCCTGAATCGCGGGAATTTTTACGCGTGTCGCAACAAGCAGGGCAAACTCACCGGCGTCGCTTTGATCGGGCATCATGTTCTCTTCGCCGCCGAATCGGCGGAGACTATCGGGGCGTTTGCACGTCAGGCGCGCGAGCGGCGCGACGCGCACGTCATCGTGGGAGAGCGCGAATCGGTTGGAGAGTTTTGGTCTGTTTACGCGCGCGCGGGAGAGTCTCCTTTGCTCGTCCAGCAAGAGTTGTTGTTGGAGCAAAAATGGCCTGTTGAGGTGCGCGAACGTGTGCCGGGTTTGCGGCTGGCAACGTTCGCAGACATCGAACTTGTCGCCGAAGTACACGCGCAGATGGCGTTTGATGAGAGTCGTATAAATCCGCTCGAAGTTGACCGTGAGGGCTTTCTCGCGCGAATCGCGCGGCGCGTCGAGCAGGGACGCATCTGGGTGTGGATTGAAGACGCGCGTTTGATCTTTAAGACGGACATCTCCTCTCACACGCCCGAAGTCATATATCTCGAAGGCGTCTACGTGAATCCTGACGAGCGCGGCAATGGATACGGGCTGCGCTGTCTTTCACAGTTGAGTCGTGAGTTGTTATTGCGCGCGAAGTCTTTGTGTTTGCTGGTCAACGAACAGAACGAGCAAGCGCAAACGTTCTACCGCCGCGCGGGTTACAAACTTCATAGCCACTACGACACGATCTATCTCCCGCCGCAAACTTGAACGCGCGAGATGCACAACTGACGCGCGCTCGGAAAACCCCCAAGTTGTGATTTAACTACGCAGACACTATATTTGACCCGACAAATCCGTCGGCACTGATGAAGCGTTTCTCTCGCACACGTTTGAAGGGAGAGGCGTGTGTTGACGGGCGACGGCGGCCACTGAGCCGCGAAATTTCGTAACGATAATCATTCCAGCGGAGGCCGCCAGAACATGAGCGAGGAGGGGCGCAAGGGGGAGTCCGGCATCGTTAGTTTGAGCGATGCGCGCACCCGCGCGCAGGCCGCACGCCAGTCGCTCGAACGCGGGCTGGAAGAAGTGCGCCTGCTGCTCGATCAGGGTCTTACCTCCGAAGTGTTGAAGCGAACGGCAACGCTCATGCGCGCGTCGAGGCAGGACGCGTCGCTCCTAGCGCGTGCGCGTTGCCTGCTCTCGGCGGCTTTGGAGATGCAGGGGCGTTATCGCGAGTCGCTCGAAGCCGTGCAGATGTACGAGCAGCCGGAAGAGCGCGCCAAGTGCGATCCGGTTTCTTCGATCTATCTCGGCGTCCAACTCGGCCTCGCCTACAACTACACGGGCGATCATCCGAAGGCCATCGCGCTCTTGAACGCTGCGTTGCGCGAGGCGACAGAGCGCGGCGGCGGCGCGCAGGTCGGCTCGGTCTATGTCGCGCTCGCACGCGTCTACCGCAGCATCAACGAATACACGATCGCGCACGACCACGCGCAAAAGGCGCTCGAATATTTTCGCGGCACGGGCGATTGGCGCGGGCTGGCCGAAGCCTATTTCGCCATCGCGCTGGCAGAACTTTTTGAAGGCAACTACGAGCCTGCGCTGAACAACCTTGAACAATCTTTGAAACTCGTCGGCGATCATCCAGCGCCTTATCTGCTCGGCAAACTTTACACAAACATGGCTGGCGTCTGCTGGTTTCTCAAGCGACCACACGACGGCATCAAATATTTAGAAACCGCGATCAGTTATTACGAGCGCACGGAGCACAAGGCCAACGCCGCCGACGGCTACAACAACCTCGGCATACATTTGATTCTTGTCGGCGAATGGAACCGCGCGCAAGCGGCGTTGGAGCGTGCGCTCGCGCTCGCTTCAGAGACGGACAAACGCGGCGAGCAGACGATGATCCTCGACTCGCTCGGCGAACTGTTGATGCTGCGCGGCGACTTGGAAGAGGCCGGGCAATATCTCGAACGCGCCGTCGAGCTGTCGCAACTGCACGGCAACAAATGGTACGCGGGACAAGCCCTGCGCACGCTCGGTCGTTGTCATCTGGCAATGGACGAGCCGGAACGCGCGCTTGAAATGGGGCGGCGCGCGCTCGAATACGCGGAGAAGATCGGTGATCGTCAGGCCGTCTGCGATTCGCGCCTGCTGCTCGGCGAAACTCTCTTGCGTCGCGGCGACCTGGCGCAATGCGAAGAACAGTTGAATCTGGTGTTGAAGGAGACGGCGGACGCGTCCTCCTCCGATCTCGCCGTGTCGGGCGAAGCGCAGCGCCTTCACGGCCTGCTCTCGCTCGCGCAGGGCAATGCCATGCTCGCCGCGCAACACTTCGGGCGTAGCGTCTCGATCTACGAGATGCTCGGCGACCGCTACCGAAGCGCACGTTCGCGCTACGATCTCGGTCGCGCCTACGTTGCCGTGCAGCCCGAACGCGCACACGAATGTCTCACGCGCGCCGCCGAAACTTTTCGCGAACTCGGCGCACGTCTCGACATCACACGCGCAGAAGAAGCTCTGGCCGCGCTCAATCAAACGGACAGCACCGGCGCGACTGCCGCAGAGCCGCAGTTCGACAACCTCACGCATCTCATCTTGCTGCGCCTGACCGATGCCGTCGCCTCGCGCGAACTGCTCCTGCGCGAACTCGCCGCAGTGATCTATCAGGAGACGGACGCGCGTCAAATTTTGATCGCGGAGCCTGATGAAGAAGGGCGTGAGCGCGTCGTCGTGGCGTATGGTTGGACGGAAGGTGAGGGCGGGGAACTGTTGGAGAAGTTGCGCCGTGCGGAGAGCGCGGAGGAGAGACAGCGCGCCGCGAGCGGGCAACAGGCGGAGGTGATCGAACTGCGTCCGGCAAACGCGCCGCACGCCACTCTGGTTGTCTCGCCGCAGGGCGCGGCAGGGCTTCCGGGCGGCGTCTCGCTCGACCCGCTGCTGCGTATGGTCGAACTCGGTCTGGACGTGTGCGCGTTTCGCGAAAAGGCGCGCGAAGGCTTAGACGGCGCGGAGCAATCAACGCTCGCCAGCCAGAGTTTCATGCCCGGCTTCATCCACTCGTCACCGGCCATGACACGCCTCGTCGAAGAGGTACACAAAATCCGCTCGTCGGACGTGACTGTACTCGTCACGGGCGAAAGCGGGACGGGCAAAGAGTTGGTCGCCCGCGCCATCCACGCGCTCTCATCTCGTCGCTCGAAAGTCTTCGTCCCCTTCAACTGCACCGCCGTGCCGAAAGAGTTGTCGGACGCTTACCTGTTCGGTTATCGCAGGGGAGCGTTCACGGGCGCAGTCTCAGATTCACCGGGAGTGATTCGCTCTGCTGCGGGCGGGACACTCTTCCTCGACGAAATAGGCGACCTGCCACTCGACGTGCAACCAAAGTTGTTGCGCTTTTTGCAAGAAGGCGAGATACAGCCTTTGGGCGAGCAGCGGCCTGCGAAGGTGGACGTGCGCATCATTGCCGCCACCAACAGCGACCTCGAAGACATGTTGAAAGACGGTCGCTTCCGCGAAGATTTGTACTATCGTCTCAACGTTATTCGCCTGCACGTCCCGCCGCTCAGGGAACGTCGTTCGGAAATCCCCACGCTCGTCAATCATTACATCGGCCACTACGCACAGAAGTTCGGGCGCAGCGGCATACGCATCACGCCCGAGACGATTGACCTCCTGATGGTCTGCGATTGGCCGGGCAACATACGCCAACTCGTCAACGAGATTCAACGCATCGTCGCACGCGCCGAAGACGGCACTTTGATCACGCCCGATCATCTCTCGCCCGAACTCAAACGCACCTCCGCCCCCGTCTCCACGACGACGACAAACATCGCCCCGTTCGGTTCGATGTCGAATCCCGTGCCGGAAGATATGTCTCTCCCCGATGCCGTAGAAGAACTCGAACGCCGCATGATCGCCGACGCACTGCGCCGCCACAAAGGCAACATCTCGCGCGCCGCACGCGATCTCGGCATCACGCGTCGCGGCCTCCAGCTCAAACTCGGTCGCTACGCGATGAGCGCCACCTCTTAAGTAATAAATCGTCTCACCTGATCGCTGCACAGTTACTCTGGCATCGAATCGTTTCAACGCTAAAAAAGTAGGCGTCAACGGAAGTACATACCTGTCGTTGAAATCTGTCTTCTCTTGTAGACATCGAATAACTCTAACGGAAACTAAAGCCTCTTTTCGTCTGAAAGAGATAGAGGTAAGAAGAGCATCGCGGGTGGTATGGGTTTTGCTTTTTGTATAAATACGACTCTTCGGATTTTGTTAATAAGAGTCTCGCTCATTGAACTTTATTTTAACTTTCGCGTATGAGTAAGCAACCAAAATTATGAGGCTCGATTCTCAAGCGTAGCTTATTTTTATTTGTTCATGATTGAAATAACCTGTTGCTATCAACCTTGACCCGCTGCATGGTTTGAAATGTGACTACGAGCGTTTCCCCGATCCCTCTTTGAAAGAATAAAGGAGACCCGAGCATGAAGAACCAAGAGAAAGCCAACAGAGAAAACACCCGCGATGATTCATCGAAGGCAAGCGAAACCCCATTCTTCGCGCGCTTCCTCGAAGGGCAGCACATCGAAACCACAACCGGCGCGCCGAACGACGGAGCCTCTTTTCAAACTCTGAAATACCCTTCCGACCGCGACGAAGACATAGACCCTTTCTCTCGCGTGTAAGCGGCGCGTGTGGCGGACGCGACTTGTGAACTTCTGAAATTCAAAGAGTCCCAAAGCGCGCCTGTCCCGCCGACCTGCCACGCAAGATGAAAGACAAAGCTCGCACTCCCCCGCGAGTGCGTCGAAACTGTTAAGGACATCCCGCGCGGGATGTCCTTAACAGTTTACGCGGTAACTTACACGGCTCTTCTCAACTATCTTCTTTGTATGGCAACCAAGCCGGAGCGGGACGTTGTCCTGCTGCTCACGCACACCAAAGATTTCTACACGGTGGATCGCGTCGCCGACGCTCTCGCAGTGCGCGGCGCGAAAACTTTCCGCTTCGACATGGATCGTTTCCCGCACGAGGTGAGGCTCGCGGCGCGTCTCGGCACGGACGGTTTCAGTTACACAATCGAAGACGGCGCGGCGTCGTGCGAAGCGGATGCGGTGCGCGCTGTCTGGGCGCGAAAGATTTGGCCGCCTCAATTGGACGAAAATCTCGACCCGAAGTTTAGCCGCATGTGCCTGCGCGAATCGGTCGCCGCGCTCGACGGATTCCTCGACGGGCTGCAAGCGGCGCGTTGGATCAACGAACGCCTGCGCGAGCGTGAGGCCGAGAACAAACTCCTGCAACTGCGCCTCGCCGCCGAAGCGGGCTTGCGCATTCCACAGACGCTCGTAACCAACGATGCGCGGCGCGCGAGGGAATTTTTTCGCGAGTGTGGCGGCGCGCTCGTGGCGAAACTTCTCGCGCCCGTCTCATACAGCATGGGCGCGAGCGGCGATTTCGTTTATACGAATGAGGTTGGTGAAGATGATCTGGAAGATATGAGCGGGCTGCGTCATAGTCCGATGGTTTTTCAGGAGCGCATCGCGAAGTCGCTCGAACTGCGCGTCGTCTATGTTGCAGGAAAGTTCTTTGTCGGCGCGCTCGACGCGAGCCGTAGCGAGCGCGGGCAGACTGATTGGCGACGCGCCGCGCCCGAAGAATGCCACTGGCAGCAAGACGACATCCCGACCGAACTCAAAGCGCAACTCACTGCGTTGATGCGTAAGTTGCAACTCGCTTACGCTTCAATTGACATCATCCGCACGCCCGAAGGCCGACACGTCTTTCTCGAAGTCAACCCCGGCGGCGAATGGGGCATGCTCGAACGCGATCTCGCTCACCCCATCTCGGAAGCTATCGCCGACGCGCTCGTCGCTTAAAACTTTATGACTGTCCTTATCATCACGCACAGCGGCGACAACGAAAGCGTCGCGCTCGTCGCAGAAGCCATAAAGCGACGCGGCGGAAGCGCGTTTCGCTTCGACACGGATAAATTTCCGACCGAGGTTCAACTCGTCGCACAGTACGGCGAAACGCCTGAGAGGCTTTCGCTCACCGCAGACGGCGCGACGCTCGACTTGCGCGACGTTACGGCGATCTGGCATCGCCGCTTGAACGTCGGCGGGCAATTGCCGCGCGAGATGGATCGCCAGTTTCGTTCCGCGTCGCTCGGCGAATCGCGCGCCTCCGTCATCGGGATGCTCGCGAGTCTCGAAGTGTTTCGCATGGACGCCGAACACCTGATTCGTCGCGCCGAAAGCAAGCAGTTGCAAATTCAAGTCGCGCGCGAGTTGGGACTCGACACGCCGCGCACGCTCATCACCAACGACCCCGAAGCCGTACGCGTCTTCGCGCGCACCTGCGAGCGCGGGATGATCACAAAGATGCTCTCCTCCTTCGCGATCAATGAAGACGATACGGAGAAGGTGGTCTTCACCAACCCCGTGACGGCGGAAGATTTGAACGATCTCGAAGGGCTGCGGCTCTGCCCTATGACTTTTCAGGAACAGGTGTCGAAGAAGTTGGAACTGCGCACCACGATTGTCGGCGAGCGCGTGATGACCGCCGCGATTGACTCGCAGGCGTCCGAGCGCGCCACGCACGATTGGCGGCGCGACGGCGTTCAATTGCTCGACGCATGGCAACCTTACGAGCTTCCGCCCGAAGTGGAAGAAAAACTGTTGCGCTTGATGGATTACTTCGATTTGAACTACGGAGCAGCCGATTTCATCGTGACGCCGGAAGGCCGCCACGTCTTTCTCGAAGTCAATCCCGTCGGCGAGTTCTTCTGGCTCGAACGTTGCCCGGGTCTGCCCATCTCAAACGCCATCGCCGACGTACTACTCGGACGATCAAAGCGTAGGGGAAAGGATAAGGGGGAATTTAAGGGAAAGGGTAAAGGTTGAAGTCAAAAGCAGGGCGCAGCGATTAAGTGCTGCGCCATGCTTTTTAGTTTTTACCTTTACCTCTTACCTTTCCCCTATCTCGTATTCTCCGCCAGTATGTTGCAGAAGAGCGCGCCTTGTTCGATGGCGTCTTCGAGGGCTTTGTGCGTGTGCGGGAGATTGTCGAACCAGCGTTTGGGCATGTTGGATTTGACGACGTGGTGAAAATCTTTCTTGAGTATCGCCATCGCGTAGGATTTGATGTCGAGGCCGATGAAGGAGAAGGGACTCTCGCCCGCGAACTTGTGTAGATACCATTGCACGAACATGTAATCGAAGACGACCGGATAGGCGACGAAGATCGGGCGACCGGGAAGCGCTTTGAGCCACGCGACGTAGTTCTTCATTGCCACATCGGGCGCTTGTAAATCTTCACGACACGCCGCCCAAGCCTCCGGCTGCGTCTTCCACCACGCGAGCGTTTCGGGATGACCGCTCGCGCCGGGCAGTGTTTCGAGGTTGGCCGTGAACGTGCCGAGCAAGGTCTTGTCGGCGAGATAGGCGGCGGAGCCGAAACTGAGCATGGAATGCGGGCCGGGGATCGGCCCGTCAGTCTCAACATCCGTGCTTACGTAAATTTCCTTCATGTTGGTTAATCCTGAAAATGTTAGCGGTCGAGTTTGACTGGAAAAGCATTCACCGCAGAGACGCAGAGAGCGCAAAGGAGGCGCAGAGAGTTGAATGTCTTTCTCTGCGCCCCCTCTGTGTTCTCTGCGTCTCTGCGGTGAATGCTTTGGTCGCCTGGCGTTTGAAGCCGGTAACAAAATTACGGTTGGTTAAGCGTCGGGCGTCTGTTTCTTCACGCGCGGCGTGGCGGATTTCGCTCCGCCCTTTCGCGGCGTGGTGGCCTTCGGCGTTTTGGCGGAAGCGCCGCGCGCGGGCTTTGCGTTCTGTTCCTCTGTTGACGCTTCCGGCTCGCTCGTCTTTCCGAGAAACTCGGAGACAGCATTGGTCGCGCCCTCGACGATGTCTGTGACTCCCGCCGCGATGTCCGCAGCGATTTCACGACCGGATTCAGGGATGATTGCGGAGACGGATTGTTGCGCGGCTGACGCGGCAGCAGACATCGCCTGCACAGCCGATTCAATGGGGCGCGGGTTGAGCATCGCGTCCCAACGATAACGAACGTCGGTCTGCGGCTCGGCGAGGCGTTTGAAGACGAGGTTGACGACCGCGTCCGTCACCCAGTTGTGATAAAACTCGCCGACCGACGCGAGTTCCGCATCCGGCGCGGGATTCATAAAATCAATCGCGTAAGGGATGCCGTCCTTGATCGCAAACTCGACGGTGTTGATGTCGTAGCCGAGCGCGCGGCAGAGCGTGCGCACGTCGTTGCCGATGCGCTGCGCAAGTTCGGTCGAAAGGTAGTTCGGGTCTTGGATGTACTGCTCGCCCGAAAGATACGGCTTGCGCGGGTCGTAGGGCATGATCATCACTTCTTCCTGCCCGATGCAGTAGCAGCGCACGAACTGGTCGAAGGCGATGAACTCTTGCAGCGTCATGCAGAGCGTTCCCGTCGTGTCGTAAACTTCCCAGAGTTCTTCAATCGAATTGACGCGCGAGACGTTTTTCCAGCCGCCGCCGTCGAAGGGTTTGATGATGGCGGGCATGCCGACGTGGTCAACGATGCCTTGCCAATCGAGCGGAAATTCGAGATTGCGCAGAGACTCGCTGGTGATGCCTTCGATGTAATCTTTTTGCGGCAGGAGCGCGGTCTTCGGGATAGCGACGCCGAGTTTGATGGCGAGCGAGTAGTTGAAAAACTTATCGTCCGCAGACCACCAGAAAGGGTTGTTGATGATCTGAGTGCCTTCGAGCGCGGCGCGCTTCAGGAACGCACGGTAGAAGGGAACTTCGTGCGAGATGCGGTCAATAATGATGTCGTAGCGTCGCGGCTCGTCGAGCCGTACGCCGCCGACAATGACATACTCGGCTTCAACTTCGCCCGCGCCCCGCGCGTTAATTCGATCAATCAATGCCTGCGGAAACGTCTTCTCGCGTCCGACCAAAATTCCGACTCTCTTCACAGTGTTAATATCCTTTCAAAAAAATAATCAGGCGTCAGGCGACGGGGAGTAAGTTTAACTCCTTGTTAACCGTCGCTCGACAAGCGTTTGGTGAAAACCCTGCACTCTACATGTCATCTTCCTGCCTTGTCAATCTAAGGTCAGGAGCGTTTCATAATCCTGGGAGGTGGTCATCCACGTCTTCAGGTAAGTCTGCGTCCTCTGATATTTCCGTGCTCACAAAATCGCGCCGCACCGTCAGAGTTTCTTCTCCTATTACAACAACCAAATTCTCTTTGTCCATTCTTAAAACTATCTCAGGTAAATATTCTGGAACACTTCTAAGCAAAGATTGAATCGGGAGATGAACATATAATTCAAGGAAGCGTGCCATCGTTGTTCCGGCAGACGCCTTAAGGTGATCCCACGCTTCCTGTCCCACATAAACTTGCCCCGACGCTCTGAGAAAGGTGTTGCGCAACTCTTCTAATTTTGCATTAGGAGTAGGGTCTAAAACAATAAGCACGGGTTTGAAGCCGCTGGCCTGACAGTCATTTGGAAACTCCAACTCCTCACGCCATCGTCCTTGACCTGATGCCGCAATCGTGACGCGCAATTTTATCTCATAGGCTTGTTGTTCACGGATACAATCAACTTGCCTGCCGAGCGAGCCGCTTCCCCCACGTTTGATCGGACTTTTTTTCGCACTGAATGGCACGCCGCCTATGGCGTGCGCGATTATAGGCTCAAAAACATATCCGGTCTCCTGACCCGCACGATTGTCTATATCGAAAATCCACTTTCGCCAAAATAGGAAACTCACTAAAGCCGTGGGGCTTAAACTCCCGAATTGGAGCAACCCGCGCGGGCCGACTTGGTCAATGGTAGGGATGGCTTGGGCTTGAAGTATACGTTCGTACTTCAACCTGGCCTTATGAAGCGTAGCCAGGCAGTAAAAGTATGTATCTGCATCTTGCTGTAAGCCTATCAATCTTTCAAAGAGTATCTCGAAATCGGCCTCATTGTAGCGGAGCGAGAGTAATTGTTGATTACTGAAAAACGGCGTAATTTCACCTGTGAGCTCCGGGAAGTGCTGTAACAATTCTAAGTCTTTGGCTATTACTGCGATCAAGTAAGCGCAAATACCATCATCCAGCGCCACGCCTAGTTCGCTAGCACCCGCCGTCCGTATTTTTGTGATGAATGCCCTTTGAGTTTTGGTCAGAGTCATGGAAATACTTTTGAAGTAAAAGGTGACTTGGCAAATCGCTCCATAATCATGTTAGTGACTTGCTTTAGGATTGGACTAAATCCGCTCGAGAGAGTTGGAATAAAGCTGAGTAATGCACCGTCGGGAGCCACATGCTTTACCTCGCTCAAGTCCTTCGCAAGATTACTGGCGATAATGAAAGCCAGGCGCGGGGGCACGGCATTGCCTATCAATTGAGACTGCTCTGCCGCAGTGCCATGGAAAGTGAATTCGTCAGGGAAAGTCTGTAAGCGAGCGCACTCACGGATAGTCAGGGGGCGGTCTTCAATGGGATGTAGTAGTTCTGCTCGCGCCCCGCCCGTAATAGCCTTGGATGGCTCGTCTGAGCGTAACCGGCGAAGCCCTGCCGGAGCACCTCCGCGCCGCTCGGATGGAGTGCCATCGGACACACGTCGGAAAGCTCTTCGACGATAACTCTCATGCTGCAATTCGTCAGGCAAGTGACGCATTGTTTGTCCCGGTTTGAGAGCTAAGGCGCGGAGCAAATCCAAGCCCGTCAGCGGGCGGTAATAGTGCCCTTGAGGCGTGCCGGGTTCCTCGGTTGTAGGAGTGGGAAGGCCGCAAAATGCTTCGCCGACAGTGGGCGTGGGCGCTAATTTGTGGGTAGCCAAATGCGCGCCCGGAGCGCCGAAAGCTGTGTGAGTCGGCTCAGGAAACGTAGGCTTCCAACCTAATCCGCCAATCGCGATGACCCTCTTGCGGTGTTGAGGAATTCCGTAATTCGCAGCATTTATCTTTCGCAAGTGAATTTGATAACCCGCTGCGATAAGGGGGCTTAACAACTCAATTACGCCAACACCTTTTTCGGCTGTAAGAAACCCTTCTACGTTTTCAAAGACAAAAGCAGTAGGCCGAAGTTTAATTATGTGTTGCGTAAAGCAACTCACCAGGCTGTTACGGAAGTCATTTGCTTTACGAAGTCCTGCCGACGAAAACCCCTGACAAGGAGGCCCCCCAACCACAACCGTCGGCGTTGGCTGGTCTATCTCGTCAGATAGATCATGGTTAATAGAGTGCGTGCCTAAGTTGGTAGCGTATGTCTTTAGAGCCGCTTCATTATTATCAACTGCTAGCGCCACCTTATATCCTGCTTGGATAAATCCAAGAGAAAGACCGCCTGCGCCGCAAAAAAGATCAATGACTGTCGGAACTTGTTGCACCACGTAAGCTGCGTCGCTGAAATCAGTTTCATCTCGCAATATTTCTGGCATAAAGTTAGCGACAGACAGTGGTACTTGAGAAGTTTATCGGGCAAAGTAACTTTGTCAATTAATTTCCCTGGAAGGTCGTATAAACATGGCAAAATTAAGACGAACAAACGAGGGCTTTACTGAATAATATAATAGGCCATTCAATTCGATAAAAGCCGCGCACTCTACATTCCCCGTCGCCACGTTGTCAATGCGCGGCGGGCATCCACCGCGCACGTTTCCCGCATCAATACGGGTGGCCGACTGCGAACCGTTTTGGAGATTGCTTACGGGCGTCGGCTTCTATGCTACAATTCGCGAATTGATTTGTCCGATCTTCACTCCCGATGGTCTTTAGCGAAAAGTTTTTAAGGAGAAGTTACTGGTGTTGCGACGCTTTTATAATTTTGCGTTAGCGGTCATGCTGCTCGGCGCGGCTGGCCTCTATAATTCCGCTTTCGCGCAGACGCCTCAGCAGCCCGCCGTGCCCACGCCGACGCCCGCCGTGCAGGTGGATAAGAAAGTCCAGCCCGTCACGGGCAAGGAAGCCAAAATGCCGACCGCCGAGCAGGTGGCCGAAACCGTCATACTCATTTACGGCGGCGGCGGTGGTCGCGCGGTGCTCGGTCAAATCCGGCGCAACGGCGTCGAGCGCGGGAAAGTGACGCGCACGGCGACGGACGGGCGCATCGAAGAGGTCAGCTACGAGCAGCGTTTCGTGCGCGGCGAAACGGCGGGCAAGGATAAGATTCGCGTGGATCAAAAGATGCCCACGATGGAGTACGCGCTCGTCTTCAACGAGGGGCGTATCTGGGGACTCATCAACGGCTCGGCGTTTACGCCTCGACAGGAAGTGACCGCCGAATTTCGCTCGCAGACCGAGCACGGCATAGACGCGCTTCTGCGTTACAAAGAGAACGGTTCGACGCTCACGTTCATCGGCAAAGAAAAGATGAAGGGTCTAGACCTCTGGGTGCTCGACCTGACGGACAAGGATAAGAAAACCACGCGCTACTACATCAGCGCGAACCCCGACATACGCAAAACCGCGCGCGTCCTCTGGCTCGAATACGAGGAGACGCTGCCCGAAGCCACTGCGCCGAGCAAGTTTCGACGCACCTTCCACGACTATCGCTATTCGCAGAACACGCTCGTGCCCTTCCGCTCCGTTCTTTACAAGGACGACAAGCAGGTGCAGGAGGCGCGCGTCCTGACCGTCACCTATGGCATCAAAATGGACGACAGCTTCTTCGCCAACCCCGAAGCGGCAGCCAACTGAACGTCGCTCAGTTTCAAGTCTTAAAACTTTCTCGGCAGAGGTCGAAACTTACGAGTTTCGACCTCTCGCTTTTTTGCTGACTGATGCGTTCGCGTTGTTATCGCGCTCATCCGTGACGCGCAAAACGATATTGTAGATTTAGGCATACCGCTGTGCTAGTATCCCGCCGCTTTCATCCGACTCCGTCAACGTAAAAATACTTTACGCAGGAGAAGCACCTTGCACGGCCTGAACAATTTCGAGGAGTCAACGCTACTCCACGCGCTTTCTCAAAATTACCCGACGGCTGACGCGGCGCTCGCAGAAGCCGCAGCCCTGCGCGCCTCCCTATCGCTCCCGAAAGGCGTCGTACACGTCGTCAGCGACGTACACGGCGAATACAAAAAGCTTCGTCACATCATCAACAACGCGTCGGGCAGCCTGCGCTCGCTCGTCGGCAGACTCTTCGACGGGAAATTGAACGAGGGGGAGCAGCAGGAGTTGTTGGCCGTCCTCTATTACCCGCGCGAGTTGATGGAGCATTTGCACGAGCGCATGAACGACCGCGAGGCGCGTTGCCTGTGGGTGCGCTCGGTGCTCCGGCGTCAATTCGAGATCGTGCGCGAACTGGCGCGCGGGCGTCGCCGCCGTCAGGTGTTCGCACTGATGCCAATCGAGTCCGCCGAACTGTTCGCGGAACTGCTCGACGAGCCGATGACGGGACGCGGCACGGCTTACGTCGATGCGATGATTGACGCGCTCGCCGCACACAACAAGGATTTACAGGCGGTGCGCGCCGCCTCGCGTCTCGTACGCAACTTGTCCGTGTCGGAAATCATCGTCGCGGGCGATCTCGGCGACCGAGGCCCGCGTCTCGACAAGGTGATTGACTATTTGTTGGAGCAGCCGAACGTCTCCTTCACATGGGGCAACCATGACGTTTCCTGGATGGGCGCGTGTCTCGGTCAGGAAGCTTTGATCGCGACAGTCTTGCGCGTCTCGCTGCGCTACCGACGCCTCTCGCAACTCGAAGAAGGCTACGGGCTGATCATCGCGCCGCTCGAAAAACTGGCGCGCACCGTCTACGCAGACGACCCCTGCGAGCGTTTCAAGACGAAGGGCACGGGCTTGCGCGACGACCTGCTGATGGCGCGAATGCAGAAGGCCGTTGCCGTCATGCAGTTCAAACTCGAAGGTCAGACGATCCGGCGTCATCCCGAATGGGACATGGAGCGGCGCAACCTGCTGCACCGGATTGACGCCGCGAGCCGCACAATCGAAATTGACGGGCGCACCTACCCGCTGCTCGACTCGCACCTGCCGACGCTCGACGCCGCAGACCCTTACGCGCTCTCTGCGGAAGAACGCGCGTGCATGGATCGCCTCCGCCAGTCGTTCGTTTCGAGTTCGCGCCTGTGGGAGCACATGTCTTTCGTTACGCGGCGCGGCGCGACGTGGCTCAGGCGCGACCACGCGCTGATCTTTCACGGCTGCGTGCCGGTTGACGAGCGCGGCGAGTTTCTCGCTCTCAACGTTGACGGGCGCGAGTGCGCTGGGCGCGAGTTGTTCGACGCGCTTGACGAGGTTGTGCGGCGCGCGATGAACGCGGGCGCGGAGACCGTGGGCGACGAGGCCGATTGGCTCTGGTATCTCTGGACGGGCATGGTTTCGCCTTTGTTCGGCAAAGACCGCATGGCGACTTTCGAGAGCTATTTCGTCGAAGACAAAGAGGCGCGCAAGGAGCACAAGAATCCTTACTTCAAGTTGATTCATGAGGCGGACTTCTGCCGTCGCGTGGCGGCGGACTTCGGCATAGTGGAAGACGCTTTGATCGTCAACGGCCACGTCCCCGTCAAAGTGGAGAAGGGGGAAGCGCCCGTCAAGCATGGCGGCAACGCAGTCACGATTGACGGCGCGTTTTCCGAAGCCTACGGGGATCGCGGCTACACGCTCATCATCGCGCCCGAACGCATCGCGCTCGCAGAGCATCATCACTTTGAGTCTATCTCCGACGCCATCACCGCAGGCGCGGACATCGTGCCGAAGATGGCGACCATACGCGACTACGAACGAACCCGCCTCGTCGCAGACACGGAAGAGGGCGAGATCATACGCCGCCGCGTCGGCGCGCTCGAACGCCTCATCACCGCCTACGAGCGCGGCGAATTGTTTGAAGTGCAGAAGTAAATTCAGCTTAACTCTCTGCGCCCCTCTGCGTCCTCTGCGTCTGCGGCGGTGAATTGCGATCATAAGCATTCACCGCCGCAGACGCAGAGGACGCAGAGGGGGCGCAGAGGATAAAAATCAGCTTAAGACACCAACGGTTGCAGAAGTTCGTAGACGTTTATTCCTGAACTGTGTTAGTATCCCGCCGCTTCATTCGGACGACACCAAGTCTTTTTCGCGTCCTGCAATTTCATCCTGAATTCAGGTAGGGCTTTTCCGCCCGCGCTGTCCTCGGCGGCATCCGATCTCTGATAACAATCTTCGATAAATCTTTCGTTCGCTTTCATGATCACGCAGGGTTAACGCTCTTTCCGCTCGTTACTGCTACAACAAACGTGCGATGGCACGACCTGCCTCATGCGGCGGGACGGTAGAAAAATCTGCAAGGAGCCAGCAACTAATGGAAGCATCCGCTGTGAGTCAAAAGCCCTCTATAGATTCTCTCTGCGTCAACACGATTCGCACGCTCTCGATGGACGCCGTGCAGGCCGCGAACTCCGGCCACCCCGGCACGCCGATGGCGATGGCGCCCGTCGCTTATTTGCTCTGGAACGAAATCATGCGTTTCGATCCGGAAGACCCCATCTGGCCGAACCGCGACCGCTTCGTGCTCTCGATGGGACACGCCTCGATGCTGCTCTACTCGATGCTGCACCTGACGGGCGTGAAGGCCGTCAACGCAAAGTATGAGACGACCGGAAAACCTTCCGTCGAACTCGACGACATCAAGAACTTCCGCCAACTCGACAGCCGTTGCCCCGGCCATCCCGAATATCGCTGGACATCCGGCATCGAGACGACGACCGGCCCTCTGGGGCAGGGCATCGCCACGAGCGTCGGCATGGCTATCGCCTCCAAGTGGCAGGCTGCCTACTTCAACCGCCCCGGCTTCGAGATGTTCGACTACAACGTCTACGCCCTGTGCGGCGACGGCTGCATGATGGAAGGCATCTCGCACGAAGCCGCGTCGCTCGCCGCGCATCTCAAACTCGACAACCTCTGCTGGATTTACGACAACAACAAGATCACGATTGAGGGCAACACGAGTTGGGCGTTTTCCGAAGACGTGGCGACGCGCTTCATCGGCTACGGCTGGAACGTCACGCGCGTCGGCGATGCCAACGACCTCGAAACCCTCAAACGCGCCTTCGCCGTCGCGCGTAAAGAGTCTGAACGCCCGACGCTCATCATCGTTGACAGTCATATCGCCTGGGGCGCGCCCAACAAACAGGACACGCACGCCGCGCACGGCGAACCGCTCGGCGAAGAAGAGATCAAACTGACGAAGCGCAACTACGGCTGGCCGGAAGACGAGAAGTTTTTAGTGCCCGACGAAGTGCGCGAGCATTTCAAGAACGGCATCGGTGCGCGCGGCAAACAGGCGCGCGACGAGTGGTTCGCGAAGGTCGAAGAATATCGCAAGCAGCATCCTGAGTTGGCCGAGCAACTCGTCAAGATGCAGAAGCGCGAACTGCCTGACGGTTGGGACAAAGACATCCCCGTGTTTCCGGCGGACGCCAAAGGTTTGGCCGGACGCGACGCTTCGGGCAAAGTCCTGAACGCCATCGCCAAGAACGTGCCCTGGTTTATCGGCGGCGCGGCAGACCTCGCGCCATCAACGAAGACGCGCTTGACGTTTGAAGGCGCGGGCGATTTCACAGCCGACGACGATCCGGAGAAGGGACGCTGGTACGGCGGGCGCAACTTCCACTTCGGCATACGCGAGCATGAAATGTCCGCGATTCTGAACGGTCTCTCGCTCTCAAAGATTCGCCCCTACGGTTCGGGCTTCATGATCTTCTCGGACTATTCGCGCCCCGCGATCCGTCTCTCCGCGATCATGGAAATCCCAACCATACACATCTTTACGCACGACTCAATCGGCGTCGGCGAAGACGGCCCCACGCACCAGCCCATCGAACAACTCGCGAGCATGCGCGCCATCCCCGGCCTCATCGTGATGCGACCGGGCGACGCCAACGAAGTCTCCGAAGCGTGGCGCGTCGTGATGGGACTCCGCCACGAACCCGCCGTGATGGTTATGAGCCGTCAACCGATGGCGACGCTCGACCGCACGAAGTACGCGAGCGCCGAGGGCGTCAAACGCGGTGCATACGTCCTCGCAGACAACAGCGGCGAAGGCGGGCAGCCCGAAGTGATCTTGATCGGCACGGGCACGGAAGTCTCGCTCGCCGTCGAGGCTTACGAAAAACTCGTGGCCGACGGCGTCAAGGCGCGCGTCGTCAGCATGCCTTCATGGGAAATCTTCGAGCATCAGGACGAGAGTTATAAAAACGAAGTGCTGCCGCCGTCGGTCAGGGCACGCGTCGCCGTCGAACAGGCGGGCACGTTCGGCTGGCGTCGCTACGTGAACAGCAACGAGGCCATCGTCGGCATGAAGACGTTTGGCGCGAGCGCGCCGCTCAAAGAGTTGACCAAGAAGTTCGGCTTCACGGTCGAGAACGTGGTGGACACGGCGAAACGCGAGATCGAAAAATTTAAGAGCTAGAAGTTAGATGTTGGCGAGATTTTGATAAAACATCTGACAGCTAACATCTCCCCGAAGGAGCAAACATGAGTAATCCCCTTGTTGAAATTATGAAGACCGGCCAGTCCATCTGGTACGACAACATACGCCGCGCGATGCTCGTGAGCGGCGACCTCCAGAAGAAGATCGAAGAAGACGACCTGCGCGGCGTCACTTCAAACCCGACCATCTTCGAGAAGGCCATCACCGGCTCGAACGATTACGACGAGCAGTTGCGACAACTTGTGCAGGCCGGAAAGAGCGTCTCCGAGATTTACGAAGACCTCGTCGTCGAAGACATAGGCAAGGCGGCAGACATCCTGAAGCCCGTCTACGACAAGACCGACGGCATCGATGGCTACATCAGTCTCGAAGTCAATCCCGGCCTCGCCTACAAGACACAGGAGACGATTGACGAAGCCGACCGCCTCTTCAAACGTCTCGGACGCAAGAACGTGATGATCAAGATTCCTGCGGCGCAGGAAGGCTTACCCGCCATAGAGGAGGCGATCTATCGCGGCATCAACGTCAACGTCACGATGATCTTCTCGGTCGAGAATTACGAGCAGGTGGCCGAGGCTTTCATCAAAGGTCTCGAACGCCGCGACGCCGAAGGCAAGAGCGTTGACCACATCGCATCGGTCGCCAGTTTCTTTGTCTCGCGCGTGGACTCTGCGATTGACACAGACCTCGAATACAAAGCCCGCCACGCCGAAACGCCCGAAGAGAAGGCGCGGCTCGAAGCGATGCTCGGACGCGCGGCGGTGGCGAACGCAAAGATCGCGTACGCCAAGTACAAAGAGATATTTCACGGCGAACGCTTTGCAACGCTCAAGGCCAAAGGCGCGCAGGTGCAGCGCCAACTGTGGGCTTCGACGGGCACGAAGAATCCGAAGTATTCCGACGTGCTCTACGTCGATAACTTGATCGGGCCGGAGACGGTCAACACCGTGCCGCCCGCGACCTACACGGCCATACGCGATCACGGCAAGTCTAAGCCCACGCTCGAAGAGGGTTTGGATGAATGCCGCACGCTCGTCAAAGAGTTGGGCGAGATCGGCATTGATCTGAAAGCCGTCACGGAGAAGTTGCAGAAGGACGGGCTCGGCTCGTTCGTCACTTCGTTCGACACTCTGGCCGAGTCTATCGAATCGAAGCGCGACGCCATCCTCTCAGGCATCAACGAGAGGTTGACGGCGAGTTTGGGAAAGTATAGCGAGGCGGTCGCGGGGGCGATCAAGGAAGCGGACAAGGGCGACGTGATGCGCCGCATCTGGCGCAAGGATGCCAAACTCTGGAAAGAGGACGAAGCGCACCAGAAGATCATCAAGAACGCGCTCGGCTGGTTGACCGTGCCCGACATGATGATCGGCGTCGAAGACGACCTCGTGCAGTTCGCGGATCGCATACGCAACGTGCGCGAGTTCAAGCACGCGATGGTCTGCGGCATGGGCGGTTCGTCGCTCTGTCCTGAAGTTTTGCGTCAAACGTTCGGCAAACAGGAAGGCTATCCCGAACTGCTCGTGCTCGATTCCACAGACCCCGACGCCTTCTCCGACATCGCCGATCAAATAGACATCACGCACTGCCTGTTTATCATCTCGTCGAAGTCGGGAACGACCACAGAGCCGCTTGTCTTCTACAAGTACTGGTACGATCAAGTCGGCAAGCGCAAGGAGAACCCGGGCGAGTGCTTCGTTGCCGTCACCGATCCGGGCACGCTGATGGAGAAGATGGCGACGGACGACAAGTTCAAACGCATCTTCCTCAATCCCGCAGACATCGGCGGACGCTATTCGGCGCTCTCCTACTTCGGCATGGTTCCCGCCGCGCTGATGGGATTGGATGTGAAGAAGTTGCTCGACCGTGCGGAGCGCGTCGTGCATGCGTGCGCGTCTGTCGTGCCTGCGGCTGAGAATCCGGGCGCGCGTCTCGGCGCGATCTTGGGCGAGTGTGCGAACGCTGGACGCGACAAGTTGACTGTAAGCACCGATCCGAGGATTTCCTCTTTCGGCCTGTGGGTCGAACAACTGCTCGCGGAGAGCACGGGCAAGGAAGGCAAAGGCATCGTGCCCGTCGCTGGCGAAACCATCGGCGCGCCTTCGGTCTATGGCGATGATCGCTTGTTCGTACACATCTCTGTCGAGAAGATTGACAGCGAGACGGAAGCGAAGTTGAAGGCTCTCGAAGCCGCAGGGCATCCGGTCGTCTATCGCACTTTGACAGACCTCTACGATCTCGGCGAGGAGTTTTTCCTCTGGGAGATCGCGACGGCGTTCGCGGGCTGGCGGCTCGGCATCAACCCGTTCGACCAGCCGAACGTGCAGGAGTCGAAGGACGCGACGAAGGAACTGCTCGAAGCCTTCACACGCGAAGGCAAACTCCCGGAACAGGACGTGCTCGCAACCGACGGCGTGTTGACGCTCTACGCAGACGAGAAGACGCGCGCGGAACTTCCGGGTTCGTCGGTCGGCGAGGCGATCAAGGCGCATCTCGCTCGCGCGGGCGCGGGTGACTACATCGCCATGCTCGATTACATCGAAGAGACGCCGGAGCACGAGCAGATCATTCAAGCGATTCGCTCGCACCTGCGCGACGCGACGCGTTGCGCTACGACGACAGGCTACGGCCCGCGTTTCCTGCACTCGACCGGACAGTTGCACAAGGGCGGTTCAGCCGCAGGCGTCTTCATGCAACTCACCGCGCCGGACATCAAAGATTTACCGATTCCGGGGCAGCCTTACACTTTCAGCACTTTGAAACAGGCGCAGGCGCTCGGCGATTTCCGCTCGCTCTCCACGCGCGGACGCCGCGCCATACGCGTCGATCTCGGCGCAGACGTGCCCGCCGGACTCCGACGACTGCAAGAGTTAATCGGCGAAGCCATCCCACGCTCCGGCGCGACAGGAGCATAAACAGAAACGATGAAGAAAGACTGTCCGTTGTCCGTAGTCAGTTGTCCGTTGCTCGTGGCAATCACGCAAGTTGCTGAAGATGTGTTTTGAACAACTGACGACGGACTACTGACAACGGACAGCTTTTAATCCAGTGAGGAAATCTTATGTCTACACCTGAACAGACTACTAAAACGGCGAAGATCGGCATGATCGGGCTGGGCGTGATGGGCGAGAACTTGGCGCGCAACATCGAGCGCAACGGCTATTCCATCGCCGTCTGGAATCGAGAGGCGGCGAAAGTTGACGAGTTCGTCGAGCGTTTGGAAGGCCACGAAGTTATCGGCGCACACACTCCCGAAGAGTTTGTTAAGTCTTTAGAGCGCCCGCGCAAAGCGATCCTGCTCGTCAAGGCGGGCTCGCCCGTCGATTGGACGGTGGATCAGATCAAGCCGTTCATGGAAGAGGGCGATATCATCATCGACGGCGGCAACTCCTACTTTCAGGACACCGAACGCCGCGAAAAGGATTTGAAGGCCGAAGGCTTGAACTTCATCGGCTCCGGCGTCTCCGGCGGCGAGAAGGGTGCGCTGTGGGGGCCTTCGCTCATGCCCGGCGGCGACCGTCAGGCTTACGAGCAGATACGCCCGATCTGGGAAGCCATCGCCGCGAAAGTTGACGACGGCCCCTGCGTCACATACATCGGGCCGGGCGGCGCAGGCCACTTCGTCAAGATGGTACACAACGGCATCGAGTACGGTGACATGCAACTCATCGCCGAAGCCTACGACATGATGCGCAGCATCCTCGGCATGTCGGCAGAAGAGATGGCAGACGTGTTCGACGAATGGAACAGGGGCGACCTCGAATCGTTCCTCATCGAAATCACCGCGCAGATTCTTCGCGTCAAAGACCCCGAAACCGGAAAGCCCTTGGTTGATCTCGTGCTCGACAAGGCGGGGCAGAAGGGAACCGGCAAGTGGACTTCCGATATCGCGCTCGACCTCGGCATCGTCACGCCGACGATTGACGCCGCCGTCGATACGCGCAACCTGTCCGCACGCAAAGAGGAACGCGTAGAAGCCTCGAAGCAGATCAAGGGGCCGGAGCGCGGCCAGTTCTCAGGCGACCGCAAAGAGATGATTCAAGCCATCCATGATGCGCTCTACGCCTCGAAGATTTGCTCCTACGCGCAGGGCATGAACCTCATCCGCGCCGGTTCGCAGAGCTACAACTGGAACATAGACCTCGGCGAATGCTCGCGCATCTGGAAGGGCGGCTGCATCATCCGCGCGCAATTCCTCGACAAGATCAAGCAGGCTTATCAACGCCGCGCAGACTTGCCGAACCTTCTGCTCGACCCAGACTTCAACGCGTTCGTCCAGCAGTCGCAATCCAACTGGCGTCGCGCGGTTGCGACCGCGATTCAAACCGGAGTCGCCGTCCCCGGCATGTCAGCCAGCATCGGCTACTTCGACTCGTATCGCACGGCCAACCTGCCGCTCAACCTGACGCAGGCGCAGCGCGACTTCTTCGGCTCGCACACCTACGAGCGCACAGACAAACCCGGCCAGCCCCCCGTTCACACCGAATGGGAAGAGATGCTCAAGAAAGGATGAAGGATGAAGGAAAGCTGTCAGTAGTCAGTAGTCCGTTGCATGTGACAATCACGCAAGTTGCTAAAGACAGGATTGAACAACTGACAACTGACAGCTTTTGAATCTTCCTTAATTTTATGTCTGCAACAGTACTCGAAAACCCCTTGCGCGCGGGCGTGCGTCTGGAACGAACGGCTGAGCCGTGCGTGGTCGTCATCTTCGGCGCGACCGGCGATTTGACGAAGCGCAAACTCGTGCCCGCGCTGTATCGTCTCGTGCAGGAGCGACTCGTGCCCGCAGAGTTTGCCATCGTCGGCGCGGCGCGCTCGGAACTCAGCAGCGAAGAGTTTCGCGCCAACATGAAGGAAGCAATCATACAGTTTTCGGAAGCCAAGAGCGTTGACGAAGACGTGTGGGAATCCTTCGCGCAAGGTTTGCACTACCAGAAAGTTGACATCGGCACGAGCGAAGACTACACGAAACTCGCCGAACTGCTCGAACGCATCGACGGCGAGCGCGGCACACATGGCAACCGCGTCTTCTATCTCTCAACCGCGCCCGCGCTCTACGCAGAAGCCGTACGGCAACTCGGACAGGCGGGCTTGGCGAAGCCGAAAGAAGGCGGGAAGGGCTGGGTTCGCGTCATCATCGAGAAGCCTTTCGGCACAGACCTTGCGAGCGCGCAGGCTCTCAATCGCGACATTCATCAGCACTTGGACGAGTCGCAGATTTATCGCATTGATCACTATCTCGGCAAAGAGACGGTGCAAAACCTGCTCGTCTTCCGCTTCGCTAACGGCATCTACGAGCCGCTCTGGAATCGCCAGTACATAGATCACATACAGATCACGAACGCAGAGACGGTCGGCGTCGAAGGGCGCGGCGGCTACTACGAGAAGGCTGGCGTCGTGCGCGACATGTTGCAGAACCACGTCTTCCAGGTGCTGTCGCTCGTCGCGATGGAACCGCCCGCGTCGCTCAACTCCGAATCCGTGCGCGACGAAAAAATCAAGGCTATGACCGCCGTGCGACCGTTCACGCCCGAACGCATACGCGCCGAGTGCGTGCGCGGGCAGTACGGGCCGGGTTCTATCAACGGTAAGCCCGTGCCCGGCTATCGCGAAGAAGAGGGCGTCGCGCCCGATTCTGCGACCGAGACATTCGCCATGCTCACGATGTACTTTGACAACTGGCGCTGGTCGGGCGTGCCTTTTTATATTCGTTCGGGCAAGCGTCTGGCGAAGCGCGTCACGGAGATCGCGATTCAGTTCAAAGATGCGCCGCACAAACTCTTCGGCTCCGAGATGATGGAGCAGATGACGCCGAACCAACTCATCATACGCGTCCAGCCCGACGAAGGCATCACCATGCGCGTCGCCGCGAAAGTGCCCGGCCAAGTCACGCGCATACGCGACGTGAACATGGACTTCCGCTATGGCGCGTCCTTCGGCGTCCAACTCGCAGAAGCCTACGAAAGACTCTTGCTCGACTGCATTCTCGGCGACCCTAC
Organism: Pyrinomonadaceae bacterium; assembly: GCA_035249365.1. Classification (GTDB taxonomy): domain Bacteria; phylum Acidobacteriota; class Blastocatellia; order Pyrinomonadales; family Pyrinomonadaceae; genus JAIVJZ01. The sequence goes on along the minus strand of DATFGP010000011.1, from coordinate 27,539 downwards.
TCTGTACGCGCGCACAGACATGACCGAGCGCGGCTGGGAGATCGTCATGCCCATACTCGAAGAGTGGGCGGCCACGAAATCGGAAGCGCCGTTCCCGAACTACGAGGCCGGAACGTGGGGGCCGCAAGCCACACACGATCTCTTAGAGAAAGAAGGCCGCCGCTGGCGCAGACCGTAAAGGACAGTGACAAGTGACAGGTGACAGGTGACAAGTTAAAAGAAAGCAGATGTTTTTAACTTGTCACTCGTCACTCGTCACTCGTCACTCGCGAACAGCAGAGGTCAAATTTTAATCTACTTGTGACGATAGATTTACTGTTTTCATCTCGTCACTTGTCACCTGTCACTTGTCACTGTTTTCTTATGAGTACAGAGATTCCACAGAGTTCCGCTGCCGCGAAGAATGTGTCGCAAGGTATTGATGTCGGGCGGTTGGAGAAAGAGTTGGCGGCTGGTTGGCAGAGCGAGGCGGGCGCGGATGGGGCGGGCGTGACGCGCGTGTGCGTGTTGAACCTGATCGTCTATGCCACGCATCACGAAGACCGCGCCGAGATTGACAACTTGCTCGACGAGGTGACGGCGCACACGCCGAGCCGCGCTCTGGTGCTCATCGCTGATCGCGATTCGATCGAGCCGAAGTTGCAGGCTTATGTCTCGACGCGTTGCCAGGCCGAGAGTCGCGGTGCGAAGCAGGTCTGCGGCGAGCAGATAACCATCGAGGCGGGCGGCGCGCAGGTCGAAACCGCCGCGAGCGCGATTGAGCCTCTCGTTGTGCCGGACGTGCCGGTCTTTTTGTGGTGGAAAGACATTCCGCACGAGGGCGACAAGTTGTTTAGCCGCCTCGTCGAGTTGTCGGATCGCGTCGTGATTGATTCGCTCGTCTTCGATCACCCGCACGACGACATGCGGCGGCTCGCCGGGCTTATCAACGAGCACCGGCAGTACATGCTCGTGAGCGACGTGAACTGGGGGCGTCTTACTTCCTGGCGCAATCTGATCGCGGGCTTTTGGGACGTGGCGAACTATCGCCCGCACTTGGACGCGATAGACAACGTGCTCATCGAATACGATCCGCCCGACGCAGCCTCTTCCGAGATCGCCGCGCAGGCGTTGCTCGTCGTCGGTTGGCTGGCGTCTCGTTTGAAGTGGCAACCGACGGGCGAGTTCAGGCGCGAGGGCGCGAGCGCGCACTGGACGATGCAGGCGGGCGAGCGCAAACTGGGCGTCGAGCTACGCGCGACTGCCGACAGGCAGGGCAGTGATAGTCTCATCGCAAGCCTCACGCTCAAATCTGCGGCGGGCGGCGCGGAGTTTTACGTCGGCGTGAATGAAGAGTGGACAAAGCTGGAAACCTCGGCCAAGATCGGCGACATGCATACGGTCGGGCGCGTCGTCGGCTACGAGGCGAAGTCCGAAGGCGAACGGCTCAGCCGCGAACTCGGCATGCTCTCGCGCGATGCGATTTACGAACAGACGGTCGCGTCGGTCGGGCAGTTGATCGAAGCCTTGCAGAAAAGTTGATCGAAATCTGAAAACTATTTTCTAACCACATGATATTGGCCGGAGACATCGGAGGGACGAAAACGAACGTCGCCCTCTTTGAAATCGAAGAGACGGGCAAGCCGCTCGCGCAGAGAAGTTTTCCGAGCGGCAAATACGACTCGCTCGAAGCAATCGTCGCGGAGTTCGTCGCCGAGCACAAGCCCGAGTTGACGCACGCCTGCTTCGGCATCGCCGGGCCGGTCAAGGACGGTCAGGTCAGGACGCCGAATCTCAAGTGGGTGGTTGACGGGCAGACGTTAGCCCGCACACTCGGAGTCGAGCACGTCGGGTTGATCAACGATCTGGAAGCGACGGCCTACGGCATCGAAGGCTTGGGCGAGGCGCAACTGCACACGCTCAACGAGGGCAAGGCCGAAGCGGGCGCACACCGCGCGCTCATCGCTGCCGGGACGGGACTCGGCATGGCCGGTCTGTTCTACGACGGCAGACACTATCGCCCGATTGCCTCCGAAGGCGGCCACATAGATTTCGCCCCGCGCTCCGCGCTCGAATACGATCTCTTGAATTACATGCGCGAGCGCGTCGGTCGCGTCAGCTACGAGCGCGTGCTTTCGGGGCCGGGTCTACTCAACATCTACAGTTTCCTGCGCGATCAAAAAGTTGCGGAAGAACCCGACTGGCTGGCCGAGCAGATCAAATCGGGCGACGGTTCGGCGGCCGTGTCGGTCGCGGGTCTGAGCGGCAAGTCGGAACTGGCCGCGCTCGCGCTCGATCACTTCGCAGAAATTTACGGCGCGATGGCGGGCAATCTCGCGCTGCTTTTGAAAGCGACGGGCGGCCTCTACGTCGGCGGCGGCATCGCGCCCAAGCTGCTTGAGAAATTAAAGGACGGCACGTTCATGAAAGCGTTCGTGGACAAGGGGCGCATGTCCGCGCTCGTCTCAAACATTCCCGTGCGCGTCATACTCGACGACAAGACCGCGCTCTACGGCGCGGCGCGCTGCGCCGTCAAAGACGTTTAGATCAATTTACGATTGTTCACGAACCCTTTTTCAAGAACCCTATGCCAGCCGACCGAGCGACTCCGAACCTCCAAATCTTTCCAGACGCGGCAGACGTTGCACGCGCCGCCGCAGATCGTTTCGTCGAACTCGCGCGCGAGAGCATCGAAGCGCGAGGCCGTTTCAGCGTCGCGCTCGCAGGTGGTTCGACGCCGAAGCGCATCTACGAACTGCTCGCGAGCGACGAGTTGCGCGATCAAGTCAACTGGTCGGAGGTTCACATCTTTTTCGGCGATGAAAGATGCGTGCCGCCGGACGACGCCGATAGCAACTACCGCATGGCGAACGAGGCGCTGCTCTCTCAAGTGCCGCTTCCCGAACAAAACGTGCATCGCATGCGCGGCGAAGGCGATGCGGTCGCCAACGCGCGCCTCTACGAAGACGAACTGCGCGGCTTCTTCGGCGACGTGGATTGGCCGCAGTTCGATCTCATCATGCTCGGCATGGGCGACGACGGCCACACCGCGTCTCTCTTTCCCGAAACGCACGCGCTCGACGTTCAATCGGCGTGGGTCACTTCAAACTGGGTCGAAAAGTTCAACACCTATCGCGTCACACTGACCGCGCCTGCCATCAACCACGCGCGCAACGTCATGTTCATCGTCACGGGCGCGAGCAAGGCAGAGCGTCTGCAAGAAGTCCTCTACGGCGCACGCGACGCGCATCGTCTCCCTTCGCAATTGATTCAACCGCAGGAAGGCGCGCTCGCGTGGTTTCTGGACGAAGCCGCCGCCAAACTCTTAAGAAAGGATGAGGGATGACGGTTGAGGGATGAATAGGAACGATTCAAGATAGCGAACGCTTTTCTTGTTCATCCTTCATCCCTCATCCCTCATTCCTATTTCAATGAAGCCAAAACGCGTCGCCATCGGCAGCGATCATGCCGGTTATGAGAGTAAGGAGTCTGCGAAGCGTGAGATCGAGGCGCTCGGCGTGGAAGTTGACGACAAGGGCACAAACAGCCTCGCAAGCGTTGACTATCCTGACTTCGGCGCGGCGGTCGGGCGCGCGGTGGCGTCGGGCGAGGTCGAGCGCGGCGTCGTCATCTGCGGCTCAGGCATAGGCATCTCCATCGCCGCCAACAAAGTGCCGGGCGTGCGCGCCGCGCTCTGCTGGAACGAAGAGACTGCGCGGCTCGCACGCCAGCACAACGATGCCAACGTGCTCTGCATCGGCGCGCGCTTCATCGAACCCAATCTGGCCGCGCGCATGATTCGCGCTTTCATGGAGACGGAGTTCGACGGCGGGCGGCATCAAGAGCGCGTAGAGAAGTTGACGCAGTTGGACGAAGCGCGTTGAGGCGCGGGGCAGTTAGCGTCCGCAGTCCAGCGTTATCTGGCACGGACGAATTTCACGCAAAGGCGCAAAGGCGCAAAGCAAGACACTAAGAAAAATTGTTCTAACTTCGTGCCTTTCTTTGCGTCTTTGCGCCTTTGCGTGAGACTTGTTTGCAATCATCGACAGAATAAATTCTCATGCCGACCAAAGAACACGAACGTTTACACGAGCCGACGACTTCGCCCATTCCCCCCTGGCGCAAGTGGGGGCCGTATGTCTCAGAGCGCGCGTGGGGCACTGTGCGCGAGGACTACAGCCCGAACGGCACGGCCTGGGATTACTTCCCGCACGACATGGCGCGCTCGAAGGCTTACCGTTGGGGCGAAGACGGGCTGGCGGGAATTTGTGATCGCTATCAACTCCTGACCTTCGCGCTCGCGCTCTGGAACGGCAAAGACCCCATACTCAAAGAACGCCTCTACGGGTTGGTTTCGAGCGAAGCCAATCACGGCGAGGACGTGAAAGAGTATTACTTCTATCTCGACTCGACGCCGACCCACTCGTACATGAAGTATCTGTACAAGTACCCGCAACGCGAGTTTCCGTATAGCAAACTCATCGCGGAGAACCAGGCGCGGCGAAGCGGCCACAACGCCGAATACGAACTGCTCGACACGGGCGTCTTCGACGACGACCGCTATTTCGATGTCTTTGTCGAATACGCGAAAGCGGCGCCCGAAGACATCTGCGTCCGCATCGAAGTCTTCAACCGAGGGTCGGAGGATGCGACGATTCACCTTTTGCCGCACCTCTGGTTTCGCAACATCTGGGCGTGGTGGCCTGTGCCGTCCGCCGAGCCGATCATACGCCTTGGCGAAAGCGGCAAAGACTTTGTGAGCCTCGTCGCATCGGATGAAGAGACGTGCGGGCTGCCCGGCCTGCCCTTCAAATATTGTCTCGGCACACGCTACCTCTACGCAGACGCGGGAGGCCGCCCGCTGTTTACCGACAACGAAACGAACTCGCAGCGCGTCTGGGGCGAGCACGTTCAAAACCGCAAGCCCTACGTCAAGGACGGCTTCCACCGCCACATCATCAACGGCGAGCCGACCGTCAATCTCGAACAGCAAGGGACGAAATCTTGCATTCATTACGAGTTGAATGTTCCGGCCGGGGGCTCGGTCGTGTTGAAGCTGCGTCTGACGGACGAGAAGCTGAAAAAGCCGCTCGCGGACGTTGACAAGATCGTGCAGGCGAGGCGCAAGGAGGCGGACGAGTTCTACGACTCGATCCATCCGGCGAAGGCGTCTGAGGACGAGCGGCGCGTGCAGCGGCAGGCGTTCGCGGGGATGCTCTGGGGCAAGCAAATTTACATCTACGACGTGCGCGCGTGGTTCGAGGGCGACAATCCCGCTTGGCCGCCGCCCGAATCGCGCAAGCACATACGCAACTTCCGCTGGATGCACATCAAGAGCATGCGCGTGCTCTCGATGCCAGACAAGTGGGAATACCCCTGGTTCGCCGCGTGGGACTTGGCGTTCCATTGCGTGCCGCTCGCCTTAGTTGATCCTGAGTTTGCGAAAGAGCAACTGTGGCTCTTGCTCTTCGAGCAGTTCCAACATCCGAACGGGCAGATTCCGGCCTACGAGTGGGAGTTCTCCGATCTCAACCCGCCCGTCCACGCTTGGGCTGTGTGGCGCATCTACAACATGGATCGCGTCGCCAACGGCAAGGCCGACCGCCTGTTCCTCGAAAAGTGTTTCCACAAGTTGCTGATCAATTTCGCGTGGTGGGTCAACAAGGTTGACAGCGAGGGCAACAACGTCTTCGAGGGCGGCTTCCTCGGACTCGACAACATCACAGTGCTCGACCGCAGCCACGAACTGCCGAACGGCGCGAGCCTCGAACAGTCCGACGCGACCGGCTGGATGGGCATGTTCTGCCTCAACCTCATGCGCATCGCGCTCGAACTCGCGAAAGAGAACCCTGCCTACGAAGCGCTCGCGACGAAGTTTTTCCAACACTACGTCTACGTCGGCGCGGCGATGAAGAAGATGGGCAGCGGCAGTTATCAACTGTGGGACGAGCAAGATAAATTCTTCTACGACGTTTTGAGTTACCCGAACGGCGAGCACCACAAGTTTCGCGTGCGCTCGCTCGTCGGCCTCATCCCGCTCTACGCCATCGAGCGGCTCGAAGAGAACTGGATCAAACCCTTCACGCAGTTCCATCGCGAGATGCACTGGTTCATAGATAACCGTCAGGACATCGTGCAGAGTTGCGTCCAGATCGTCCAGCATGAAGACCAGCGCGTCTACGTCCTCGCCATCGTTAACGAGGAGCAGATGCGACACCTGTTAGAGCGCATCTGGGACCCGAATGAATTTCGCTCCGACTACGGGCTGCGCAGCCTCTCGAAATTTCACGAGCAGCACCCGTTCTCCTTCGGCGGCGCGCAGGTAGGTTACGAACCGGCGGAATCAATCGAGATGTTGAAGGGCGGCAACTCGAACTGGCGCGGCCCCGTCTGGTTTCCCACGTCGTTTATGATGATCGAGTCGCTGCGCAAAGTGGGCAAGGCTTACGGGTCGAAGTTCGAGATCGAGAGTCCGGTCGAGGGCGAGCCGAACGTGACGCTCAACGACATGGCGCGCGGCTTCGCCAACCGACTGATACATCTCTTCACGCGCGACGGCGCAAACCGCCGCGCCGCGCACGGCTGGTACGCGAAGTTTCAAGACGACCCGCACTGGCGCGACCTGATCCTCTTTTACGAATACTTTCACGGCGACACCGGAATGGGACTCGGCGCATCGCACCAGACGGGCTGGACTGGACTAGTCGCATCCCTGATTGACGAATGGCGCAAGTGAAGGGGATTGATCGCTATAGCGAATTGCAGTTGGATAAGACTTAAAACATTCACCGCAGAGACGCAGAGAGCGCAGAGGGGGCGCAGAGAGAGGATTCAATTCAACTCTCTGCGCCCCCTCTGCGCTCTCTGCGTCTCTGCGGTGAGTCTTAATTCTTAATCTTACTCAATCGCAACCAGCGATAACGATTTACACCGTCGCCTGCGGTTCAGGCGCTTTGGCGGGAACTCCGGTCGGCTTCTTCGTGTTCTTCCTCACAGTGAAGACTTCCGTGCTCTGATTCTTGCCCTTGACCTTCACGTCGCCGAGCGGCTGGGCTTCGTAATCCACGCCGAGCAGCGCCGCGGTCGCGTGGCTGATCAAAATCGGCACACCTTTCTCTTTAGTCGTGGATTCGAGTCGCGCCGAGAGATTCACTGTGTCGCCGATGATCGTGTATTCGAGTCGGCCTTCCGCCCCGACCACGCCGCACGTCGCCTCGCCCGTGTGGACGCCGACGCCGATAGCAATCTGCGGGCGATCCGTGCCCTTCCAATCCGCGTTGATGCGTTCGACCTCCTGGAGCATCTCAAGACCGCAGGCTACAGCCGCGCGCGCTTCCAACTTCTGACCGCGATCAACCGGCGCACCGAAGACGATCATCAAACCGTCGCCGATGAACTTGTTGATGTGGCCGCCGTAGGAACAGACGATGCGGTGCATACGGCTGAAGTATTCGTTCAGCCATGTGACGACTACAGCCGAATCAACTGACTCGGAGAGCGTTGTAAAGCCGCGTATGTCCGTGAAGATGAGCGTGACGATGCGGCGTTCGCCCGCGATTGATAGGTCGCCGCGCTGCTGCCAGAGCGTGTCGGCCACTTCAGGCGAAACACACTTGGAGAAGATGTCCATGATGGCCGCGCGTTCGGCTTCGGTCGCGTCGCGTATAGACCTCTCGTGCGCGTAACGCAAGAGGAAGCCAGACGGCGCGAGCATGCCCAGTATCCCAAGTTCCGCGCTCGCCAGCGGCAGTATCATGCCGTGCATGTTGAAAGCCCAGGAGGCGATCACCAAGACTGCCGCCGCGACGGCGATGGTGATCAGAAATCCCCACAGAGCGCGCAGCCAGAAGACCCCCGCCGCGACTAATACGAGCGGCAACAGCAGCATCAACAGTTGCTTGCGATATGTCGGGCGCACGAGATACCTGCCGTTGAGTATCGTAGCCAGGATGTTAGCGTGAACTTCGATGCCCGGCATCAACTTCGGCACGGTCGGCAAGTTCTTGTCGAACATTTGCAGGACGGGGCGCACGAGTTGCTTCGGCAAATAGTAAGGAGTCGTGAAGAGATCGGGCGCGTCGTTGTTGGTCGCGCCGATGAGCACGATCTTGTCGCGGAAGAAATCTTCCGGGAGTCTCGGGCTGCTGTTTTTGCACTTGAGATGCGGTGCGGGCGTCTCTTGATTCTCCTCGCACAAAATATCTCTGGCCGAGACGCGCGTGAAGCCCGGCGAGCGCCCGCGAAAATCTATCTGCAAGTTGAGATCGTTGCGCAGCGGGAGCACGCGCTCGCCTAGCGTGACTTTGTTCTGGCCGGGCGGAACTTCGATCTCCTGTTCGGTGAAGCCGCGCGCGATCTGTGTCGCAAAACTGAATTGCGTGTCCACCGTGCCGTCGTCCTTTTTAACGCCGCGCGAGAGCTGGCCGACGCGCACGAAGCGGTCGCTCTCGTGCGGTAGATCAACGAAGCCGACGAGATAAGCAGCACCGGCAAACATCGGCAGCGGTATGATGGACGAAGAACCTCCGGCTTCGAGCTTCTGCGCGATCACGACGTTTCCGGCGTTCGCAAGCGACTCCACCATTTTCTGATCAGCCGCTTTGTCTTCCGCAGAGATGCCGCCCTCTTCGCTTAAGTAAAGGTCGAGTCCGATGGTGTTCGCGCCGCCCTCTGCGGCTCGATCAATCAAACGCGCATACCAATCGCGCGGCCATTTTTGCAGCCGCACGCTCAACTCTTTAATCGAGTCTTCGTCAACTTCGATGATGACGATTGACTCTTTCTTCCCGCGCTCGCGCAGTTCGGGATGGCGCACGTCGCGCAGTTGGAAAAGGATGTCCAGCGCGGAGTCTTCCATGCCGGTCATAAAACCGTAGGGTCTGGTCGCATACGTGCCCGCGCGGTCTTCGACGGGCTTGAGCGCAAGAGCCAGTCCGCCCCAGATCGCGAGCGTCAGAATGATCGTCAGCACCCAGTACCAGCGTTGCAGAAGGTAGGGCGTGACGGAGAAATTTTTGAAAATGGGCATGGGGGTTTTTCGGCAGCGGTTACAAACGTGGGTCGGGAGACAATTTCAAACTAACTCCAGCGAGTGCCTGCTAGCGTGCGCGATTGTAACGCCTCGAATATCGCGGGTCAATCTTCTTCCGGCAACTCGAAAAATAGGATAGCGGCGAGCCGTCGCGCTAATCTTGACTAAAAAGTAAGGTATCCGTATAATCTCTTCGGAACTTGATAATTGCTGATGTTGGAGCGGTTTACATGAAAGTCTCCGCACAGGAAGAATATGGGCTGCGATGCCTCTTGCAACTCGCGCCGCTTGGCGAGGGCGAGTATTTGACGCTCACGCAGATCGCCGAGCGCGAAGGAATTTCGACGGCGAATGCGGGCAAGTTGCTCTGGATTTTGAACAAGGCCGGACTGGTGACTTCGATTCGCGGCACGAAGGGCGGCTATCGTCTGGCGCGCGAGGCTTCCGAGATACACCTCGACGAGATCATCAAGGTGCTCGACGAAGACGTGCTGGCGAGCCATTGCAACAGCTACACCGGAATACTCGACGCCTGCGTGCATACGGGCAACTGCGGCATACGCCCCGTCATCGTCGGCCTGCACGACGTTGTGCAGAAGGCTATGGCGAGCATCACGCTCGCACAACTCTTGGGAACGGAGTCGAACGTGGAGACGACTTTGCACCAGATAAACTCTCTGTCGCGCGCGTCCACGTCGCGCAGGCAGGCGTGAAGGGTTAGGACGAAATTCCGTCAAAATAATTTTCAAGGATTTTATAGATTCAAGAAGAGACAAAGATGAGTTCAATCGAATTACTGACCAACAAAGAATACAAGTACGGCTTCGTGACCGACATCGAATCGGACATGATCCCTCGGGGTCTCAGCGAAGACACGATCCGTCTCATTTCCGCGAAGAAGAACGAGCCGGAGTTCATGCTTGAGTTTCGCCTCAAAGCCTATCGCAACTGGCTGAAGATGGAAGAGCCGAAGCACTGGCCGAACATCACATATCCGTCGGTTGACTATCAGGACATCATCTATTACAGCGCGCCCAAGCAGAAGGCCACGAAGGCGAGCATGGACGAAGTTGATCCCGAACTCATCAAGACGTTCGAGAAACTCGGCATCCCGCTCTCCGAGCAGAAGCAACTGGCGGGCGTGGCGGTTGATGCGGTCTTTGATTCTGTGTCGGTCGCGACGACATACAAAGAGAAACTCAAGAAGCACGGCGTCATCTTCTGCTCGTTCTCCGAAGCGGTGCAGGAATACCCAGACATCATCAAGAAATATCTCGGCACGGTTGTGCCTACGAACGACAACTACTTCGCGGCCTTGAACAGCGCGGTCTTCACAGACGGCTCTTTCGTCTTCATCCCGAAGGGCGTGCGCTGCCCGATGGAGTTGTCAACGTATTTCCGCATCAACAATTCAGAGTCCGGCCAGTTCGAGCGCACCTTGATCATCGCCGAAGAGAACTCGCACGTCTCTTATCTCGAAGGCTGCACCGCGCCGAAGTTCGACAAGAACCAGTTGCACGCGGCTGTCGTTGAACTCGTCGCTTTGGACGACGCAGAGATCAAATATTCGACCGTGCAGAATTGGTACGCGGGCGACGAAGAAGGCAAGGGCGGCATTTACAACTTCGTCACGAAGCGCGGCGCGTGTCGCGGTCGCAACTCGAAAATTTCCTGGACGCAGGTTGAGACCGGATCAGCGATTACGTGGAAATATCCTTCGTGCATTTTGCAGGGCGACAATTCCATCGGCGAGTTTTATTCCGTTGCGCTGACGAATCACGCGCAGCAGGCCGACACGGGTACGAAGATGATCCACATCGGCAAGAACACGCGCTCGAACATCGTCTCTAAGGGCATCTCTGCGGGCAAGTCGAACAACAGCTATCGTGGCCTCGTCAAAGTGCTGGCCGGAGCCGAAGGCGCACGCAACTATACGCAGTGCGATTCGCTCTTGATCGGCGACAAATGCGGCGCGAACACTTTCCCTTACATCGAAGTGTCGAACAACACTGCGAAGGTCGAGCACGAGGCGACCACTTCGCGCATCAGCGAAGAGCAGTTGTTTTACTTGCGGCAGCGCGGCATCTCGCAGGAGGATGCGGTGTCTCTGATCATCAACGGCTTCTGCAAAGATGTCTTCCGCGAACTCCCCATGGAGTTTGCCGTCGAAGCGCAACGCCTGCTGGGAATGAAACTGGAAGGCAGCGTTGGATAAGAACTTTGGTGACAGGTGACAGGTGACAGGTGACAGGAAAGAAGAAAGTTTTTCCTGTCACCTGTCACCTGTCACCTGTCACTCTCCGAAGGAGAGCATAGTGTTAGAGATTCGTGATTTACATGCGAGGGTTGAGGGCAAGGAAATTTTGCGTGGCGTGAGCCTGTCGGTGAAGCGCGGCGAGGTGCATGCCATCATGGGGCCGAACGGTTCGGGGAAGTCAACGTTGGCGAAAGTGCTGGCGGGGCATCCTTCTTATGAAGTGACGGGCGGCGAGGTTCTGTTCGACGGCAAGAATTTGCTTGAACTGGAACCCGACGAGCGCGCACGCGAAGGCGTCTTTCTCGCGTTTCAATATCCGGTGGAGATACCGGGCGTGTCGAACGCGCAATTTCTGCGTCTGGCCTACAACGAGAAGCGCAAGCACTTGGGTGAGGAAGAACTCGACCCGCTTGAGTTCAAAGATTTGTTGAAGGAGCGCGCGAAGATCGTAGAGATGGATGCGGGTCTGATGTCGCGTTCGGTCAACGAAGGCTTTTCGGGCGGCGAGAAGAAACGCAACGAGATTTTGCAGATGGCCGTGCTCGAACCGAAACTCGCCGTGCTCGACGAGACCGATTCCGGCCTCGACATAGACGCGCTGCGCATCGTCTCCGAAGGCGTCAACAAACTGCGCAACGCCGATAACGCCATCGTGCTCGTCACACACTATCAACGCCTGCTCAACTACATCGTGCCCGATTACGTGCATGTGCTCTACAAGGGTCGCATCGTGCGCTCCGGCGGCAAAGAGCTTGCGCTCGCGCTCGAAGAGAAGGGCTACGATTGGATCAGGGACGAAGCGGCGGATGGCATGCAGTCTGCTATAAGCGCGTGACGCGTGGCGGCGCGGATTTTCAGGATAGATGATTTGAGAGTTAGAAGAGGATGATGGCACAAGCGACACAGGAGAAGAGTTCATACAGGGCTGCGTTTGAGGCGTTGCAGGAGGCGGACGCGCGCCGCCTGCCCGCATGGGTGCTACGACTGCGCGAAGTGGCGATGGATCGTTTTGAGCGCATCGGCTTTCCGACAACCGACGTTGAAGATTGGAAGTACACGAACGTCTCGACCATCGCACGCAGCGCGTTCGCGCCCGTCGCGCCGGATTCGCAGGGTGAGTTGAGCGCGGGCGACGTGGACGCTTTCATCGCACCGGAAGCGACAAGCCGTCTGGTGTTCGTCAACGGAGTTTACCGCGCGGAGTTTTCGTCAACTGAACATCTGCCCGCCGGAGTCGTAGTCGCAGATTTAACTTCGGCCTTGAACGGCGAGCACGAATTCGACCTGCGCTCGCATCTCGCGCGCCCGGCCGATGCGGAGATTGACGGCTTCCATGCGCTCAACGCAGCGTTCCTCGGCAGCGGCGCGCTTATTTACTTGCCCAAAGGCGCGCAGGTCGCTGCGCCGATTCAACTTTTGTTTCTCACTGCTCCCGCGCCGCAACCGGCGGCAATCTTCCCGCGCGTGCTCGTCGCCGCCGAGCGCGAGAGCGCAGCCACGATCATCGAAAGCTACGCGTCAATCGAAGAGTCGCCGTCGTTTACGAGCGCGGTGGTCGAAGTCTTCGTCGGCGAGAACGCGCGCGTGACGCATTATAAAGTTCAACGCGAGAGCGAGCAGGCTTTCCACATCGCCACGACGAGCGTGGAACTCGAACGAAGCGGCAGCTACGATCTGACGACGATCACGCTCGGCGCGCAGCTTTCGCGTCACGGCATCAATGTGAAACTCGCGCACGAAGGCGCGGAGTGTTGGATTGACGGCCTTTATCTCGTCGGCACGGGACAGCACGCCGACACGCATTCGCTCATCGATCACCAAAGCCCGCACTGCACTAGCCACCAACTTTACAAAGGCATCCTCGACGGCAAATCGCGCGCTGTCTTCAACGGCAAAGTTTTCGTACATCGTGATGCGCAGAAGACCGACGCGCAGCAGTCGAACAAGAATTTGCTGCTCTCGAACGAAGCGCGCGTTGACACCAAGCCGCAGTTGGAGATTTACGCAGACGACGTGAAGTGCGCGCACGGCGCGACCGTCGGGCAACTCGAAGAAGAGGAATTGTTCTATCTCGTCAGTCGCGGCTTGCACACAGACCTCGCGCGCAATCTGCTGACTTACGGTTTCGCGGAAGAACTTGTTGAAAAGATCAAGATCGAGTCGATCAAGCAGCAGTTGGACGAGGCGATTCTGAACCGCCTGCACGCGCGGCTCGAAGCGTAAGAGATAGTTTCAGGTTTCAAGTTTCACGTTCCAAGTTAAAGAACGGAGTGCTTTCGAACTTGGAACGTGAAACCTGAAACTTGAAACTAATTAAAATTCTATGAGTGCGACAGAGACATCTATGTTAAGTGAGTTGCAAGAGGGTGGGGCGGAGAATGCGGCGACGGCGTCGTGGGATGTCGCGCGCGTGCGCGAAGATTTTCCTGTGCTCGCGCAAGAAGTGAACGGTAAGCCGCTCGTCTATCTGGACAACGCGGCCTCTTCGCAAGTGCCGCAGGTCGTGATTGATCGCGGCAGCCGCTACCTGCGTGAAGAACATTCCAACATACATCGCGGCGTGCATTATTTGAGCCAGCGCGCGACGACCGCCTACGAAGGCGCGCGCGAGAAGGTGCGCCGTTTCATCAACGCGCGTGAGTCGCGCGAGTGCATCTTCGTGCGTGGCTGCACGGAAGGCATCAATCTCGTCATGCACGGCTACGGGCGCAAGTTCGTCTCCGAAGGCGACGAGATCATCGTCTCCGCGATGGAGCATCACGCGAACATCGTCCCGTGGCAGATGCTCTGCGAAGAGAAGGGCGCGCGGCTTCGCGTCATCCCGATGAACGACGCGGGCGAACTGTTGCTCGACGAGTACGAGGCGCTTCTAAACGAGCGCACGAAACTCGTCTGTGTGATGCACGTCTCAAACGCGCTCGGCACGATCAATCCCATCAAAGAGATCGTCGCGCGCGCGCACAAGCAGGGCGTGCCCGTTCTCGTTGACGGGGCGCAGGGCGCGCCGCACCTCAAAATTGACGTGCAGGATTTGGACGCGGATTTTTACATCATCTCCGGCCACAAGATGTTCGCGCCGACCGGGAGCGGCGTTGTCTATGGCAAGGCCGAGATGTTGGAACGCATGAATCCTTTCCTCGGCGGCGGCGACATGATCCGCACCGTCACGTTTGAGAAGACGACCTACGCGGGGCTGCCGAACAAGTTTGAGGCGGGCACGCCCGCCATCGCCTCGCAGATCGGACTCGGCGCGGCGATAGATTATTTGAACAGTCTCGACCGCGCGGCGGCACACGCCTACGAGCAAGAGTTGCTTGCCTATGCGACCGAAAAGTTGACGGCCATCGAAGGCGTCCGCATCGTCGGCACGGCGCGCGAGAAGGTGGGCGCGCTCTCATTCGTCATCGAAGACGTACACCCGCACGACGTGGGAACGATTCTGGATCAAGAAGGCATCGCCATCCGCGCGGGTCATCATTGCGCGCAGCCTGTGATGAAGCGTTTCAATATTCCGGCGACGGCGCGCGCCTCCTTCTCCTTCTACAACACGAAGGAAGAAGTGGACGCGCTCGTCGGCGCGGTCGAGAAAGTGATCGAGGTTTTCAGTTAGCCCTGCACGTTTTTGGTAGATGAAGTCAACGCGAAAGTTTTTAACGTTGTCTCTGGCATTCGCCTTGTTCGCGTCTGGCTGCGCCGCTATGCGGGAACAACAGCAGGTCAGGGCGGATTTTTTGAAAGAGCATCCGAACTACCAAATACTATCGGTGGGCTTTCCCGATGGTAATGACACCACTTTCGTAACTTTTTTCATTCGATATAAGAAGCCGAATGACGAGCGCGTGTACTGGGCTGATTGGGCTTATGATACAAAGATGGAAAGTTAAAATTCGTCGGTAAGGGAAACGAGCACATTTATAGTGAGAAAGCACAGCCGTAAATTATCATGTCGGAACTGAGCGAACTGTATCAACAGGTCATACTTGACCACAACAAGAAGCCGCGCAACTTTCGTAAGTTGGAGACGGCCAATCGGCATGCCGAAGGGTTCAACCCGCTCTGCGGCGATCAACTCACCGTCTACATGCAACTCGAAGACGAACGCATCGCCGATGTCAGCTTTGAAGGTTCGGGCTGCGCCATCTCGAAAGCCTCTGCGAGCATGATGACGCAGAGCGTGAAGGGCAAGACGCGCGAGGAAGTCGAGTCGCTTTTTAACGAGTTTCATAGAATGGTGACGGGTGAACTCGACGAAGAGGCGACGCCGAACAATCTCGGACGGCTGAAAATCTTCGCGGGCGTGCGCGAGTTTCCCGCGCGCGTCAAATGCGCGAGCCTCTCGTGGCACACACTGCACGCCGCGCTCGCGGGCGACGATGTTGCGACGACGGAGAATCTGGGGCCGGACATTACTTCGGAGCAAGTTTCAGCCTAGGTGAAGTTAAAAACTTTCACCGCAGAGACGCAGAGAGCGCAGAGGGGGCGCAGAGAAAGACATTGTTCTTCTCTGCGCCCCCTCTGCGTCTCTGCGGTGAGTGCTTTTTTCTTTTCGTCAATTGATGTTGGCAAAGCCGGAGCGATCCATCCATAATGGTTCATCGAAGGAGTCTGAACGCGTGAAGATTGCATCAATCGAATTGCGGGAAATTCGCCTGCCGCTGATACATTTTTTCGAGACAAGTTTTGGACGCACGATCGAACGTAGAATCCTGCTCGCGCGCGTACACGACGCAGAAGGGGCGGAAGGCTGGGGCGAATGCACCGCCGGAGAAGGGCCTTTCTACAGCGAAGAATGGACGGAGAGCGCTTGGAGCGTGATCAAACATTATCTCGCGCCGATGACCGTCGGGCGCGCGGTCGAACGCGCGTCGGATGTGTCTCAGTTGATGAAAGCTGTGCGGGGCAACCGCATGGCGAAGGCCGCGATTGAGACAGCGTGTTGGGACATCGAAGCGCGCCGCGCGGGGCTTCCGCTCTGGAAGTTGCTCGGCGGCGTCCGCGAGGAGATCGCGTGCGGCGTCTCAATCGGCATACAGGATTCGCCCGAAGCTCTGCTTGAGAAGATCGCGCGCGAAGTCAATGCTGGCTACCAGCGAATCAAAATCAAGATCAAACCGGGCTGGGACGCGTCCGTAGTCGAACGCGTGCGCGCGCAGTTTCCAGACATAGGGTTGATGGTTGATGCCAACTCGGTTTACACGCTCGCCGACGCGCCTCTGTTTCAGGCGATGGACAAATTCAACTTGATGATGATCGAGCAGCCGCTCGCCTACGACGACATGGTTGATCACGCGCGTTTACAGGAGCGCATAGAGACGCCCGTGTGTCTGGACGAGTCAATTCGTTCGAGCGAGGACGCGCGTAAGGCGTCTGAGATGGGCGCGTGTCGCATCGTCAACGTGAAACTTGGGCGCGTCGGCGGTCATGGCGAGGCGCAGAAGGTTGAAGGCGTGTGTCGCGAACGAAATATTCCTGTCTGGTGCGGCGGCATGTTGGAGTCAGGCATCGGGCGCGCGCATAACATCGCGATGGCGACGCTCGCTGGCTTCACGCTGCCCGGCGATGTCTCTGCGAGCGCGCGTTACTGGGAAGAAGAGATCATCGAGCCGCCAGTCACAGTCTCAGAGCGCGGCACGATCACAGCACCGACCGCCGAAGGCATCGGGTTTGAAATTAAACGCAAGCGGATTGATGCTCTGACGGTGAGGCGTGAGACGTACAAGGCGGATTGATTTAAGGTTTCGGATTTGAGTCGGGAAGTTTAATAATAGGAATCGAGATGCCCTTTGAATTGAAACAGAATGTAGCCGTCGCGCTCAGAGAATATTTTGAACGGCGCGAGGGCGAGGTGTTGTCTCTCATGCGCGCGCTCGTCGAAGCGGAATCTCCTTCGGGCGACGTTGAAGGGAACGGTGTGGTCGTCTCGTTGCTTGCAGAAGCGGCGCGAGAAATTGATCTGGAAACGGACGCCACTTTTGAGTCCGACCCTCAATTCGGAATGCACTTGCGGATTCGCGCTTTCGGCGACGGTGCGAACGACGCGCAGACGACATTGATACTCGGCCACACGGACACGGTGCATCCGCGCGGCTCGATTCAGGCGCGACCGTGGCGCGAAGAGGACGGGCGCATCTACGGGCCGGGCATCTTCGACATGAAGGCAAACTGCGCGCTCGCGCTCGAATCGTTGCGCGCGTGTGCGACGCTCAAACTGCGACCCATCCGTCCGGTCGTTATACTCCTGACGTGTGACGAAGAGGTGGGAAGTCAGAGCGGGCGGGCGCTTGTGGAATTGGAGGCGCGGCGCGCGGCGCAAGTGCTCGTGTTTGAACCATCCGCGCCGGGCGGGCGTGCTAAGACCGCGCGCAAGGGGACGAGCACGTACACTGTGCGCGCCAAAGGCGTCGCCGCGCATTCGGGACTCGAACCGGAGAAGGGCGCGAGCGCGATTCTCGAAATCGCGCGACAGATCGAGCGGCTTCACGCGTTGAATGATGCGGCGCGCGGCGTCACGCTCAACGCGGGCGTCGTTTCGGGCGGGACGCGTTCAAACGTCGTCGCCGCAGAAGCAGAGACGGAAGTTGACGCGCGTTTCAGCACGATGGAAGACGCGCTCAGTCTAGACGAAACGATCTCGAATTTGCGCCCGTTCGACGAGCGAGTCAAACTCTCTGTGGAGGGCGGCATCAATCGCCCGCCGCTCGAAAGGAGCGAGGCGGTCGGCACGCTCTACGAGCACGCACGCGGCATTGCTTCGGCTTTCGATTTCGAGTTGGGCGAAGCGAGCGTCGGCGGTGCGTCGGACGGAAATTTTGCGGCGGCGGTGGGCGCAACCGTGCTCGACGGATTAGGGATTGCGGGCGACGGGGCGCACGCGGCGCACGAGCACATCTTGCGTGCAGACATCGCGCGTCGCGGCGCGTTTCTGGCCGCTCTGCTCGTCACGCTTTGATATGCGAATCGTTGAAGCCACATCGCCTGAAGCTGTGGCCGAGGCGCGCGAGTTGATTCTTGAACTCGCAGCGAGCGTCGGCATCAACTTCAACTTTCAGAATTTCGACGAGGAAGTTGCACAGTTGCCCGGCCAGTACGCGCCGCCTGCGGGTTGTCTGCTGCTGGCGAAAGAAGATTCGGAGACTACAGCGGCGGCGGGCTGCATCGCTTTGCGAAAACTCGAAGAGGGCGTGTGCGAGATGAAGCGGCTTTACGTGAGGCCGCAGTTTCGAGGGCAACGTCTGGGGCGTCTGTTGGCCGAAGCGATCATCGAACGCGCGCGCGAACTCGGCTACGAACGCATGCGGCTCGATACGCTCCCGACGATGCGCGAAGCAATTACGCTCTACCGTTCGCTCGGATTCGAGTTGATCGAACCCTATCGCTACAACCCAATCGTCGGCACGGTTTTCATGGAGTTGAATTTGCACGGGTAGCCGCCCGAACAATTGAGAGGATCAATATTCATGTCCGCACTTCGCCGCATCACGATCTTTTTCCTGCTCGTACTATTGCTTGCAGGCACGCCGCTTTCTCATCTGCGTCCCGCCGTCATCAATTCGACGGTCGCCGTCGCGGCGTCGCGCGATCCTGTGCGCGCGCGGCACGGGATGGTCGCCTCGACGAGTAAGATCGCGTCGGAAGTGGGCGTGGATATTTTGAAGCGCGGCGGCAACGCCGTTGACGCGGCGATTGCGGTGGCCTTCGCGCTGGCGGTGACATATCCGGCGGCGGGGAACTTGGGCGGCGGCGGCTTCATGTTGATACGCCTGCGCGACGGGCGTACGACCGCGATTGATTATCGCGAGATGGCTCCGCAAGCCGCGACGCGCAACGTCTATCTCGACTCGCAGGGGAATTTGATCAAAGGCGAAGGCTCGTCAACGGTCGGCTATCGCGCGGCGGGCGTGCCGGGCACGGTCGCGGGGATGGCGCTCGCGCTCAAAAAGTACGGGTCGGGTCGTCTGACGTGGGCGCAGTTGGCCGAACCTGCGCGGCAACTCGCGGCGAACGGTTTCACGATCAGCAACAATCTCGCGCGCAGTTTGCACGGCAACGAACTGTTAGCAAGTTACGCAGACAGCAAGCGCATTTTTTTGAACAACGGTCGTTATCTCAAAGAAGGCGACACGCTCAGGCAGCCGGAACTCGCGGCGACGTTCGCGCGTTTGCAACGCGGCGGGGCGCGCGAGTTTTACGAGGGCGAGACGGCGCGGCTCATCGCGGAAGACATGAAACGCCACAAGGGTCTGATGACGCTCGCGGACTTGCGCGGCTACGAGGCGAAGGAGCGCGTGCCTCTCAGCACGACTTATCGCGGCTATAAGATCGTCTCGATGCCGCCGCCGTCTTCGGGCGGCGCGGTGCTCATCGAGATGCTGAACATTCTCGAAGGCTACGACCTGCGGGGCATGAACTGGGCTTCGTCGGAAAAGTATCATCTCGTGACGGAGGCTATGCGGCGCGCGTTCGCAGACCGCGCCGAGTACATGGGCGACACGGATTTCGTCAAAGTTCCCATCACGGGGTTGATTGATAAAAGCTACGCGGAGCGACAGCGTGCGAGCATCAACCTCGAACGCGCCTCGACGAGCACGGAGATACGCGCGGGGCGACCCGTCGGGTACGAGTCCGAAGAGACGACGCACTTCACGGTTGTTGATGCACAGGGCAACGCCGTGTCGAACACTTACACGTTGAATCTTGGCTTCGGCTCAGGCGTCACCGCGCGCGGGACGGGCGTTTTGTTGAACAACGAGATGGACGACTTCGCGGCGAAGCCCGGCACGCCGAACGCTTTCGGCCTCATTCAAGGCGAGCGCAACGCCGTCGCGCCGCGCAAGCGCCCGCTCTCTGCGATGACGCCGACCTTCGTGCTGCGCAAAGACGGCTCGCTCTGGTTCACCATCGGCACACCCGGCGGCCCGACGATCATCAACACGGTGCTGCAAGCGATCATCAACATCATAGACCACGACATGAACATCCAGCAGGCGATTGACTCGCCGCGCATACATCATCAATGGCTGCCCGACGAGATCGTACACGAACCCTACGGCCTCTCCGCAGACACGCAACGCGCGCTCGCCGCACGCGGGCATAAGCTCGTCACGCGCCCGCGCTACATGGGCGACGCGCACGGCATCATGATCGAGGAGAAGACCGGAATGCGCCTCGGCGCGAGCGATTCGCGGAATGAGGGCGCGGCAGTTGGATACTGAAAAAGTGACGAATGACAGGTGACAAGCCGGAAACTAATTGCGGCGTGAATCGTAATCTCTCATGTTTCTTTCGTTCGTCTTTGCGTAAATACATTTTTTTGTAAATCAGGAAACTCACGTGAGAGCGCAAAGAGCGGAATGTCCGGCAGTTTTTCAAGTAAGCGGTGAGTTAATGAGGTTTGTCTACATGTTTAAAAAGCGTATGAGTTTTAGTTTGTTGGCGATGCTTCTCGTGTTGTCTCTGGCGGGCGGGAGTTTGACGCGTGTTAATTCGCAGAACAGCATGGCGGGCGCGGCGGCGACGGCGATTCGCGTCACGCCGCCCGCTCCGATCTTCGATAATCAGGCGCGGCTGGCGGAACTCGCCGCGCGTCGCGCACGCGTGGCTAAAGAGATCGGCAATCAATCGCTGCTCGTGCTCTTGAGCGGCGAGCCGCGCGTCTATGCGAACGACGTTGATTACGAATTTCGTCAGGAGAACAATCTTTACTATCTGACCGGACTCCGCCAACAGCGCGCGACGCTCGTGCTCATCCCCGGCCATACCACGACGCGCGAAATTCTGTTCATCCCGCGCCGCAACCCCGCTGCCGAGACCTGGACGGGACACATGTATAGCGCCGAAGAGGCGCGCGCGATCTCAGGCATCGGCGAGATTTGGGAAGCCAGAGAATTTGAGCCGTTCATGAGCGCGCTGCGTTCGCGTCGCGGCTACAGGCCGAAGGATGAAGCCGTGTTGCTGTCGAGTTTGCCCGCACCTACGGCAACGCCCACGCCCGCGACGCCTACAAGCACAACTCCCGTCATGCCCATGCAGCAGCAGAACGCGGCAGGCTTCGAGACTCTGTTCGCAGCGATGGCACAAAAGAACGGGTCGCTCTACTTGTTGATTCCGGGCGGCGAGGGCGACAGTCGCGAGTACAGGCAGGAGCAGGCGTTAGCCTCGCGCTGGGCGCAGTCGTCGAGCGGGCTGACGGTGCGCGACGCGTGGCCGATTTTCACGGAGATGCGCCTGCGCAAGTCGCCGTCGGAATTGCAACTCTTGCAACACGCAATAGACATCACGACCGAGGCGCTGGGGCGCGCGATGGCTGTGGCGTCGCGCTCGAAGTGGGAGTATGAAGTCGAAGCCGAAGTCGATTACACGTTCAAACGACGCCACGCCGACAACTGGGGCTACCCGTCAATCGTCGGCTGCGGCCCGAACGCGACGACGCTGCACTACGAGGCTTCGGAAGGAGCGGTCGGCGCAAACGATCTGTTGCTGATGGACGTGGGCGCGGAGTACGGTTATTACACGGCGGACGTGACGCGTACGTTTCCGGTTTCGGGCAAGTTCACGGCGGCGCAGGCGGACATTTACAACGCAGTGCTGGCGGCGCAGGAGGCTTCGATGCAGGCCGCGCGCCCGGGCAACACGTTTGCAGACGTGCAGAAGGCTTCAGTCGAAGTGATCAAAGACGCGCTCTTGCGCATGGGACTCATCACGGATCGCAACTCGTTTCAATACGCGCGATGGTTCATGCACGGCACGTCGCACTGGCTCGGCATGAACGTACACGACGTTGGCGCGCTCAACACGAAGTTTGAACCCGGCATGGTCTTCACCGTCGAACCCGGCATTTACATACGCCCCGATGCGCTCGACAATCTGCCGAAGACGGAGGACAACCGCAAGTTCATAGAGGCCGTGCGCCCCGCGTTCGAGAAGTACAAAGGCATCGGCGTGCGCATCGAAGACGACGTGGTGATTACTGCGGACGGCCACCGCAACATGACCGCCGCGCTCCCGCGCACGCTCGCCGACATCGAGAACTTCATGTCGCGCGCCGTACGCGAGTTGCGCGCGAGCAACTAACAAGCACTCACCGCAGAGACACGATGAAAGTCTCAAGTCTCAGGTCTCAAGTCCCAAGTCAAAACGTTTTGACTTGGGACTTGAGACCTGAGACTTGAGACTTTCTCTTATTCGTAGCTGAGCGCGTCAACCGCATCTTGTCGTGCGGCGCGGAGTGCCGGGTAGAGTGCGCCAATGCTGCCGCCGATGACGCCTATGAGGAGCGAGATCAAAACCCAGCGCGGCTCGATCTCCACACTCAAACTGCTCGTGCGCATCAACGCGAAACGCGCCGCGAATGTCAGGGCAAGGCCGACAATCACGCCAAGCACGCTCACCAGAAGCGCCTCTTGCTCTATAACCCACGCAATCGTCGCGTTCGACATGCCGAGCGATTTCAGAATCCCGATCTGGCGCGTGCGCTCCGTGACGGTGGTGTACATGGCGAGTAGTATGACGAGCATGCTGATCGCGGCGGAGATGGCGACGATGACGCCTGTGAAGACGTTGAGCGCGGGCACGCCCGACGCGTACAACTCCGGCAGGTCACGCGTGAAGATGATCTGATCATCGGGGAACGCTTGATGTATGCGTTCGGCTACGGCGTCCTGCTCCGCTGGATTCGTGCAGGCGATGAGGATGCTCGTGCAACTCTCTGCGCTGCCGACCTGATCCTGCATCGTCGAGAGCGGAATCT
The DNA here is from genome assembly GCA_035249365.1 of Pyrinomonadaceae bacterium. GTDB lineage: Bacteria > Acidobacteriota > Blastocatellia > Pyrinomonadales > Pyrinomonadaceae > JAIVJZ01. Next base: position 4,526 of record DATFGP010000011.1, on the reverse strand, counting down.
TGATGCGTGCGCCGCCGGGCGGTTCGTAAATTCCGACGATGCGAAACGGGCGGTCGTAGAGTTGCAGCGTGTCTCCGAGATGCGCCTTGCGTTGCTCGATCCAGATCGCGTCAACGATGGCTGCGTCGCCCGTCGCCGGTAGTTGCTCGCCTTGCGCGATTCTGAGTCCGGCGAGTTTCGTGTAGGAGTCGAAATCAATTCCGTCAACGAGGCGTACGCCGAAGCCGCTGTCGCTGCTGGCGGTGGTCTGGCCGAGCGGGACGGCGGCGCGCACGCCCGCGACGCGCGCCACTTCCTGAGCGTGAGAGACGGGCATGGCGAACGGCTGCGAGCCGCTCAAGCCCATCGTGCCGGAGGCGCGCAGCATGATCTCCGCGCCGACCTCGCCTTCGCGCCTGCCGCGCTCGCGCAAAACTCCGTGCGCTAAACCGACTGTGAACACGATGAGCAACACGCCGACGGCGATCCCTAAGACGCTCACCAGTGTGCGCGCCGGACGGTGTGCGATGTTTGAGAGAACGAGATTGTCCATAGCTTTTTGTAAGCGCGGGTGGCGCTCGATGATGCGGCGCGTCGCTGCCGGAAGCGTGCGCTGTGCGAGCATCAAGAGGCCAACGCCCGTCCAGAAGATCATTCCGGCTTTGCGCACGAGCGCGAGCGTGACGCCGGTTGCGGCTGCGAACCCGAGCGTGCGCAGTATGACTTCCGTCCCGCCTTCGTAGACGCCGATGGTCGCGGGCACGAAGCCGAACACGAAATTGATCACCTTCGTCAGCGACTCGATAACGTAAGGCGCTTCGATGCCGGAGCGGAAGCCGAGCATCCGAAGCGTCAGGTAAACTTCGAGCACGCTCGACACATGTGATACCAGATCGAACGCGACGATGCCGAAGAACGTGCCGCGATGATGCCTGTAAAAGTCGTAGACGTTGGTTTCGAGGTCGCTGATGTGCTTGCGGCGTTTGGCGAAGGCGCGTGGACGGAAGCCCCACAGAGAGAGTCGTTCGATGAACCACGTCAAAGGCATGACGCGGCGCGAGGCTGCGAGTCCGACGAAAAAGAGCGTCAGCATGGCGAGCGTCGCGATGAGAAGAAGCGTGTAGTGCGCCGCGTCTGGCAGTTGGTAAGACGCGAGCATGACGCACGCACCGCTCAGGATAAAGAGCGCGACCGAGAGATTGTAGAGCAGGTTGTCAACGACGAGCGCCTGCACGCCTCGAACTAGCGGGACGCGTTTCGTGAGAAGCGCGGCCTTCGTCGCTTCGCCGAGAAGCGGCCCCGTGAAGGTGAGAAACGAAATCGCCTCGCCGCTCACGCGAGTCGTGAATGCCTGCCAGAGATTGAAGTGGCGATGGTCGGGATGAACTGCCAGATACATCGAGACGGCGCGAAAAAAATGGCGCAGCCCGCTGATGCCGATGAGGATGAAGAAGCCTAGACCGATCTGCGCAAGCGCGTCGAAGATAGATTGCACGCCGACGCGTCTGACAACGTAGACGAGCAACACGAGGCCGAGCGCGAAGGCCACGAGTTGCATCCAGACGATGGACTTGCGCCCTTTGCCCTGCGCCGGTTCAGTTTCGAGTTCGCCCGTCGCTGTCGTCGCTGCTTCGGTCGCTTCCGCCCCGTTGGTTCTGATTTTTTCGTCGAGCGAGATCACGGCGAAGCCTCCGCCTTGATTCTTACCGTAGCTCCGGCTGTGTCGGCGACGGGGCGCGCGGGTGTCCACGCGGGATCGAAAAGCTCGTTGATGATGCGCCCGGGATAAAGTCGCTCAAGCTCCTCAAATTTCGCGGGCATGATTTGATCGGGCGGCGCGGCCTTGTCTGTGAGCGCTAAAATTGTCGGCACGAAACTCAAGCTATCATAAGGCTCGCGTATCACCAACGCGCGGGGGATGCGCGTCGCGTCGCCGCCCGCGAGCATGAGCAGAGAGTGTGTGGAGATGCGGAAGAACGAGCCGTGATTGCCGCCGGGGTTGAAACCGCGCACGTCGAAGTTCCAATGATTGTTGGCGAGTATGAGCAGATCAGTTTCGACGAGAAGACGCTGGCGACGACGAAAGCGCCGTATGAGTTGCTCGTCGGCAGAGAGGCCGGGCACGTCCGCTTCGATGGCCGGAGTCATGTGCCGCCCGAACTGTTCCTGTAGCCCGATGAGACCGTTCGAGTAGGTCGTCAGGTGCAGCGCGCGTAGCCATTCGACATCGGTGTGCCAGCCGTCGAGCCACGCTTCGCGCCGTTCGCCCGCTGGCACGTTCAGCTTAGCGTCTTCCCACATCTTTAGGGGGAGGTCTGCGCGCCACTCTGTGCGTTCGTAACGGATCGCGCCGTCCACGCCTTGCCGTAGGCGCGCGACGGGCAGGTAACGCAAGCGCAGTTCGCCGCCGCGTTCGTGGCGCGCGAGTATCAACGCTTGATCCTCTTCGCCGCGATAGAGCCAGACGGCTTCATCCGCGCGCAAATCTTTTTCGCCCGCGTCGAACAACGCTTCCGCCGGAATCCTCGCGGCGACGAAATCAATCGGGCGATTATCCACGCCGCTCTGCACGTTGTTGCGCACACGCGCCTCGCGCAGAAACGAGAAGTAGTTGACGCGCGCGAAACTCCGTTCGCGGTCGAGCGAGCCGTCGGGCGCGAGCGCGAGTCCGTTTGGCGCGACGCCGACCACGTAGTTCTGCAATTCGCGAATAGTGTTCTGCTCGCCCATCGCGCCTTTGGCGATGAGATCGGGAATGCGCAACTGCTGCGGGTCGAAACGTTCGCGTTTGAGCGAGAGAAGATTGGAAAGCGTCTGTAAGTATTCGGTGTACTTGCGCTCGTCGGTCGCCCACGAATCGGCGCGCGCGTTTATGCGACGCGCTTCCTGATCGCGCCCTGCGTCTGAGTCGGCCTTCGTCCACTTCTTCGGTTGTGCGGCGGCCAATGCGCGCTCGCGTTCAACGAGACGGCGTAGGGCTTCGAGTTCTTCGCGCAAGTTCACGAGCAACTTTTGCCAATCCGCCCTGTGTTCTTCGATGGTCTGGAAGAAGGCATCGGTCGCGGCGCGCGCTTGGGCGGGCGAGAGCTTTTTGCTGTTCAGCTCGGCGAGCAATATGTGCAGGACGTTGAGGTCGCTGTTGCGCAGGTGTATGGAGGCGCGTTCGTTGCCGTCGAAATCCACGAGCGCGGTCGGGTAGGCAGTGCTCTGGCCTTTGAGATAGTAAGAATCTTCGGTGGTCGTCGTGATCAAAGGGATGAGCGGGTAGATGCCTTTGAGCGCGTAGTCGCTCATCAGACGCCGCTTCGTGATGACGTGATGGCCGCCGCCTTCGCGGCTCGCCAGCAGCTTGACGAGGTTGAAGCCTTGACTGTAGATGCGCTCGTCCGTGTTCGTTCCGTGATCGGAGACGACGACGAGCGCGGTGTCTGCGGCCTGCGGCGTCTGCCCGATAGTTGTCCAGATGCGACCGATGATGCGGTCGAGTTCCTGCAAAGAGGCGAGGTGCGTTTCGCGGTCGCGGTTGTGATGTGCGGCGTGGTCAAACTCGGTCGTGTAGAAATCGAGATAACGAACGCGCGGGTCTTTTAACTTCTCCAACACTTCGCGCTCAAGTTGATCCATCACGATGTTGCGACCCTCGAACTCTACGAGCCACTCGTCGAACAACTCGCGCGGCGTGCGCGTCAGGAAGCGATTCTTCAGGCCGCGTTCGAGCGTCGTCCAGCGCGTGCCGCGTTGGTAGAGTTGAAAGCTGATGTGTCGTTCATCGTATGGGTAAGAGTCAACGAGAAGCGGGATGCCGAGTTCGTCCATGAGTTCGGGGCCGGGCATGTCTACGCGCACCTTGCCCGCCGTGCCGAGCCAGAAGGGGATGAAGTTTAGATAATCGTATGAGTGGAGCGTCAGGCGGTCGAACTCTACGTTGCCCTTGATCTGCAAGTGCTGTCCCGTGTCGAGGAGCGACCACGAAGGCCCCGACAAACTCATCCCGCGCACATAGAAATTGGCGACGCGCGTGCCGCGCTCGTAAAAAATGTGCTCGAACCAGGGGAGCAGGCTTTTGCCCGTGCGCGGGTCGCGCTCGACGACGAAGCGATCCACCATGTCTTGCGACAGCCCGTCAACTTTAACCACCACCAGGCGGCGCGCCTCGGCGAAAGAAGTTTCGGCGACGAGCAACAGGCACGCGCACGCGAGGAACATCAACGCGTAACGGAGACGGGTGCGCGGCGAACGGCGACATGCACGGAAAGAAAAGCGCAAAGCAGATGTGAAGCGCGGCGCAGTTGTCGAGCCGGATGATTTCATCCGCCTCGACGCTGCTTGTTGCACGCGTCCCGTGGTGGCGTTGTTACGCTCGTTCATTGGCTCGCTTACTGTCCTTCCATCGCCGAGATGGTGTTGATGAATCGTGCATCCTTGTTGGAGATGCGCTGCGATTCGCGCGCGGCCTGGCGTAGATATTGCGCGCTCAGTGCGCGCCAGCGCGCGTCCTCAGCCCCGTCGCGATAGATGCGCACGAGTGTATTTTTCGCCGTCTCGTT
>DATFGP010000010.1:0-18466 GCA_035249365.1 Pyrinomonadaceae bacterium | reverse complement strand
TTTTTTCGGGCAACGCTTGAGACAATGCTTTGAACAATACGTCGACGATGCGTTGCGAAGTTTCGACGTTGCCGCCCGCGACAGGTGCGGGCGCAAGCGCGTTGACGATTGTGCCGCGCGGTGCGACGACTTCAATCGGCTCCATCAGCCCCGCGCTCGCAGGAACTTCCTCCGCGCCGACGAGGCAGCGAAAGACGTATGCGACAGCCGACACAGTGATCGCTTCGACCGCGTTGACAGGCCCCGCGACTTGTGGCGCGCTCCCCTCGAAATCAACTCGCGCGCGGTCGCCCTTCACGCGTATGCTCACGCGCACGATGCAAGGTTCGTTTGAGACGCCGTCTCCGTCGAGTGCATCAACGGCTTCGTAGACGCCGTCGGGAATTTCGCGTATCGCGGCGCGCATCATTCGCGCCGAATAACTGTTGAGGTGCGCGGCGTAACTCGCGGCTTCGCGCGCGCCGCGCCGCGATACGATCTCAAGCAGGCGCGACGCGCCCGTCTTGAGCGACCCGACTTGCGCCGCGAAATCCGCGCGCCGCTCGTCTGCCCCGCGCACGTTCGCCAGCAGCAACTTCAACACGTCTTCATTCACGCGCGCGCCGCGCTGCAAATGTACGGGCGGGATGCGCAAGCCCTCGCCGTACACGTCCGCCGCCATCCCCATCGAACCGGGCGAGCCGCCGCCGATGTCTGCGTGGTGCGCGCGATTGGCAACGAAGAATAGAGGGGAAGGGGGAAGGGGGAAGGGGGAAAGGTTAAGAGATGATCGCGCCGCGCCGCCACTCTCCGTCGCGTCATTCGTCGCGCGGCTTCGCGCTTTTACCTTTCCCCCTTCCCCCTTCCCCTTTTTCCCTGCGTCGAAGACGCCTGCGACGAGCGTCACGTCCGGCAGGTGCGTGCCGCCTGCGAACGGGTCGTTGAGCGCCACGACATCGCCCGGTTCGATAGTTGTTTCGCGTAGCGCAGCCGCGACGGCCATCGGCATGCTCCCCAAGTGAACCGGCATGTGATCGCCCTGCGCGACGACGCGCCCCGCCGCGTCAAAGACGGCGCACGAATAATCACGACGCTCCTTGATGTTCGGCGAATGCGCCGTGCGACGCAGCGCAATGCCCATCTCTTCGGCGACCGAAGTGTAGAGAGCGCGATAAATTTCCAGCGTGACGGGATCGAATGTGCCTGCGCGTTTCATAGTTTGACGATCAACGTTTCATAGTTCGATGATGAGGTTGCCGTGTTCGTCAACGCGCGCCGCGCGCACGCCTTCGGGTATGAGCGTCGTCGAAGAATACTCCGTGACGATGCAGGGCACGCGAAGGCGCGCGCCCGCTTTGAGTTCTTCGCGCGCGTAGACGCCCGCGCGCGACGGGCGGTTTGTGAAATACACGAGCGCGCTTTGCTGCGGGGCGACGACGGCGGCAGAGCGACTTGTGCGACGTGCGAAGCGTTCGCGTTTGAGTTGCTCGACCAGCCCGCGCGAACGCAGGCGCGCGCTGACGATCTCGACCGCGCTTTCCGTTTCTTGCGCGTAGCCGTAGCGCGCGAGGTGTGCGCTACGGAACGCGTCAGCGAGCGAACGCTTCGGCTGCCACGCGATCTCCAACTCGAACGATTGCCCCTTGTAACGCGCGGCGACCGTGCGCGCGTGTCTCTGTCGCTCGTCGCCGAAACCTTCACGACGAAGCGCGGCGCGCGCCGTGCGTTCCATCGTTTGGAAAGCGCGTTCGAGTTCGCGCGCCTGTCGCTCGCCCGACGCGTCGAGCATCACGGTGCGGCTGGCGTCCATGACGACATCCGACGCGAGCGCGCCGAGCGCGGACAGAGCGCCCGGTCTCTGCGGCACGATGACGCGCGGGATGCGCAGACTCTCCGCGAGCGCGACGGCGTGCAAACCGCCCGCGCCGCCGAACGAGACGAGCGCGAACGAACGCGAATCGAAACCACGCTCAACCGACACGACGCGCAGAGCGCGCTCCATCCCCGCGTTCACCACGCGCACCACGCCGAGCGCGGCATCTTGCGCCGTCGTCTTCGCCGCGCGCCCGCTCGCCGCTTGTATCTCGCGCGCGAGTTGTTCTAAAGCGTCGAGTGCGCGTGCCGAGTCCAACTTGAAATCGCCGCCGAGCAAACTCGCGCCGCCGAAGCGTCCGAGCACGAGGTTGGCGTCCGTGACGGTGGGAAGCGTGCCGCGCCCGTAAGCTGCCGGGCCGGGGCTTGCGCCCGCAGACTCCGGCCCGACGCGCAAGCTCCCGCCCGCATCAACGCGCGCGATTGAACCGCCGCCCGCGCCGACCGTGTGAATGTCGAGGACAGGCACGGCGACGGGCAGCGCGGCGACTGTCGCCTCGTTCGTCGTTTGCAGTTGACCTCCGGCGCAGAGCGCAACGTCGGTCGAAGTGCCGCCCATGTCGAAGGTGATGATGTCGGAAAAACCCGCGTCGCGCACCGCTCGCAACGCGCCCACCACGCCGCCCGCAGGGCCTGAGAGAATCGTCCGCACGGGTTCGCGCGCCGCCCGACGCGCAGAGATGCTCCCGCCTGAAGATTGCATCACGCGCAACTGACGCTGTGGCGCGCTCAGGCGCTTGAGATACGCGCCCATCAACGGTTGCAAGTAGGCGTTGATCGCAACGGTCGAAGTGCGTTCAAACTCTCGATACTCCGGCAAAATTTCGTGCGAGACCGAGAGCGGCATGCCTAAGACTTCCAATGCACGCGCGATCATGCGTTCATGTTCGGGATGCACGAACGAGAAGAGTAGCGAGACTGCGACCGACTCAACGCGCGCGCGTTTCAATTTCTCGACCAACGCGGCGAGAGCGGTTTCGTCCAGTGCTTCCAACACCTCGCCCGTCGCCGCGACGCGCTCCGCGACGCCGAAGCGAAGCGCGCGCGGGATGATCGCGTCTGGTCGCGTCGCGTCCAAGTCGTAGAGCGCGGGTCGCGCCTGCCTGCCGATGGCAAGTACGTCCTCGAAGCCTGCGGTCGTCACGAGCGCGGCACGCGCACCGCGTCTTTCGAGAAGCGCGTTTGTGCCGACCGTCGTGCCATGCACGATCTCCAACTCGCGCAGAGGCGTCTTCAACTCCGCAGCGATGCGCTGCAAGCCCGCAATGATCGCGCGCGAAGGGTCTGCGGGCGTCGAGGCGAGTTTGAACATCCCCACACGCCCGTCGCCCTCAGCCGCGTAGACGAAATCCGTGAACGTCCCGCCCGTGTCCACGCCGACGCGCAGACCGGCGCGCCGCGACTTTCGCTCAGATGTTTTAGCAGGTGGCACGAATGATTTTAACGTGCGGAGAATTTAAGCGACGACGCGCATGCGTTGCATCGTCGCGCCGTCTATTTTATCGCCGGTTATTTTATCAAAGCTGACTTCGTTTCAACTCGCATCCGGCTCGACCCAGCAGCCGCGTTCGTGCGAGCGGCGCGCGGCGTCTAAGACGAGTTGAGTGCGATGGCCGTCCTCAAACGTGGCCGCGTCTCGAACGGCGTTGCGTCCTTCTTGCAGGGCGCGGACGATCTCCTGCGCGAAGAGAGCGAAGCCGCGCGACCAGCCGTTGTCGCCAATGCCCGGCGCGAGTTCGCCGCGCCCGGTTTCGACCCGACGCCACTCGCCCGCCCCCAACGCTGCGTGCCACAACGCGTCGTCGCCTTCCACTCTCAGCGCGCCGCGCTCGCCGAAAATTTCCAGACGATGCAAAGGCTCGCCCGCTTCGACGAAAGACATGGAGACGTTGGCGGTCGCGCCCGCCGCCGCGATTAAATCGCCTGCGGCGAAGTCGAGCAGCAAGGTCGCCGCGTCGTCCGAAGTCACGGGTCGCATCTCACCGCTTTCGCGGTCGGGGCGCGAGGCAGCGTGCGTCTTGAGTTGGCAGAAGACGCGGCTAACGCGCGCGCCGAGCAGCCAGTGAAAACTATCTACGACGTGCGAGCCGATTGCGCCGAGCGTGCCGCCGCCCGCGCCCGCGTCCGACCACCAATCCCACGCGCGATCCGCGTCGGCGCGCGAGTCCGAGCGAAAGGTCAACTGCGCGTGGCGCACGCGCCCGATCTCGCCCGCCTCCAGCATCTCGCGCATGCGTCGCCGCCCTTCGAGGAAACGCAGTTCGTGATCAATATGCGCGAACGCGCCCGCCGACGCCGAAGCCGCGCGGCGCATCTCGTCAGTCTCCGCAGCGTTCATCGCCATAGGCTTTTCGCAAAGCACGGCCTTCCCGCGCGCGAGCGCATAGAGCGTCATCTCAAGGTGCGTAGAGGGCGGCGTCACGATGCTGATCAAGCGTACATCCTCACGCTCGACCACTTCGCGCCAATCGTCGCCGACGAACGGAATTTCAAGCTCACGCGCCGCCGCTTCGGCACGCACGCGCCGCGCGCTCGCAATCGCCACGACCCGCGCGCCCTCCGTCGCTCGAAACGCCGGAATCTGCGTCCGCCGCGCGAACCCCGCACCGATGATGCCGATGCCGATGGAATCCTTTGTCGTCAAAACTTTTCAACCCCCCGCGTCTGACCGTCTTGCTTCCGGCACATGGTCAGTATCCTCATTTGATTTGTCCTCGTTGCTTGCGCCGCTTCGTCTAGTTCTCCTTCAAACTCATGACGTAGATGTTGCCCGTGATCTCCGCTTGCTCGTAGACGATCTGGTTGCCGAGCGGCGACCAGTCTGGGAAGCGTATGATGACGCCCGCGCGCGTGTTGCCCGTTAACTGTCGTGTTGTTTTGTCTGTAAGCGAGAGCCACCAGACGTTCCAGATGCCGTCGCGCGCGCCTGCGTAAGCGATCTTCGTGCCGTCGGGCGACCAGCCGTAAGGCCACTTGTCGCCCGCATCCGATGTCAACTGCGTGGGCGGCGCGCTGCCGTCTGGCGGCACTAACATGATCTGCATGTCGTCGCCGCGTTTCGATTGAAAGGCGAGCCAGCGCCCGTCGGGCGACCAGTTGGCGAGACCTGTGAAGGTCTTCTCGAAAGTCAGTTGACGCGGCTGCCCGCCCGCAGACGGCATGATGCCGACGTTGAAAAAGTTGTCGGGCGCGTAGGTGAACGCGACCTGCTGCGCGTCGGGTGAGAGGCGCAGAAACTCAAAATTGCCTGCTTCGGCGAGCGCGGTTTCGCGTCGCCCTTCGAGTTCAATCACGGAGAGCGTGGTGCGTCCCTCGCGCATACATTGAAAGGCGAGGCGCGCGCCCGAAGCGTACCACGTGGCCGAATAGGCCGCGTCGGCATCGGTGGTCAATTGCGTCTGGTTACGGCCGTCCGAGTCCATCAGCCAGAGTTGATAACCGCTGCCGCGTCGCATAGAGGTGAAAGCGATCTTGCGCCCGTCGGGCGAGAAGGCCGTGAGGCTGTTACGCGAATTCAACTCGTCCGTGAGCGCGTGAGGAAATCCAGCCGCTTCGTGCGTCTGCGGCGAGATCGGAACAGACCACACGTTGCTCTTCACAGTCCAAGCGCTGTAAGCGAGACGACCTCCGTCGCGGGAAAACGTCGGGTGACGAAAGAGAGTCGAACCGAGGTCTGCGACTTTCGCGGGGCGGCCTATGCGCGCGCCCGTCTCCGGCGAGACGCGAAACTTCCCGAGCATCATCCCCATCGTGAAGAAGATGCTCTTGCCGTCGGGCGCATAAACCACGTCGGCCTTGTCGCCCGTGCCGTCCGGCGATAGTTGCTGCAACTCGCTGCCGTCGATTGCGACCGACCAGATTTGCATCGAGGCCATGTTGGCGTTCAGGAACGCGAGGCGTCGTCCGTCCGGCGACCAGGTGGGGAAGAGATGCCCGCCCGCAGGCGCATCCGCGCGCGTGACTTGTCGCGGTTGACTTCCGCCGCTGACCGCGACGACCCAGAGCGTCGCCGAACTCGCGTAGGGCTGAATCATGTCGTGGAACGATTCGGATTGGAAGGCGACCGTCGAGCCGTCGCGCGACCAGGCGGGGCTACAACCGAACTCCGTCAGGCGTTTCGGCACGCCGCCCAAGGCGGGCATCAACCAGATGCCGCCGCGCTTGGCCGAGTGATAGGCGATGGTCGAGCCGTCGGGCGACCAGGCGGGTTCGCGGTTTTGATTGCCGTCTGAAGTGAGTTGCATTTCGCGTCCGCCGGGCGCGAGCGGCTTCGCGTAAATTTCCAGACTCCCGCTGCGGTCGGAAGTGTATGCGAGCGTGTTGCCGTCGGGCGAGAAGGAGGGGTTGAGATCGAGTCCGGGCGCACTTGTGATGGGCGTGATCTCTACGACGGTGGGCGGCGTCGGGCGATCCGACTCCTGATAAATATTCCAAGCGAACGGCGCGGCGATCGCCGCCGCAACTCCGACGCAGATGATTCCCGCTAGCACAAACGCCCTTTTGCGAGAACGCGTCCGCCGCGTTTTTACCTCTGCCGTCGAAGTGTTTGAACTGTCTGTAGCGCCCGAAGCGTCCGGCTCGCTTGCGACGACTGACGACAGCGACGCGCCGTTGTCCGTCGAGCGTGTGCTCGTCGCCTGAGTCGTCGTTTCGGTCGTCGCTGCGTGGCCTGTTCGAAAGCCGTTGCCGTTCGTGGTGGCGGGCGTTTGAGTTTTCGAGTGCGTCTCGGATTTCCCTGCGCCATTCTCAAGCGTCGCGGAATCGCGCACGTCGCCACTCGTTACAACTTCAACGTCTGCGACGAAGCGATAGCCGCGCGTGTGTACGGTCTGTATGTAGCGCGACTGTTTCGGGTCGTCGCCGAGCAGGCGGCGCAGCTTGGCGATCTCGCGCGTGAGCGCGTTCTCCGTCACGCTCGTCTCTTTCCACACGGAGTCGAGCAGTTCTTCCTTCTCGATCAGCCGCCCCCGATTGTGGATTAAAAAAAGCAGCACCCTGAACGCCTTCGGCTCGACCGCGACCGTCGTGTTCCCCTTCCACAGCTTGAACGTCCCCGCGTCCACACGGAAGTCGTCGAAGAGAAAAATCTCGCTTTTTTCTTTCGTCATAGTGAATCCGTCAGGAAACGCGCGAAAACATCACGTTTCCGTCAGTACACGACGGCGCTCGTGGCCTTAGAGTCGGCGCCAACAACGTGGCGCGAAGGTGAAACCTGCATACCTCCCCTGAACTTTACTAAGCGCGCTCCAACAATGACAAGGAGAACTTTGATGCAACGACTGTTACTCGCGATACTATTTTTGGTGTGCTCCGCCGCCGCAGCGACGGCGCAAGGCGGCCGTCCTGACCAACCCCCGAAGGTCGAAGTCTTCGTCGGCTATTCCGCAATCGGCGAATTCAACGCGACGGACGAGGAGGTTGACACGGGCTTCGCCTCGGAGCGCGGCTTCCACGCCTCCGTCACAGGAAATTTCAACCGGCACGTCGGCCTCAAAGCCGACTTCTCATTTCACGCCGACACAGATCGCGGGAGCGCGTCGTTTGTGACGACATGCGGCACGCCTCCCTGCCCTCTCGTCACGCAGGACTTCGAGTTCAAGACGCGCCTCTTCAACTTCCTCGTCGGCCCGGAAGTGAAAGCACGCAATCGCACGCGCATCACACCGTTCGCACACGCACTCTTCGGCGTCGCTCACGGTCGCGGTGCATTGAAGACCACAGGCACGGCGCTCAACCTCGACGTGCGCGAAACCGACACGGGCTTCGCGATGGCCTTCGGCGGCGGCTTAGACATACGAGCCACGCGCCGCTTCAGCCTCCGCGCACTCCTCGACTACAACCCCGTCTTCATCACACACACAGACACAGGCGCACGCGACCGCCGCGACCAGATACGCATCTCGCTCGGCATTCTCTTCCACTAACGAAGACGACGAGCGCATCGCGTAAACAGTTACAGAGACAATTACGCGCGTAAACAATTAAGGGCGACTCACGCGAGTCGCCCTTAATCGTCTTCATATTAAAACTGCCCTCTGTAGGATTCGAACCTACAACCAACGGATTATGAGTCCGCTGCTCTAACCGTTGAGCTAAGAGGGCGTAAACTTATGAAGTGCGGCGGCGGCGATTATAGAGTCGCGCGCGTGAGGCCGCAAGCGGGCGCTCCCGTCAGCAGATGAATTTTATGTTGATGCTTCAATTATTAAGTCTATAATTGAGCCTGAACGTTAAATGCCATGAACGGAGGCATAAGATGAAACCTTTGTCCCTCACCACAGAGAGCAGCGTCTCGCCCGAAGCGATCACTAAATTAAACAGGCTAACCGGAAAACTTCTCGCCTCCGCGTCGTCCCTCATCCTGCTCGCGCTTCTCTTCGCGCCAGCTCAGGCGCAGACGAAAGATGCCCTCTGGCAGACCTACATGGATGCGGCATGGAAAGCCGACGCGAGAAGTAATTATGCCGAAGCCGACAAGCTCAACAAATACGCCGAAGCCGAGAAGCTCTACAAACTGGCGCAAGTCAGGGGGAACGCCTTCGGCGAACTGGATGAGCGTCGTATTTTCACTTTAGGCCGCCTCGCCAGCCTTTATCTTAAGTGGGAGGGCAGAGACGCCGATGCCGAACCGCTCTATAAACAGATCATCACCCTGCTCGACAAAGGAGCCGGTGCAGACTCGTTGCTAAATGCCGCCCGCGTCTCTTCATTAGCGCAAGTCTATCAAGATACGAAAAAGTTCAAAGAAGCCGAGCAGCTTCATCTACGCGCGGTTGCCATCTATCGAAAGGGCATGAAGCCCGGCGATATGAGAATCACCAACTATCTTTTCAATCTCGGTGTCAACTTATTTTTACAGGGTAAACAGGCAGAGGCCGAAAAAATTTTCAGGGAAAATGTACAAATTCTTGAGCGCGACCAAGTTCTTAGAGGAGAGATGATCTCCGCTTACTCGCTAGGGATATTAGGATTTATCTTAAAGGATCAAAAAAAGTATGAAGATGCGGAAAATTTCCTCGCGCGCTCATTAGAGGTGGTTGAGAAGCTGCGCGGTAAAAATCACCCGGAGACGGCAAGCTTTCTCAAAGCCATATCTATCACTCTAACAGCGCAGGAGAAATTTGCCGCCGCCGAAACTAACCTGAAACGATCAATTTCAATTAACGAGTCAGTTTATGGTGAGATGAGCCAGCAAGTGGAGTCAGATGTCAGCTTCTTAGGGACGGTATATAACAAACAAGGCCGCTACGACGCAGCGGAAACACAATATCTGCGTGCGTTCGACATTCTGGACAAAATTCGTAGAGTTGATGCTTCAGAAGTCGATTTCCTGGCTTCCAAGTTATCCGAGTTACATATAAAGCAACGTGATTACGTTGGGGCTGAAGCGATGTGCCAACGGGAGCGCAGCCTCCTTGAGAGAAACTTTCCGGCTAGCGCCGAACACAAATTACTAGCTAACGGATGCTTCGAGAATACTTACTTTTTGTCTGGCAACTATGCTGTCGAAGCAGTAACGTTGAATAATTCTGTCGTTCTCGCGGAGAAGATGGGAGACAAGTGGGAGGAGAATCTGGCCAGTAAACTCACCACCCTCGGTGGCAGCTACGTGCGGCAACAAAGATATGAGCAGGCTTTAGCCGCTTTCGAGCGCGCCCAAAAGATTTACGCTAAGAAGTCACTACCCGCCACCATCCCATTGCTTCACGGCCTAGCCCGTCTCTATTTTTTTCAGGGTAAATACGCTGAAAGCGAGTCGCTATTCTTGAAGGGGATTGATTTGTTAGAACAGAAAAAAGATGCGGGAAGTGTGTCGAATGCGGCTTGGTTCAAGAAAAGTTATGCGCTGTTGCTTTACGCACAGGGGAAAACGGCGCAAGCCGATGAGATGTTCCAGAAGTCCATTGAAGTGTTCAAGACCGACAAGGAGGGCGGGGAGCGCGATATGGCTTGGAGTTGGCACGATCTGGCGATGATCTTCACGGCGCAAGGGAAATACGCGGACGCCGAGCGGTTATTCCAACAGGTCAAAGCCCTACGCGAAAAGGTTCTGGGAGCGGAGCACGCAGACCTCGCGACGACCCTCGAAGGATATGCTGCGCTCTTGAAAAAGACCGGACGCACCGACGAAGCCTTGCCGCTCGAACGTCAGGCGCAAGCGATTCGCGCCAAGTACTCGACGCGATAGTTGTACGCCATTGTCCCGGTCGCCACAGGGCGCACGCTCGCGCCCCAGGCCACCACCCATCAAGGAGCATCGGACAATTGCTTCAACTCGCTTTGAATGAGGCTCGCAATCGTCGTCAGTTCGCTAAAGTGCGTTTTGAGGTAGGCGATGGCGTCGTCTTTCGTTCCCTGACGACTCACGAGTTGGAAAATCTTCTCCACGTTCGTCGCCACGTCACAACTGACATCTTCGCTGTTCTTCTGCCGGACGAGTTCGTTCAGCATTCTGAGGCTTTCCCCGAAGGCGAAGAGAGCCTCGCCGGTCTTACCGATGCGCAGGAGTTCTTTGCCTGCGTCGCTGAATTCGCGGGCTTTGGTGCGCTGCCCTTCGATTGAAACTTCCTTCGCTTTTTCCGCGCCGCTTGTGCCACGACGGACGCCTTCTTCCGCTCTCAGCTTTTCATCGTAAAATTCAAGCTGCCCGTTGTTCAGCGCGATTGCCGTTTCGATCCTTTCCAGCGCCTGGCTAAAGTCACCTTTATCATTTAAGAGTTTAGCCATCAGGTAGTGAGGATAAGCCGCAGGCTTGTTGTATTTGGCAGAACGCATGAGAAAGTCAATCGCCTCGTCGGAGTTCGTGGCGGCGATCTTCTCCACGAGTGCTTTGCCATATATGACATCTTCAGTGACCGCTGGGACGGTGGTGGGGTTCAACTCTTTTGCCTTCCGCGTGTCGCTCACAATCGTCTCGTCCGAAGGATTGAGTTGAACTTTAGCCAGTGCGCGATAGAGGTAAGCGAGTGCCGTGTCCGGAGCGATTTTAATAATCTCCTCCGCATCTTCCTTGGCCCCCACATAATTTCCTTGAAGGTAACGGAACTTCATTCTTTCAATCCAGAAGTCAGGATTTTGCTTGTCCAAATTGATGGCCGTAGATAACGCTCCCTCCGCTTCCGGCTGATTACTCAAACTGTATTCAACTCCATCAAGCATGTGATCGCGAGCATTTTTTTCCACCGATGGCGACGCGGTAATACAGTTTGTTCCGGTGTTGAGCGATTTCTCGGGCTGCCTAATGGCGAGCCAAGTTGCCAGTTCGTTATAACGCGGGTCGCCCCGCCGAGCGTGTTCGTCTCTGAATTGGTCGAATTTTTTCTTCGCTTCCTGACAATATGCGGCGCGCTGCCATAAAGCGCCTTGGGCGACAAGCGCGCCATAATCATTGGGGCGCTCTTTATAGTTCAGCAAAGACCAGTTTAAAGCATAGAGGTAAGCATTGGGGGATGGCGGACGATTATCGGCGGCGTCCAGAAGCGCAGCGAAATCTTTTCGCCCGCTTGATGCGGCGAGGTTCGCTAAGCCGAAGTACAAGGTGGTGAGTGTGTCGTCGCTGTCAGCGTAAATAAACTTCTGGCCGGTGGCGGCTGCGAGGTCTTCTGCAATGTCCTGTTCGCGGTATTCAGTGTAGCCGTAATGATTGAACGCTTCGATACCCTTTCGCAGTGTCTCGATGGCGTTGCCGTAATCTCCCAAATAACCCAAGCTGTTTGCCTTGTTGATGTAGAGACCGGGAATTTTGGTGTTGATTCGCAGAGCTTGATCGAAATCCGCCAGAGCTTTTTCCGGCTGCTTGTTGATCAGGTATTGCGCGCCCCTGCCGTTGAGTGCGGAGAGATTTTCTGAATCCTCATCAAGTGCAGAGGTGAATAGTTCTATTGCTCGGTCGTGATTGCCGAGCAGGGCAATGGCGTCGGCCTGCTGTGCGCGCCAGTGGGCGCGTTCCAGTGGCGGTGATATTTGCTCTAGCTGTCTTGCCAGTACAAATCGCGTGGAATTGCCTTCGATGATGCTGCGCCGGAAGCGGCGGTCGAAGTTGTAGGCACGCCGTTCGCTGTTTCTTGCCTCGCTTGCGCTCTTTTCGGCTTGGCGCGCGTTCTTTTCGGCTTCGCTCTTCTGGAATTCCGCCTCCTTAGCTTTTACCCGCGCCAGTGCTTCAGACATTTGTGCAGCTCTTTTAGCCACTTCGGCAACTTCGAGGCTTGCGCGGGCTTCCTGCTCTTTACGCTGCGCCAGCGCTGCCGATTCCTTCGCTTTCTCTTCTGCCTCTAAGGCGCGCGCTTTTTCAGTGTGTGCTTCGGCTTCCGCTAGTCGTGCGCGCTCCGCGTTTTCTTCGGCGCGTCGTGCATTCATCTGTTCACGTCGCGCGATGTCCTCGGCTTGACTCTTGAGTTTGGTCGCTTCTCTCTTTTGCACGTAGGCGTAGGAAGCAAGTGTTAGGGAAAGACAGAGTCCGAGCAGGAGGACGGCGGCGAGGGCTTGGGTGAGGCGGAGGGTTTTGCGGCGCACGCGTTCGCGTTCGGTTTGCTCGGCGTCGCGTGCGTGCTGGCTCTCGTCTAAGAAGTTCATCGCGTCCGGAAAGTCCGGCGAGTAGCGTGCGCCCCAGGCTGCGTTCGGTTGATGCTTCTCGCGCCATGCGAGCGCGATGGGCAAGTCCGGGTCGCGCCACAAGCCCGCTTCGCCCGCGCGGTACAGGATCGCCGTCTCGGCCAGACGGCGATAGATGCGTGCCGAGAGCGCTTCGTCGTCCACCCAGCGTTGTAGTCGCTGCCAGCCGCGAATCAGGCTCTCGTGCGAGATGTCTATGAAAGTGTTGTCGCGCAGCGCCACGCCGGGCGGAGGCATCAGAAACGATCTGCCCTCGCGGCGAAAGCCTTCGATGATGGCGCGAACTTCTTCCTTCTCCGCTCCGGCCACGGCGCAGACCTCGGCCAGCCGCGTCGGGCGACGAATCTCTCGATTGTCCGAACCGCGCTCGGTGAGGAGTTTGAAGAGAATTTCGGCGATGCGTCGGCTGCGTTCGCTGCCCAACTCGTCGTAGGCTTCGTCGGCGTGTCGCGAAATCGCTTCGCTCAGCCCGCCGATACTTTCGTAGTGCGGCAGATCGAGCGGAGATTTGTCGTCGCCCTCTTTTTCCCATTGCTGCCACATCCGCATCAACGCATGCTGCAACAACGGCAACTGATCGGGATTATCGCCCACCTCGTTCAGCAGGCGATTCACCAGACGCGGCGTGATCTCCGCGCCGCCGACGGCGACTGGGCCGGTGATGGCTTCGCGTCGCTGATCGCGAGTCATGCGCGGGATCAGGTATTGCCCGTCGTTGATCATTTCGGGCAGATCGCGAAACTGAGAGCAATCGCCGAGGAAATCCGAGCGCATCGTGATCAAGGCGTAGATGGGCAACTCGGTCTGCCGCGTGGCTTCGAGCAACAGTTTGACGAAGGCCGCCGCATCGTCGGAGCGCGCCGCTCCCGACGCCACCTTGACGCGGAAGAGTTCTTCAAATTGATCAACTACGATGAGCAAGTTATCGTGTGCAGGCACACGCGCCTGCCGGACAACTTCAATCAATCCCAGAGCACTACGACGCAGGCTGGCCTCCGTGATAGATAGTTGAATCTCCTCGTCGTCGTCCTTGTTGCCGAGCACGTCATCTTGTCTTAGCGCCTGCGCGAGATGTCCGATCGGATTATTGCCGGGACGAAGCACGGCGACGCGCCAGTTCGACCCGGCCCCAAGCATGAAGCCGCCGTGCAGTGCGGGCAGCAGCCCCGCACGCACAAGCGAGGATTTACCGCTGCCCGAAGTGCCGACGACGGCGATAAAACGCTGGCGTCGCAGGCGTCGCAACAGATCATCACTCTGCCCGTCGCGCCCGAAGAACAGATGATTTTCATGTGCGTCGAACGGGCGCAGACCGGGGAAGGGATTCGTCGGTGAGGCGTCGAGTGACATCAGAGATTTCCTTTCCCGCTCGACATCTGCGTGAGCAGCGGCGCGAGCGACTCTGGATTGAAGTGCTCAAGTTGCTTGATAACCAGTGCTTCGAGCGTGCGGAATCGCTCTTTCGCGGGCGTTGCCGGAGCGCCGATGTAGACAGCTTTCGCCAGCAACGGTTTCGTCCGCCCGTAGCCCGTGAGTTTGCGCAAATCGAACAGCTTCGTGCGTAACCATGCCTCACCGGCGGCTCCGTAATAGATCAGGATGGCATCACAGAGCATGAGGTTTTCCCTGTGGTCGGCGCGCGCCTGCGCCTCGTCGCCTTCCAGCATCGGGGTGATAACTTCAAATCCGCTGTCGAAGAGGTGATCGTAGAGGGGAGCGATATAGTCGGCGTCTTGCGAATCGCAGATGAGATAAATGCGAGGCGGGCTATCATCATGCGTGGGCGCGTGGTTCAGGGGCATCTGAACGGGAGCGTTGAGTTTGTCGTGGATCAGGGTTTTCAGGTCTTCGAGTGAAGACTGCAACAACTCCGCGCCGTCCTGTGCCGACGAATCATCGCAGAGATAAGTGATGAACTGTTGCTGCCGCGTTTCACTCGCGCTTAGACCCGGAGGCATCCAGATGATCCGTGAGAAGTTCGCGTCGCGGCAACGTTCCGCCGCCAACTGGTTTTGCAGGCAGACGATTGATCTGTCCGTCGCTTCCGGCACTACACCGTAGTTCGCGCCGACGAGATGAATGGAAAGCAGGCTGTGGCGCAAGTTTTCGCGCACCGCTTTCTCGAAGTTCACGGCTTCGAGCGGAAGCGGTTCTTCGGGTACGACACGATAGCCACGGCTTTGCAACTCGCGTTTGATCTTATCGCGCTCAACGCTCAGATCGAACGTGGTTTCGGCCAGATAAATTTGGCCGCGTTGCGGCGAGGGCGACGAAGCCGGAGTTGGAGACACATCCGTCTGAGCCTTCAAGGTTTCAAGCAACTGAAAAACGTCGTAGGCGACATCGTCGAGTTTCGCCCAATAGTTAATGTCAACGTTAGGGCCTGAGTTGAAGATAAATTCGCGCGGCTTACCTGTCGCCGGATCGGTTTGATAGAACTCGTAGCCTAGAAGTTTCCGCATCGCCAGAGGGTGTTGATCGGGTGGCACGGGAGTCTTGACGATTTTGAAGATTCTCGACTTGTCTGCGATCCGCACGCCGCCTGTCTGTTCGGCGAGCCGTTGAAATTCTTCAACCTCTCGGAGGCACCAATCGGATTTGACGTAACGCGGCGTGAGAACCGTGATCAGAATCGCGACTTTCGGGAGGCGCATGGCAATCGCTTCAGTGAAATAATCATTGCCACGCAAATCGGATTCGTCTCGCCAAAACTCCGGCTGATCCCCCAGAAGTTGACTCAGGCGTATCTCCAAGGCGCGATGAAACGATGTGATCCAGCCCTTTTGCCCTTCGGCTAGAGGCTGATTATCAATGTGTGCGTAGCTGATGAAAATGTCATCCTCAAACTCGCGTAGAAACGGCATCTTGACCTCCGAGATATGAGAGCAACCGGTGTGCTTTGATTTTGATGCAGACTAAAGAAGTAGTCCGCAGAACCGCGACCTGTCCGAGTGAGTGTTTGAGCGATTATCTGCGCTGTGCTGACCGCGTGCGGGGCGTAACCCGACTTGCCGCCGGATGGAGTCGTTCAAATTGATTTCCGCGACGCCTCAAGATGGGTAGCCCGGGCATGACGGAGGAACCTGTGCGTTCGCCCGCTATAATAGAATGAAAGGAGGTAATTGCAAAGATTGTTAATGGTGAGAGGATTAAAAATTTTTGCTTCGATCAGCCGCCTCACGAAGCATGAAATTCGGCAGGTGTTGCACGGTAGGCATGTCGCGAGTAGCGTGCTGAAGTACCTGTATCATAGTGTGTTGTCGTGCCTCACAGGTCGGTTGTATATCAGCCGACCTCAGCCAACAACACACTATGACACCCCCGCCGGTTAACCTGCGTTTTCGCCCGAGAAGCCGGGCGCTTCCATCAAACGTTTGATTTGCGCGAGGTGGCGTCCTTCGTGGAGGCCGATGAAGGCGAGCCACTGTGCGAGGTTGAGATCGCCCCAAGCGGGATGCGGGTAGGCGGCGACGGAGAGGTCTGCGGCTTCGAGACGCGGACGGAAACTCTCAATCGTCGCGCGCGTCGCTCGCAACGCGGCGAGCGAATCCGCGAGCGCGACCTGCCCGCTCGGCCTCACCTGTTCGGGCGCTTCCAACTTTTTATCCCTAACCGTATCGGCTAAAGCGTCCATCGAAAACGGCTGGAAGGGACGCGGCGCGCCCACAGCAGCGGCGGGCGATGCAGTGCCCGCGTCTTGTGCGCCCGCGCTTGCTGCTGCGGTGGTTGCGCCTTCGGTCTTGGCGAGCAACATGCCGATCAGGCGCACCATGTTGCCTTCGATGATCGAGAGGTGTTCGATGATCTCTGCGATTGACCAGGCGTTGTCCGACGGTCGAAAAGTTTGTTGGGCGTCGCTTAAATTTTCGACGCGCGCGTAGAGTTTGCGGCGCACCACCTCGTTGGCGGCGTAGATGTCTGCGTAGCTTTCGTAGTTCAAGGGGGTTGTTGACTCCTTTAGTTTAATTCAGCCGCGCCGCGCACTCTCTGGTTTAGCTGAGCACGGCGGCTTGCGGGCTGAGGTGTAGGACGTGCCAGCGCAGGTAACCGCGCGTCGGCTCGGGGCTGTTTTGATAGTAGCGCACGAACCCTGTGCGTACGAGGAGCGTCTCCGGCTGCACCCATTCGAGGCGTATGACGGGGTTGAACGATAACGGCGTGCTGCTTGATGAAGACGCTGCTGTCGAAGACGCGCCCGACGGATTCGCCTGACCGCTTGCGGGCGTTGTCGTGGTGCTAGCGCGTTTGAGTTTCGACGCGTCGTAAGCGGCGGATGCGCTGAGCAACGGTTCGCGCAAGGGGAGACGCGCGCCCGTCGGCGGATTGCCGATGGCGTCGTAGATCGCAACGTCGGTCTCGGTGGCGGCTGCGACCTTCGCGGAGTCGGGCGACCAGACGGGCGGCGCTTCCATCAGTTGATCGTCGAGCAGACGCTCTTTCCCGTCGGCGCGTTCGATGATGCGCGGGCGACCGGCAAACTCTTTGCCCTCGTTCATGCGCGCGTCGAGTTCGTCCTGACGGCAGGCGAGCGCGGCTATCGCGTGGCTGTCGGGCGACCAAGAGAGGTTCAGGTAGATCAAACCTTCGCGCGTGGTGAGCGGGCGAAGGTTGTTGCCGTCGCGGTCGCAGATGTAAATCTGGTCGGTCTTGAACACGGGGACGGGCGCGATCATCGGCGCAACGGAGGCTGTAGGTACGGGCGATGCGTTCGGGTCAAAGACGGGCGGCGCATCGGGAACGTCGTCGGGCGTGGGCGACGGCGTTGCGTTCGGCTTTTCGCGACCGATGAAAGCGATCCACTCCGCGTCGGGCGACCAAGCGACGGCGGTGAGCGTGATGCCTTCAAGGTTTTGCGGCAGGATGTTGCGCACGAACATGCCGTCCGCGCCGTAGAGGTCTATGCGAAAAGTGTTGTCTGCGGGCTGGCCGCCGCCCGGGTCGTAGAGCGCGAGCGCGCGTTGTTTGTCGGGCGATAGAACTGTGCGCAAGAGCGCCTCGTCCTTGCGGCTCGTCTCGAACTGCGTCTTGACGGACGCGAGCAATTCTTCGGGCGCGTCCTGTCGCAAATTTTCCGGCAGCACGTCTTCGCCGATGTCCGTCTCCAAACTAAACGCCAGCCGCACGGCGGGCACGTCGCGCAACTCGCGCGGGCGCGCCGCGCTGATTCCCAACTTCTCGCTGACACGCCTGCACCCGCCCGCGCCCGCGACCAGCGAGGCGACGAGCACGTACAAGACGACGCGACGCGCGTACGACGAGCCGCGCACTCGCTTGCATGAAGACGGACGCTCAGATTTCCCCTGCTTGATTTTTTTACTCATCATTGAACTGGAAATGATAGGAAGCGCGTGCGGCTCATGTCAACGCTTGCGGCTCTCGGTCAGCGACGCGGCGTGCGCGGTGGAAACGGGTGCGCGGCTCGTCGCTGCGTGCGGCGCGTAGGGAGAGGCGGCACGGCGGGCGGCGCGCTCGCTTCCATCGCCTCGCCCGTGATCTCGCGCGCGAGCGCTGGGTTGAGCGTCAAGAGGGCGCGCATCGTCGTGCGCGGCGAGAGGTGCGCGCGATCCGTGTGGTCGCGTTCGACGCAGTTGTGCGCAAGCGCGCGCGAAGTGCGACGCGCCAGCGTCTCTACACCCGGCGTGCGCGCGATGTAAGCGCGCACCGCAAGCGCGCCGACCAGATCGCACGTCAACTCTTCGCCGCGACGCAAATTGATGCGCTGTAGTTGCGCCGCGCCGCCAGCCCTACGCACCACGCCGCGAAAGAGCAAGGCGAGACTCCCCTGCGCGCCGTCGGCCACGTGCGTCAACTCGTGCGCGAGCACGCTCAACATGCCTTCGTCCGAGCGCAAGCCCGCAAGGAAGATCGTGCCGAAGCGAATCGTGCGTGGCTCTTTATAAATGACCGAGGCGTTGTCGCGCAGTTCGATGTCCGGCTTGACGCCGCGCACAGCCGCCAGCCGCGCGAAGGCCGCGCGAACAGCCGCCGTCTCCTTGATGCCGTA
>DATFGP010000009.1:0-106889 GCA_035249365.1 Pyrinomonadaceae bacterium | reverse complement strand
AATTTCATACAGGAGTCGAACCCGAAAGATGCCCTTAATCGAAGCCGAAACCGCCACAGGCTCACAATCCATTGACGCCACAGAGGGACGCAAACTCGTCCTCGCCATTGAAGACGCCGGAATTGACATACTCCATCGCTGCGGCGGCAACGCCAAATGCACGACCTGCCGCGTCGAAGTGCTCGCAGGCGACCCCGGCGAAATCGGCGACCTCGAACGCACACGCCTCGCCATGGAGACGGACTTAGCCGAAAACGTACGCCTCTCCTGTCAGGTGCGCGTGCGCGACGATCTGAAAGTACGCGTCCTGCGCCAAGCCAGCACCACGAACCTCACGCCGGGAACCAGACCGAGTGAAGACTAAAAGCTAGAGGTCAGAGGTTAGAGGCCAGTTAAAACCTAAAACCGTCTCCAAGCTGTCTTTCATTAATCTCTAACCTCTGACCTCTATAGTTGTTGCGAGGCGATGCGCTTGGTGCTAATCTCTCGCGCGTAACATCCGTTTAGGCAAGCCACACCACCACCAAGAAGAAAAATTCGGGAGGTCATATGCTGATCGAGTCGTCCGTTCATCTCCCCGCCGGTTTCGCGATGCTGCAAGACATTCTGCACGGGCCGACCGGCGATCAACTGCCGCGCATCCTGCTGCGCTGGGCGCACTTCGTCGCCGGTATCACCTGGATCGGGCTGCTGTACTTCTTCAACCTCGTCAACGTCCCGTTCCAGAAGGGCATCGACGCGGACACGAAGAAGAAAGTGAATCCGGATTTGCTCACGCGCTCGCTCTGGTACTTCCGCTGGGGCGCGCTCGTCACAGTGCTCGTCGGTTTGATGTACTACGCGATGTACATCCTGCCAACCGACGTAACGAATGCCAACAACATCGGCGGCGCGAAGGCCAACATCTGGCTCATCCTGCTCGTCTGGCTGATTATGGCGATTATCACGTTCGCCATCGAGTTTCTCATTATTACGCGTGTGCCTGCGCTCACGAAAGACGGGCGCATACTCGCGGTCGTCATCGCCATCCTCGTGTTCCTCATGGCCTACGGGATCATCTGCTGGCTCAACTATTCTCTGACGGGCACGGGTGGCGCGGGCGACAGCTACGTCAGCAACAAGACGTTCTCCATCGGCATCGGCGGCGCTCTCGGCCTGATCATGCTCCTGAACGTTTGGGGCATCATCTGGCCTTCGCAGAAGCGCATCATCGCCGCCACCGCCGGAACGGGGCCAGCCGCGCCGCCCGAACTCGCGCGCCGCGCCTTCCTCGCCTCGCGCGCCAACGCCTGGCTCTCGCTCCCCATGCTCTTCTTCATGGCGACCTCGCACGGTGATTACATCATCCTCGGCAAATAGCTCTAAGGCAGTGACGAGTGACAAGTGACGAGTGACGAGTCAGAACAGAAAACCTGTTTTGACTCGTCACTCGTTACTTGTCACTGTCTTATCGGCTGGCAGGTATAGGCTGGCGGGCGTACAATCGTGTCATCATACGAAAGAAAGTGAGGAGCAATATGGACGCGAACAATACCTACAAGCCCAAGCAGTTCGACCTGTCGGGACTCAACGGCATCTCCGATAAGACTTTGGAGTTGCACTTCAAACTCTACGAGGGCTACGTCAAAGAGACGAACAAACTGACTGAGAAAATTTCCGAATTTCTCGCGGACGGTAAAGTTGATCAAGACGAGATGCCCGCCTATTCGGAACTCACGCGCCGTCTCGGCTTCGAGTACAACGGCATGGTTTTGCACGAATACTACTTCGGCAACATGAAGCGGCAGGGTGCGGGCGATCCTTCGAAAGATTCCAACTTCCTCAAGGCGGCGGAGACGAGTTTCGGCAGCTACGACATCTGGAAGGCGGACTTCGTCGGCATCGGCAAGATGCGCGGCGTCGGTTGGGCGATGTGTTACCAGAACCCTGCGAACGGGCGTCTCTCGAACCACTGGATCACCCTGCACGAGACGGGCAACGTCTCCGGCTTCACGCCCGTCCTCGTGATGGACGTGTGGGAGCACGCCTTCTTGCTTGATTACAAACCCGCCGAACGCCCCAAGTACATCGAAGCCTTCTTCTCCAACATAGATTGGGACGCGGTCGAAGGGCGTCTCAGCACGCCCAAAGCGTAAGTGAGGGAAAAGGGGAAAGGTGAAAGGTTGAAGAAAGCAGCGCACGATGAACGCGGCGTTTTTCTTTTCCCTTACCCTTTCCCCTTTTCCCGTTTCTTCTTATACTCTCACGCGCAATCACTCGACCAACTCAGGAGGCCAAGTTTATGAAACTTCCCGCACGTCTCTTTTTGCCCCTCGCCATGTACAGTTTGTTGTGCGCCGTTGCGCTCCTTGCGTCTTCGGGTTGCACCGCCGCCGACAACACGAACGCCAACACGACCGCGACGACGACCGTTACGCCGCCTCCGGCGGGTGCGCCCGCGCAGCAAAATCTAACGGTCGCCGAACGCCCTCAGAAGATCAAAGATCAGATGACGGCGCGCGGCGAGCAGGACGAGGCAGCGCCGACCCTGCGCTTCGTAGAGCCGCGCGAGGGTCAGGCCATCACAGGTTCTACAGTCAACGTCAAACTCGCGCTCGCGGGCGAACTCAAAGGCTACAAGCCCGGCAAAGACCCCGCGACGAACATGGGCAACCACATCCACGTCATTCTCGACAACCAGCCCTACGAGGCTTACTACAATCTCGATCAGCCGTTCGAGTTGCGAAACGTCACCGAGGGCAAGCACACCTTGCGCGTCTTCGCTTCGCGCCCCTGGCACGAGAGCTACAAAAACACAGGCTCGTTCCAGATGGTCGCGTTCACAGTCAAAGGCGGCGGCGACGCGTCGAAGCCGACGACCACCGCGACCGGCCAGACGATGGCCGACAACAAGAACGCCGTAAACGCCAACGCCAACAAGAGCGCCGCGAACGCTAACACCAACGCGAACGCCGCGAATGCGAACGCGGCAAACGCGAACGCCGCCGCGTCGCCGACGCCCGCGCGTGAAGGCAAAGACATGCCTTCGAGTCAGGCCGGAGAGATTGACGCGAAGAAGCCGCTCCTCACCTACAGCCGTCCGAAGGGCGACTACAAGGGCGCGGATGCCGACGCCATCATGATTGACTTCTGGCTGTCGAACGCCAAGCTGAAAGGCGATGGCGGCGACTATCGCGTGCGTTATTCTGTGAACGGCGGCGAGCCGAAATTCATAGAGACCTGGCAGCCGATCTGGTTGACGGGTTGGACTGCGGGCAAGCACACAATCAAACTCGAACTCGTGGACAAGGACGGCAACGTCGTCGAAAACGGCGGCTACAACTCCACTTCGCGCGACATCAACGTCAGTAAGTAGACAGGTTTTCTGATCACAAAGACACTAAGACACGAAGAGGGTTCACGCTTCTTCGTGTCTTAGTGTCTTTGTGGTTAAATTCTCCCGATGAACTCAATCGAACAAAAGCGCGCGCTGTTCGACGCGCTCGCTGCCGAAGCCGCCGCGTGTCGCCTCTGCGAGGCGATGTGCGGGCGCACGGCGGTCTTGAGCGAGCGAAACGGCAGCGTTGCGGCGCGCGTGATGTTCATCGGCGAAGCGCCGGGACGTGCGGGCGGCGACCGCACGCGCGTGCCCTTTTCCGGCGATCAATCGGGACAGAACTTCGCGCGCTACATCGCCTCGATCAATCTCACGCGCGACCAGATTTTCATCACCAACTCGGTGCTCTGCAACCCGCGCAAAGAGTCTGGCGCGAATCGCAAACCGAGCACACGAGAGTCTCTGAACTGCGCTGATTTTTTGCGGCGGCAGATCGAACTCGTCAACCCGCGCGTCGTAGTTACGCTCGGAGCAGTCGCGCTTGCTGCGCTCGGTCGCATTGAGTATCATCAATTTTCACTCAAAGATTCAGCCGGTCGGATATGCGTGTGGCACGGGCGTTTGCTCGTGCCGCTCTACCATCCAAGCCCGCAGGTGCTCGCCTCGCACCGCCGCGAGGACGCGCAACTGCGCGACTACCGGGCAGTCGCACGCGCCATACGGCAGAGCGCCAAAGTCGCCAGCGCAGCGCATTGAGTTGAAGGAAGGTTTGTGTAACAAAGTATGAGCGAAGCGGTTGAACAGTTGACGACGCGCAAGCTCGCGCTCGAAGAGTCGCACCGGCAACGCGGCGCGATTTTCGCGGAGCGCGACGGCTGGATGCTTCCCGCTAATTACGGCGACGCGCGCGCGGAATACGAAGCGGTGCGCGGCGGCGGAGCAGCAAGCGCAGGACTCTTTGATCTCTCCGCGCGCGCACGCATAGAGGTGAGCGGCGCGGAGGCTGTGCAATTCCTAAACGGCCTGATCACAAACGACGTGAAGACACTTGGCGCAGGCGCGTGGATGCACGCAGCCTTTCCCAACGTGCAGGGTCGCCTGCTCGCCAGCGTGCGCGTCGCGCGCGTGGACGAAGAAGCCAGCTTTCTCATAGACACGGAATCCGCCACGCACGAAAAAGTTTTCCAGACGCTCCAACGCTTCACGCTCGCGGGAGATTTTCGCGTCAAAGACGTGAGCGCGGAGACCATACAGTTGTCGCTGCAAGGCGCAGGCTCGCGCGCGATCGTCGAGTCGGTGTTCGGCAGCGCGCCCGCGCAAATTGGAGGTCAACAACAGAGCGCGTCCGTCGTCTCCTGGCGCGATGGGCAGTTGGTGCGGGTGTTGCACGCGACGCACACGGGCGAAGACGGTTACGATCTCGTCTGTGATGCGCGGCTGGCGACCGTCTTGTGGGACGCGCTCACAGAGGCGGGCGCACGCGCGGTCGGCTTCGACGCGTTTGAAGTGTTGCGCGTCGAGGCGGGCGAGCCGCGTCAGGGCATTGACGTGACGGAAACAAACGTCGTGCTCGAAGCGGGGCGTGAGGACGAGGCTGTCAGCTACACCAAAGGATGCTACATCGGCCAGGAGATCATCGCGCGCATACACTGGCGCGGCCACGTCGCCAAACGGCTCGCCGGACTCGTGCTCGAAGGCGACGCAGAGCTAGACGCCGCTCCGGCGGAGGGCGTGTGTGTCAGGTCTACGGAGGGCAAAGAGATCGGACGCGTCACGTCGAGCGTCTTCTCGCCGCGCCTCGGTCGCCGCATCGCGCTCGGCATACTCAAGTACGATTACCTACAGCCGGACACGCAAGTCTCTGTCGTCTGCGGCGAAGAAGAACGCGCGGCTCGCGTCGCGTCGCTGCCTTTCGTGCGCGGCAGTTGGTACGACAACGATGCGACGGGCGCGACGGGCGTTGCGGAGACGGGCGCATGAGCGAAAAGCCACCGCCGCCAGATGCCAGCCCTCGCGCCACAGCACCGGACGGCGACACGTCTGCTGCTCCGCGCGATCTAGACTTCGCGCAAGCGCGACTCGCCTATTCAATCATCGAATCGCTACTCGAACACGCGCGCGTCTTGAGCGATCTCGTCGCGCTCATGGCGCAGGTCATTGATGAAGACACGACGCGCGCCCTCACGCAGACGCCCAACTGGGCTGCCTACCTCGAAAGCCGCCGCGCGATGGAACGCACGCGCGCGGACGTTGAGAAGTTCGCCGAAATAATGAAACGACTCGGCGGCAACGATTGAAAGATAACGGATCAGATTAAACTTCCTATCGCTACCCGGAAGCGCCTAACGCTCGAACTAAATCCGCGACGACGAGCGGCCTCCAAATATACGTCATGAAAAGCGTCGATGAAAGGAATACTATCCGCTCGTTGAATGTCAAAAAAGCGACGGTTGATTTTCAAAGTCGGCGGGCGCTGTTGTGGGTTGGTTAAGAAGTTGTTTGAGTTTGTTGGCGGAGGCGGGGGCGTGGCCTTCGTAGTAGTTGCTGAAGTAGGCGAGGACGCGTGGAAGGCGTGCGCAGAGGCGTGTGATAGCCTCAGCCCAGAGTTGGAGGTTGGGGTCTTGTGGGCGTTGGATTATGTCGAAGCGTGTGAGGTCGCGCGCGCCCATGAAGCGTATGTAGGCGAAGTCGGCGTTGATTGATTCGACGGTGCGAAAGAGCGTGCGACGCGCGATCCATTGGCCTTCGACGAGCGTGACGGGGACGCGGTGAGAGGCGAGCAGGTTGAGCACCTCGTCCGTGATCCAAGAGGGATGGCGAAACTCTACGGTGAAGGGCATGTCGCGTGGCAGGCGCGGGAGGAAAATTTCGAGTGCGCGCGTGTTTTCGGGCGTGGCTTCAAACTGCGGGGGCAGTTGGATGAGCACGGCGGCGAGTTTGTCGTGGAGCAGGCGCGCGTGGTCGCAGAACTCTGCGAGCAGGTCGGCGCTCGCTTTATGGCGCAGGCCAAACTCGTGCGTGATCTGTTGAGGGAGTTTGAGTGCGAAGGTGAAACGCGGGGGCGTGCGTTTGTGCCAGCCGTCAACGGTCGCGGCGGAGGGGACGGCGTAGAAGGTGGAATCAACTTCGACGGTGTTGAAGGCGCGCGTGTAGATGCCCAGCATCGCGGCGGGGCGCGTCGCGCGCGGGTAGAAGACCGTTTCGTCTGCGGCGGGGCCTGTCACCCAATCGTCGTAGTTCCAGCCCTGACAGCCGATGTGTACGCAGGAGGAAGCATCAGCGGTAGGGGCGGTGCGTGGTTTGTTCGTCATCTCGTTTGTCGTCATGCGTCAAATTCTCTGAGGGGCGTTCGTATAACTTAAACGCATTCGCGCGTCTCTTCAAACCTCGCAGACGATGATCTGGATGATGCCGAGCGCATGACGCCCGACGCTCCTGCGTTGCTCTGTGCGTCGCCCGCGCGCACGCTTCTGCATAAAATTGTAGCCGTAGTCTTCAAAATAATGGATAATGCGGGCATCAAGCAGCGCCGAATGGCTAGATATTGGCTTTAATTTGCGTCCCTCGCCGACGGGCATACTGCTTGCCTAGCAAGAACGCGAACGGTCTCCTGCAAAGGGCTGATTGCCCGACAGCTAAGAGTAACAGAAGAATCCGCACCCAAGTCCTCGCACGAAACCTACGGGGATTCGACGAACCTTAGCTGTTAAAAGCACGAACTCAAGTTATTTCAGATCATGGTGGCAGGTGTGAACTTCCGGTCGCCAAACGCTGTCGCGGCCAGTCGTAGTAGTTCAACCTTTCAACCGCTTCACCACCCTCTTCATTTAAAAGGAGCAAAGAAATGTCGAGAGCAGTCAGACACCTTCTTGCGTTGCTCGTCCTGGTGCTCGGCGTGGCGTCCGCCGCGTCGGCGCAGACTTCCGGCTCGATTTCGGGCACGGTCGAGGACGAGAAACAGGCCGCGCTGCCCAACGCGACCGTGACGGCGCGCCATGTCGAAACCAATATTTCGCGCACCACTCAAACCAACGACGAAGGACGTTACAGCTTCGTCAACCTGCCCGTCGGCGCGTATGAGATCACGGTAGAGTCTCCCAACTTCTCGAAGTACGTCCAGACCGGCATCACGCTCTTGCTGAACCAGCAGGCGGTCGTTGACGTGACGATGAAACTCGGCGGCGTCAGCGAGATTGTCACCGTGACGGAGAACGCCGCGCTCCTCAATACGACGAACGCGGAAGTCAGCACGCGCTTCGACTCGAAGCGGCTCTCGGAATTGCCCATCGCCACCAATCGCAACGTCTATAACGTCGCGCTTTCAGCGCCGGGCGTCAGCCAGACCGTAACCGGACAATCGCAGTTCGCAAGTGGCATAGGCTTTTCCGCCAACGGCGGTCGCACACGCTCGAACAACTTCATGATTGACGGGCAAGACAACAACGACTTCGGCGTCGCGGGCGCGACCGTCGGACTCAACAACCCAGACCTCATACAGGAAGTGCGCCTCGTCACCAACCAGTTCTCCGCAGAGTACGGGCGCAACGGCTCGGCCGTCTTCAACGCGATCACTAAATCGGGGACGAACGACTATCACGGCAGCGCGTTTCTCTTCCACAACGACAACGCGCTGAATGCGTGCAGCAACCTCGACAAGAACAACGGCTTCTGCCGCCAACCCGGCACGGCGGGTTTCAGGAGCGAGAAGCGACCGTTCCGCAACGAGAATCAGGCGGGCTTCACGCTCGGCGGCCCGCTCCACCTGCCGCGCTTTGGCGAAGGCGGCCCCGGCTACATCAGCGGGCGCGACCGCACCTTCTTCTTCTTCTCGCTCCAACGCTGGTGGGATCGCCAGTTCAACTCCGGCTTTACAATCAACGGCGTGCCGAACGCCGCCGGTCTCGAAGCCCTGCGCCTCGGTGCGGGCAGCCGCCCGCAGGTCGCCGCGCTCCTGAGATTTTTGCCTGCGGCCAACGGGGCATGCACCGGCACGGCTGCCGTTTGCAGCCCGCTGTCGTTCACGGCCAACGGGCAGACGTTCGTTGTGCCCAAAGGCTCGCTCACGAATGCCAACCTTCTGAAGCTGAACGACTGGCAGCAGTCCATACGCATCGACCATAAGCTCTCCGAGAAACACAGCATCTTCGGTCGCTACATCTTTCAGGATCAGGATCAGACCGGAAGCGGGCAGGCCACGCCTTCCGGCTTGAGTCAGGATTCACTAACGCGCAGTCAGGCCGTCAACGTTTCGCTCAACAGCCTGCTCTCGTCGCGCGTGGTGAACGAACTGCGCGGCGCTTACTTGCGGCAGGGGCAGTTCTTCACCGGAGCCGACCCCGACTCGCAGTTGATCCCCTCTATCGAGATCAGTTCGCTCGGGCTGACGGGCTTTAACGCCGCCGCCAACCGCACGGCCATCGGCCTCGCCGTCAACCTCCCGCAGTTCGCCACGCGCCAGACCTATCAACTGCAAGACAACCTCTCGATCGCGCAGGGCAATCACAGTTGGAAGTTCGGCGTGGACATACGCCGCAACCAACTCAAACAATTCTTCGTCCCGACCATTCGTGGCCGACTCGTCTATGGCACGCTGCAACGCTTCGTTGACGACATCGGCGAGGGCGCAACCATCAACAAGCCTCTGGCGGGCGGGCAGGAGATTACCTACTACGATTGGCACGATGTCTTCGCCTACGGTATGGACGAATGGAAAATCCGTCCGAACTTCACCTTGACGCTCGGCGTGCGCTACGAGTCGCCGGGGCAACCCATCGCCGACCTGACAGAGATCAACGACCGCATCGTGGCTGCGGCGGGCAACGACGAACGCTTCCGCTTCACGCCCGTGCCCAAACGCGACAACAACAATTTCCAACCGCGCGTCGGCTTCAACTGGAATCCGCGCACAAGCCAGGACGGCGTCCTCGGTTTCATCACGGGCGGCGACAAACTGGTCATTCGCGGCGGCTACGCCGTGACGCACGATTACGCCTTCACCAACATCGCGTCGAACATCGCCAGCGCGTTCCCGTTCCTCGCCGCCGCTAATCTGGCGACCACGCGGCAGGCAGATGGTGGTCTCGGCGTCTCGAACGCCTTCGCCACCTTGCCGACCGTGCAGGGCGCGACCGGCCTCAACCCGAACCGCCTGACGCGCACCATCGTCGCCGAAGACTTCCGCTCGCCCTACTACCAGCAATTCAGCTTGGAGACGCAGCGCGAGTTTACGCGCGACGTAGTCTTTCGCATCGGCTACGTCGGCACGAAGGGCACGGCTCTGTTCCAGTCCATAGACGGCAACCCGCGCCGCTTGAACACCGCCTCCTGCGTCGAATCGGACGCAGACACCTGCCGCGTCAATTCGATTCAAGGGCCGATTCGCCTGCGCGCCAACGCGGCCTCTTCCATCTACCACTCGATGCAACTCAGCCTTGAGAAACGCCTGAGTCGCGGCTTCAGCGCGGGCGCGCACTACACCTGGAGTTCGTTCATCGATACGGCGTCGGAAATCTTCAACCCGTCGGGCGCAGAAGTCGCCGTCTCGCAAGACTCCTTCAACCGCAGCATCGAACGCGCGCGTTCGAGTTTCGACCGACCGCATCGCTTCTCCGGCAACTTCGTCTACGAGTTGCCGTTCTTCCGCGACCAATCGGATTTTGCGGGTCACATCCTCGGCGGCTGGCAGGTCAATTCGTTCTTCACCTTCCAGAGCGGTTCGCCCTTCACCGTGCTGCAAGGCACAGACCCGTCGTTCTCGCTCTCCGGCATCTCCGACCTCGTCGGCAACTCGATTCGCCCGAACCTGAACACGACGCTCCCGCTCGGCAACATGTCGGTCGAGGAGATACGCGTGGCGGCGGGCGCTGCGGGCGCGGCGAGTTTCTTCACGCCCGTCACGGCGGCGCAGCGCGTCGGCAACGTGGGTCGCAACACGCTCAGAACCGACGGCATCAACCGCGTAGACTTCGGCATCTTGAAGAACACGCGCCTCACTGAAAGCCAGCGCATACAGATTCGCGCAGACTTCTTCAACGTCTCGAACACGCGCGACTTCGGCGTCCCCGAAGGGCGCATTAACAACGCGAACTTCCTCAACCAGTGGGGTACGAACGGCGGCAACCGCCGCGTCATCGTCGGCCTCCGCTACGTCTTTTAATTCACCGCACGGCGACGCTGTCGGCTAGTCTTTTATAAGTAGATTTGCCGACGCGCCGCCCGCGCGGACTTACATGGGGCTGGCGAAGTCAATGCTTCGCCAGCCCCGTTTGCCTTCACACGCAGGCGCGCGCCGCGTCGCGTCGGCTTTCCTTAACTGGCCTGACGGATGTATCCTGCCGCCAACGCGCGTCCAATTTCGGCCAACGACTTACAACAGCTTGCGGGAGGGAGAGATGAAACCTCTACTGGCTCTGGCGCTTCTATTCGTTATTGCGACGGCTGCTGGCGCGAGCGCGCAAACGCTCGCGGGCGACCCGCCCGATCTGCAAATCGTCAAGTTTAGCTGGTCGAAGGAACGGCTCGGTTGGGAGGGCGATCCTTTCAGCGGCCCGGTCGAAAGTTTCGATCAAATGCGCGTGCGCATGCGCAACGAGAAGCGCATCTCGGACGCCAAACGCGGCGGCAATTCCGCCGAAGTGGATCGCGTCACGCGCGAGGCCAAAGCGGATTCCGCCAACATCGAAGAACTACGCCGCCAGCCGCCGCCCCGCTACGGCTTCATGTACAAAGTCTCCTTCCGAAATAACGGCGCGCAGGCCATCAAGTCGCTCGACTGGGATCACGTCTTCTTCGACCCTGACACGAAGACCGAAACCGCGCGTCATCAATTCACAGGCGACGAAAAGATCAGCCCCGGCAAACAGAAAGAGTTCACGGTCTTCAGCCCACGCCCGCCCTCACACACCGTCAGCGTGCAGAAACTCGACAAGCGCGAGCGCGACCACCTCGGCGAGATCATCGTCGTCATGCGCATACAGTACGCGGACGGCTCCGTCTGGCAGCGACAGTAAAAGCATCACGAGCGAGCGTGCGCCGCGCGTAGTTTTCCCGCACGGGAACAAACACGCGCGACGCGCGTCTAATCTCTACGTCGGATGATTCACGAAAGGCGTTGTCGTCCTGTTTCGGATGCGGCTCTCGTCTGATGTAGAGAGAGGTGTGTTGATGCGTTTGCCGTGCAAGACGAAGATCGAGAAGGCTTGGCTCGTCGTGAGCCTGCTTATTCTCTTCATGCACAAGATGCTGGAAGTCGCGCCTCCCGACTATTCTTCTCCGGCCATCATGGTGCGGCTGTGGCTCGAAGTGGCGATGATCGTTCTTTCCTTCCCGCTAGGCGGCCTCTCGATGTTCTTTGTTCGAGAAGCAACCTACTGGTGCGACGCGTGCATGAATTTGGAATGGCTACTCGATTGGTCAGTGCTGCTCCTCGCCGGTTACATTCAATGGTTCTGGGTGCTGCCCGAATTTTTGCGCCGCAGGAAACTGACCTTCCTCAATCTTCGACAACCCGTAGAACTTGCTTTGCCGGACACAACTTCTTCTGCGCCTGCTCCCAAAGTTCCGCAAGTCGCGGCGACTTCGGCGTCGTCGTTGGAGAGTTTCGCAAGCCCGCACGCCGAATTTGACGAAGCCGGACTCACCGCGCTCGGCAGAGTTTTGCAGGCGCAGCAGACTCCGCAACCTGTGCCCGCGCCGACGCCCGCCGCGCCCCGCGCCGAATTGATTTTCCCGCAAGTTCACTAGATCGAGTTGAAAACTCGTCGGCTGTCTCATTGTCCGAGTGAGCGCCGGACAGTGCGCGCGCGTCCGCGTTGCGACGCTTGACCTTCGTGTGCCGGTGGTGATAGGTTGTTTGCCCGCGCTGCGCATAACTTAAAAGACTGGTGAGTGAACAGCAGCACGCGGCGCGAGCGAGTCGCTAGAAGTATCCGGCGACGTGATCTTTGTAGCTTGAATAATCGTATCGCTATTCAACACGGCGCGCGTTTATCCTTAATCGGCGAAAGCGCGCGCCGGAGTTGACCGTCGCAGGTGTGACCCGCGCGCTCTTCGGAGTTAGTGCGGGCGACAAGGGAAGTCGGGTGTAAAGCCCGCACGGTTCCCGCCACTGTGTACCGGCGATTGTGTCGCACGCCAAAGGAAGTGAATGGTCACTCGTCTCAATAGAGAGACGGGGAAGGCCGCGCGAGCGACGCGTCTGAGCCGGAAGTCAGGAAACCTTGCCTGCATCGTAGAGACGGAGGCGACCGCTGACGCTCCGGGAAAGGGCGAGTGGCTAGACTCAAGAACGTGCGCCAGATCAAACTACGGCACCGCACGCGCCCTGCTTTCGTTAAACCTGACTTGGAAGCGCGCCGCACCGCCCTTTGATCCGACAACAATTTTGAAGCGCCCTCGATCTTGCCACGGCAGGATCGAGGGCGTTTCATTTTTACATCGAAGAAGCGCGTGTATCTTTATCTTCCCCTTCGACGCTTCCCTCGCGCGCCCGCGCCGTTCGCCCTCCGCCGTCGCCATGGAAAGAGGAGGCGAAAAGGAAATGAACGACACACAATCCGATAAACATTCGACAGTTGACGACTTCACACCGGCACGTAAATTTTTAACGGCCTGCGGCGCGCTGATCGTCGCCCTGTTGCTGCTGTTGTGCGTACCAACTTCGTTTGCGCAATCAACTGCTGCGACGACAAACTCAATCAGTGGTCGCATCACAGACGCGCAGGGCGCGGGGCTGGCGGGCGCAATCGTGACGCTCTACGCGCGCTCGTCGTCGCAGCCGCAACGCCTGACGGCTATCACGGACGCGGGCGGCGCGTATCGCTTCGAGAATCTCGCGGCGGGCGAGTATTTGATCGAGGCGGACGCGCGCGGATTCGCGCCCGCCGTCGCGCAAGAAGTGCGCGTCGAGCGCGGGCAGGCGACGACGCACGATGTCTCGTTGGAAGTGGCGGGCGTGCGAGCGGAGGTCGTCGTGACAGCCGCCGACGCACCGCAGCCAGCCGACGAAGTCTCAAAAGCGATTACTACGATCAGCGAGCGTGAGTTGGAGGAGCGCGACGAGTATTCGATTCCCGAAGCCCTGCGCACAGTGCCCGGTTTGCGCGTGCAGCAACTCGGCGGCCCGGGCGCGCTTGTCTCCGTCAAGACACGCGGCCTGCGCAATCAGGACACGGCGGTCTTGTTCGACGGACTGCGATTCCGCGATCCTTCGTCGCCGCAGGGCGACGCCTCCGGCTACCTGAGCGACCTCCACGCGACGAACGTGAGCCGCGTCGAAGTCTTGCGCGGCTCGGGTTCGTCGCTCTACGGCACAAACGCGATTGGCGGCGTGGTCAACATCATCACGGACGAAGGCGGCGGCCAGCCCGCGCGCGGCAAAGTGCTCGTTGAAGGCGGAAGCCTCGGACTCTTTCGCGGGCGCGCGCAACTGGCGGGCGGCACGAATGCCGGACGCGTCCTCTACAGCGCGGGCATCTCACACTTCAACATCGTGCGCGGCATTGACGGCGACGATGCGGCGCGCACGACGAGCGGGCAGGGTCGCGTCCTCTTTCGCCTAACGCCGAGCGCGACGCTCACCGCGCGTCTCTACGCCGCAGACTCTTTCACTCAACTCAACGAAGACGCACGCGCCATCGCGGGTACGTCGCCCGCTGGAATCGTCCGCGCCGTGCCGCTCGCGCGCGCGGAACTCGCACGCTTTGAAGCGGGCACGCCAGCCTCGCAGTTGACGACGGGTGTGGCCACCTTCATTCCTTCGACGAACGACGGCGACGCCGCGCGCGCGACGCGCTTCTTCTCCGGCGCGCTCATCTTCACGCAAAGGCCGTCGGACAACTTCGGCTACACCATCTCTTATCAGGGCAACCGTACGGACGGCGCGTTTTACGACGGCCCTGCGGGCAGGGGCTTCGAGCCGTTCGGCACGACGCGCGCAGATTTCGACGGGCGCGTCCACACGTTGAATGCGCGAGTTGATTTCAACGTCGGGCGCGCAAACCTCGTCACCGCCGGTTATGAATACGAGCGCGAGAGTTTCATCAATCGCTCGTTCGCTTCAGCAACGCCCGCAGACGATTCTTCTCTAGACGTAACAGAGCGCAGCCACACGTTCTTCATACAAGATCAGGTGCGCTTGTTTCAGGATCGACTGCAACTCTCCGCCGCCTTCCGTATGCAACGCTTCGCTCTCTCGCAGCCGCGTCTCGCGCCCGTCGCCGCGTCGCCCTTCGCCGGTTTCGACTTCGACAGCCCTGCGAACGCATACACGGGCGACGGCTCAATCGCTTACTCGTTTCGCACAACGGGCACGAAACTTCGTGCGCACGTCGGCAACGGCTACCGCGCGCCTTCGCTCTACGAACGCTTCGGCAGCTTCTACGACCCGCGCCCCTTTGGCGGTGGCTCGCCGCAGTTCTCCGCTTTCGGCGACCCGCGCCTCCGTCCCGAACGCTCCGTCGCCTTCGACGCCGGATTCGATCAAACTTTCGCGCGCAGACGCGCACGCCTGTCAGCGACCTACTTCTACACGCGCTTGCAGGAAGTCATCGTCTTCGACTTCACAGGTCTCGTCGTGCAGCCCGACCCGTTCGGACGCTTCGGCGGCTACGTCAATACGAACGGCGGACTGGCGCGCGGCGTCGAGTTGAGTCTGGAGGCTGCGCCCACGCGCACGCTCGACGTGCGAACCTCTTACACTTACACGAACGCGGACGAACGCACGCCGCGCGTCGGCGACGTGATACGCTCTTTCACTATCCCCGATCATCAATTCAACCTGACGGCGACGCAGCGCGTCGGTCGCCGCCTGATGTTCAACTTCGACTTAACGGCGTCGAGCAATTACCTTGCGCCCATTACTAACCCGGCGACTTTCGGGAGCGTCGTATATCGCTTCGACGGCATACGCAAAGCCGACGCGGGCGCAAACTACACTCTACCGCTCGCGGAGTCGCGTAGCCTGCGCTTCTTCGGCTACGTGGAGAATCTGTTCGGGCGCGAGTATTTCGAGAACGGATTCCGCACGCCCGGGCGCACGGGCAAGGCGGGCGCGCAGTTTAATTTTTAGCGAGGATGAGTGCTGAACCGAACAAGCCACCGCTCGTCGAGGGCGAAGATTTCTATTGGGAGGGCGCGTTGATGATCTTCACGGCGCGCTATCTCGCGCGTCGCGGTTATTGCTGCGAGAATGGATGTCGTCATTGCCCGTATGGATTCAAGAAGGAGGAGCGCGGTGATGAAGTTGCCGAACGACAAAAGGCGCGCTGAACGTTTCCGCGCGTTGCTACTACTACAGCTTGCATTCGTCGCTCTGATCTTCGTCGCATGCAGCGGCGGCGCGTCGCGTGTGGAGACTGACAAAGGCGCGAAAGAGGCGTCGGGTTCGTCGCCGTCGGCAGAGCAGCAGCCGCAAAGGATCATCTCGCTCAGTCCGAGCACGACTGAAGTGCTCTACGGCGTCGGCGCATTCGAGCGTGTGGTGGCCGTGTCGGACTACGATAAGTTTCCGCCGGAGGTGTCGAAACTTCCGAAGATCGGCGGGTGGAGCAACACGAACCTTGAGCAGGTCGCCACGCTCAAGCCCGATCTCATCATCATGACGGCCTCGCAAGCGCCGCTCATCAAAGATAAACTCGACGCGCTCGGCGTGCGCACAGTCACCGTGCCGAGCTACACGGTCGAAGACGCGCTCGCGAGCATCGAGCAGATCGGGAGCGTGACGGGCAGGGAAGACGCCGCGCGCAAACTCGTCGCAGAGACGCGCGCGAAACTCGAAGACGTACGCGCGCGCACGCGCGAACTGCCACGCCTGCGCGTGCTGTGCATAGTGGATCGAGTGCCCGGCACTTTGCGCGGGCTTTACACGGCGACGCGCGGGAGCTTCTTCGCGGAGTTGATCGAAACAGCGGGCGGCGAATCCATCGCGCCGCCCGCCTCAAACGGATTCGGGCAGATCAGCAAAGAGGCAGTTGTCTCTCTGAACCCCGACATCATCTTCGACATGCTGCAAACCGGCGAAGGCAAACTCGCCGAGAACGTTCAGGAAGTTTGGAAGGAACTCGCGAACGTGAGCGCCGTGCGCGAGGGACGCGTCTACAGTTTGCGCGACGAGACGATGCTGCATCCTTCGCAGTTCGTCGGCGACACGGCGCGCAAGTTCGCCGAGTTGATCCACCCGCAAGCGTTCGGCGCGAAGGGGCAGTGAAGTTTCAACGTCGAGTTGAGAGCAGGTTACGACAGTCTTCTTTGCGCCTTACATTTTGCCTTTGCGTGAACTGATTTCTCGCAAAGGCGCAAAGCTGAGGCGTGAGACGCAAAGGTTGAGTGGTAGCCTTTGCTGAGTCATATGGATAACTCCGCACAGTTGATTGATGAACGCCGCGCGGATGTGTTGCTCGAAGCGCGCGAGTTGCATTTCGCATATGCGGCGGGGTTGCCGGAGGTGGTGCGCGGCGCGTCGCTCGGCGTGCGGCGCGGGGTGCTCGCGGCCTTGATCGGCGCGAATGGGTCGGGGAAGTCTTCGCTCATACGCTTGCTCTGCGGACTCGTCCAGCCCGCGCGCGGCCAAGTCATCTTCGACGGCGTGCCGCTCGGGTCGCTCGATGCGCGGTTGCGTGCGCGCCGCATCGCTTACGTGCCGCAGGCGTCGGCGGGAGTGTTTCCGCTGACCGCGCTCGAAGTTGTGTTGATGGGGCGCAGCCCTTACACGTCGCGTTTTCGTTTCGAGAACGAGCGCGATCTCGTGGTAGCGCACGACGCGCTGGCGGCTGTTGACGCAGCGCATTTGTCTGCGCGCAGCGTAACCGAACTTTCAGGCGGCGAGAGGCAACTCGTCGCGCTCGCACGCGCGCTCGCGCAAGAGCCGGAGTGCTTGTTGTTGGACGAACCCTCCGCCGCACTCGACTTGAAACATCGCGCGGGACTCGTTCGACACCTGACGCGCCTACGCGACGGGCGCGGCATCACGGCGCTCATCGTCACGCACGATCTGCAACTGCTCGACCCTGCGTTCGATCAAGTGTTCGCCATGCGCGACGGAAGGGTCACTGCTTCGGGCACGCCCGCCGATGTGCTGCGCGACGAAGTGCTGGCCGAAGTTTACGCAGACGAGCACGTGCGCGCGCGGCAGGCATTCGGGCGGACGTTCGTATGGTCGGAATGATTTTCGATTTGCGGTTTTAGACTCCTAAAATGCGTGTGGAAAATGGTGAGCGCAAAATTGATTACAGATAGCAAGACGCAAATCAAAATTCAAAAGTCGTCGGCAGGTCGTTTGCCGCGCGCGTTGTTGCTGCTGGCCGTTGTGCTCGCTGTCTCGACCTTCGTTGCGTTGTGGGCTGGCTATGCGCCGATTGCGTTCGCGGACTTGCGCGGGGATGAGATGGCGCGGCTGCTGTTTTTTCGTTTGCGTCTGCCGCGCGTGTTGATGGCGGGGATTGTGGGGGCGTCGCTGGCGATGGTCGGGGCGTCGCTGCAAGCTCTGTTTCGCAACCCGCTCGCAGAGCCTCTGACGCTCGGCGTGTCGGGCGGCGGCGCGCTCGGCGCGAGCCTCGCGATCTCCTTCGGGTTCGGCGCGAAGGTGGCTGGCGTGCCGTTCATTTTTCTCGCGGCGTTCGCTGGCGCGGGCGCGGCGATGCTCGTCGTCTACCGTCTCGCGCGCACGGGCGCGGTCGTGATGCCGGGCGCGCTACTGCTCGCGGGCGTCGTGTTGAACTTCGTCGCCGCGTCCTTCGTCGTCATCATTCAATACTTCACAGACTATTCGCGCGCACTGCAAATTCTGCGCTGGACAATTGGCAGCCTCGACGTGGTGGGCTTCGATCTCATCTGGCGCATGCTGCTTTTCCTTGTGCCCGGCTGGATCGTGCTCGCCTTGATGGCGCGCGACCTGCACTTGATCGCTTTGGACGAAGAGACTGCGGCGAGCCTCGGCGTCAACGTGCGACGGAGCGAGCGACTTGTGTATGCGGCGAGTTCTTTGATCGTCGGCGTGACGGTGGCGGTCGGCGGCACAATCGGCTTCGTCGGCTTGATCGTGCCTCATGCGGTGCGCCTCTTGTTCGGCGAAGACGTGCGCGTGATTCTGCCGTGCTCGTTTCTGCTCGGCGCGGCGTTTCTGATGTTGGCCGACGCCGTCGCGCGCACGGTCTTGGGCGTCGGCGAACTACCCGTCGGCGCGATCACGGCGCTCGCGGGCGGCCCAGTATTTTTGTGGTTGCTGAGACGACAGCAACGTCTGGCGGCAATGTGAAAATTTGTCCGTTGTCAGTAGTCAGTTGTCAGTTGTTCAATCCTGTCTTTAGCAACTTACGTGATAACCACATGCAACTGATAACTGACCACTGACAACGGTCGTTTTTTGGAGGCTTATGAGTATAGCGACGAAAGCGGGCGACGCGGGGAAGACCGGACTCATCGGCGGCGAGCGCGTGTCGAAGGCCGACTTGAGGGTGGAGGCTTACGGGACGATTGACGAGTTGACTGCCGCGCTTGGGTTCGCGCGTTCGATCTGCGAGGACGCGGAGGTGCGCGCTCTGACGAAGGAGATACAGCGCGAGTTGTTTGCGGTGAGCGGGGGCGTGGCGAATCCTGCGGGCGCGCAGCGTGAGCCGCCGTATGTTACCGAAGCGATGGTCGAGGCGTTGACGGCGCACGTCAACCGCATCGAGGCGTTGGAGGGGATTTTGTCCGACTGGTCTCTGCCGGGCGAGCACGCGGCGGCGGCGGCTTACGACGTGGCGCGCACGGTTTGTCGCCGCGCGGAG
The DNA here is from genome assembly GCA_035249365.1 of Pyrinomonadaceae bacterium. Lineage (GTDB taxonomy): Bacteria > Acidobacteriota > Blastocatellia > Pyrinomonadales > Pyrinomonadaceae > JAIVJZ01. The sequence goes on along the minus strand of DATFGP010000009.1, from coordinate 87,809 downwards.
CGTTCGGTGGTGCGTCTCACGGAAGCGGGCGAAGAAGTGACGCCGCAGACGGTGGCTTACCTCAATCGCCTCTCCGATCTGCTCTGGCTCTTCGGTCGTTTACTGGAACTACGCGCCGGAGTTGACGCGCGCCTGCGCGACGACGAGCACACGGGGCCGCGCTGGTCACGCGCTTGGTGAGCGATAAGGTAGATGTTTATTTTAAGCGAAACACGCGAGTACCGATCCTGACTTGTTGTTTAGACAAGTGCGTTTTGATTCCCGCCAAGGTCGAAAGGGATGCGCGCTCGATATCAATAGTATCAACCTGTAAAGATATAACAAATTGTTCTTCAAATTCGATTGGGAGTTCGAGGGCAATGCGATCACCAAGCTTAATCTCTGCGTTCTCAATCCTTATGCCCATAACCTCAATCTTGTCTAAATACCTTTCCACCGTACCTACGTATTCGTAATGAGAAGGTATAGGCTCGATCCTGCCAATCTTATAAAATAAGTCTTTAACGTGTTCGGGCTGCCACTTATGTTTGATGTAGTTTCGTACTAGCCGATATAAGTCCCATGTGGTTAATAAACCAAATTGTTGTTCTAACGCATTAACAAGAATATCTTCACGAAAAGGGTTCTTATTGTCACGATCTAGAGCTGGTATATTCCTTTGATGGTTGATAATTTCCAGCCCTTGTACATTTGTATGCTTCAACTCTTTCATTCTGACGAATACATATTTCTGAACTTGTAGAGCGGCCTCATCAGTAGGTAAGCCTGAGATGCCTTTAACCTCCACGAGTAAAGTCATAGGCTTATCCAATATTTGTAAATCTTCTCGTCGAAAACTTGTATCTCCCTGCTTCTCCATTTCTTGATCCATATCAAGGACTTTTTGGAAGCCCATTAGCTCTAAAGAGCTTTTAACTGCACTGACGAGTTTGTCTCCTGATTCTATTAGTAAGTCATTTAGATATAGTGTTTCTTGTTGCTTAACCTCAATAGCTTTTTCTAAGACTTCGATCCTGCTTCTAGTGTCGGCTTCAATTTTCTGAATCTCACTTTTAATCTCAGAAATTGCAGGTAACTCGTATTCCTCACGGTAAATCCATTTGCCTCCTTCTGAGAAAGGGAAAAGTTGAGGAGTTAAATCTGGCAATACTTCACGTAGAAATTCAAGAAGGAATTGTGCTTTATTCGCAATTTGCGGGAAAACAAAAATCCAACCTTTAATTTGCCCTTCCGCCGCAAATACACCACCCAGAGGCGCGTTGTATTTATTGACTACTATTGGAATCCAAGCTTTAGCGAACTTATTTTCATAATAGATATTTCTCTCACCTTCGGCGGTTTGTTTAGAAGTGAGAGTACATTCAAAACTCGAATTTATAATATGACGACGGAGAAGCTTACCAAGAGCATGAGACTCGTCAATGACGAACATTTCAGAGCCTTGCATGTGTATTACTGTAAAACGTTCGGGTTGCAGAGGTGTTAGGAAAGACCAAATGCTGTACCGATTGTCCTTTAATGCGTCAAGACCACGTGATGTATCTCGTGCATAAAGTATATCGTGCTCAATGTCACTATCTGCAAAGCACACAAACACTCCTCCATGTGAAAGAATGTTGTCAAAGGTGCGCCTGTATAGTTCTGCCGCTATCGGTCGAGGATCGATAACACCGGAATTACGCTTCGCCCAATAATCGTATTCGCCAACTACAGTATGTCTATCTGTAGGAGCTAAATCTGCAATTTTAGTATAGGCTAAATCAATGATGACGATTTCTTGTTCAGCATAATTGGGTAGGTGAAATTTTCTGGCGACTGGTACATATCCTTGTGCCTTCTCAACTTTATAAGGAGTGCCAAATGTTCCTGTTTTAACAGTGAACCCAGCCGTCTTCAGTTTTGCCTCGGCTTCTTCTATAACATCCACGAGTAAAATTTTAGGTTTTGGATATTTAGGTTCTGAGGATATTAGCTCTGATGAAGAGGCGGTAATAGATTTTGAAGGCTGGGCAATGCTTTTAGGTTTCAGTTCTTGGCGCTCTGTCTGCTTCTTTTTGAACATCTAATTCTCCACAGATTTATCTAATTATCATAATAACCTGTCTCTCCCGCCCCCCGTCGAACTCGCATAGGAAGATTCCCTGCCAGCGTCCTAAGAGCAACTCGCCGTCGTGGAACGGGACGGTGACGCTTGTGCCGACGAGGCTCGTCTTGATGTGCGCGTCGGAGTTCTCTTCGCCATGCCGGAAGTTCATGCCGTGTTGGGGGATGAGCGTGCGCAAGGCGTGGAGCATGTCGCGGGGCACATCGGGATCGGCGTTCTCGTTGATGGTCAGACCGGCGGTGGTGTGCTGCGTGTAGAGCACGCAGATGCCTTCGCGTGCGCCCGAAGCCTTGAGACGGCGGCGCACTTCGTCTGTAAACTCGACCAACTGCTCGCGCTCGCGCGAACGCACTTTGATGATCTCCATGAGCGTTATTCTCCGGCGCAAATAAAAATCGTGAATTTAACTTATGCGGGCGCGGCGGGGAGTTCGCCCGTCGAGCGTGTGCGACGCGTGCCTTTTTTGGTTGAAGTCTTGCCCGGCGCGTGGCTGCGTAGAAGCGGAAGACGTATGAGGAACTTCGCGCCGCGCCCTTCGCCTTTGCTTTCGACCGTCACAGTGCCGCCGTGCAGTTCTATGAGGCGGCGGACGATTGCGAGTCCGATGCCAAGTCCGCCGTGCTTGCGCGTGCTGGTGCTGTCGGCCTGCCGGAAGTGCTCGAAGACGTGCGGCAGAAAGTCCGGACTGATCCCCGCGCCGTTGTCCGCAACGACGATCTCGGCCTGTTCGCCCGCGCGCTTGAGCGAGACTTCGACTCGCCCGCCTTCAGGCGTGAACTTGACGGCGTTCGACAACAGATTCCAGACGACTTGTTGCAAGCGGTCTGGGTCGCCGGAGACCATGCCGACGCCGCGACTGAAGCGCGAGACGAGTTTGATGGATTTGGCCTCCGCCGCCGGATGCACAACGTCCATCGCCGCCTCGATGATGGGCGCGAGTTCTGTCGGGTGTACTTCGAGCCGGAGTTTGCCGGAGATGATGCGCGAGATGTCGAGCAGGTCGCCGATGAGTTGCGCCTGCGCACGCGCGCTCGATTCGATCACGTCGAGCGCGTGGCGTTGTCCCTTCTCGTCAAGCATGCCGAGCTTCAAGAGTTCCGCCCAGCCCATCATAGAGGTCAGAGGCGTGCGCAGTTCGTGCGAGACGGTGGCGAGGAAAGTGTCTTTGGCGCGGTTGGCCTCTTGCGCCAGACGATAGAGGCGTTTCTGATCGTCTATGTCCGTGTTCGTGCCGAACCAACGAATGATGCGCCCCTCCGCATCGCGCATTGGGAGTGCGCGTCCCAAGTGCCAGCGATAGTCGCCGTCCGTGCCGCGACGCAGGCGAAACTCGACTTCATAAATCTCGCCCGTCTCAAGCGACCTCTGCCATAGTTCGAGACACGCGGGGAGATCGTCCGGGTGGATCACCTCCTGCCACTTGTCGCCGACGAGCTTGCCTTCGGGTCGCGCGAAATATTCGACGGAGCGCTGGTTGACGTAATCGAGCGAGCCATCGGGCTGCGCCGTCCAGATTTGCTGCGGGATGGATTCGGCGAGGAAGCGATAGCGACTCTCGTTGGCCTCCGCTACGGCGCGCGCCTCCTGTTCGCGCCTGAGCAACTCCGTGCGCTCGCGCTCGGCGCGTTCGCGTTCACTGATCTCGCGGTCGAGTTTTCGATTAAGTTCGGCTAGCGCGTTTGAATTGCGGCGCAGTTGGATTTGCGTCATGGTCTGGCGCGCGAGCACATTGAGCGCCTCGTGCTGTGCGTCGTCGAGCGTGCGCGGCACGTGGTCAATCACGCAGAGCACGCCGAGCGCGTGCCCGTCGGGAGTGATGAGCGGCACCGCCGCATAAAAGCGTACGTGCGGGTCGGACAGGACGTAAGGGTTTTTGTCGAAACGCTTGTCGGTCAGAGCGTCTTCGATGATGAAGGGTTGGGGCTTGAGAATGGCCTGAGTGCAGAAGGTGGACTCGCGCGGCAACTCGCTCGCGTCGAATCCGACTTTTGCTTTAAAGAACAGGCGCGCAGTGTCCACCAGACTGACGAGTGCGATGGGCGTCCCGCAGATGTAGGCGGCGAGGCGCACGATGTCGTCGAAAGACTCTTCAGCGTCGGTGTCGAGTATGCCACACTCGCGCAGCGCGGCGATCCGCTCCGCTTCATCACAAGGGACGGGCACTTTCACTTTCGCCGGAGCTTTCTTGCTTGCCTGTTTCACGGAATGAAAAGCAAGGATGAAGGATGAGGGATGAACGAGAAAAGCACTCAACAGCGTGAATGCTTTTTCTTATTCATCCCTCATCCTTCATCCCTTTCTTCTGAGCAGCGCCCAGCCGGACGGCAGCGCCGCCGCCGCGAGCGCGATCTTGATGATGTCGCCTAGTATGAACGGCGCGACGCCGAGCGTGAACGCTTGCGACGCCCCGTAGAAGCGCAAGAGTCCGAGCCACCCGCCGAAGAGGACGACGGCCGAGCCTAACGCAATCGCCGCCGCCGCCGTCAAAAATCTCCTGTCCCAACCGCGCTCCGCGAGCCAGCCCGTGACGAACGCGGCCACAGGGTAGGCCAGCAGGTAGCCCGCCGTCGGGCTGACGGCGAGATAGAGCCAGCCGCCGTTGCCGCCGCGAAAGAAGGGCAGCCCCAAAGCGCCTTCTGCGACGTAGAGCATCAATGCCGCCGCGCCGAGACGCGATCCCAAAAGCGCGCCCGTCAGCAATACCGCAAACGTCTGCAAAGTGATCGGCACGGGCGTGAACGGAAGCGGAATAACGACCTGCGCCGAGAGCGCGACGAACAGACTGAACGCGACGACGAGCGCGGCGGACTTCACAAAGTCCAAAGGCGCGAGCCACGCGCCCGTCAAAGTTTCGGCTTTAGCGTAACTATTCATATGACCTCAGTGACAAGTGACGAGTTTAAGACAAGTAACAAGCGACGAGTTTAAGACAAGCTGCTTTAACTTGTCACTTGTCACTCGTCACTGCATTTAGATAAAGAGCGGCGCGAGCACAAGGGTAATGGTCGAGAGCAATTTGATCAAGACGTGGAGCGACGGGCCAGCCGTGTCTTTGAACGGATCGCCGACGGTGTCGCCCACGACCGCCGCCTTGTGCGCTTCGCTGCGTTTGCCTCCGTACTCGCCCGTCTCGATGTACTTCTTGGCGTTGTCCCACGCGCCGCCCGCGTTGTTGAGAAAGAGCGCCATCAGTATGCCGACGATTGTTCCGATCATCAACATTCCGGCCACCACTTCTGCGCCCGTCGCCAGATGCGCGTAACGCGGGTCGCCGACGAGCGAGGCGACGCTGTTCGAGCGGTCGGCAGTCCCGATCTGCGCGTAGAATAGAGTGCGGAAGTTGAGGCCGACGGCGATGGGCAAGCCGACGGCGAGCACGCCCGGCAAGATCATCTGCTTGAGCGCGCCGCGCGTCACGATGTCAACCGTGCGCCCGTAGTTTGGCTTCGACGTGCCCTGCATGATGCCCGGATTTTCTTTGAACTGCGCGCGCACGTCGCGTATCACTTCGTAAGCCGCTTTACCCACAGCCTTTATAGCGAGCGACGAGAAAAGAAAGACGAGCATCGCGCCGAGCAAGCCGCCGATGAAAACTTCGGGCTTCGCAAGATTGATCACGAAGAGTTCTGCGCCGCGCCCCGCTCCCGCAGAGCCTAAGCCGCCCGTGCCGAGATTCAAACCGTAGTTCCTCACTTCGTCGAGGTAGGCAGAGAACAAGAGGAACGCGGCGAGCGCGGCCGAGCCGACGGCATAGCCTTTCGTCAGAGCCTTCGTCGTGTTGCCGACGGCGTCGAGGCGATCGGTCTTGCGGCGAATCTCTTCGGGTTGCTGCGACATCTCGACGATGCCGCCCGCGTTGTCAGTGATCGGGCCGAAGGTGTCCATCGCGAGGATGTAGGCCGCCGTGCCGAGCATGCCCATCGTGGCGACCGCCGTGCCGAAGAAGCCCGCGTTGTTGAGTCCTGACGCCGTGCCGAGATAGTAAGAACTGATGATCGCGGCGGCGATGACGAGGACGGGAAAAGCCGTGCTCTCAAGTCCGACCGCGACGCCGCTGATGACGTTTGTTGCGGGGCCGGTCTGCGAAGCCTCCGCGATCTCGCGCACGGGGCGATAGCGATACTCCGTGTAGTACTGCGTGATGAAGACGAAGAGGATCGCCGTCGCGATGCCGATGAGTCCGCAGAAGAAAAAGTAGAGCCAAGCGTTCGGCGCGGCAGCAGCGTTTGCGCCGAGCGGGCGAAGCAGCCAGTAGGTCGCAACGAGGAAGCCGACCGCTGCGAGCGCGGAAGTTAAAAAGTAGCCGCGATTGAGCGCGGCCATCGGGTCGCCCTCTTCGCGTGTGCGCACGATCATGATTCCGAAGATCGAAGCGACGAGGCCGAAGGCGCGCGCGACGAGCGGGAAGAGGATGATGCCGAGCAGTTGGCCTTCGGTGAAGAAGGTCGGGTTTGAACTGTAGAGCGCGGCGGCGAGGATCATCGCGCCGATGTTCTCTGCGGCGGTTGACTCGAACAAGTCCGCGCCGCGACCGGCGCAATCGCCGACGTTGTCGCCGACGAGGTCTGCGATGACGGCAGGGTTGCGCGGATCGTCTTCAGGAATGCCTGCCTCGACCTTGCCGACGAGGTCTGCGCCCACGTCCGCAGCCTTCGTGTAGATGCCGCCGCCGAGTTGCGCGAAGAGCGCGACGAACGACGCACCGAAACCGTAGCCCGCGATCAGGAGCGGTATCTTCGTCGAAGGCACGTCCGTGAGATTGTCCACAAGCTCGAACAAAATTGCGACGCCGAGCAGCGACAGCGCGACGACGAAAAGACCGGAGACCGCGCCGCCGCGAAGGGCGGTCTGCAACGCACCGTTTAGAGAGCGCGTCGCGGCGCTGGCCGTGCGTATGTTGGCGCGGATCGAGACCCACATGCCGATGTAGCCGGAGGCGACCGACGAAGCCGCGCCTAGCACGAAGGAGAGCGTCGTCCAGAAAGCGAGTCCGACGGAATCAATCGGGTCAGCGGCGTTGTGCGCGCGCACGAATCCGTAGACGATGAAGATGAGCAGGGCGAGCGCGATGGCGAGGATGGCGATGGTTGTGTTCTGGCGTTTGAGAAACGCCTCCGCGCCCTCCTTGATGGCGTCGGAGATGTCGCGCATGGCCTGCGAGCCTGTGTCGCGGTCGAGCACGTTCTTGATGAGCAGTCCGGCGAAGCCGAGCGCGGCCAAACTGATGAGAAAGATCAGCACCATCTGTATGTTCACGTTAAGTCTCCCTTTCTCTCGCGCAAATGAAATTCAGCCGCCGTCTGAGTGAACAAACGGCGGCTGAAAAGATCGAACGATCTTGCAGGGGGAGGTTAAATCAAAACGCTACTGACGCTGCATCGAATCGCTCGCTTGTTAATCCCCGGCGGCGATGCCTTCTCTATCCGCGCCCATCTTGCCCACGGCTTCGGGCAGTTCAGCGACGATGCGCATGCCGTAGAACGAACGCCAGACGAAGAACACGGAGACGAGGAAGAACAACGCGGCCAGCACGCGTGTAACCATCGGCCCGTTTTCGCCGAACCGACCGCGCACGTCGGCGAGCGACACGGCCAACTCGACCGCGAGCAACCCGAAGAGCGTCGTGAACTTGATGACAGGATTCAAGGCGACCGAAGAAGTGTCCTTGAACGGATCGCCAACCGTGTCGCCGACGACCGACGCGTCGTGGAGCGGCGTGTTCTTCGCCTTGAGTTCCACTTCGACGATCTTCTTCGCGTTGTCCCAAGCGCCGCCCGCGTTCGCCATGAAGATTGCTTGGTAGAGGCCGAAGACGGCGATGGAGATCAAGTAGCCGATGAAGAAGAACGGCTCGACGAAAGCGAAGGCTAGCGTCGAGAAGAAGACCGTCAGGAAGATATTGAACATGCCCTTCTGCGCGTACTTCGTGCAGATTTCAACCACCTTCTTCGAGTCTTCGACCGAAGCCTTTTCCGTGTCGAGATTGATGTTGTTCTTGATGAACTCAACCGCGCGGTAAGCTCCTGTCGTCACGGCCTGAATACTCGCGCCCGTGAACCAGTAGATGACCGCGCCGCCCGTGATGAGACCTAACACGAACGGGGCGTGCAAGAGCGACAGGTTGGAGACGTTCGTTGTCATCCCTTGCGTGAGCGCCATGATGATCGAGAAGATCATCGTCGTCGCGCCGACGACCGCCGTGCCGATGAGCACGGGTTTCGCGGTCGCCTTGAAGGTGTTGCCCGCGCCGTCGTTCTCTTCCAAGAGGTGCTTGGCGCGCTCGAAGTTGACGTTCACATTGAAGTCGCGTTTGAGTTCGTCCTCGACGTTCGGCACGTTTTCGATGAGCGAGAGTTCATAAACCGACTGCGCGTTGTCCGTCACAGGGCCGTAGGAGTCTACGGCAATCGTCACCGGCCCCATGCCGAGGAAGCCGAAAGCCACTAGGCCGAAGGCGAACACAGGCGCGGCCACCATCAGCGCGTCCAGCCCCATCGTGCTGAACAGATAGGCGATGCCCATCAGCGCGACGATGCTGATGCCGAGCCAGTAGCCGGAGAAGTTGCCCGCGACGAGTCCCGACAGGATGTTCAAAGACGCGCCGCCTTCGCGCGACGACGTGACGACTTCCTTGACGTGTCCAGACTCGGTCGAGGTGAAGACCTTGACGAGTTCGGGGATGATCGCGCCCGCGAGCGTGCCGCACGAAATGATCGAAGCCAGCTTCCACCACAAGCTGGTGTCGCCGCCGAGCGTGGGGACGATCAGGTAAGAGACGATATATGTCAGCACGACCGAGATTACGGAAGTGAGCCAGACGAGCGACGTGAGCGGCGCTTCAAAATTCATCTTGTCGGCTTTCGCGTAGCGCGCTTTAGCCATCGCTTCGTTGATGAAGTAGGAAAGCGCACTGGCGACGATCATCATCACGCGCATGACGAAGAGCCAGACGAGGAGTTGCACTGCGACCGTCGTTTGATCGCGCACGCCGAGCAGGATGAAGGTGATGAGCGCAACGCCCGTCACGCCATAGGTCTCGAAACCGTCCGCCGAAGGGCCGACGGAGTCGCCCGCGTTGTCGCCCGTGCAGTCAGCGATGACGCCGGGGTTGCGCGCGTCGTCTTCCTTGATCTTGAAGACGATCTTCATCAGGTCAGAACCGATGTCTGCGATCTTGGTGAAGATGCCGCCCGCGATGCGCAAGGCCGCCGCGCCGAGCGATTCGCCGATGGCGAAGCCGATGAAGCATGGGCCTGCGTAGTCGCCCGGAATAAAGAGCAGGATGCAGAGCATGATCAAGAGTTCGATACTGATGAGCATCATGCCGATAGACATTCCGGCGCGAAGCGGAATGGCATAAATCGGATAAGGCTTGCCGCCTAAGCTCGCAAAGGCCGTGCGCGAGTTGGCGAAGGTGTTAACGCGTATGCCGAACCAAGCGACGCCGTAGCTGCCCGCGATGCCGACGAGACTAAAGAACAGGATGATGATGACGCGCAGCGCGTCGAAGCCTAAGAGGAAGCCGAAGTAGAGCACGATGACGGCGGCGATGAACACTTCGAGTATGAGAATGAACTTGCCCTGCGTGACGAGATAGGTCTTGCAGGTCTCGTAAATCAACTCCGAAATTTCGAGCATCGCTCGATGCACGGGCAGCTTCTTCAACTGCATGTAGATCATCAACCCGAACAAGAGGCCGAGTATGCAGACGATGATGCCGATGAGCAGCAGGTTGTGACCGTCAATCGAGTCGCCGAGAAACTTTACGCGCGAGAGTTCGGGCAGGACGAGATTGGCTTCGCCGCCCGGCTGGTGCGCGGCGGCCTGACCCGAAGGGCCTCTGCCGTGCGCTTCGGGCGGCGCGGCTGTGGACTGCGCCCACGCTGCGGACGCGAGGACACTGACGATGGCGAGACCGGCGGCGACGCGCAACGCGCCGCGTCGCACGCGAGCGGCGACGGCGGATAAACCATTTTTGCGATTCATCACATTAATGAGAAAAAAGGTAAAGGCGAGCGACATCAGCGGTAGCACACCTGCGGCAAAGAAAAACATTGATTCCACGACTGGGCAATTCCTTCCTGTTTGTTAAAAGTGGCAGACAAAGTCCCGCGCCCGCGCGGGCAAAAATAGACGCACAAGAAGCAGCGGTCGTCGGCTTCCTGCTCATACATCAGCAATCACGCTGGAAGTCGGCCATTATTGCCGATTTACGCCCGCAATGTCTACACCGCAGCGTACACAGACGACGATAAAACGTCGCCGCGTCGCGCCTCTTTGAGCTACAGGGAAATTTAGAAATCGCCTGTTTCTCACCCTCTCGCTTCAACGCCGCACGCACGGCTCTCAAGGCGTCTGCAAGACGGGTTCGTTCGGAACGTCGGGCGTGGGCGCGGAGGTTGCCGCGTCGCGCCGCCCGCCCGTCCAGCGCCGTATGGAGTCTGCGAGGATGATGACGGCGGCGACCATCAGGACGACTGTGAGCGCGATGTTGATGTAGCCTTGCGCCGCCGTCTCCGGCTTTTGCGCGAGCGGCCAGAAGATTTGCGTGATGGATTGATAACCCGCGACGAGCGTGGTCGTGCCGACGAACGTGAGCGGAAGGAGTGTCGTCCAGGCGTAGCGAGCGCGACCCATGTTGATGATGATCGTCGTGGCGACGCATAGAGCCACCGCCGCGAGCAGTTGGTTGGCGATGCCGAACATAGGCCAGATCGTAGAGATCGAACCCGACCAGATGAAGGCCGCCCATCCGGCGACGACCAGCGCGGTCGTGATGACGGAACCGGGTAGCCACGTCGGCTCTTCAAACTTACCGTAGAAGCGCCCCATGAACTCGCCTACGAGGAAACGCGCGACGCGCGTGCCCGTGTCAATCGTCGTCAGGATAAAGAGCGCCTCGAACATTATGGCGAAGTGATACCAGTATTTCATCAGCCCCGCGAGGCCGGGTATGGCATCGAAGATTTTAGCGATGCCTAAGGCGAGCGTGACCGCGCCGCCCGTGCGCCCGCGCAAATTCTTCTCGCCGGATTCCGCTTCGAGGCGATCAATCTCTATGGGCTTCAAGTCGAAGTCGCCCGCAGAGTGCGTGTCAACGAGGCGCGTGTAAGCGGCGCGCTGCGCGTCCGTGCGTTGCGCTGTGTTGATGGCGAAATAGTCGCCGGGGAACAGCGACGTGGCGGCGACGAGCGCGACGACGCCGACGACGCCCTCCATCAACATCGCGCCGTAGCCGATCATGCGCGTGTCGCGTTCTTTAGAAATCATCTTCGGCGTCGTGCCCGACGAGATGAGCGCGTGGAAGCCGCTGATCGCGCCGCACGCAATTGTGATGAAGACGAACGGGTAGAGTTTGCCGGGGATGACGGGGCCGCCGCCCGCTGTGAACGGCGTGAAGGCGGGCATGTGCAAAGTCGGGTGGACGAGTATGACGCCGATGATGAGAAACGCAATCGTCCCGATCTTCAAATACGACGAGAGGTAATCGCGCGGGCACAAGAGCATCCAGACGGGCAAGACCGACGCGATGAAACCGTATGTCGCCATCAACAGCGTGATCGTGTTGCGCGAGAAAGTGAACGACTGCGCCCAGGAGGATTCCGCCACCCAGCCGCCCGCCACCACCGCGAACAGCAGCCCCGCGACGCCGAGCGCGCTCGCCTCGCCGATGCGACCGGGGCGTATGCGGTACATGTAGAGTCCCATCAACAGCGCGAGCGGGATCGTGAAGGCGACCGTGAACGTGCCCCACGCAGACTCGGCGAGCGCATTAACGACGACAAGCCCTAATCCTGCGAGCGCGATCACGACGATGAAGAGGATCGCCACGCCCGCCACGAGTCCGGACAGCGGGCTGATCTCCGTGCGCGCGATCTCTGCGAGCGATTTGCCTCTGCGCCTGACGCTCGCCACGAGGATCATAAAATCGTGTACCGCGCCGCCGAGACAGACGCCGATGACGAGCCACAACAGGCCGGGCAAAAATCCGAACTGCGCCGCGAGCACAGGCCCGATCAGAGGCCCCGCGCCGGAGATGGCCGCGAAGTGGTGGCCGAACAAGACCCACTTGTTCGTCGGGTAGTAGTTGTGGCCGTCGTACATCGTCTCGGAGGGCACGGGGCGCGCGTCGTCGAGAGTTAGCACGCGCGCGGCGAGGAAGGCCGAGTAGTAACGATAGGCGATGGTCATCACACACAGCGCGCCGAGTATGACGGGCAAAGCGTTCATGTCTGCTCCCAACAAAAAAGTGTCTGTTCGCGTGGAAGGTTTACAAAATTGCGAACGGGCGAAACTTACGGCGGTGGGATTATAAAACGATCAGGCCGAGACTTAGCAACGGTCGCCCGCGCGTCGCCTGCCAGAAGAGGAGCGTGAAGGCCGCGAAGTAGACGAGCGCGAGCGCGAACGTGTAAGCGACGGGACGACGGCGCACGTCTGCGGTTCGCCAACGGCTGAAGGAGTAGCCCACGAGCGGGAGGATTTGCAGCGCGTGGAAACCCAGAAAGTGCGCGACGCGCAGGTCGCCTGCGCGCGTGCTCCAGTTGACTATGGGCAGCCCCGGCCCGCCGTCCGGTAGCCCTACCGTGTGCGCCATGTTGGTTGCCATAAAGTAGCCCTCAATGCTGGCGAGTAAGAAGAGAAAGATTCCGAGGCGTATGCCCCACAGGTAAGCGTGCGGGAGCGCGTGCGTTTTTCCGAAGAAGAGTAGGAGCGTGATGACGACGAGCAGCGTGTTGAAGATGATGAGCATGCCCATCGTGGCGAACACGCTCGCGTCGTAAGCCGTGGAGATGTTGAAGTGCGAAGGCACGCCGCGCGCCGCCTGCGAGACGATGCAGATCGTCTCGCCGACGAAGACGAAGGCCGTGCCCCAACCGATGAACGCCGCCGTGCGGCGATAGTGCGACAGGTAATGCAAGAGCCATGCGAGCGTGAACTGGTAGATGGCGATTGAGATGGCGAACTTCGCGGGCTTGATCCAAGGGTTCACGCCCGTCACCGTGCGCCCGTCGAAAAATGCGAGGCAGATGAAGACGAAAAGCGAGGCGATGTGCAGCCAGCCCGTCACGGCCAACACCGGCCCGCGCCGGTAAACTTCTTGCATCAACTCACGCGCGTCCATGTTCACATTCCTCGACTGTAAATTTGCGCCCGACAATAAAGCGCAGCAGGAAGTAGAGCAACAGTCCGGCGGGGCCGAAGATGAAGGTAAGCACGAGACACGGCACGACGAGCAGGTGATGAACGCCCGTGCGCTGCGCATCGCGCACCTCCCACGCCCCTATGAAGAGGTCGAAAGCGAGATAATGAATCCAGCCCGCGAGCAAGTTGTTCGGATTGCGGAAAAGTTGACTGACCTCTGCGAGCGAGCCGAAGCCGCCCTCCGAATGTCCGAAGTTCGTGGCGACGAGGAACACATAGACGACGGCGAGCGCGAGCGGCAGCGCGCACGCAGCGATGAAACGCGCCGTCCATTTCCAGCGCGGCAGGAAGATCAGGAGCAGCCAACCGGGTAGGACGAGTTTGCTGCAAATAGAGAAGATCGTTTCAGGTGACATAAGCGTTCGCTCCGGCAATCAAAGAATTAGAACGTCAAAAGAGCGCGCGAGGTTTGATCGTTTAGCGAAAAGTTTCGGGCGGGCGGCCTCATGGCAAATTGCGAAAGCTGAGCGGGCGGATCGGCAGCTTGCCAGAACCTTTGAAGTGAAAGCGAGGAAACTTATGGCAAACGTGATGCGGCACGCCGATTGTTAAAGGGCGATAGTAGCCGCCGCAGTTGAAGTCCGGCAAGGATGCGGGAAACGCGCGGCGACGCTTTGTACACCGCGAAGGAGAAGCCATGAACCAGATCATTATCTTCACTTACCTGATGTATCTCGCCGTAAGCATCGCGTTGACGGTGTGGGTAGCGCAGACGCTCTTCAAGAACGGGCGCGTCTTCCTCGTAGACGTTTTTCACGGCAACGAGGCGCTGGCCGATTCGGTGAACCACTTGCTGGTCGTAGGGTTCTACCTCATCAACTTCGGCTACGTCAGCCTCGCGCTCAAAATCGGCTACGACGTGACGAGCATGCGCGCAAGCATTGAGGCGCTATCGTGGAAGGTCGGACTCGTGCTCGTCGTGCTCGGCGGGATGCACTTCTTCAATCTCTACGTCTTCAGCCGCATACGCCGTCGCCCGCAGCCGCTCTTCAACGACACGGGCACTTCGATGCCGCGCACGGCACGAACGTGGGCGAATGAGAGTTAAGAGCTAAGACTCACCGCCGCAGACGCAGAGTTTACGCAGAGTGGGCGCAGAGAAGAACAAAGTCTTTCTCTGCGCTCTCTGCGTCTGCGGCGGTGAAGGTTTCAGTGATGCTCGTCAATATGAATGTCGCGTGCAGCGAGCGCGGCGACGAACTTGTCTGGCGGGACGACGAGTTCCTGCGGGCGTGCGCCGCGTTCGGTAGTCTCGCCGCGCGCCATCATCTGCGCGATGATGGAGGCGGGAAACGCGGTCGTGCGCATCATCGCGGAAAGTCCGGTGCGCGCGTCGGAGCGATCAATGATGTCGTAGCGCAAGCGGTTGTCGCGTCCGCCGTTGCGCCCGCGAAAGGCCAGACGTACGAGCACCACGTCGGGGTCGTCGGCCGGAAGATGGCGTTGCAACATCTCGCCGAGCACGCGGCGCGGGCGCACGCGCTGTCCGTCCAACTCGATCTCTTCGCTCGCGGCGAGTCCGAGGTCAACGAATAGTTTGAACTGCTCGCAGTGGCCGGGGTAGCGTATGGTTTTGTAGTCGAGTTCCTGCACGCGACCGAGAAAAGTGTCGGGCAGGGTGGACGTGCCGCCGGAAGTCTGGAAGGCTTCCATGCGCCCGAAGGGTGCGGGAAACTCAAGCGCCTCGATCTCTGTCAGCGATTCAACTTCTACGATCTGCCCGCCGCGTATGACGCGCGCACGCTCGACGTATTCGTTGATCAAACCTTCAACCGAAAAGACGATCTGGTAATTGAGCGGCGGGCGCGGGTTTTGTGGAAGGCCACCGACGCGTATGTGTATGGCTTCGAGTTCGTCGAAGCGCGCCGCGCCGTGTGCGGCGAGCACGGAGACCATGCCGGGCGCGAGGCCGCAGTCGGGGATGATGTTGATTCCTGCCTCGCGCGCTTCAGCGTCGAGCGCGAGTTCTGAGGCGACGACAGAGTTGTTGCCGCCGAGGTCGCAGAAGTTCGTGCGCGCTTCAATCGCCGCACGCGCCAGTTGCAGGTTGTAGAAGTATGTGACGCAACTGACGACCGCATCGTGCCCGCGCATCAATGCTACGGTCTGAGCCGCGTCGTTCACGTCAACTTGTGCGGGCGAGAGTTTTGCGCTCCCAACCGTGGAGACGACGGCGCGTGCGCGTTCGAGATCAACGTCGGCGACAATCACGCTCTGCACATCCGTAGAGTTGTGCGCGAGATCATAAGCCGCGCCCAGCCCCATGCGTCCTGCGCCGAGTACGAGAATCTTCATAACGATTTAACGAACAGCCCGCACGCCTTTATTGAGCCGCGCCCGTCTCTTTGGGATGGCTGAGATTGCTGTGCGAGTAGCCGTAGAAAAAGTAGAGCACGAGTCCGACGATGAGCCAGAGACCGAAGCGCGTCCAGTTGGTGATGCCGAGTTCGGTCATCAGGTAGGCACAACTCATCAATCCCAGCACGGGAATCAGAGAGAGCTTGCGACGGAAACAGAAGTAAGTCATCACGAAAGCGAGGATGATGTAACCGTAGAGCGGAATCTTGTGTTTGAAAACTTCCCACGCGCCGAGCGACGCATCCTTCGGATCGCTGAAACTGAAAAACGCGCGCACGCCGTCCGCGTTGAAATATAGAAGCGCCGCCCACGCGATAAGGAACATCGCGGGCACGATGTACTGCGAGTTTATGTAGGGTACGAAAGTGCGGTCGCCCTCCAATTTTTCCAAGCCCCGCGTGTGCGCGCCGAGCAGCACGCCGCCGCAGACGAGCACGAAGGCGAACAGCGTCCCAATGCTTGAGAGATCGGTCACTTCCGTCAAATTCATAAAGAGCGACGGGATGGCGACGACGAGGCCGGTGATAATCGTCGAGAACCAGGGTGTCTTGAAGCGCGGGTGAATGCTTGAAAATATCGGCGGCAGCAGGCCGTCGCGCGACATCGCCATCCAGATGCGCGGCTGGCCGAGTTGGAACACGAGAAGCACTGTAGCAATCGCGATGACGGCGCTCACGGCGATGATGCCGGACATCCAGGGCAGGTTCGCGCCTTCTGGGCCGAACACGAACGCGAGCGGGTCGCCCACCTGCAACTGCTTGTAACTGACCATGCCCGTCAAGACGAGCGCGAGGACGATGTAGAGCGTCGTGCAGATAATGAGCGAGTAGATCATCGCGCGCGGCAGATCGCGCGTGGGGTTCTTACATTCTTCGGCGGTGGTCGAGAGCGCGTCGAAGCCTATGAAGGCGAAGAAGACCGCCGCCACGCCCTTGAGCACGCCCGTCGCGCCGTTCGGCGCAAACGGCGACCAGTTCTTCGGGTTGACGTAAAACGATCCGAGCACGATGACGAGGAAGATGACCGCGAGCTTGAGCGCGACCATGATGTTCGACGCACGCTTCGATTCGCGTATGCCTATGTAGACGAGTCCGGTGATGATGATGACTATAACGAGCGCGGGAACGTCGCAGATGAAGGGAACGCCCCCGATGCGCGGCGCGGTCGTCCATGCGGCATAAGCCTCTTTCATGCCGCTCGTCACGTCGGGCATCGCGTTGATGGCGTCCAGATTGCTTCCCTGCACGATGAGGCCGTTGATGGTGTCGTAGCCGCGCGAGGCGGACAGAAAATCCATCGTCAGGTAAGCGGGCACGTTGATGCCGTAGCCGGAGAGCAGCCCCGTGAAGTAGTCGCTCCATGAGATGGCGACGGCGATGTTGCCGATGGCATATTCCATCAACAAGTCCCAACCGATGATCCACGCGATGAGTTCGCCGAAAGAGGCGTAAGCGTAGGTGTAGGCCGAACCAGCTACGGGAATCTTCGCGGCAAACTCGGCGTAGCAGAGCGCGGAGAAACCGCAGGCCATCGCCGTGAACATGAAGAGGAAGATGACTGCGGGGCCGCCGTTGAAGGCTGCGTTGCCGATCATGGCGAAGATGCCTGCGCCAATGATGGCGGCGATGCCGAGCGACGTGAGATCGAGCACGCCGAGCGTTTTGCGCAGGTGCGGTTCGGCGTCCACAGCGAGATCGCCGTGCGCATCGCTGTAGCCGAGTTCGGCGTCGCGCTTGATCTGCACGACGCTCTTTTTGCGAAACAGGTTGGTGTAGCTCATCGAGTTTTCCGGTTGAAAATCGCGCAGGCCAACAGAGCTATGCGGGATGGAAATAGCGTCGCGGAGTTTGTCACAAGCCAGCGCCACAAAGCAACAAAGAAAAGTTGTCAGTTGTCCGTAGTCAGTTGTCCGTTGTTTGTGGCTCACGAGCAGCAACCTTAAGGTTAAGTTCTCAAGTTATGTAAGAGGATAACGACGGACAATTGACTACGGACAACTGACAGCTTTTTTATGCTAGACTTCTCCGGTCAAATCTTGACGAGTGAAGCGAACGCCTGACATGCCGGAAAGTCGCAGCGACAAAGCTCGCGCCCTGCACGAAAATCTAGACACAGCTTACGTCAATCTGGCGGCGCTTTTGCGCTACCTGCAACAGCGCGACTTCACCGGGCGCGTCCACGTCGAACTGGACGAGTACGACGGCGACATTTATCTAGCGGCGCGTGCGCCCGTCAACGCGCGCGAGCGTGATCATGTGACGGGGCGCGAGGACGTTGGGCAGTCTGCGTTGCAGCGCATACTCGTGCGCGCGAGCGAGCCGGGCGGTCGCATCAGCGTCTATGAGGGCGCGGAGACGAAAGGCGAAGACTCAAGGCAGGCGGGAACGTCATCGTCGGCGGGCGCGTCGGAAGAAGCGACGGGCAGCGGGGCGACAACAACGACGGCGGCGCGCACGCAGGAGGAGAACGACCGGCGCAACGTCTTGCAGTTGAGTGGCGAGGTGATCGCGGCGGTGGAGCGCGGTGTTGCCGCCGCATCGAACGAAAACTTCGCGGCGCACTTTCAGGCGGCGCGGCGCGAGATCGCGGACGACTACCCGTTTCTCGTCTCGCTCGGCAACTGCGTGGAATACGAGGCGGGCGAGGCGCGTCTGAAGCGCGGCACGGACGTTGAGAAATTTGTCGGCGGGACGAGCGAGGCTTTGCGTCGTGTGGTCGAGCGCGTGGCGGCGACGGGCGAACGCGCGCGCGGCGTGCGCCGCGAAGTCGCACGCGAACTCGCCGCGCTCGCAGAACGCCGCCCGCGCGCCCTCTCGCGCTTCGGCTTCACGCCCCAACTCGAACGCATCGCGGGCTTGCGTTGGACGTGAGGAAGCGGTCAGCTGTTAGTTGTTAGCTTCCAGTAAGCGAATAGCCCAAAGTTAAAAATGGGAGAGTGAGGTCGAAGAATCGTCTTCGACCTCACTCTCCCATTTTTAAGTCTCAACCGCTTGCAGCCTTTTCCGTTTAGCTAACCGCTGATAGCTCTTTATTGCGCGCTCTCGACGGGCAA
Organism: Pyrinomonadaceae bacterium; assembly: GCA_035249365.1. GTDB lineage: Bacteria > Acidobacteriota > Blastocatellia > Pyrinomonadales > Pyrinomonadaceae > JAIVJZ01. Next base: position 69,090 of record DATFGP010000009.1, on the reverse strand, counting down.
TTTCGCGGCGACCCAGGCATTCCAACCGCCGAGCAGGGCGGCGGCGTTCGTGTTTCCTTTGGCGTTCATCATCTGCACCGCACGGGCGCTGGTGTGTTCGCTCGGTCAAGCGCAGTAGGTGATGATCAGCTTGTCCTTCGGCAACTCGCTCATGCGCTGCTCGAACTGCGGCAGCGGAATGTTTCTCGCGCCCTTGATGTGGCTCGCCTTGTAAGAGCCTTCGTCGCGCACGTCAACGATGATGGCCGTGCCATCGGCTACTTCCTTCTGCGTCTCTTGAATGTTGATGCGGCGCGTCTGGTCGGCTGGCGGCGCGGGCGTCGGTTTCGTCTGCGCGGCCGTGTCGTCGCCCGCCACAGTCGGCGCGCGGCTACTGGCGACGGGCGCGCTCCCGTCCTGCGGGCTACAGGCCGCGAGCAGCGCGCAGACGCACAATGCGAGCGCGGCGACCATCAAGATAAGTGAACGCATTAAACTTCGCTCTCCTCAAAAAAAATCTTGCGCCCCCCGCGAACGGCGACGAGCGATACACGCACAGCATCGCACAAAATCCACGCAAAGTGAAAGCGCGCTGAAGGCGTCGGAAACTGACGCTCGACGCACGTTAAAACTCTTCCGCCGCTCGCTCGCTGCGGCGCGCGTGTTTGAGCGAGAAGAAGCATGCAGCGAATATGGCGAGCGTACCCGCGATGCGTATAGCGGCGGCGATCCTGTGTGTCGCGGGGAGCAAATTCGTAGAACTGAGCAGGTAGTTCCAATCGTGGATCGAATCCTCGCCGCCCAAGAGCGGCAGTTGCAAGTCCAGCGCATCGCCCGCGTAGACCGAGACGTTCAACAAACTCTCGCCCACCCAGAAGAGTACGAGCGCGGCGGAGTAGACTTGCCCGCGCCGGTAAAAGTAGATGACGAAGGCGGCAGGGATGATGACTTGAAACAGCGAGCCGCCCGCGACCGTGATGAGTCCGCCGAACGGCATGAAGACGATGTGCCCCGCTTCGTGTATGACGAGGTTGACGCCGTCAATCAAATGCCATTGAAACGGATCGTAAGCGCACCACAAAAAGTAGAGGCAGGCGAACGCGGCGATGGTCGTCTTCAAAGAATCTCTCTGCATGTGATTTTATTAAGTCCGGCTAAGCCGCGTTCGTGCGCGCCGTTTGCGCGCGGCCAAGCAATGCGAGGGCGACGCCTCCGAGAATCACCGCAGCCGCGAGCAGCAGGCGCAGCGTGACGCGCTCAGACATGACGACGACACCGCCCGTCGCTGCCAGCACCGGCACGGCCAGTTGCACCGTCGCCGCGCGCGTCGCCGTCAAGCCTCTGAGCGCTGCGTACCACACGACGTAACCCACGCCCGAAGCCAGCGCGCCCGACAGAACTGCGAGCACGAGACCAGCTCGCGAGACGTGCGCGTCGCCGCGCGCGAGCAAGTTGAACGCGAAGGCCAGAGGCAGCGCGAGCAGGAAATTCACAGTCGTGTCGGCGAGCGGATCAGCCGAGCCGCGCCCGACGAGCGAGTAGAAGCCCCACGAAACGCCCGCCACAGCCATGCTGGCCGAACTCAAAAGCGGCGGCGCGGACTGTAGCCCCGGAAAGACCAGATACACCAGACCGCCGAGCGCGAACAGGAGTCCCGCCCACTCGAAAGCGTGCGGGCGCTCGCCGGAGCAGAGCGCAGACGTGAGCATCGTCGCTTGCACCGAGCCGAATAAAATCAGCGCGCCCGTCCCCGCGCTCAAGTTTGTGTAGGCGTATGAAAAAGCCGCCGCGTAGAGGAACAGCAACAACGCCGAAAGCGGTTTGTACGAACGCACAGCAGGAACTTTTTTGCCGAACGCCGTCGCCACGAGCAGCAACATCAACGCGCCCGAAACGAGACGCACCGTTGTAAAACTCGCCGCGTCAATCGCCGCCCTGCCCAAAGCGAGACGACACAAGACGGAGTTCGCGGCGAAAGCCACGAGCGCGAATCCCGTCCACAGGGGCGTCCCTTTACGGCTCAGAAGTTTTCTCCGTGTGCTAAAGATAAAGAAGCGGCAAAGCCCGGCACGATTATAACGCTCGACGAGAACGTCGGGCGATACGCTTCACTCAATCCCGAATCGCTATAAGGATAAAATTTTTCTCCGCACCGTGATCCGCGTCGTTCCAGTTTGCCGCGTTAACAGGTAGGGGCGAAAACAGCCCGCACTAATTCCCACCACAGGAGAGACAGACGATGGAAGCAGTTCTGGCAGCTATTATGGAGAAGAAACAAGCGTTTGCGCGTCAGCCTTTTTTCGCGTTCTTGCGGGACGAAAGCCTTGAGCCTGAACAGCGTCTGGCGTTTTACCCCTGCATGGCACACTGGATCATGAGTTTCGCAGACCTCAACAAATACTTCTTGCGCGCGGAAGCTGGCGGGGACGAGTGCCAAGAGCGTGTCAACCTTTACAGCCACGAGGATGACGATCACTGGCGTCTGTACATAGAAGATTTCCAGAAGCTCGGCTTCGACGGGATGCACGACGGCAGCGGCTGGCTGCGCTTCCTCTGGGGCGATGAGACGCGCGCCAACCGCATGTTGTCCTATCGCATCGCCAATTTGATCACGGGCGCGTCGAGCGTCGAGCGGCTCGCCATCATCGAGGCGATGGAAGAGGCCGCCAACGTGTTCTTCCCGCACACGGTTCGTCTGGCCGAACAGATACAGGAGCGCACGGGCGTCGAACTGCGCTACCTCGGCCATTATCATTCCAACCTCGAAGCCGAACACACAGGCGCGGGCGACCACGAATCGCTGGCACAAATCAAACTCGACGACGTGAGCAGGAAGAGAGCTTTAAAGATGGTGTCGGAAGTCTTCGCGTTGTTTGAAGACTGGGCGGAGGAAGTTTTGCGTTTCGCCGTCGCGCGTTTGAGCGAGCGCGCGCCGATGATGTTGATGCCGCCGCAAACTAACGCACCGCTCAACGGACACTCGGCGAGTCTCGCAGCGGCCATGTGAACCGTTGCATCCTCGTATAGCGGATTGCAGTTGGGTGGGGATTAAAACCTTCACCGCAGAGACACAGAGAGCGCAGAGGGGGCGCAGAGAAGATCATTCAACTCTCTGCGCCCCCTCTGCGTCCTTTGCGTCTCTGCGGTGAGTTCGACTTGCTAGTAACACTCAATCGCAACTCGCTATAGGTTTCTTTGAAGCGAGAGTACGACATGGCACGCGCTAAGTTCGCCTTCGGCAAAGCTGTTGACACGCTTTCGCGCGCGAGCCTATGCTTTGCGGCAAGAACGTAAAAGCGCGCGTTTGAACTTTGACGTGAATCGCCGCCCGACACGAGAGAAGCCGACGCTTCCCGGCACACGCGCTTAAAAGGTAACTCCCCCTTCGTCTAAGTTTCGTACCGTGCAGGCCGCCGCCGTAAATGTCGCGTCGAGAGGTGCGCGAGGTGTATGTCGCAGCCGACCTATCTCACGTCAGGAAGCCGCATCGCGGTTGTGGGCGCAGGCCCCGCAGGGTCTTTCTTCGCCATCGAACTCCTGCGCCGCGCACGCTCGCTCGGACTACGCGTGTACGTCTCGATCTACGACGGCAAAAACTTCTCCAAGAAGGGCGCGCCCGGCTGCAACATGTGCGCGGGCGCAATCGGCCACAACCTCATCGAAGAGATCGAGCACGCGACGACGAACATCCCGCCCGAAGTCATACACTACGAACTCGAAGGCTACGCGGTGCATTACCAAGACGCCTCAGCACGTCTGGAAAACGCTGCGGGGCGGAAGATTTACGGCGTCTATCGCGGCGCGGGGCCGGTCAGCACCGAGAATCCCGACGGCGCGCGCAGCTTCGATCAATTCCTACTCGACCAAGCGCTCAAACTCGGCGCACAGCACGTCGCGCAAAACGTACACGACATCGACGTGCCCGACACACTCGAACAGCGTCCCGCGATTCGCACGCACGAAGGCGAGCGCACGGAGTTCGATCTGGTTGTCGGCGCGTTCGGCGTCAACTCGCAACTCGGCGCGCGTTTGATCTACGGTTATCAACCGCCTCCCACTTGGAAGACGTGCGTGATCGAAGCGCGCGTGCCCGAAGAGTTTCAGCGCGAGCGGCTGGGAAAACTCATACACTTCTTCGTCTTGAAACAGGCGGACGTGCGCTACATCGCTTTGATCCCGAAGGGCGAGCACGTCACCGTGACGGCCATCGGCGAGAACGTCGATGTCGTCTCGACCGAAAGGCTGTTGCGCGAATCCTACATGCGCGATTATTTGCCCGCCGATTGGAAACTCGATTGCCACTGCCACCCTCGCGTCGCCGTCGGCGCGGCGCGTTTGCCTTACAGCGACCGCTTCGTCATCGTCGGCGACGCATCCGATTCGCGCTACTTGAAGAACGGCGTCGAGTCGGCGCTCGTCACAGCGCGGCTCGCGGCGGATTGCGTCATCAATCACGGCGTCACGGCGCGCGATTTCGAGGAACACTTCTGGCGTCGCTGCCAGCAAGTCTTCGGGCGCGACAACATTTACGGGCGCGCGCTCTTTGAAATCTACGACCGCATCTTCCCGCACCCTTTGATCGCGCCCGTCTATTTCGCCGTCCTGCAAGCCGAACGCCGTAAAGCGCGCGGCTCGCGGCAACAGCAGCGCGACGGCGCATCGCCAACCGCGCAGCAACAGCAAGGCGCGCTCCTCTCAGACGCTTTGCTCGCAGCCTTCACGGGCGACCAACCGTACAAGCGCATACTTTTGCGCGCACTCCATCCGCGACTCGCCGCGCGCATGGCGAGCCACGCCAGTTTCCTCGTCTTCGATCACGTTAGAACGAAAGTGACGCGAAGCGAGCCTGTGCGGCGCGTGCGCGGTCTATCCTTGCGCGACGAGTCGCGCGTCGTCGTCATCGGCGGCGGGCCGGGCGGCGCGTCGTGCGCGATCCGCCTGTTGCAGGAGTCGAAAAAGCGCGGGTTGAATCTGCGCGTCTTCATCTACGAGCCGAAGCGTTTTCCGCGCCAGCACAACCCCTGTATGGGCGTGCTCGTGCCGCCGACCGCCGAACTTTTGCACGAGCACCTGCGGCTCGAACTTCCCTCCGCGCTCATCAAACGCACCATCAAAGGCTTTCGCCTCCACAGCGACCACAACGACATCGAACTGCGCGCGCCGATCGCAGAAGAACCCGCGCTCATGGTTTCGCGCTCCGAGTTCGATCAACTACTGTTGGAACGCGCCGAAGAGGCAGGTGCGCGCCTCGTGCGCGACCGCGTGACGGGACTCGAATTTTATCCGGACAATCTCGAACATCCCGTGCGCGTCTATTCCGAAGGCGCATCGCGCTCTGCCGATATGGTCGTCGCCGCCTGCGGCTTGGACGACGGCCTGCTCTCCGTGCTCGAACAGGTCAGCCCGCGCGCGCGTCTCTATCGCCGCCCGCGCGAGACGATGCACTCGATCATCATCCGCCTGCCCTGCGACGAACGCTACATCGAGCGTCGTCTCGGCGGCCACATACACGCTTTCCTCCTGCGTCAACTTCCGCGCATAGAGTTCGGCGCGATCACGCCCAAGCAGACGCACGTTCTCGTCAACATCATGGGGCGGCGCGTCACCTCCGTTGACATGGAAGATTTCCTTTTGCATCCCAAAGTGCGAACGCTCCTTCCGCGTTTCGACTTGCAGAAACTCGACTTCTACGAAGGGCACGCGCCCGTGCGCCACGCACGCAACGTCTCCTGGGATCGCTTCGTCGCCGTCGGCGACGCGACAGGGTGGCTGCGCCCCTTCAAAGGCGCAGGCATCACGACCGCCATACAGACCGGCATTGCCGCCGCCGACGTGATGTTAGAGCGCGGCATAGACTCGCGCGCCCTCGCGTCCTACGCCCTTCGCATGCGCACGCTCACCTCAGATCATCGCCACGGTCGCGCGCTGCGTCGCCTCTCGCGCCTCGGCTTAGATTTCGGCATGATTGACGGCATCATCGAACTCGCCAAAACCAACCCGAACCTCTACGCGCTCCTCTACGACATCATCGCCGGACGCCGCGACTACCGCCGCCTCACGCACGAACTCCTCGGCGTCGCACTTCTCTGGAAGATGAGCGCGCTCGCGCTGCGACGCGTCCTGCGTCCCGTCGCGTGAGGTCTGAAATTAAGTTGCCGGTTTGAGACTAATACGAAATCGTGAGGATGAGACGGCCGCCGCGCACGATCCTGTTAGTTGCAGGTCGCGCGCAAGCGTCAGCCTTTCTTGAAGACGATGATCATCGTATCGCCGGGCAGGCCGATGCCTTTTGAACGCTCCTTCGCGCCCGGCGTAGGGCCGGACATAATCTCCCACCCCTGTTGCAACATCTCGACGATATGGTCTTCCATCTTCGTGCTGCTGAACAGCTTTTGAAGATAGTATGAGTTCAACATTTTCTTGTAGGTGAAAGTCTTGACTTCCATAGCATCTCCTGCCGCAAAGCGTTTCTCTGAAAGAGAGCGCGGTTAAGGCGTCTGCGCCGTCAAGTGTACCGCCTCCTTCGACGTGATGACGGGAACGATCTCGAACTCCATCAAATCTTCCCACTGCTCGATCCACTCCCGAAACAATAGCGGGTCTTCGCATTCCATCAACTGAAAGCACCTGTCGAAATTGGTCTCGACCCAACTGTCAACGTACCTCAAACCCTCTGGCATCATCCGCCCACGCTCACGCAATCTCTGATACACCGCTTTAGCATCACGATTCTTGAAACGCTCGACGACCATAAACAGCATCACAAACCCCTCTCCGCTATTAGTGATCGGGCGTGCGGCTCAGTCGCGCGATCAGGAAAAACGCGTCGCCGCCGCGCCCGTCAGCGACAGCCTTCTGATTAGACGCTCTCTTTGACGCGCGGGATTATACGTCCGTGCGTTAGGCGGAGAGAAGAATTTTTGCGGGCTTGATAGCCTGTCTTCGAGAGAGTAGTCCGCAACGATGTGCGCGCCGGTGCGCGGTGAGAAGGGCGAAGTTTGGCGAGACGTGCGCGTGAAATGTTTGTTGACATTCGGCGGGAATGTAGATTATACGAACGCGCCGACTCAAACGGAGTACCTCGCCATACTTCAACCCAAACCGAGAGGAACTTTTCCCATGAGAAAAAATTTTGTCTGCCTGACCCTGTCAGTAATTTTCTGCGTGCTGGCAATCGTGCTGTCCACGCCTTACGCCACGCGCACGGCATCCGCACAGCAGCCCGACCCGTGTGTTAAGTGCATGGTGAAAGTCCAGCATCGCTTTGAAAAGTGTGAGGCGCGCTACGGGTCTGGCGCGCTGGTGTGCGCCGACGAATACAATCAGGGCGTTGTAGATTGCTACGCGACGGTCTGCGAGCAGTAACAAATTCTGCAGCCAACACACTCACGCGTATTCGCGTTGCGTTCCTTTAACTGATGCCCGCCACGCGTTAGATTCATCCCTTTTCGGGACAGACTCTAACGCGTGGCGGGCATCGTGTATTCGCGCGTGCTTCCGGTCTACTTTCTGAAGACCACGCCGAAGGAGAGGCGCAGGTTGTCTTGCCGCGTGCTGCCGAAGAAGGTCGGGAGATAGTCGGCTTGTATGACGCGTATGTCGAAGTGCTTGCTCGCGCGCACGTCGAGTCCACCGCCAAAGGCGAGCGCGAACGATGTCGCGTCGTCAATGAAAAACGTGTTGCCCGCCTGCGTCCGGCTCGAAGCGAAACCGCGAAACAGCGCGCCGCCCGCGAGGACGCGTGCGAACGGGGCGACCCGACTTTCCGTGCGCCGCGACTTGAACTGAACCCCGCCGAGAAAGTGATATTGATCGCGCTTGCGTTCAAAGTTGATGTTGTTGAAAGTGAAGTTGTCGCGTTTGAGATGCGCGGAGGCGTCGAGTGTGATGCCGACGTGTTTTGAGACATATCGTGTGTAGGCCAGATTGAGTCCGTGCTGGCCTGTGCGTTCGGGGGCGACGGTGAGAGAGTCTATGTCGGCGCTGTTGAAAGAGTAGCCGACGAAGAACTCGTTGCGGGGCGGGGCGGGGTCGGCGGCGCTTTGCGCCTTTAGGGGCGACGGCACGAGCAGCAGGGCACAGCAGTTGATAAGGAGCGCGGCTACAGAGAGCTTCAGGCGCATAGATGTTTTGTCCTCCAGATATCTTTGAATAGAGAATCGAGCCGGAGGCCGCGCCGTTACGATTAACGGCGGGCGCAGTCGTTGCATATTTCGACGGGGAGATGAGCGTGTGCGCGTCGCAAAATGAAACCGCGCGCGTACGCCTTTTTAATGCACGCTTATATTGACGCGTCTGCGGCGCAGAAAACGCCCTCGCATAGAAGTTAGGACGTGCAGACTTAGGAGTTAGGACAAAAAAAGAGGGGATGAACGCGGAATGATGAATGGAAGACTGTCCGTTGTCCGTCGTCCGTTGTCAGTTGTTCGCTCTAATCGTTAGCCACTTGTTCGAGCGGCACATGCAACTGACAACTGACTACTGACAACGGACAGCTTTTTATTCCGCATTCATCTTCGCCTTTCTGAACTCGGAGGGAGTCATCTGGACGTGCTTTTTGAAGACGGCGTTGAAGGATGATTTGGAGTTGAAGCCGACCTCTTCGGCGATCGCCAGCACAGAGTAGTGCTGCTTGGCCGGATCGAGCAAGCGTCGTTTGGCTTCTTCGACGCGGTAGGTGTTGACGAAGTCGAAGAAGTTTTGTTGGAGTCGTTCGTTGATGGTCTGCGAGAGGTGTTGCGCCGGAATGGAGAGCCGTTCGGCGAGTTTCGGCAGCGTGAGTTCGCCGTCAACGTAAGGCTTCTCGGTCTCCATGTGTGTGAGCAGGCGTTTGAGGTAACGCTCGGCGCGCTCCGGCGTCAGCGTTGACTTCTCGTACTTCTTCGCAGGAGCGTCGCCGGTCGCGTCTGCGTTTGCGCCGCGCGCTTCCGCCAAAGGAGAAGTTTCCTTGAAGCCCGTCAACACTTCCGGCCTGCGCAAGCCCAGATAGCCGAGCGCGTAGATGAGCGCGGACGCGCCGAGCGGCACGAGCAAGTTAGTGCGCGCCGTCTGGTCGAGCGTGTAGCGCATCAGCCCGCCGACGAAGAGAACTAGAAAGCCGCCGAGCATAAAGCGCACTTGAAAAAGCACCGCGCGTTCGTAGGCTGTCAGCGCCTCACCCTTCAACTTCAACGCGCGCGAATAACGTATGAGCAGCGCGGCGACGAGCGTGAGGTAGATTGCGCCCTGCGCGAGCAGTAGCGCCGAGCGTATGTAGTACCAAGGGCCGAGCGTGGGGGCGTAGTACTCGGCCAACATGTAGTCGAGTTTGTACTGACTGCTCCGCAGGTAGTAGGGCAGTAGATAGACGACGCACGCGGCGAAGGGCAGGAAGTGCAAATAGTCCGTCCGCTTGAGCGCGCTCTCGCGCCTGACGAGCGTGCGGAGATACAGGAACAGGAGCGGGCTGGCGAGGAACACGAACGGATCGTGTATGCGGCTCAGGTGCGGGAAGACAAATTCGTAGTGCGTCGTGCGCATCACCGCGCCGAAGATGACGACCGCCATCGCGACGACGAGCGCGGCCAGCACGCGATTGGCCGCCCCGTCGTCGCGACGTATGCCGAGCAAAGCTAAGGCCAGCAGCAACGCCTGCGCCGAACCGAGCAAATTTAAGACGGCGAGTAAACTGAGTGACGCTTCCATGTTCTACCGTGAGTGCGAGCTATGTTTGTTAGAAGTGAAGGACGCACAACGCGAATTGCCTATGTTAAATGAGCACGCCCGCGAAAATTATACGTCGCAGCGGGTCGCAAGTTCTAACAGGCCGCTAGACGCATACGCTCGTCAAGCAGTTTGCGTGCGGCGCGTGCGTGCGCGCACGGGCGCATGTGAGTACGTTGTTTTTCTCTTACATTTTCTACTTTTATCTTCCTGAAAACTCTCCGTCTGTGTTATAGAGAGCAAACATTTTCAAGCAGACAAGTCGGTTGCGAAGCGCGAGGTAGCGTTGAAACGGAGGTAGAGTCCAGACGTGAAACGGACAGGTCTTTTTGCCGGTCGGTCGAAGTGGCGTGCGGCAACGTTCGCGCTTCCTCTCGCGCTCCTCGTCTTGAGCAGTTGCATGCCGAAAACGACGACCGACACGAGCGGCAGGCAGATCACGCTCTACGGCTTTTCGATCTTGAAGGAGGCTTTGGAGAAGGCCGTCTATCCGGCGTTTGCTGCGAAGTGGAAACAGGAGCACGGCGAGGACGTGCGCTTCACCTCTTCGTTCGCAGGCTCGGAGACGGTCACGAACCAAATCCTGCAAGGCGTCGGCGCAGACATCGCCATCCTGTCTATCGAGCGCGACGCCGAACGCCTCAAGCAAGGCGGCTTCGTCACGTCCGACTGGCACAGCCTCCCGCAACGCGGCATCGTCAACAAGACGCCCTTCGTCATCCTCGTCCGCGCGGGCAACCCGAAAGGCATACGCGACTTCGCAGACCTCGGACGCCCCGGCGTGAAACTCATACACCCAGACCCCATCAGTTCCGGCGGCGCGCAATGGTCAATCCTCGCCATCTACGGATCGGAGTTGACGAAATCGGAGAAGCAGACGGGCACGCGCGACGAAGCCCACGCACTCCGTATGCTGCAATCCATCTGGCGCAACGTTATCTCCACACCCGGCTCGGCGCGCGAAGCACGCACGCAATTCGAGACGGGCTTCGGCGACGCGCTCATCACTTACGAACTCGAAGGTTTATTGATGAAGGCTGCGAAAGCGCCGGTCGAGATCGTCGTGCCCGAAGCGACGATTTTCAGCGAGCATCCGGCGGTCGTCGTTGATCGCAACGTGACTGCGGAAGAACGCCCCGTCGTCGAAGCCTTCATGCAATATCTCTGGAGTGACGAAGCGCAGCGTGCCTTCGTGCAATATCATTTCCGCTCCGCAAGCAATGAATCGCTCAACGAAGCAAACGCCGCATTCGCCAAAATCACCTCGCCGTTCACGGTCGAATACTTCGGCGGCTGGCAACGCGCCTACCCCGAAATCATCGAGAAAATCTTTCGCGATCAAGTGCAAAAAAGAAAGTGACAAGTGACGAGTGACAAGTGACAAGTTAAAGACAAAAGAGCCTCAGTCCTGAAACTTGAAACCTGAAACTTGAAACCTGAAACTTGAAACCCGTTCTTATCTCGTCACTCGTCACTCGTCACTTGTCACTCGTCACTGTCTTCTTATGAGTTCGGCAATTTCATCAATGCGACATGTGCGCGGCTTCGATGTCGTGCGGCCTGTGAGCATCGCGACGATGATCGCGATCATGCTGCCGCTCGTGCTCTTGCCGCTAGCCTCGATCTTTATTTTCGGGACGAGCAATGGATTGGGTAGTTTCTGGGCTGCGCTGACCGCGCCCGAAGCTCTGTTTGCGCTCCAACTCTCGCTCGTCACGAGTTTCTGGGCGACCGTCTTCAACGTCTTCTTCGGACTTTTCGCCTCTTACGTCCTCTCGCGCTACAACTTCTGGGGACGAAACGCGCTCATCGTCACGATCTCTCTGCCGACGGCGATTCCAACCGCTGTCGCGGGCTTCGCGCTCTTACTCCTGTGGGGGCCTTATGGCATACTCGGTCGCCTCCTTGCCCCGCACGGCATACAGTTGATGTTCACGGCTTCGGCCATCATCCTCGCCAACATCTTCGTCACATTCCCGCTCGCCTTCGGCGTCATCAAGCCTGTCTTCGATACCATGTCGCGTTCGCTCGAAGAAGCCTCCGCGACAATCGGCGCGACGCGCTGGCAAACTTTCTGGCACGTCACGCTTCCATCTTTGCGCGGCGCAATCGTGACGGGCGCGCTACTGACTTTCGCACGCGCCGTCGGCGAGTTCGGCTCGACCATACTCGTCTCCGGCAACCTCGCAGGTCGCACGCAGACCGCACCGCTTTACATCTTCGCGAAGTTCAACGAAGGGCAGGTCGAGGCGGCAAACGCCGTCGCCATCGTCCTCGCGCTCTTCTCTTTCGTCATCTTCAGCATCCTCTTTTTCGCGCGCGATTGGCTCGACACCGAATGAGGTAGAAGTGACAGATGAAACCCGAAAAGGTGCTGACTGATCAAAGTGAGGACGACGACGGCGCGACGAATGACGCGACGCAGGGAGGGACGCGTGTTGAAGCGACGCCCGATGATGAGAAGCGCGTCGTGGCGGCGGCGAGCGTGCGTTCTTTGAGTAAAAGTTTCAAAGGCGTGACGGTGCTCGAAGACATTGACTTCGACGTGGCGGAGGGCGAATCGCTCGTGCTCTTAGGCGCGTCGGGCAGCGGCAAGACGACGATCCTGCGCATCATCGCCGGACTCGAAGAACCGGACACGGGGCGCGTCATACTGCACGGCAGGGACGTGTCGGAGCTTCCGGCGCGCGAGCGTGGCGTCGGCGTCATCTTTCAATCTTACGCGCTCTTCCCGCGCATGACGGTCGAGCAGAACATCGGCTACGGCCTGCGCATACGCAAACGCCCGAAGCGCGAGATCAAAGAGACTGTCGAGCGTCTGCTCGCGCTCGTCAAACTCGAAGAGCACCGCACGAAGTTCCCGTCGCAACTATCGGGCGGCCAGCAGCAGCGCGTGGCCATTGCGCGCACGCTCGCCTACAACCCTCAAGTCCTACTCTTCGACGAACCCTTCGGCGCGCTCGACGCGCAGACGCGCACACGCCTCCGACGCGAAATCCGCGCGCTCCTGCGCGAGGTGAAAGTGCCCGCCATCTTCATCACGCACGATCAAGAGGAAGCCTTAGAACTCGGCGACCGCATCGCCGTGTTGAACGCCGGACGGCTCGAACAGATCGGCACGCCCGACGAAGTTTATAACCGCCCCGAAACCGAGTACGTCGCCACCTTTCTCGGCGCGGCCAACCTGCTGCTCGGCGTGGCGATGAACGGTGCGGTCGAGATCGGGACAGCCACGATTCCCGCCGTTGATGAGACCGTGCGTTTCCGCGACGGCCAAGCCGTCAAACTCGTCTTCCGCCCCGAAGATGTCTGTCTGAGCGAGACCGCCGCGCTGCCCGAAGGCTGTCGTCGCCTCTCGAACGGCGTCATCGAAGAGATGGATTTCGTCGGCGCGTATGAACGACTCACCGTGCGCCTCGATCTGGTCGCGCGCTCGCACGCCGAAGGCAAGCCGCCGCTCTACAACGTCACCATCAACACATCCGAGAAACTCACCGGCGTTCCCATCATGGTCACGCGCCCGAAGCCCGACGCACGCGCCGCGCGTTTCCGCATCGGCGACCGCGTCGCCGTCGGCCTGATGGCTTTCCGCGTCCTACCCAACTTCGCGCTCGCCTCCGAACGCGGCGGCAAACTCTACGACGTTGGCAAATGAAAGGAGGCTGTCAGTAGTCAGTTGTCCGTTGTCAGTTGCATGTGCTCGACTAACTTTAAGCTGAAAATCAAATGTTTAAGACGGTGCAGCACAAAACAACGGACAACGGACAACTGACAATCTCCAATTGACGCCATTCTCTCTATCCGTTTAGCATCCTCTCAGGCACACTTCAAACTTTCGCAGCGCGCAAGCCGAGGGGGACTTCCTGCCATCAACCGCCAGCAGATTTTAGAACTGTTGTTTCTCATCGTGTTCGCCACCGTTCACGGCTACGGCGCGGCGTGGCTCGCCGTACGTATGCTGTTTCGCCCGCACCGTCCCGTCAAACTTTTCGGCATCACCGTCTGGCCGCAGGGCATGATCCCGCGCCACCGCGAGCGGCTCGCAGAAACTATCGGCAACGCCGTCGGCAATGAACTCGTCTCGCACGACACCATCACCGACGCTCTTTTCGAGACAGACTTCTTCCAACGCAAAGTCGCAGACCTCGTCTCGACGCACACGCGCGATCTGCTCGACACGCCGCGCGGCTCTTTCATCGAGGCACTGCCCGCGACCGTGCGCGCACCCGTCCTCGATGCCATCAGCGCGCTTCAACTGCGCGTCGCCGACTACATCGCCGGAATCATGCGCAGCGAAGAGACCGCCGCCGCCATCAACTCGTTCATTGATCGACGCGTTGACGAACTGCTCGCGCGCCGCCTGAGCGACGCCGTAGACGACGAGACTTACGAACAGATCATCGGCTTCGTCGAAAATCGTTTTCGCAACATCACGAACGAGCGCGGCTTCGAGGGGAAGGTGCGCGATTTCGTCAGCGCACGCGTCGAAGAACTCGCAAAGAGCCGTGCGACGCTCGCCGAAGTGTTCACGCCCGACGCGGTCGCCATCATCAAAGAGCGCATTGACGCCCAACTCGCCCCAATCGCCGAACACCTCGCGGAGATCGCCACGCACAAAAAGACGCGCACACAGATCGGCGCGCTCATCAAACGCGAAGTTGATGAATACTACGCGCAGCTCAACTTCTTCAAAAAAATCTTCGTCTCGCGCGAACGCATTCACGGCGAAGTTGACGAGATGGTCAACAAGACTCTGCCGCGCCGCGTGCAGGAATTTTTGCGCGGCGAAGCGTTCGCTGAAGAAGCCGAAGCGTTTCTCGATTCGATGATCGACAACTTGCTCGCGCGCCCCATCAACGAACTCGTCGGCACAATCGCGCCCGACAAGTTGGAGATGATCAAAGAGCAAGTGGCCTCGCGCATACTCGCCATCGCGCGCGGCGCTGAACTATCCAGCACCGTCTCGGCCTACACGTCCGACGCTCTGGCGCGCATACGCCCGCACACCATCCGCGCGCTGCTCGAACACGCCAGCCCCGACTCCGCCGCGCGCCTCAAAAATTTTCTCTCCCGTGCGCTGCTCGGCGTGCTCGCGCGCGAGGACACGGCGCGCACCATCAACGCGATCTTGAGCACGCAAATCGAACGCCTCCTCATCACCCCCATCGGGCGCATCGGCGACCACCTGCCCGACCAGACCGTCACGCGCGCCACGAGCGCGCTCACCGAACGCATCACTGCGACGGCGCGCGAACGCCTGCCCGTCGCCATCAAAGAGTTCGACGTTGGCGGCATCGTCCGCACCAAAGTCTCAAACTACCCCATCGAGAAACTCGAAACGCTCGTCCTCTCCGTCGCGCAGCAACACCTGCGCAAGATCGAACTCTTCGGCGCAGTCATCGGCCTCTTCCTCGGTCTCTCACAAGCGATCTATTTCGGCATCAAATATTACCGTGCGGGGCACTAGAAGAGATTTAGCAGGCAACCATTCGTGCGCGCGCGTCATACAAACTATCAACTCACTTGCCGCATGAACATCGTGAGACTAACCGGATTTTGCCGCGATGTTCGTGTGTGCGAAGTGAGCAACAAAAGGGTGGAAGAGAGCAAGCGATGAGTTTTCTACGAAAAAAATATATTACTTTGGCGATGCTGTTGGCGATTGTATTCGGCGCGTTGTCGTCTGTGTGTGCGCAGGGGTTGGTGTCGCCGTATCGCTCGAACGAGTCTGCGCGTTCGGATAAGTTTACGGGTGGGCGGATCGAGCGTGCGGAGTTGGTGGCGGGTGAGCCTGACATAGAGATCACGGTTGACGTGCCCGCCTTCCGCCTGACGCTCTGGCAGAACGGCAAAGAGGTGAAGACTTACGCGGTCGGCGTTGGCAGGAAAGATTTCCCGATCTCGATTGGCGAAAAACAGGCGACCGAGATCATCTGGAATCCCGATTGGGTTCCGCCCGACAGCGAGTGGGTAACGGGACGCAAGGGCGTGCGCGCGGGCGAGATCATCCGCGCGAGCGACCCGCGCAACCCGCTCGGCAAAGTGAAAATCCCGCTCGGCTACGGCTACCTGATTCATCAGGCCGCCAGCCCCACAGACCTCGGCAATCTCGTCTCGCACGGCTGCATACGCATGCTCCGCACAGACCTCTACGACCTGACCGAGAAGATCGTCGCTGCACGCAGCCTACCCGTCTCGGCGAAAAAGATCGCGAACGCCAAGCGTACGAAGAACACCGTCGTCGCCAAACTCGACAAGCCGCTGATGGTTGATGTCAACTACGACACGCAGGTCATCGAAGGCGGCGCACTCCACCTCTACCCGGACGTGTACGGGCGCGGCACGAACACCGTCGAAGCCTTGCGCGCCGAATTTGAATCAAGCGGCGTAGACGCATCCAACTTAGACGACGCGACGCTCAAGCGTATGCTCGCGCGCGTCAGCGCCAAGCAGAAGTTCGTCGTGAGTTTAGACAGCATCGCGGCGGGTCGCGCACTAACAGACGGGCGCGTGTTGCCGCTCGTCGGCACGGCGGCGAAGAAGAAAGTCGCGGCGAAGAAGCGCGCGGCGTGAGGGTGCGCATGCCGGATGGTAAAGAAGTTTTTCAATCGGAGAGATGTCACAGTGGTCGTTGTTATATGAGTATCAAACTGCTATTAACGGTCTAATATAGTAAAGAGGAGACTGTATGCCAAAGATTAATCTGGATTACTCTAAAGTAAAGGAAAAGGGACCAGATAACAAAATATATACACATAATGTCCTTTCCAAAGGTGATTATAATTCCTTTAATCCAACAGCTTTGGGACTTGGGAATATTTCGCAAGATGGAACGTATGTTCAGGCTATAGCTTGTTTTTATGACCTTGAGGGGTTTACCTCGTTTAGCAATCAAGTGGATTCGCACTTAGTTGTACCGGAGTTCTTGAAACGCTTTGTTGATTGGCTCTTCCAATCATTAAGGGAATCTTTCAAGGCAAGTGAATCGAATGAAAAGGTGAAAATCTGGGGCAGCCTACCCTTTTACACGAAGTTTCTAGGCGATGGAATTCTGTTCCTGTGGGATACTGATTACAGCACAGGCATCCATGGTATGAGTAATACTATTAACCTACTTCACAAAATTTGTCTTAGGTATCAGAGTGAATTTCTCCCTGAAATTAGGAAACACGTCAGCAAACCTCCATCCAAATTACGATGTGGTGTTGCAAGAGGACAGATTATTTCTATTGGGGATGGGAATGATTACGTTGGCTCCTGCATTAATATTGCTTCACGTTTGCAAAAATTGAGCAAGCTTACCTTTGCAATTTCGCGTAGAGGACTAGATTTGCATAATGTATCAGGACACAAGTACTGGCAAAACTTTATCTTAAAGAAAGTTGAGCTTAGAGGGATAGGAGATGAGGAGCTAATTTACATTAGGAAAGTTGAATTTGATGAGCTTTCATCAAAAGAAAGAAAAATATTCAAAGACCCTTGAATGATTACTATAAAAATGGCTTAGCAATTCATCCAATCCGACGACTCGATAGCATTTCTTTAGATCATTAAATTGTTCTCTCCGGCTTGAAAACTTCGTGCGTTGCGCGAATTTATTCCGGCGTTAAAGATGCCTTTTTCTCACAGGCTCGCCGCTTTCACGTTTGACTGAGTTAAAACAGGATATTTTTAGACTCTTTGGTCAAAATATCATCAGTCAGGCAAAGTGCGATTTTGCCGGAATTACGGCGCGCAGTATTCCCAGTGCCAGGGTTCGTAGAAGTAGGGACAGAAGCCGAAGCGTTCGGCGTTGCGGACGAGCCAGCGGTAGGCGCGCGTCTGTGTTTGAAGTAGACGGTTGCTGTCTTTCGTGATGGTCGGCTCGCCGCCGACGTAGAGGTCGAGCGCGCGACCCGTAAAGTGCGGGCTGTTGACGGCGAGCGCGGCGCGGCCTGCGCCCGGCTCCTGTTTGCGCAGGCGATCCTGGTATTCGCGCGAACGAAACGCCGAGATGATCTTGAAGTACTTCTCCGATGCGACGAGTTCGCCGTTCTTTGATGCGAGTTGCAAAGACGAATCGGCGATGGCGGCGGCCAGCATGCGTTTGTAGGCGGCGTAAGTTTGGCGTTCGACTTTGCGCAACTCGTCGGCGCGCGATCCATCCCAAAATTCTGCGGGCGGGACGGTGAAGAGTTGATCGGGCGAAGGGTACGTGCTGCCACGGCGTCGGCGCGACTGCCAGGTCGAAATCATACGCATCAAAGTGGCCTCGTCGAGCACGCCGCTAGCAGACAGCCCCGCGCTCTTTTGCCAGCGTGCGAGACGCGCGGCGAAATTTTCGCTTGCAGCATCGTCTTCCGTGCCGATCAGTCGTTGAATGAGCGGCACGTAGATCGCCCAGCCGCTCTGTTGTTTCCCGCCGAACGTCCAGCGCAAGCCGTCTTTGAGCGTGCGGTTTTGCTGCGCGGCGGATTCGGCGAACGCGGGCACGTCCTTATCACTCTCCGTCGCCGAGACGGTTTCCGCCACTGGCCCCGCCTCATCGGTTGTCGTCGCAGTTGACAAGGATGCGGGCGAAGGCTGTTGTTGCAGTTGCGGACTCGTCGCGTGCGAACTGAGGCTTGCGCCGGTTTGAAATTTGCGCGGGACGATGGCCGCGACGGACGCGAGCGTCGCCAGGCAGACGGCGAATGATAGAAAAAGTTTCCTCTTGGCGAGCAGCATAGGCGGCGATCAACTGTGGGGGAGTCGAAAGATGCGGCGTCGCAAACGTCGAATATAAAAGTAAGATTCGACTTCACGCGGAAGCAGTCACTTGCTTCGACGCTCGCGTTTGCACGGGGGAAGAATGATTTTAGTTCGCGGCGCTCAATCTGCCAACACCGCCGCGTCTCTGTCCGCCGCAGACGGAAAGACGCGCGGCATAGAGGCCAGGTTGTGCAAGTTCAACATGCGCGCGACGAACGCGGTGCGCGCGTAGAAGGCGCGCGAATCGCTGCCGTGCCCGCGCCCCTTCGTGCGCGCCTGAATCAACTCGCCGAGGTCGCTTGTAAGCGCGGCGTAACCTTTGTCACGAATCGTCGCGCGGATCAATTCGTAGTCTGCCTTGACCGCGCTGAACACTGCCGGATCGTCCAGATCAAACTTCGCCGCAGCGTGCAGGACGGAGCGCGTGTCCTCCGCCGACTCGTAGATGCGGCTGACGACGACGAGCCGCCGCAACTTGTCGTAGAGATGACTGTCCTCGAAACGATTCGAGACAACTTCCGACGGCTCAAGCATCGTGATCGCCATCGTCTCTTTGACGCGAAGCCTTCCTTCTGAATCACGACGCAGCGAGACGAGTTTCAAATCCCACTCGCCGAAGTCGGGCGCTTGCCGCGAGTTTTGCGCAAGCCCGAGGTAGCGTTCGAGCACATGCCCCGCCCAACCCTTGTTCTTGCGCCCCGCCTTCCAGACCGTCACGCCGAACTCATCCGCCATCGCGCGCAAATCCCGACCCGCGAGCAGATTGATGCGCCGCATTGCCTCGTCTCGATCCAGCACGGGCCGCTTCGAGAGTTGCGGCTGCTGCGGCGTCGGTCTCTCTTTAGTCTCTTGAAAATTAAACGCCGCGCGGACTGTTTTCCAGAACTGCGAGTTCATCTTTGATGCGTTGTGAGGCGATGCGCAAATAGTTTTCGTCAACGTCGAATCCTGTGAAGCGACGCTTCAAGCGCGCGGCGACAACTCCGGTCGTGCCGCTGCCGCAAAAAGGATCGAGCACATGGTCGCCTTCGTTGGACGAGGCGCGGATGATGCGTTCGAGCAGGAGTTCGGGCTTCTGCGTCGGGTGTTTGCCGTAACGCTTCTCGCGCGCGGGCGGAGAAGTGATCTGCCAGAGCGATTGCATCTGCTTGCCGCCGTTCGCCTGCTTCATCTCCTGATAGTTGAACGTGTGTTTTGCCTTCGCGTCGCGCTTCGCCCAGAGGATCGTCTCGGTGGCATGCGTGAAATAACGGCACGCGAGATTCGGCGGCGGGTTCACTTTGTACCATGCGATGTCGTTCAGGATTTTGTAGCCGAGCGTTTGCAGCGCGAAGCCGACGCTGTAGATGTTGTGCGACGTGCCCGTCACCCAGATCGTGCCGTCGGGCTTCAACAGCCTGCGACATTCGCCGAGCCACGCCACGTTGAAGTCTTGAATCTCCCCGACCGCAGGCGCTTTGTCCCACGCGCCCTTGTTCACGCTCGCGCGCCGTCCCGATTGGCACGTCACGCCGTTGTTCGATAGAAAGTAAGGAGGGTCTGCGAAGATCAAATCGAACGACTCGCTCTCTGTTGCGCGCAACAACTCCAACGCGTCGCCTTGCACCAGACGAAGATCGCGCCGCTTGTCCGCGTAGAAAGACTTTTTGCTCGCGCGACGCGTGACATGCTTCGCGCGCACGCCTCCGCTCAAATCATATTCGTCCAGCATCTTCGGGGCTGTCTCCCTCTTTCTTACCTTCATCCGGTTGGTCGGTTCACCTGTCAACAGTCCGCAGGGATTACACAACAAGCACTCTTAAAATACAATCCCACCAGCGCGTTAGGCTTGACCGGCACGTGATGGATTCGGCAAGATTGCGCGTGTCGGCTCTCCGCTAACGGTTTTCCTACAGAATCTGTCGAGGCGTGTTTCCAGATGATTAAACTGATATTGCTTCGTGCATTGTGCCTGTGCGTGATGTGTGCGGCGTCTTCGGGCGTGGTGTTGTGCAGGGCGCAAGGGTTGGAGCGTGAGTTGACGGCTGCAGCGGGCACGGCGACTTTGGTGTCGGTTAAGAATTTGAGCGGGCGCGTGACGATCGTTGCGGCGGGAGAGGACGAGGAACGAAAGAGCGTGTCGCTTAAGGCGGAGTCGCCGGGTGCGGCGGTCGGGGAGTCGGATGTTGTGTCGAAGGCGGCGGGCGGGCGCGTCGAGATCGAGGTGCGAGAAGGGCGCGCGGAGCGTGATCGAATTGATCTGTTTTTGCGTGTGCCGCAGCGCGTGCGTGTGCGTGTGGAGACGCGCGGCGGAGCGGTTGATGTGTCGGGGGCTTTGAGCGAAGCAGAGGCTTTGACGGACACGGGGACGATTCGCGCGGACGTGCCGGTCGATTCTTTGCGGTACAGTTTTCGCTGGACGGCGAGCCGCCCGCGTTTTTATAGCGAAGTGGAGTTGGGGAAAGTTGAAGAGAAGCGCGGGGGGCGTTTCGAGGTGTCGGGTCGCATCGGCGACAAGAAGGCGAAGCGCGACGTGCGAGTCAAGTTGGACTTCGAGACGGAGCGCGGCGTGATCCTCTTCGGCGTTGATCCGGCGAACGTTCCGGCGGACTTGCGCGAGCGTCAGTTGACGGAGGCGGCGCGCGCCATCATTCGCAGCGGCAATCAGGATTTGATCGAAGCCATACGCAAGGTGACGCCGCGTTTCGTCGGCGAATATGCGAAGACTCTGCCGCCGCCGCGCGGTGGTGCGCCCGTGTTGAATATTACGGCAAAGAGCGACCGCGCCGCCGTCAGCGAGGTCGCGCCGCAGTTGATGCGCGTGAACGCGAACGTGACGGACAGGCTTGGACGCGCGATCAGCGGGCTTGAGCGCAAAGACTTCACCGTCTCTGAGGGCGAAACGGTGCGCGAGGTTGTCGAAGTATCGCCGACACGCACGCCGTTTAATCTCGTGTTGCTTCTGGACGTGTCGGGCAGCGTCGAGGAGCGTCTGGACTTCGTCAGGAAATCCGCGCTCGCCTTCGCCAACACGGTCAGCCCGCAGGATCGTGTCGCGATCATCAGTTTCCGCGACGACATCCAACTCATCTCCGATTTCACAACCGACCGCAGCCTCTTGGCCGCGCGCATCAAAGACATAGACGCGGGCGGCGGCACTGCGCTCTACGACGCGCTCGCCTACACGCTCGTCAACACTTTGAAGCCGCTGCGCGACGAACGCACGGCCATCGTCGTCATCTCCGATGGCGACGACAATCGCTCCTTCATCCCGTTCCCCTACATCCTGGAAACCATCATCGAGACGGGCGCGGTCATCTACCCGCTCTACATTCCTTCCGGCCTCATCCCCGCGTCGAGCGCGCCCGCCGCCGCAACCACGCTCGACCCGACGCGCACGCGTTTTTTGACGCTCACCTCGCGCGCAGACGAAGAGGGGCGCAAACTCGCAAGCGTCTCAGGCGGCGTCTACTATCCCGTCCGCCGTTTTGAAGAACTGCAACTCGCCTACAACGACATCGTCGCGCAACTACGTACTTCCTACACCGTCAGCTACGCAACGACCAACGCCGCCGCAACGAGGGGACGCGTGCGCGTGCGCGTTGCACGCGAAGGCGCGGTCGTGCGCCTGAGTCCTGCGGTCGCCAGCGGAACTTCGCAGCCTAACTAATTCGTACATTTTGGAAACGGACGGCGGCGGGTGTTACCATCCGCCTTGATGAAAAGCTCACTCCTGCTATCGCTGTTCGACGAGACGGAGCGACGCCCGCTGTCTGTGTCGGAATTGACTTCGCAGGTGCGCGGGGCGTTGGAGAATCGTTTTGCGTCCGTGTGGGTCGAGGGTGAGATTTCGAATTTCAAGGCGGCGAGTTCAGGCCACTGGTATTTCACGATCAAGGATGAGGGCGCGCAACTGCATGCGAAATGTTTTCGCGGCGTGAACGGTCGCATACGCTTTCGCCCGTCGGACGGTTTGCAGGTGCGCGCGCGCGGTCGTCTGACGGTTTATGAGCCGCGCGGCGAGTACGAGTTGCTGGTCGAAGGACTCGATCCTGTGGGCGCGGGCGCGTTGCGCGTGGCCTTCGAGCAGATGCGCGACAGGTTGGCGGCGGAAGGTTTGTTCGCAGAAGAATTGAAGCGACCGCTGCCGCTTCTTCCGCGTCGCGTCGGCGTCGTCACGTCGCCGACGGGCGCGGCCATACGCGACATCATCAACGTCATCTCGCGGCGCACGCGCACCGTCAACATCCTCGTCGCGCCGGCGCGCGTGCAGGGCGCGGGCGCGGGCGCGGAAATCGCGCGTGCTATCGTCGCGCTCAACGAACATCAACGCAAGGCCGAGCGCGAGGGGCGCAACGGAGATTTTATTGACGTGATCATCGTCGGGCGCGGCGGCGGTTCGAGCGAGGACTTGTGGGCGTTCAACGAGGAAGAGGTGGCGCGTGCGATTCGCGCGTCGCGGATTCCTGTGATCTCTGCGGTCGGGCACGAGACGGATTTCACCGTCGCGGACTTCGCTGCGGACGTGCGCGCGGCGACGCCTTCGGCTGCCGCAGAGATCGTGGCGGCGCGCGAGGATGAGATGACGGCAATCGTTGCGACGCTCTCGCGCGACCTTGTGCGTGCGGTCGAGTATCGCTTGCTTATCGAACGCGAGCGCGTGCATGAGGCTGTGAGTTCGGAAGGTTTCGACGAAGTGCGCGAGCGCCTGCGCGAAGCTGGACGCGTGACCGAAGAACTCGTGCGGCGTCTGGAAAATGTGATGACGCGGACGCGCGAGCGAGCGCGGCGACGTTTGGAAGATGTGACGAAGCGTTTGTCGCCGACGCGTGCGGCGACGCGTGCGGGCGAGGGGCGCGTGCGGCTGGCGATGGTGCGCGCGGCGCTGGACGCGAATTTCGGGGCGCAGTTGGACGAGCGTAGGGCGCGGCTCGAAGTGGCGGTCGCATCTTTGGATGCGCTGTCGCCGCTCGGCGTGCTCGGTCGCGGTTATGCGCTCACGCAAGATGCGCGTGGTCGCGTGTTGCGTTCGGCGCGCGGCGTGCGCGTGGGCGAGCGCGTGCGCGTGCGTTTGGCCGAAGGGCTGCTACAGTGTCGGGTTGAAGAAGTGGAGGACGGGAACTGATGTCCACCGTGCCGGGAGACCGTGCGAAGAAGGGGAAGCGCAGCCGCATCGTCGTCAACGTCGAAGCGCCGCCTGTGGAAGACAGGGGCGCGGCGGTCGCAAGATGGCGTGGGAAGTTTCGCTCGCGTCGCGTGCAGGGTCGCCGCCGGCGTGTGTTGTCGGTCGCGGCGTTTGCTTTCGCTGCGGTCGCGCTCGTGATTTTTGCGGGCGGTTACTGGTGGTGGCAGAGTTTCAAGAGCAGCCCTTCGTATACGCTTGCGCTCGCGGTTGACGCGGCGGAGCGCGACGATAGGCAGGCGTTCGACGAGTTGGTTGACGTGGAACAGGTGAGCCGCAGCGTCGTGCCACAGGTGATCGAGCGCGTGCGCGGCGGCGACAACACTCTGAACATCCCGCCGCAGGTGCGCCGTCAGATCGCGCAGAACGCGCAGGTCTGGTTGCCGGGCGTGCGCGAGCAGGTGCGCGATGTGTTGATGGCCGAGACGAAGGGACTGGCCGAGCGTGGCGGCGCGCGCAACTACCCGTTCTTCGTGCGCGCGCTCGCGCTGTCGCGCGTGGGCGAGACGAAGACCGCAGGCGAGGGCAACAACAAGACGGGGTCGGTCGTGTATCAAGTCAACGAACGCCCCGTCGAGTTCGGATTGAAGGCGGGAGACACGGCGGCGGGGCAGCCGGACTGGAAAGTCATTTCCGTCAAGAGCGACGGGCTGGCGGCGCGAGTCGCCGAGCAGGTGGCGAAAACTTTTCCGATGATGGGAAGATGAAAACGCAAAGTCTCAAGTCCCGAGTCTCAAGTCCCAAGTCAACAGCTTGATTTAGACTTGAGACTCGGGACTTGAGACTCGGGACTATTAGATGAGGATGAAAAAAACAGAGGCGCAGAGCCAGAATTTCGAGGCGTCGCTCACGGCGCTAGAGAAGATCGTGCGCGAGTTGGAGCGCGGCGAGTTGCCGTTGGAGAAGAGTCTGGAACTGTTCGAGCGCGGCGTGCGCCTCTCGCGCGAATGTCAGGAGCGTTTGCAGGAAGCGGAGCGGCGCATCGAAGTGCTCTTGCAGCGCGACGGCGGCGATGGGCGCACGGGCGGCGTGCTCGGCGCGTTTCAAGGCGAAGAGTTTGATAATTTGACGGGCGACGATAGCGGCGGGACGGACGATGATGAGACCGTCTTCTGACACGCTTGCCGAAACTGCGGATGAGCGCGAGATGGCCGCCGTCGCTGCGGCGCAAGTGTATCTCGCCAACACGCGCACGCTCGTCGACGGGCATCTCGAATTGCTCATGCCCTCCGACACACAAGAGCCGCGCGCCGTACACGCGGCGATGCGTTGGAGTCTCTTTGCGGGCGGCAAGCGTTTGCGCCCCGCGCTCGTGGTGGCAACGGGCAGGGCTTTCGGCGCACCCCTCAATCGTCTCATCCGCACAGCCTGCGCCTTTGAACTTATACACACCTACTCGCTCGTACACGACGATTTGCCCTCGATGGACGACGACGAACTCAGGCGCGGGCGACCCACCTGTCACGTACGTTTCGGCGAGGCGACCGCCATACTCGCGGGCGACGCGTTGCAGGCGCTCGCATTTCAGTCTATCGCCGAAGACGAAACGCTCGACACGCGCGTGCGCGTGCGACTCGTCGCGGAACTGGCGCGCGCGTCGGGCACTCCCGAAGGGATGGTTGCGGGGCAGGCTCTAGACCTTTCGGCAGAGTCGCGCGAGGACGTGTCGGCCGCCGAACTCGATCTCATACACCGGCACAAGACGGGCGCGCTCATCGTCGCTTCGGTGCGCGCGGGCGCGCTCGTCGCAGAGGCTACGATAAGTGAACTCGCATCTGTGAGCGACTACGCAGCCGCGCTCGGACTTTTGTTCCAGATCACGGACGACCTTCTGGACGTGACCGCGGACGCCGCGACTCTGGGCAAGACGCCGGGCAAAGATGCGCGCGCGCAGAAGGCCACCTATCCCGCGCTCCACGGACTTGAGGCGACGCGCGAGCGTGCGCGCCACGTCTACGCGCAGGCTCTCGACGCGCTCTCCGAGATCGAGAGACCCACAGACTTGCTCCGCTCAATCGCGCGCCTCACGCTCGAACGCCGCGCCTGAGAGCTTCTTGACAGCCACACGCGCCGGTACACATAATTGCGCCAGCTTTGCTGACCATGATCATCTACACCCCTCAGATGATCATCTCCAAGAAACTGCGCGGGTCGCACTTGTCAGATCGCACATCCGCGTCTAAACCCGGCTTCGACCTTGCCGCTTAATTCGCGGGAGCCTTTTATGCGTTACACCAAAAGATTGATCTTGAGCGTGTCGCTCATCGCTTCGCTCGCTCTGACAGTGTGCTTCGTACGCGCCCGTTCGACCGAAGCCATGCCTGCGACGGGCGACGCGACGCGCGCCGTGGTTTTAGCCGCGCCGGAAAAGTCCGGCGTCGCACAGCCCGCCACGACGCCCATCATCGGCTCGACGCGGCTCGTCTTTACGAGCGACCGCGACGGCAACGCGGAAATCTACTCGAAGTCGGGCGACAACAGCCCGCAGATCAATCTGACCAACTACCCGGGGCGGGACGACTGCCCCGTGCTGTCGCCCGACGGCACACGGATCGCCTTCGCCAGAGATAGCGCGAACATCTACATGATGAACTCGGACGGATCGAACGTGCAAATGGTCACGCACTTCGGGCCCGACTCAAGCAGTCCTAGCATTCACGACCCCGCGTGGTCGCCCGACGGCACGAAGCTGGTTTTCGTCAGAACCATTAGAACGCAGGGGGGATCGTCCGCAATCGCAGTGGTGAATGCCGACGGGAGCGGCAACCCTACCTTCTTCCCTTTGGGCATCTCGGAAGCGGGCGACCCCGCGTGGTCGCCCGACGGAACGCGCATCGCCTTCGTCGGGCGCGAAGCGTCTTTCAACCCGGATGGTGACCCACGCTTCTACGTCTTCGTGATGAACGCGGACGGCAGCGGCATCACGCGCGTCGCCACCGATGCGCTCCCCTTCACGTCTACCATCTACCCGCCCGACGCGAGCGGCCCCAGTTGGTCGCCCGACGGAACGCGCCTCGCCTTCGTCTCCGCGCGCGACGGCAACGCGGAGATTTACACCGTCAGTGCGACGGGCGGCACGCCTACTCGCCTGACGAACAACCCCGCGGCGGACACGCTGCCGACGTGGCTCGCGGGCGGCGACGGAATAGCGTTTACGAGCACGCGCGACGGGGGGCAAGATGTTTACGTGATGTACTCGAACGGCTCTTTGGTCTTTCGCATCACCGGAGACGCGGGCAACAATTTCGACGCCGACTGGCAGGTGGCTTCGCCCATGCCGCCCGCGCCCGCTTCCGCCGCTTCGCGCCTGGCCTTCCTGCGCGTCAATCCCGCCAACGCCGAAGACACAGACATCTACACGTCGAATCCCGACGGCACGAACGAGGTGAACATCACCAACAGCCCGCAGACGGAGTTTGCTCCCGCATGGTCGCCCGACGGCAAGATGATCGCCTACGTGCGCCGACCGGAGCGTGCGCTCTTTGTGATGAACGCCGACGGGACGAACGTGCGGGAATTAACTCCCGTCAGCGACGTTGCCATGAAGCCCTCTTGGTCGCCCGACAGTCGCCGCATCGCTTTCATCGGCGGCTCTGATCTGGCCTACACGCTGGCCGTCGTCAACGTTGACGGTACGGGGCGCACTCGGCTCGTACCGCTCAGCGCCACTTACCACGAAGTCGCTTGGTCGCCCGACGGGACGCGCCTCGCCTACGTTTTAGATCGCTTATCCGCCTTTTCCGATCCGGCTATTCATGTCGTCAACCTCGACGGCACGGGCGAACGCACGCTCTCTCTAGGCAACAACCGCGACACCAATCCCGCGTGGTCGCCCGACGGCACGCGGATCGCCTTCACCTCGACGCGTGACGGCAACGCCGAAATCTACCAGATGAACGCGGACGGTACGGAACAATTTCGGCTCACGAACAACGCGGCGACGGACAAGTCGCCGACTTGGTCGCCCGACAGGCTAAAGCTCGTCTTCTCAAGCGACCGTGACGGGAACTTCGAGTTGTATCGCATAAACTCGTTTGACAATCATCAGCGCATCACGAACAACGCCGCGCACGACATCGCGCCCGACGGGAATCAGGGCGCGCGCTCCACCATCCAGTGGCGCAACCCCGCGTTTCGCATACGCGAAGACGGGCACAACGGCGATTTTCTGGTCGTCACGCGCCTCGGCAATCTGGCGAACGCCGCCACCGTTGACTACGCCGTGACCGATGGTTGCCGCGACGCTTCCGGTGCGCCGCAACCTTGCTCCGGACTAGCTTCCGACCGTTCCGATTACGTGAGGACGACGGGCACGCTCCGCTTCAGGATCGGCCAAGCCAGCCAGACCATCGGCATCACGACGATTGACGACGCGCTCGTCGAAGGCGACGAAACCTTGAATCTCGTCTTGACGAACGCGACGGGCGCGTCTCTCGGCGAACAACACACGGTTCCGGTCGTCATCACAGACAACGACACTTCCGCCGCCGCGCCCAATCCGATTGACGACGCGCAATTCTTCATTCGCCTGCACTATCTGGACTTTCTGGGGCGCGAGCCGGATCGTGAAGGCTTGTTCGCATGGCTGGACGTGTGGACTCGCTGCTCGAACATCTTCAACGATGTGAAGTGCGACCGCGTCACGATCTCTTCTTCCTTCTTTCGCTCGCGCGAATTTTACGAGAAGGGTTATTACATCTATCGCTTCTATCGCGTCGGACTGGGACGGCGGCCAACTTACGCCGAATTCGTACGCGACCTCGCGAGTCTGTCCGCGCAGACCTCCGCCGAGTTGGACGCGCGCAAAGTTGATTTCAACGTCGCGTGGATGCGGCGCGCGGATTTCAGCACCATCCCTGACACGTTCCTAACCGAGCCTTACCTCGACCATCTTTTGAAGAACATCGGAGTCACTTTGACGGGCGCGGTGACGCGCGAGACGTTGCTCGCAGACCTGCGCGCGGGGCGTCTCACACGCGCCACAGTCCTTCGCGCCATCGTCGAACACCCGAACGTGGAGCACGCCGAGTACAACGGCGCGTTCGTCACCATGCAATACTTCGGCTACCTGAAACGCGACGCCGACACGGGCGGATTCAACAACTGGCTCAACTACCTCAACGCCAACCCGACCGACTACCGCACGATGGTCAGGGGCTTCGTCACTTCCATCGAATATCGCGCGCGCTTCGGCAAGCCGTGAGATAAGGCAAGGGAGAAGAATGGGGAAAGGGAAAGGGGGAAGGGGTAAAGGTAGAAAGCAAGCGGCGCACAATGAACGCGCCTTCTTGTTTTTTACCTTTACCCCTTTCCCCTTTCCCTGTTACCGAAAGTTTTTAGACTCCGGTTGTCGGCTGATTCGCCGCTACCTTGCGCTGCATCGCGCGCAGTGGTTCGGGCATGAAGGCTTTGAGGTGGTGCGTGGCGGTGTGGCCGTCGGCGAAGGCCTGGTAGAGCATGCAGTCCGGGAGTTGTAGACAACTGAGGGGCGACGTGTGTATGTAGCCGCTGTCAATGCCGATGGCGCTGTGTGAGATGTAGATGCCGTGCCGACCGAGACGACCGCGAAGGGGCAGAAGCGGCGCGGGCGTGTGGCCGAAGACGCAGGGCTTGCCCGTGTAGTTGCGAAAGAAATCGCCGTCGCGCGACCAGAGTAGATGCTGCGCGGGCGTGTCGCGCGGGTGCTGGCCTTTGCTCAGTCCGGCGTGGACGTAGAGCGCGTAATCGTCTTCGTGATAGAGCGGAAGGCTGCGGAAAAACTCTACGTGCGCGGGCGGGATCGAATCGGTGAAATCTTTGCGCAGCACGGCGAAGTCCTGTTCGCTGCGCACGCGCAAAGGCCGCCCCGTGTATTGTTGGAAAGTGCAT
Source organism: Pyrinomonadaceae bacterium (assembly GCA_035249365.1). GTDB lineage: Bacteria > Acidobacteriota > Blastocatellia > Pyrinomonadales > Pyrinomonadaceae > JAIVJZ01. Next base: position 39,650 of record DATFGP010000009.1, on the reverse strand, counting down.
TCGCTGCCGACCGCCGCGTGCAGCCAGAGCGTCGCGCTCTCGTCAACGAAGTCGAGCAACATCTGTTCGTGGTTGCCGCGCAGGCACAAGACGCGTTCGGGTTGCTCGTCGTGAAGTTGTACAACGTCTGCGACCGTGCCGGGCACATCTTCGCCGCGATCAACGATGTCGCCGAGTAGGACGAGCATGTCGCACTGAGGGTCGCGCGGGATCATCTCAAGGAGACGATTCAGTTGTGCGCGCCGCCCGTGTACGTCGCCGATGACGAAGGTTTTCATTTCAGTTCAACCCGTTCCCGCCCATGCGCGCCTTACATCTCAGTCAACCCCGACGCGCGCCTGCGCGTGCGATTTCTCGATGCGCTGCATCAACATCTCGAAGCGCGGATCGCTTTTGAGTGCATCCCATTCGGGATTCGCCCTGAACCAAGGCAAATTTTCGTTGCCGCGATTGATGGCGCGCTCCAACCACTTGAACGCCTGATCCTTCATGCCTTCGACGGCGTAGGCCGTAGCGATCCAGTAGGGCGCGTCGTGATCCGCTTCGGCCACCTCTTTGACGCGCTCGGTCAACTGCGCACGCGCAGCTTCGTGCTGGCCGAGTTTGCTCAAGGCGATGGCGTAGTGCGGGCGTATGCCGTCCATCTCCGGGTGCGTGTCGAGCACGCTGCGCAAAATTTCCGCCGCCTCCGCAGCTCTCCCCTGACGATAGAGCGCGACGGCGCGGAAGGTGCGGACGAACGGGTGGTCGGGTTCGATCTTCGCGCCCTCTTCGAGTTCGCGCATGGCGTCGTCCATACGCCCCTGATACATGAGGACGCGCGCGCGGTTGTAGCTGACGACGACGCTCTCCGCAGGGTTGAGCGTGAGCATGCGGTCGAGGCTGCGCAAGGATCGTTCGTAATCGCCGTCGAGACGATAGAGATAAGAGGCGACGAACTGCACGCCCACGTCGTTCGGCGCTTCGTGACGCAGATTTTCAACGGCAGCGCGCGCTTTGGATTTTTCGCCGCGCGCCAGGTAGATGAAGACCATGTGCATGCGCGCCTCCATGATCTTCGGGTCAATGTCCAGACCTTTGCGGAAGGCTTCTTCGGCGCGCTCGTAGTCCTCGAAGTCGCCCATAGACTTGATGACGCGGTTGGCGTAGCAACCGCCGAGCGCGCAATGTGCGAGCGCGAAGTTGGGATCGAGTTCGATGGCGCGTTTGAAGTTGGCGATGGCCTCTTCCACGTCTTCGTTGGCGAGCGTGTGATAGATGTAACGCCCCATCGCATCGCGCCCGCGCAGGTAGACGTTGTAGGCGTCGGGGTTAGCGGTGGCGCGTTGCGCAAGCCCGTCTCTTTCAGCGGTGGTAAGTTCGAGGCGCAAGCCGTCAACGATGCGCTGCGCGATTGTGTCCTGAACGGCGATGATGTCGTCGGCGGTCGCGTCAATACGATCAGTCCAGAGCAGATCGCCCGAAGCCACGTCGAGCAGTTGCGCGTTGACGCGCAACTTGTCGCCCGCGCGCAGGAAACTTGCGGCGAGCACAGCGCCCACGCTCAACTCCTCGCCGATCTCGCGCGGGTCGCGCTGCTGCCCCTGATACTTCACAATCAGAGACGACGGGCGCACGACGAGCGAGCGCAGGCGCGCAAGTTCCGTGATCACTGCATCGGCGAGCGAGAACTCGTAGAAGCTGACTTCGGCGTCGCCGTTCAGGTTGCGGAAGGGGAGTATGGCGATGGACTTCTGCCCGCTTTCGGAGACGTTCGTGGTGTGCTGCGTCTCGCCTTCGGAGCGATGCGGCGCGGTGGAGATGTTGCGCGAAGAAGAAGGCGGCGCGGAAGTTGACTGCGCGGTGGAAGGCGTCTCCGTGCCGGTGATGTTGCGCAGCCAGCGGCGGAAGGTGCGACCGAACGAAGCGTTGCTCGATTGATGACGCGGCGCGACGGGTTCAAACTCGTCGGTCGCATCCATCGTGCCTCCGGCGCTTGCCGCCGCCATGTCGCGTTTGACGGCGCGCAAATCATCGCGCATGTCTGCGACGCGTTGATAGCGATCCTTCGGGTCTTTGGCGAGCGCGCGGTCAATGATCTCTTGCAGGCGTGGCGGCGCGTCCTGCCGGAACTGGGAGATGGGGGCGGGCGTGTCGTGCAGGACGGCGTAGCGCACCTCCACATTCGTCTTGCCCTGAAAAGGCCAGATGCCCGTGAGCATTTCGTAGAGGAGTACGCCCGTCGAGAAGATGTCTGCGCGATGATCTACGTGCGCGCCTGTCGCCTGTTCGGGCGCGGCGTAGGTGGCCGTGCCGTAAGGCACGCCCATCTCGGTCAAGTGCTGGTCAGACTTCGATCCGCTGCTCTTGTTTTCGTCGAGCAGTTTGGCAAGGCCGAAGTCGAGCACTTTGGCCGTGCCATTTTTAGTCACCATGACGTTGCCCGCTTTGATGTCGCGATGTATGACGCCGCGCGCGTGTGCGGCGGCCAGTGCGTCCGCGACCTGCATGGTAATGGAGATGGCGCTGCGGAGTTCGAGCGGGCGGCCTTTGACGAGTTGGCGCACGTTCTTGCCGTCGATGTACTGCATCGTGATGAAGTGCAGGCCGCCTTCTTCGTGCAGGCCGTAGATGATGCAGATGTTCGGGTGGTCGAGCGAAGATGCGAGTTGAGCTTCGCGCTCGAAGCGTTTGAGATTGGATTCACGCGAAGTCAATTCGGGCGAGAGCACTTTGACGACGAGCGTGCGCCCGAGCCTGGTGTCGACGGCTTTATAAACTGTGCCTTGCCCGCCTGAGCCGAGTTTTTCCGTGATTCGATAATTGAGCAGAGTTGAACCTAGCATTGATGGGTCTATTTTAACTCCGAAGGTGGGGGAATTAGCAAAGATAAAAATGGTGAAAGGGAAAAGGGGAAGGGTTAAAGGGAAGAAAAATCTCTATCTTCGGCCTAACTGTCTTACCTTTCCCCTTTTCCCCTTACCCCTTACCCGTCTTCTTATGGCTGGCTCACGGCCAACCTCAATCATGCACCGTTCAACCACGCGGGGGCGTGCCCCAGCCTGAGCCGACGTACTCGCCGTTCTCGACGATGCACGGCACGGTCGGGTCGCCGTCGGAATAAGCGAACATCTCCTTGCGCCGCGCGCGGTCGTTCTGCGCGTCGTATTCGGTAAACGCGATGCCTTGCGAATTGTAGTAATCGCGCGCCTGCTGGCAATAAGGGCAGCCCGGCTTCACATATATAACGATTCCCATCTTATGCTCGTCCTCCTTCGCGCGTGTAGTTTAACAAGAACCAAGAGCAGTGACGAGTGACAAGTGACGAGTGACAAGATATGAAGACAAGTTTTTTGTTTTAACTTGTCACCTGTCACTTGTCACTCGTCACTGCTTTGCTATACTCCCGCACAAAGTTTTACCGAAGGCCGATCGGAAGGCAGAGTTTAACGAGCTTTGATTGACAGCGATCTGTTTGAGCCATACGAGCGTCTGGTGACGATTGAGATTCTCGGTCGCCGCGTCGAAGTGCCGGAGAACAACCGACTGCTGCGCTGCTTCCAGTTCCTCTCGATGCGCAGCATCTCCTACGGCGACTTTTGCTGGAACGGCGACTGCACCAATTGCCAGTTCTGGTATCGAGACGAAGAGGAACCGAAGCGCGACGACAAGACCGCGCTCTCCTGCCGCTTCAAAGTCCGCGAAGGACTGAGCATCACACGCCTCGACGAACACGTCAAACTCGAAGGAATCAACAAGGAAAAGGATGAGGGCGGAGGGATGAGGGATGAATGAAAGAAAGTTCTTTGTCCGTAGTCCGTTGTCAGTTGTTTTCGTATAACGCGGCTTGAGTCTCAATCTTTATAGTGCAAGCCACCCGATCACATACAACTGACAACTGACTACGGACGCTCTCTTTTATCTCTCATCCTTCATCCTTTTCTTCGCCTGCGCTACACTTTCCCTGAAAAGTTCTGTAAAACCCGTTGCCTCGCGCCGACGGAAAGGATTAGCACGCATATGCGCTTCGAGTATTATCACGCGGGACTGGAAGACGTGCCGAAACTCTCGGTTGACGGCCTCGTCCCCAACAGCGTCCACTTCTCGCACTGGCAGGGAAACCGCACGCCTGCGGAAGTCAAAGCCGACAGTTCGACCGAGATCACTTTGAACACGGTGGCCTCGCCGCGCCGCAGCGAGTTGACCGAAGGCATCGAACTCGTCACCAACAATCACTTCGACACGGACGGCGTGCTCTCCGTCTGGACGATGCTCGCGGGCGAACGCGCGCTCGACCTGCGCGATGCGCTCGTCGCCGCCGCCGAAGCGGGCGACTTCTCAGCGAACACGGGCGCGCAAGGCATACGCGCAAGCCTCGTCCTGCAAGGCGGCGACGGCTTCGTGCCGGACGCCGGAGTCGCCTCGCCGCTCGCGCGCCACCTGGCCGGAGGAAGCGGCGGCGCGGACGTGGACGAAGCGCGCGCCTACGCGCTCGTGCTGCCCGAAGTTGAACGCGTCATCACGCGCACGAACTACTACGAACATCTCTGGCACGACGAATGGGCGCAGATTGAACGCTCGCTTGAAAGTTTCGCGAGCGGTGCGTCGCGTGTAGATGAAGACGCGGAGACGGGGCTGTCGGTTGTCACTTTGAGCCGCGACCTCTACGGCGCGCAGGGCTTCAAGCCGACACGCCACTCTGCACCTTACACCGCCATCACGGAGCACGCGCGCGGGCGCGTCTATCTCATAGCGATCCCGCTCGCGGATGGTTGGGGCTATCGTGTGGATTATCCTTATCACTCTTGGGCGGACACGGTCGTGCGCCCGCGCATCGTGCGGCCAGATTTTGCGCCGCTCGTCGCGCGTCTAGGTGAGTTGGAGCAAGCGGGCGAAGGCCGCTGGCAACTCGACACGGACGGCTTGAGTTCGGCCTTCAACTTCGCCAGCAGCGACGGGCTGCTCTGCGCCTCAAGCCTCACGCCCGAAAAACTCGCCGACGAATTGCGCGCCGCTTTACGCGAGCAAGCGGAGTTGTCCGTCGTCAATAAGTAATTTTATGTACGACGCGATCATCATCGGGGCGGGGGCAGCGGGGCTGTCGGCGGCTTTGTGGTGCGAGGAGTTGGGCTTGGACGTGCTCGTGCTCGAAGCGGCCGCTGAAGTCGGCGGCCAACTGCTGAACGTCTACAATCCCGTCAATAATTATCTAGGCCTGCGCGCCGCGAACGGGCGCGAGTTGCGCGACGTGTTCGCCGCGCAGATTGAAGACGCGGAGTTCGACCTGTGGACTGAGACAGAGATCGAGAGCGTTGACTTGAAGGCCAAACGCGTTGCGCTCAAGAGCGGCGAACAGCTACAAGCCATCGGCATCTTGATCGCAACGGGCGTCAGGCGCAGGCGTCTGGGGATTCCGGGCGAGGCGGAACTGGCGGGGCGCGGCGTGGTTGATTCCGCCACTCGCGACCGTGAGTTGCTCGCAGGCCGCGACGTGTGCGTCATTGGTGGCGGCGACGCGGCGGCGGAGAATGCTTTGCTGCTCGCGGAAGTTTGCCCGACCGTCACGCTCGTGCATCGCGGCAGACGCCTCTCTGCGCGCGCGGAGTTTGTCGAACGACTGCGCTCGGAGCATTGCGTGACGGTCTTCACGGAATCGGAGGCGCAGCGCATCATCGGCGCGGAGCAGGTCGAGGCCATAGAGATTTTGCGGCGCGGTGCGATCAAGCCTTTTCAGATGGCTGTCGGCAGCGTGCTGGTGAGAATCGGCGTCGAGCCAAACGCGGAACTCTTTCGCGGGCAGGTGCGACAGGACGAGCGCGGCTACATCAAAGTGTCGAGCGAACAGGAGACGAGCGCGGAGAACGTCTTCGCCATCGGCGACATCTCCAACCCGCTCGCGCCGACCATCAGCGGCGCGACGGGCGCAGGCGCAACCGCCGCCAAAGTGCTCGCCGCGCGGTTAGGAAACAAACGTCAGTAGCCAGTTGTTCTTTGTCGGTCGTTAAGTTAAATCTATAGCACTAGCGCAACAGCCACATGCAACGGACAACTGACTACGGACGACGGACAATCTTTTATGAGTTACCGCACGATCACACCGTCTGAGTTTGCGGAGCGCGCGGCGCGCGGCGAGCGTGTGCGTTTGATTGACGTGCGCGAGCCGGAGGAGTTTGAACTGGCGCGCGTAGAGGGCGCGGAGCTTTTGCCACTCAGTCGCATGGGAGAGTGGGCTGCGACGTTGAGCGCAGACGACGAGATCGTCGTCATGTGTCATCACGGCATACGTAGCGCGATGGTCTGCGCTTATCTCACCGAACAGGGCTTTACAAGAATGGCCAATCTGGCGGGCGGCATCGAGCGTTGGTCGCAGGAAGTTGACCACAACGTGCCGAGATATTGAAAGAGTAAGCAGTGAGCAGTAAGCAGTGAGCAATTAAGGCAAAACTGTTTTCTACAGTTCACTGCTTACTGCTCACCGCTTACTTGCCGGAGGAGTACAATGGACAATCCAGAATCAATCATCACGATGTTGGAGAATGCGCCGTGCGTGATCGTGCCGCTGGTGCGGGAAGTTCCGGCGGAGGTGTTGAAGCGCAGGCCGCTGCCCGCGAAGTGGTCGGCGCATGAGCACGCGTGCCATCTGGCGGAGGTGCAGCCGATGTTCCTCACGCGTTTGGAGTTGATGTTGAACGATCCCGCGCCGCGCATCACGCCTTACAATCCGAGCGCGGACGACGAAGATGGCGCGCTGCTCAAAGTGGATTTGAACGATGCGCTCGAACGCTTCACGCGCGAACGCGCCGAACTCGTAGAGGAGTTGAAAGATTTATCAGCCGAGGACTGGGCGCGCACCGCTGAGCATCCAGAGTACGCGCATTATTCCGTCTTCATCATGTTTCGCCATCTCGCGCTCCACGACATGCTCCACTCTTATCGCATCGAGGAACTGTTGTTGAAAAACGATTGGGCGGCTGAATGAAAAGCTGTCAGTTGTCCGTCGTCAGTTGTCCGTTGCATGTGACTATCAAATGAGTCGCTAAAGATTCGGATTGAACAACTGGGTGCGGACAAAGAACAACTGACAACTGACAACTGACGTTTTTCGTGTTTGCTTCGTATAATGGCTGAAATGGCAGAGAGCGAAGATGTGGCTTACACGGCGGAGCACGCCGCCGCGTATCCGGGCGATTATCTGGCGGGCATTGATCTTTACAACGCGGGCGAGTTTCACGCGGCGCACGACGCTTGGGAGGCGCGTTGGGTGGACGAAGCGGGGCCGCGCGAGAAACTTTTCTTGCAGGCGATGATCCAATCGGCTGTGGCCTTTCATCATCTCGAAATCGGGCGACGCGGCGCGGCGCGGCGTATGTACGTGATGGCGAAAGAAAAGTTTGCGCGACTCAAGACGCCGCGCTTCATGTCGCTCGATCTCGTGGATTATCAAGCGCAACTGGATCGCGCGCTTGCGTGGCTTGAGAGCGTGCCCGACCCGCGCGAGTTAGAGATGCCCGAAATGCAGTTGCCCACGATCAAGCTGCTGCCGGAAGTGATGGAGTACGATTGATGGAAGCGAAGCTGAACGAACGCACGACGGGCGCAATGAACGCCTCAACGCCGCGCGAAGACAGAGCGACGCATGCGGCGACGACGGGCGCGTCGGCCTCGGTCGCCGCGCTCGGCGATGTGCGATTGTTGCTCGTGGGCGTGTGGCTCGGCGCGGCGATGTTTTTCAGTTTCGCGGTTGCGCCGTCGGCGTTTGCAGTGCTGCCCGCGCGCGAGTTGGCGGGCGCAATCGTCACGCGCACGATCGGGATCGTGAACGTGGGCGGCCTTCTCATCGGCCTGCTGCTGCTGGCGACGGCGTTCTACGCAAAGCGAGCGGCGACCAAACGCGCGTTGACTCTGGAAGTCGTCGCGCTCGCGCTTATGGCGCTGGCGACAGGCATCGGTCACTGGATCATCAGCGCGCGCATGCAGGCTCTGCGTCTCTCGTTGGGGCGACCTATAGACGAAGTTGCGCAAAATGATCCCGTGCGCGTCGCCTTCAACAATTTGCACGGCTACTCGGTCGCCGCGATGACGACGGCCATGCTCGCCGCCCTCGTCGCGTTCATACTGATCGCGCGGCGCAACCGCAATCTTTAAGTCTCAAGTTCCAAGTCTCAAGTCCCAAGTCAAATGCGGCTTCGGAACTTGGGACTTGAGACCTGGGACTTGAGACTAAGACGCAAGGAGATTACCGGTGGAAACGATTGAGCGAATTGACGAGTGGCGCGAAAGCTACCAGCGTTGGAAGCGGATTAACGAGATGCGCGGCGACGATCTGGGCGAGCATTATCCCTGGGTCGAGAACCGGCGCGGGGCGTTTACGCCAGTCCGCCGCGCTCTGCCGATGCTCAACCTCGCGCTCATCACTTCGGCGGGCGCATACGTTGACGGCTCCGAACCCTTCGACGTGAGTATCCCGGGCGGCGACGCCAGTTTCCGCGAAATCCCCACGCTCATAGAGGCGGAGGATTTGCGCTGGGCGGCGCGCGGCTACGATCCGGCTGCGGTCACACAGGACATGAACTCGCAAGTGCCGCTCGCGCGTTTATTCGAGTTTGAGGGCAACGGCATCATCGGCCAACTCAATCCGGTCTTCTGGAGTTTCTGCGGTTTCATACCGAGCGCGGCGCGCTTCGCAGACAACGCCTTGCCGCAACTCGTCGAGCGCGTCAAGCGTTACTCGGCGCAGGCGGCGCTCATCATTCCGGCCTCGCACCTCTGTCATCAAACAATGGGACTGGCCGCGCGCGCGCTCGAAGCGGCGGGCATCCCGACCATCATGCTCGCCGTTGACAAAGAGGCGGTCGAGCGCGTGCGTGCGCCGCGCGCCGTCTATTACACGGGCGAGTTCGGCAGCGTCGCGGGTCTGCCGAATTTCCCCGAACACCAACGCCGCATCCTGGATGAAACGCTCCGCCTGCTCGAACCCTGGGATCAGGTTGACGTGCGCAAACTGACCGTCGCGCTGCAAACGACCGTCGAAGAAGCGCGCGGCGAAAGATAAGTAGACGGGCGAAGGGCGAAAGTTAGAAAAGCTAAAAGGGAAGACCGGAGCGTGATGCCTCGGTCTTCCCTTTCGATTTTTCCTTCTTAACTTTCGCCCTTCGCCTTTCTACTTTCTCCTTGTCGTCGGCGCGTCGCCGCTGCGTGCGAAGTAGCCTTGGCGGTAGTTGAGTTTGACGTTCTGTTTGCGGAGTTCGGGGTTGACGACTTCGATTTGGAGTTTGCGATACGAGCCGTCGCGACGTTTGTTGGTCGGCGAATAGGCGACGAGGAATTGCTCGCGCAGTTCGCGTTGGATTTGCGTGAAGGCGTTGCGCAGGTCTTCTTCGCTGCGCGGGAAATATGCGCGCCCGCCCGTGCGCTCGGTGATCTTGCGCAGCGAGCCTTCGTCAACGCCCGTGTAGCCGAAGCTGTCACCGATGCCGATGGCGAAGACGATGGTTTCCGTCTTGATCGCCTGTTGCACGGCCTCGTCGAGTTTCTTCATGCCGCTCGTGTTGTCGCCGTCGGTCAGGAGGATGATGGCGCGGCGCGTCTTGTCGGACGAGTCGGAGAGAACGTCTGCGCAGGTGATCCAGACGGCGTCCCAGATGGCGGTCGAACCGGCGGTTGATTGATTGTCGCCGGAGATGGGCGGCGTGCTGCCGACGACGACGCCGCGCCCGATGTAGCCCGAGGGCGGCACGAACTCTACGCGCTCGATGGCGCTGCGCACGCGCGAGGGGTTGCCGGTCAAGCCCTGTTCGAGCGTCGAATCGCCTGTGAAGGAGAGCACGGCCACCTCGTCCTTCGAGGGGCGCATCACGGCATCGACGAAGGCGCGCGCGGCCGACTTCTCTTCGGGCAGAGTGCGCTCCTGCGAGATGCTCGTGTCGATCACGATAGCCATCGTGAGCGGCAGATCGATCTGTTGTTGGAAGGTGAAAATCTGCTGCGGCACGCCGTCTTCGAGCACGCGTATGTCTTCCTGCTTGAGTCCCGTCACGAAACGCTTGTTTTTATCAACCGCCGTGAAGATGATGTTCGTCAAACTCGTATCGACGCGCTCGATCTCGTCGTCGTCAACAATCGTCGTGTCGTTATCCGTCCGCACGGGCGTCGGGCGCGGCGTCGGTTGCTGCTGCGGCGCGCTCTTGCTTTGCTGCGCACGCACGCGCACGGCGAATGCGCCGCCACCGACACCCAAGCCGACGGCCAGAATAAAACTGAGCACCCGCACAAACTGACTGCGATCAAACATTACTTTCAACTACCCTTCTTGCCGGTTGATTCATTGATCCATTTCTTCATTGATTCAATGAGCCAATGAATCAATCCTTAATCATTAGTTCTATCGGCTCGCGCCGTGTAGCCGCGCCGCGTGCGAACTTTGAGGCCGTCGCGCTCGGAGGCAAGTTTGACTTCGATGCGGCGATAGCTGCCGTCGTAGTTCTTGTTCGTCGGCCTGTAGGTGACGATGTATTGACCGCGCAACTCTTTGGCAACTTTCGTGAAGGCGCGTTCGAGTTCAAGGCGGTCGCCGATGAAGAAAGCCTTGCCGCCCGTCGCGTCGGCCAACTTGTCTAGCTTCTTGTCGTCGTCGTCCTTGACCGTGCCCGCTTCGACGCCGGGGACGACGCTCGAAAATCCAGCCTTCGTAGAGATGGCGAAAATGATGGTCTCTGTGCGCTGCGCCATGTCAATCGCCTCTTCGAGACGCGCGCGGCTCGACGTGTCAACGCCGTCCGTGATGACGACGATCACGCGCCGCCCCGTGACGCCGCGCATCTTCTCGTCGCACATGCGCCAGACGGCATCGTAGAGCGCGGTGGTCGTGCCCGGCTTCTTCACGCTGTCAACCGCGATGTCTAATTTGTCGAGCTTGTCGGTGAAATCCTGCAAGAGGTTCACGTCTTCGTCGAAGGTGGCGAAGGCCGCCTTGTCTTTGCGCACGCGCACGACCGTGTAGAGAAAATCTTTGGCCGACTCCTTCTCGAATCTCAGCTTGGCGGCGGCTGAAGAGGACGCGTCCATCAAGACGGCGACGTAGATGGGCGTGCCCGCCGTCTCGTCTCGAAAACTCGCGATCTGCTGCGGCTGTTTGTCCTCGTAGACGACGAAATCGCTCGCCTTGAGTCCGGCCACCAACTGCTCCTTCTTGTCCATCACGGTGATAGGAAGCTGCACCTCGCGCGTGAAGACGGGGCCGACTTGCACGTCGTCTTGAGTCGGCGCGGGCGTCGCAGCGGGGCGCGGCGTAGGCTTCGGTTGCTGTCCCGCGTCTTGCGCGGAGACGGACGAGTCGAACGTGAGCGCGCCGGATACGACGAGCGCGGCGGCGAAGAACAGTGTATAGAAAGCGGTTCGCATGTTTTTGAATCAGGCTGACGGAATGGAAAAGGTTGAGCCTCTGGAACTTCCAAGCGTCGAGGGTTCGATGCCGCGCGGGCGAGCGTCAGTTGCCCCAAACGCGAGGCGCGTGTTAGACGACGAGGGCAGTATAACAACCCGCCCGCCCGAACGCATGCCTCGCGCCAGAAAGACCGAACGCGCGGACGCCTTCTGAGCGACGCACGCGCGCTGCTTACTCAAGCGCATCGAGCATACGCGAGAGTTCGGCGGGGAGCGTTGAGGTGAAGCGCAAGACCGCGCCCGTCTGCGGGTGTCGGAAGCCGAGTTGCTCGGCATGTAGAAACTGCCGCCCCATCGCGCGTATGGCTGCACGCACGCGCACGTCAGAGACCGTGGAGTCGCGCCCGCCGTTATAAACTTTGTCGCCGACGACCCCGTGCTTCATGTGCGCGAGATGCACCCTGATCTGGTGCGTGCGTCCGGTCTTGATCTCAACGTCGAGCAGGGTGAATCGTTCGTAGGGGCGGCGCACGCGGTAGAGCGAGAGCGCGGGGCGACCGCCGCGCACAACGGCCATGCGCGTACGGTTGCGCGGGTCGCGCGCGAGCGGTTCTTCGACGCGCCCGCTCTCTTCCTTCAAATGCCCATGAACGAGCGCGACGTATGATTTGAACACTTCGCGCGCGCGAAACTGATCCGCGAGATTTTCATGTGCGCGCTCTGTCTTGGCGACGACCATCAAACCCGACGTGTCGCGGTCGAGACGATGGACGATGCCCGGTCGCATCGCGCCCGCGTGCGCGGAGAGTTTCTGGAAGTGGAAGGCGAGCGCGTTGGCGAGCGTGCCCGAAGGGACTCCGGCGGCGGGGTGTACGACGAGACCTGCGGGCTTGTTCAGGACGACGAGCGAGTCGTCTTCATAAACGATGTCGAGCGGGATGTCTTCGGGCGCAAAAGTGGAGGCGGGCGGCGCGGGCGTTTCGAGTTCGACGCGCTCGCCCGCGCGCAGTTTGTACGAACCCTTCGTCGCTGCGCGCCCTTCCACTAGCACGTCGCCGTCTTCGATTGATTGCTTGAGGCGCGTCCGGCTGAAGCCCGCAACACGTAAGGCTAAAAAGGCATCGAGCCGCGCGCCCGCTTCAATTGCACTGACTGTGAAGGCGAGCGTCGTCGCTTCCGTTTCGTGGTCGCCCGACGTAGCGTTCGCCTCTACGTCGTCGTCGCTGATTTGCTCGCTGGTGCTCTCGTCCATGTTCACGCGCGCGCCGCCGTGCCCGCCACTTTAGCCTTACCCGACGCAGGCGGCATCTGTGTGCCCGACGCGCGACGCCAGCGGACGACGAGGAGGACGAGGCTCGTGATGCCGACGAGCAGGCTGATCAACTGCGACGTGGAGAGATGCGTCAGGGATGTTAAGCCGAGTATGTCGCCGCGCGGATCGTCGCGGAAAAATTCGATCACAAAGCGCGTCGCGCCGTAGAGCACGCCGTAGGCGAGTATGATCTGCCCGTTGAAAGTTTTGCGTCGGTGCAACCAGACGAGGAGGCCGAAGAAGATAAAAGCTGCGAAGGATTCGTAAAGCTGCGTCGGGTGTAGGTGCGCGTCCGTGGGCACGCCCGTCACTTGATGGCCGAGTTCCGAGAAGCGCACGCCCCAGGGCAAGTTAGTTGGCTTGCCCCAGCAGCATCCGGCGGCGAAGCACCCTTGCCGCCCGATGGCCTGCCCCAGCGCAATGCCCGGCGCAAACGCGTCCGCCGTACGCCACCAGGGCAACTTGTAACGCCTGACCAACACGTAGGCCGTCACGACAGCGCCGATGAAGCCGCCGTAAAACACTCCGCCCGAACGCAGGAAATCGAGCGACAACAGACGCGACGGCGCATCTCTATATTCCGGCTCGACCACGAGCAACAAAACTTTCGACCCGACAATCGCGGCGAGCAGAAGCCACAACCCCAGATCAAACAGTCGCTCGCGCGGCAACCCGTCGCGCGCACCCAGACGCGCCGCCACCAGCAGCGCCGCTAGGAACGCCAACGCCAGCAGCACGCCGTAAGTGTTAATCGGAAAATTGCCGATGCGGAAAAGTTCTGGATACATGCGATTAGTTAGTTGTCAGTAGTCCGTAGTCAGTTGTCAATCATCAGTTGTTCAATTCTAATCTTTAGCAACTCGCTCGCTGAGCACAAACAACGGACAACTGACTACTGACAACGGACAAAAACGTTACTGGCTACTCACGGTTGTCTGCTGCTTCTGCTTCCTTCCTTCCAGAATCAGATCGAGCGCGAGGAGGCCAGCGCCGACGCAGATGCTGGCGTCTGCGACGTTGAAGGTCGGCCAGTGATAGTCGCCCGCGTGCAGGAGTATGAAGTCGATGACGTGGCCGAGCCGCAGGCGATCCGTCAGGTTGCCCGCGATGCCTGCCAAGAGGAGCGCGCACGCGCCGAGTATCCGGTCGTCTGTGCGCGACGTGCGGAAGAAGTAGGTGAGCACGGCGACGGCAGCGGCGGAGGCTAGCGCGGCGAGCGCCCAACGCCCCCACGCGCCGCCCTCCTGCAACTGCCCGAAGGCGACGCCCGGATTCTCCGCGTAAGCGAGATCGAGAAAGCCGCCGATGATCGTCTTGTCCTGACCGAGACGCAAGCTACGCACCGCCCAAGCCTTCGTCACCTGATCGACCATGTAGATGCCGAAGGCCGCGCAGAGATACCCGACGCGCCAGTTTAACCCGCGCGCCTTCACGCCGCACCCCCTTCAATCTCGACCAGAGCCTCGACGCAACGTTCGCACGCCGTCGGGTAGCGTGCAGATTCGCCGACGCGGGTTGAATAGTTCCAACACCGCTCGCACTTCTCACCTTCGGCGCGTTCTACCTTTACCGCGACGCCAGCCAGCGCAGGCGCATCAGACTTCTTTAAGTTCACCTGCGAAACAATAAAGATGTACCGCAACTCGTGCTGATAGCGCAGCAAAGTATTAAACCAATTCTCAGCAGCAGTGATTTCGATTCGTGCTTCAAGCCCGCTTCCGATTAGCTTGGCGACGCGCGCCTCTTCAAGCGCACGCAATACTTCATCACGCACCGTAAATATCTCTGCCCATCGCTCTGACAATTCCGCATCGCGCATGCCGACTGGCGCGGGAAACTCTGCAAGATGTACGGAGGCGAGGTGTTCGTCATTGTCGCCGTCGGCGCGCGGGATGTTCTCCCAGATTTCGTCGGCGGTGAAAACTAAGAGCGGCGCAAGCAGGCGCGCGAGCGCGTCGGCGATTGCGTGCAAAACGGTCTGCGCTGAGCGTCGCGCGTGCGAGCGCGGCGCGGCGGTGTAGAGGCGGTCTTTGATGATGTCGAAGTAGCGCGCCGAGAGCGTCACGGTGCAGAAGTTGTAGAGCGCGTGATAGACGGTGTGAAACTCGTAAGCCTCGTAAGCCGCGCGCACGCGCTCCACTAGCGCGTCGAGTTCCGCGAGCGCCCAACGGTCTATCTCCAACAACTCCGCAGCATCCACGCCATCGCGCGCCGGATCGAACCCCGCGAGGTTGCCGAGTGCGAAGCGCGCTGTGTTTCGCATCTTACGGTAGGCGTCTGAGACGCGTTGCAGGATTTCTTCGGAGCAGCGCATGTCCTCGTGATAATCGCTCGACGCGCACCAGAGGCGTATGACTTCAGCGCCCGACTCTTTGATCACGTCGTTCGGCGAGACGGAGTTGCCAGCAGACTTGTGCATCGCCTTGCCCTGCCCGTCAACCACCCAGCCGTGCGTGAGAACGGCGCGATAAGGCGCGCCGTCGTGCGCGGCGAGGCCGACCATCAGAGACGAGTTGAACCAGCCGCGATATTGATCGCCGCCTTCGAGGTAGATGTCGGCAGGCCAGCGCAACTCCGCGTAGTGTTCGAGCACGGCGACGGAAGACGAGCCGCTGTCGAACCACACGTCGAGAATGTCTGTCTCTTTTCTAAACTCCGCGCCCTTGCAGTTCGGGCACGCGAACCCTTCCGGCAATAAATCTCGCGCCTCGCGCGCGTACCACGCGTCCGATGATTCGCGCTCGAAAATGTCCGCGACGTGTTTGATGAGGGACGGGTCTGCGATGGTCTCGTCGCAAGCGTCGCAGTAGAAGACGGGGATGGGCACGCCCCACACGCGCTGGCGCGAGACGCACCAATCGGGTCGGCCTTTGAGCATGTTGCGCATGCGATCCTCGCCCCACGCCGGAATCCATTCGACATTATGCTCGACTTCGCGCAATGCGCCCGCGCGCAAAGATTCGGGCGCGTCCTGTTCGTTGTCCGTGTAGTTCGCGAGCGGGCGACCGTCCTCGTCCTGTTCGACGGTCGCTTCGGGCGCGCGTGCGTCGAGCGAGATGAACCACTGCGGCGTGGCGCGGAAGATGACGGGATTCTTGCAACGCCAGCAGTGCGGGTAGCGGTGTCCGTAGTTTTCGCTGAACAGCAACACGCCGCGCTCGCGCATGAACTCTACGATCTTCGCGTTGGCCTCGAACACGCGCTCGCCCGCGAAGTGCTCTACTTCCGAAGTGAAGCGTCCGGCATGATCGACGGGGCAGTAGATTTCCAGCCCGTACTGCTTGCCGATCACGAAATCGTCGTGCCCGTGACCGGGCGCTGTATGGACGCAGCCCGTTCCGGCCTTGCTCGTCGCAGATTTATCGCGCGCCTCTTTCACGTCGAGTTCCGTTTCGGCGTCTGCCTCGCCGCCGAGCGTGACGTGGTCACCCAAGATGACGAGCGATTTCCTGTCGAGCCACGCGTGACGACATTCGAGGCGGTCGAGTTTCGCGCCGGAAAAACGCGCGACCGTTCGCGGCGCATCAAGCCCGCACTTCTCTGCAACTGCTTCGACGAGTTCGCTGGCGACGACGTAAACCTCTTCGCCGCTTTCAACCGCCGCGTAGTCGAAGTTCGGGTTGACGGCGATAGCGAGGTTCGCAGGCAGCGTCCAGGGCGTCGTCGTCCAGATGAGGAAGAAAACTTTGCGGCCTGCGAGCGCGGCGTCAATCTCCGACGGATCGCTCGCCAGCGGAAACTTCACATAGACCGACGGGCTCGTGTGCTCTTTGTATTCGACTTCGGCTTCGGCGAGCGCGGTCTGATCGTAGACGCACCAGTAGACGGGACGCGCGCCCTTGTAGACGTAGCCGCGTTCGACGAAGCGACCGAAGAGCCGCGCCGTCTCAGCCTCGTACTGGTTCGACATCGTGAGATAAGGATTCTCCCACGATCCCAAAATGCCTAGGCGTTGGAAGTCGCGCGTCTGTCGTTTGAGCGCGTCGGTCGCGTGTTCGCGGCAGGCGCGGCGCACGCTCAAGGCAGGCATGTTCGCTTTCTTCGCGCCGAGTTTTTTGTCAACGTAGAGTTCGATGGGTAGCCCGTGACAATCGTAACCGGGCACGTATGGCGAATCGTAGCCGAGCATCGTGCGCGACTTGACGACGAAGTCTTTGACGATCTTGTTGAGCGCCGTGCCGAGATGTATGTCTGCGTTGGCGTAAGGCGGCCCGTCGTGGAGTATGAACTTGTCGCGCCCCGCGCGCGATTGGCGTATGAGTTGATATAGGTTAAGTTCCGACCAGCGTTTGAGGCGTGCGGGTTCGGCTTGCGCGAGGTTGGCTTTCTGCGCGAAGTTCGTCTTCGGCAGGTTAACGGTCTTCTTGAGTTCGAGCGGTGCTGTTTCGGTAGTCATAACGATTTTCAAAATTTCAGATTCAAATCTTGCTACATAAATCGGAAAGTCCCAAGTCCAAAGTCTGACCTTGAACCTGGGACTTTGGTAATGTGGAGTCGGACGCTGTTGCGTTCGTTAGCCGATGAACATCTCATCCTCTCCGTATGTCTGGTCAATCTGTTTTGGGGCGGGCGACACCAGCACTTCCAGACCGCGCCGGACGCCCGCCATAATCGCGGCCAACTCGCGCGCCGGTTCGACCAGCTTCGTGTGTATGAAAAATGTCGTGGCCGTAAACTGTCTCTGCGCCTGATCAACTGCGGTGCTCATCTTCTCAACTTTGTCGCGCGCCGTGACAGCCGTGTAGCCAACGAGTTGTTTGAGTTCGCGCACCTCTTCCTTGATGAGCGCGGAAGATTCCGAAAAATGTACGGACGCCGTCGCCAGATGTGTTGACATCAGCGTCACCTGATCGGCAACCTCTTTGCCCTGCGCCGCGATCTCCTTCACCTGCTCGCTCATCAACGCCACTCGATCCAGCAAAGGCTCCGCGCGCCGTTCCAGATTGCCGACCATCACCACGACGCGCCGCACCGCGAACGCCATCGCGATCAAAGCGGCGGCGACGCCGAGAAACGCCACGGCGACGATCACCAAGACCCAGAACGCCGGATCACTCGTGCTCATCTGAAAAGCAAACATAAAGGATTGATTCATCGGTTCATTGATCCATTGATTCAATGAAGAAATGAATCAATGGATCAATCGTTATCATCAGCCTTTATCCGGTTCGTAGTACGTCGGCGCTTGGTTGAGAATGTTGGAGCTTTCGGTGCGGCGTTTCTCTTCGGCGTAGGCGCGCTTGCCCGCGTCAATGGCGGCGGACAAATTCTCGCCGCGCTTGGCCGCAGCCTGACGCGCCGCGCCCGCCACCTCAGTCGCTTTCGTCGAAGCCGTCGAATAAAGTTCCGTCGCGCGCTCGCGCGAAACTTCGTAATACTCGTTGGCCTTGTCGCGCGCGCGATCCACGCCCTGCCGCGTCGCGTCGGCGATGTCGCCGCGCAACTCGCGCCCGGACTTTGGCGCAAACAACAGCGCCGCCAGCGCGCCGACCGCGCCGCCCAGGAGGAAGCAGGTAACTTGCGTCGAGAAGTTCGCCCCGCCGTCGTCGCGACGCGCGCGGCGTAGTTGTACAGCTTGTCTGGACATCAACGTGACCTCTTTTCTACGGGTCGAAGCGCACGTGCAACTTCGACCCTTAAGTGTCCGAAAAACTTAACGACAATCGTCTCGCGCAAAAACTATAACAAAGAGGCGCAAAGAGGCGCAAGAAACGCTCAGGTTAAGCAGAGGTTAAAGCTGTGATAAATCGCAAGCGGGAGTACTTCTCGTTAACCTTTGAAACTTCATCCCGACCCGTGCTGCTATCGGTTACTTAAAGCGAATTGCGGAGAGTCGTTTTGTTTGTCGTGCGCCTTGCGCGCCTTGAGTCTGCGCCGGTAGTAAATGACGAGCACGATGGCGAGAATCTGGCCGAGGGACGTTGCCCAGAGTTGACGCCAGGGTTCGGGCAGCAGGACGAGGACGCTGCCGGAAAAGGCCGCGACCGCGCCGAAGTAGCCGCCGATCATCTTGACGAGGTACTCGTAGAGCCAGAGGTTCGGGGAGAAGGGACGTGCGAGCGGGCGCACGAAACGGTAGAGGTCGTAACCGGCGTAGACGATGCTGCCGACGCCGAGCGAGTAGACGACGGGCAGACGCTGCACGATGCGACCCGACGCGCCGAGCACGACGAGCATGACGCCGACGGCGAAGACGACGAGCGTGACGATCCAATCAACCGCTTGCGCCCTCTCGTTCGCATTCAAGTCGGGACGTTTGCGCCTGAGCACGCGGTAGCCGGAGAAGACTGCGACGGTGGCCGACGCGGTCAGACCTGCGAAGTATGGGTTGAGGCTGATGAAGGTAAGCACGGTTGCTGTGCCGATGACGACGCACATCGAATAGAGAAACAGCTTACCGGATTTCCTGTGCGTGCGACCCGCAGGCGACTCGACGGGCTTCCGAGTGACGAGCGCGACGAGGCCGACCGCGACGGCGACAGTTCCGGTGATGATGTGTGCGACGAGTAGGAACGAGGACAAATACTTCATGGCGTCGGCGAGGCTCACTTCCGGCGGCTGTATGATTTCAACCGCCTGCAACCTTACGCGCGAGCCGCGACGGATGTTCCCCGGTTTTTATCTTCAACTGCGCCGACGCCCTCGCGGCGCGCGTCTTCGCTCTCCGTGATTCGTTTGACCGCAAAGAGGTGCTTCAACTTGTCGTAGTCCCAACACAGTAGATAGAGATTCGCGAGCAGCATCAAGCCGGTGATGAAGGGCGTGCCTTGAAAGTGTAGCGAGACAGTGATGACGAAAATGTTGAGGATGAGCGGGAAATAGACGAGCGCGCCGAGCGTGGCGGTGCGCGGGATGACGAGGAGCAGCGCGGCGGCGAGTTGGCACAGGCCGAGGAATCGCCAGTAGAAACCCGTGCGATACATCGCCTCGAAGAAGAACCCGACGGGGTTGTCCAGACCGAGCACTGTGAAACGGTTGCCGACAACTTTCGTCAGCCCCGAAGGCAGAAAGCCGAGCGCGAGCAGTATTCGCGTGCAGACGGTGAAAACTCGCAAAGCCCTGTGCCTGCGTACTCTCGCGTGCGCGCGATCCAATAATGAAGTGTGTCCGTCCATGTCTATTTAACGCCGGAGGCCGCGCACGCATTAACAAACGCGAACGCGTTTATCGACAACAAGCGCGGGTAGGTTTATCAACGCTTCGCGCGCGTCCGTCCGTGCGCGCCGACGCTCTTAGTTTTTATCTTTAGCTTTTTTGCGCGCCGACTTTCCGGCCTTGCGAACCTGCTGCATATGCTCCGCGAAGGCTTGAGCATCTTTACTGCCGACGATCTCGCCGATCACTTCGAGCGGCAACTCTCCGGCGCGCAGGAAATTGACACAGCCTTTACCGCACTTCAATTTCTTCGAGGCCGCCGCATCAAACTTCGTTTTCATTTCGGGAAAGACGTAGAGCGGCATCAAATACAGGCTGATGTAATTCTTCTGATTCGCCAGCGCAACGTACCATTCCTCTCCCGTCTTGAAACTCAAAAACTTCTCGCCGATCTCCTCCGCGTACCCGTCCGGCACGTTCTCGCGCACCACGCCCCACACGCGCTCGACTTCGGCGCGTCGCTCGGCGGGCACACCGGCAAGATATTTTTTGTATGAAAGAGTCTGCTCCGTCATAAGTTATCTCCTCGTAATTGATTCGAGAATTTCCCGTATGAAGTCGTCGGATGCTTAAGTTAGCATGCGCCGTGATCTCAGTCGCTCTTTTTCGTGCGCGTATACTGCGCCAGCGTCCGGCCTGCGGCGGAGTCTTCGATGAGAGTCTGGAGACGCTTGAGCCGCGTCTCTTCGCGTTTGGCGCTCAACACCCACCAACTTGCAGCCTTACGATACGAAGCCGTCTGCGCCTCAAAGAATTTCCACGCCGTTCGATTCCGCCGCAGCTTCTCGCCGTAGGGTTCGACCAATTCCGTCTGCCGCTGCTCGTAAGCGTAAATGCCCGACCTGTTCTCCGTCCGCGCCGCGAAAGCCTTCTCCCCCGCCGGACGCATACGCCCCTCGCGCGCCAGTTCTTCGACACGCTTGATATTCACCGCGCTCCAAATGCTACGCGCCCTGCGCGGCGTGAAACGAATCTTGTAGCTCATCTCGTCCACGCTTTTCCGAATCCCGTCAATCCACCCAAAGCACAACGCCTCGTCAACCGACTCCGGCCAAGTCATGCTCTGCCTCCCCGAATCCTTCTTATAATAACCGACCCACAACTCCCGCTCCGTCGCGTGATGCTTCTCAAGCCACTTGCGAAAGTCTCCGTGCGTTTTGAAAAATTTGATCTCCATACGGACGTATAAATCCCACTCGCCTATTCATGTCTGATGGCTAAAGCTCGAATTAACTCGCACCGGGCATGAAGCACTTTGCCTGATTGTTAAAATGATGAAAGCCGTGCTATCGAAGCGTAGGGTTGAATCTGTTGTTCGACATTTGGTGAAGATCATCCTATTCGCATTTCGCTGACATGAGTTCCTTTGTTCTTGCATCCGGTGAAATTACTTGTAAGGTCATGCCAGCATGAATACCAACCTCTGCTAATAACCTATCATCTGGATATCTACAACCAATCTCTGTGAAAATTTTCCCTGTTTCTTGGTCTTTGAGAATCCACTTTGAGCCATACGTGAAAGGAGGTACTTCAGGTTTAAGTTTGAAGTAAAGAATATCCGTAAATGCGCTCACGGGTTCTTGGGGGTCATACGGCTCATGCCAGATTGAACCTTTACCTTTGAGAAAAGGGGTTGTATTGATTTTAACGAAGCCAACTTCACGAATCTTATTAACCGTAGAGTGGGTTGCCGAATCAAGAATTTGCTCCACTTTCTTTTCGACCTTTGCATCACCTCCACTGGATACAGCGCTCGTCAATTCCGAAACAATACTACCGGACATTAAAGTGGTGCGAACAGCTTCATGGATATTCTGGTACATTTCTTTATCTAATGCAGGCTTACGCTGCATAGCATCAACGAAATCGCGCACATTGGTCTTCTCGCCAAACTCTGTTGGAGGGTAGAATACATAAGGTTTATGCCAGAGTATTGTGAAAAACATTCCAGCAATCAAAACGGGGAAGGCTAAAACAAATACGGTGAGCGCAATTTGAATTCCACCTTGTGTCTGAGTAACTGCTACCCCTAAGACTATCTCAGTTAGAGAAACAAACAATGCCACTATCCATAAGGGTGTGATTACCTTCTTCTCAGCCAGTAACTGTTTAGTCTCACTCATATAAAATCTCCTCAAGTAAGATGCCTGACTATTAGTTTACTGCGGGTCGCAATATACACCTCTCAACCAGCGCTTTAATGGTCGCAATCTATTTATGCAATCAGTAGTTACCTCGTCGAATCGTCGTTCTGGTAGTCGAGCAGTTTGCGGTAGAGGGTTTTGCGACCGATGCCGAGCGAGCGTGCGGTGCGGGTTTTGTCGCCGCCGGTGTAGTCGAGTGTGGCTTCGATGGCGCGGCGTTCGATATCTGCGAGCGTGGAGGGGATGTCGAGTTCGAGTTTGATGTGGCGGCCTTCGGAAGAGGCGCGCGTGCGTTCGCTGCGTGTGCGGGCGCGTTCTTCGATGAGGGGGCGCGAGATGGGTTCGGGCAGATCATCGAGTTCGATCTGGCGACCGGAGGCGATGATGACGGCGCGCTCGACGGCGTTCTCTAGTTCGCGGACGTTGCCCGGCCAATCGTAAGTTGTGAGGGCTGCGAGCGCGTCTTTCGAGATGCCGGAGATGTAGCGGCCGGTCTTCTGCTTGTAGTGTTCGAGAAAATGTATGACGAGCGGGTGTACGTCTTCGGCGCGTTCGCGAAGGGGCGGCAAACGAATGGGGAAGACCGAGAGACGGTAGAAGAGATCGCGCCGGAACGTGCCGCCTTCGACGGCGCGTTCGAGGTCTACGTTCGACGCGGCGATGACGCGCACGTCCGCCTTCAACACTTCGTTACCGCCGACGCGCGTGAACTCGCCGTCCTGCAACACGCGCAGCAGGCGCACCTGCGCCGACAGACTCATCTCGCCGATTTCATCTAAAAAGAGCGTGCCGCCGTCGGCCTCTTCAAACTTGCCGCGACGACGCGAGCGCGCGTCCGTGAATGCGCCGCGCTCGTGGCCGAAGAGTTCGCTTTCGAGGAGCGTTTCGGGGATCGCGCCGCAGTTGAGTTTGATGTAAGTCTGATCTTTGCTGCGCGAGTTGTAGTGTATGAGATTGGCGAGGAGTTCTTTGCCCGTGCCGGACTCGCCTTGAATGAGCACGGAGGTCTGCGTGTCTGCGACGTTAAGAGCGAGTTCGATGGCGCGGCGTATGGCGGGCGCTTGCCCGATGATGCGGTCTTCAGCGCGGCGTTGGTGGAGCACCGTGCGCAGGCGCATCACTTCCGCAGAGAGTTGATCTCGTTCTAAAGCCGTGCCGAGTTGGTCTGCGATGCCTTCGACGAGCGCCGTCTCGTGTTCGTCGAAACTCTCGCGCGGCGCGCTCCACACGAGGCCGAGCAGTCCGAACGTCTGCCCGCCGATGTGTACGGGCGCGACGAGCGCGGCGTGGCCGCCGAGCGTGGCGTTGAAGGCGAAGCGCACGAGCGGTGGGAGCGTCGTGTCGAAGACTTGCAGGGTCTTGCCTTCGGTGAACAACTCTTGCAGCGCCGGATACTCCGTGATGTCAATTGACTGGCCGTGCTCTTTGATGAGGCCGCGCACGCCTTCTGTGGCGGCGTGCGGCGCGGCCTTGAAGGCTGCGAGCGTGATTGACTTGCCCGTCGGGTTCATCACGCCGAGCGCGCAATAGTCCGCGCCGACGAGCGCGAGCGCGCGTTCGAGTACAAGCGACGTGACTTCGTTGAAATCCGAGCGCGCGTTCAGAGTGTTCGCGATCTCCAGGAGCGCACGCGTGCGGTGTGACTCGCGCTGCTGGTCTGTGTAGAGACGTGCGTATTGGTAGCCGACAGCGATCTGGCGCGCGATGGATTGGAGGAAGGAGACTTCTTCGTCGAGCCACTTGCGCGGCGCGCGAACGGTGTGCATGCCGACGAGTCCGAGCACGTCTCCCGCGAGGACGACTGGCACGACGAGGAGCGAGCGCGTGTTGAGGCTCGCGGGCAGGAGGCTCACTTTCGGATCGAGATCGGGCGCAGCGGTGTCGTCAATGCGTATGGGCTGTGCGAGGTTGAAGCGTCCGGCGAGTTGGCGGAAGTCTACGGGGACGGATGTGCCGAGGCTCGAAGGAATGTCTGCGCTCGCACGCCATTCGTGGCTGATGCGAAGTTCGGTTTCGGAGGCGAGTTGAATCACGTCGCAGCGATCCACGTCCATCATCTGCCCGAGTTCGCTGACGACGGCTTGCAGGAATTTGTCCAGATCGATCTTGGTGTGGATGGTCGGCGCGAGGCGGTTGATAATCGCCTCGCGCGCTTCGTGCATCTTGATCTTGCGTTCGAGCGAAAGCGACTCGACATTCGTGATGGGCGTAGGCTGCAAAGACAACGGTGCTGCTGCTCCTTAACACAAGGACTCGCTCAGGCGAGAGTGTTGTTAAGTGCAGATGATAACAAAGAAAACGATGAAGGCGGAACGGCGAATGAAATGCTGATGCGAAAGTCAGTCCGTTGTCCGTAGTCAGTTGTCAGTTGCATGTGACAATCACACAAGCTGCTATAGAATGTGATTGAACAACTGACGACGGACAACGGACAACGGACAGCTTTTAATTCTGCGCGGTTTCTTCGGTGAGATGGAAGAAGACGGTTGCGTCTGCGGGGTCGAGAACAGGGTGGTAGTTTTTGCCGTAGTTGGCGGTGATCTTGCGGACGTAGTTTTCGGTTTCGGGATAGGGCGGGATGCCGTCGTACTTGTCAACAGAGCCTTCGCCCGCGTTGTAGCCTGCGAGCGCGAGCGAGATGTTGCCGTCGAAACGCTTCAAGAGCCAACGCAGCAGTTTCGTTCCGGCGTAGACATTTTGTTCCACGCCCGTTTTGCCTTCGACGGCGAAGCGAGCGGCGGTGGCGGGCATCATCTGCATCAAGCCTTCCGCGCCCGCGTAGGACTTGGCATCCTTCTTGTAGCGCGACTCCTGAAAGACGACCGCGTGAATCAAGCGCGGATCAACGCCGTACTCTTTGCCTGCGCGAAAGATCATCAGATCAATTTCGGCGTCGCCGGACGTGGGAACGTCCGTGGGGATGTAGTTTTCGTTGTGTCGGATTCTGGTCGCCGCAACTGACGGCGCAAAGACGCGTGTGCCGATACTGGAAAAATTAACGAAGAGAAAAAGCGCGAATAAAGTTAAGAGTGATAACTTGAAAGAGCGGAAGTGGGGGACGTGCCGGGTAATCTGCATTCAGTTCGTTCTCCATGTGAGCTAGGGTCGAATCGAAATTCGACGCCATCGGTTGCATCGTTAAATGCGGTGCAAAGGTTGGGGGCTACGCATGGTCGAAACGATCTTGCAAAGAGCATTATCGAGACCGCGAATAAGATGGGGCAAACGCCCCGCCGGTTGCTTCGAGCGCACGAAACTTATGCGAATAAGTCCTTTTGCTGTCTGCATTTAATCCGCACGCGCGCAAGTCTATGACAGGGCAAAACTTCGCTGCGCGATCGTTCATCCTGAGCGATAAATTCGAGGGGTTGAAAGGCATTTGGCGTATGGAAAGGGTGCAAAAAACTTCGCCTGTGGAGAAATTTTTTAGAGGTATTTTTTGCGAGACTAAGTCGAGCGCCCCTTTATTAGAGCAAAGTCCGCACGCGGTTGCGCACGCATCAAGCGCTTCGTATAATCGCGTGCAGTTTAACGTTCAAATTCATTTTTAGTAGAGACGACCGAAGAGATTTATGCCGATTTACGAATACAGTTGCCAGAAATGCGGGGCGCGCCTCGAAGTGATGCAGAAGATCACGGACAAGCCTTTGAAGCGTTGTAAAAATTGCGGCGGGAAGTTGGAGAAGGAATGGTCTACGAGCAGTTTTCAACTCAAAGGCTCCGGCTGGTACGTGACGGACTACGCCGCGAAGAAGACGGGCGCGGGCGACAAAGACGCCGCGAAGGGCAGCAGCACTACCGAAGCCAAAGGGGACGGCGCAGGCGAAGCGAAGGCTGACGCGAAAGCCTCTCCGGCGGAGTCTAAGCCTGCGCCCGCCGCTTCGACGGATTCAACAGATTCCAAACAAAAGAAAACCTCTAGCCCCGCCGCAACATCCAACCGCCCGAAAAGCGACTGAATCCTATCTCGCGCTATCGGAGCCATAACCCAGTGTCGTACAGTAAAATTTCCCTTGCCGTAAGTCTCACGCTCGCCGCCTGCCTCGCGGCGGCAGGACAGGCGGGACGGCGTCCCGTCAACTCGCGCGAACGCTTGACGATGCTCAACGTCGTCGCCGCGCGCGCAGACGGTTCGCGCGCGCCCATCACCTCGAAAGACCTCGCGCTCTACGACGACGGCATCGAGCAAAACATACAGAACCTCGCGCCCGACACAGGCCCCGCGCGCATCGTGCTCCTGTTCGACAACTCGCTCTCCCTGCGTACGGACATTCCAAAACTGGCGAGCGTGGCGCGCGAGTTCGCCTACGAGATTTACGAGGGCGACCAACTACTCATCGCGGGCTTCGACGAGCGCGCCGAACAACTTTCCGCAGACTGGACGGACAAGACGAAAGACGTGGAAGAAGCCGTCGCGCTCCTGCGTAAGAAGGGCGACCCGCATCTGTTCGACGCGATCAACGATGTCATAGAAGTGGCCTTGCGCCCGCTCACAGGCTCGAACCGCAAGCGCGTCATAGTGTTCGTCGGCGACGGCCTTGATCGCGGCAGCAACACGAAGTTCAAAGACCTCCTGAGCGAACTGCAAAAATCCGACATCACCGTCTACGCGTTGCAAATTCCCGACCGCACGGGCGGCGCGCACCGTCGCGATCAGCCGAAGCCCACGCAGGTCGTCCAACAACTCGTCGAAGGCACAGGCGGACGCATCCTTCCGCTCGACAAACCCGCCGAGTCCGCCAAGGCTATCTGCGACGAACTACGCCAGAATCGCTATCTACTCTCATACGCCCCGACCGCGCTCCCCTACTCCGAAGCGCGCCGCCTGCTCATCGTCGGCAACCCCGGCATACAGGTGCGCTACAAGTCGGCGCAGCCGCCGACGCATAAATAAGTGACAAGTGACGAGTGACAAGTGACAAGTCAGAAAAGTGATGAGTGATGAGTAAAAGATAAGACTTTTGTTTTAACTCATCACTCATCACTTGCTTTTGCTCGTCACTTGTCACTCGTCACTTGTCACTGCTCTTAGAGTAGAAATAAAACATTGTGCCGATGACGGCTAGGAGGATGATTTCGAGGAGCGCGAAGTAGGCGGGATCGAAACCTTCGGCCTCGTCACGCGCGTGTTGATAGACGACGAACGTGCCGAAGATGATCGCGGTCGAGAGCCAGATGATTTGACGTTTCGTGTCCCACACGGCCCGAAGCCGATCCTTTCAAACTCTGATCCCGATCTCGTAGGCGTGTGCGGGGCAAAAAGCCAGAGTCTTTAACGCACAATTTGAACAACCGGCTTTCGCACATTCTTCCTGAGACAGCCCGCCGCGCGATTCGATGAGAAATTGAAGCCTGACAGGTTTGTCGTCGAAGTATTGCCAGCGAGCAGGGTCGTCAATTTTGATCGCGCAACTGACCTCGTACTTATCGGGCAGGTCGAGTTGCCAGTGCTGCCCGCAACGAGAGCATCTGTAAAGCTGAAGCCAATCGGCGGCGCGTTGGTCTACTTCTTCAAGTTGACTCTCGAAGCGGCCTTGATCTTCGATCTTGAAGATCGCGGGCAGACGTTTGCAAGAGCATCCTCTTAAACTTGAGAATCGCATCAAGCGCGAAGTTTTTGAAGACGCTCGGCGGCGGCGTGGAGCGTCTCGTCTTTTTTGCAGAAGCAGAAACGCACCTGCTGCGCGCCGAGCGCCGGATCGCTGTAGAAGCTGGAGCCGGGCACGCATGCGACGCCGATCTTTTGGATCAAGTGGCGCGTGAACTCGACATCGTTCGCGAAACCGAACGCGCTGATGTCGGTCATCACGTAATAAGCGCCGTCGGGACGAAACACTTTAAATCCGGCCTCTTCGAGTATGGGCAAAAGCATGTCGCGGCGCGCGGTGTAATCCGTCTGCAAGTGCTCGTAGTATTCGGGCGGCAGCCGCAGCGCCATCGCTCCGGCGGATTGGAGCGGAGCGGCCGCGCCGACGGTGAGGAAGTCGTGAACTTTGCGTATCGCAGACGTGATGGCGGGCGGCGCGATGCAATAACCGACGCGCCATCCCGTCACCGAATAGGTCTTCGACATCGAGTTGACGATGACTGTGCGCTCGCGCATGCCTTCGATTTGAGCCATAGAGATGTGTTTGATCTCCGCATCTTCTCGCGGGTAGAGGATGTGCTCGTAGATTTCGTCCGTGAAGCAGAGCGCGTCGTATTCCTTGCAGAGCGCGGCGATGAATTCGAACTCTTCGCGCGTGAAGACTTTGCCGGTCGGGTTGTTCGGGTTGCAGATGATGATAGCCTTGGTGCGTTCGTTGAAGGCAGCACGCAACTCATCGCGGTCGAACGTCCAATCGGGCGCGCGAAGCGGGACGTAGCGCGGGCGCGCGTCGGACAGAATCGTGTCGGGCGCGTAGTTTTCGTAGAACGGCTCGAAGATAACGACCTCTTCGCCGGGGTCTACGGTCGCCATCATCGCTGCGATCATGCCTTCGGTTGAGCCGCAGGTGACGGTGATCTCGGTTTCCGGTTCAACGTCTAATCCGAGATACCAGCGCGTCTTCTCCGCAATCGCTTCGCGGAAATCACGCGCGCCCCAGGTGATCGCGTACTGGTTCACGTCCGCATCAATCGCGCGCATCGCAGCCTCTTTGATCGCGGCGGGCGCGGGGAAATCCGGAAAGCCTTGCGAGAGGTTGACCGCTCCGTGCTTGAGGGCTTCGCGCGTCATCTCGCGTATGACGGACTCTGTGAAGCGTGATGCCTTTTCGGAGACGTGGCGATGAGGTGTTGTGGCGGCGGGTCGTGTCATGTAAATTTAACTCGTGTGAATGAGATTTGGAAACAGCCCTGCTTGAAGACGCGATGCTCGCACAGGTGGCGGCTTCGAGGCAAATGCAGAAACGGTGATGAGCGAAGAGAGCAAAGACAATAAATGCCCGATGGGGAATCGTCCGTGGCTGGCGACTTTTCTCGTGCTATCCTTCCTGCTCGTGGTGCTCGCGAGAAAGTTGGGCTGGCTCTAGTCTGCCGGAAGCGTGTCGCTTTCGAGAGGATGTGGGATGAAAAGATTTTGCGCGCTCGCGTTTGTGTTCGCCTTCATGTGCGCGGACGCATCTGCTCAGGCGGTTGCGACGCAGAAACAGACACGTCCGGCGACGACCAATCTGACCGTCGAAATCCGCTACCGTAAGGACTACACGACTTTCATTCCCGGCGACCGGAGCATGTGGTTTGTGCGCTTCGAGCGTCTTGCGGGATGGCGACAGCCTGCGGGCGCGCTGCCGGTGCGCGCGGTCGAAGTCGCTTCGCGCGTGGAGAGCGAGACGGCTTTGAAGATCGAAGTGTCTGTACACCTCGGTGAGCGTTATCACGACGAGGTGAAACAGGTCGCAGCGTATTCGGTGCGCGTTGACGAGCGGGTGGCGGTCGAAGAGTTGAAAGAGTACGGCATCGTGCCGGTCGAGTTGCGGGTCGTGCGTACGAAGCCGACCGCAGAGGCCGCGCCGCCTTACGTCGAGAGCCGCACGAGCGCGCTCGAACTCGTCGGCGTCGAGGCGCGCGAGGCGAGTTTACCTTCTTACGTCGTGCGGCTCAGAAACGTCTCCGGCAAGGACATCGCCGCGCTGCACGTCGATTACTACACGGGCAAGCAACCCAGCACCAACAGGCCGCAGCATCCGCAGAATCTTCCGCTCATCAAGGCAGGCGAGGTCTTCGAGTTGAACGCGTCGGGCGGCGACGGCGGAGAGTTGACGGCGGACGGTTACACGCCACGCGCGCTGCGAAAAGTTGTCATCGCGACAGTCGTTTTCATGGACGGCACTTTCGAGGGCGAGCCGCTCGCAGCAGCCGAGCATCACGCGCTTCGGCACGGGCGCAAGCTGCAAATCACACGCGCGCTCACGCTCTTGAGAAACGCGCTCAAAGCGCCGGATGCGAGCGAGCCGTCAGCCGTCGCGCACTTCAAGTCGCAGGTCGCCGCGCTGGGCGAAGAGATCGAACCGCAGGTGGTCGAACAACTCGCGGCGAAGTTTCCGTCTCTCGGCGAGCGCGACAGGGAGACGCTCGGCGAGTCAATCCGCTTTCACTTGCATGAAGTGAAAATAGATTTGCTGCGCGCCGTCGCAAAATTTGAAGAGGCGCACGCGCAATCGCCTGAGAAGATCACTTTCCGTCGTTGGATGGAAAGCGTGCAGGAGACTTACGGGCAGTGGTTGGCGAGATTGTAAACTGCGACGCGCGACTTTCGTATAACTTACCCTTCAAGCGGTCGGCTGTTAAATTCTCAAATAGGAGTTTCCCCCAATGTTCCTACGTGTCCTGCGCTTCGTGCGCCTGCCTCTGGTCTTACTCGTCCTCTGGACAGTGCTGCGGTTTCTCAACGGCCCCGTCTTCGGTACGCCTTACGCCCCGCGCGGCAACGCGATGTTCTCCGTTCTCGGCCTGACGATCATCTGCGCGCTCATCTACGGCGCGATGTCGCGTCGAGTCGGCGGGTTCAGTTGGGTCAGCACGATCCTCATCGGCCTCGTGCTCGGTCTGTTCTCGCAAATCCTGATCTTCCTCGCCACGCTGATCAGCTACGCCGCAAACATCGATACCTATTTCCGTCACTGGGACGCGCTGAACATTCCCGAAGGGACGACCGCGACGATGGCGCAGGCGTTGACGACTCGCGCGGGCGGCCTACTCGTCGGGCCGATCCTGATCATCATCATGGCGCTCATCGGGCGCGCGGTGTTCGGCGCGCTCGCGCCGCGCTGCGACGACGCGGACACGCGTTTGTAGTAGTGGACGCGCGGAGCAGTAGTTAACGGGCGGCGTGTTAGTTGATGGGCTGTGGCGGCGGCGCGTCCTGTTCGGCGGCCTGCTTGCGTAGTTGATCTATAACGGACTGGATGGCGGGCGCGAGTTTGCCGTTCGGCGCGAGCGCGAGATATTTCTCGTAAGCCGCGACGGCCTCTTTGTATTTCTCAAGACGCTCGTAAGTTCTGCCGAGCAGTTCGTAGAGGACGGGTTCGGTGTCGGAGAGTTGCGCGATGGCCTTGCGGAAGGCCGCAGCCGCTTCCTCATACTTGCCTTCGTCTTCGTAGATGATGCCGAGTCCTGTGTGCGCTTCGGGCTGGAAGCCGCGCGCCTCGCGTATGGCTCGCCCGTAAGCTTCGATGGCATCAGGATTTTGCGACAGGGCGCGATGGATGCGCCCTTCGACCGCAGACGCTTCCGCATACGCGGGACGACCCGCTCGCGCCGCGTCAACCTCGTCGAGCGCGGCCTCGTAATCATTCAAATCGAGCAGCACGCGCGCAAGGCCAACGTGCGCGGCGGGGAAACGCGGACGCAGCGCGAGCGCGCGTCGGTAAAGTTCGGCTGCCTCGCGGCGCGCTTCTTCGGTCGTCGCACGCTCGCGCGCTTCTTCGGCCTGTTGGAAAGCGAGTTCGGCTTCGTCCGTCGTGGTCGTGAGCGGGAGTAGAAGCGCGCCGCGCTGCGTAGGCAAAATGTTGAGCGTGCGTTCGGCAAATCGTGAGGCGCGCACGCGCAGGGTGTGGCGACCCGCAGAGACTTTCGTGATCTCGAACCCGCCCGACTCATCCGTTACGCCGCGCCGCACTTCGTCGAACCAGACGACGGCCTTCGGCTCGGTCTTCAACGTGATCGATTTCGCGGCGACGACGGGCGGCTTAGGCTTAGTCGAAGTGACGGGCGACTTAACTTTCGTCGAAGCGACGGGCGCGGCTTTGCCTGTCTTCGGCGTCGGCTTCCTGCGCTTCTGTGCATGCGCGTCAAATGATGCGACGTTGACAGCGAGAGAGATGAGCAGCGCGAACGTCGTGAGAGAGAAGCATTGAGAGGAGAAGCATTCAAGAATCGAGCCGCGCGGCTTCCAAGTCCCTTTCATCGTCTCTTTCATTTGCGCTCTCCTTCAATTCCACGCACGCTTATTGTTCCTCTTTCAATTCCTCTTCGTCGGGCGTCGCGCGGCGCGGACGCACGGTGGCGTTTGACGGTTGCGCGGTCGCTGCTCCCGTCGCGGCAGTACGCACGGCGCGTGCGCCGACCTCTGCGCGAAAGCGTCCCTGCTCGTCGTAGAGCCGTTTGTATTGGAGCGTGTTTCTGACGACGCCTTGCACGTAGCCGCGCGTCTCTTTGAAGGGCACGGCTTCAGCCCATTCGTCCATCTCGGCGGGGAGTTCCACGCGCCAGCGCACGGCGCGCCCCGGCCCCGCGTTGTAGGCGGCGGCGACGTATTCGATGCGACCGAAGCGGTCGAGTTGATCGCGCATATAGCCCGTGCCGATCTGTATGTTGAGTTGCGGGTCTGCGAGCAGCGCATCGCGCGTGACGGTGCGCGTGATGCCGTACTTGCGCGCGGTGACTTGCGCTGTCTCAACCAGCAGTTGCATCAGGCCATAGGCGTTGGCGTGCGAAGAGGCGAGCGGGTCGAAGACGGACTCTTGCCTGATAAGTCCGGCGACGCGATAAGGATCAATGCTGCGTACACGCGCCTCGCGCGTGATCGCGTCCCAGTAGGCGAGCGGGTAGAACACGTCCCACTCGTCGCGCGTCAGTTCCTCTGGCTTCATCTGCGAATAATCAGGATAACTTTTTTGCAGCGCGAGAAACGCCTGCAAGTTCTGTTGGCGCGTGCGATAGATGCGCGCCTTCGCCAGATTCAGACGCGGGCTGCGCGGCGCAGACTCCAAAACTTCGTTTACTTCGTCCAACGCGTACTCGTCCAGACCGACGACGTTCAGTTGATCCGCTTTCGCAAGCGACGCGTTCATCTCCGCCGTCGCCGTCTCTTCCGCGACGGAGATTGTGCTGAGGTTGACGACGGCGCGCGCGACCGGCGAATCGGCGGGGAAGTCAGCCGACGCGTTCGGGTTCGTGCGTTTCAAAGCGTCGAGTCTTTGTTTGGCGAGGTCGCCGTACCAGTTGGCGTCGTAGCGTTGCAGCATCGCTTGGTAGAGCGCGCGCGCTTGCGGAAGTTGTCCGGCGCGTTCGGCGTCGCGCGCCGCCCAGTATCCGGCGCGGCCTCGATTGTCCGTGTTGCGGTCGGCATAGACGGAGAGGTGTTCGAGGAGGAGACGCGAAGACTCTGCGTAGTTCTTCGACTCGTGAGCCGCCCATGCGAGTTCAAACTGCGCCTGCGCCACTTCGACCGCGCCCGCGTAAGAAGAGACCGCCGTGCGGAAAAAGTTTGCGGCCTCGACGGTGTTCTTCGCATCGCGCGCGATAAGCCCTGCGGCGACGAGCGCGCGTTTCGTTAGAGTGTGTTCGGGGAAGGCGCGGCGCATCTCCGCGTGCGCGCCGCGCGCCTGTTCCCACTGTCGCGCCTTCGCGTGAGTCTGCGCGAGATAGTAGAGGGCTTCGACGCGCGCATCGGGCACGGACGCGGGCACGGCATTCAAAGCGGCGGCGGCTTCGGGCAGGCGCGTCGAGCCGACGTTGAAAGCGGCTATGCCGCGACGCAACTGCGCGTCCGTAGTGGCGGTTGCGGGAAAGCGCGTGAAGGCTTCGCCGAAGGCGGCTGCGGCTGCGGCGTAGACTTTTGCGTCGTAAAGTCTGTTGGCGCGCGTCGTGGCTTCGAGCGGGGAGGCGGGCGCGAGCGTCGAACCGAGACGCGTGAGCGCGCTCGCGGCGTCGTTCGTCTCGGTCGAAGCGGGCGCGAAGAAGTAGAGGCGACGATAGGCGGCGATGGCGCGCGCGGTGTCGCCCGTCTGTTCGTAAGCCTTCGCGGTAAGAAGAAGCGCGCCCGCGTCGTCCGCGTCCGACAAATTTTTCAAAAGGAGCGGCACGGCTGCCGCCGCGTTGTCTTGCAACGCGAGTTCGGCGTTGCGCAAACTGGCATCGCGCGCGCGCATGGATTGCGGATAGTCACGCGCGAGTTTTTCATAGGCGGCGCGTGCTTCGGTGCGCCGACCCGTCTTAGCGAGCGCGTCGGCGCGAAGGAGTAACGCGTAATCGCCGAGCGCGGTCTGCTGCCCGAATGCGTTCGTGTCGAGGAGCGTTGACGCGCCAGCGAAGTCTCCGGCGGCGATTTTTATGCGTGCGCGTATGAAGCGCGCGAGCGCGCCCGCAGCCGTGTTCACGTACTGCGTCTCGATTGGCGTGACGGCGCTCTCGGCGGGGATCGTCGCGGGCGGCGCGGCGTGCGTCAGCGCGCGCAGGCGTTCGACGGCTTCCGCCTCGCCCGCCTTGTGCTGCAACTTTGCGCTGCTGCAACTTACGCTCGCAAACGGCAACAGCAGCGCAGCGGCGGCGGCGAAGAAGAAGACAACCGACACGAAGACGACTTGATGCTGGCGATAAGTGATTCTCAAAACTTTTCCATTCCCCTCGCGCGAACATTTGATCGAGTTGATGCAACGCATGAAACTTAAACTAACTTGCCGCGACAGGGAGATCAAGTTGAACCCGCGACGCGCCTTGCCTTGCGACAACGCTAGGATGCGCCGCGCGCCAGAACCCGTTCGCCCGTGAAAGAAAAAGGGCAGGGAGTTGAAGCCCTGCCCAAAGCGAATTTGAAACGAGTACGAGCGAGCGTCAGGCGGCGACGCTTGCGCCCGGGTAGTCGCTGCCGAGTTTGGCCGCGTTGCCTTCGGCGAGCGTGTTGACGAGTTCGTGGTGGAAGTAGTCGTAGCGCGATGCGACGTTCGGCGCGACGCGTTTGTCGTACATCTGGCGCGAGCGATCGATCTCTTCGCGCAGGCGTTCGTAGAGGTTGCCCTGCTCGCGCCCGTCGCGCACCTTCTGCTCGTTGTAGAGTTTGATTTCGGAGACGAGCAGGCGCGCGAAGCGGCGCGCGTCGTTGTGGTAGCGACGTTCCTCTTCGCCGACTTCGATGGGCAACTCGCTGTCCGAGCGGCGCGAACTGCCGCCGAGCGGCGCGGCCACAGGCGCAGAAGACCCGCCCGTCGAGCCTGCCGGTTCGGCGACAACTGCCGAGGGCGTCGCGCGCTCGTCGCCGCTCGCGCTCTCCGGCGCGGCGGGCGGACGCGCTGCTTCCGCGCCGAAGGACGGTTCGATGCCGCGTTCCTCGTGCGGTTCGGCGACGAGCGAGGGTTCGTGCGTCGCTTCTTCTACAGCGGCGACGGGCTGAGCAGGTTCGATGTCGCGCGGCGTGGTGGAAACTTCTTCCCCGCTTTCGGCGGGCGCTTCGACGGAGACAGTTGCCGCTTGCGCGGGCTGTGCGCCCGTCGTTGAAGGCTGCGCTGCGTGTACGCGTTCGGCGGGGCGCGGCGCGGGGCGTTTGAGCGCGAGCAGTTCGACCGACATGCTCGTGACGCGCACGAGCGTTTCGAGTGCTTCGAGGTTGATGGCGTCGGGTTCGAGCGCGGCGCTGTCTGCGTAGAGCACTGCGACGCACTTGTCGCGGGCGATAAGCGGGATGGCAACCATGCGTTGCGGGGTTTCGCCGCCAAGTTTCGAGATCACTTGATGATCGTCCGCGTTCGTGCCGGGTGCGCCGCTCCATGTGGAACGCGAGTTGGCGGCGCGGCTCAGGAGCGTGTCGTCTGCGAGCGGCAGCGAAATCTCGCGCACCGCGTCGTCGCCGACAGTGCCTTCGAGGCCGCGCGCACGCCAGCCCGTCGCGCGTTCGTTTTTGACGACGAAGAAGGCGAGGCGCGGCGTGAACGTGGCGGCGCGGTTGACGAGCGTGTTGAGAATGTCGGCTTGCGAACGCTGGTTGTCTATGTCGTCAACGGCGGCTTTGAGCAGCGCGATGTCGCTCGTAGAGCGTGCGCGCGCAGAAGACTCTGCGGCCACTTCCGTGCCCTTGCCGGTGGCCGCGCGCAGGTGCTCCGAGATCGAGACGGCAATCGGCGCGTCTGAGAGAGACGCGTCGGAGAGGCGTTCGCTGAGGCGCGTGAACGCTTCGTTGACCTGACTTTGCAGCCGCGCGATCTCTTCCTGCTGTCCCTGCACGCGCGCCTTGATATAGCTCTCCACTTCGGCGCGCAAACTCTGTTCCAAGCCTTCGCTTCCTGCCACCTGTGACTCTCCTTCTCGTCGCTCGTGTTGCTGATGATAGTGCGGGCCGGATGCGCCCGGTAGGTTACAGCGGCGGTCGAGTCAGGTGTTTTTGACTCGCCGGAGGCGCGCGCACAGAGGCGCGTTACGCCTGTCAGGGATTATGGCGGGCAGGCGCGCGCGGTGTCAAGCAAGTCATTGATCGGGAGAGAGTTGAAAGTGGAAAGCGGAGCGTCCTAATTCGACGGTTGGTCGAGAAGACTATGGAGTAGGTTCTGTAGCTGGTCGAGGTCTTCGCCCAAATATAAAATCCAGTCGTTCCCGCCGACGTTTACATTTGTGCCTTCGACATCCTTCTCATACTTATCAGCCAGCACGACGAGCGGCGTCGCCCCGTCGGATTTCCCGTGTTCACGAATACGCCGACCGATTTGCAAAGTATCTTCGACCGAACGCCCGACGAGATTTATTAAAACCAGATCGGCCTTCAAGTGTCCGTCGTCAACCCTGCTGATTGCGTCGTCTTCATCTATTGCCATCAGCACGCGGAAGCCGTCACGCGTTAGATTGCGCCTCAAGAGAGGACGCGTCTCGTCGTCTTCTTCAATGAGAAAGATCGTCGCTCGATTCCTCTGTTCTGTGTCCATCCCTTTGATAACCCCTTATCTGGAACATTGACAATAACACATCAAGGATTATTCGTCTGTACAGTTTAATGTGCTGTCATCCCGCTTTGTACGATACGGACAATGGATTGTTCATTTCGGACAAAGTGTGTTATCCTGCTTCCGTTACTCGCATAGTTCTTTAGCAAAGCTCCATACGACATCAGGTCAGCCTAGCTACCTCTCCTTTTGCCGCGTGCTGTCTTTTACAGGCATGAACCGCACACAGGAAGGCTACCGATGTCCACGCTCGCACCGGCGCTCCCAACCACCTCGAACCGAATCCTCAACGCATTGTCACGCGCCGAATACGAACGCCTCGCACCCTATTTAGAATTCGTAGAAATGCGACTCGGTGATGTGCTCTGTCAACCCAACGAGCCGATCACGCACGTTTATTTTCCCAATCGCGGCACAGTCTCTCTCGTGTCGAGTTTTGAAGACGGCGGAACCGTCGAAGTCGGGATGGTCGGTAACGAGGGGATGTTCGGCGTCTGCGTCTTTCTAGGAACTGTCAGCACGCCGCTCTTAGCACAGGTGCAACTGGCGGGCGACGGCTTGCGGATGCGGACGGACGTGCTCAAGAGAGAGTTTGATAAGGGCGGGTTGCTACATGACATGCTGCTGCGCTACACGCAAGCCTTCATCACGCAGATCGCCCTGACCGCTGCCTGCAACCGCGCGCATCATATCAGCGCGCGGCTATCGAAGTGGCTGCTGATGTGTCAGGACAGGTCGCAGTCGAAGGAATTAGGATTGACGCATGAGTTCATCGCCACGATGTTAGGCACGCGCCGCGCGGGTGTCACCGAAGCGGCGACTCAACTCAGAGATGCGGAGATAATTAGCTACAGTCGGGGGCACGTCACCATCCTTGACCGCGAAATGCTAGAGGCGCAGTCGTGCGAATGTTACCCGATGTTGAAGAAGGAGTTCGCGCGCTTGGTCGGCGGCAACGCTCACGCGCTAGGAAATGAAAACCCGCCTGTGTAGATTATCCGCCGAAGTTGAAAACGGTGAATTGGCGCTACTATCCTCAGATCGTCTACCGTCTAATGTTCTGACATTGATCCTTCCGAAAGCTATACTCGTAGTTGAAGGAGAATTGATTACATGAAGATACTCATGGCAGTGTTCACTTTGACGCTGTTGGTTGTCTCGACCGCCCGCGCGCAGTCCGATCCCCAGAGGGGAATACAGCGAGATGGGTTGCGCGGGATAGTCCCGGACAACGTGGAGGATGTCACACTCGGCAAGCGCCGACAGGAGCTGGACGAAGTTTCAAGGATGACCAAGTGGCGTCCGACCGGCCGCACTTTCCCGGCTTCGGTCGTCGTCCATAACCGCAGCACCAAGAGCATCAAGTCTGTGTTCTGGTCGGTATCGCTCGTTAATCCCGAATCAGGAGAGTTGATCCGTAAGTACGAGGTGACCTCCGCCAAGCGGATCAAGCCAGCCGAGAGACGAAAGCTGACACGGCGACTGCCGATCCCGTTTGTACGCCTTGTGAACGCTACGGCTGGTGGCGGGAAATCGTCGGATGAAATTGCCAACGTAGTGACGGTCATTACGCGAGTTGAATACACAGACGGTTCGTTCGCCGATTCACCGTAAGCACAAGTAGTAAGAGGGCTTCACTTCCACCACGCAACCTGACAACGGCATGCACCTGAGCCGCGAGTTAGCTGCCTCCCATACGCAAGTGGCGAGTCAACAATATTATTGCCCAAACCTAGGACGCCGCTCACGCGATCTTAAAGTTTGACACGCGGCGCGCGCTAAGATATAACGTGCCCGCCTCTCCGCCGTGACTGCTCAAGTGATCCGCTGTTACAGAAGCATTTCGTCATCAATATGAAAGGGTGAAGCACTCACGCTTCCCGAAAGCTTTTACGACCATGCACGCAGCGCGCATCCTAATCGCCGACGATTATGACGACAACCGCGAACTCATGCGCCTGATGCTTGAGAGCGCGGGCTACAGCGTGCGCGAGACGCGCGACGGGCGCGAGTGTGTCGCGGCGGCGCGCGCCGAACTCCCCGACATCGTGCTCATAGACCTCTCGATGCCCGTCCTCAACGGCTGGGAGACGCTCGAAACCTTGCGCGCAGACGAACGCACGCGCTCGCTACACTGCATCGCCGTCACGGCCTTCGCCGCCGATCAAGACCGCCAGCGCGCTCTCGAAGCAGGCTTCGACGCCTATCTCGCCAAGCCCTATCGCTCCAAAGACCTGCTCGATCTGGTCGAAGCCATCCTCAGCCGCCGCCGCAGCCAAACTCCGAACGACAGCGACACCGCCGCCGCCGCAAACAATCGCGCTGCCACCCACATCAATGACGGACAGCACACGCACGGGCAAGACTGACGACGACGCCGACCGTTTGACGGCGGGACGCATACTCGTCGCCTACGAAAAACTTTTCGGCGGCGGGCGCGGCGTGCAAAAGTTCGCGCGCTCCGGCCTGCGCTACGTGCGACTTGCGCGCGGCGCAATTCTCGTCGAACAGAATCCGAACAAAAAAAGCGAATGGGCGGAACTCGCACGCCAGAGACACCGCATCGCATGGGTCATGCGCGACGGCGAATATCTCGCGCGCGTCGTTGACGGCGAGGTCGTGATGCTCGACTAGCGGTGCGCCGCGCTTTTGAAAGAGGCGGCGCGTGTTCGAGACGCCGCAATGCACCCGACAGGCGTCTCCGCGCACGTCACAGGCGACGCTGTACGCTTTCAAGACGCCGTTGAGCGTGTTACAGGGACGGATGAGCATGTCAGAGATGCCAATGAGCGTGTTGAAGGGTCGGATGAGCGTGTCACAGGCGTCGCTGAGCACGTCACACATGCCGCTGAGCGTTGCACAGACGCCGATGAGCAATGCAAAGACGCCGATGAGCGCGTCACAGATGCCGATGAGCGGTACACAGACGCGGCTGAGCGGTGCAGAGAGGCCGATGAGCGTGTAAAACATGCGGCTGAGCGGGTGAAAGGTGTCGCTGAGCATGTCACACAGTCGGATGAGCGGGTTAGAGGCGTCGCTGAGCGTGTA
>DATFGP010000008.1:0-1290 GCA_035249365.1 Pyrinomonadaceae bacterium | reverse complement strand
GTTTGACTTGATAGAGCGCGCTTTCGACATTCCCGATCGCGACCATTCGCTTCTCTTTTTGATAAAGCTCGATGCGATCAGCCTTCACGAAATTGTCGTCCTGCCATCCGCGCGCGCCTATCGTGTAAACGGCAACGCCATCACCGTTGCGCGCGTCTGCGCGTTCGGCTGTGATGAAGACGGGCGACTTCGTGTTGTTGAACGGAGTCGCGTTGCCCGTAGTCTCGCGGCTGTAGTAAGTCGTGCGCACGTCGCCGCGCGCGTGCGATTCGTCCCTCTGGCGGTCGTAATCAATCTCGTCCGCCTGCGTGCGCGATTTCGCGTCCCACGCCTGCGGGCGTTTGCCTCTGAGGTTGAGAATCTCTTTCTGCCCGTCGTAGATGGCTCGCTCGGCAACGCCGTTGCGGTCGCCTTCGTTGTATTTGAAATTGCCTTCCTGCGTGACGCGCTCGACATCCTGAGAGTCGGCCAGAAAACTCGCGTCGAGGTGATCGCTGGTCGTAATGCGCGGCGGGTGTTCGCCCTCGACCATCGCTTCGATTTCGACTTTGACTCCGCCAGTCGCGTTGAACGTCTTCACGCGATTGCCTTCGTCGTAAAACGCCGAGTTCATTTGAGGCGCGCGTATCGTTTTTTTGTTAGCCCCTTTTTCTGCGCGAACGGGCGTGACGGTCATCACGGCGTTTTCGTTGGCTTCGGCAGACTTGACGTTTTTGCCGTCGGGGAAGAACTGCAACGAGACGTTATTAGCCGTAAGCTCCCGCTCTGTCGGGTTGATTCTATCGTCCGCGGGTTTTTGAGCGTGTATCTGAACAACGGCGTTGCCTGTCGCTTTGATCTTATCAACCGCGCTGCCATCAGCGCCCGGAACGAACACCGCTTCGATAGTTGAAGCGCGCGCTTCACGTTTAGGTTCTGCCCCGAGCGATTGAGTGTACGCGCCGCCAACGGCCACCGCGCGCTCGATCTGATGCGTTTCGCCGGAGAAGAAGAAATCCATGTCGGGAGACTTGATCTCTGCCTTGTCCGTCTGTTTCAGGTAAGAGTCGCCGCGCGCTTCTATGCGCTCGATGTGATTGTCGGCGTCGGCGTAACTCGTCATCTTGTCCGCGCGCATCTGGTCGGCGCCTTGCGTGACGACGACGCTGCCGTCGAAGGTGACGCGATGATCTCTCTTTTCAAGCAAGGCGGTCTGGCTGGTGATGTGCGTCGGCTTCTTTGAAGCTATCTGCGGCGCACCTGATTTAGAGCCGCCCTTTGCTTTTTGTTTGTTGCGTTCGGCAGGGGCGG
>DATFGP010000007.1:0-151504 GCA_035249365.1 Pyrinomonadaceae bacterium | reverse complement strand
ATGGATGCCTCAAACATTCTCAAGCCGGCGCTCGCTTCAGGCGAATTGCGCTGTATTGGCTCCACGACTTATCACGAATATAAAGCCTCCTTTGAGCGCGACCGCGCACTCGCGCGCCGCTTCCAGAAGATCGAAATCGGCGAGCCGACTCTCGCCGAGACGGTCGAGATTCTTCACGGCCTCAAGAGCTACTACGAGCAACACCACGGCGTCACGTATGCGCCCGAAGCCATCCAACTCGCCGCCGAACTCGCCGCCAAGTACCTGCACGACCGTTTGCTTCCAGACAAGGCGATTGACGTGATGGACGAAGCGGGCGCGGCTCTGAAGTTGCTGCCGAAGGACGAGCGGCCTGAGACGGTCGGCACGGCTGAGATCGAGATCGTGCTCGCGCGCATGGCGAAGATTCCGCCGAAGACCGTCGCCGGTTCGGAGCGTGATCGCCTGCGTGATTTGAAAGGGGAATTGCAGGCTGTCATCTACGGGCAGGATCAAGCCATCGAGCAAGTGACAAACGCGATCAAGTTGTCGCGCTCCGGTCTCGGCCATCCAGACAAGCCCGTCGGCTCGTTCCTCTTTTCCGGCCCCACGGGCGTCGGCAAGACCGAACTCGCCAAACAACTTGCCATTGCGCTCGGCGTCGAGTTCATACGCTTCGACATGAGCGAGTACGCCGAAGCGCACACGGTCTCGCGTCTCATCGGCGCGCCGCCCGGATACGTCGGCTTCGATCAGGGCGGTTTGCTTACGGACGCGATCAACAAGACGCCTTACGCCGTGCTCGTCCTAGACGAGATTGAGAAAGCGCACCCGAACCTCTTCAACATTCTCTTGCAGGTGATGGATCATGCGACGCTCACCGACAACAACGGCAAGAAGGCAGACTTCCGCAACGTCATTTTGATCATGACGACGAACGCGGGCGCGCAGGAGTTGAGCGCGGGCGGCATCGGTTTTCAGACGAACACAACGGGCAAAGGTCAGGCGCGCGGCGCGATTGAACGCACT
Source organism: Pyrinomonadaceae bacterium (assembly GCA_035249365.1). Classification (GTDB taxonomy): domain Bacteria; phylum Acidobacteriota; class Blastocatellia; order Pyrinomonadales; family Pyrinomonadaceae; genus JAIVJZ01. The sequence goes on along the minus strand of DATFGP010000007.1, from coordinate 150,496 downwards.
TTCAGCCCGGAGTTTCGCAATCGCCTCGACGCTTGGATCGCTTTCTCGTCGCTCAGCTTTGAAGTCATCGAACGCGTGGTTGATAAGTTCATCAAGGAATTGAACGCGCAACTCGCGGAGAAGAATGTGAGGGTTGTGCTCGACGAAGCGGCGCGTGCGTGGCTCGCTTCGCGCGGGTTCGACCGTCTCTTCGGCGCGCGACCGATGGGGCGTCTCATTCAAACGAAGATCAAAGAACCGCTCGCGGAAGAGTTGCTCTTCGGCGCGTCGCTCGCTTCGGGCGGCGAGGTCGCGGTCGGCGTCGAAGGCGACGAACTCAAGCTCAACTTCTCCGCACGCTGACAAAAAGTTTCGCGCGCCGAAGCTAACGACACACTCGCATTATGTCGGAGACGGAAACATCAATTCAGCATCCGGCGCAATTCTTCAAGCGGGACGTGCGACCCATCAACTTCCCCGATCCGCGCGACGCGCCCTATGGCGACATCGTCGCCGTCGGCGGCAATCTACACACGCTCAACTTGCTCAGCGCCTACGAGCGCGGAATTTTCCCCTGGCCGATCGAGGGCTGGCCGCTGACTTGGTTCTCGCCGCAGGAGCGCGCCGTTATCGACTTCAAGGATTTGAAAATCCCTCGCAGCCTCGCCAAAGTTAAACGACGCGCGCCCTATCGTCTCACGATTGACGCGGCCTTCCCAGAAGTGATTCGCGCCTGCGCACGCGTCAAACGCGCAGACGAACAGGGCACATGGATCACGCCCGAAATGTTTCGCGCCTACTGCGAACTGCACGAACTCGGCCACGCACACAGCGTCGAAGCGTGGGAGGGCGACGCGTTAGTCGGCGGTCTCTACGGCGTTGACGCGGGCGGCGCGTTCGCGGGCGAGAGCATGTTCTTCCTACGCCCGAACGCCTCGAAACTCGCGCTGCTCCACCTGATCGAACATCTACGCGCGCGCAGCCTCGACTGGCTCGACATTCAAGTGATGACGCCGCACATGCACGCGCTCGGCGCGCGCATCATCACGCGCGACGACTTTCTCGAACGACTCGCCGCCGCGCGTGCGCGCAATTTGAAACTGTTTGGGTCTGAGTCATAAATAGACCTTCGTTGAATTTAGAAGCTAAGAGCAAAATATGACCGCTGGTTACGCCTTACTGGGTTCACTCGTAGCTTGTGTGATAGCGGCTGCGTTAGAGGGCGCGTGTGCGGGTAAAAATGTGAAGTCATATTTTGCCAAGCTGCGATTCCCGCCTTATTCGCCTCCGCTTTGGGTTTGGTACAACATCGGCGGTGTTTATTACGCGGTCTTTTTCTACGTCATATATCGTCTCCTCCGACTTGATAGCGATTCTGTTCTCAAACATGCAACTCTAGCGCTCATTTTGTTCATGATGGTCGTCAATGCTCTCTGGAATTACATTTTCTTCCGCGCCCGAAATTTATTCCTTAGCTTTGTTGTAGCTACATTGTTTCCAATCATGGATATTGCTCTATTTATTTGCCTGATTCAGCTTGACAGGCTTGCGGCATGGGCATTGATTCCATATTTGCTATACAGAGTTTATGCTCTTTGGTGGGGCTACGGTTTGTGGAAACTCAATGGCCGGGCAGCGTGAGAGACAGCCCGAAGTGAAGTATCATCCTATGAAGAGACGATGAAGCAGGAAATCAAGACTCAGGAGCAGCAGGGCGCGCCCGATCAAAAGGTCGAGGCGCATCCGAGCCACTACGAACCTGCGAAGCAAGATTTGAAGTCGGAGCGCGAACTGCGGCGCGACGAGGCGGTAGCTTCATCCGAAGACGAGACGAAACATCACACGCACGCAGACGGCGACGCGTCGAAAGCCGCGCATGATTCGCGTCGCGCACAGCCGCCGGAAGATTTCACTGGGATAGAAATTTCACATGCGAGCGAGACGGCGGGCGGCATGCCCGCGATCATCTCTGCGTTGAAGCATTCGTGGTCGGAGATGGGCGCGGCGCGCACGCTCAAGACTCTGTCGCGCATCAACCAGAAGGGCGGCTTCGATTGCCCCGGCTGCGCATGGCCTGAGCCTGACGGCGAGCGCACGCATTTCGAGTTCTGCGAAAACGGCGCGAAGCACGTCGCCGACGAAGCGACGACGAAACGCATCACGCACGAGTTTTTCCTCAAGTGGAGCGTCTCGGAACTCTCGCAACAGTCCGACATGTGGCTCAACGATCAGGGGCGGCTCACGCAACCGATGTTGCTGCGGCGCGAGAGCGACCGTTACGAACCCGTCAGTTGGGACGCGGCCTTCGCGCTCATCGCCGCAGAGTTGAATGCGCTCGCGTCGCCCGACGAAGCCGTCTTCTACACTTCGGGGCGCACGTCTAACGAGGCCGCGTTTCTCTATCAACTATTCGTACGGCAGTTCGGCACAAACAATTTGCCCGACTGCTCGAACATGTGCCACGAGTCGAGCGGTTCGGCGCTGTCCGAATCAATCGGCGTCGGCAAAGGCACGGTCACGCTCGAAGACTTCGCGCTCGCCGAAGCTATTTTCGTCATCGGCCAAAATCCGGGCACGAACCATCCGCGCATGCTCTCGACGCTGCAAGCCGCCAAGCGTCGTGGCTGTCGCATCGTCCACATCAACCCATTACCCGAAGCTGGACTCTCGCGTTTCAAACACCCGCAGGAAGTCTTCGACACGCTCGTAGGGAAGGGAACACAACTCGCCGACCTGTTTCTACAGGTTCGCATCAACGGCGACGTGGCGCTCTTGCAAGGCATCGCAAAAGAGGTGTTGGAAGAGGAGTCGCGACGCGCGGGCGAGGTGCTCGATCACGAATTTATCGCGGAGCACACGTCGGGCTTTGCGGAGTATGCCGCGTCGCTCGGCGCAGCCCGTTGGGAAGAGATCACGGAGGGTAGCGGCATCTCGCGCGAGCAGATACGCGATGCCGCGCGCATCTTCACAGAATCGAACCGCACGATCTTCTGCTGGGCGATGGGACTCACGCAGCACCGCAACGCTGTGGCGAACATTCAAGAGATCGTGAACCTCTTGCTCTTGCGCGGGCAGATAGGGAAGCCGGGCGCGGGCGTCTGTCCCGTGCGCGGCCACTCGAACGTGCAGGGCGACCGCACGATGGGCATCTGGGAACGACCCACGCCCGCCTTCCTCGACGCGCTTGCACGCGAATTTCGCTTCGAGCCGCCGCGCTCGCACGGCTTCGACACGGTGGAAGCGATCAAGGCTATGCACGCGCGTCGCGCAAAAGTCTTCTTCGCGATGGGCGGCAACTTCCTCTCGGCCACGCCCGACACGGAATACACCGCCGAAGCCCTCGGTCGTCTGCGCCTCACCGTCCAAGTCTCTACGAAGCTCAACCGCGCGCATCTCATCACGGGCGAGCAGGCTTTGATTTTGCCGTGTCTCGGTCGCACGGAGATTGATAGACAGGCGACGGGCGAGCAGTTCGTCAGCGCGGAAAACTCTATGGGCGTGGTGCAATCTTCGCGCGGCAACTTGCAGCCCGCGTCCGCAGAACTCTTGAGCGAAGTGATGATCGTTGCGCGCCTCGCAGAGGCGACTCTCGACGGGCGCAGCAACGTCAACTGGCTCGAACTCGCCGCCGACTACGATCTCATACGCGAACGCATCTCGCGCGTCGTCGTCGGTTTCGAGAATTACAACGAGCGCGTGCGTCGTCCCGGGGGCTTCTACCTGCCGAACCTCGCGCGCGAACGCGATTGGAAAACCGCGACGGGGAAAGCGAACTTCACCGTCCACGCGTTGCCGCAACACGCGCTCGTGCCCGGCCAGTTTTTGATGATGACCATACGCAGCCACGATCAATTCAACACGACCATCTACGGCCTGGATGATCGCTATCGCGGCATACAGAACGAGCGGCGCGTCGTCATGCTCAACGCGGAAGACATACGCGAGGCCGGACTCGCAGAGGGCGCAATCGTAGATTTGATCAGTCACTTCGAGGGCGAAGAACGCGTCGCGCGCCGTTTCGTCGTCGTGCCCTACAATATCCCGCGACGCTCGGCGGCGACTTACTTCCCCGAAACAAACGTACTCGTCCCCATCCGCAGCGTCGCCGAAAAAAGCAACACGCCCGCCTCCAAGTCCGTCGTCATCTCCCTGCGTCCCGTCGTCTCTTAGACGGCTTAAATTTGTTGCCACAAAACTCGGGAGCGCGGTGTTTCAACAGTAGGCTCGCCTTTTATCTTGGTTTTCAACTTAGGAGAATATTTTATGAAATCGCGTGGAAATATTTTTCTGTTCGGGTTTTGTTTTCTTTTTCTATTGCCCTGTGCCGTCAATGCTCAACTTGGCATTGTTGACAGAGATGCCAAGACGAAACCGGCGCTCGTTATTCTGGGGACATATCACATGGGGACGCCCGGAAATAATGTGGTGAACGGCAAAATTGACGACGTGACTTCTCCCGAACGACAAAAGCAGATAGTTAAACTTGTCGAACGTTTGGAGAAATTCAAGCCAACCAAGATCGTGGTCGAATGTGACCTTGAGGCCGACGCGAAAACTCAGGAAATTTACGAGCGATACTTGGCGGGAAGCTATCAACTCTCAAAAAACGAAACCAATCAGATAGGTTTTCGTCTGGCGAAAGAGTTGGGTCATAAAAAAGTTTACTGTGTTGATTGGAGCGACTTCTGGGACGATCCTGCTATCAGTTATGAAAAATATGCTTCCAAAGATGCCGAGTTTGATAGCTTCCTGAAAGGAGTTTATCGAAACCTGAAGAAAGAAGTTGATGCCGAACACGAACAAATGCTCTCGCTGCCCGTCACCGATCAGCTTATTCTTCTCAATCAACCCGACCGGATAGAGAAAAGCCATAAAACATATTTTGACATCATGCGAATCGGGCGCGGTAAAGAGTATATCGGAGCAAATTACGTCGCGTGGTGGTATCGAAGAAATCTGACGATTCTCGACAACATCATCAGGCTCACCGATTCGCCGAATGATCGAGTCCTGGTAGTTTACGGCTCCGGACACCTTAAACTTCTGACGCAGTTTGCAAAGGAATCGGATTTTTATAACGTTGAAAGTCCTTTGAAATATCTGCAAAGTAAGAAGTAAATATTTGCGTCGGAAAATAAATGCGCGACAGCGCATGATGCCTCGCGTGCGGCGGAGGGGGCGTGTGTTCAGCGCGAGATGCGCCAGAGCATGAGACAGCCGATGGTGAGTCCGATGAGGACGACGGCGCGGCGGACGAAGGTGCGGCCTAGACGGCGCGCAACGCTCGCGCCGAAGTAGCCGCCCGTGATTGCGCCCGTTGCCATTACGAAGGCGTGCGGCAGACTGACGAGGCCGGAGAAGAAGAAAGCCACGACCGCTACACTGTTCAAAGTTAATCCCAAAAAATTCTTGAGACCGTTGGCACGGTGTATGTCGGAGATGCCGAGAAGGCCGAGCGCGGAGAGCATGAGGATGCCGTTGCCCGCGCCGAAGTAGCCGCCGTAAATCGCCGCGCAGAACTGGAAGAGGATCGCGCCCGTCCACCAGCCGCGCGCGCGTTCGTCTTCGTTCGTCTCAAGCCTGAGCCAGCGCGTGATCGGTTCTTGCGCCATGAAGAGGATCGTGGCGAAGAAGATGAGGAACGGAACGAGGCGCGCGAAGGTTTCCGAAGGCGTACGGATGAGCAGCCACGCGCCGACCGCGCCGCCGACGAGACTCGTGATTCCGAGCCGGACAAGGAGCGGGCGGCTTTTTTCCAGTTCGCGCCGGAATCCGAACAGCCCGCCGACGAGTCCCGGCCAGAGCGCGACGGTGCTCGTCGCGTTTGCTTCTTTCGCGTCGAGGCCGAGCCAGATGAGCGTCGGGAAGGTGAGGAGCGTGCCGCCGCCCGCGATGGAATTGATCATCCCCGCCAGAAAAGCCGACGCAAACAGAATGACTCCTTGCAGAAGAAAAACGCCCATGCGGATCGCTACACACTTGAACCTCGGAATTGATGAACGACGAGACTATACATGATGAGCGCGCCGCGCGGTCAGTTGCGTTATGATATGCGCGAAGCAAGCGAACCGACAGAGGGGAGTTATTTCGTATGGCAATCGCGAGTGTTAATCCGGCGACGGGCGAGAAGTTGCGCGAGTTCGCGCCGTTAGGCGAAGCGGAGATCGAAGAGAAACTCGAACGCGCCGCACGCGCTTTTACAACGCACCGCCGCACGAGTTTTGCGGAACGCGCAGAGAAGATGACGCGCGCGGCGGAAATTTTGGACACGGAGCAGGAACGCTTCGCGCGTCTGATGACGACTGAGATGGGCAAGCCCTTGCAGGCGGCGCGCGACGAGGCCGCGAAGTGTGCGCGCGTCTGTCGCTACTACGCCGAACACGCCGAAGCGTTTCTCGCAGACGAACGCGTCGAGACGGACGCGACGCGTTCCTTCATACGCTACGAACCTCTGGGCGCGGTGCTCGCCGTCATGCCCTGGAACTTTCCCTTCTGGCAGGTCTTCCGTTTCGCCGCGCCCGCTTTGATGGCCGGAAACGTTGGCCTACTCAAACATGCCTCGAACGTCCCGCAGTGTGCGCTCGCGATAGAGGAGATTTTCACACGCGCGGGCTTCGACGCGGGCGTCTTTCAAACTCTGCTGCTCAACTCAGACCAGGTCGGGCGCGTGCTGGAAGATGCGCGCGTGCGTGCCGCGACTTTGACGGGCAGCGAGCACGCGGGCAGCGAAGTGGCGAGCCGCGCCGGACGCGAAATCAAGAAGACCGTGCTCGAACTCGGCGGCAGCGACCCATTCATCGTCATGCCGAGCGCGGACTTCGACATGGCCGTCACAACCGCCATCAAAGCGCGCACCATCAACAACGGCCAATCGTGCATCGCGGCCAAACGCTTCATCGTCCACGCCGATATATACGAAGAGTTCACGCGCCGCTTCGTCGCGGCGATGAAGGCTTTGCGCGTCGGCGACCCTTCGGACGAGGCGACCGAAATAGGGCCGCTTGCGACCGAGAGCATCGTGGAAGAACTTGACGAGCAGGTGCGAAAGTCTGTCGAGATGGGCGCGCGCGTACACGCGGGCGGCGAACGCCTGCGGCGTGCGGGGAACTACTACGCGCCGACCGTGCTCGCAGACATCCCGAAAAATTCTCCCGCTTACACGGAAGAGTTCTTCGGCCCCGTCGCGCTGTTGTTTCGCGCGAGTTCGATTGACGAAGCGATTGAGTTGGCGAACGATTCCGTGTTCGGACTCGGCGCGAGCGCGTGGACGAACGACGACGGGGAGCGCGAGCGATTCGTCGGCGAACTCGAAGCGGGCGCAGTCTTCATCAACGCGATGGTGGCGTCCGACCCGCGTATGCCTTTCGGCGGCGTCAAGCGTTCCGGCTACGGGCGCGAACTAGGCGAGTTCGGCATACGCGAGTTCGTCAACATCAAGACCGTCTGGATCAAAGACGACGACAGCAACGGCGGCGGACGGCGCACCGAGACGGAATAGATAATACTCAACTCTCTGCGCCCCCTCTGCGTCTCTGCGTCTCTTCGGTCGCCCGACGTTTGTTCGCTTTCGGACAACGCGCGTCCCAGAAGTGGGATACGAAAATTTGCAACTGCCTCGTCTCCCCTCTTAAAGCCGCGAAAACTCTTTCCAACGCGCGACAATCTCGCTGGCACGCCGCTTCCATAGGCTTTAAATGATCTTCCGATGCTACTACGGCGACGTGCGCGAAGGGCGCAGCTATACGCTTCCAGATTTCCGACGGACAATTTTAAGAAACGCTTGGCGCGGGTCGCGCGTAAGGTGAGACATGATCAGTTTGCGTAATGTCGAAAAAGTTTACGAGCAGGGTGTGAATAAAACTTACGTGCTGCGTCGCATTGATCTGGACGTGCGCGAGGGCGAATTCGTGTCCGTCATGGGGCCTTCGGGCGCGGGCAAGTCAACGTTGCTTGCAATCCTCGGCATGTTCGATAGCGCGTGGACGGGCGAATATTATTTCTGGGACGAGGCCGTGCATAAACTCGACAAGAAGAAGCGCGGCGAGTTGCACAAACGTTACATCGGCTTTGTCTTCCAGAGTTATCACCTGCTCGACCACATGACCGTCTACGAAAATCTCGACATGCCGCTCTCTTACAAGGATGTCAAAAAATCCGAACGGCAATCAATCGTCGCAGACGTGCTCGACCGTTTTCAGATCGTGGGGAAGAAAGACTTGTACCCGAACCAGTTGTCGGGCGGGCAACAGCAACTCGTGGCCGTCGCGCGCGCCGTCATCTCGAATCCGAAACTGCTGCTCGCCGACGAGCCGACGGGAAACCTGCACTCAAGTCAGGGGCGCGAGATCATGGAACTCTTCAAGCGTCTGAACGACGAAGGCACGACCATCATTCAGGTCACGCACTCCGAACAGAACGCCGCCTACGGCAACCGCATCGTGCAACTGTCGGACGGGTGGGTTGTGAAAGAAGGGTGATTGCGGATTTCGCAATCGGAAAGTTTTTGTCGCGAAAGTGGGAAACGGGAGCTTCGTGCGACGGCGGAAAAGTGTGAAAGGTTGGCAATAACGCGGGGAAATTGAGTTTTCGGTGGTGGCACGTGTTTCGCCTAGGGTGAGACGAAGAAAGGGAGTGTTGTTCAAGAATGGATGTTCCTCGCGGTAAATCTTCGGCTCGCAAGCGTAAAGTTCGCGTCGCGCTCTACGCTGTCATAGCCATCGTCGCCATCGCGGCGATCACTTTCGGCGTCTCGCGCATGAAGCCCGCCGCGCCGTCGGTCGAGCGCTCCACCGCGCTCATTGATACGGTGAAGCGCGGCCAGATGCTGCGGCAGGTGCGCGGCATCGGCACGCTCGTGCCGCAGGACGTGCGCGTCATCGCGGCGGCCACGCAAGGGCGCGTCGAGCGCGTGCTCGTACAGCCGGGCACGGAGGTCACTGCGGGCACTGTGCTCATCGAACTCAGCAACCCCGAGTTGCAGCAGGGCACTGTCGATCTGGAGTATCAGGTGCGCGCCGCCGAAGCCGATTACAACAACATCCGCGCGCGCCTTGAGAGCGAGCGCATGAGCCAGCAAGCCGTCGCCGCCACTGTCCAATCCGAATACCAGCAAGCGAAACTTCAATCCGACACCGACGAACAACTCGCCAAAGACGGTTTGATCCCCGCCATCAATCTCAAACTCTCGCGCGTTCGCGTGGCCGACTTAGCCAACCGCTACTCAATCGAACAGAAGCGTCTGCAAGGCGCTTTGAAATCAGCCGAAGCACAACTCGCCTCGCAGCAGGCGCGCATCGCGCAACTCAAAGCGCAACTTCAACTGCGCCAGACGCAAGTTGGGACGCTGCGCGTGCTCGCCGGTGCGAACGGAGTGTTGCAACAGATGCAGGTCGAAGTCGGCCAACAGGTGCAGCCGGGGACGAATCTCGCGCGCGTCGTCGAGCCGCAAAACTTGAAGGCCGAACTACGCGTCGCGGAGACGCAGGCCAAAGACATCTCGCTCGGCCAGCAAGCCAGCGTTGACACCAGAAACGGCATTATCCCCGGCCACGTCGTACGCATTGATCCGGCGTCGGAGAACAGCACGGTCAAAGTTGACATCGCGCTCGACGCGGCGTTGCCGCAGGGCGCGCGTCCAGACCTGAGCGTGGACGGCACGATTGAACTCGAACGACTCGACAACATTCTCTACGTCTCGCGTCCGGCCTTCGGGCAGGCGCAAAGCACCATCGGCATGTTCAAACTCGAACCGGGCGGGCAGTTTGCCACGCGCGTCCAAGTCAAGCTGGGTCGCAGTTCCGTCAACACCATCGAAATTCTGGAAGGCTTACAAGAAGGCGATCAGGTGATTCTCTCAGACACCTCGCAATGGGACGCCTTCAATCGCATCCGACTTAACTAAGAAAGGATAAGACAAGTGACAGGTGACAAGTGACGAGTGACAAGTTAAATCAAAAAACTTGTCTTCAACTCATCACTTGTCACTCGTCACTTGTCACTTAAAAATATGAGCGCATCGAAACAACCTCTCATCCGCCTGCAAGACGTGAAGAAGGTTTTCTTCACGGACGAAGTCGAAACGCACGCACTCGCGGGCACACACCTCGACATCGCCAACGGCGAATACGTCTCCATCACCGGCCCTTCCGGCTGCGGCAAGTCAACTCTGCTTTCCATCCTCGGCCTGCTCGATTCGCCGACCGAAGGCAAATATTGGCTCAACGGCAAACTCGTCTCCGACCTCTCGCTCGGCGAGCGCGCACACATACGCAACCGCGAAGTCGGCTTCATCTTCCAGAGCTTCAACTTGATCGGCGATCTTTCGGTTTACGAAAACGTCGAGTTGCCGCTCACTTATCGCGGCATGTCGAGCGCGGATCGCAAGGCGCGCGTCACAGACGCACTGGAAAAAGTCGGCATGGCGCATCGCGCGAAACACTTGCCGAGTCAACTCTCCGGCGGTCAACAACAGCGCGTTGCAGTCGCACGCGCGGTCGCGGGTCAGCCCTTGATCCTTCTGGCCGACGAGCCGACGGGCAACCTCGACTCGAAAAACGGCGAAGCCGTCATGGACTTGCTGCGCGAACTTCATCGCGGCGGCGCGACGATCTGCATGGTCACGCACGACCCGCGCTACGCGACGTTTGCCGACCGCGCCATACATCTCTTCGACGGTCGCGTCGTGAAAGAGGAGATGGTCAGTTTCAAAGAAGATGAGGAGGGAACGTCACAGCCGAGTTCGCACGTGGAGGTGGCGTGATGGGAGACCTCTGGCAGGACGTTCGCTACGGTTTTCGGACTTTGATTAAAAGCCCGGGCTTTACAGTCGTCGCGCTCGCGGCGCTCGCGCTCGGCATCGGCGCAAACACAGCGATCTTCTCGGTCGTCAACGCGGTGCTCTTGCGCTCTCTGCCCTTTCGAGACTCCGGCCAACTGATGGTCGTGTGGGAACAGAACCGCACGAGTCAGGGGCGGAATAACGTCGTCTCGCCCGCCAACTTCCTCGACTGGCAACAGCAGGCGAACAGTTTTCAGGAGATGGCGGCGTTCAACGATGCGGCCTTCAACCTGACGGGCGAAGGTAATCCCGAAGAGATTCCGGCGCAGGTGACGAGCGGCAATCTACTGACCATGCTCGGCACGGAGGCCGCGCTCGGCAGGGTCTATACGAAAGACGAGGCCGAGCCCGGGCGCGACGACGTGGTCGTGATAAGTCACAGCCTGTGGCAGCGACGCTTCGGCGGCGCGCCGGATATTGTCAACAAACGCATCAGCCTCGACGGGCAAAGCGTGAAGGTGCTCGGCGTGATGCCGCAGGGCTTCAAGTGGTTTATGAAAGAAGGCTCGACCACCGGCAAGCCTGCGGAGCTATGGACTCCGACAAAATACGAGCAGTATTTGACACGGCCGAATAAGGGGCGCGGACGCTTCATCACGGTGGCCGGACGTCTCAAACCGGGCGTCACGCGCGAGCAGGCGCAGGCCGAGATGTCGACGATTGCCGCCCGCCTCGAACAACAGTACCCGCAGAACAACACCAACATGGGCGTCAACGTCGTGCCCGTGCGCGATCAACTGGCGGGCGAGATCAAAACTGCGCTCTACGTGCTTTTGGGCGCGGTCGGCTTCGTGCTCCTTATAGCGTGCGCGAACGTCGCCAACCTGATGCTCGCGCGTGCGGCGAGCCGACAAAGCGAGTTTGCGATTCGCACCGCGCTCGGCGCGGGACGCGGTCGCATGATCCGCCAGTTGTTGACCGAGAGCGTGCTGCTTGCAGTTGTGGGCGGCGCGCTCGGGTTGCTCATCGCGCTGTGGGGCGTGGACGCGCTCGTCGCCATCAGCCCGCCGAACTTGTTGGGGACGGAGCGGATCGGCGTCAGCCTGCCCGTGCTCGGCTTCACCTTTGCGATTTCACTGCTGACCGGCGTGGTGTTCGGACTCGCGCCCGCTCTGGAAGCGACGCGTCTGAATCTCAACGAATCTCTCAAAGAGACCGGCAAGAGCAACATGAGCAGCCGTCGCAGCCGGCGCTTGAGCAGCGTGTTCGTCGTCGCACAGGTCGCGCTCGCGCTCGTGCTTTTGATCGGCTCGACTTTGATGATCAAGAGTTTTCTCCGGCTGCAAGCCGTAGACCCAGGCTTCCAGACGCAGAACTTGCTGACGATGCGCATCACTGTTCCCACCACGAAGTATCGTGAGCGTGCTCAGATCGTCGGCTTCTTCAGACAGGCGCTTGAGCGGATCAAATCGCTGCCCGACGTGCGCTCCGCCGGAGCCGTCAGCGCGCTCCCGTTCGGCGGCAATCTCGGCGCGCGCACAGACATGTATGTCGAGGGTCGTCCCGAGCCGCCGCCGGGTCAGGAACTCTCGACCGATGTTCGCGCCACGGACGAAAACTATTTTCAGACGATGGGGATTCCCGTACTCAGCGGTCGCACGTTCACCGAACAGGAAGCGCGCGAAGACCGCCGCGTCTTCGTCATCAACGAGGCGATGGCGCGCCAGTATTTCCCCGGCGAAAACCCAATCGGCAAACGCATCAAGGTGGTCATGGAGCCGAACCCGCCGCTCAGAGAGATCATCGGCGTCGTGGCCGATGCGAAATACAAGACGCTGGAAGGCTCGGCGCACCCGATGGTTTACGGTGTGCATCCGTATCTCCCCTATGCGGAGATGACGCTCGTTGTGCGCACGAACGGCGACCCTTTGAATCTTGCCGCCGCCGTTCGGCGCGAGATTCAAACGATTGACAAAGACCAGCCCGTCGCCGAAGTGCGTACGATGAAGAGTTGGATCGACGAGTTGACCGCGCGCAGTCGCTTCGGGACGCTGCTGCTCACCATATTCGCCGCGCTCGCGCTCGTACTCGCAGGCATCGGCATCTACGGCGTGATGAGTTACTCGGTCACGCAGCGCACACACGAACTCGGCATACGCATCGCGCTCGGCGCGAAAACACGCGACGTACTCAAACTCGTACTCGGGCGTGGACTCGCACTGACTCTGACGGGCATCGCGCTCGGTCTGGTCGCGTCTCTCGCTTTAACGCGCTTCCTGTCGAGCCTTCTGTTCGGCGTCAGCGCAACCGACCCGGCCACTTTCGGCGGCCTCGCGCTGCTCCTGACCACGGTGGCGCTCGTCGCCTGCTATCTGCCGACGCGACGCGCCGTGAAAGTTGATCCGATGGTGGCTTTAAGAGATCAGTGACAAGTGACGAGTGACAGGTGACAAGAAAGAAAAATGATGAGTAATGGATGATAAGTGATGAGTGAACGACCAGTTCTTGGTTTTAACTTGTCACCTGTCACTCGTCACTCTTCGCTGAGGTAATGATATGAATACATTCTGGCAGGACGTTCGCTACGGTTTTCGCATGCTCTGGAAGAGTCCGGGCTTTACGCTCGTGACGGTGCTCGCGCTCGCGCTCGGCATCGGCGCGAACACGGCAATTTTCAGCGTCGTCAACACGGTGCTCTTGCGCCCGCTCCCGTTCCCGAACGCCGAGCGCATCGTCTTTATGGGTGAATGGTCGCAGCAGGTTCCTGAGATGTCGGTCTCCTATCCGAACTTCATGGACTGGCGCGATCAGAATCAGGTCTTCGAGCATATCGCGGCCTTCCGCAACTCGAACTATGTGTTGACGGGCGTGGGCGAACCTGAACGGCTCGACGCGCGACAGGTCTCCGCGCCGTTCTTCACAGTGCTCGGCGTGAGTCCCGCCATCGGGCGCAACTTCTCGCCCGACGAAGACAAGCCCGGCGCGAACCCCGTCGCGCTCATCAGTCACGGCTTCTGGCAACGACGGCTCGGCGGCGACCCTTCAATCGTCAACCGCCCGCTCCTCCTGAACGGTGAGAGCTACACGGTCATAGGCGTCTTGCCGCAGACCTTTGAATGGCAATCGCCCGTTGACGTGTTCGTGACGGTGGGGCTGCATTCGGACAAGTTGATGAACCGCGACAGCCACCCGGGCATGTACGTGCTGGGGCTGTTGAAGCCGGGCGTGACGCCCGAACAGGCGCGCACGGAGATGAAGGCCATCGCCGCACGCCTCGCGCAGCAATACCCGAAGTCGAACGAAGGCACGAGCGTCGCGCTCGAAACTTTGCAGGATCAAGCCGTGCAGGACATACGCCCCGCGCTCCTGATACTGCTCGCGGCGGTCGGCTTCGTGCTTCTCATCGCGTGCGCCAACGTCGCCAACCTTTTGCTCGCACGCGCCGCTTCGCGTTCTAAAGAGATCGCCATACGCACTGCGCTCGGCGCGGGACGCCTCCGCATCATCCGCCAGTTGCTGACGGAGAGCGTGATGCTTTCGGTTCTCGGCGGCGCGCTCGGCCTCTTGTTCGCCATGTGGGGTATTGACGCGCTCGTCTCCGTCGTGCCTGAAGACATCCCGCGCCTGCTCGTCGCCAACATCGGTCTCGACGCGCGCGTGCTCGCGTTCACCTTCGGCATCTCCGTTTTGACGGGGCTGCTCTTCGGACTCGCGCCCGCGCTGCAAGCCTCGAAGTCGAATCTGAACGAGTCTCTGAAAGAGGGAGGCCGGAGCGGTTCGGCGGGCGGCAGTCATCAACGCGTGCGCAATATGCTCGTCGTCGCGGAAGTCGCGCTGTCGCTCCTCTTGCTCGTCGGCGCGGGGCTTTTGATCAAGAGTTTCATGCGCCTGCAACAGACCGATCTCGGATTCGAGCCTGAGAACGTGTTGACGCTGCGCGTGCCGTTGCCCGAAGGACGCTACAAAGAGAACGCGCAGGTGGCGAACTTCTGGGATGAACTGCAAACGCGCGTGCGCGCTCTGCCCGGCGTCGAAAGCGTCGGCCTGACACGCGGCCTGCCGATGAACGGCGGCATCGAATCCGGCATCACGGTCGAAGGGCAAGAGGTGGCGAACAACAAAGACATCACCGTCGCCGTCAGCCTCTTCACCAGCGCCGAATACTTCCACACGATGAACATTCCGCTCATCAGCGGTCGTTACTTCACCGAACAGGACACGAAAGATTCGCAGCCCGTCGTCCTCGTCGACGAAATGCTCGCCGCGCGTTTCTTCGCGAACACCGATCCGGTCGGCAAGCGACTCAAGTTCGGCGGCGCGGATAATCAAGCCCCCTGGATGCAGATCGTCGGCGTGGTCAAACACGTCAAGCATTACAGTCCAGACGAAGAGGGGCGCGTTGAAGTTTACACGCCTTACAAACAGGTCAACCCCGAATTCTTCGCCGCCGCCACGCGCAGCATGTGGCTTGCAGTCCGAACGAAAGCCGACCCGACCAGCCTGACCACAGCCATTCGCAACGAGGTGCAGCAGATGGACAAGGATCAGCCCATCTCGAACGTAGACACAATGGAGAACATCGTCGCCGCGTCGGTTGCGCCGCAGAAATTTGCGACGTGGCTCCTCGGCATCTTCGCAGCGACGGCGATGCTGCTCGCAGCCATCGGCATCTACGGCGTGATGGCTTACTCCGTCACACAACGCACGCACGAAATCGGCATCCGCATGGCGCTCGGCGCGGGACAGACCGACGTGCTGAGGATGGTCGTCGGGCAGGGAATGAAACTCGCGCTCTTAGGCGTCGCGCTCGGCCTCGTCGGCGCGTTCGCCGCGACGCGTCTGATGTCGAGTTTGCTCTTCGGCGTCTCTGCTACCGACCCGCTTACATACGGCGGCGTCGCAGTGCTGCTCGCAGCCGTCGCGCTCTTTGCCTGCCTCATTCCGGCGCGCAAGGCGACGAAAGTTGATCCGATGATCGCGCTCAGATACGAATAAGACAGTGACAAGTGACGAGTGACAGGTGACGAGAGAAGGCTAAAGAAATCAAAAGACGAGCGACGCGGTTTTTGGTTTTAACTGGTCACTCGTCACTTATCACTGCACTTTGGAGGAGAGCTTTGATGAAACCGAGAAATTTTTTGGCCTTGCTTCTCGTCCTCGTTTTGAATCCGTGGGCGCTTGCGGGTGGCGCGTTGCCGCGCGGGCAAAATAAAACTCCTGCGGTCGTCGCGTTCATGAACGTCAACGTCGTGCCGATGGACAAAGAGGGCGTCTTAGAGAACCAGACGGTCATTGTCTCGGACGGTCGCATCAGCGAAATGGGCGCGGCGTCGAAAGTCAAAGTTCCGAAGGGCGCGACGCGCATCGAGGCGAAAGGCCGCTATCTCATGCCCGGCCTCGTTGACATGCACGCGCACCTCTACGCAACGCCTGAACTCCCGCTCTATCTCGCCAACGGCGTCACGACCGTCTACAACTTGAACGGGCGACCCGCGAACCTCGTCTGGCGCGAAGAAGTGAAGCAAGGGAAACTCGCGGGGCCGACCATCTACACCTGCGGCCCGACGATCCGCACGGCGCAGAAGGCCGAAGAGGCGCGTCGTCTCGTCGAAGAGCAGAGCAAGGCCGGTTACGATTCGATCAAAATCTACAACGGCGTCTCGAAAGAGGCTTACGACGTGCTCATCGCGGAAGCGAAGCGGCACAACATGCTCTACATCGGCCACATCCCGCGCGAGCCCGGATTCGAGAGCGTGCTCAAAGCGGGACAGGCCATCGCGCACGCGGAAGAGTACGTCTACACCACTTTCAAAAATAACGTTGACGACGAGAGCCGCATCCCCGAAGTCGCCGCCGCAACGCGCGACGCGGGCGTCCAAGTCGTTCTAACCTTCGTCGCCTACGACCACATCATCAAACAGGTCGAGACGCTGCCCGCCCTGCTCGCCACGCCGGAGATGAAATATCTCGCGCCCTGGGTGTATGAGAGTTGGGGCGTTGACGTTAATCCTTACAAAAGAAATCTGGGCACGCAGGGCGCGGCCTTGAACAAGTCGCTCGCCTTCCAGAAGAAACTCGCGAAGGAACTGCACCGCGTCGGAGTTCGCATCATGACCGGCACGGACGCGATGAACCCCGGCGTCGTCCCCGGCTTCTCCGAACACGAAGAGTTGCGTCAACTCATAGACATAGGCTTCACGCCTTTTGAAGCCATACGCGCGGCCACGCGCTATCCCGCAGAGTTCTTAACCAAGACGGGCGAGTTCGGCACAGTCGCAGTAGGCAAACGCGCCGATCTGCTTTTGATTGACGGCAATCCTTTGCAGGACATCTCGCGCATCTCGCGCCCGCTCGGCGTGATGGCGCGCGGTCGCTGGATGCCGCAAGCCGAACTTCAACGGATGCTCGAAGGCGTGCCTGCGGCTTATGCGAAACAGGTCGAGATCGCAAAGGCGGGTCTGGCCGAAGGCTCGGAGAAAATCTTCGACTACTTGAACTACAACGACCCGACCAACACCTTGCTCGCCAAGAGCGCGGGCGACGTGATCGTCGAGCAGGGCGTCGAAAAATTCAAACGCACGTTTGAGATCGCGTGGAAGCGCGATCAAACGTCGCCGCTCGTGCAGGAAAGTTTCGTCAACAATCTCGGCTACTACCTCGTCAATCAGAAGAAGCTGAAAGATGCAATAGAAGTTTTCAAACTAAACGTCGCGGCCTATCCGAAGTCGGGCAACACCTACGACAGCCTCGCCGAAGCTTACATGAAAAACGGCGACAACGCGCACGCCATAGAGTTTTACCAGAAGGCAATTGATGTCGAGCCTACTTACGCGAACGCGAAGGAAGCGGCGGAATTAGTTAAGAAGTTGAGCGCGAGCGGGCAATAAATTTCAGAACACAAAAGCGAAGGAGGCCGTTGATGGGAACAATTCTTCAAGACTTGCGCTACGGCTTTCGCATGCTTCTGAAAAGCCCCGGCTTCACGTTCGTCGCCGTGCTCGCGCTCGCCTTAGGCATCGGCGCAAACAGCGCCATCTTCTCGGTCGTCAACGCCGTCCTCCTGCGCCCGCTGCCGTTCAAAGAGCCGGAGCGCCTCGTCATGCTCTGGGAGAGAAACGAGACGCAGGACACGTCGGTCGCCTACCCGAATTTTTTAGACTGGCGCGACGAAAGCAAAGCGTTCGAGCAGATGACCGCCTACCGCCGCGACAGTTTCAACCTGACCGGCGCGGGCGAACCCGAACGACTCGCGGGGCGGCTCGTCACCGGAAACTTCTTTGCGACGCTCGGCGTGCAACCCTTCGCCGGTCGAGATTTCGTCGCAGAGGACGACCAACCTGCGAGCGCGCCGACCGTCATACTCGCGCACGGCTTCTGGCAGCGTCGCTTCGGCGGCGACCTCTCGATCATCAATCGTCAACTCACGCTCAACGATAAAAGCTATACGGTCGTCGGCGTCACGCCCGCCGATTTCACATTCGGTTCGGACACGGACGTTTATGTGCCAATCGGTTTGTCAGTCGGCGAAGTTCCTTTCTACAAAGAGCGCGGTTCGCATCCGGGCTTGTGGGTGACGGGGCGGCTCAAACCCGAAGCGAGCATGGAACAGGCGCGTGCAGAGTTGGACACGATCATGGCGCATCTGGGGCAGCAGTATCCAGATACGAACAAGGGGCGGCGCGTCCACATCGAATCTCTATACGAGAACACTGTGCGCGATGTGCGTCCGGCGCTTCTCGTGCTGCTCGGCGCGGTCGGCTTCGTGCTTCTCATCGCGTGCGCCAACGTGGCGAATTTGCTTCTGGCGCGTTCGTCGGCGCGGCAAAAAGAGATCGCGATTCGCACCGCGCTCGGCGCGGGACGCTGGCGCATCATGCGACAACTGCTAACGGAGAGTTTGCTGCTCGCCGTGATGGGCGGCGTGTTCGGTTTGTTGCTCGCGCTGTGGGGGACGGACATTTTGATCGCCGCCGCGCCCGACGACGTGCCGCGTCTCGCAGATGCGCACGTTGATCTGCGTGTGCTTGGATTCACATTGGGCGTCGCCGTCTTGACCGGACTTGTCTTCGGACTCGCGCCCGCGCTGCAAGCCTCGAAGACCGACCTCAACGAATCTCTGAAAGAGACGGAGCGCGGTTCGACGGGCAGACGCCAACGTCTGCGCGCCGCGCTCGTCGTCGCGGAAGTGGCGCTCGCGCTGGTGCTCTTGATCGGCGCGGGGCTGATGGTGAAGAGTCTCTGGCAGTTGCAGAACGTCGAGACAGGCTTCGATCCGAACCGCGTGCTCGCGTTGCAACTCTCGCTCAAGGGCGACAAGGCCGATCCCGCGAAGGTGAGAAACTTCATCGCGCAAGTCGAGCAGAGAGTTAAGAGCCTGCCGGGCGTGGAGACGGTTGCGTTCACGAACGGGTTGCCGTTTGCGGGCGCGGCTGAACAGTCGTTCGGCATAGTGGGTCAGCCTCCCGACGCGTCGGGCGACACCACGCCTCATCCGGCGGTGCGCTACACCACTTCGCCAGAATATCTCCAAACGCTCGGCATCAGCTTGCGCAAAGGCCGCTACTTCACTGCGCAAGACCGCGCGGACAGCCCGCACGTCGTCGTGATTGACGAGACGCTCGCGCAAAAACATTTCCCGAACCAAGACCCGCTCGGACAGCGTCTGCAAATCGGTTGGGCTGACACGCAGCCCTTCGAGATCGTCGGCGTCGTCGGCCACGTCAAGCACTACGGGTTGGACGGCGAAGTTCCGGTCGAATCGCAGTTCTACTTCGCGCTCGATCAAGTTCCGGCGGAAAAGATGTCCTTCATCGCGGGCGGCATCACGCTCATCGTGCGCACGCAGAATGATCCGCAACAACTCGCGGGCGCGGTGCGCGCGCAGTTGCTCGCGGTCGCACCGGATCAGCCGGTCTTCAACGTGCGCACGATGAGCGATATCGTCGCAGAGTCTATCGCCTCGCGCCGTTTCTCGATGATTCTGCTGCTCGCGTTCGCTCTCGTCGCGCTCGTCTTAGCTGCCGTCGGCATCTACGGCGTGATGGCCTACTCCGTCACACAACGCACGCACGAAATCGGCATCCGCATGGCGCTCGGCGCGCAAGCCGACGACGTGCTGCGGATGGTCTTGCGACAGGGACTACTTTTAATTCTCACGGGCATCGCAACGGGACTCGTCGCCGCGTTCGCGTTGACGCGCGTGCTCGCTGGGTTGCTCTACGGCGTGTCTGCTACCGACCCGATCACGTTTGCAGGCATTTCACTGCTGCTCGTGACGGTCGCGCTGCTCGCCTGTTACCTCCCCGCGCGCCGCGCGACGAAGGTAGACCCGATGGTCGCGCTCAGATACGAATGAAAAGCTGTCCGTTGTCAGTAGTCAGTTGTCCGTTGCATGTGGCCGCCACACGAGTTGCTAAAGATTGAATTGCTCAACTGACCATAGACAAAAACAACTGACAACTGACCACGGACGACGGACAAGTTAGAGAGGTTTGTGATGGGAACACTGATACAAGATTTGCGCTATGCGCTGCGGATGTTGTGGAAGAATCTGGGCTTCACGTCCGTTGCGATTGTGGCACTGGCTCTAGGCATCGGCGCGAACACGACGATCTTCAGCGCGGTCAATGCGCTCTTGCTGCGCCCGTTCAACTTCGCAAACCCTGACAGTCTCGTCGTTATGTGGGAGCGTCCGCCGGGCACCGAATACAGAAACATGAATTCGCCCGCCAACTTCCTCGACGTGCGCGAGCAAAACACGACCTTCTCGCACGTCGCCGTCTATAACACAAACTCCATGAACCTCACCGAAGGCGACAAGCCGGAGCGACTCGAAGTGGCAGCCGTCTCGCCCGTGATGTTCGACGCGCTCGGCGCACGTCCCTTGATGGGGCGCACCTTCGCGCCGGAAGAGGAGCAGGACGGGCGCAACAAGGTCGCCGTCCTCACGCACGAGTTTTGGCGTCGCCGCTACGCTTCCGATCCGTCAATCGTCAATCGCCAGTTGATGCTCAACGGCCAGTCTTACACAGTCGTCGGCATCATGCCGGAGGATTTTAATTTCCCGCCAAACAACAGCGACCTTCTCATCCCGTTCACGATCACGGACAAGTTGAGAGAGGGACGCGGCTCGCATTACGTGCGCGTGCTCGGGCGACTCAAGCCGGGCGTCTCACGCGCGCAGGCCGACGCAGACCTTGCGGCCATCGCCGCGAGACTCACGGCTGCTTACCCCGACACCAACAGCAACCGCACCATCGCAACAGAATCCTTGCAGGCTTCATACGTGCGCGGGCCGCGCCCCGGCCTGCTCGTGCTGCTCGGCGCGTCGGGCTTCGTGTTGCTACTGGCGTGCGCCAACGTCGCCAACCTTTTACTCGTGCGCGCGGCGGCGCGACATAAAGAGATCGCGATTCGCATGGCTTTGGGTGCGAGTCGCTTCCGCCTCGTACGCCAGTTGTTGACGGAGAGCGTGCTGCTCTCGCTCTTAGGCGGCGCGCTCGGCTTGCTATGCGCCGTGTGGGGCATTGATTTAATGAAGGCTGGCATCCCCGCGAGCCTCGCGCGCTATTTGCCGGGCTGGAAAAATGTCGGCATTGACACGCCGGTCTTTTTGTTCACTTTCGGCGTCTCGATTTTTACGGGCGTCGTCTTCGGACTCGCGCCCGCGTTGCAGGCGACGAAGACGAACTTCAGCGAGGCTCTGAAAGACGGCGGGCGCACTTCGGGCGGCGGCTTCAGTCGCAACCGCCTGCGCGGCGCGCTCATCGTCGCGGAAGTCGCCATCTCTTTGACGCTCCTCATCGGCGCGGGTTTGATGATCAAGAGCTTCTACGAAATCCTCAAGGTCGAGCCGGGCTTCAAACCTGAAAGCGTGCTCGCGCTCGGCGTCTCGCTGCCGCCCGCGAAGTATGAACAGAAGGCTCTGCGCGCGAACTTTTACCGGCAAGCGGTCGAGCGTGTGAGCGCGCTGCCGGGCGTAGAGCAGGCGGGCGCGGTCAACGTGCTGCCGCTTTCGCGCAGCAACAGCGATTCAGGTTTCTACATCGTCGGGCGACCGAAACCGGAGCAGGGTCACGAACCAGCGGCCAACTTCCGCATCATCAGCCCGAATTATCTCGAAGCGATGGGCATACCTTTGCGTCGCGGTCGCTACATCACGCCCGCCGACAACGACGAGAAAGCGCCGCGCGTCATCCTCATCAGCGAACTGCTCGCCGAGCGCCACTTCCCGAACGAAGAACCGCTCGGGAAGCGCATCTATTTCGACAGCGAGAACGACAAAGAGTCTTTCGAGATCGTCGGCATCGTCGGCAACATCAGAAACGATTCGCTGGTCGAAGAGGTCGTGCCGGAACTTTACATGCCGCTCGCGCAAGAGCCCTGGTTTTCCATGGACATCGTCGTGCGCTCGGCGACAGGCGATCCGCTCCAACTCGCGGGCGCGGTGCAGCGCGAAGTGCAGGCGATTGACAAGGATCAACCCGTCTTCAACGTGCGTACGATGGAGCGGGTCGTCTCCGAATCGCTCGCGCCGCAGCGCGTCGTGATGGGCATGCTCGGCATCTTCGCGCTCATCGCGCTCGTGCTCGCTTCGGTCGGCATCTACGCCGTGATGTCTTACGCCGTCACGCAGCGCACACACGAAATCGGCATACGCATGGCGCTCGGCGCGCAACCGCGCGACATCCTCAAGATGGTCGTACGGCAGGGCATGATCCTCGCGCTCGCAGGCGTCGCCATCGGTCTCATCGCTTCCTACTGGGTGACGCAAGGCATGAACGTCATCCTCTACGATGTCAGCGCAACAGACCCGACAACCTTCGGCCTCGTCTCGCTGCTGCTCGTCGTCGTCGCCTTCGCCGCGAACTACATCCCCGCGCGCCGCGCGACGAAAGTTGATCCGATGATCGCGCTTCGTTACGAATAAAACAGTGACGAGTGACAAGTTGAAAACCAAAAACTGTCTTTAACTTGTCTTGATTCTTGCTCGTCACTCGTCACTTGTCACTCGTCACTTAAAGATTAAGGTGAAGAAATGAGTGGATTCTGGCAGGACATGAAGTACGGCGCGCGCCTGTTGTTGAAGCGGCGCGGGTTCACGGCAGTTGCGGTCTTGACGCTCGCGCTCGGCATCGGGGCGAACACGGCGATCTTCAGCGTGATCAATGCGGTGCTGCTCAACCCGCTCCCCTTCGAGCAGGCGGATCGTCTGGTGCGACTCGGCGGGCGTGATTTACGCAAGCCCGGAGAGTTGCCGTCAACTTTCAGCGTCCCCGATTTTTACGACTGGCGCGCGCGCAACACCGTGTTCGAAGAGATCGCCGCCGTTGATGGGTCGTCGCCGAGTTTAACGGGCGCGGGTGAGCCGGAGAGGATGCGAGCGGCGAAAGTCTCCCCGAATTTCTTCTCGGTGTTGAAAGTCAACCCGGCGGCGGGACGCGCGTTTCTGCCGGACGAGGAGCGGCGCGGCAATCATTACGTCGTCATACTGAGCCACGCTTTGTGGCAGCGACGCTTCGGCGGCGATCCTTCAATTATCAACAAACAGATCGAACTCTCGGGCGAGAAGTTCACCATCGTCGGCATCATGCCGGGCGATTTTCAGATCCCGCACTTTACGGGCGAAGACTTCGGCGAGCCGGAACTGTGGATTCCTTTCGCACCCGACCTCAAAGACTGGCCGCGCAGCGGGCGTTCGGTGGATGCCGCCATCGGAAGGCTCAAGCCGGGTGTGACGGTGGAACAGGCGCAAGCCGAGTTGGACTCCATCGGGCAACAACTGCAACAACAGTATCCGAAGTCGAACGTGAGCGCGGGCGTCAAAGTCGTTTCGCTCTACGAGCAGTGGGTGGGCGCGACGCGTCCTGCGCTCTACGTCTTCGTCGTGGCGGTCGGCTTGGTGCTCTTGATCGCCTGCGCGAACGTCGCCAACCTGCTATTAGCACGCTCGGCCACGCGCGGCAAAGAGATCGCGATTCGCACCGCGCTCGGCGCGCGGCGTGCGCGCATCGTGCGGCAGTTGCTCACGGAGAGCGTGCTGCTGGCGACAATGGGCGGCGCGCTCGGTCTACTGCTCGCCATGTGGGCGACCGATCTCCTGCTCACCTTGAGCGACGGCACAATTCCGCGTTTCGAGCAGGCCGGACTGAACGGGCGCGTGCTGCTGTTCACCTTGTTAATCTCGACGCTGACCGGCCTCTTCTTCGGCCTCGCGCCCGCGCTCCACGCTTCGAATCCCGACTTGAATGAGACGCTCAAAGACGGCGGGCGCACTTCTGCGGGCGCGGGGCGCGGACGCGTGCGGAGTCTGCTGGTCGTCTCCGAGATTGCTCTGTCGCTAGTGCTGCTCATCGGCGCGGGACTTTTGATCAAGAGTTTCGTGCGCCTGCAAAGCGTCGATCCGGGTTTCGACACGCAGAATGTTTTCACGATGACCGTTTACCTGAACGGCAAGAAGTATCCGCAAGACGAGCAGCATCCGGTCTTTTTCGATCAAGTGGTTGAACGGGCGCGTGCGTTGCCGGGCGTCGAACATGTGGGGCTGGTCAGCAATCTCCCAATCAGCGGCAACTATGATCGCCGCCCCATCTATCCCGAAGGACAGTTGATCTCGGAGGGCGAAGCGCAGGACGCGGAAGAGTACATGGTCAACGCAGACTATTTCGGCGCGCTACGCATCCCCCTGCGCGAGGGACGCTTCTTCAACGCGGAAGACAAAGCGGATGCACCGCTTGCCGTCGTCATCGGCGAGAGCACGGCGCATCGCTTCTGGCCGAACGAATCCGCCGTGGGCAAGCGCATCAAGATGGGCGACGCGGCGAACCCGTGGTTGAACATCGTCGGTGTGGTGGGCGACGTGCGGCACTACGGGCTGGACAAACCCGCGAACCTGCAAGTTTACCAGCCGCATGAGCAGCGACCGGCGCAACAGATGACGATAGTGGTGCGCGCCTCGCAGGCGGGCGGGGAAGGCGGGCTGACGGCGGCGGTGCGCAATCAAGTGTGGGCGGTGGACAAGGATCAACCCGTCTACCACATCAGGCCGATGGAGCAGATCGTCGCGGACTCCATCGCCGAGCGACGCTTCAGCATGTTGCTCGTCGCCATCTTCGCGGGCGTCGCGCTCGTGCTCGCCGTCGTCGGCATTTACGGCGTGATGTCCTACACCGTCTCACAGCGCACGCGCGAGATCGGCCTCCGCATGGCTCTCGGCGCGCAGGGGCAAGACATTCTCAAGCTCGTGGTCGGGCAGGGGATGTTCCTGACGCTCGTGGGTGTGGCGACGGGCGTGGTCATGGCCTTCGCCGTGACGCGCGTGATGTCGAGTTTGTTGTTCGGCGTGAGCGCGGCAGACCCTCTGATCTTTTCCGCCGTCGCAGTGTTGTTGACGACAGTGGCGCTTCTCGCCTGCTATCTCCCCGCGCGGCGAGCGACAAAAGTTGATCCGATGGTGGCTCTCAGATACGAATAAAACAGTGACGAGTGACAAGTGACGAGTGACGAGCAAGAACAAGACAAGTTTAAAGACCGGATTGCTGTTTTAACTTGTCACTCGTCACTTGTCACTCGTCACTGACTTTTGGAGATTGTGATGGGAACATTTATACAAGACTTGCGCTATGGTTTTCGGATGCTGTGGAAGAGTCCGGGCTTTACGATCGTGGCGTTGATGGCGCTCGCTTTAGGCATCGGTGCGAACACGGCCATCTTCTCGGTCGTCAACACGGTGTTGCTGCGCCCGTTGCCTTATAAGACACCAGAGCGGCTGGTCTGGCTCTGGGAAACCAGCCCGCAGAACGACATCCCGAAGGAGGTGGCCTCCTATCCTAACTTCGAGGATTGGCGACAGCAGAATCAAAACTTCGAGGCCATCGCCGGATTCACCAGCACGACGCCGAGCCTGACGGGCGGCGACGAACCGGAGCGCGTGCCCGGCGCTTACGTCCTCGGAGATTTCTACACGGTGTTGGGCGTCGAGCCGGTGCTCGGGCGCAAGTTCCTTCCCGAAGAGAACGTGGAAGGCAAGCATCGCGTCGTCATCCTCAGCCACGGCCTGTGGCAGCGTCACTTCGGCGGCGATACGCGCATTGTCGGCCAGCAGGTCGGTGTTAACGGCGGCCAGTACACGGTCGTCGGCGTGATGCCGCCGAACTTCCAGCAACCAGACCCGGAGGCGCGTCGCCCCGTAGAGATGTGGCTGCCGCTGCCCATAAGCGAGGGGATGCGCGCCAGCCGTCGCGGCGATTTCCTGAGCGTCATCGCACGCCTCAAGTCCGGCGTGAGCGTCGAGCAGGCGCGCGCAGAGATGACGACTATCGCCGCGCGACTCGAACAACAGTATCCCCAAACGAACGCCGCTTGGAGCGTCATCGTTCAGCCGTTGCACCAGCGGTTCACGGGCGACGTGCGACCGGCGCTTTTGATGCTGCTCGGCGCGGTCGGCTTCCTGCTCTTAATCGCGTGCGCCAACGTCGCCAACCTGCTGCTCGCGCGTTCGAGCACGCGGCTTAAAGAGATCGCTATTCGCACCGCGCTCGGCGCAGGGCGCGGACGCATGGTGCGACAGTTGTTGACGGAGAGCGTCGTGCTGTCGCTCGCGGGCGGCGCGCTCGGCCTGCTGGTGGCGTTCTGGGGCATTGATGCGCTCGTCGCGCTCAGCCCGGGCAACATCCCGCGCCTCGAATCCGTCGGCATTGACCGTCAAGTTTTACTGTTCACGGTCGGCGTTTCGCTCGTCACCGGAATCGTCTTCGGTATTGCTCCGGCACTCGCGGTCTCGAACCCTAATTTGAACGAGATGCTGAAAGAGAGTGGCCGCAGTTCGACCGACGGCGGGCGCGGACGCCGCCTGCGCAACACGCTCGCCGTCGCAGAGATCGCGCTGTCGCTCGTCTTGCTCGTCGGCGCAGGACTCCTCGTCAAGAGCTTCCTGCGCTTGCAGGATGTCAAACCCGGATTCAACCCGCAGAATCTGCTGGCGGCTGAACTCGTGCTGCCTTCCACGAAATATGCAGAGAACGGGCAGGTCGTTAACTTCTACGATCAACTGCTCGGACAACTGGCACAACAGCCCGGCGTGCTGGGCGCGACGGTGACAAGCACTCTGCCGCTCAGCGGCGGCGGCGAGGTTCTCGCCTTCTCGGTCGAAGGACGCACGATCGGAAGTACTGACCGCAACCCCGACGCAGAGGCGCGCACGGTCAGCCCAGACTATTTCCGCACGTTACAGATACCGCTCAAGAGCGGTCGCATGCTCGACGAGCGCGACAACGAGAAAGCGCCGCGCGCCGCCGTCATCAGCGAGACCTTAGCGCGCAAATACTTTCCCGGCGAAGACCCCCTCGGCAAGCGTATCACTTTCGGCGACCCGCAAGCTCCCGACGTGCAATGGTTGAACGTGGTCGGCGTCGTCGGCGATGTTCACCAGCAAGGTCTCGACGAAGAACCCTACGCGCAGGTTTATCGCTCCTACCGTCAGTCGCCGCGTCGCGGCCTGACCGTCATCGTACGCACCGCAGGGCCGCCGCTCGCCATGCTCGACGTGCTACGCAACCAAATCCGCACGCTCGACCGCCAGCAGCCCATCTACAACGCGCGCACCGCCGAACAGGTCTTGGACGAGGCAATCGCCCGCCCGCGCTTCAACATGCTGCTCATCACGATTCTGGCCGCCGTCGCCATGATCCTCGCGACTGTTGGCATCTACGGCGTCATCTCTTACATGGTGACACAGCGAACGCACGAGATCGGCATCCGCATGGCTCTCGGCGCGCGCCCGTTCGACGTGTTCAGGATGGTTTTAAGGCAGGGATTATTGATCGCACTCTTGGGCGTGGGCAGCGGTCTCGTCGCCGCGTTCGCACTCACGCGTCTGCTGGCAAGCCTGCTCTACGACGTGCGCCCGACCGACGTGGTCACGTTCATAAGCGTCTCGGCACTATTGACCGCCGTAGTCCTGCTCGCGTGCTACATCCCCGCGCGACGCGCGACGAAGGTAGACCCGATGATCGCACTCAGATACGAATGAAAAGCTGTCAGTAGTCCGTTGTCCGTAGTCAGTTGTTCTATGTCAGTCGTCAGTTGAGCAATTCAATCTTTAGCAACTCGTTTGGAAAGTTACATGCAACGGACAACTGAGTACTGACAACGGACAAACGGAGGTTTTGATGGAGACACTCTTACAGGATTTGCGCTACGGGTTTCGGATGCTGTGGAAGAGTCCGGGCTTTACGGTCGTGGCGTTGATGGCGCTGGCACTCGGTATCGGTGCGAACACGGCTATCTTCTCGGTCGTCAACACTGTGCTGCTGCGCCCGTTGCCGTTCGAGCAGCCGGAGCAACTCGTGTTGCTTTGGGAGACGAATCCTCTGGGCAAGCAACTCGTAGGCTTCGACAACTTGCCCGGCGCAACCGCCAACTTCGTTGACTGGCGACGCCAGAGCGATACCTTCGAGGGCATGGCCGCGCTCGATTCCTGGAACGTGGTGTTGACCGGAGCGGACGAGCCGCAGCGACTCACGGGCGTTAAGGCGTCGGCCAACCTCTTCTCGTTGCTGCGCGCGAAGCCTCTCTTGGGGCGCACCTTTTTGCCCGAAGAGGAACGGCAGGGCAGCAACCGCGTCGTCGTCATCAGTCACGGCCTGTGGCAGCGTCGCTTCGGCTCAGACACTTCAATCTTGAACAAGACGCTGACGCTCGACGGCAACAGCTACACAGTCGTCGGCATCATGCCTGAAACCGTGACCTTCCCGCAGGGCATGGGGCTTCCGGCCTTCTTCGATTTCAGCGCGCGCACAGACCTCTGGACGCCCTTCGCGCTCACGGACGAAGAGACGCAGAATCGCCACAGCCATCACATCGCGGTCGTCGGGCGACTCAAAGAGGGCGTCCGTGTCGAGCAGGCGCAGGCACAACTCGGCAACCTCGCGCGACAACTCGAACAGCAATACCCGGACGATAATAAAGACTGGGGTGCTGCCGTAATTCCACTACATGAACAGGTGGTGGGTAAGAGTCGCATCGCGATCTTGATCCTGCTCGGCGCGGTCGGCTTCGTGCTTTTGATCGCGTGCGCCAACGTCGCCAACCTGATGCTCGCGCGTGCGACGGCGCGACACAAAGAGATCGCGATCAGGATTGCGCTCGGCGCGAGCCGCTGGCGCGTCGTTCGGCAGTTGTTGACGGAGAGCGTGTTGCTCGCGTTGTGCGGCGGCTTGCTCGGCGCTTGGTTGGCGTTGTGGGGCGTGGACTTGCTCGTCGCGCTCAGCCCCGGCAATCTCCCGCGTCCCGCCGAGATCGGGATTGACAACCGCGTGCTCGGCTACACGCTCTTTATCTCTTTGCTGACGGGCATCATCTTCGGCCTCATCCCCGCGTTGCAAAGCTCGCGACCTGATTTCAACGAGGCTTTGAAAGAGGGCGGACGCAGCGGCAGCGGCAGCCCGCGCCGCCAGCGTGCGCGGAGCCTCTTAGTCGTCTCGGAAGTCGCGCTCGCGCTCGTCCTCTTGATCAGCGCGGGTCTGCTCATCAAGAGTTTCCTGCGTCTGCAAAACGTGAACCCCGGCTTCAAGCCCGACAACGTTTTGACCGTAGAGATCGGTTTGCCTGAGCAGAAGTACGCGGACGACAAACAGATCGCCGATTTTTACCGTCAGGTAATGACGCGTGTGCGGACTCTGCCCGGCGTCGAAGCAGTTGGTGCAATATCGCACCTGCCGCTGAGCGGCGCGGAGGAACTCGACGGCTTTTCCATAGAGGGTCGCCCCGAATCCGACTCGGGGCTGACGCAGACGGCGGACTTCCGCGTCACCACGCCCGACTATTTCCGCGCGATGCAGATACCGCTCATGCGTGGCCGCTTCTTCGACGAACGCGATAGATCGGACGCGCCCGGCGTCATCATCATTGACGAGTTTTTCGCGCAGCGCTTCTTCCCGGGCGAAGACCCTTTGGGCAAGCGCATAGACGAAGACGGCTCGCGCAACCCGCACTCGTTCTTCACCATCGTCGGCATCGTCGGCAGCGTCAAACACGCGGGCTTGAACGCCGCGACGCGCCCGATGATGTACCTCAATTATGAACAGAGCGCGTGGCCGACGCTGACCGTCACCGTCCGCGCGGCGGGCGACCCGTCGAATTTGTCTGCGGCGATCAGGAGGGAAGTGCTGGCGGTGGATAAGGATCAACCCGTGACGAAAATCTCTACGATGGCCGAGACGTTCGCGCGTGCGGTCGCGCCGCAGCGTTTCAACATGCTGCTCTTAGGCATCTTCGCGGGCGTCGCCATGATCCTCGCGACCGTCGGCATCTACGGCGTCATCGCGTATTCGGTTTCGCAGCGTGCGCGCGAGATGGGCATTCGCATCGCACTCGGCGCAACGCGGCGCGACATACTGCGTCTGGTCGTCGGTCAAGCGATGCTGATGGCGCTCGTCGGCGTCGGCGTCGGACTCGCCGGAGCGCTCGTTTTGACGCGTCTAATGTCTAGTTTGCTCTACGAAGTGAGCGCGACCGATCCCGTGATCTTCGTCGCCATCTCGCTCCTGCTCGCGGCTGTCGCGCTCCTAGCCAGCTACATCCCCGCGCGCCGCGCGACTAAAGTTGATCCGATGATCGCACTCAGATACGAGTAAAACAGTGACAAGTGACAGGTGACAAGTGACAAGTTGAAAACCAAAAACTTGTCTTTAACTCATCACTCGTCACTTGTCACTCGTCACTGAATTTCGGAGGTTGATGATGGGAACACTTATCCAAGACTTGCGTTATGGTGCGCGGATGCTCGTGAAGAGTCCGAGTTTCACCCTCATCGCCGTCGTCACGCTCGCGCTCGGCATTGGCGCGAACACGGCGATCTTCAGTCTGGTGAGCGCGGTTCTGGTCAGGCCGCTCGACTATCAGGAGCCGGAGCGTCTGGTGATGGTTTGGGAGAGCGATGCGACCATCGGCGCGACCGGCGACACGCCCGCGCCCGGCAATTACGCCGACTGGAAAACGCAGAATCGCGTCTTCGAGGATATGGCCGCGCTCGATCTGCGTCCCTTCAATCTCACGGGCGACGGCGAGCCGGAAAGAGTTATGGCCTTCGGCGTGTCGCACAATTTCTTCCCGCTGCTCGGCGCAAGCCCCGTTATGGGGCGCAACTTTTTGCCGGAAGAGGATAAGCCCGGCGCAAACAAAGTGGCCGTCCTCAGCTACGGCCTCTGGCAGAGCAGGTTCGGCGGCGAGCAGAACATACTCAACAGGGAGTTGCTCCTGAACGGCGAGAAGTACACGGTTGTCGGCGTGATGCCGCAGAACTTCCAGTTCGCCATGACGGGTATAAAACTCTGGACGCCGATTGCGCTCACCGCCGAACAACTCTCTGACCGCGACCTGCACCATCTCAACGTCGTCGCGCGCCTCAAACCGGGCGTCACTGTGCAACAGGCCGACGCGGACATACGTGCGATCACAGAGCGCATCGCCGTCGCTTACCCGGAGCAAGCGGAAGGCTTGAGCGCGTCCGTCGTAACGCTACACGAACAATTTACGGGAGGCATACGCCGCCCGCTGTTGATGCTGCTCGTCGCGGTCGGCTTCGTGCTGCTCATCGCGTGCGCGAACATCGCGGGCGTGTTGCTCGCACGCTCGGCGGCGCGCGGGCGCGAGATGGCCGTGCGCGCAGCTTTGGGCGCGAGCCGCTGGCGCATCGTGCGACAACTGCTGACGGAGAGTTTGCTGCTCGGCGTCGCGGGCGGGGTTTTAGGCTTGCTGCTCGCGATGTGGACGCTGGCGTTTCTGCAACAACTGATTCCGGCGGGGATGCGCGAGATGCGCGCGCTCACGCTCGACTTGCCCGTGCTCGGCTTCACGCTCTTGATCTCACTTCTGGCCGGAGTCGTCTTCGGGCTTGCCCCTGCGATTCAGGCGTCCAAGACCAATCTCAACGACGCGCTGAAGAGCGGCACAGGCCGCACGGGCTTCGGCGTGGGACAGCGTTGGTTGCGGAGCGCGTTCGTCGTGACGGAGATCGCGTTGTCGCTCGTGCTCCTGGTCGGCGCAGGGCTGTTGATCCAGACGTTGTCGAAACTGCGCGGTCAATATTCGGTGTTGCAGCCTGAGAGCGTGTTGACGTTGAGGACGCAGCTTTCGGGAGGCCAGTACCGCGAACACCAGCAGAAGGTGGCTTTCTACGATCAAGTGCTCGCGCGCGTGAAGACTCTGCCCGGCGTGGCTGCGGCGGGCTTCACGACCGCCGCGCCGTTCACCGGAATGACCTCGAACGGCCTCTCGCTCGAAGGCCGCGAGGCCGACCCGAACAACAACTGGAACGCGATTCACCGCCAGATCAGTCCAGACTATTTCCGAGCCATGGGTCTCGCGCTCAAGCAGGGGCGACCGTTCAACGAACGCGACGACGAGCGCGCAACGCCGGTTGCCGTCGTCAACGAGACGATGGCGCGGCAGTTCTGGCCGTCTGAAGATGCGCTCGGCAAGCGTTTCAAAGTCGGTGCGCCCGATGACCCGACGCCGTGGTTAACGATTGTCGGCGTGGTCGCGGACATGCGGCAGGTGGGTGTTGATGCGCCCGTCAAAGCGGAGATGTACGTGCCTTACTGGCAGGCCGGACATCCGATACCTTACACGCTTTTCACGCCGCGCGATCTCATCATACGCACGACGGGCGCACCGTCGAGCATCGTGCCTGCCGTGCGTCAGGCCATACGTGAAGTTGATCCCAACCAGCCGGTCGCCAACGTACGCACGATGGATGAAGTGTTAGGCCGTGTGACGGCGCAACGCACTCTGGGGATGCAACTACTGACCGCCTTCGCCGTGCTGGGTTTGCTGCTGGCCGCGCTCGGCATCTACGGCGTGTTGTCATACTTCGTCGTGCAGCACACGCCGGAGATTGGCGTGCGCATGGCGCTCGGCGCGCAACCCGCAGACGTTTTGAAATTGGTCATCGGGAAGGGAATGAAGCTGGCGCTTGCGGGCGTGGCCGTAGGCATAGCCGGAGCGTTTGCGCTGACGCGCTTGATGGAGAGCTTGCTGTTCGGCGTCAGCGCGATTGACCCGCTAACTTTCGCGGGCGTCGCCGTCTTGTTGACGACTGTAGCGTTTCTCGCGTGCTATCTCCCCGCGCGCCGCGCCACAAAAGTTGATCCGATGGTCGCACTCCGGTACGAATAAAGCAGCGACGAGTGACAAGTTACAAGTTGAAAACTAAGAACTTGTTTTGATTCTTGCTCGTCACTTGTCACTCGTCACTTGTCACTTAAAAGAGGGTTTGAAAATGAATAAGAAAATTATCGTCGGCTTATTGTTTATGTCTTGCTTCTGCGCGGCGTCTGCGCTCGCGCAGGAGAAGAAGTCGGGTGAGCGGAAGTCGGATCAGGATCACATCCAGATCAACGGGCGCAGCCTGCGCTGGGAGCACAGCAGTTCGGACGACGGGGTGAATATCACGCTCGCCATCAAGAACGCGCAGTTCAACGACGACTACACGGACGTTGAACGCATCGAGAGCGACGGCTACTTCCGCATCTCGGAGGAGCGCGGCGGCACTGTGCAGCGTTTGGAGATCACGCCTTTGCCGGACGGGCAACTCAAGCGTGTGTACAGCGTGCGCGGCGAAGTGCGCCCGTTCGACGCGGCGGCGCGCAAGTGGCTCGCGCGTTTGCTCGAAGAGTCTGTCGTGGGCAGCGGCTTCGACGCGGAGGCGCGCGTCCAAAAAGTTCTCAAGCGGAGCGGCGCAAGCGGCGTGCTCGCAGAGATCGCGCGACTCAAGACAGACTACGCGCGGCGCATCTATTCGACCGTCCTGCTCGAACAGGGAAACTTGACGGGCGATCAGTTGGCGAAGTTGCTCACGCAACAATCGCGCGCTATGGGGTCGGATTACGAGAAGGCCACGCTGCTCATTTATGTTTTGAAGAATAACTTGAAAGACGCGAGCGTGCGCGCGGCCTTCTTCGAGATGGTCGGGACAATCGGCTCGGATTACGAACGCGGGCGCGTGCTGGCCGTGCTGTTCAAGCGAAGCGATTTGACGCCGGAGACGTTGCTCGCCGCGCTCAAGACGGCGCGCGGAATGGGTTCGGATTACGAGAAGGCGAACGTCTTGATTCGCGCGTCGAAGACGGAGGCGGCGAACGAAACGGTACGTGCCTCAATCATCGAAGCGGCGCACACGCTCGGCTCTGACTACGAACGCGGGCGCGTTCTCACAGCCGTCACGAAAAAACAGTAGCCGTCTACAACGGCGTTCGGCAGTTCGGATAACAGGAGGTTAAGCGCATGAGTACGTTTCTCAACGATGTTCGCTACGGTTTGCGTATGCTGTTCAAAAGTCCGGGCTTCACTTTGATCGCGATCTTTGCGCTGGCGCTCGGCATCGGCGCAAACAGCGCGATCTTCAGCGTCGTGAACGCCATGCTGCTCAGGCCGCTGCCGTTCCCCGAACCCGAACGCCTCGTCGTCATCTGGGAAACGAACCCGAACCTCGGCGCGAATTTGCGACTGCGCAACGAAGCCTCGCCCGCCAACCTCAAAGATTGGATCGCGCAGAGCAACTCGTTCGAGAACATCGCAGCGTTTCGCTGGGGCGACTTTAATTTGTCGGGCACGGACAATCCCGAACAACTCATCGGCCATCCCGTCACCGTCAACATGTTCGACACGCTCAAGGTGCGTCCGCTCTACGGGCGCACGTTCTTGCCGGACGAAGGCAAGGCGAGCGCGTCGCCCGTCGTCGTGCTCAGCTACAAACTCTGGCAGCGACGCTTCGGCGCAGACCCAGGAATCGTCAACCAGAACATCACGCTCAACAGCCAGAGCTACACGGTAGTCGGCGTGATGCC
The DNA here is from genome assembly GCA_035249365.1 of Pyrinomonadaceae bacterium. Lineage (GTDB taxonomy): Bacteria > Acidobacteriota > Blastocatellia > Pyrinomonadales > Pyrinomonadaceae > JAIVJZ01. The sequence goes on along the minus strand of DATFGP010000007.1, from coordinate 115,894 downwards.
GCCGGAGTTTGCGTTTCCGGTTGCGGCTTCCGAGTTGTGGGTTCCGCTCGTGTTCGAAGGCGAACTGATGCAGAGTCGCGGCGCGCATTTTCTCTACACGCGCGCGCGCCTCAAACCCGGCGTCACCATCCAGCAGGCGCAGACCGAGATGGAGACCATCGCCGCGCGCCTGCGCCAGCAATATCCGGACACGAACACGGACAGAAACGTCCGCCTCGTCTCTCTGCACGATGAGACGGTTCATCAGTTGAAGCCCGCGCTGCTCTCGCTGCTCGGCGCGGTCGGCTTCGTGCTCCTTATAGCGTGCGCGAACGTCGCCAACCTGATGCTCGCGCGTGCGACGGCGCGACATAAAGAGATCGCGATTCGCACGGCGCTCGGCGCGAGCCGTTGGCGCGTGATGAGGCAGTTGTTGACGGAGAGCGTGCTGCTGTCGCTCGTTGGCGGCGCGCTCGGAATTTTGTTTGCGATGTGGGGAATTGACCTCTTGCTCGCCAGCGTGCCGAAGGAGTTTTCGCTCTTCTTTTACGGCTGGAACAAGATCGGTCTGGACAAGTGGGTGCTCGCCTTTACGGTCGGCGTCTCGATTTTGACGGGGATAATATTCGGACTCGCGCCCGCTTTGCAGGCGTCGAAATTCGACCTCAACGAATCGCTCAAAGAGGGCGGGCGCACGTCGGGCGCGGGCGGCACGAGACGCAATTTGCGCGGCGCGCTGGTTGTGGCCGAAGTCGCGCTCGCGCTCGTGCTGCTGGTCGGCGCGGGGTTGATGATCAAAAGTTTCGCGCGCCTCATGGACGTGCGCCCGGGCTTCGACCCGCAGCATCTTTTGACGATGCAACTCTCTCTGCCCGAAGCGCGTTATGCGAAAGACGAACAGGTGCTCGCCTTCTACAGTCAACTCGAAGAGAAATTAAAGACGCAGCCCGGCGTCGAAAGCGTGGGCTTCGTCAACTACCTGCCGATGGCCGGAAGCGGCGGCACGACGACGTTCATCTTCGAGGGACGCCCCGCGCCGCCCGCCGGACAATATCCGGAAGCGAATTTTCGCATCAGCACGCCCGACTATTTTTCGACGATGAAGATTCCGGTCATGCGTGGTCGCGTCTTCACGACGCGCGACCGTGCGGACGCGCCCCGCGTCGTCGTCATCAACGAGACGATGGCGCGGCTCTATTTCCCGAATGAAGACCCTGTGGGCAAGCGACTCCTCGACAGGGACGGCACTAACCCGACGGAGATCGTCGGCGTCGTCGGCGATGTCAAACACTTCGGACTCGAAGACGAAGCCGAAGCGTATCTCTACGTGCCGCACGCGCAGAACGCCAACAGCGCGATGGCTCTGGCATTGCGCTCGGCGGTTGACCCTGAGCAGATGGCCGCGCTCGTGCGCCGCGAAGTGCTCTCGCTCGACCGCGATCAACCCGTCGTTGACATCAAGAACATGGAGCAGCGTCTCTCGGAGACGATGTCGCCGCGCAAGTTGACGGTGTCCTTGCTCGGCATCTTTGCGTCGGTCGCGCTCGTGCTGGCGGCGGTCGGCATCTACGGCGTGATCGCTTATTCGGTGACGCAGCGCACGCACGAGTTCGGCATACGCATGGCGCTAGGCGCGCAGCGCGGCGACATCATACGCCTCGTCATACGACAGGGCATGTGGCTCGTCGGCATCGGGCTGGCCGTCGGCCTGGCGGGCGCGCTCGCCGTGACGCGTCTGATGACGAGTTTGCTGTTTCAAGTCACGCCGGGCGATCCCTTAACGTTCGCCGGAGTCGCGTTGCTGCTCGCAACCGTCGCACTGCTCGCCTGCTACATCCCCGCGCGACGTGCCACGAAAGTTGATCCGATGGTAGCGCTCAGATATGAGTAAAACAGTGACGAGTGACAAGTGACAAGTGACGAGCAAGAATTGAGACAAGTTAAAGAAAAGTTATAAAGAAGCTGTTTTAACTCGTCACTTGTCACTCGTCACCTGTCACTTCAAAGAGGGTTTGATGATGGGAACACTGATCCAAGATTTGCGTTATGGCGCGCGGATGTTGTGGAAGAGTCCGGGCTTTACGGGCGTGGCGGTTGTGGTGTTGGCTTTGGGGATCGGCGCGAACACGACGATCTTCAGTCTGATTAACGGGCTGTTGCTCAGGCCGCTCGCAGGCGTCGAAGCGCCGGACAGGCTCGTTGCCGTCTATACGAGCGATTACAGCAGCGGGCTTTACGGCAGCTCGTCCTATCCCGATTACATCTCTTTTCGAGATGGCGCGAACGCATTCGAGGGGCTCGCGGCCTATGAAGGCGCGGTGGCGAGTTTGACCGGAAACGACGAACCGGAACGTCTGCGCGGCGTGTCGGTGACGGGAAATTATTTCAAGGTGCTCGGCGTAGGGGCTTACGCAGGCCGCATGCTCTTGCCGGAAGACGAGTCGGCGGCGAGCGGTAATCCGGTCGTCGTCCTCAGTCATAATCTCTGGCAGCGCCGCTTCAACTCCGATCCGACACTCATTAATCGCACGATCAATTTGGACGGTCGGGCGCACACGGTTGTCGGCATAGCGGCGGAGAATTTTCGCGGCCTGCACATGGGTTTGCCGCCGGAGTTCTGGCGACCGATGCAGCCGCCGCCGAACGATGCGGACGCGCGTGGCAGTCGCGGCCTTGAACTTGTCGGGCGACTAAAGAGCGGCGCAACCGTCGAAGAGGCAAACGCGCAACTCACGGCCATCGCCGCGCAACTCGCGCAAGATTATCCCGACACGAATCGCGGCACGCTTGAGCGTCCCGACGCGCCGCGCCCCGTCACAGTGGTCGGCGAATCGCGCTTCAACCCGCAACAACGCAAAACCATCGCGGGCGTGACGGGGATGCTGATGTTGGTGGTCGGGCTGGTGCTTCTCATCGCGTGCGCCAACGTGGCGAATTTGTTGTTGGCGCGGGCCTCCGTCAGGCGACGCGAGATCGCGATCAGGCTCGCGCTCGGTTCGGGTCGCCTACGGCTCGTGCGCCAGTTGTTGACCGAGAGCATGTGTCTTGCCATGCTCGGCGGCTTCGCCGGACTCATCTTGACGCTCTGGACATCCGACTTTCTGCCGAAGTTCTTCCCGCCGGAAGAAGCGGGCGGGCTTGATTTGAGCATTGACTGGCGCGTGCTCGCGTTTACGCTCGGCGTCTCCGTGTTGACGGGCATCGTGTTTGGCCTTGCGCCCGCGCTCCAAGCCTCGCGTCAGAATTTGCTGTCGGCTTTGAAGGACGACACGGGTGCGCCTGAAGTGCGCGGCTTCGGGCGTTTCGGTTTGCGCAACGCGCTCGTCGTCCTGCAAGTCGCGCTGTCGCTCATACTGCTCATCTGCGCCGGACTGTTCATGCGAAGTTTGCGCGCCGCTTCGACGGCTGACCCGGGGTTCAACGCGGAGAACGTGTTGGTGACGAGTATGGAGATGCGCGGCGCGAAGATGGAGAAAGAGGAGCAGCAACTTTTCTACCAACGCTTGCAGGAGCAGGTGAGTGCGCTGCCCGGCGTGCGCTCCGCTGCGCTTGCCTACATCGTTCCCATCAGCGGCGGCGGGATGCGCACGAACGTTTGGATTGAAGGCTATCAACCGAAGCCGAACGAAGACACGGAACTCAATGTCAACATCGTCAGCCCGAACTACTTTAAGACGCTCGGCATTCCGCTCGTGCAAGGTCGCGACTTCAGCGCGGCGGACACGAAGAACGCTCCCGGCGTCCTCGTCGTCAACGAAGAGTTTGCGCGTCGTTATTTCCCCGGCGCGAATGCTTTGGGCAAGCGTGTGAGGACGGATTCGGAAGGGCCTTATTTAGAGGTCGTCGGCGTGGTGAAGAACGCGAAGTATCGTGCTTTGCGCGAAGAGCCGCTGCCGTTTTTCTACAGGCCGCTCGCGCAAGGCGGCATGTCTTCGATGACGCTTTTTGTGCGCACGGACGGCGGAGACCCGGCGGCGGTGCTCCCTTCGGTGCGCGCAGAGTTGAAGAGTCTTAATAAAAATTTGACGCTCTACCAGATCAACACGCTCTCCGCGCACCTCGCCGAAGCGTTATTCGCCGACCGTATGATCGCCGTGTTGCTCAGCCTGTTCGGCGTCGCGGCGCTCTTGCTCGCCGCCGTCGGACTCTACGGCGTGATGTCCTACGCCGTCGCGCGTCGCACGCACGAGATCGGCGTGCGCATGGCGCTCGGCGCGCAGGCGGGCGACATCCTGAAATTGGTTTTGTGGCAAGGGATGATGCTGCTCGTCGTCGGCGGTGTGGTCGGACTCTCGGCCGCGTTCGTTTTAACAAGGCTCATATCCAGCCTGCTCTACGGCATCAGCCCGACCGATCCGGCGACTTTCGTTGGCATCACGTTGCTGCTAGCGTGCGTGTCGCTTCTCGCCTGCTACATTCCGGCACGGCGCGCAACGAAAGTTGATCCGATGGTCGCGCTCAGGTACGAATAAACGTGTGCGTGCAAGGGAGAAAAGAATTATGAGATTGAAAGTCGTATCGCAGAGAGTTTGGAAGCGCAGCGGGTGGCTCGCACGTTTCGGCGTCGTGCTGTTGCTGTGCTTCGCTTTGCTCGTCGTGACGCACGCGCAGCAGGGCGAAACTTTTCAGGGGTATTGGAGCATGGAACTTCTGCCCGAAGGCGACACGCTGAGCGTCATGCTCGGGCGCACGACGGCGGGCGGCGGCAGAGACAACCGTTATTTCAAACTCAAACTCGCAGAGTTGACGGGGATCGAACGCAGGCAGATCGAGACGGGCAGCGACGGCGTCAGGTTTCAACTAAAACGGCGCGCGGGCAGATTCGACTTCTCCGGCACGTTTGCGCGCGGGCGTGGCGCGGGCACTTTCTCCTTCACGGTCGAGCCGGAATTCGTCGCGGCCATGCAGCGCGAGGGCTATTCGGAAGGGCTGCGACAGAACCTTTTCGGCTACGCCATAGGCGACTTCGGCGGCAAACTCACGGACGAACTTGCAGACCTCGGCGTCGAACGCCCGACGGCGGATCAGTTGCAGAGTATGCAGATTCACGGCGTGACTATGGAGTTCATCAAAGAGTTGAAATCGCTCGGCTACGAGCCGCGTTCAGTTGATCAACTCATCAGTATGAAAATCCACGGCGCGAGCATTGAGTTCATTAAGTCTCTGACGGCTCTCGGTTATAAACTGCCGTCGCTCGATGAACTCGTCAGCATGCGTGTGCATGGCGTCACGGTCAAGTTCATCAAGGACTTGGAAGCACTGGGCTACGAACGCCCCCCGCTCCAACTACTCACAAACATGCGTGTACATGGCGCGTCGGTTGAGTTCATCAAGGAATTGAAGTCGCTCGGCTATGAGCGCCTCCCGCTCGAACAACTCGTCGCACTGCGCATACACGGCGTCACGCCCGATTTCATTCAACGTCTCAACGCGGCTGGACATGCGAACGTCCCAATCGAGCGTTTGATTGATCTGCGTATGTTCCAGATGCCGGAAGAGTTTCTGAATCATCTCCCGTCGGCGAGCGAACGAGAGAAGGCATCCGGCGATTGGCTGTTGAAAATTTATACGCGCGGCGGCGACAGCAAGGCGTGGCTGCTGCTACGCGACAAGGCACGACCGGAGAGCGGTCATTCGGTCGAAATCACTTCCGCGCAACTGCAAGGTTTAACCGAAGCGCAGGCGTTCTCCGGCGGCACGCCCGTCCGCTTCACCATCACACTTAAAGACGACGTGCTCGAATGCACGGGTTGGTTCAAAGACGGCTACGGCACGGGCGTCTTCAACGGTAATCCTAACGCGGGCAAACAATGAAGCGCGCGGCGAGAAAAATTTAACCTACGAAATTTAATTTGCGTTAGCGCGAAATTTAAGGAATAACAGAGCGGACGGGCGAGCGCGCTTTTGCCGTTGTGTCATACTTCAACCAATGCGAACGACCGATTCAAATACTCCCCGCGTGCTCGTCGCCGACGATCAACCCGACGTGATCGAAGCGTTGCGCCTGTTGTTGAAGGGCGAGGGCTACAAGACCGAAGCCGTCTCTTCGCCCTCGGACGCGCTCGCCGCGATCAAGGCCAGAGAGTTCGACCTGCTCCTGATTGATCTCAACTACACACGCGACACCACCTCCGGCCAAGAGGGTCTCGACCTGCTCTCGCGCATACAGGCGATTGACAGCGGCTTGCCCGTCGTCGTGATGACGGCTTGGGGCAGCGTCGAAGTTGCGGTCGAGGCGATGCGGCGCGGCGCGCGCGACTTCATACAGAAGCCCTGGGAGAACGCGCGGATACTTTCCGTGCTGCGCACGCAGATCGAACTGAGCCGTGCGTTGCGAAAAGGCCAGCGCCTCGAAGCCGAAAACAAACTTTTGCGCGACGGCCACACGCCGCCGCGCATGATCGCCACCGCTGCGAGCATGAAGCCTGTGCTTCAAGTCATCGAAAGCGTCGGCGCGTCGGACGCGAACGTGCTCGTCACGGGCGAAAACGGCACGGGCAAGGAAGTAGTCGCGCAGATGCTCCACGCCATCTCGCCGCGCGCCGCAAAGCCTATGGTCACGGTCAACGTCGGCGCGCTCTCCGAGGGAACTTTCGAGAGCGAATTGTTCGGCCACGTCAAGGGCGCGTTTACAGACGCTAAGACGGATCGCGTCGGGCGGTTTGAACTGGCCGACGGCGGCACGATCTTTTTAGACGAGATCGCGAACGTCCCGCTCGCGCAGCAGGCGAAACTTTTACGCGTCGTAGAGACGGGCGAGTTTGAGCGCGTCGGATCGTCTAAGACGCGCCGCGTTGACGTTCGCGTTCTTTCGGCGACGAACGCAGACTTGAGAGAAGAAGTTACCGGCGGGCGGTTTCGTCAGGATTTACTTTTTCGTCTGAACACGGTCGAGATACGCCTGCCGCCTCTGCGCGAGCGGCGCGAAGACATCCCGCTGCTCGCGCATCATTTTCTAAACATCTACGCGCGTCGCTATCGCAAACCGCTGACGACGTTTTCTGATGAGGCGACGCGTGCGATGCTCGGTTACGAGTGGCCGGGAAACGTGCGCGAGTTGGATCATGCGGTGGAGCGCGCGGTGTTGATGGCGAAGGGCGCGTCGGTTGAGGCCGCCGATCTCAATTTGCAGGCGGGGCGCGAGGCCGAGCGCGGACTCGAAGAGATGAGCTTAGATGAGGTAGAGTGTTTCCTGATTCGCAAGACTCTCGCGCGCTTCGACGGCAACGTCGGGCAGGCTGCGGAAGCACTCGGACTCAGCCGCAGCGCGCTCTACAGGCGACTCCAACGTTATGGCTTATGACGGCCAACCACCGACACCGCACAGAGAGACACGGCGCGAACGACTGAACCACGAGCAGCGCATCCTGCTATCGGCCTTGATGGGCGGCCTGCCCGCCTCTCTCACGTCGCTCATACTGCTCTGGGATCGCCCGTACACGCTCAAAGTGCAGTGGACGATGACGCTGCTAATCGTCGGCTTCTGGTTCGGCTTCGCGTTCTCCCTGCGCGGGCGCGTCGTGCGCCACCTGCAAACGCTCTCAAACCTCCTCGCCGCCCTGCGCGAGGGCGACTATTCGATTCGCGCTCGCGGCGCGGGACGCGAAGACGCTCTCGGCGACGTGATGTTGGAGGTCAACGCTTTGGGCGAAACTCTGCGCGCGCAGCGTCTCGGCGCGCTCGAAGCCACAGCGCTTTTGCGCACGGTGATGGGCGAGATTGACGTGGCCGTCTTCGCCTTTGACGAAGACGAACGCCTGCGTCTCGTCAACCGCGCGGGCGAACGCCTGTTCGCGCAACCTTCGGGTCGCCTCTTGGGGCGCACCGCATCCGAACTCGGCCTCGAAGAGTTTCTACACTTTTCCGGCGCGGACGATGCACCGGAGATCATCCCGAAAAATTTCCCCGGCCAGACAGGGCGTTGGGGCGTGCGTCGCAGCACCTTCCGCGAGCGCGGCTTGCCGCATCAACTGCTCGTCCTCTCCGACCTCAGCCGCGAACTGCGCGAGGAAGAACGCGAGGCCTGGAAACGCCTTGTGCGCGTGCTCGGCCACGAGTTGAACAACTCTCTGACGCCGATCAAGTCAATCGCCGGAAGTCTGGAAAGTCTACTGATACGCGAACCGCGCCCCGCAGATTGGCACGACGACATGCAGCGCGGCCTATCCATCATCGGCTCGCGCTCCGAATCGCTGAGCCGCTTCATGCAGGCTTACGCGCATCTGGCGCGCCTGCCCCCGCCGCGTTTCGCGCCCGTAGATGTCGGCGCGCTCGTACGCCGCGTCGCCGAACTTGAGACGCGTCTCTCCGTACGCGTCGTCGCAGGCGCGGAGTTGACCGTAGAAGCCGACGGCGATCAACTCGAACAACTACTCATCAACTTGCAGCGCAACGCCGTTGACGCCGCGCTGCAAACGGGCGGCGGCGTCTCCGTCAGTTGGATCAAGAACACGAACCACTTCACGCTTTCCATCGAGGACGAAGGGCCGGGTCTGTCAAACACCACCAATCTCTTCGTCCCGTTCTTCACCACGAAGCCGGGCGGCTCCGGCATCGGCCTCGTCCTCAGCCGCCAGATCGCCGAAGCACACGGCGGCACGCTCACGCTCACCAACCGCCGTCGCGGCACAGGCTGCGAAGCTCGCCTCCAACTCCCGCTCTAAACCCGCGCTTCAAACGCACACTCAAACGCGCACGCGAAATAAACGTTGACTTCGCCGCGCCGATTCCTTTAACTTGGATCGTCGGTTTTCCGCCTCGGAAGACCGGCTTCAGAGCCTCGCGCCCGCCTCGCAAATGACAATCGCCGCCCGTAGTTTCTCAACCGAAACGTTTCGCCCCGAAAAGGTTCCAGCCACGCGCTATCTCAAACGCAATTTAAGAGGAAAACAACAGACATGACTCCGGTATTAACTCTGATCGAAGAGAGAGTGCGCGCCTTGATTACCGAGCGGCGCGGTTACGCGCGTCACAAAGCTGCGTTCGAGTTGAGCCTTCCCGTCGGCGTCTCCGTCCCGAACGAATGTCTCGACCCGGAGGCCGACTCCTATCCCGATCCGATCATGGGTCACACGCACGACCTGAGCGAGACGGGTCTCTCGCTCGTCCTCCCTTCCGTCCAACTCGGCGGCGAGCGCATCAACGCGCCGAACTTCCCGCTTCGCATCGTGCTCTCGCTGCCGGACGGCATCGCCGTCGTGCAGGCGCTGACCGTGCGCGTCGAAGATTTGGAGAAAGCGGAAGGCGACTATCGCTTCTTCGTCGGCGCACGCATCAAGAAGATGAACGAGCGCGACGAGAAGCGTTATCGGGCACTCCTGAAATCGTTAGCCTAAAACCTTCACCGCAGAGACGCAGAGTACACGCAGAGAGCCGCAAAGGGGGCGCAGAGATCATTTAATTCTCTGCGCCCCCTTTGCGTGTACTCTGCGTCTCTGCGGTGAGTGCTTTATAGTTAAGGCGTAAATGGAGAAAGATGTCATCATCATCGGCGGCGGCGCGGCGGGGCTGTTCTGCGCGATTGAGGCAGGCAAGCGCGGGCGCAGGGTGTTACTTGTCGAGCACGCGGGGCAGGTCGGGAAAAAGATCGCCATCTCCGGCGGCGGGCGTTGCAACTTCACCAACACGAACACGAGCGCGGCCAATTTCATCTCCGCCAACCCGCACTTCGCCAAGTCTGCGCTCGCGCGCTACACGCCCTTTGATTTCGTCGCGCTCGTCGAACGACACGGCATCGCTTATCACGAAAAGAAGTTGGGTCAACTATTCTGCGACGGTAGCTCGCGCCAGATCATCCAAATGCTGCTGGCCGAATGTCGCGACGCGCAGGTGGAGATACGTTGCAGTTGCCGCGTGCGTCGAATCGAACGGGCGGATAAGTTTCAGGTAGAGACGGATCAGGGAAGTTTCTCTTGCGCGTCGCTCGTCGTCGCTACGGGCGGTCTCTCCATCCCGCAACTCGGCGCGACGGACTTCGGCTACAAAATCGCGCGCCAGTTTGACATTCAAATTCAACCGACGCGACCGGCGCTCGTTCCGCTGACGCTGCCCGCCGAAACGCAGGCGCGTCTCGCGGAATTGAGCGGCGTCTCGCTCGACGCCGTCGCCGAGTGCCGTGGTGCGGAGTTTCGCGAAAACATACTCGTCACGCACCGTGGCTTGAGCGGCCCCGCGATCCTGCAAGTCTCCTCTTACTGGCAGCCCCAAGAGAGCATCAGCCTCAACCTCCTGCCGGACGAAGACGCGCACACACTCCTCCTTGAGCATCAACATTCCGAGGTCGAACCGGCGAATTTGCTCGCACAGTTTTTGCCGCGTCGCTTCGCGCAAGCCTGGTGCAAACTGCACGCGCCCGCCAAATCGCTCAAGCAATTCTCAACGCGCGAGATCGAGATGCTCGCCGCTGAGCTTCAACACTGGCAGATCACGCCCGCCGGAACCGAAGGTTATAAGAAGGCCGAAGTGACCGCAGGCGGCGTCTCGACCGGCGAACTATCTTCGCGCACGATGGAAGCGACGCGCGTGCCCGGCCTCTACTTCATAGGCGAAGTGGTTGACGTGACCGGACAACTCGGCGGTTATAATTTTCAATGGGCGTGGGCTTCAGGTTACGCGGCGGGTCAGTTCGTCTGATTCAGACGATAGGGGTTCTGGTCTTAGTCACAATTGCAATCTGCTATAGCAAAGGCGAGGGGGAAATGTATCTCATACAAATATTGCTGCCGCTCTACGACAACGAAGGTGAGGCATTTGATCGGAAAGTTTATGACCGAGTGCGTGACGAGTTGACGGAGAAATTCAGCGGCGTGACGGCCTTTCGCAGTTCGCCTGCGGAAGGTGTCTGGGAGGAGGGCGGGGAAGTCAGCCGCGACGCGATTATCGTCTATGAAGTCATGGCGGAAGAACTCGAACGCGAGTGGTGGACGAACTATCGCGCGGAGTTGGAGGCGCGTTTCAGGCAGGAGAAGATGATCGCCCGCGCGATCTTGATCGAACAACTTTAATTCGTGATCTACCGGCGCGCGCATCAAGGGCGCGTGTACATGTCTATCACGCGTTCGATAGCGCGGCGGCAGACGGCGCAGAAAGTGTCCGTGCGCGAGAACATGATGCAGTCAACTTGCGGGCGGTAGAAACCCTTCGCCTCGTAGTTTGCGCCCTCGAACGCGCCCACGCGGTTGGCGTATTTTTCGCTCGCGAACATCCCTTTCTCGTGCGCGAGTTCTTCGCGAAAGAGCGCGTCCATTTCTTGTTCGGGGCGGTTGCGGCTGCGTATGTCGCGCCTGCGTTTTTGTATGTCGAGCGAGTAGGCTTCAAAAGCCTCTTTGTTCCAGGGCGTCGGGAGCGGCGTGTCGGGGCTGACGAGGTCTTTCCATTTCAACTTGTTCGGATCGAGTAGCGCCGTCACGTTCGGCTCCCAGGGCTCTATGCGTTCGGTCGCGGGCGCATAGGCGACAGCCGACGTGTAATATTCGTCGGCCAGCGCCGCGAAGTGATGCCCGAACTCGTGTACGAAGACGTATGGCGACCAAGCGCTGTCGGCTGCGACCGTGCTGTAGAGATTGAAGATTCCGCCGCCGCCGTAGGTGCGATTGTTGACGAGAATCTCTACGAAGTCGTAAGGCGCGAAAGAGGCCGCGCGACGGAAGGCGCGGTTGTCGAAGGTGAGCACGTAGCGTTCGGAGCCGAAGGCGTCGTAGGTCGCGCCGAGCGGCGAGTCGCGTTGAACGCCCGTAGAGGGACGCGAGATGCCGGACTCGGACGCCGGAGGGCTGAGCGCCCACACGTTGAAATCCTTGCGACGCTCTTTGAACGGCGAAGTCTGAAAGAGAATCGTCGTCAGACGCCGCGCGTCCTGTTCAAACTTGGCGGACTCCGCAGCCGTGTAGCCGTCGCCTAAAATCAACAGATCAACTTTCGCGGACGGCTCGCCGTTTCGCTCGATCTCAAGCACGCGTGCGGGCGCGGCGATCTTGGCGTTGGAGATGAAGATGTCCTGCGGGTCAATGCTCGTCGTCCAGATTTCGCGGAACTGGTTGCGCGCATCGCGTTTCTTCAAAAGGATGTGTACGGGCGCGACGGGCGCGGGGAATCTGAGCGATTCGTGAAAAGTGCGGTTGACGGTTTTGGCTTCGTCCGTCGTCTCCCATTCGCCGTAGATCGATGCGAAGCCGCGCGAGTAGAGCAGGCGATTCGTCTTCTCGTCCCTGACTTCAAACAGGTACTTGCCGAGATTCGTCTCGTCAATCGCACGCTGCGGATTGCCCGGCCACGCGAGCGGTTCGAGTACGATCCTGTCCACGCTGAACAATTCCTGCGCGGCGTTGCCCGTGTGATAAAAGTCGAGCCGCATGGTCTGCGCCGCAAACGTGTTCAAGGAAAAAATAGCGAGCAGGATTGCGAGCCACAAGAGTTTTTTCATAAGCCTTTACCAAATCGAAATTTCATCGCGCACACTCAAAACCTGAATCCGGGTTGAATGACATTAGCTTACACCAACGGGCGTTCAAAAACGTATCCGCAAATGACAACGGCACAGCGGCGCGCTCAACAGCATTTGATAACGGCTCCCCGTGTGTTCGCTGAGAAGAGTTTCTCAGCCTGTTTGCGATACAATGTCTGAACAGCGATGCAAAGTCTTACACTCAATCCACAGGCCGACAGCGACGAGCCGCTTGATCCGGCGGCGGAAGTGGCGCGTCTCGAAACGCTCTTGTCCGTGCGGCAAGCGGAACTGACCACGCTGCAAAAAGAGATGTTCGAGTTCAAAGCGCGTTATGCGCAAGTGGTCGGCAGCCGCTTGGCGGAGTTGGCCGAAGTTGAGCAGGCCATCAAGGAAGCGGAAGCGCGCCTCATGCTTGAGAGCGAAGAGGGCGCGTCGAATGCAGACGAAGGCGATGCGAATGGAGCGGCGCAGGCGTCTGAGAAGTTGGCCGTGGGGAGTCTGCGCAAACTCTTCTGGTCGGTCGCCAAGTTGTTCCATCCGGATCACGCTTCGGACGAGACGGAGGCGAGACGCCGTCATCAGATCATGGTCGAGGCGAGCCGCGCTTATAGAGAGGGCGATGCGGAGAGTTTGTGTACGCTCCTCGGCGATGAAGAACTGCAATTCTATTGCGCCTCGCCGCAGACCACAGACGACCGCGAAGACTTACACGCACGTCTCCTGTCGCTCAAAGACGAGTTGCGCACAGTAGAGTTCGGCATCCGGCGACTCACGCAGGACCGCATGTATCGCATCAAACTCGCTGCCGAGAGCGAAGCCGCAGAGGGGCGCGACGCACTCGCCGAAGAGGCCAGGCGCATCGGCAGGCAAATCGTCAAAGCCCGACACCGTCTCACCAATCTCACCTGATCGAGCAAGTTCAAAATACATGTCAGAACGGCCTGCGGTAGCGGGCGGGTTGTATTGTTGCTAAAACCAGCCCGCTTGCAGCAGGCGGTTCTGACGTGGATATTGCCCGAATCCGCTCGTGCCTGCCGTTGGTGATCCTTTTCCTTTTAGAAATGCGCGTTAGTGAGTGAGGGGCAGAAGGGCCTCAACTCAAAGACATCTAAGAAGGAAGATGTATTCATCATGCAACGACTCAAACTCTTGATCTCTCTATCTATCATTCTTTTCGCCAACTCCACTTTCGCGCAGGAGAGCGCGGCGACGACGCAAGCGCAGAGCGCGCCGTCTCTAACCGTCAGCGCGTCCGTCGCGGACGGCGGGGTGAGGTTCGCCGCACCCGGCCAGAGCCTGCAAATGCGGCTCGAAATTTACAACGCGGGCGGCGAACTCGTGTTCGATTCCGGCGCGCGTCAGGGCAGCATACTCGATTGGAAACTCGCCGATGCCGCGCAGAAGTTGACCGACGGCTCTTATGTCTCTGTGGTGACGGTCAAAGATTTTCAGGGCAAACTCAGGCAGAGGCTCGGCGCGATCTCTCTACAGTCCGGCCAGATCAGTCTGAACAAGATGAGCGCGGGCGAACTGTCCGCCGTTCAAAACAAAGCTCTGGTCGCAAGCCGTCAGGCGCAAAAGATTGACGCGCCGGAGACGGGCGAGGTGGTCATCATGCGCGAAGGAAAAGATCGCGCGGTGGCCGTCGCCGCACACGACGGGCAGGACGCGCAGGTCACAAGCACGAAAGGCGCGATCACTTTCCGCACGGGCGACTTCTTCTCCAACCGCGCGCAGGAACAGATGCGCATCACGCCGGACGGTCGCGTCGGCATCGGCACGGACAAGCCCGAAGCCGCGCTCGACGTAGCTGGCACGATCCGCGCACGCGGCGGTATCAAGTTTGACGACGGGACGGTCATCAATTCGGCAGCCGACCTTAACAAACGCGGCGCGACGACGGCGTTGGTTGGGGGCACTGATACGCAGACTTCGGCGCTCGCAGGCACGGGCACAACCAACAAGTTGCCGAAGTGGTTAGACAATACCGGCACGCTCGGCGACTCGACAATTACGAATGTGAATGGCAACGTCGGCATCGGCACGTCGAATCCGGCTTCGCTTCTGCATCTAGCCGGGCCTAACGGTGTGAACGGCATTACGCTCGACACGCCCGGCAACCAGAAGTTCCGCTTCCAGACCGTCGCGGGCGTCAACAATTGGGGCGCAGTCACGATCAACAGCATCTACAACAACGGCTGGAACCTCGACGACCAAAACACGAACGGCTGGTTTTTCAAACTCGACACGCGTGGCGGCAACGGTGCGTCGTCCAACAACGGGCTGTGGCTGTTCCGCATCCCGAACGGTGCGAACCCGCACGTAGACGAGACCCCCGTCTTCGGTATCACGAACGGTCAGGCTTACTTCGCAGGCAGCGTCGGCATCGGCCTTGAGACGCCGAGCCAGAAGTTAGACGTGTCTGGCAACATCAAGATCACGGGCGCGAACAACGGTCTTATCTTCCCCGACGGCTCGAAGCTGACGAGCGCACTCGCGGGCGGCGGCGCGCCTTCCGGCAGCAGCATCGTCAACTCCATCAACGACCCGGCGACCTCCGGTTTAATCAGCGAGGCGCGGCTGTCGCCGAACGTCGCAAAGCTCAACGCGCAGAACGCGTGGACAGGCCAGAACACTTTCGTCAACGGCCTCTCGGCCAACGGCGTTGCGATCACGAACGTCGGCAACCCCGTCAGCGCAACCGACGCGACGAACAAGGCTTACACCGACGCGAACTTCATCAAGTTCGTCCCCGGCGCGGAACAACTCTCGGTCGGCGACGCCAACGGCACTGCCCCGATGATCAACCTGCGCGGCGGTTCGACCTGCTGCTCCGGCCCCGGCGGCCACACGCCCGCCTACTTCAAGGTCTTCCAGAACGGCAGCATGGTCGCCACAGGCAACCTCGGCATCGGCGTCTCGCCAATGCAGGGCAAGGGCTACCGCACTTCTTGGGACAGCTACAAGGGCGCGTTCCGCTCCGGCTACGCCGACAACGAATGGGACGACGCGAACGTAGGCTTCTTCTCGTGGGCGGGCGGCTCGAACTCGACCGCCATCGGCCTCTACGCGCTCGCCTTCGGCGACACGAACTCTGCCGAGAGCACTTCGAGCATCGTCTTCGGCAGCGGCAATCAGGTTAAAGGCGCGGCGGGCTTCTCTGCGGGCGCGGGCAACCGCGTGTGCGACACCTACGGCGTGGCTCTCGGCAACAACGCCAAGTCGGGCGGCCCGCTCATCAACGGCAAGTGCGACCCCGACAGCTTCAACCTTCGCGGCCTCGCGGCGGTCGCCATCGGCTACAACGTGACGGCTGATCAAGACCACACGACGGCGATGGGCAAGTTCGCTTCGAACAACGGCTTCACAGGCACGTTCGTCTGGTCGGACGGCTCGGCGACGGCGAGCGCGGACACTTTCCGCAACACTGCGAACAACGAGTTTGCGGCTCGTGCGACGGGCGGCTTCCGCTTCCGCACCAACCTCGGCGGCACGACGGGCTGTAATCTTCCGGCGGGCTCGGGCGTCTTCAACTGCACTTCGAGCCGCACCACGAAAGAGAACTTCTTCAACGTGCGAGGCGAGGACGTGCTCACGAGCCTGCGCAAAGTTCCCGTTAGCACCTGGAACTACATCTCGGAGGGGCAACAGTCGCGCCACCTGGGGCCGATGGCCGAAGACTTCTACGCGGCGTTTGGCCTCGGCACGAGCGACAAAGCTATCGGCGTGCAAGACCTCGCAGGCGTCAGCATCGCGGCGGTCAAGGCTCTCGACGAGCGCACCGCGCAGTTGCAACTGAAAACAGCGGAACTGGAAAAACTCCGCTCCGAAGTAAACGAGTTGCGCACGGCCAACGCCACGCTCGAACAGCGTCTCAACGCGCTCGAACAGAGCATGAAAGCAAACGCCGTCGAGCACAACGCCGAGAACGACAAACGCCGTTAAGCGACGCTCTCGCGCAACGCTGTAAATGAAAAACAGGAAAGCCGACGGAGTTGATCTCTCGCCGGCTTTCCTGTTTTCAATGTCAAACTAAACTTACAACCTCTGCGGCCGCTTTATTGTCGTGATTTGAACGAGCGCGTTTTGTGATTTGACGGGTGCTGTTGCCGTTCGTTCATCTCCGCAACCGCCGCAGCCGCTCGCGCACGCCGCCTGCTGTGAGCGTCCGCCCGCGCGAAACGAGCGCACGCGACCCAGTGCGCGCCGCCCCACGTAAAGAAGCGCGCACAGGATAATCAGCCATACCGCGATTGTCTGCCAATCCGCGAACATATCGTTTAACTAAATCCCAACAGCCGCCCGCCCTGATACGTGATGAACGAAGCGACGTAAGCCAGCACAAGCATATAACTCACCATGAAGAGAGGCCAGCGCCAGGAGTTCGTCTCGCGCCGCACGATGGCGATGGTTGACATGCACTGGCAGGCGAGCACGAAGAAGACCATCATCGAGACGGCCACGAGCGGCGTCCACGCGGGACTCCCATCCGCGCGCCGTGCGTTTCTAACTGCTCCGATCAAAGTGTCCGACTCTTCCGTCGCATCCGCGCCGACGTTATAGACGATGCTCAAAGTCGAGACGAGCGTTTCGCGCGCGGCGAACGAGGCGACGAGGCCGATGCCCATCTTCCAATCGAAGCCAAGCGGCGCAATCGCTGGTTCGAGCAGATGGCCGAGACGCCCCGCGTAGCTCTGTCGAATCTGCTCACCCGCGCCGTCGCCGCTGTCGCCCTTCTCCAAAGCCTCCGCCACGTGCGACGCACCGGCTGCGGGCTGCACAGTCTCCTCGCGCTTCGCCGCCGTCGTCGCGTTTGCGCGTTCTTCCGTCGCTTGAGTCGCGGCAGCAGCAGTTGTCGCCGTCGTCGTGTTTGCGCCGTCAACTTTGCCCGCATCGTCCATGCGCGGGAAGGTGACGAGCGCCCAGAGCAGGATAGAGATGGCGAGGATGACCGTGCCCGCGCGCCGCACGAACATCCACGAGCGCGTGCGTATGGTTTGCAGCACGTTCACGGGGTTGGGCATGCGGTAGGGCGGGAGTTCGAGTACGAGAGGCGGCGGCGGCGACTTCAAAATCGTGTGCTTCAAAATCCACGCGACGACGACCGCCACCACGACGCCCAACAGGTACATCGCCATGATGATGAAGACGCCGACCGGCACGCCGAGCCATTTGCTCCCCGTGAAGAAGGCCGCGATCATCAAAGTGTAAACGGGAAGTCGCGCCGAGCAACTCATAAACGGCGCGATCAAGATCGTCGCCAGACGATCTTTCGGATTCTCGATCGTGCGCGTCGCCATGATGCCCGGGATGGCGCAGGCGAAACTGCTGAGGAGCGGCATGAACGCCTTGCCGTGCAGCCCTACGCCGTGCATCAACCTGTCCATCAGAAAGCCCGCGCGCGACATGTAGCCGCTGTCTTCCAGAAGCGAGATGAAGAAGAACAGCAAGAGAATCTGCGGCAGGAAGACAAGCACGCCGCCGACTCCGGCGATCACGCCATCAACCAGCAAGTCGGTCAACAGTCCGGGCTGCATCGAGGCGCGCACGAGTTCGCCGAGTTTGCCAAAGCCTCCGTCAATCAAATCCATCGGCAACTGCGCGAACGAGAAGATCGTGAGGAAGACGACGAAGAGCACGGCCAGCAAAATCAAGGGGCCGAAAAACTTGTGCGTGACGAAACGATCAATTCGATCCGTACGCGACGTGCGCCCGGGTTTGTTGTCGCGCACCGCGCCGCGCGCCGTGCGTTCGATCCATTCGTAGCGCGCGAGCAGAGGTTCCTGCCACCAGCGCGGATTGCCTTCGGCGAGACGCGCACGCGCCGACGTGATCGCCTCGTGTCGCTCCACAGCTTCCGGCAACTCGTCCGCGTAGAGTTCGACGAGCGCGTTGTAGCGTCGCGCGTTTTGGTTTAACTCCGTGCCGGTATGTTCGCCGCCATTCGCGTTACCATTTGCGGCGTGGACGTTCGCGGCGAGCGCGGCGAGTTCGCGTTCGGCCTCATCCGATAGACGCCAGCCCGTGTCAGGCGGAGCGGACTTCGCGGCACGCAGGACGGCATCGGCCAGAGCGTCGAGACCCTGCCGCTGCGTGGCGACGACGGGCACGACCGGAACGCCGAGCGCGTCGGACAGGCGCGCGGTGTCGATCTCAAGTTTGCGACGTTCGGCGAGATCGATCATCGTCAAAGCGATGACGAGCGGGCGTCCGGTTTCGAGCAGTTGCGTGGCGAGGTAGAGATTGCGTTCGAGGTTGGTGGCATCGACGACGGCGATGATGCAGTCGGGCAGCGGCACGCTCGCGAGTCGCCCCGTGATCACGTCGCGCGCGATCTGCTCGTCAATCGAATTGGCGTCGAGACTGTAGAGGCCGGGCAGGTCTATGAGATGCGCCGCGGGCAAATCGTGCGAGAGATGCCAGAGTCCCTCTTTGCGCTCAACCGTGACGCCGGGATAGTTGGCGACCTTCTGCCTGAGTCCCGTCAGCGCGTTGAAGAGGCTCGTCTTGCCCGCGTTCGGATTGCCCGCGAGCGCAACTGTGAGCGGCTTCGCCTCGTCGTGCGTCGCCGCAGCAGGCTCTCGAACCGGAGCGGGGGATTTAAGAATCGTGCTCATATGTGAAAAGTGACGAGTGACAAGTGACGAGTGATGAGTTGAAGACAAAAGGTTTTCAACTCGTCACTCGTCACTTGTCACTCGTCACTACTAAAATCGTCTGCGCTTCGGCGCGTCGGAGGGCGAGGTGATAGCCGCGCACGCGCACTTCGATGGGGTCGCCGAGCGGCGCGGCCTTGATGACGCACACAGGCGCGCCGGGCACGACGCCCATCTCCATCAGACGACGCGCCAACGCGCCCTCGCCTTCCACAGAGACGACGCGCGCCTCCTGGCCGTGCGGCAGCGTGTTCAAAGTCGCCGCGCCGCGCGCAGCCTTCGCGTTTGAACGCACGCCGTCGTTCGTCTTGATGTCCGTGAAATTGTTGCTCAGCGAAACCATCTTTCGTTGCTTACATGCGTACACGCACTCGTGTTTGAACTGGGGAGAGCAGGAAAAGTTGTCAGTTGGATTCGGCCAACCACACGGGCAGTATAGCCTAGTTGAAATCAATTTTCAATTTCATTTAGGCGGCGAGCAGGAAGCAAGCGAAACACGCGGGCGGCGCGGCGGCGGTTTGCTGTCGTTCGTTGCGATTGGCTATTGAGGGTTGAGTGGGATGATGGAGAGGTCTGCGCGGACGGGGCCGAGCGGTGTGGTCGCCGTCAGGCGCAAGGGGAGGCGGCGGCTGTCTGCGCCGACCCAGAGGCGCAGTTGGAAGCGGTCGCCCTGCGGCTCGTCTGTGGCGAGCGCGAGTTGGAAGGCGGGAATCCTTTTGCCTCCCAGTTCAATCGTCTCGCGCCGGAGCGAGTTGATGAAGAGTGTGCGCGGGCGCTTGTTGACGAGCAGCGAGACGGCGTTGCGTTTGGGCGGCGACAAATCGAACGAGCGTAGCGCGTAGATGACCGAGACGAGATCATAAGTGCCCACGGGAATCTCTATGGTGCTCCCGTCGGCGACGATGGCCGCGCCGCGTTCTTGATCAATGCTGACGACGCCTTGCAGGCGATGATTGCCTTCGCGTATTTGCAGTTGGCTGCGGAAGGGCAGCAGCGTTTTCACGTCAACGTAAGTCTCGATCTTGTCCGTGACGGGGAAGACCGATTGGAGTGCGCCCGACGTAAACATCGAAGCGGAGAACCAGAGGCCGTCGCGTCCGGCGTATTTGTTGCGCGCGCGCACGTGATAGGTGGCTACGCCGACGGGCTGTGTTGACGTGCCGAGGAAGAAACTGAAGTTCAACTGCTCGCCGACCTTGAACGGCAGATCAAGAGGCGCTTCGGAGTTTGCGCCTGCCGCCGCACCGTCGCCGCCGGACTGTGGCACTGTGGTCGGCACTCTCGCGGGCGTCGGCGTAGCATCGGCGGGCGGTTGCGGTTGCACGTTCGTCGCCACCTGGCCGGGCGCGAGCGGCTGCGGCGCAAGCAACTCCGAGCTGGCGAGTTCGACGCGTATCTCGCCGGTCTTGAGTTTCGCAATCAACAGCACGGGCACATGTCGCTCGTCGTCTGTGAAATAAATGCGCGGGCGATAATTGTTCACCGTCGAGTTGTTGCGCACGTTTAGATGAACGACGACGGCGTTGAAACTGCCCGCCGGAGTCTTCACCGTCTCGCGCCCCATGACGCGCAACTCCGTGTCGTACTGTGTGCCGTCGCCTTGCGCGCTCAGGCGATAGGTTGCGCCAGCCGCGAGTGGCAGCGCGCGCATGCGATAAAGCGCGGAGAGGAAATCGTAGGTCGTGGGCGTCGCTTCGACGGCGGCGGGCTGGCTTGCAGGAGCGGGAGTCTGCGTTGCTGCTAGCGCGCCGCCTTCGAGGTTCTGAACCTGTGTGCGATAGGGAAGTCCGGTTTGCGGATCAATGTATGCCCTGTATTCGTTGTCAATCGCGTAGAGCGCGGCGCGCACGACGCCGACCGTCTGGACGCGTGCGCGCAGTTCGATACCGTCGCGGTTGAAAAACTGGCCGCGTCCGGCGTTGAACAGTTCGACGTGTCCAGCGGTCGTGAAATTCGAGAAGGAGACGTTGTAAGTCAATTTTTCGCCCGTCAGGTAAGGGGCGTTGGAAAACTCCCCCGACGCGGCGACGCTCGAAGTTTGCTGCGCGAAGACCTGCGCGGAGAGCGCGAGCGATGCGAACAGGAGTATGTACGTCGGCAGCAGTCTATGTCTTCGGTGCAAAAGTGGCTTCCTCATTTCCGCAGGTTCGCTCGAACTTCCCTTACGCGCTTTCGTGTCCCGCACGCGGCGCGGCGCGACCCTTACACGCCGCGCGGGCGCATGCTGTTCCTAAACCTTCGACGGGGGAAATCTTGTGCCTGCTAGCTTACACTAGACGGCGACGCGGGCGCACCTGTCGGCGGGTGTACATAGAGGACTTATTCGAGACTTCAATGCACGCGCGCACGCGCCATTTCAGATGCTATTCGCGGCGGGCGTGCTGCTCGGCAATTCTCCGTCGGCGCGTTCCATCTCAGCGACGATCTCCTGCGCCGCGCGCAAGGGATCGGGCGAGTTCAATATCGCGCGCCCGACGACGATGTAATCCGCTCCGGCGCTGATGGCCTCTGCGGGCGTCATCACACGCTTCTGATCGTCGTGCGACGCGGTGGCGGGTCTGACGCCCGGCGTGACGATCAGAAAATCTTCGCGCGCGACGACCGAACGCACCTGTGCTATCTCGTGCGGCGAAGCGACCACGCCGTCCATCCCGCTCGCCGCAGCCAACTCCGCCAGACGCTTCACCTGCGCTTCCACGTCGCCCTCGATGCCTGTGTCAGCCAGCACCTTTTCGTTCGCGCTCGTCAACACTGTGACGGCGATGAGCTTCGGTCTTTGCAACCCTTCGCGTTCGGCAGTTTCGGTTGTGGCTTCAGCCGCGCGCCGCATCATCTCGCCACCGCCCGCGGCGTGTACGTTAAAGAGCGAGACGCCGAGCCTGACGGCTTCGCGCGACGCGGCGGCGACCGTGTTCGGGATGTCGTGAAATTTCAGATCGAGAAAGACGCGCCCGCCCTGCGCCACGATCTCGCGCACAAAATCAGCCCCGGCGGCAGTGAACAACTGCGAGCCGATCTTGAACATGCCCGCCTGCGCGCCAAGCAACGAAAACAACCCGCGTGCCTCTTCCGCCGTCTCCACGTCAAGCGCGATGATAAGTTTGTTGTGCATAAGAAAGCTGTTAGCTAATCGCTGCCTTGCAACCGACGGCCTCGTCGAGCGTGCGGAAGCCTTCGCGCCGGAGAATGTCTGCCAGACCTTCGTTGATGTCGCGCGCGGCGGTGATGCCTTCGTAGATGAAGCCCGTGTAGAGTTGGACGAGGCTCGCGCCCGCGCAAATCTTCTCCCAAGCGTCCGCCGCATTGAAGATGCCGCCGACGCCGACGATCCTGATCTCACCGCGCGACAGACGATACAACGCACGAATCACTTCCGTCGAACGCACGCGCAGAGGCGCGCCGCTCAAGCCGCCCGCGCCGATTGCGTTGACGACGCCCATTGGTGTGTGCGACAGATTCTCACGCGCCGTCGTCGTGTTGGTCGCGATGATTCCGTCAACCTCCGTGCGACGCGCGACATCGACGATCAACTCAAGTTCGCGCTCCTCCAAGTCGGGCGCAACTTTCACGAGCAACGGCACGCGCCGCGCCCGTCCAGAGGCGAGCGACAACTCTCGATTGCGCGTTTGCAGCGCAGAGAGCAGTGCCGTGAGCGCGTCTGCGCGTTGCAACTCGCGCAGGTTGGGCGTGTTCGGGGAACTGACGTTGACGGCGATGTAGTCTGCGTGCGGGTACACGATTTCGAAACTGGCGAGATAGTCTGCGGTCGCATCCGACACTTCGACGGCGCGGCTCTTGCCGATGTTGATGCCGAGCACGCAATCGGGGCGACCGCGTTCGAGCCGTGCGGCGAGCGCCGCCGCGCCTTCGTTATTAAACCCCTGACGATTGATAAGCGCGCGATCTTGCGGGAGTCTGAACAGGCGCGGCTGCGGGTTGCCCGCCTGCGCCAGATGCGTCACCGTCCCCACCTCTACGAACCCGAAGCCGAGCGCAGCCAACTCGCGCGCCGCCGCCCCGTTCTTATCGAACCCCGCCGCCAGCCCGACGGGATTACTGAAACTCAGACCGAACCGCTCAATCTTCCCGAACAACTCGCGACTCAAACGCCGCGCCGCTGCGCGCCGCATGCTCTCCGGCTTCAACGCGGCGACGAGCGCGTGCAGAGCAAACTCGTGCGCCGTCTCCGGTGCGAGACGAAACAGGACGGGGCGCACGAGCGAGCGATAGAACATTAAAGAGTGACGGGTGACAAGGCGACGAGTGACGAGAGCGTTTGAGAGTTTATCTTGTCACTCGTCGCTTGTCACCCGTCACTCTTTATCGATCGGAATAAATGTTGACAACCTAAAATCGCCATATTACTGTGTGCCTGTTCCGGCCCTTCCAGCAGAGCACTTAATTCTTTAGTCTCACGATAACTTAATTTTAATAAAGAATTATCAGGGCTCAGAACATCACATTATCGTGGCACACAGGATGTTGGGAGTTATCTTTATCACGTTCCTTTAACTATCGTCTGCGCCTATTTCCCTGCAAACGAGTTGTGAGATTGCTGAATTTCAGCGGGAACTCAACTTTCAAACGCAGTGTTTACGCATATGGTATCAAGCAAACCGAACCCCTGCCTCTGATCGTAATCTATGCAACGCCGTAAAAGTCGATGCGGCTTTTGCAGTCTGTGGAAGGGAGTTAAGAGTATGAAGATTACTTCTCATCCGGTATGGATGGTCGATCTTTTAAAATACCTGAAGCCGTATCAGAGCAAGGTGGTCAATCACAAGGTCTTTAGAGACATCAACGCGGGGAAGTTGACTGTAAAACAGTTCAGGGGAGCTTTGATAAACTTTTATCCGTTGATCGAAGATTTCCCGAAGTATATGGCGCTCAATCTCGCCAAAGTACCGGCGGGGAATGCAACTCCGAACAGACGAACACGCTCCTGGTTGATGATCAACATAAATCAGGAGCGGCTGCATGCCGGTTGGTGGAGAGAATTCGCAACGGGTTTCGGCATCCCTAAAAATGCCCTCGAGAAAGAGGTCTCTCCCCCGCCTCAGATGGACGCCATCAACAACTATTTATGGCGCGTATGCACGTATGGGTCTTTAGCGGAAGGTATCGCCGCAGCGAATTATGCCGTGGAGGGGCCGACCGGCGAGTGGACTAAAAGTATTGTCGAAGGGATTCGACAATATCGCCACTCGGAAGGGGTTAAGTTAACTGCAAAGTCTTTAGAATGGATTACAGCACACGCGAAATACGACGATCATCACCCGGAAGAAGCTCTCGAATTGATCAAAGCCTACGCCATCACCAGAAAGGAACAAGAGAGAGTGGGGCAAGCCATGCAACGCTCATTGGAGTATTACGCGCTGGCTCTGGACTGTTGTTACAAGCTGTTCAAGTGACTCACATCACTTCGCGAAAGGAGTTCAACCCTTGGAATACCCTCACGACCCCGAAGCCCTCGCGGCCAAGGAAAGAGAACTGGCCGATATGGAGCGCGAACTCAACGCGCTCAAGCAGAAGTGTATCGAACGGACTAAGGATTTCAGCCCCACCACCCGATTCGCTATGACGTTGGCAGCGCAGATCATAGGATACATCCTGCTGCATATCCTCGGGGGCTCCGTATTTTCATCGAGATTAGAGAGCATTGCGCCCGGTCTCGACTTCATCAATCACAGCGCGAATTATTACCTGCTCATCTCGTTTGCGATTCCGCTCCTGGTCGGGATTCACGCTTACATTTGCAGGGAACTGAAACAATTTCATGTGGACATTATCCTTCTGGCCTATGTCACATGCGATCTGGTGATTCTGTTACGTCTGGTTTGCCAGCAGGGCGGACTGTGCCGGAGCATGTTCCTGCCGGTCTTTTTTCTGATTCCGACGGCATACATGATCGCCGAAAGGAGAGAACCGAAATTTCTCTATCGCCTTCGACGAGTGTTGGTATTGATGGCGATAGTGGGCTGTATTTGTACCAGCTATCATGTGTCGGAGATGTTGATGCCGCTGACAGGGAACGGCGCGGGGCAGCCCATAGCGGGAAAAGTACACCTACTCTGGTGGTCTATAGAAGTTACGGATTTTTCAACTTTGGCTCATGGGAGCTACGACCAGGCATTATATATAGCCTCGATGATCTCGGCGTTTGTGCCAATCACCCAGATCGGTATTATTATGGTGCGAGAGAGATTTAGCGGCGACCAGATCAGTGCTCCCCCGCTCTTCGAGAATTATCGTTAGAGGTGAACGGGGGCGCGGCTCTAATAGCTGCGCCGGAATTGGTCGGGGCGGCGTCCGCACGGACGCCGCCCCGACCGCTTACCAGATTGCTCTCTCTGCACTTACCGCTTCAAGTTCCTTTCATTCGGCGGCAGGTTGTCTAACTCAAGCTCGCTCCAGATAGACGGCCACTCTTCCTTGAGTTTCCGCTCGCCTTCTCCGTTCACGAATATCCTGCTCAACGGATCGTAAATATGAAACAGATCATCGTAAGGCGAAAGTAAGTTTAAGATCAGTTGCGATAAAATGGACATGATCGAAGTATCTTGCGCGTTGTAGTAGCTAAAGTTGTCTCTAAAAGTAGCTTTGCCGAAATCTTTGGAATAGATGATGGCCGGTCTCATACCGGTCGCGTTTGAAGCGGCTTCTGCATCCCGCGACAAAAGATATAAAAGCACCTGAATGCAATGCTGATTGTAGCTGGCCTCTTTATACCTGGCCGTGATGAATGCTCTGTTTTTGATCGCGAGGCCGAGATAGTAGGCGACCCTCTTCGTGATCGCTAATTCTTGTTTTTCCTCCGGCGGAGGAACAAAGAGGGACGGGGTCTCCGTGTTCAAACCGACGTGAGCGCCGACATACTGGTGAACCTGAAATCGTAGGTTGTGTTTGGCGACTGCTGAGAACGCTCTGAAAGAACCCATGTAATTTTCGCTTGGCTGAAGTTCCTCGAACACGGTCTGGCTGATCAAAATCTGGTTGCCGTCAGCTTGATCCATGATGCGCGCGGCCATGTTGATCCCGGCGCCCGCGATATTCTTCCTGTCATTAATATCCGTTACGATGATGTCTGTGTTTTGATTAATGCCGATGCGCACTTGAAATCGTCGGCTAGGATTTTCGGTGGCGTTGGTATACGAATCCAGCAGTTCGAGAATCTTCAAGGCCATTTGGAGATGAATGTCGTATGGCGACTCGGTTCCGATTAAAGCCACGCACATGCCGTCGCCCGTGGGCAGAAAGATGCAATCTTCGTAACTAACCTTGCAGTTGGTTAAGGCATCACGCACGATGGCGTTAAGTTTGTTGACAATATCCGATTGGGCTTCGGCGCTTCTTTTACTGAAACTAACTACGTCCAGAAAAATATATTTGGCATAACGTCGCACCACGCCGCGCACTTGTGGCTCGCCGGTTTTTTCTTCTTGAAAGGACATGAGAGAAAGCCCGAATCAGCAGAGTGAATGGATCGCTATTGTTAGAGGCCGATAGCGTGTCTGGAAATATAGCTCAATATGATCGGGGAATAAAGAGCGAATCGAGAGTGATGAACGGCGATAGCTGCCGTGCGCAACGTTGTAAAGGAAAGTGAGACGGTAACCGTTGCGGCGCAGAATGTCAGACGCCTTTATGCTCGTCACCCGTCGCTGCTTTATGTTAGTATCCGCGCCGATGGAATTTACGGAAAAAGTTCGGATCATGGACGGGGCGCGGATCAATCGCGCGCTGGCGCGTCTGGCGTCGGAGATCGTGGAGGAGAATCAGGGTTCGAGCGATCTGTATCTGGTCGGGATTCAACGGCGGGGCGTGCCGCTCGCGCACAGGCTCGCGGATAAGATCGCAGACCTCGAAGGCGACCGCCCGCCCGTCGGCGTCGTTGACATCACGCTCTATCGCGACGACCTTTCGACCGTCGGCGCGAACCCCATCATCAACCGGACGGACTTGCCCGGCGGCGTGGATGGTCGCAACATCATCCTCGTTGACGACGTGCTGTACACGGGCCGCACGATTCGCGCCGCGCTTGACCAGTTGATAGACTTCGGGCGACCGCGCCGCGTGCAACTCGCAGTGCTCGTGGATCGCGGAAAGGAACATCGCGAGTTGCCGATTCAGGCGGACTTCGTAGGAAAGTTTGCGCCGACGAAAAGGAGCGAGATCATCAAGGTCATGCTCACGGAGTTTGACGGCGAAGAAGGCGTCGCCATCGTTGAACGACCGGCGACGGAGAACGGGTAAGCAAGGGCGGCCATCTAAGGCCGCCTTTTTTGTATCAGCGCGCGTGGTAGGTTTGGATCAGAGCCAGCGAGTGAAACTTCGAGAGGCGCAAGTGTAGAGATGGCTTTAGCCAGCAAACATCTGCTCGGAATCGGCGAACTCACGCCCGAAGAGATTGTCCACATACTCGACACGGCGGAGACTTTTCAAAGCATCTCGCAACGCGAGATCAAGAAAGTGCCCACCCTTCGCGGTCGCACCGTCATCAACCTCTTCTTCGAGCCGTCCACGCGCACGCGCACCTCTTTTGAACTCGCCGGAAAGCGTCTCTCCGCAGACACGATCAACATCAGCGCCTCTACTTCGAGCGTGACCAAAGGCGAGACTTTGCTCGACACGGCGCGCAACCTCGAAGCGATGTCGCCCGACTTCATCGTCATACGCCATCCTTCTGCGGGTGCGCCGCACGCGCTCGCGCGCATCTGCCGCGCCGCCGTCATCAACGCGGGCGACGGCGCGCATGAACACCCGACGCAAGCACTCCTCGACGCGCTCACCATTCGCCAGCACAAAGGGCGTATCGAATCTTTGCGCGTCGCAATCATCGGCGACATACTCCATTCGCGCGTCGCGCGCTCGAACATGCACCTGCTGACGAAACTCGGCGCGGAAGTTCGACTCGCAGGGCCGGGCACGCTCGTGCCGCCGGAGTTCAAAGAGTTGGTTTCGCAAGGTGAGTTGCGCGTGGCGAGTCGCATCGAAGAGGCGATTGAGGGTGCGGACGTGGTAATGGTCTTGCGCATCCAGCGCGAGCGGCAGGACGCGGCCTTCTTTCCCTCTCTGCGCGAGTACGCAGTGCATTACGGACTCAATTTGAAACGTCTCGGCGGCGCGCATCCGGACGCCATCGTCATGCACCCCGGCCCCATGAATCGCGGCATAGAGATCGCCTCCGACGTGGCCGACGGCACGCGCTCTTTGATACTCGATCAAGTCTCAAACGGTCTCGCCGTACGAATGGCCGTGCTCTACCTGCTCGCTGGCGGCTCTGTGCTCAATCAACACATGCTCGCGCAAACGAAACCCGAAGCCGCGACGGCGAACGCCACGAGATCAAGTGCGGCTGAACCACTCGAACCCGTCGCCGCCGGACAAACAAACTCGAAAGAAAAGCGACGAGTCAAATCAGCAGACAACAACTGACGACGGACGACGAACAACGGACAACCAACTACCGACAGCCTCCCATGAAACTGCTCATCGCTAACGGTTATCTCATCGATCCCACGCAAGGGTTAAACGGCGGGAAAAGTTTATTGATCGAAGATGGACGCGTCGCCGCGCTCGTCTCGCACGGAGACGGCGTGCCCGAAGGCGCTGAAGTGTTCGACG
This sequence comes from Pyrinomonadaceae bacterium, assembly GCA_035249365.1. Taxonomy (GTDB): domain Bacteria; phylum Acidobacteriota; class Blastocatellia; order Pyrinomonadales; family Pyrinomonadaceae; genus JAIVJZ01. The sequence continues at coordinate 87,190 of DATFGP010000007.1, read as the reverse complement.
CGACGGGTCTTATAGTCGCGCCCGGTTTCATAGATTTGCACACGCACCTGCGCGAGCCGGGGCAGGAGTACAAGGAGACGATTGAGACGGGCGCACAGGCGGCGTGTGCGGGCGGTTGGACGAGCGTGTGCGCGATGCCGAACACCGATCCGGTCAACGACAATCCGGCGGTGACGCGTTTCATCATCGAGCAGGCGGAGCGCGCAGGCGCGGCGAACGTCTTTCCCGTCGGCGCGATCACGAAAGCGAGCGCAGGCGCGGAACTCGCGGAGATGGGCGAGATGAAGCGCGCCGGAATCGTCGCCGTCTCGGACGACGGGCGACCCGTGCCGTCTGCGGGCGTCATGCGCCGCGCGATGGAGTACGCGCGCGGGTTCGATCTGCCCGTCGTTGACCACTGCGAAGATCGTAGTCTTACGGCGGGCGGCGTGATGCACGAAGGGAACTGGTCTCTGCGCCTCGGCCTTCGCGGTCAGCCCGCGCTTGCCGAAGAGTTGGACGCGCTGCGCGACATCACGCTCGCGGAGTTGACCGGAGCGCGCGTGCATCTGGCGCACGTCTCGACGCGCGGCGCGCTCGAAGCCGTCAGGCGCGCGAAGGAGCGCGGGCTGCGTGTGACGTGCGAGGCCGCGCCGCATCACTGGACGCTCGCGGACGACGCCGTGCGCGATTACGACACGAACACCAAGATGTGCCCGCCGCTGCGCAGCCGCGAACACATCGAAGCGATCAACGAAGCCCTCCGCGACGGCACGATTGACGCCATCGCCACCGACCACGCGCCGCACCACGCGGACGAAAAGGCGCTCGAATACGACCAAGCCCCGTTCGGCATCACGGGACTTGAGACGGCTATCGGACTCGCCTTTGAACGTCTCGTTCACACGGGCATCGTCGGCCTCGAACGCCTCGTCGAACTCTGCTCGGTCAACCCCGCCAAGATTTTCTCACTCGCGGATCGCGGCACGCTCCGCGTCGGCGCGCACGGCGACGTGACCATCCTCGACCCCGAACACGTCTGGACTTTCCGCGCCTCCGACTCGAAATCCAAAAGCCGCAACACCCCCTTCGACAACTGGACGATGCGCGGCGCGGCGGTGGCAACAATCGTCGCCGGTCGCCTCCTCTATCGCCGAAACGAAGCGGTGGTCTCCGCTGCCACCCGTCACTAATGCAAGCCTGCTGACTACTCATCCGGCTTTTCACGCCCTATAATCTGAGTGGAGGGTTCGGGGATGAATTACAAAGTTCGTTTGCAGAAATCAGAAGAAGGTTACAGCGTGTCATGTCCCGGATTGCCCGGCTGCTGGTCGCAAGGTGATACGGAAGAAGAGGCGCTTGAAAATATACAGGAGGCTATCCGGGAGTATCTTGCCGCGATTGATGAGTTGGTGGAAGGCGAGGATGTCCGTGAAATCGAGGTGGCAGTTTAGCTGTGCCAAAGATTCCCGGTGTTAATCACCTCGCAGCGGTCAGAGCATTGGAGAAGGCAGGCTTCCGTATCGTCCGGCAGGGTAAACATATCGTTATGTCGGATGGCGTTCGCATCCTCACGATCCCGCGTCACAACCCGGTGAACTCATTTACGATGAGCGGAATCGCGCGCGACGCTGGCTTATCAGTTGAAGAATTCAAGAAGCTTCTCTAAAGACGCGCACCCAACCGCCGGTAACGACGGCTCTTAAATTCCAATAATAGCTCAGGGGCGGCGGGTGATGCCGGGGCGTTAACCAAACGCGTGATATTAATTAAGCCAGTTTTCAAGCCGAAAGTGTTAGTTGTTAGCCCTGTGCGATGATTTTACGCAGGCGCGTTGGCGTTTGTGGGGCTTGCGAGGTTTGTTTGCAGAAGTGCGAGGCTCGTTTACATGCGTGCAAACTTTATTTGCACGCATGTAAACGAGCCTCGCACTCGTGTAAAGAACGTTTACGGGGCTGTAAAGGAACTTTGCGAGCGTGTAAAGAGGGTTTGCGGTTGTGCGTGGGGCGTTGTGAGGCGTGCGTGGGGCGTGGTTGGGGATGAGAAAGTGCTTGCGGGGGGCGTGTGGGATGGGTAAGATGCGGCATCCTCGCGAAGCTAGAACCTCAATACTCACGTCAAGGAGAAAGATTATGTCTGCGAAATCGTCGAGACGCATCGCTCCGTCCATCATCGCTGCCGACATCGCGGCGCATGACGCGTTGCATGCTATCGTGTCGTACAGCCCTGCCAATCCCGCTTACGCGATTACCGAACTGGATAGGAAGCGGCAAGCCGTCGAAGCCGCACGTACTGCCGAAGCGCAGGCCGCCGCTGCTTACGACGCCGCGCGCGATGGATTGGTCGCCGCCGAGTGGGAGTATCACAACGCGATTCTCGGTAGCCGCGTTCAGGTCATGGCGCAGTTCGGGAAGGACTCGAACGAGGTGCAGTCGGTCGGTCTCAAAAAAGTCTCCGAGTATAAGAAGCCGACGCGGAGGAAGGCGGGCGGCGGCGGCGGAACGACCACAGGTTGATAGATGACGAGCGAACGCATCTCCGCTAATTCCGTTGACGACGGAACGCGACGCGGACGCCCGCGCGCCTTCCAGACGATTATTTACGGCGGCTTAATCGTCGGCGTGTTGGACTTCTTCGACGCGACGATCTTTAGCGGCGTGCGCGGCGTCAGCCCCGTGCGCGTGTGGCAGTTCGTCGCAAGCGGCTTGCTCGGTCGCGCCTCTTTCGACGGGGGAATGAAGACCGCCGCGCTCGGCGTCCTACTACACTTCCTGATCGCCTTCGTTCTCGCCGCCGTGTACTACGTCGCGAGCCTCTATCTCCCGATGCTGCTACGCCGCGCGGTCTTGTGGGGACTGATTTACGGTGTGACGGTTTATTTCGTGATGAGATATGTCGTGACGCCGCTCTCGGCTGCCCCGCCGCTGTCGTTCTCGGTCGCCTCGTTCCTCAACGGCATCATAGGCCACGCCCTCCTCGTCGGCCTACCCATCGCGCTCGTCGCGCGGCGTTCGCAAAAGTCCGGTCTTTCCTAGCTCTATCACTTTCCCTTCAGGAGAAAAAGATAATGATTAAAAGATTAACCTTGTCCGTTGCTCTACTCGCAGCGGGAAGTTTGTTGTTGGCTTGCTCAGGTTCTTCAACCAACACCGGCAGCGGCTCGCTGAAAGACCCGAAAAGCTCGCTGGCATACCAGTTCGAGTTGGTTAAAGCGGGCGACGTGGACAAACTCAAAACTTGTCTGACCCCGCGCGTGCGCGACGGCGTGACGAAAGAGGTGATGGATAAAGCAAAAGTTGAAGCTGCCAACTACACTCTCGACGATCTCTACGCTTCTGCCGAAATGGGCGAAGCCGACGGCAAGAAAACAGCTAAAGTCAAAATGAAAAACGGGCGAACGCTGACCACTCTAATCGAAACTGACGGTCAATGGCTGGCAGACACGATCTGGTTTAAGTAGATCATGTGGAAATAAATAAAGAGACCCGCGAGCGCTCTCCCCTTCGCTCGCGGGTCTCTTGTGCGGTCGCTCGCTTACGTCCTGACAGGGGCGACCGAACCCGTTATAAACTTTTCAAACGCGCGGGGAGTTGAGTCGAACTTTACTCTGAGGTTTCGTCAGAAGATTTCATCGGAAGCCCGCCCGCGCTCTCCCCTTCGCAAGCGGGCTTCCTCCGCACCGACAACCCTTGTGGGGGTGTCAGTCTCGCGAGAACCTTAGCGATTCGTCGTCCGGTACTCCGGCAAACTCACGCTGCGGTTCAAACTCACGCCGAACTCCGTGCCCGACTTGACGACAGCCTGCTGCTCTTTCTCGTAGAGCCTGCCGCCCGTGCCGAGCGCGCCGCCGATGATCGCGCCGATGCCTGCGCCCTTGCCGCCGCCCGCAATCGCGCCGATGATCGCGCCCGTCGCCGCGCCGCCGCCGATGAAGACGATGTCGCGCTTCTGGTTCGAACGGCCTTGAACTGTGCTCTCGTTGTCGGCGTTCACATCATCAGCCTGCAAACTCGACAGCGAACCGTTGATCGTGTGCTTCGCGCCGCTCGGCAACTCCACAGAGTAGAAGTTCACAGAGATCGTGCCGGGCGAACGACGCTCTGCGCGCTTCACGCTTGAGACGCGACCCCAAACTTTGCTGCCCGCCGGAATCACTTCCGCGCCGTCTGCGTAAACCGGCTCAACCACCGTTGTCGAGAAGCGGTCGCCGACGCGCGCCGTACGCGAACTGAGTTCGCTGTCCATGCGCACGCGAATCGTCTGATCAGCACCGAGCGTGTGATACCTGACCGCAGGCACTATCACGCGCGTCGTCGCCGGACGCCGGACAGGCCGACGCGCGCGACGACGCTGCGCCGAAGCCGGAACGACCGTCGCGGTGATGATGACGAGAAGTGCGATTAAACTCAGGGCGCGTTGCGCCAAATTTTTATTTGTTTTCATAATGGTCAACTCTCTCCGTTAAAGGCTGTGCGCGTGTGCCGTCGAACTCTCTAGCAAACCCGCGCGTCAGCCGCGTTTATAACTTTAGCAATGAGCGTGCCACTGCCAACCCCTACCTTCCGCGTGCGAAATAGCGCCCAAAACCACGCAATTTCCGCCGAAGGGCAGTTTCCCGCCCGTCGTCTGCGAGGCCAGCGTCAACGAAGTGCGCGCGTGTGCGTGCATTTTGCACCATATCGTGTGAGGCGGATTTTAGCACGAGTCAAGGCGCAATTTTTATGATATACAAGGCAGCACTCAAATTAAGTTTTGCGCCGCGCTTTAATCTAGACTAAAGACTGTAAAGAGGAGAATTTTTATGAGCACACAAGCAGCGGAGACCGCGACGCAGCAGCAGTCGCTCCCGCGCATCAACGAAGCAGCCCCCGACTTCGAGGCCAAATCCACGCAGGGCATGTTGAAACTCTCGGACTTCAAAGGCCGTTGGGTCGTGCTGTTTTCGCATCCGGCGGATTTCACGCCCGTCTGTTCCACAGAGTTCATAGAGTTCGCACGCCGCGCCGGAGAATTTAAGAAACGCGACGTTCAACTCGTAGGACTCTCGGTGGATTCCGTGCCCGCGCACATCGCCTGGATCAGGAGTATCGAATCGCACTTCCCGGACGTGAAGATAGACTTCCCCGTCATCGCAGACCTCGACACGAAGGTCGCGCAGAAGTACGGCCTCATACACCCGTCGGCCTCCGAGACGGCAACCGTGCGCGCCGTCTTTGTCATCGACGACAAGGGCATCATCCGCGCGCTCATCTATTACCCGATGACCTTGGGGCGCAACATAGACGAAATCCTGCGCGCCATTGACGGGCTCCAAACCGCGGACACCAACGCCTGCGCCACGCCCGCCAACTGGCAACCCGGCGATCAAGTGATCGTGCCGCCGCCGCAAACCATCGCCGACGCAGAGAAGCGCCTGCAATCCGAGTACGACGTGACGGACTGGTACTTCGCCAAGCGCACGTTAGACAAAAATTAAATTTTCGGGAAAGCGATTTTGCATAGTTGAGCGAGGAGAGAAGCGTATGGAAGAGATCACTGCGACGGAACTAAAGGAGCGTCTGGACAGAGGCGATGACTTGCAGATCATAGACGTGCGCGAACCGAACGAGTACGAGACGGCGCGGCTCGAAGGGTCGAAGTTGATACCGCTCGGTCAGGTCGTCGGTCGCATGGACGAGATAGATGCGGGGCGCGAGACCGTCGTGCATTGCAAGATGGGCGGGCGCAGCGCAAAGGCCATAGAGGCGCTCAAGCGCGCGGGGTTTGCGGGGCGGCTCGTCAATCTCAAAGGCGGCATCACGGCTTGGTCAAACGACGTTGACCCGTCAGTGCCGAAGTATTGAGCCGTCCGTAGAGAAGACTCGCGGGAACTTTCAAGACAGATTACTGCTACCTCCGGTGTCGGGAAATTGCAGGCGTCAAAAACCTTCACCGCAGAGACGCAGAGGACGCAGAGGAGGCGCAGAGAAGAATAATTCTTTCTCTGCGCCCCCTCTGCGTCCTCTGCGTCTCTGCGGTGAGTGCCTTTTTTAGTTTCACTCAACCGCAACTCAATCTACGCGGATTGGCCTTGCGACTGTTCTTCGCCGAGTCGCGTTTTGAGAAGTTGCTTGCCACGTTCGGCGCGCTTCGTGTTCTCGTCGCGCACGTCGCGGAAAAATTGCGCGAGTTCGGTGTCGCCGCTTTGTTCGGCGTCGGCGATGTACTTCTCGTAAGTCTCCGCGCCTTGCAGCGCATGATAGATGATGCTCAAGAGGTTATAGAGCGTGTCTTGTGTGCCCGTGTTGGCTTTGGCTGGCATAGTAATCTCTCCAGTTTTGAAAGTTTAGTCCGGCGATGTTTGGGGGCGTTTGGGAACGTGCGTGGATTGTAGGGACGCGGCGCGCTAAAGGTCAAGCCGGTAGTGTTACGCCGATTCGTTCAGCAGCGGGTCGGGCGTCAAATGCGCGGGAGGCGTGGCAACTGTGACGGGTGACTTCGCGGGGCGCGGCAGGAAAGGCCGCTCGCAGTAACGGAAGAAGAGGTAAGAGCACGCGACGCTCAAAGGAGTCGAAACGAGCAGCGCGACGAGAATTGTCGGCATCCTGAGAATCCAGAAGCGCCACATCTCCATCAACACGAGTTGGTGAATCAAATAGAGCGAATAGGAGAACAGCCCGACGGTCGCGCTCCAACGAACGAGGCGCGGCACGTCGAACCACTCGCGCCAGTTGCGTTCAGCAAGCACTGCGCGGTTGATCACGATAAAGAAGCCGACTCCCCACAGTGGATGAAGCAGCAGCCAGGCGCACGTGTGCCAGAGCGAGTGCTGCACTATAACTGGCAGCAGCAACGACAGCCCGACGGCAGAAAGTAACGCCGCCGCCGCGACGCGCAGATCACGCATCAAGCGTGGCAGCGCGACAAGCCCGTACATCGCCTCGACGCCGAGCGCGCCGAGCGCCCAAGTGAACCAATGCGACGCGGCGGATTCAGGTACGGGAATCTCAACGCCCGCCGTGCGCTGCAACACGATGCAGAGCACAACCCACACGACGCGCGCCGCCGCGCAGGTAATCAGCGTCCACTTCCAACCCCAGCGTCGCCGTATGAAGAGCAACAGGAAATAGGCCAGATAAAGTTGCTCCTCGATGGCGAGCGTCCAGAAGACGCCGTTGATGCTGTAGACCGTGTGCGGGTCGAAGTTGTGAAGCATCAACAGGTGCAGCGCCGTGTCCCACAGGAAAAAGCCGTCCACTACCACACCGTTCTTCAACGCGGGCAACAGCAAGTAGAGCGCGAGCGCGATCAAATAAGGCGGGTAGAGACGCAAGATTCTGCGCTTCCAGAACGGCACGAACGCAACTTTCGGCGTGGCGGCTGTCGGGGAGGCGGCGCGTGCTTTCGCCCAGTGCAGATGTATGCAGAAACCGGAGATGACGAAGAAGAGGAAGACGCCCGCGTAGCCGTATGCGCTCAAGGCACGGACGGGCGCGGCGAGCACATGGATGAGCGCGCTCTTTTCATCCTGCGGCGCTTGCCCGACGGCGTGATACAACACGACGGCGAGCGCCGCCGCGCCGCGCAGAGCGTCAATGCTGCGCAGTCTTCCGCCCGCAAAAGTGCTCGTACTCGTTTTAGTTTCGATTGAAGAGGTCAAACTGTTTGCGCGCGACACGCGTGCGTTGCTTCGTGCGCCGCGTCTCGCTGGTTAAAGAATGAAGTCGCCCGGCTTGTTGAAAGCAATATACACTGCCCGCTGCGGAGCGTCCATTTGCGGTCTGAAAGGCTTGAACGCTGCAACGAGATCATGTCGGACGCAAAAACTCTGCGATCAATTAAAGTGCGCATGATGTAGAATGTCGAAAACTTCGGAAGCATTCTATAGCGGACGGAAACTGAGTCGAGCGGCGTCTGAATAACGCGCTTGCGGCTCGCGGGCGCGGAAACGAACATGGGGTGTCTAAAAGATGGGACTAGAAATTTACCAGCGGAAGCGTGATTTCAGGCGCACGCCTGAGCCGAAGGGCAAAGTGGCGAAGCGCAGCCTCAAGAGGTTCGTCGTGCAGGAGCATCACGCGGAGAAGCTGCATTTCGATTTCCGTCTGGAGATGGGCGGCGTGCTCAAGTCCTGGTCAATCCCGCGCGGGCCTTCGCTCGATCCGGCGGAGAAGCGTCTGGCCGTGCCTACAGAAGACCATCCGGTCGAGTATCTGAAATTCGAGGGGCACATCCCCGAAGGCAACTACGGCGCGGGCGAGCACATGCGATGGGACGGCGGCACTTACGAACTCACGGGCACGGGCGACGCGCTCGAACAGTACGAGGCTGGGCGTTTGAAGTTTCGCCTGCACGGCGAAAAGCTGCGCGGCGAGTTCAGCCTCGTGCGGATGGGGCACTGGAAGGGGCAGTGGCTACTCATCAAGAGCGCGGACGCATATGCCGAAACGAATTGGGAGTTGCAACTGCGACAGCCGGACGACGAGCGCGCCGCCGAATGGCTGCGAGAGCAGGGCACGAAGAAACATAAGCGCGCCGCCGCAACGTTGGAGCACAAGTCAGTCAAACGCACCGCGCCGCTGGCGAACGCCGAGACACTTTCCGCGAAAAAACTTTTTGCGCGCAAGAAACTGAGCGGCAACGTCAACGTCCGAATCGGCGATGCGGTAGTCGCGCTGACGAATCTCGATAAAGTTTATTGGCCGGATGATGAATACACGAAGGGCGACCTCATACGCTACTACTACGAGATCGCGCCTTACCTTTCGCCCTACCTCGAAGGCCGCCCGCTCATTATGAAGCGTTATCCGGCAGGCATCGCGGGCAACTCTTTTCATCAACACGACGTGAACGAAGCGCCGGACTTCATCTCGACTGCTTCCATTGACGTTGAGGAAGGGCACGAGGTTGATTACATCGTCGGCGGCGACAGCGCGACGCTCGTTTACATGGCGAACCTCGGCGCGATTGAGCGTCATCCCTGGCATTCACGCATCGAACGACTTGATCATCCCGATTGGGTTGTCTTCGATCTCGATCCTGAGAACGTGGACTTCGAGGTCGTCTGCGACGTGGCCTTGACGACGAGAGATGTGCTGGCGTCCCTGCGGCTTGAGTCCTATGTCAAAACGTCCGGCTCGCGCGGCCTGCACGTCTACGTTCCTATCAAGCCCACGCACGACTACACGGAAGCGGCGCGCTTCGCCGAACTCGTGGCGCGGCGCGTCGTCGGCGAGCACGCGGAAGTGGCGACCGTCGAGCGCGCTTTGAAGAAGCGCAAGCGAGCGCGCATCTACATGGATCACATGCAGAACGCGCGCGGCAAGTCGGTCGTCGCGCCCTACTCTGTGCGCCCGCGCGCGGGCGCGCCCGTCTCTGCGCCGCTCTCCTGGGACGAGGTCAAGCGCAAAAAGATTCGCCCGCAGGATTTCAACATCAAGAACATCTTCGGGCGGCTCAAACGCACGGGCGATCTCTTCAAACCTGTGCTCGGCGGCAAGCAAACTTTAAGCGAAGCGTTGCTCGAACTCGAAAGCGTGTCCGGCAACAAGAAGAGGAAATCTGGCCGCGCCGGAGAGTGAAAACTCCGGCGCACAATTTTTCAACGAGGAAAGGGAGGGAAGTTTTTATGGCGACAAAGAAAGCATCAAGCAAGCGCGAGTTGATAAACACGGGAACTGATAAGCGTTACGTTCGTCGTGATGACAAAGGACGTTTTAACGAGTCGGACGACGTAGGCCGTTCGCTGGCGCAGGACGTGAAGCACAAGGCGAAGACGACCGTTAAGTCGGGGCAAGGCGACAAGGGCGATCAAAAACGCGGCAAGAAGAAATAGCCAGCGTCGAACATACGAGGGGCAGGGCGACGAAGAGATGACAAAAGCTAAAGCGACGGACGACGAGCCGACAGGCGGCGACGAAGGCAAGGCGAAGGGCGGCGCGAAGAAGGGTGCTAAGAAGAAAGCGAGCCGCAAGGCGAGCGCAGATGGCGAGGCTGCGCTCAGTAAAACTTCATCCACGACGCGCGCCGCGAGCCGGAAGAAAGTGTTGGACGATGGCGTTGACCGCGAGACGATCCGGCAGCGTCCCGATGGTCTGCCGCTGATGGAGCATCATTGGGGCAAGCTGCTTTTCATGCACTGGCCGATCAGCGTCGAACGCCTGCGCCCGCTCGTCCCGCCGCAACTCACGATTGACACTTTCGACGGCGAGGCCTGGATCGGCGTCACGCCGTTTACGATGTGGGACGTGCGGCTCAGTTTCACGCCGCCCGTCCCATACCTCAGTGACTTCCACGAGTTGAACGTACGCACTTACGTGCTACGCGACGGCATGCCCGGCGTCTGGTTCTTCTCGCTCAACACAAACAGTTCGATGACCGTCTTCGGCGCGCGCACTTTCTACTTCCTGCCCTACTTCAATGCACAGATCGATCTGCGCCAGGAAGACGATACCATTCATTACAACCTGCGCCGCGACGATGCCGAACGCCCCGCACGCTTCGACGCGACTTGGAAGATCGGCAAAGACCTGCCGGAGTCGGAACCGGGCACGCTGGAATTTTTCCTCACCGAGCGCTACTGCCTCTACTCCGCATCGGGCGAGAGCATCTATCGCGCGCGCATACATCACAAACCCTGGCCTCTACGCCAGGCCACGCTCATCTCACACGAGTCCGACATCGTCGAATCCGACTACCTGCCCAAACCCAAGGGCAAGCCGCTCGTTCACTATGCAGAGTCTCTCGCCGTTGACGTATGGCTGCCGGAAAAGACTTAAGACGGAATCTAAACACAAAACGGGCGGCTAGTTGAAGAGTAAAACCTTTAACTAGCCGCCCAAATTTTTGTATGGATCAGTGATGCCGAGGGAGGGACTCGAACCCTCACGGCCTTACGGCCAACGGATTTTAAGTCCGTCGCGTCTGCCATTCCGCCACCCCGGCACCATGCGCGGAAAGATAGCACGGAGGCGCGGGCGCGACCAACTTCTTCACACAATCCGCGCGCAAGTGTTAAAATCCCCGCGTGCCAACAATCACGGAGCGGGTTCGAGCCGAAGCAACCGAGAACGGTATGACCGAAGAGCAAGAAGTTTTTCATCGCCACATACAACGCGCCGGTCTGAAACGCACGGCGCAACGCGATCTCATTCTGGACGTGTTCCTGCGCACAGAGGAACATCTGTCGAGCGAAGACCTCTACCGGCTCGTGCAGAAGGAAGACCCCGAAATCGGTCAGACTACCGTCTATCGCACGCTCAAACTTTTGACCGACGCGGGACTGGCGCGCGCCGTGCGCTTCGGCGACGGGCGCACGCGCTACGAGCACAACTACAAACACCCGCATCACGACCACATGATCTGCACCGACTGCGGGAAGACCATCGAATTCTATTCCGAAAAACTCGAAGCACTCCAAGAAGCGATTGCCTCCAAGCATGGTTTCGAGTCGTCGCATCACACGTTGCGCATGTTCGGTTCGTGTGCGGATTGCCGTCGCGACAGCAGCAAGGGTAAGAAAGAAGAGTCAACAGCCGAGCCGCGCGTCAGATTCGCAACCGCGCCGAGCACGCACTAGTTGAAGGGGAAAGGGAAAGGGGGAAAGGGTAAGGGAAACCGGAAACTGTTCCGCGCGTCATCGTCCCTTTATCCCTTCACCTTTTCCCTTTCCCCTTTTTACATTTGCCTTCCGTTGTTGTAAGTTCCGAATCGTCTCCCGCGGAAATTTAACCCGACAGATGGAAAACGTTGTGGGGGTGTGCGATGAGTGTGAATGTTGAGTTTGTGCCGGACGGTCGGCATGGTGTGGTGGCCGAAGGCACGTATTTGTGGGATGCGGCGAAGCGTCTGGGCTTGCGGCTGCCCGCAGAGTGCGAGGGGCGCGGCGAGTGCGATACGTGCGCCGTCGTCGTCAAGGAAGGCGCGACGCTGTTGTCCGGTTTGACGGAGGCGGAACGCGCGCGGCTCAGCCCCGAACGCCTCGCCGCTGGCGAACGTCTCGCCTGTCAAACGAAAGTCGAGCGCGCGGGCGACCTCGTACTCCAACCCGTGCCCGTCACGGAGAGACAGGAGACGGCGGAGGAAGCGAAGCAAGACCTGCGCACGGAGTTTCGCGAACTGCCCTTGCAGCAAAAACTCACCACGCTCGTCGAACTCGAAGCCATCGTCGCGCGGCAAACTTTCAAGGCCATCGCCGACGTGCCCGTCTCGTTTTTCGAGAAGGGGCTGGATTTCGTCGTCAACTTCGGACGCGAGCGAGCGCGCCGCGAACGCCAGGCGCATCGCCCCGCAGAGCACGTCGCGGGCGCGAAGAAACGACCGGAAGCCAACAAGCCCGCTTCCTAAATTTTTCCCGACGCACGAACGTCAAGCGCGCCGCACAATATTTGTCAATGGGAACGCACGCGGCGCGCTCCGCTCATTCGCTCATACATGAATAAGATGTCGCCATCCGAGAACGCGCCGCGCCGCGCCTTTCCTTTCGGGCATTTGAATTTCGCGCCCGTCTTCGTCCTACTGCTTCTCACATTCGTCTTCGCGGCCTGCAATGGCAACGCGACGAACAGCAACAACGCGCAGGGCAACGTCACGCCGTCGCCCGCCGCTTCTGCCTCGACGGCGGCAACGCAAACGCGTCCCGCCTTCGACGGCCAGCGCGCCTTCGAGCACGTACGCCGGATGGTAGAGATTGGGCCGCGACCCGCAGGCTCAGCCGAACTCGCGCGCACGCGCGAATACATCACAAGCGAACTCCAAGCCGCCAATTTGAAAGTCACGAACGACGCGTTCACGGCGCAAACTCCCGTCGGGGCACGACAGATGGTAAACGTCACGGCGGAACTCGCGGGCGAATCAACGGACGTGATCATCATCTCCAGCCATTACGACACGAAGCCCTACAAAGAGTTTCGTTTCGTCGGCGCAAACGACGGCGGTTCTTCTACGGGTGCGCTCATAGAGATCGCGCGTTCGCTCGCCGCTGCGGGGCGCAAGCCGCGCTTCACTTACTGGTTCGTCTTCTTCGACGGCGAAGAGGCTTTCTGCAAGAGTTGGAGCCAGTGCGGGACGGAGGAAGCGCCGGATAACACTTACGGCAGCCGTCGCTACGTTTCGCAACTCGCAGCGCGCGGCGAGACCAAACGTGTGCGCTCGATGATCCTGCTCGACATGATCGGTTACAAGAATCTCGCGATCCCGCGCGAGTCTCTGAGCACGCCCTGGCTCGTCGACATCATCTGGGACACGGCCGACGAACTCGGCTACTCTGCGGAATTTCCAGACGCCGAAGAGAGCGTGGAGGACGATCACATCCCGTTCCTGCAAGCCGAAATTCCGGTCGCGGATTTGATCCAACTCAGCGGCTACCGCTACTGGCACACCGCCGAAGACACGCTCGATAAAATCTCGCCGCGCAGTTTACAGGTCGTCGGCGAGACGGTCATCGCCAGCCTGCCGCGCATCGAACAACGCCTCGCACGCTGAAACACGTCTATGAATATTGATTCACGCATCAACGCCGCGCGACGCAGCGTAAGCGCGCTGGCGTTAATGTTCGCGCTTGCTTTGTCCGTTCCGGCGCAGAGTCTCAATGCGATTTCAAAGCCGCCGGAGACGCGCGCCGAATCGCTTGTTGAAACGTTGCACGGCGTTAAAGTCAGCGACCCGTATCGCTGGTTGGAGCAGGGCGACTCTCAGGAGGTGCGCGCTTGGACGGACGCGCAGAACGCCTACACGCGACGCACGCTCGACCCGCTCCCGACGCGCGCTGCTATCAGTCAACGTCTCTCGCAACTGCTCGCAATCGGCACTCTGAGCGCGCCCGATCCGCACAATGGTCGTTACTTCTACACGCGGCGCGAGGGGCGTCAGAATCAGCCCGTGCTCTACGTGCGCGAAGGCGCGCAAGGGCGAGATCGTGTGCTGCTCGATCCGAACGCGCTATCGGAGGACGGCACGGTCGCGCTCGACTGGTGGTACGAATCGCACGACGGCCATAGGCTCGCCTACGGGCTTTCGGAGAGCGGCAACGAGCAATCGACGCTCTACGTTTTGGACGTGGACACGGGACGCAATTTCAAGGACAAGATTCCTTTCACGCGCGCCGCCTCTGTCGCGTGGCTGCCGAATGGCGACGGTTTTTATTACACGCGTTTCCCCGCGCCCGGCACTGTGCCGAAGGGCGAAGAGAATTATCATCGCCGCGTCTACCTGCACCGCTTGGGCGACGATCCTGCGAAGGATGTGGAGATTTTCAAGCGTGAACGTCAACCGACGCATTGGCCTTCGGTCGGGCTTTCGAGCGACGGGCGCTGGCTCACCGTCTCCGTCTCGCGCGGGACGGGAAAAAACGATCTCTACCTGCGCGATCTGCGCGACGAGACGGGCGAGTTCGTGACGGTCGCCGAAGGCAAAGACGCGAGCTACAGCGCGCGTGTCGTCGGCAATCTGATGTACATACTCTCGACCGATGGCGCGGCGATGGGGTGCATCTACGTCGCCGCGCCCGCCAACCCGCGACGCACGAGTTGGCGCGTGCTCGTCCCCGAAACGCAGAACGCGGCCATCAGTTCGTTCACAGTCCTCGCGGAGCAAATTCTCGTCAACTATCTTTCGAACGCTTCGTCGCGTCTCGCCGTGTTCACGCACGAAGGAAAGTCGCTGCGCGATGTGAAGCTGCCCGTGCTCGGCACGGCGAGCGGCGCAAACGGCGAAGAAGACGGCAGCGAAGCGTTCTTTACGTTCAGTTCCTACGGCTCGCCGCCCGCCGTCTATCGCTACGACGCGGCGACGGGCGCGATTGTCGAGTGGGCGCGCGTTGACGCGCCGACGACGGACGCGAAGGCGATTGAAGTCAAACAGGTCTTTTACCAGACGAAGGACGGCACGAACATTTCTATGTTCGTCGTGCATCGCAAAGGTCTCAAGTACAACGGCACGAACCCGACGCTGCTCTACGGCTACGGCGGCTTCAACGTGTCGCAGACGCCCGCGTTCAATCGCGGACTGAATTTGTGGCTTGAGCGCGGCGGCGTCTACGCGGTGGCGAACCTGCGCGGCGGCGGCGAGTATGGCGAAGGTTGGCACAAGCGCGGGATGCTCGGCTTGAAGCAGAACGTGTTCGACGACTTCATCGCGGCTGCTGGCTATCTGATCGAGAAGAAGATCACGAGCAGCAATAAACTTGCGATTCAGGGCGGCTCGAACGGCGGCCTGTTAGTCGCGGCGGCGTTGACGCAGCGCCCCGAACTTTTCCGCGCCGTTGTCTGCGCCGTGCCTTTGACGGACATGCTGCGCTACCAACGCTTCCTCATCGCGCGGCTGTGGATACCCGAATACGGAACGGCGGACGACGCGCGACATTTTCCGTTTCTCTATGCCTACTCGCCTTATCATCGCGTCGCGGCGGGCACGAAGTATCCGGCGACGCTCATAACAACCGCCGAGTCGGATTCGCGCGTAGACCCTCTGCACGCGCGCAAGTTTGCGGCGGCGTTGCAGGCTGCGAACAGTTCAACCAATCCCATACTGCTCCGCGTCGAGACGAAGGCGGGACATGGCGCGGGCAAGCCTTTGACGAAACAGATCGCGGAAGCGACGGACGTGTGGAGTTTTCTATTCTGGCAACTGGGCGTGAGTTAAAAAAGGGCAGCGGAGAAGGCGGATGACAAGGGACGTGAAGAGAATCGCGGTTGTGCCCGGCGACGGCATCGGGACGGAAGTCATAAATGAGGCGCTCGGCGTGCTCGAACATTTGCGCGAGACGCACGGCGTCGAACTTGAGTTGAAACATTTCGATTGGGGCGCGGACAAGTTTTTGCGTGAGGGCGTGACGTTGCCCGAAGGCGCGCTTGAGATGCTCACGCAAGATTTCGATGCGATACTTGCGGGCGCTTTCGGCGACCCACGCGTCAAGACGAATCAGCACGCGGAAGATATTTTGCTGGGGATGCGGCGCGGGCTTGATCTCTACATCAACCTGCGTCCCGTGCGCCTGCTCGACGCGCGTTTGACTCCGCTCCGCAATCGTAAAGTTGAAGACATAGACTTCGTCGTCTTCCGAGAAAATACGGAGGGCGCGTACATCGGCGCGGGCGGCTTTCTCAAAAAAGGCACGCCGCACGAGATCACCACGCAAGATGAACTGAACACGCGGCGCGGAGTCGAGCGCATCATCGTCGCGGCCTTCGAGTACGCGCGCAGTCACGGCAGGAAAAAAGTGACGATGGCCGACAAGTCGAACGTGCAGCGATACGGCGGTGATTTGTGGCAGCGCACGTTTCGCGAAGTCGCGGCAAGCTATAAGGAGATCGAAGCGAACCATCAATACGTCGATGCGATGGCGATGTTCATGGTGCTCGATCCGTCGCAGTACGATGTGGTCGTGACGAACAATTTGTTCGGCGACATTTTGACGGACTTGGGTGCGGCGTTGCAGGGGGGCTTAGGGATGGCTGCGTCTGGAAACATTCATCCGGGTCGCGTCTCTCTGTTCGAGCCGGTGCATGGCAGCGCGCCGCCGCTCGCGGGCAAGAACGTTGCGAATCCGGTCGGGTCTATTCTGACCACGGCGATGATGCTAGAATATTTGGGATTCACGGAAGCGAGCGCGGCGGTTGAAGCTGCCGTCGGCGCAAGCATCTCGGAAGGCGACACGACGCGCGACCTCGGCGGCACGCTCTCAACCGCACAAGCCGGAGACGCGATACGTCGCCGCATACGGGCGAAAGCGTAAGCGTCGAGTTTCGAGTCGGACAAGGTTTAGAGGGTTCGCCGTAGGTTGCGAGCGGGCGCGGCGTGAGGTGTTATGGCTAGCAGTAAGGGCAGAGACGCAGGGCAGAAGTTAGTCGCAATCATCGTGATCCTCGCGATGCTTGCGCTCATGGGCATCCCGCCGACCGTCATCTTCTTTTTCGCCACGGTTATCTATTTCGTCTGGCGCGCTGTGGATCGCTCCGAGCAGCACGAGACGCGCCGCATCTTCGACTTCTACCTCGCCGCCAGCGAAATCTTGCGCGAAGACGAACGACGCTGGTTCGGTTTCGAGATCACGGAAGTCATCGCGCAGGGCGAATCGGTCGTGCATTCGATGGCCGACCCGCCGCCGCTCGTCTATTTCGCGCTCGGCGCGCTCTATCATCGCGCGGGCGATCATGAAGCCGCGACTGAAAGCCTAACCTACGTTTTGGAAAATGAAGGGGGTGACGAACTTCACCGCACAGCGCCTTCGCCCGAACTGCGCCGCTACGCGAGCGTGCTGCGCAAACTCGAACGCGACCCTTCGGAAGGGCCTTTGACCGTCGCCGCCGTGCGCAATCTTGAACACGCGCGTCTCGCCCGCGCCGCCGCGCTCCTTGAAGAGAGCCGCAAACAGTGCGCCGCAACGTCGGCGGCGGAACTCACTGCGCGCGACTCGCAGAGAGGTGCAACGCATACGAACCCGCCGCAGGATGTCCCGCTCCGCCTGCCTCTCGCCGCAAACACGAACGCGCCGCAACCGCTCGCGCCTCCGCCGAAGCCCGCGCCGATCTCCGAAGTCCTGCGCGACTTGTACGAGGAAGAGAAGAAGACCGCATAAAAGGCTGTCAGTTGTCCGTCGTCAGTTGTCCGTTGTATGTGCTGACCGGAGAAAGTTGCTAAAGATTTAATCGGACAATTTGCGCAGGCACAAAAACAATTGACAACCTGACCGCGTACAACTGACGACTTTTAATGGCGACTGAGACGATCATCGGCAGCTATCGCATCGAGGAGCGCATCGGGCGCGGGGGGATGGGTGTCGTCTATCGCGGCCAGCATACGAAGCTGCCGCGCGAAGTCGCCATCAAGTCAATCAACCCGCGCGCCGGAGATCACGACTTGCGCTCGCTTCGCCATCGCTTCGAGCGCGAGGCTTACATCCAATCGCAGTTGGATCATCCGGGCATCGTCAAAATTTACGACTACATCGTCGCCGAGCAGACCTACTACATCGTGATGGAGTACGTCGAAGGGTGGTCGCTGGCGCAGTTGCTAAAAGGTGCGGGCGGCGTGCTGCCGTGTGAACGCGCTCTCGCGCTCTTCGATCAGATTCTCGCCGCCGTCGCTTACGCACACACCTTCACTTATCAAGATCAGAGCGGCGCACAACATCGCGGCATCATTCACCGCGACTTGAAGCCGCCGAACATCCTCGTCACGCCCGACGACAAAATCAAGATCACTGATTTCGGCATCGTCAAAGTCGTCGGCTCGGAGACGACCGACACACACGGCGCGGGCTACGGCTCGCCGCGATACGTCTCGCCCGAACAGGCCGAGGGGCTGGAAGTTGACCAGCGTTCCGACATCTACTCTCTCGGCATCATCCTCTACGAAATGCTCACGGGCGCGCCGCCCTTCGGCAACGAGCGCGAACCCATGACGCGCACTGAGATTTTGCGCGCGCACGTAGAAGAACCGCCGCCGCTGCCCACAGAGATCAACCCACTGATCCCGCTCGAAGTCGAAGACATAATTTTGCGCGCGCTCGAAAAAGACCCTGCGGGTCGTTTCGCAACCGCCACAGACTTTTTACGCGCGGTCAGGACGGCGCGCGAGCGCGACGCTAGCGATATCAGCAGCGAAGTGCCGGAAGCGCCGCCCGCAGTTCAACGCCCCGTCGGCACGCACGAACTGAAAGACGCGGACGCTGCGGACAACACCGTCCGGCACGACTACATCACGCAACCGATTCGCAGCGGCTCGTGCGCCGTGTGCGGCACGGAGGCGGAAGGCGACGAGGAATATTGCCGCGAGTGCGGCGCGGAACTCGGCGCGTCGCCCGCGACCACCAAACTCGCGCACCGTCAGACGAAAACGCAGGCCGAACAACGTCGGCGCGACGGGCGACAGCCGCACTCGCGCGGCAAATGGGTGGTCGTCGGACTCATCGCGCTCGCGCTCCTGAGCGGCGTGCTCATCTACATGCGCTTCACGCGCGAAGCTGCGCGGCGTGCGCGTGCGTCGGGTAGCACGCCGCAGGCGGTCGCCACGCAAGTCGCCGCGCCTTCCTCGACGCAAACGCCGTCCATGCCGTCTTCGCTCGTCGAACTGAGCGCGGTGCGTCTCGCGGTTGATTCGAGCTACGACGGCTACACGGCGAAGCCTCTGAACGACGGCGTCTTCGATGTCAAGCGCATCTCCGCGATGCGCTACAACGAAGGCAACTGGGCTTCGGCTGAGACGCACGAGCCGCACTGGATCGAGTTTCAACTGCCTGCGGAGGCGCGTCTCTCCGCCGTCTACATTTACTGGGGCTTCGACCGCGACCGCTTCGTCGCCTCGCGCCGCGTCGAACTACAGACGCCGGACGCGAGCGGCGCGTGGCAGACGATCTCGACCATCGAACCCGGCAGCGACTACGACCGCACGGCGTTCGAGTTTGCGCCCGTCACGACCGAACGCGTACGCATCTTCCAACCCGCGCAACAGGGGCCGCGCGGTCGCCCTTTCGTGATGTGGGTGCGCGAGGTGAAACTCTTCGGCGCGGCTCAAAGTTGAAGCGTCGCAATTGAATTTCACGCAAAGGCGCAAAGACGCAAAGACGGAAGTGAAGAAAACTTGTTCTACTTTTGTCTTCCTTTGCGTCTTTGCGCCTTTGCGTGAGATATTCTTCGCAGCTCGTCACACGTAAATTTATAAACAGATGCTCACCGCTGAAATCATCGCCATCGGTTCGGAGTTGCTGACGCCTGATCGCGCGGACACGAATAGCCTGTGGCTGACCGAGAAGCTCAACGCCATCGGCGTCGAAGTTAAACTCAAAACCATCGTCGGCGACGACGACGCGCGTCTGGAAGAGACGATCAAAGATGCGCTGCGACGTTCACGCATCGTCATCACGACGGGCGGCCTAGGGCCGACCGAAGACGACATCACGCGCAAGATCGCCGCGCGCGCGATGAATCGCCGACTCGTTTTGGACGAAGCGATACTCGAAGAACTCCGCGCAAAGTTTATGCGCTGGGGGCGGAAGATGCCGGAGATCAACACGCGGCAGGCGATGATCATCGAAGGCGCGGAAGTGTTGGACAACCCGCACGGCTCGGCTCCCGGCATGTATCTCGAACACGAAGGGCGCGCGGTCGTCCTCCTGCCCGGCCCGCCGCGCGAGATGCGCCCGATGTACGAGACACATGTGGGCGAGCGTCTGGCTGCGAAGGCCGGAGACGTGCGCGTCGCGCGACGCGTGCTGCGCGTGTCGGGTCTGGGCGAGTCGGCGGTTGACGAGCGCATCGCGCCCGTCTACACGCAGTATAAAAATCCGCAGACGACCATTCTCTTCAACCGCAGCGAGATCGAAATTCATCTCACGGCGCAAGCCAAGTCGGAGAAGGAAGCGGAACTGCTGCTCGACGGGCTGGCCGGGCAGATCGAGGAGCGGCTCGGCGACGCCATCTTCGCCTTTCGCGGCGAGACGATGGAAGAAGTGATCGGCCTGCGCCTCGCCGTGGGCGGCTTCACGCTCGCCGTCGCCGAAAGCTGCACGGGCGGACTCATCGCCGAACGCCTGACGAAAGTGCCCGGGTCGTCGAACTATTTCATGGAGGGCGTCGTGAGTTATTCAAACGACGCGAAGGTGCGCCTGCTAGGCGTGCCGTCGGACTTGATCGCGGAGTACGGCGCGGTGAGTGCGCAAGTCGCAGAAGCGATGGCCGAGGGCGTGCTCGAGCGCGCGGCGACGGACTTCGGCCTCAGCGTCACGGGCATCGCAGGCCCCGGCGGCGGCACGGAAGACAAACCCGTCGGCCTCGTCTACATCGCACTCTCGGACGACGCGCACACGGAGCATCGCAAACTCCTCTTGCCCGGCGACCGTCAACTCATACGCTGGCGTGCCTCGCAAGCCGCGCTCGATCTTTTGCGCCGCCGCCTGATTTGAAGTCGTCCTGACAAACAATCGCCAGCCCGTAAATTTATATGAATATCCGACACCGTGAAATTTGCTTGACCGCTGCACTGCTCGTTATATGTCTGGCCTCGTCGAACGTACCCGCACAAAGATCGCGCGTTCGCAAATCTTCGCCGGGCGCGGCCGAAGTCGTGCAATCGTTCTTCCAATATCATTTCGCAAACGATAAGAATTTTACCGGGGCGAATATCAAACGGCGACGACGCTGGCTGACGCCCGAACTGTACACGCTACTTCTGCGTGAGTATCATCGTGAGGAAGTCGAGAGCAAAAAGCATCCTGAAGAAGTAGTGTTCATGGAAGGCGATCCGTTCACCAATACACAGGAGTATCCGGATTCGTTTTTTGTCGGGCGCGCCGTCGTGAACGGCAATCAGGCGACAGTGCCTGTCACTTTCTCCTGGCGCAGCGGAGCCGCATCGAGGGTGGCAGACATTAAGATGAAACGGCTGGGCGGCGTGTGGCTCATACACAATATTCGGCCTGACGATGACGACTCTTTAATCAAACTTCTACGGCGACGTTTGCGCAACTCCGCGACTAATTGACGCACCAGATGAAGCCTGTCCTGTTTATCCTTGCTTCATATTTGATTGGGTCAATTCCGTTCGGATATTTGATCGTGCGTGCGCGGGGCGGCGGCGACGTGCGCGAGACGGGCTCGGGCGGGACGGGCGCGACGAACGTAACGCGTCGAGCGGGCAAGGGCGCAGGCGTCTTGACGCTCGCGCTCGATGCAGCAAAGGGTGCGCTCGCCGCGCTCGCCGCGCGCTGGCTGCTCATGCCGGATTTCGGCGTCAACTGGTGGGTGGCCGCCGCGTGCGTCGCCGTCGTCTTAGGCCACGTCTTTCCGGTCTGGTTGAAATTTCGCGGCGGCAAAGGCGTGGCGACCGGACTCGGCGTGTTTCTGACTTTGACGCCAGCGGCGGTTGCGCTCGCCGCCTTCGTCTTCGTCGCAGTCGTTTGGGCGACACGCTACGTCTCGCTCGGTTCGATCACGGCGACGGCGACGCTGCCTCTGTTCGTATGGCTTCTCAGCCGTTGGGGAGACGCAAACACCGTCGCACACGCGCCCGTCATGACCGTTGCGACAATCGGCGGCGCGCTCATCATCTTCATGCACCGCGCCAACATCGGCAGGCTGTTGCGCGGGACGGAGAGCAAGTGGAAAGGATGAGGGATGAGGGATGAGGGATGAATAAGAAATAAATGATTGATTCATTAGTTCATTGTTTCAATGATTCAATGAACCAATGAACTAATGAATCAATTCCTATTCATCCCTCATCCCTCATCCCTCATCCCTCGTTCTTATGTCTCGAATCGCGATCATCGGTGCGGGCGGATGGGGCACGGCGCTCGGCCTTGTAGCCGGGCGTGCGGGGCATGCGGTGAGGTTGTGGTCGCGCAACGCGTCGGTCATCGAGGGAATTAACGAACGACGCGAGAACGGCGTCTATCTGGCGTCGCACGCGCTCGAAGGCGACTTGAGAGCGACGTGCGAGTTGGGCGACGCACTGCGCGACGCGCAGATGGTGATTCTGGCTGCGCCTTCGCACGCGACGCGCGAGTTGCTGTCGCGTATGCGTGGCGAACTGTCCTCAGAAGTCGTACTCGTGAGCGCGACGAAGGGCATCGAGATCAAGACCGGACAGCGCATCTCGGAAGTGGCGGCGGAAGTTTTAGGTAAAGAAGTTGCGGCGCACTTCGTTTGTCTATCGGGGCCTTCGTTCGCGCAGGAGGTGGCGGCACGGCAGCCGACCGCCGTTGTCGCCGCAGGCTACGACGCGCGCGCGACTCTGGCCGTGCAGGCGGCATTGAGTTTTGAAAATTTTCGCGTCTACACGAACGGCGATCTCGTCGGGACGGAACTCGGCGGCGCGGTCAAGAACGTCATCGCGCTGGCGGCGGGGATGGTTGCGGGCTTGGGCTTGGGCACGAACAGCATCGCGGCTTTGATCACAAGGGGCTTAGCAGAGATCACGCGTCTGGCGTTGGCCGAGGGCGGGCGCGTCGAGACGCTCGCGGGGCTGGCGGGGCTGGGCGATCTGGTGTTGACGTGTACGGGCGCTCTGTCGCGCAATCGTTTCGTCGGGCAGGAGTTGGGGCGCGGGCGCGCGCTCGAAGAAATTTTGGCGGGGATGCACGAAGTCGCCGAAGGCGTGCGCACGACGCGCGCTGTGAAGTTGTTGGCCGACAGTCGCGGGATCGAGATGCCGATCACGGAGCAGGTTCACGCGGTGCTCTACGAAGGCAAGAGCGCGCGCGCGGCTGCCGAGGCGTTGATGGCGCGCCCGTTGCGCGGCGAGTTCGCGGGGATCGTGTCGTGACGCGCGGCTGTTCACAGGGGCGTGCGAGAAAGTTGGTGAGATGGCAGAAGCAGCGGGTGAAGTAAAAAATTTGTTGACGAACCGCGCGGCGTATCACGAATATCATATTCTGAATACATACGAGGCGGGCGTCGCATTTAAGGGCACGGAAGTCAAGAGCGTCCGCGCCGGTCAGATTCAGTTGAAGGAGTCTTACGTCGCCGTGCGCGACGGCGAGGTGTGGTTGTTCAATGCACACATTTCGCCTTATGCTTACGGCAATCGCGACAATCACGAAGCCACCCGCACGCGCAAACTTTTGTTACATCGACGTGAGATAGATAAGCTAGAACAAGAGGCGACGGTGAAAGGCATGACGCTCGTCGTCACGCGGGTCTATTTGAAAAAAGGGCGGATCAAGTTTGAAATCGGGGTTGCGCGCGGCAAGAAACTTTATGACAAGCGCGAGACGGAGATGCGCCGCACGGTGGATCGCGAGACGCGCGCCGCGTTGAAAGAGCGCAATCGTTAATTCTGGGGGATGAAAAATTATATGGATATTCAAGTAAGTACCGGGCGCGTGGGCGACGTGGACGTGCAAGCTCTCGCCGTTGCGGTCTTCAAAGACGAACAGGCGCACGAAGGGTTCTTGCAGGAGTTGGACGCGGCGACGGGCGGCCTCATCAAGTCCGTGATCGAATCCGAAGAACTCAAAGGCAAAGAGGGCGAGACGGTTTACGTGCATCTAGGCGACGCGAGCGATGCGTTGAAGGCTAAGCGGCTGCTGCTCGTCGGCGTCGGAGAGCGCGATGCTTACCATGCGGCGCAGGTGTCACAGATGGCCGGAACGGCGGCGCGTGCTTTGCGCGCGCGAAGCGTCAAAACCATCGGGCTCGTCACGCGCGCGGCCGAAGGCGATGCGGAACGGTCGGCTGCGGTTGCGGTCGAGGGCGTCTTGATGTCGTTGTTCGAGCCGGACAAATATCGCACGGCGGACAAAGAGGAGCGCACCATAGAGCGGCTCGTCATCGTCGCGCAGGGCGCAAACGAAGACGTGCTCAGGCGCGGCGCGGAACGCGGGCGCATCATCGGCGAATCGGTCAACTTCACGCGCGACCTCGCCAATGAACCCGGCGCGTACATGACGCCGACGATCATGGCCGAACGCGCGCGCGCGATTGCGAGCGAGTTTGGTCTGGAAGTTGACGTGCTGGATCGCGCACGCATGGAAGGCGAGGGCATGGGGTCGCTCTTGAGCGTGGCGCGCGGTTCGGAAGAGCCGCCCGCGCTCATCATTTTGAAGTACACGCCCGAAGGCGGGCACGAAATAGGCAACTTGCTCGCGTTCGTTGGTAAGGGCGTGACGTTTGATTCGGGCGGCATCTCGCTCAAGCCGGGCGAGAACATGGAGTTGATGAAGTACGACATGACGGGCGGCGCGACGGTGCTCGGCGTGATGCGCGCGGTGGCGCAGTTGAAGCCGCCGATGCCGCTCTTGGGCGTCGTGCCCGCGACGGAGAATTTGCCTTCGGGCAAGGCCACGAAGCCGGGCGACGTGGTGCGCGCCATGTCTGGCAAGACCATCGAAGTCATCAACACGGACGCAGAAGGCCGCTTGATTCTGGCCGACGCCATCGAGTATGCAAAGAAGTTGGGCGCGACGCAGATCGTCGATCTCGCGACGCTGACGGGCGCGGTCTCCATCGCGCTCGGCGACGTGAACACGGGCATCCTTGGCACGGATCAGGAGTTGATTGACGAAGTCATCGCGGCGGGCAGGGAAGTCGGCGAAAAGTTCTGGCAGTTGCCGCTCGACAAAGAATACACGAAGCAGATCAAGTCGGACATCGCGGACATCAAGAACGTCGGCGGTCGAAAGGCCGGGACGATCACTGCGGCAGCGTTTCTCAAAGAGTTTGCCGAAGGCGTTTCGTGGGCGCATCTGGACATCGCTGGGACGGCGTGGGGCGACGACGCCAAGCCATACCGCTCGAAAGGCCCGACGGGCGTCGGCGTGCGCACCCTGCTCAATCTAATCGAGCGCGCCACGTCCAAAGGGAAAGACGGGAAGGGTTAGAATCAGTTTGAGAAGTCCCGTTAGGGACGATTGAAGGTTGTTATGAAGTTTCAATCGTCCCTGCGGGACTCGTTCAAACTCGGTTGAGCCGTAAAACGTGGCGGATTTCAGGTCGGCGTCTACAATTGTGAACGAGCTGTCTACTATAGTGAACACTGAGTTTATGCAAGCCTGCATAAAAACTTGCATTTTTCTGTGATTCTGTTAAATTCTCATTCTGGCATAAGCGTTGCACTTGCATGTATGCCAAGTCAAAGGGGACGGATCACAAATAACTGTCCTTGCCCACTCGGTGGCCGTCCGAGGAAAAGCGCCGCCCCTTTGACTTCCTCTCCTCCCTATTCCTTAAATTTCTTCTTTCGCACAACAGACATTCACTCGACAGGCTTCATAATTTCCGGCGGGAAGTTTTTGCGGGAAAATGTTATAGTGTCGCTACGGGTTGACCCCTTCCTGCCCGGAGCGCGCGCCCGACTCGGTTTGCGCTCCCACGCTGGCTTTTACGGAGTACGGGACAAAGCGCAGTGGTTGATTATTACAAAATTTTAGGCATCCAACGGACGGCTACGGCCTCGGAAGTCAAATCAGCATACCGCCGTCTGGCGCGCCAGCGGCATCCCGATCTCAACGGCGGCTCGGAGAAATCTGCGCGCGAGTTTGCCCTGATCGCGATGGCCTACCGCACCCTGAGCGACCCGCAGGAGCGTACTTATTACGACAACCAATTTCGCAAGCGCGCGGGCGAGGCGAGCGAATCGTTTCTGCATTCCGACAACCCGCACGCGCAACGTATGCGACGCGTCGCCGCGCAGGCGCGCATGGATCGCGTTGTAGACAATTTGATCGAGGCGGAGCGACGCGAAAACTTCGCCATGCAGCGCGCCGTCTTCACCACCGTCTCGCTGTTTCTTTCAACCTTCTTCGTGGCGTTGTTCAAACCGCGCTTCTGGCAACTGTTCGGCGGCGTCGGGCGCGCACTGATGCTCACGCTGTTCTTGATCGGCCTGTGGCATCTCGTCGCGCGCCTACGAGAATATTTCAGCCGTTACACTTACCAGCCGAGTTCGCTGCACGATTCGGTCACGCACGAAGTTGAAAAATCGAACAAACCCTTCACGCGCTTCGCCGCGTCGAGTTTTCTGGTGATCGGCTACATGGCCTGTCTCGGCGCGGGGCTACTGCTCGGACACCAAATGTACAGCACGATCTTGAGCGAAGTGCCGTTCCTCTACGACTCGCAAATCCGTCCCGAGCTACTCTTCTATCCTCCCATCGCAGTCCTCGTCATAGACACGCTGCACATGATCGCGGCCAAGATTGACTGAACGCACGGCTGCCTACGCGCGCGCCGTCGCGGCAGAGACGCGCGCCTGTGAGGCGCGACGAAGTTCAAACCGCAGTCTCCGCCGCAACCTGCTCAACTATTTTCGACGACTTCATAAAAGAGGAACGGGGCGACAGACTTCAATTTACCCAGTTTCCCGCGTAGCGCCAGATGATCGGTCTTGCCCGGCGCGATTAGCTCGCCCATGTGGACGATGAACCCGGCCAAATCTTCCAGAGGATTGCCGAGGTCTATGTCCAGATCGGCGTAGTAGTTCCTGCCAGGGTCATCGGTGGGTGCGGCGACCACAGCTTGCAAGCCGTTGCTCCCCTCCTGACGGAAACTTTTGAGACGGTAGGAGGTGTGCGCGCCGCCTTCAATCTGCGCAACCCTGTCGAGCAGGCGGCGATGCCCCGCAGATTTGGGCGACCCCTCTTCGATGAAAGGTTTCGAAGGATCACGCGCCAACTCTTCGAGGCGTGTCAAAAGTTCGCCGTCCACCCTCGCGTAGATTCGGTCAACATCCGCGTAGAAGACATGCTGGATGTGCCTGAGCAGGTGATTGGATACGGTCGGGGCTGCGCGCAGTCTGGCTAGTATATTCAGGAAGCAGGCTTTTCGACGCGGGCGCGGCTGTCGGCTCGCGAGCCATTCCGAGGCCGTCAAGCCGTCCACCCTCGAAGCTATCGCTTCGACTACGCGCCTCACGTCCGGGTCGAAAGCGGATATGTTTGAAGTCAACCTCACGGTGCGCTTGTCTTTTTTGACCTTGACCTCAACTTCTGCCGCCCCGTCCTTCGGAATTTCTACGCGGATTCTCTCCTTCGGCAGGTTGAGGTCGGCGATGGTCAGTCGAAACCAGTAAAGCCCCTCAGGGAATGCACGGAAGTCAACGCCCGTGAACGACAAATTCCCGTCGGAGAGATTTCTTTCGAGTTTGAATTCGCGCGGGTTCCAGCCGTGGCTGGAACGCACCCAATCAAGACGGGTTTTCATCGCCGTGCCGTCCCCGTCGAACTCAAATAGAACCTCTCTCGGAGTGGCGTCCGTCTCGTTCTTCAACGTGACTCCATCGTTGCTAAGGCTGTTAATCGGCAAGTGGCGACCTTCCTCAGTCAGCCGTATGATCAGTCTCTCGTTCATATTCATTTCCCCTTTGCGTGTCGGCGAAGTGAAACCGAATTATCTCGCTTCAATAGCGAACCCGGCGCGCCGACGGGAGTTTCATTAGTGTAACGGAACTTCAAACAGTGAAACTTGGGATGAGGGTGAAAAACTTGGGCGGGAAGTGAGTAAGAAGTCAGGCTCGCTCTGCCTGCCCATTCGCGCGACAACGGAGCACATAACTTACCCTCGGCGGAGGAATTTAGTCAACGGCGCAAATGTGTGAGTCTTGCGCCGGAGCGTAAGACTCGTGTATATTTCGCCCAAGCGGCCTACAGACGGGTCGTTTATTGAAGCAAATTCGCACAATCGTATTCAGTTCGCGCACGCGAGACCGACGGCCAAGAACCGAAGTGCCGTAAGTCTTGACGGTCGTTGGGTGCGTGTTCCCCCAAACTTGGAAACGTGAGCCGTGCGGCGCTGTTCGTTGCGGCTCGTCGGCGGAAGCCGAGACAATGATTAGCAGGTGAGAATTAAAGTAACTTTCGCACAACACAACCTCGTGCTAAACGCAATCAGCCGACGGCCTCTCGAACGTCGCTGCCCGACTCGTCCTTTGAGTTGATAGGCGCTTCCGCAGGCCGTCCGGCTTCTCGAAGAATGGAGGAGCAAGAGATGGCTAAGCGAATCACCGAACGCCAGCGCCTCGCTTTCAAACTCGAATCCCTGACCGACAACGAAGTCAAAGAAGTGCTCGACTACATCTCGATCATGGAATCAATGCGCCGCGCGACGAACCCTGCGGGGTTGTGGGACGACGAACTGGTCACGATGCTCGCGGACGCACGCGAGAACTTGCGCGCGCGCCAAGCCTTCGAGTGGGAGTCGGTTCGCCGCCGCGCCGAACGCCGCGCCGACGCAACAACCCCGACCCGCGTATGAATCGAACGGACTCCGCTTCGTTCTCCAAAGTCGCTCTACCAAACGCCGCAACGCGCCGCGCTTCTTTGCGCGCGCTTGCGTGCGTCGCGTTCGTATTTTTCGCGTTCGGCGGCGCAGCGCGCCTTCACGCGCGGGCTACAATTCTTCCGCAATCGTCCCAAACGACTCTCACGCCGCTCCAACGGGAAATCGAAAAACAACGCGCGCGCCTGTCCTCCGCCGATACGGAAGAACGGCGCGAGGCCGTCACGAGGCTCGGCGCGATGGCGCGCGCAGACAGTTCGCGTGCAGCCCTGCCCGCGCTCAAGGACGCAGTCGTGATCGTGCGCGCGACAGCCGCCCGCGCGGTTCTATTTCTGCCCGCGAACGAAGCCGCCGCGGCGCTGCTCCCGTTGCTCGCAGACAAAAATGAGTTTGTGCGACGCGAAACCGCGTACGCCTTGGGACAAACTCGCAGCCGCACGGCGGTCGAAGCGTTGGCGACGGCGCTTGCGCGTGACAAGGAAGCGGGCGTGCGCGGGGCTGCGGCGGTCGCGCTTGGACAGATCGGCGACGAGGCGGCAACTCCCGTCTTGACTGAAGCCATCGGACGCCGCATCGCGCGCACGGGTTTCCTGAACCGCATCACGTTTCGGCATACGGAAGAGAACGATTTTGTGCGGCGCTCGGCTGCCGTCGCGCTCGGCCAGATCAAGAGCCGCGCGGCAGTGCCCGCGCTCATCGCCGCGCTCGCCAACGAACGCGCCGGAGACGACCTGCGCCGCGAGGCCGCACGCGCTCTCGGCTTGATCGGCGACCCCGCCGCTATCCCGACCCTGCGCACCGCGCTCGCCGCACGCGATCCTTACCTTTTGGAGATCGCCACCGAAGCCTTACGTAAACTCGAAACGGTAAAACCTTCCTGATGCAGTAGGTGAACAAACGAAAAGCCGGAGGCGTTGAACTTGCGCTCCGGCTTTCGTGTTGTTTGGTTCGAGTCGGCGCTTAGCTTTCCGACTTCTCGCCGCGTCCCTGACTTTTACGCGCCGCTTTGGTCTGCGGAATCGGTAGCGCGACGCCGCCCGACTTGGCTTCCGTTTCCTCGAAGGCTTCTTCTTCCGGCCCGATGTCGCTGATGAGCGCGCCGCCCGAACGCTTCGAGAAGACGAGTTTGTTCTGCCCTTCGAGCAGGTCGACGTAAACCAGATCGCCCAAGCCCACCTGATCCGTCGCCACCAGATTCGACAGCGGGTAGACGAGGAAACGCTCAATCGAGCGCTTCAAATGTCGCGCGCCGTACTTGTAATCAATGCCCTCTTTGAGCAGCATGTCCTTCGCCGTGTCCGAGCACTGGAAGACAAACTTCGTTCCGGCGGAACGCATAATGCGATCCTGCACGGAGGCCAGTTCGAGTTCGAGAATCTGGCGCAGGTGATGCTCCTTGAGACTGCGGAACACAACCACCTTGTCAATGCGGTTCATAAACTCGGGCGAGAACTTGCGCCGCGCCGCTTCGACCGCCGTGCGATAAATCTTCTGGTCAACGTCCGTGTCGTTCGGGTTCTTCGAGCCTGCCGTCGGCACGAAACCCATGCCGCCCGAAATCAACTCAGACATCTCGCGCGCGCCGAGGTTCGAGGTCATGATGACCATCGTGTGCGAGAAGTCCACGCGGCGGTTGTCGCCAAGCGTCAAAGTCGCTTTGTCGAGAATGCCGAGCAAGAGTTGCCACAAGCTGTCAGAAGCCTTCTCGATCTCGTCGAAGAGTACGAGCGAGAGTTTCGTGTCGTCCGTGTGGTAACGGTCGAGATTCTCCTGCGTCAACATCGGCGAGGTTTCGCGATGGCCGAGGTATCCCGGAGGCGAGCCTATGAGCTTCGCGATCTCGTGCGAATGTTGAAACTCGGCGCAGTCAATTTTGATGACCGCGCCCGGATCGCCGAAGAGAACTTCGGCAGCCGCTTCGACGACGCGCGTTTTGCCTGAGCCGGTTGGGCCGAGGAAAAGCATCGTGCCGACGGGGCGGTTGAGCGGGTTCATCCCGGCGAGAAAAATCTGGTAGAGGCCGCTCATGCGGCGCACCGCGCGCTCTTGGCCGACGATGCGCGTCGAGAGTTTTTCTTCAAACTCCTGTGCGCGCGGACTCTTTTGATCGGGGTCAAGAAAGACCGTCTCGGTTATTTTCTTCTGTGTTTCCATTGCTGCAATCATGACCGTCCTCCTTGCCTGAGCGCTCTTGGGTACACCTGAAAGCTGTCTGCTTGACGACCTCCTGGCCGTCGCACCCATGTCCTCATGCAAAGAACGATCCGTACATGTAATTGATGCACCGGGCGCGGAGCCGGTTGGCTTATTTGCGCCGCGCTCTCTCCGGCGTTCGAGAGTGAGAACACTATATAAACGACAACGAGCGATTTGTCACCACAAAATATCCACTACTCGAAAAGTTTTTGCGACAACTGACAAATTTCGACTACTGACAATTCGCGGCAGAACGTGACTGACAAATTACTGTCTTCGTGCAAAATTTTGAATTGACATACCAAGAGGTATATCGGACAGGGGATTATGTAGCCGAGGTACAAATGGCAGATTCGTAACCAACTCGCGACCTATTCATAGCCCCGCCAGGGGCGACAGAAAGTAGCCCACGGCGTGAGCCGTGGGAGAGATGCGAGAATGAAATTGAGAAGCCCCTGTCAGGGGCGAAAGACTTTCAAGGTTGAACTTCTTTCGCCCCTGACGGGGCTTCTCAATTTTATCTTGCGTCTGATCCCACGGCTCACGCCGTGGGCTACATATCTGTCGCCCCTGGCGGGGCTAGAATCAATTATCAGTCGTAATATTCCAGACCGAGATGCGTGATGAGGTCTTCGGCGCGCAGGTGGCGCAGGGTGTTTTTGAGTTTCATCAACTGGATGAAGATGTCGTGCTCCGGGTAAAGCTTGGGCGCGGTCATCGGCGACTTGAAGTAGAAGGAAAGCCACTCTTGCACGCCCTTCATCCCGACGCGTTGCGCGAGATCGAGGAAGAGCGCGAGGTCGAGCACTAAGGGCGCGGCCAAGATCGAATCGCGGCAGAGGAAATCAATCTTGATCTGCATCTTGTAGCCGAGCCAACCGAAGATGTCTATGTTGTCCCAGCCCTCTTTGTTGTCGCCGCGCGGCGGGTAGTAGTTGATGCGAACGACGTGCGAGAAGTCCTTGTAGAGTTCGGGATACACGTCCGGTTGGAGAATGTGATCGAGGACGGAGAGTTTTGATTCCTCTTTCGTCCTGAAAGATTCGGGATCATCTAAGACTTCGCCGTCGCGGTTGCCGAGGATGTTGGTCGAGTACCAGCCGTGCAGGCCGAGCATACGCGACTTCAAACCGGGCGCGAGGATGGTCTTCATTAAAGTCTGGCCGGTCTTGAAATCCTTGCCGCAGACAGGCACGTTATTACGGTCTGCGAGTTCCATCATCGCGGGGATGTCAACCGTGAGGTTCGGCGCGCCGTTGGCGAAGGGGATGCCGAGTTTGAGCGCGGCGTAGGCGTAGATCATTGAAGGCGCGATGGCCTTGTGATTGTCGCGCATCGCCTGCTCGAAAGATTTGAGAGTTTTATAGACGGCGTGCTGCTTGAGGAAGATTTCCGTCGAGGCAGCCCAGACCATGACGAGCCGCGCACACTTGTTTTTGCGTTTGAACTCTTCAATCTCCGCGATCAACTGCTCCGCGAGGTCTAGTTTGTTCTTGCCACGTTTGACGTTCTCGCCGTTCAGACGCTTCACGTAATTTTGATCGAAGACGGCCTTCATCGGTTTGATCTTTTGCAGAGGCGTCTTGAGTTTGGTGAGCAGTTCTTTTTCGAGCACGCCCGCGTGCATCGCCGCGTCGTAGGCGGAATCGGGAAAGATATCCCACGCGCCGAAGACGAGATCGTTGAGTCCTGCGAGCGGCACGAAATCCTTGATCGCGGGCGAACGATTTTCCGTGCGCTTGCCGAGACGAATCGTGCCCATCTGCGTGAGGCTTCCGATAGGCTCGGCCAGCCCCGCCTTGATCGCTTCGACGCCCGCGATGAACGTCGTGCTCACCGCGCCTAAGCCGACGAGCAACACGCCGAGCTTGCCCGTCGCCGGAGCGATCTCCGTCCCTTTTTCGATTGCCATATTTTGGTCGCCATCCTCCGTGTTGAAATATTACGGATTGAGGATACGCGCACACGCACGCCCGCGTCTCGTCAAATCTTGCGCATTGTCGTCGCAGAATTGCTTAAAAGCAGAGGTTAAAGGTTAGAGGTCAGAGGTTAGTAATAATCAGTTCTGTTTTAACTAACCTCTAGCCTCTGCTCTTGTAAGTGCGGCGCGGAAGGCGCGTGGCGTGAGGTTGTTGGATTGGCGGAAGGCTTTGCCGAAGTGGCTTGAATTGGCGTAGCCGACGCGTGCGGCGATTTCTGTGACGGAGAGATCGGTTGTGGCGAGGAGCGTGCGCGCGCGTTCGATGCGGAGTGCGGCGAGGTAGGTGTGGGGAGGGAGGCCGGTCAGTTTTTTGAAGAGGCGCGCGAAGTGAAAGGGCGAAAGGTATGCGGCGGCGGCCAACTCTTCGAGCGGCAGTTCCTCCGCGAGATGCGCGTGCATCAACTCGACGGCGCGGCGTATGCGGCGATCAACGAGACCGGCGCGCGAGAGTTCGAGTTCGTCTGTGCGGCGTATGCTGGCGTAGCGACGCAGCAGTTGAATCAAAATTTGTTCGATGAGCGCGGCGACGATGAGTTCGTGTCCGGCGTCGGCGGCGCGGAGTTCGTCTGCGAGGTCGCGCGCGAGGCGTGCGAGGCGTGGGTCGTGTTCGATAACTTGAGCGGGGAAGGTTATGCGCGCATCATCGCGCGTGAGGCGTGAGCGCACAGCACAGTCGAGCACGAAGGCGGGCGAGACTGTGAGCGCGAGCGTTTCCGAGTTGCCGCCGCGTGCGCTCGCGCTCTCGCCGGGCGCGCAGACAAGCATGCCCGACTCGCGCAACTCGCCGCCGCGCGCATTGTCTGATTCGCCCGCCTGCCAGCGCAACGCGCCGCCGAGCACGAACAGCGCCGCGTAGACCGGACGCGCCGCGCCCGCCCACTGCGCACGCGCCGCGCGCCGGTAGTGGATCGAGTAATGCTCATGTACGAAAATTTTATCTTTCGCCGAAGCGGATTTCGTCATGTCTGAAACGCATTCGCGCGATTGTCATATCGGCGCTCGCCGCGTCTTATCGTTCTCGTTAAGGTGTGCGAAATTCGTCGCGCGCGGCGCACATCTTTGCCGGATCGTTTGTGATGACGGCGTGGAGACCGAGCGCAACGGCGCGTTTGATCCACGACGGATGATCAACCGTCCAGACGACGGTTTGCAACCCGCTGGCGCGCGCCGCTTCGATTGTGCGACGCGAGACGAGCGAACGCGCGAGCGCAAGTGCGTCTGCGCGACAAGCACGCGCTTGGCGTAGCAGCGTGCGCGGCGCGAGCAGTGGCCGCCCGATTCGCCGTTCAAACGCGGCTGCCGTACACAATTCCGGCGCGATGCGCTTCGTCTCTGCGATAGCGGTGAGCGTAAAACTTCCGATCATCACACGCCCCTCCAATCCGTGCGCGCGAACTTCTGCGACTACTCGTTCGACCAGCGCGGACATTTCAAAGGCATCGCATTTTAGTTCGACGTAGAGCAGGCGGGAGCGCGGGGCGATGGTCGCAAACACCTGCGCGAGCGTCGGGACAACTTCGCGTTCGTAAGTTTCGACGGCGCGTGCGGGGAAGCGTTGGTTGAACCAATGGCCGACGGCGATGGCCGACAACTCGGAAGACGAAAGCGAGGCGACGGGGGCATCCAGCCCTGCCGTGCGGCGCAGAGTGGCGTCGTGTATGACGACGGGAACATTGTCGCGCGCGAGCCGCACGTCGAACTCGACGCCGTCCGCGCCGTCTCTGAGAGCGCGCTCGAAGGCCGCGAGAGTGTTTTCGGGGGCGACCGCCGCCGCGCCGCGATGCCCGAGGATAAGCGGGAGTTTCATCTTGATTGATAGACGCGGTAGTCGAGTTCGGCGAAGAGGTTGTCGCGGGCTTCGATCTCGGCAAGGCGCGCGGCGTCTATCTCGCCGCGTTCGATGTCGGAGGCCAAAGCGTGGAAGCGTGCGATATGGGAGCGGAAGCGGCGCGCGGCGTATTCGGCGGTGGTGTCGTGTGCGATTTGAAACGCCCAATCGCTCGATTCGGCGAGGAGCAGTTCGCGCGCGGCCTGTTTGAGAGCGCGCAAGGTGAGCGCATCGTCGGGCGGCGCGGGATGCGCGTTGGCGAGCGCGGTCATGTGCGCTTCGGCGGCGTGCTGCTGCGGGTAGAGCCATGCGTTCGTGTCGTTCAACCAGACTTTGTAATAGCCTTCCGCACCCCAGGAGGAAGGCGAGAGGCGTTGCGTTTGCAGGCGCGTGTGCGTGTCTAAATAGTCTGCGGGCGAGACGGTCTTGATCTCGTCTCGGCGGCGCGCAAATTCGCGGAAGACGTGACCTAGAAACTGCACGCCCTCGAACCACCAGTGGCCGAAGAGTTCTGCATCGTAGGGCGAGGTGATGAGCGGCATGCGACCTTCGAGTGCGTCGCGCTGGTGCTCACACTGTTTGATCCGTTCGTCAACGAAATGCGCGGCGTGGAGTGCTGCGCGCCGTCGTGCGCGGCGCGGGCGGTAAGGTTGCTTGTCGGAGAGCGGCACGTCGCGCCCCGTGACGCGATGATATTTGAGGCCGAGGTGGCGGCGTTCGCCGTCGGCGTGAAGGTGCGGCCGGAGATATTCGAGCGGCGCGTCCCAGCCGATGTCGCGGTAGAACTCGCGGTAATGCTGATCGCCCGGATAACCGATGATCGAACTCCACACCTGCTGACTCGTCGCCAGATCGCGCGCAAACGCGGCGACGCCGTTCGCGCATTTGACGGGCGCGTAGACGCCCCAACGCGGGCGCGGCTCGCCGTAGAGAATGGCGTGCGTGTCTGCGATGAAGTATTCGAGGCGCGCATCGGCGAGTAGCGTTTCGATGCCTTCGGCGTAGGCGCATTCGGGAAGCCAGATGCCGCGAGGGCGACGACGGAAATGCTTTTGATAGTTGGCGACGGCGATCTCGATTTGCGCGCGTCGCGCTTCGGTCGTGGAGACGAGCGGGAGGAAGCCGTGCGTCGCGCCGCAGGTCATGATCTCGCAGACGCCCGCGTCTTGTAGTTGACGAAAACCGCCGACGAGATCGCGTTCATAAACTTCGTGCCAGAGCCGCGAGGCGGTGCGGAGGTGTGTGCGGTACATGCGCGCGGCGGGGAGAAATTCGCGTGCGTCGCGTCGCGTGCGTGCGACCTCTTTTTCGGCGAGCGCGGAGAGGTTTTCGAGATGGCGCGTGTAGCGCGTTTGCAAAAGCGGGTCGGCGAGCATCTCGCAGAGCGTGGGCGAGAGGTTCAGAGCGAGACGCGGACGCGCGCCCGACGCATCGAGCGCGGAGAAGACTTCGAGCAGCGGCAGGTAGACTTCGGTGATGGCTTCGTAGAGCCAGTCTTCCTCTAAAAATTCGGGATGTTCGGGATGGCGCACGAAGGGCAGGTGCGCGTGTAGGATGAGACTGAAAAATCCGTGCGGCACGACGAGCGTTCAGAGATGCGGGTATTCGTTTGCCTCTTCGCGGGAGGCGCGAACCGCGAGCGCGCCCGAACGTGCGGCCTTTATTCCATCAACGACGCCGTTTTGTATCGCCATGTCACGCTCGCCCGCGCCGCGCGCCGACATTCGTGCGTAGCGTTCGTAACCCGCGCCGTAGAGCAGACGCGCAAACTCGTCGGCTTCAAGTTGAAACTCGTGCTCTTCGTCCGACAGGTGCGATGCGCTGTCGGGCGGCGTCGTCACCACGTCAGAAGAGAGCAGGCGTACGAAGGGGCGATCCGCCGCATGGAATCCGACATCGGCGCGATAAGCGTGGCGCGGGTAGACCGCGAACCATTGCGCGCGTTCCTTCGGCGCGTCCATGAAAAACTCCTCGCCGCTCTCGACCTTCACCAGACGCACCGACAGACGATAGTGCGCGGCCAACTCGCCGAACGCCTCGCGCAGAGTGGCGTGCGGATCGCGTGCGAACGTCCAGTAGAGGTAGAGCTTGCTCGGCGATTGCAGGAGCAGTTTGATGAAGTCGCGTTTAAGAAGAACGGGCAGAGTGTCGTCGAGCGTGAGCGAGGCTTTCGGGGTCGTCGCGACGCGCGCGGCGCTATTGTCGGTCGCGTTAGTTTGTTCGAGCATATCGGCGTCGCGGAAAGTCATCGCGTTCGTATCGTGAAATGCGCGGTCGTTCGGGAACGCGCGCTTCAATTGTGGCAGAGCGAGTTAGTTGTAAGTGATTGCCCGCGCGGTGTCAACAAAAGTGCGTGACGAGCTTAGATGATTCATTGTGACAATCGGAAAAGTGTCATAAACGCGAGCCGCATGCACACGTTTTGAAAATACTGTTCCGCGCGATCTTACAGTGCGACGCGGGGGACATTATCATGCGCGGGAAACTTCGGACAGTCATCGTATCCGGCCTGCTGCTCAGTCTCGTTTGCTATGCGCCGTCGCGTGTGAGCGCGCAGGGAAAAGAGGCAAAGTTGGCCGCGCAGGTCAAAACCGGCATCGCTAAAATCGGGACGGGCACGGACGCACGCGTCGAAGTCAAACTGCGCGACAAGACGAAACTAAAAGGCTACGTCGGCGGCGCGGACGAAGCGGGCTTTCTGGTCGTGAACGACAAGACGGGCGTGGCGACGCAGATCGCTTACCCGAAGGTCAAGCAGTTGAAAGGTCAAAATTTTTCTACGGGCGAAAAAATCCTGATCGGTTTCTTATTCTTCATCATCATTACGTCCGTGATAGGGACGTTGATGAAAGGCGCTCAACCTTGAGGAAGCCGCACGCGTTCAATTCGTTCCGACGCTTCGGCTACGGCGTTCCAAAAGTAGTGTGTCGCGCCACGTGCCGTTCAGACGCCCGATGCGCTCGCGCCTGCCGACTTCGCGGAAGCCGCAGCGCAAATGTAACTTTACGCTCGCCTCGTTTTCGGGAAAGACGCCCGCCTGTAGCGTCCAAATTCCGTTTCGCTCCGACGCTTCGATGAGAGCTTCGAGCAGAGCGCGCCCGACTCCGCGCCCGCGTCCCTTCTCCCCGACGTACACGCTCACCTCCGCCACGCCGCCATACACGCACCTGTCCGACACGCGACTCAAAGCCGCCCAGCCAAGTATCACATCGCCCTCGCGCGCCACCAGACGCATCTTGCGCAGATGCCCCGCGTCCCAACGCTCCCACTCAGGCGCGTCCGTCTCGAAGGTGGCGACGCCTGTGGCGATGCCTTCGAGATAGATCGCGCGAACCTGTTCCCAGTCCGTCGCCTTCAAGTCGTCAAGAATGTAGTTCATATTTTCGTCTCTCTGTATTGCGTTTAAGAGTCTTGACTTTTGCATGCATTATAATAGAGTCCGCTGAACGTTGGAGTCGGGAAGGCCGCTAATTAACAACGTGCCGCTTGACGCAGGCATAACTCTCGGTCGTTATGAAATTTGCTCCCTGCTCGGTGCGGGTGGGATGGCCGAAGTCTATCTCGCTTCCGACACGCGGCTCGAACGCAAAGTCGCGCTCAAGATTTTGCCTGCCGCGCTCGCCGGAGACGACCAGCGCATGAACCGTTTCGTACTCGAAGCCAAAGCCGCCTCCGCGCTCAACCATCCGAACATCATCACCATCTACGAAATCGGCGAACACGATAACACGCATTTCATCGCCACCGAATACATCGCCGGAGTCACCTTGAGCACGCTCGCGGGCGTCGAACCGTTGGACGTGGAGATGGCGCTTGAAATCGCCGTTCAAGTCGCCGCCGCGCTCGCCGCCGCGCACAGCGCGAACATAGTTCATCGCGACGTGAAACCGGAAAACGTGATGATTCGCCCCGACGGTTTGGTCAAGCTGCTCGATTTCGGCATCGCCAAGCTGACGGAAAAACAGAGCGGGCTGGCGGTGGATTCGGAAGCGGCGACGATGATTAGAGTGCGTACGGGGCCGAACATGATCATCGGCACGGCGAGCTACATGTCGCCCGAACAGGCCAGAGGCCAGGACGTTGACGAGCGGACGGATATTTTCAGCTTCGGCGTGGTGCTCTACGAAATACTGGCGGGCAGGCTGCCGTTCGAGGGCGAGAACGCAGTTGATATGATCGCCTCGATCTTGAAAAAAGAGCCTGCGCCTTTGAATCTCTACCGCCCGCGCGTACCGCGCGCTCTGCAACAACTCATAGGGAAGTGTCTGCGGAAAGACCCCGCCGGGCGTTATCAAACGGCGCAGGAGTTGTTGAATGCGCTGAAAGAGATCAAACAGGATGTAGAGGCTCAGAACAAGTTGGAGGCGACAGCAGCAGCAGCGCAAGCGGCCAGCGAAACGGAGACTCGACTTATCGAAGCCCTGCCGACCGAGCACGCGCCGCACGCACGAGCGACCGCCGGAAACAAATTCAAAAATCGCAAGCTCGCCATCGCCTCCGTCGCGTTAATTCTGCTCGCGGCCATCGCCGGTCTGGGGATTTGGTATTTCGGCGGCGGTTCGCCGGGCACGGGACAGATCGAGTCAATCGCAGTCTTGCCGTTCGTCAACGAAAGCGGCAGCGCCGATGTCGAGTATCTTTCCGAAGGCATGACGGAGACGCTTATCAGCAGCCTGTCGCAACTGCCGAGGCTGAACGTGAAGGCGCGCAGTTCGGTCTTTCGTTACAAGGGCAAAGATGTTGCACTCAAACAGATCGGGCGCGAGTTGTCTGTGCAGGCGATCTTGAACGGGCGCGTCGTGCAGCGCGGGCAGGATTTGATTTTGAACGTCGAGTTGGTTGACGCGCGCACCGAGAACATCTTGTGGAGCGCGAACTACAAACGCATGTTGACCGATCTCATCTCGTTGCAGAGCGAGATCGCGCGCGACGTGTCGCACAAATTGCAGGCGCGTCTGTCCGGCGCGGACGAGCGGAAGGTGACGAAGAATTACACGGCCAGCACCGAAGCCTATCAACTTTATTTGAAGGGGCGTTTTTACTGGAACAGGCGGACGGCTGAGAATCTCAAAAAAGCGATTGAGCAGTTTCGCGCGGCGGCAGAGCGCGACCCGAACTACGCGCCCGCTTACGTCGGCCTCGCAGATTGCTACGTGCTGCTCGAAGAATACGCCGGAACGCCTTCGAGCGAAACGCTGCCGCAGGCTAAAGCCTACGCCGAGCGCGCGCTACAGATTGACGAGTCGCTGGCGGAAGCACACGCCTCGCTCGGTTACATCAACAATCAAATGTGGCAATGGGCTGAAGCCGAACAGGAATTCAAACGCGCGATTGAGTTGAACCCGAATTACCCGACGGCGCACCACTGGTACTGCCTCTACCTGCGCGACGTGGGGCGCTTCGACGATTCGATTGCAGAGATCAAGCGTGCGCAGGAACTCGATCCGCTGTCAATCGCCATCAACGGCAACGTCGCGCAAGCACACCTGCTGCAAGGCGACGTGAACGCCGCCGCAGAGCAGAGCCGGAAAATGATCGAACTCAACTCCGACGATAGCAACGGGCATTACTGGCTCGGGCGCGTGTACCTCAAACAAGGGCGCAACAGCGATGCCATCGCCGAACTACAAAAGGCTGTCGAGTTGGACAGGGCGAGTTCGCTCTTGCGCGAGTTGGGCTACGCTTGCGCGGTTACGGGAAAGCGCAGCGAGGCGTTGGCAATCATCAAAGAGTTGGAACAAAGCTACACCCTGCGCGAAGCCATCGGCCAAGACCTCGCCACCGTCTACGCCGGACTCGGCGAACGCGACAAGGCTTTCGCCTGGTTGGAAAAAGATTTTCAAGTCCGCAGCGGCCAGTTGGCGGGCATCAGTTGGTACTCGCCCTTCGAGACTCTACGCGACGACCCGCGCTACGCAGACCTCATGCGGCGCATGAACCTCCGACGGTAATTGATAAGACTTAAAGCATTCACCGCAGAGACGCAAAGGACGCAGAGGGGGCGCAGAGAAAGACATTGTTCTTCTCTCTGCGCCCCCTCTGCGTCCTTTGCGTCTCTGCGGTGAATCTTTTCTTTGAGCCGAAAATTAGTTAGCGACGCCCACCCGCGTCGTTGCCGCCGGAGACTTTTTTGAGTGTGATGTCGAGCGTGCCGATGTCCGTGTCGAGGCGTGCGCGGACGGGGAGGCGGCGGCTGTCGTCCGTGATCCAGAGCGTCATCTCGCCTTTGCGGTCAACGAGTCGCTCCGCGCCGAAGATGCCGATGTCAACGCGCACCGTCTGCACGCGCCCCACGATTGTCTTCATGCGCTTGCGTGCGCCGACCTTGACCGGAATGCGATAGACCGCGCCTGCGTCGCTGATGTTGAGTTCAAAGTTGCGACCGGGTTCGAGCGGCTGCGTGCGCAGGAAATAGATGGCGCTGATGAGATCGTGCGAGGCGTTGTTGAGCGGAGACTTGACGACGCGCGGCTGGCTCTCCGGGTCGTTCGGGTTGCGTTGCGTCCACGTCAGCAAATTTTGCGTACGGTCGAACGTGGCTTCGCTCGTGCGCAGGCGCTTGCCCTGTTCGTCGCGCGTGCTGTTCGCAAGGATGAGCAAGGATGTCGGCTCGACGACGGACTCGGAGTTGTAGTGAAAATCAATGCCGAAGAGTTTGCGAAACCAACCCTTCGCAATCGCGTCGGCTTTGAAGACGAGATTCGCGGGCGCAGGCGTCGCGTTTTTTTGTGCGGGCGTTGTTGTCGCCGTCTCCGTCTTCGCGCGTTCGACCGTGAACGTGAACTGGGCGATGTTGATGCCGCGCAGCAGCAATTTGGAAAACTCGCCTTCGTAAATAAGTTGTTCGTCGGGCGCGAAGGGAAGCGGCTTCACTGTTGCCGCGCGATCCGTATCCTTCGCCGTCGTCGTATCAGTCCGCGCGAACGCCGTAGCGGCGCACGAGAGCGCGACGAGTAAGATTAAAATTGTGAGCCTTCGTGCTTGCATCTTAAAATTCTCACTTCAACAGAAAAGCTTTGAGCGCGAGCACGCTCCAACCGACGAGCAATCCGAGCGCGGCGCGATATTCGCGGTAGCGCAAATATAAATCCATGTCGAACTTCAAGACGCGCCCTTTGTCGTCGCTCCTATAAGGCGTCAGTCGCGGAAAGAGCAAAGGCACAGCCGCCGCGTAACGCTTGTAGTCGTCGCCGAAAAGCGTTGCGAGCGTCAAGGCTTCGACGCGCATCACGGGCAAATAGATGCCCAAAAACAAGGCCGCGAACATCCCGCCGAGCACGATGTAGAGCAACCACCAATCGCCCGCCGCCGCGATGGTGAAGCCTGAGCCCAGTATGAACGTGCCGAGGTAGAGCGGGTTGCGCGTGTAAGCGTATGGGCCGGAGACGGCAAGCGCGTCGTTTTTGCGTATGTGCCCCGAAGCCCACGCGCGCACGAGCAGCCCGCAGAGTGCGACCGCACCGCCGACGGCGAGCGTTAAAGGTCGCGGCCTCGCCAGCAACATAAACAGCCCCGCGCACAAAAAACCGAGCGGCACGCGCCAACGCTGCACCCATGTCCCGCCTCTACGCAATCGTCACAACCTCCACACGCTTCGGCTCAGCCGCGCGCCTCAGTCGTTCGCCAGCCGCCGCCGCGACGCGCGACACTTCGATGTCCATGCAAATCCACACAGAGCACGCGCGGCGGTGGCAATCAACGCGACACCATATGTCCGTGCGTTCGACGCAGATGTCTGCGCTGCGCGGGCTGCCGTTTCGCCACCACTCGGTCGGGCCAAACAACCCTACGACGGGCGCACCCGCCGCGACGGCCAAGTGCGTCGGCCCCGTATCGCCGCCCACGTACAGGGACGCGCGCCGCGCCAGCGCATAAAAACCTTTCAAAGACAAACTCACGGGCTGCGCCGCACTTGTCCGGCTCGCGCGCACGACCTGTTCCGCTAACTCGCGCTCGCCCGGCCCGTAAGTGACGAGCGAACGGAGACCATGCTCGGCTAGAAGCGCGTCGGCCAGCGCGCCAAAACGATCCGCGCTCCACAGTTTCGTAGGCCACCCGCCGCCCGCGTTCAAGATCGCAAACTTACCGTCAACCAGCGCCGCCGCGTCCTCCGCTTCGCGCTCGTGCGCGTGCGACGTGGCGATGGGAAACTCAAACTCGTCGCCGTCCGACGGCACGTTGATACCGAGCGCGACGCTTGCGAGCGCGAGGTTCTTACGTATGACGTTTGTGTCGAGTGGAACGTTAACAGTCTTGGTCAGGAGAAAGCGGCTGGCGGGTTCGCGAAGCGCGGGGCGCGCAAAACCGTAGACGCGCGGCGTGCGCGCGAGACGTGCGATGGTTGCAGATTTGAGTAAGCCTTGAAAATCGAGTGCGACATCGAAGGCTGAGGCGCGGAGCCGACGCAACTGCTGGCGCGTTGCCAACAGCGTCTCCCCAGACACCGGCCTCCAGCGCCTCAAAGCCTTCGTGTCGAGTTCGATGAGCCGATCCACGAGAGGGTTGTCCCTCAAAACTTCCGCCGCACGCCGCTCCACCACCCATTCCACACGCGCACGCGGCAGAGCGCGCCGGATCGCCGCCAGCGACGGCAACGTATGCACGATGTCGCCGATGCTGCCCAATTTGACGATCAGAATCCTCATAAAACAGTGACGAGTGCCAAGAACAGTGACAAGTGACGAGTGACAGGTGACAAGTTGTAAGAGTAAAGCAGCGTGGCGAAAATCTGAAATCGCGGCTCGTTCCAAAAATATGGAAATCGTCGGAAAGCAGTAAATCGTGAATCGTAGAAAAGCAGTAAATCGTGAATAGATTAAAACAGTCTTTCTCTATTCACGATTTACGATTCACAATTTACGGCTTTTCTCGTCACTCGTCACTCGTCACTTGTCACTGTTTCCTTGTCACTTGTCACTGTATTTGGCTGATTGAGACGGACGACC
This sequence comes from Pyrinomonadaceae bacterium, assembly GCA_035249365.1. GTDB lineage: Bacteria > Acidobacteriota > Blastocatellia > Pyrinomonadales > Pyrinomonadaceae > JAIVJZ01. The sequence continues at coordinate 43,573 of DATFGP010000007.1, read as the reverse complement.
ATTTGCGAGGATGAATGGTCTTTGGGATCGCCGACGATGGCGACGCGCCCGCCGTAGGAGCGCACCACTTCGCGTTCGGGCACGGTCTCCGCCGTGTAGTCCGTCCCCTTTGCGTGGATGTCGGGGCGTATGGCGAGGAGCAGCGTCTCGACCGTCGGCTCGGGAAAGATCGTCACGAGATCGACGGCGCGCAGCGAGGCGATGATCTCCGCTCGCTCGCGCTCCGCGACGAACGGGCGACCCGCGCCTTTCAACGCGCGCACCTGCGCGTCCGTGTTGATGCCGACGACGAGCAGGTCGCCGAGCGCCTTCGCCGCCTCAAGGTAGCGCACGTGCCCGACGTGCAGAATATCGAAGCACCCGTTGGCGAACACGATGCGCGCGCCGTTCTTCCGCGCAATCGCCACGCGCGCGACGAGCCTGTTCCGCTCAAGTATGCGCGCCAACGCTCCCGCTTTCAGTTGTTCTTCGGACGGGTACATAAGGAAATACAGATTCTACCTTGTAGGGACAGGGCTTGTCCTGCTCTTACAAATGCTCGCCGATTGACGATAGAAGTTCCTGTGCTTCGACCGAAGCCGTGCCGCGTTTCATCACGACGATGCCTCCGGCGTGGTTGGCGAGGTGCGCGGCGTCCGCGAAACTCGCGCCCGATGCGAGCGCGAGCGCGTAGGCTGCGATGACCGTGTCGCCCGCGCCCGTCACGTCCACAGCTTCGCGCGAGCCGACGGGCGCGAGATGCAAAGGCTTCGCGCCCGTTTCGAGCAAGAGCATTCCTTGACTGCCGCGCGTGATGAGCAACGCCTGATGACCCAAGCGTTCGCGCAACTCGTAGGCCGCCGCTTCGAGCGTCGCCGCGTCCGTCAACCTTTGACCGAGCACATGTTCTACTTCATCCTCGTTCGGCGTGGCCGATGTGAACCCGCCGAAATCGAGCAGGCGGAAACGCGAATCTACCAGCACCGGCATGCCGCTTCGACGCTGCGCCGCTTTACGAAGCGCCGCGATTGTTTCCGCTCCCGCTACGCCGTAGTTGTAATCCGAGACGATGATCGCGTCCGCTCTCTCAGCCGCTTCGCTCAGACGCGCGTTGATCTCCGCTTTGATCTTCGCGTCCGACAACGGCTCGCTTTCATAGTCCACGCGGATCACTTGCTGCCGCATCGAGTGTGCCTGACCTGCGAGTATGCGCACCTTCGTCGCCGTCTGCACTTCGGGCGAGTACACGACCGCTTCGCAATCAACGCCCGACGCGCGGAGTTTTTCAAGGAGAGCATCGCCCGCCGCGTCCGTGCCAATTGTACCGACGAGCAAAACCTGCGCGCCGAGCGCGGCAAGATTCACGGCGCAGTTGGCCGCGCCGCCCGGCACTGTCTCCGTACGCTCGTGCCGCAAAATCAACACGGGCGCTTCGCGCGACACACGGCTGATCTCGCCGTACAAAAACTGATCGGCCACAAGATCGCCCACGACCACAACGCGCCGCTTCGCAAACTCGCGAACCAGATTCGACAAACGTTCTTTCATACACAAGTGACAAGTGACGAGTGACAAGTGACAAGTTGAAGACAAGTTTTTGCTTTAACTTGTCACTTGTCACTCGTCACTTGTCACTCTTTCGTTATCTTCTCCACTGCTTCCAACAAATTCTCCGCGACGAGGTCGGGCTGGTGTTGCCACGCGGCGCGCTGATATTCCCATTCGCCGCGCCCGTAGCCGCTGAGGACGAAGGCGGCGCGCGTGCCCGCGTTGCGCGCGAGTTCGGTGTCGCTGTAGCGGTCGCCGACCATCCAACTGTTCGCCAGATCAATGTCGAGATCGTCTGCTGCGCGGCGAATCAAGCCGGGACGCGGCTTGCGGCAGTCGCAGTCGAAACGATAGGGCGGCTCGCCGACCGACGGGTGGTGCGGGCAATAGTAGATGGCGTCGAGCCGCGCGCCGCCGCGTTCGAGTTCCTGCGCGAGCAAGTTGTGAATCGAGCCGATCATGTCTTCGTTGAAGTAGCCGCGCGCTACGCCCGCTTGATTCGTGACGAGGACGGCAAGCCAGCCCGCCTCGTTGAGACGTTTGATCGCTTGCGCCGCGTAAGGGAAGACGCGATAACGCGAAGGATGATTGACGTAGCCGACCTCTTCGGAGATCGTGCCGTCGCGATCAATGAAGACTGCGCGCCGCCGCATCAAGCGACCTCCGCATCGAGTTTTGAATTTGCTTCGTCGTGCGTCGCGTTGTCGGCCATCACGTTGTCAGCAGCGTGCGCGTCGCATTGAGCGTGAGCGAGCATTTCGACGGCGCGGAGGAAAACTTCTTCGGGCGTGATGGCCGTCATGCAGCGATGATCTATGGGGCAATCGCGCAACATGCAGGGCGCGCAGTCGGGCGGGCGGCACATGATGTCTGCGGTCGGGGAGAAGGGGCGCGTCGTGAGCGGGTTCGTCGGGCCGAAGATGACGAGCGTGGGGCGTTCGAGCGCGGCGGAGATGTGTGCGGGGCCGGTGTCGTTGGTGACGAGCAGATCGGCGATGCTCAGCACGGCGACCGTGCCCGCTAGATCGGTCTCGCCCGTCAGCACGACGGGGCGGCGTCGCATCTTGCTTAAAACTTCCTCGGTTACGTCCAACTCTTCGCGCGAGCCGATGAGCGCGACGTTCGCTTTGGCCTTGCCCATCAAGTGATCTGCGAGCGCGGCGTAGCTTGCGGGCGGCCAACGCTTGGCGCGGCTGTTGGTCGAGCCGGGGCAGAGCGCGACGAGCGGGCGTTCGCGGAGCGCGCCGTGACGGCTGAGCAGGTTGCGCGCCGCCGCTTGCCGTTCGGCGGAAACTTGTAATTGATACTGCGGCTCGCGGTCTTCAAATTGTGCCGCGCCCGTCAAAGCGCGTTCGAGTTCAAAGACGAGGTTGAGATAATAAAAAACTTCGTGCTGTTCGCTGCGCCAAGCGGGCACTTCGAGCGGGTGCGTGAGCAGAAAGGCGCGCCCGTCCGTCGCGTAACCGACGCGCAAGGGGATGCGCGCGGCGGCGGCGATGAACGCGGGCTGGAAGGCGTTCGGAAAAAGCAAAGCGAGATCGAAACGGCGCGCGCGCCATTTAGTGATCTGGCGGAGCGTCGAGCGCAGGCCGCGACGTTCTTCGTCAATCAGCAACAGTTCGTCAACGATGTCCGTGCCCGCGAAGATGCCTTTCGCCCAGGCGCGCGTGGCGAGCGTGATGTGAGCGTGGGGCAAGACGCGGCGCAGTTCGCGCAAGGCCGCGACGGTCATCACCGCGTCGCCGACCCAGTTTGCGCCGCGCACCAACACGCGCTTGATCTGTTCTGGTTGAAGTGTTCGCGTCATTTACAGTCCGATATATCAGTTGCTCTGACCGATATATTAAATGTCTCACGCAAAGGCGCAAAGACGCAAAGGAAGCCACGCGCTGAGAACAGTTTTATTAGTGCTTTTCTTTGCGCCTTTGCGTGAAATTAATGCTTTAGAATTTTTACAACAAACTTTGCAAGCCTTCTTCGATGCCGATGAGAGGTTGCCAGTTGAGTTCGGTGCGGATGCGCGAGAGGTCGGAGACGTAGTTGAAAGGCACGGGCGTTGCGCGTGCGTTGTCTGCGATGACGGGCTTGAGTTGAATCAGACGCCCGACCGTCTCGACGATACGGGCGAGCGTGGTGGCCTGCTCGCGCCCGCCGCCGAGATTATAGAGGCCACGCGTGAAGCCGGAATCAATGAAGGCGCGGCAGGCGCGCGAGAAATCTTCGACGTGCAGAATGTCGCGCATGGGCTGGCCGCCCGCAGGCAGTGTGATCGGCCAGCCGCGTTTGACCGCTTCGACGTAGTGCGTGACGAAGTTCGACTCGTTGCCTTCGGAGGGGCGCGCGTAGACAGCCGACAGGCGAAAGATGCATGCGCGAAGATTGCGCGCCGCCGCGTAGTATTCGACGTAACGTTCGCCCAACAGTTTCGACCATTCGAGCGGCGATTGGCCGCAGTAGTCGGTCGGGCAAGTTTCGGGGACTTCCGTGTAGTTGTCTGCGTGCGCGCCGTACACGTCTTTGGTCGAGGCGTAGATGAAGGTCGCGCCCTCGCGCATGTGTGTGAGCAGGTTGGCCGTGCCTTCGGCGTTCGTGCGAAAACAATCTGCGGCGGCGTCGGGACTTTTATCGAGATGCGCGGCGAGATGTATGACCGTGTCGTAGTCTGCGACGCGCGAGGCATCGTAGGGGTCGAGTACGTCTAGGCCGACGCGGCGCGAGAAGTCGTCGGCCTCGAAGAAACGTCGGACGTGTATGCCGAGATAGCCGCTGCCGCCCGTGACGAGAACTTTCATAAGTCTCAAGTCTCAAGTCTCAAGTCTCAAGTCCCAAGTCCCAAGTCGAAGGCAAGTTTTTGACTTGGGACTTGAGACTTGAGACTTGGGACTATTGTTTCCTTTGCGCCTGAACTTTGAGTTGGGCGAGCGATTCCGAGCGACCGATGGCGATGAGCATGTCGCCCGCTTCGATGTATGTGTCGCCCGACGGGTTGAAGATCATTTCGCTGTTGCTCGCGCGCCTGACGGCGACGATCACGACATCGAGTTCCGAGCGAATGTTGGTGAACTTCAATTTGTGGCCGACGTAAGGCGAAGAGGTCGAGACGACAACCTCTTCAAAGTCCAGGTCGAGGTCTTCCGCTGCGATGGATTCGATGAAGTCTGCGACGGCGGGCTTGGTCAATGCCTGCAACATGCGCTGGCCGCCGATGATGATCGGCGCGATGACGCGATTAGCCCCGGCGCGGATCAACTTCGGTTCGGCCTGTTCCTCAACCGCGCGTGCGACGATGTGCAAATTGTTGTTCAAGCCGCGCGCCGTCAGCACGACGTAGACGTTGTCGGCGTCGTCGGGCAAGCAGGCGGCGAGAGCGCGTGCGTGTTCGACGCCCGCGTCGCGCAAAGTTTCTTCGAGCGTAGCGTCGCGCACGAGCACGAGCACGTCTTCGTCAATCAGATTGGCGACCTGTTGCTGTTCGCGTTCGATGACGATGAAGGGCTGTTCGAGGCGTTGCAGTTCGCGGATGATGCGCGAGCCGACGCGACCCGCGCCGCAGATGATGAAATGGTTACGCAGTTTGTTTATCTCCCTTGAGCGTCGCCGCTGGCCGTAGGCCGCGACGATCTCAGATTGGACGAGCGCCTGAATTGCGGTCGAGAGCAGGAAACCGACCGTGGCGACGCTGACGAGCATGAAGACGATGGAGAAAGCGCGCCCCGCGCGCGACACCGGATGCACGTCGCCGTAGCCGACGGTCGCAACGGTCATCACGGTCAGGTAGAGGCTGTCGAGCAGCGTCAGCGGTTCGAGGAGGCTGAAGCCGAGCGTGCCGATAACGATCAAAGCGCCGAGCGCGGCGAGCGCATAGAGCATGCGGCGGCGTGCGCTTTTCGTCAGGTGGAGAGAGGGGTGCGTCGAACTCATGTATCAAACGGCGCATCGAACGGACGCGACCGACAAGTGCGCCGTCACGTTAGCGAAAAGGCGAGCGCGGTGTCAAACAATGGTAGACAGTCGCACGTATAGAGATTAGAGTTTAGAGAGACTTGGACGAGTCAACAGATTTTTTTAACTCGTCACTTGTCACCTGTCACTTGTCACTGTTCTTATGGCCGTTCGTCATCCACCTAAAAGCAGAGTGCCGCCACCGCAGGCGACAAGGCGGCGCACGGCGCGTGTCATCAAATATGTTGAGCCGGAGGAAAGTTTCTTCCGGCGTTGGCGGCGGCGCATCTTTCGCCCGCCGCTCATCATCGCGCTCGTCATTCTCACCACCTTCACCATCGGCGTTCTCGGCTACTACTACTACATCTTTTCCGAACGCGTTGACCGTCTCATCAGCGGCGAAATCTTCACGCGCTCGGCGGGCGTCTATACCGCGCCGAAGGAGTTGCGCGTCGGCGCTGGACTGTCGGCGGACGATCTGGTGAAGCGTCTGCAACGCGCGAACTACGTAGAGCGCGCCGCGCATGCGGACGACGCGCGCGGGCGTTACATGCTGAACGACACGAGCGTCGAGATCGAGCCCGGGCAGAACGCCATCGTTGACGGCCAACGCCTGTTCCCGCGCTTGCGCGTCACGTTTGCGAAGACGGGCAAAGGCATCACGGCGATCAACGATCTCGACAGCAAAGCGAAACTCGAACACGCGCTCATCGAACCGGAGCAGATCAGTTTCGTTACGGGCAGCGACCGTCAGAAGCGTCGCGTCATAAGTTTTCAAGACATCCCGCCGCATCTCGTCAAAGCCATCACGGTGACGGAGGATCGCACGTTCTTCGAGCACTACGGCATCAACTTTCGCGGCATCCTGCGCGCTCTCGTGCGTCGTTACGACGCCGACCCGAACTCGCCGATTGCGCGGCAGGGCGGTTCGAGCATCACGCAGCAACTCGTCAAAAATCTGTTGCTCTCGCCCGAATACAGTCTCAAGCGCAAACTCTCCGAAGCCTACATGTCGATCATTTTGGAGACGCGGCTCAACAAGCAGGAGATTTTCGCGCTCTATTGCAACGAGGCGTATCTAGGACAGCACGGCGGCTTCTCCGTTAACGGCTTCGGGCAGGCGGCGCAGGTCTATTTCGGCAAAGACGTGACGGGCGTGACGCTGCCGGAAGCGGCCTTCCTCGCCGGAATCATACGCAGCCCGAACCGCTACAACCCTTATCGCAACCCCGACACGGCGAAGGCCAGACGCAATCAGGTGCTCGACTCGATGGCGGAAGAGGGCGTGATCACTGCGGACGAAGCGAGAGATGCGAAAGCATCGGAGTTGAAGGTCGCGCCCGCGCGTGGTCGGCTCGACACGTCGGACGCGCCCTACTTCGTTGACTACGTGCAGTCGCAACTCTCAGACATACTCGCAGACACGCGCACCGCCGAACACCTGCGCATCTACACGACGATTGACATGGAGTTGCAGCGCGCGGCCTACGCCGCCGTCACGAAGCAACTCGCCGCGCTCGATAAGATTTATGCGAAGCGCGTCGCGCCCGGAACGTTGCAGGCGTCGCTCGTGGCGATGAACGCGGAGACGGGCGAAGTGGTGGCGATGGTCGGCGGTCGCGACTACGAGCGTAGCCAGTTGAACCGCGCGACCGATGCCATGCGCCAGCCCGGTTCGGTCTTCAAACCGTTCGTCTACGCAACTGCTTTGAACACGGCGTTCGATCCGATTCCGCGCGTTATCACTGCGGCGACGACTTACATGGACGAGCCGAAGACTTTCACTTTCGACAATCAGGAATACTCGCCCGGCAACTTCGGCGAATCTTACGCGAACGCTCCCGTCACGTTGCGCGACGCGCTCGTCCACAGCAAGAACGTCATCACGGTTGACGTGGCGATGGAAGTCACGATTGGCCGCGTGATGAATCTCGCTGCGCGCGCAGGACTCCCGAAACCGCCGCGCGCCTATCCAGCGATGGCACTGGGTACGAACGAGGCGACGCCGCTTCAAGTCGCTTCCGCCTACACGACCTTCGCCAATCTCGGCGTGCGCGCGACGCCCATCGGTATCAACCGCGTCACGACGGGGCGCGGCGCGACAATCGCCGCGCCCACGACGCAGAAGAGCGAAGTGATGCGTCCCGAAGTCGCTTACTTGATGACATCCATGATGAAGGATGTCGTCAATCGCGGCACGGCGGCGCGCGTGCGCTCGCGCGGTTTCAAGTACAACGTCGCGGGCAAGACCGGAACGTCGCGCGACGGTTGGTTCGCGGGTTACACGCCGCACCTCGTCTGCGCCGTCTACGTAGGCTTCGACGACGGCTCGCCGCTCGGCCTGACGGGCGCGGATTCGGCCTTGCCCATCTGGGCTGATTTCATGCAGGCCGCGCTCGCCGCGCATCCCGAATGGACTGGCGATTGGCAGATGCCCGCAGGCATCGAACAGGCTTCGATTGACCCGCGCACAGGAATGCTCGCCGCCGCCGACAGCACAAACAAGCGCACAGAATTTTTCATCGCCGGAACTGCGCCGACCGAAGAGAGCACCGCGCCGCCCGACGGCGAACTCGCGCCGCTCGACGGGACGATTGAAGAAGGCGGCGAGTTCGACTACGCGCCCGCGCCCGTCGTGCCTTCGGACGGGACAGACCCGCCGCCGCCACTCCCCGATGCAACGCCGCAACGCCCGCGCACGAGCACCCCGCGTCTCGAAGGTCGCGGCGTCACGCAACCCGACGGCTCATCGCGTCTCCTCGGCACGATCACGCTCGACATTGATCCGACCACAGGGTTGCTCGCCGCGCCGACGTGTCCCGTCATCCGCTCGAAAACTTTCGCCATCGGCCAGGAGCCGCGCCGCTACTGCGGGCCGGAATATCACAACGGCAAGACGATCATGCCTTCGGGCACGCGCCCGCGCCTCGTCTCGCCTTGAAATGGGAGACGCGGCGATAGATCGTTAAATGCCGGTAAGGATCATCAAGACGATGAAAGTGTTTCAGCCGTCAATCCTGAAGTTGGCGAGCGCGCTCGCGCTGCTCCTCTCCTGTTATCTCTTCGCGGCGGCGCAGACTCCGCAAACGCAAACGCCTGCTGCGACTGTCGCGGAGAGCGACAAGGCGCGCGTGCCTGTCAAACTCTCGGCGGTCGTGCTGGATGAAGCGGGCAATTTCGTTGAGGGCTTGCGCATCGAAGATTTTCAGTTGACGGAGGACGGCGTGGCGCAAACGCTCACGTCTTTTGCGCGAAAGGATTTGCCGCTGAGCTATGCCGTGTTGGTTGACAACTCCGGTTCGCTCAGAACGATGATCGATCCCATGATTAGGATGGGCGAGTCGCTTGTCGAGTCGAACAACGCTCAGGACGAGACGATGATCGTGCGTTTTGTCGGGCGCGAGAATATCGAAACGCTCAGGGAGTTTACGAGCAACAAGAACGCCTTGAGGAGCGCGTTCGAGGAGATGTATGTGGAAGGCGGCCTGACGGCCTTGGTCGAGGCGCTCTATCTGGCCGCACGCGAAGTTGCCGCGCGCCGACCCGACGAAGCGCGGCATCGTGCGCTCGTCGTCATCACGGACGGCGAAGATCGCGGCAGTTTCTATAAACCCGACTATCTGCTCAACTATTTGCGCCAGCATCAAATTCAAGTTTTCGCCATCGGTCTGACCGATGCGGTCGGCGGCGATGCTTTCAGCAAATCGGACGGAGGCCGCGACAAAGCGCGAAAACTGCTCAACACGCTCGCCGCCGAGACCGGAGGCCACGCGCTGTTTCCCAAAAAAGTGGCTAACTTTCAAGAGGCAATAGGCGCGCTCAGTCGCCATTTGCACATGCCGCAGTACACGTTCGCATATGCTTCCGGCGACGCCGCCGCGAAAGACAAGACGCGAAAGGTCGAGATCAAATTCGCAGACCCCGCATCCGCCGAGCGGAAACGCTGGCGCATCATCTCCGGCTCATAAACGCACGAAAAATAAATTTACGCGCCGCCCAAAAACTTTAGGGACTTTGTGGAACTTTTCGGGCGGGTCGGGCGAATTATGTGTGCGAGCAAGTTAGTGCGAGCGCGGCAGCGAGTGAAGATGAAAGCCTCTCCTGAGCACAGCGACGAAGAACTGTTGCGGCTGATCGTAGCCGGAGATGCGGACGCTTTCACCGCGCTCTATCGCAGGCGGCAGGCGGGCATCTATCGCTTCGCGCTACAGATGTGCGGCTCGGAAGGCATCGCGGAAGATGTCACGCAAGAGGTTTTTATGGCGCTCATGCGCGAGCCGCGTATGTTCGATCAGTCGCGTGGTTCGCTCGCGGCATATCTCTACGGCGTCGCGCGCAATCAGGTCTTGCGGCGTTTGGAGAAGGAGAGGCATTTCGTGGCGATGACGGACGAGACGGCGGAAGACGGGAACGGCGCGCTGTCGTCAGAGTATCCGCCCGCCGGACACGACCCGCTCGCGGAACTCGCGCGCCACGAATTGATCGAGACGGTGCAGCAGGCCGTGTTGGCTTTGCCCGCGCATTACAGAGAGGTCGTCGTGTTGTGCGAACTGCACGAGTTGAGTTACGCGGAGGCGGCTGCGGCGCTTGGTTGTGCGGTCGGCACTGTGCGCTCGCGCCTTCATCGTGCGCGCGCGCTGCTCGTAGAGCGTCTGCGCGAGGCTCGCCGGACAGATGAGGCGACGGCGCACGACGTTGATCCGTTGAGGTGTTTCGCATGAACTGTCAGCAATTCACATCTCTCATCGTCGAAGCGGCGCGCGGGCGGATGATGGACGCCGCTCAGCGCGAAGGCGCGATGCGCCACGCAGACGCTTGCGACGCGTGCGCGGCGCGTTTCGCGCAAGAGCAGAGCTTGACCAACGCGTTGCGCGCCGTCGCACACGACATGAAAGACCTGAGCGCGCCCGCCAGCGTAGAAGCGAAACTACTAGCCGCGTTCAAAGAAAGCCTCGCGCCTTCAAACGTTGTAGCGACGACGAACGCATCGCACGCGCCCACTGCGCTTCGTGCGAGTGTTGCGCCGACGGCGCACGCATCGCTTCGCAAGCGCCGCGCACGCATCTTGGTATCGGCAATCGCGGCTTCGCTCGTGCTCGTTGCCCTCGCTGCGCTCTACGTGCAGTTCACGCGAATTACGCCGTCGCCGCGTTTTGTGGCGACGAACAATAAACCGGAACGTGGCCAAGCGTCGCAGCCCGTCAACACGGCGATAGTTTCAACGCCGCTTGCGCCGTCAGTCGAGTCTATAGCGCCGCCGGAAGGCGAGAGGCCGCAGGCAGAGCGACGCGACGACGCGCGGCGTGCGACGGGCAAATCCGCGCGCGGTGCGACGCCTAAAATGATCACGTCTTTGCAGGTGATTGACGGCGGCAACGCGATCATCGAAGCGAGCGATGGCGAGACGGCTCGGGGCGGCGAGAATGATGCTAATGCCGTAGCGTCCAAGCCGAACGAGCCGGAGAGCATGACGGACTTCATCCCGCTCGTCGCCGATGCTACGCCCGCGACGCCTTTGGAGGGCGGCCAGTTGGTGCGCGTGCAAGTTCCGCGCGCTGCGCTCGCTTCGCTCGGTCTGCCTCTGAACGCAGAGCGCGGCAACGAGCCGGTCAAGGCCGACGTGCTCGTCGGCTACGACGGCCTTGCGCGCGCCATACGTTTCGTGCGCTGACTTGGCGTGTAAAAGTTTGAGTTGAAGATTTGAGTGACGACGCCGACAAGTTGACGCGCGCCGTTAATATTCAGACACGTTTTGAAAGGATGATTGAGATGATGACGAAGAGACGTTTGATAACTGCCGTCTTCTGCACGCTCGCGCTGCTGACGAACGGCGCGGGCGCGCTTCTTCAGGCGCAAACACAGCAACGCGTGCGTCAAGGCGCGCCGCCCCCGCCTCCGCCGCCCGAACACGACATAACGTTCGAGCGCGTGCCCGGCCCTCCGCCGGGACACGGCGAGTTCTTCGAGATGCAGATCGCGCCGGGCGCGCCGGGCGACTCCTTCAACTTCACTTTCATGTCGTCGGAGATGCACTTCGACAGCAAGATCGTGCGCGGCGCGCCCTACTCTGCGGAGGCTATCAGCGAATCCGTACAGATGCTCGCCGACGGCAACCGCATCACGCGCACCTCGAAGGCCAGCCTCTACCGCGACAGCGAAGGCCGCACGCGCCGCGATCAGGCGCTCAACCACATCGGCCCCTGGGCGACCGCAGACGAGCCTTCGCAAACCGTCTTCATCAACGATCCGGTCGCGGGCGCGCACTACGTTTTGAACCCGCGCACACGCACCGCGCAAAAAATGTCCAACGTCTTCCACTTCAAACGCATGTCGCCGGACGGCGAGAACGCGCCCGAAGGCGACGCCCCGCGCACGCAAGTCTTCATGCGCAGCGAGGGCGGCAGTAGCGGCTCGGCGGTCGTCGTAACTTCAAACTCTGCGAAGCCCATCAACGCGGGCGGGGCTAACCTGTCGGGCAAGGCCATCAAGAAAGTCCAGCCCAAGTATCCGCCCATCGCGAAAGCCGCCGGAGCGCAGGGGCCTGTGTCCGTGCAGATCGTGATCAACGAGGCGGGCGATGTCGAATCCGCGAAAGCGGTTGCTGGCCACCCGCTCTTGCAGCAGGCCGCCGTTGACGCCGCCAGAGAATGGCGTTTCTCGCCGACGAAACTTTCAGGCAATCCAGTGAAGGTCGCGGGCACGATCTCTTTCGTCTTCGCGCTGCCGAAGGAAGACGAGCCGCCCGCAGGTACGATGATGATGCGCACGCCCGCGCCGGGCGACATCATCCCCGAAGGCGAACATCGTCCGAAGCCCGTCACCGAATCGCTCGGCAAGCAGATGATCGAAGGCGTCGAAGCCGAAGGCACGCGCACGACCGTCACGTTTGCAGCGGGCGCAATCGGCAACGAACGCCCGATCAACATCGTCTCCGAGCGTTGGTATTCGCCCGAACTGCAAACGGTGGTGATGACCAAACACAGCGACCCGCGCTTCGGCGAAACCACCTACCGCCTGACCAACATCAACCGCAGCGAGCCCTCGCGCACGCTCTTTGAAGTGCCCTCGGACTACACGCTCAAGGAAGGGCCACAATCCCTCCCGCGCAAGATGCGTATTAACGAGATGAAACCGAGAGTCGAACAGCAGCAGTAGGGAAGATATAAGCCGACTTGAAACGGGCGACGCGATTCATTTCGCGTCGCCTGTTTTTTCGCATCGCAGGCGACGAGGGTTAGTTACTTTTTGAGTGCGATGGGAAAGTCGGGCACGGTCTGGGGCTTGGCGGTGGTCGGAGTCTGTTGTCCCTTCGTCAGTTCCTTGACGCGCTCGGAGATGTAGAGGTCGAGCATGTTGAGCGTGATGCGCCCTCTGCCGCTCTTGTCATAATTCGCGCCCCCGCCTAAACCCTCCACGACGGCCTTCGTGAACGCACCGTTGTTCCAAATCACATTCTCAAGTGAGAACTGGTTGCCGGTGGAAGCGGCGAAGACGACCGCGCCGTTCTCCGCGCTGGCGAGTTCATTGACGACGCCGTTGAGTTCGCCTAGCGCGCCGAGCAGCCCGCGTCGCGTGCCGAGCACGTTGCCCGAATGGCATGTGTCTATGAAGAAGAGCGTCTTGCCCGCGAGCGCGGCGACCGTGTTCTTGATGTCAGAGAAGGAGACGCCGGTACGCAGCAATTTGTTCGTATCGGCGTTGAAGGGCAGGAAGTAATAGAGTCCGGTCGGATCGTTGACGCCGTGACCGGCGAAGAGGACGACGGCCACATCCTTGCTCGTTGTCTCCTTGCGAATCCATTCCAACCCGTCGAGCACTTCATCCTTCGTCGCCTTGTCGTCGGTCAATACTTTGACGACGACCTCGCGGTATAGTTCGCCCCGCTGCCGCTCCCAAGACGCGGCGAAATCCTGTGCATCCTTCGCCGCGAATCCGAGTTTCAATTTCGGATCGGCGTAATTGCTCACGCCCACGGCGAGCACGTACAACTTCGGCCTGATCTCGAACCCCTCACCGGCGGGAGGCGCAGGAGTCGCAACGCGACCGGGCGCATTCAACGCTTTAACGGCAACCGGTTGCGCGCTCGCACGCACGCGTAACGTCGCGGGCACGCTCGACGTGAAGCGATTCGCGGCGATAATCGAAACCAGACTCTCACCCGCAGGCACAGTGAAGCGCAACTCGCGCTCGCCCCCGCTCTGCCCCGTCGCCTGCAATCCCAACCCGCGCTCCGCCGCCACAGGCCGCCCGTCAACGAGCGCCTTCACCTCAGTCACCGGCTCGCCCGAAGGCGTGCGCACGTTGAAGCGCACCACGACCTCGTTAGCCGCCAACTCCGCACCGTCCGCAGGCGACACGATCTCCACGACAGGCGGCAGCAACCTGCTCACGTCCGCCGCCTGTTGTTTGCGTCCCGCCTCTTCGTTCGCCGCCTGCAAAGCCAGTTGCTCGTCCCTCGTCTCCAACACTTTCGAGACGACATCAGGGCGGTAATAGACGTTGCGAAACTGCCCGACCGGAAAGAAATCCGCCGCCCTGTCGCGCCCATTGTTGACGTGCCACCCGATCAACTCCTCCGCACCCGGCGAAGCATCGTAATAACCCGACGGCGTCCACACGACCCAACGCTTCCGGTCTGCGTGCGGGAAGAAGGCGAGCAGTTCTTTGCCATCCATCACGCGATACCAGCGAATCGTGCCGTCGCCGTAAGCCGCGACCGCGAACTTGCCATCCGCCGACATGTTAACTCCCCATACCGCGCCGGGGGCTGCCACCTTCCATATTTCCCGACGGTTGTTGTCAAACAGATGTAGATACCAGTAAGTGCCTAGTAGGATTGTGCTCGCGTCGGGGCTTATGGCGTAGCTGAGAGACATTTCAAACTGCTGCAACGGTAGTCGCTGACCATTTAGTTTTGGTTCGTAGCTTTCTTTCCATTCAGTGACACGCAGACCACCTGCTTCCGCTAATGGCGCGCTCCAAGTGCTCATCGCAGACCCGCTCGTATCCAACTGCCGCGCTGGTGGAGAGAACCGGGCGGGCGATTTGCCATGCGGCTCGTAACTGAATGCCACGCCCATGCCATCCGCTGAGAGCAGAAAGCCTTGCCGGTTATCTCGGTAATCGGCAATCTTGCTGCCGCTAAACATTTGTCGCTTACCGCTGGCGTCCAACACACCGAAAGCCGGATCGGCAGCGCTATAGATGACGCCTCCATCCCTTAACGGCAAAATATGGGTGATGCCGTTCGTCGCCGCCACCGTATCGCGATAAGCGCCTCGCCCGCCGTCCGACCAAATTCGAATGAAGTAATTACCATCGGAGTCCGAAGCGTTCCCACCCGCATAGAGCCTGCTACCGTCGGCCGACCAGGTAACTTTGACTAAATTAACCTTGTCAACGCCGGATGTATCAGGAGCAAAGAGCAGCGACAGGTCACTTCCTGACAACACCGCAACCTTCGTCGAGTCTTCAAAGCCGACCGCGACGCGCAAGCCATCGGGAGAGAAGTTGATAGAGTGAGGTTGCTTTCCGCCTGGCGCTTTCTTTTTGGTAAGTAAACGTAATGAACCGGCAGAGAGTGGCGCGTAGAGCCGAACATAACCATCGAGACAAGTTGTCACCAGCCTGTTTGCCTGATCAAAATCCGCCCCGCCACTGATATTTCCGTAACCTGTGTCTTCCCCAATAGGAGCATAGGTCGGCGTCGTATAGACATGTACGCCGCCCTCGGCAAGCGTCGAGGCCAGATAGCGCCCGTCCGGCGAATAGACCAGAGACATAACCGCGTTAAGGAGTCCGCCTATGCGTTTGATGAGTCTGCCGCTCTCTCGATCAAACAGGTAAATAGAATGGGATTGCTCCCATTGAAACCGAGTGTATCCACTAACAGCGATAGTGCTCCCGTCGGGCGATAGAGCGATGGAGCCAAGTTTGCCGCTGTTGCCCGCATCAATAGGTACACGAATCACGCGTAGCATGCGCCCGCTGGATAATTCCCACACCCTGACAGTTTTATCCTCTGATGCTGTCACTAAATATTGGTTCGCGGCATCAATGCCAATCTTCCAGATGAGCGCGGTGTGCATCCCTGTCTCGATGCGCAGGACGGGCTCGCGCGACGGCTCGCGCTCTTGCGCCTGTGCGCTTAACGCAGTGACGGTCAATAACAGTGTTGTGACGAGTAAAAGGTTCGGCAGGCGGGGCATGAGGAAACTCCTTTACTTTCCAGATGCGCGGCGGCGCGGGCGGGTATTATCTACAAGAAGCCCTGAAAAAGCACGAAGAAAAGATTATCTCGTTAATCCGCCGCTCGATAGCAAGGCCGCGTGGAGCGTCTCGATGGCGAGGGCGGCGGCGTGGGTTTTGCGTGCGGGCAGGCCGCCCGCTGCTTCGATGATTTGTTGGCGTGTGATCGAAGCGGCTTCGTCGATCTTGATGCCTTCGAGCAACATTGTGAGGGCGGAGCCGCAGGCGATGGTCGGCGGGCAGCCGTAGGCGAGGAAGCGCGCGGCTGTGATGCGACCGTCGCGTATGCGCAACGTGAGATGAAGACGGTCGCCGCAAGCGGGGTTCGTCAGTTCGGCTGACGCGTCGGCGTCGGCGAGCGTGCCCGCGTTGCGCGGGTGCGCGAGATGATCTTTGAAAGTCTGGGAGTAAGACATGAGTTTCAGGTTTCAAGTTTAAGACCAAAAGCCTCAGACCTGAAACTTGAAACCTGAAACTTATGCGTTCGTGGTTTCGCAAGCGCGTTCGGCGAGCGATTTCTGGTAGAGCGGCGAGAGGCGGCGCAAATTTTCGACGGCGCGTGGGAGGACTTCGAGGACGTAGGCGATGTCTTCTGCGGTTGTGTCTTTACCGAGGCTGAAACGGATCGAGCCGCGCGCGAGTTCGTCGTCGCGCCCGATGGCGCGTATGACGGGCGAGGGTTCGAGCGAGCCGGAAGAACACGCCGAGCCGGTCGAGATGGCGACGCCTTGCATGTCGAGGTTGATGAGCAAGCCTTCGCCTTCGATGAAGCGGAAGGAGATGTTCGACAGGTGCGGCAGACGCCGCTCGCGGTCGCCGTTGAAGACTATGTCTGTAACCGACGCTTCGACACCGCGTTCAAATTGATCGCGCAAAGTCCGTAGGTGTTCGATCCTCTCTGTGAGTTCTTCGCGTGCGAGCGCGGCGGCTTTGCCGAAGGCGACGATGAGCGGGACGGACTCTGTGCCCGCGCGTCGTTCGCGTTCCTGATGGCCGCCGATTGACTGCGGCGTGAGCCGTACGCTGCGACGCACGTAGAGCACGCCGACGCCTTTCGGCGCGTTGAGTTTGTGCGCGGAGAGCGAGAGCAAATCGCAGCCGAGCGTTTCCACGTCAACAGTCATGCGCCCCGCCGCCTGCACCGCGTCCGTGTGTAACCAGAGATACTTGCGCCCGCGCTCGCGTTCCTCACGCACCAGCGCGCCGACTTCTGCGACGGGTTGAATCGTGCCGATCTCGTTGTTGGCGAGCATCAAGGTGATGAGAACGGTGTCAGGACGAAGCGCCGCGCGCACGTCTTCGATCCGCACGATGCCGTCGCCGTAAACCGGCAAACGCGTCACTTCCCAACCGCGACGCTCCAACGCGTCGCAGACGCCGCGCACAGCCGAGTGCTCGATCTGCGAAGTGATGATGTGCCGCCCGTGCTCTGCGTTTGATTCGGCGATGCCGCGAATGGCGAGATTGTTGGCCTCCGTGCCGCCGGAGAGGAAGACCATTTCGTTCGGGCGCGCGTTGATTAAAGCCGCCACGTCGCGCCGCGCGCGGTCGAGCGCGCCGCGCGCCTCCTGCCCGTAGAAGTGTACGCTCGAAGCGTTGCCGAACTTCTCCGTCAGGTAAGGCAACATCGCTTCGACCACGCGCGGGTCAACCGGCGTCGTCGCACTATTGTCTAAATAAACTCTGCGCATAAAGAAATTGTTCTTTGTCCGTTGTCCGTCGTCAGTTGTTAGTTCGTGATTTATGCGTAAGTTACTAAAGATTCAACTAAACAACTGACAACGGACAACTGACTACTGACAAATGACCATCCCAAGCAATTGACAGCTTGACGCGCCGGTCGGCGAACCTCTCTCCCTCGGACGGCTGGCGCGTGTTGTGTGCGGCACAGTTGGAGTCTAGCGGCGCGCTGTTGAGTGGTCAAGCGGCTTCAAAAGTCGGTTCACGCTGGCGTGTCGAAGTGTTAGCATATGCCGTCGTTGAAAACTTCCGACGCGTTTGTTTCGGACGCGTGGCGCGCGCGTAGATTCCCGAACCGCGAATTCTTTTACCGGACAATTTTAAGGAGAGAAAATATGCAGATTCGCAGACGCTTTTTGCCCGCCTCTTTATCCCTCGCGCTCCTCGTCGCCCTGCTCCCGGCGACAACTATGTCCCGCACCGCAACCGACGACACCAACGCCACCGCAGCCACGACCGCGCAGCAAGTCGGCGCGCTCGAACGCGGCTATCGCACGGGCTACTCGGACGGCTATCAGGCTGGCTACCGCGATTCCATCGAACGCGCGTCGCGCGACTATCGCAACAAGGCTGAGTACGGTCGCGCTGACCGCGCATACATCGCCGCCTACGGCGCGCTCGAAGACTATCGCGACGGCTACCAGCAAGGGTTCGAGTCGGGCTACGAGGCGGGCTTCGACCGTCGCGGCTTCGATTCAATCGTCCCGACCGGCCTCACGCGTCGCGGCGCGACGGCGGGAAATAACGACGTGGGACGCGGGGTGGACGACAAAGTGCGCAACACTTCCGATTCGACACCCGACCCGCGCGCCAGTGATTCGACGGCTAGCAGCGGCGGCGCGCAGCGCCAGATCGGTTCGCTCGATCTGCCGATGGACACGACGATGCGCATCGAACTCTTGACCAACCTCTCGACCGATGCGACGCAGCGCGGCGACCGCTTCGAGGCGCGCGTCATCGAACCCGCCGAGTACGAAGGCGCACGCATCGTCGGGCGCGTCAAGAACGTGAAGCGTCCGGGCAAGGTGCGCGGCTCGGGTGAGTTGCAACTCGACTTTGAACAGATCAGTCTGCCCGACGGTCGTTTCACAAACTTCCACGCGCAGGTCATCGAAGTGGTCGGACAGTCGAGCGGCAACGTCGGCGAGGTTGACGAGGAAGGCGGCGTGCGCGGCCAGAGCACCACGAAGGACGACGTGACGAAAGTTGGCGCGGGCGCAGGCATCGGCGCGATCATCGGCGCGATTGCGGGCGGCGGCAAGGGCGCGGCCATCGGCGCGGTCATCGGCGGCGGCATCGGCGCAGGCGGCGCAATCACCTCGCGCGGCAAAGACGTACGCCTCCAACGTGGCCAGGAACTCATGATCCGCACCTCGACCGAAACCAGAATCCAATAGGGGAAAGGGTAAGGGGTAAAGGGGAAGGGAAAAGAAGCGCGGCGCGCTTCTTGGTTTTTCTTTTCCTTTAACCTTTACCCCTTACCCTTTCCCCTTCTTCCTCTCCCATGTCAATCGTCACGCTGCTGACAGACTTCGGCGCGGCTGACTATTTCGTCGGCGCGTTGAAGGGCGCGATCCTGTCGGTCAATCCGCAAGCTCAAATCGCTGACATCACACACGAGATTCCCGCGCACGACATAGAGGCAGGCGCGTTCACGCTCCTCGCCGCTTACGATAGTTTTCCTTCCAGCACAATTCATGTCGCGGTTGTTGACCCGGGCGTGGGAAGTGCGCGCCGCCCGCTCCTCGTCACTGCGCGCGAACACTTCTTCGTCGGGCCAGATAACGGTTTGTTCAGCTACATCTGCGAGCGCGCGTCGGGCGACGTGCGCGTGTATCAATTGACGAACGAAAACTTTTTTCGCACGCCCGTGAGCAACACCTTTCACGGGCGCGACATCTTCGCGCCGGTCGCAGGCGCGCTGTCGAAGGGCGTGTCGCCTGAAGAACTGGGCGAAGCGGTTGACGATTACGTGCGGCTCGCACAGCTTGCGCCCGTGCGCGAACCGGATGGAACGTGGTCGGCGAAAGTTATCCACATTGATCGCTTCGGAAACATAATCACGAACATTACGCGTCGAGAGTTAGCGTGCGAGGAGTTTGCGCGTGGCGCGCGGCTCGACGTGGGCGGGCGCGCGATCAACTCTTTTCGTAAATTTTACGCGGAAGAGATTGGTGCGGCGGCGTGCGAGTTGTTTGCCATCTGGGGCAGCGCGGGGTTTCTTGAGATTGCTGCTGATCGAGCGTCCGCCGCAAGTCTGCTCCGTGCCGAACGCGGCCAAATGGTGCGCGTCGCGCCTCTCGAATAATGAGAAAAATTCGCCGTTAGTGCGGCAGCGACAGAGAGGAAGTCGGGCGGCGACAGAGAGGAAGTCAAGCAGTTTCTATTGAGGAAGCCGGGCAGTTTCTATTTACGATTTACGATTTGCGTTGCACGGTTTTCCTCTCCTCATTCGCCGCTTGTCACTTGTCAGTCCATTTGCTATCTTCGACTCAACTTAACCAAATTCAAGGACACACATCATGGAAAACGCGAAGGAAGCTGCCACCGCGCCCGCGACGGACACACCGAAGGGAGCGAGCGCGCCTACAGCCGCTGCTGCTACTACAGCGGCGGGCGGGTCGGGCTTGCGCGGCGTCGTGGCCGCGAGTTCATCAATCGGCGACGTGAACGGCGAGCAGGGCATACTCATCTATCAAGGGTATGACATACACGACTTGGCCGCGCATTCGACTTTTGAAGAGACCGTCTATTTGCTCTGGCACGGTCGCCTGCCGAAGCAAGCGGAACTCGACGCGTTCAAGCGCGACATCGGCGAGCACTACGAACTGCCGCCGCAACTCGTCAACGGGTTGATACGTCAATTCCCGCAGGACGCAGAGCCGATGGACATGCTGCGCACAGCCGTCTCCGCGCTCGACTTCTACGACAAAGAGTGCTGCGACATCTCGCGCGAGGGCGCGCTGCGCACGGCGACGCGTCTGACGGCGCAGTTCCCCGTCCTCGTCGCCGCCATCGCACGCATACGCAACGGTCAAGAACCGATCCCCGCGAAACCCGAACTCGACATCGCCACCAACTTTCTCTACATGCTCAAAGGCGAGATGCCCACCGAGCGCGAGGCGCGCATCTTTGACATCTGCCTCATACTGCACGCCGACCACGAACTGAACGCTTCGACCTTTACGGCGCGCGTCGTCGCGGGCACGCTCGCGGACATTTACGGTGCGGTGACGGCGGCAATCGCCGCGCTCTCCGGCCCGCTGCACGGCGGCGCGAACACGAACGTGATGAAGATGCTTTTGGAGATCGGCGAACTGGACAAGGCCGAAGAGTTTGTCAAAAACGCGCTCGCGCAGAAGAAGAAGATCATGGGCATCGGCCACGCCGTCTACAAGACGGAAGACCCGCGCGCCACGCACCTGCGCAAGTTCTCGCAGGAAGTCGGCGAATCGAAGGGCGAGACGAAGTGGTACGAGATTTCGCGCAAGATCGAGGACTATATCCACAAAGAGAAGGGCATGTACCCGAACGTGGACTTCTACTCAGCTTCGACCTATTACATGATGGGCATTCCGCTCGAACTCTACACGCCCATCTTCGCCGTCTCGCGCATCTCCGGTTGGACGGCGCACGTCCTCGAACAATATGCCAACAACAAACTCATACGCCCGCGCGCCGAATACATCGGCGAACGCGGCCTGAAGTACGTGCCGATTGCCGAAAGGCAGTAAGACAGTGACAAGTGACGAGTGACGAGTGACGAGTTGAAGACAAGTTCTTTGTTTTAACTTGTCACCTGTCACTCGTCACTCGTCACTGTCTTCGGAATTTCTTCGTCAGTAAATTTCTTCAACTCTTCGTCTGCGTTAATCAAACGCGTCTTCCAGATAAAGATCGTCGAGATGATAAGGGCGACGGTGCAGGCTGCGCCGCCTTCAATGCCGTATGCGCCGCCGGTGAGCCATGCGGGGCCTGCGTCGGCGGCGCGAAAGAGCGGCGCGCGCGTCAGGCTCGTGATGCCGCTGACGGGCAAGCCTAAGAGCGCGCCCATCGTCCAGTTCCAAGCCCAGTGGAGGCCGAGCGGAAACCATAGGCTGCGCGTTCGCAGGTATGCGACGGCGAGCCAGAAGCCCGCGAGCGTCGTGTTGATGAAGGTGAAGCCCACTGCGACGTTCGGGTTGTCGAGATGCACGTAGGCGAAGAGCACGGAGGAAGGAATGACTGCGACGAGGAAGGGCAGCGCACGCATCATCGTCTGCAAGGGATAACCGCGAAACAGCATCTCTTCCGCCGCCGCCGCGATCACGAAGATGATCGCCGAGCCGAAAAACGTCTTCACGAAAGCGATGTTCGACACCGACGGCGCGACGCTGAAACGGAAGCCGCCGAGCGCAGTCACGATGAGCGCGGCGATCATCACAGACAACGCGCCCAAGAGCGTTCCCGTCAACAGGTCGCGCAGCCAGCCGCGATGTCGCGCCCATCCTAGCGCGCGTACGGGCAAGTCCTCAAAGAGTCGCCCGCAGCCCCAACCGACTAGAAGCGCGGTCGAAAAAAGTATGAACGATTGCAAGATGTAACCGAGCGTTCCCGCAAGCCGCGCGCTCGGATTAGAAACGTTAAAGAGAACAAACATCGCGCCGACGATTGCGAAGACGGCGGCGAGCACTGCGAAGTAGGCGGCGCAGAATATGGCGAGCCGCCAACCGCTGCGCAGTCGCCCGTGCCGGTTGAGAAAAATGTCTAGTGGCGTCATCGTGTGAAAAGTGCTACTGCGGCTGGCGGATTTGGTAAGTCGTCGGCGATTGTAACCGAAAGTTCGCGTCGTATGTGAGACGCGGTATGCTCAGCCGCGCCGTCCGCGTGTTAAACTCTACCAACCGCGAACGTGTGATGACTAACGAACCGACCGATAAGACGCCCGAAGAGTTGAGCGAGCCGAAGCCGAAGCGACGCAGCGCGCCGTGGCTTTTGGGCGGCCTTGTGCTGTCGCTTTTGTTCGTGCTCGTCGCCTTGCAGGTCTTCGGCCTGTGGGAAGTCTTCACGCCCGACACAGCCTCCGACACGCTGCTGCTCTACGCGCTCTCGTCCCTGAACTTCGTCGCCTTCATCGTCTTCGCCTTCATCTTCGTGCGCAATCTTCTGAAACTCCGACGCGAGCGGCGCGCGCGCGAACTCGGCTCGAAGATCAAGACGCGGCTCGTCGTCTATTTCATCACGGTGAGCCTTCTGCCGATCACTGCGATGGCGGTCTTCTCCTATATCTTCTTCAACCGCTCGCTCGAAAAGTGGTTCAGCAGTTTGCCCGAAGCCGTCGTGCAACAGGCGCGCGAAGTGCAGAAGAACGAAGTGCGGCGCGAGGCGGAGAGTTTTAGAGCTACGGCTACCATCGCGCATCTGTCGCTGCTGGAAACTCAACTCACCGGCGATCTCAAGCCCAAACTCGACCAACTACTTGAACGCAGCAACTTATCCTTACTGTTCATTGGCGGGCCGGAAGACTTTCAGCAGGTGATGGCGATACGTGGCCTTCAACAAAGTGATGTTGAACGGATTTTGAGCGGCACGCAGGCGGTCGTGAACAGTGGTGCGCTTCAGGGGGAGATTACTGTCGGCGGGAAAGTTTACGACGCCATTCAGTTGCCGGTTGGCTCTCAACACTATTTTGTTGCTGCGCGCGAGCGGCGAACCGACCCACAACTGGCCGAACTCGTTCGCAGCAGTCAAATCTTCGAGAACTTCAAACTGCGCCAGCGCAAAGTGCGTCTGCTCGGGCTCTCCACGCTCGGTCTGCTGACGTTGATGCTGCTCTTCGCGGCGACGTGGAGCGCGATTCATCTGGCGCGCGGCATCGGCACGCCGATTCGCGCGCTCGCCGAAGCCGCGGACGAAGTGGCGCGCGGCAATCTCGCGCATCGCGTGACGGCCATCGCCGACGACGAACTCGCCATCCTCGCCGCCTCCTTCAACCAGATGACCGCGCAACTCGAAGAAAATCGCCGCCGCATCGAAGCGGGCGCGGGCGAACTGCGCGAAAAAAATCTCGCGCTTGACGAACGGCGCAACTACATAGAGACCGTGCTCGAATCGCTCTCGACCGGCGTGATCTCGCTCGATGAAGAGAATCGCGTGACGACGATCAACGCCGCCGCAGTGCTGATGCTACGGCTTGGCGATGCGCCGACGGCGGGCACGCCGCTCAAAGGGATGTTGAGCGCGGAAGATCATCTCGTTTTGGAGCGCGTGCTCGCGCGTGCGCGTCGGACGGGGCGCGCGGCGTGGCAGATGGAACTCGCGCGCGGCGCATCGATTGACGGAGGCGTCGTGCCCGTCGCGCTCACGGCCACCGCGCTCGGCAATTTCACGGAGGGCAGCGCGGCTGGTCGTTCATCACGCGGCATCGTGCTCGTCATCGAAGATTTGACGGAGTTACTCGCCGCGCAACGCGCCGCCGCCTGGAGCGAAGTCGCGCGGCGCATGGCGCACGAGATCAAAAATCCGCTCACGCCCATCCAACTCTCAGCCGAACGCATCGCGCGCAACTTCCGACGCATGCGTGACGGCGGCGACCACGCGAGCGTCGAAGCCTCTTCAAACGGCGGCGCGAACAGTTTGGGCAGTTCAAACGGCGACGAAGGCGGCGGTGTCGCTCCGTCACGTTCCGAGCAGGAGCAGCGCGTGGCGCAGGTGGTTGACGAATGCACTGCGACGATCACGCGTGAGGTGGCGGGGCTGAAAGCGATGGTTGACGAGTTCTCGCGCTTCGCGCGACTGCCGCACGCGCGGCTCGAAGCGGCGGACTTGAACGAAGTGGTGCGGCAAGCCGTCGCGCTCTACGAAGACCGTCTGGAAGACGTGCGCCTCGACGTGCATCTCGCGCGCACGCTCCCGCCCGGCATGCTCGACGCCGAACAGATGCGCCGCGCCGTCGTCAACTTGATCGACAACGCGCTCGAAGCGATGGCCGACGCGGGGGCGGGCGAGCGGCGTATCACCGTCGCCACCGGCCACGACCCTGCGCGCGGCATGCTGCTAATAGAGATCGCCGACACCGGACATGGCATCGAACGCGCAGACTTCCCGCGCCTCTTTCAACCTTATTTCTCGACGCGCGGGCGCGGCACGGGTCTCGGTCTCGCCATCGTCCAACGCATCGTCAACGAACACGGCGGTCGCATTCGCGCCGAACCCAACCGCCCGCGCGGCGCGAAGTTCCTTGTCGAAATTCCCGTCACAGATGAAACGCGAAGCGAGCAGCCGTCAGCCGTCAGTCATCAGCTTCTAAGCGCGCAACCTGATCGGCTAAACGCTGATAGCTAATAGCTGACAGCTTCCTATGTCTGATTCGATTCTCATTGTTGACGACGAGCGCGGCATACGCGAAACGCTCTGCGGCGTGCTCGAAGACGAGGGCTTCGCCGTCGAAGCGGTGGCGTCGGGCGAAGAGTGCCTGCAAGCCATCGAACGGCGCGCGTATGGCTGCGTGTTGCTCGACGTGTGGCTGCCCGGCATGGATGGGTTAGAAACTTTGTCGCGCCTCGCGGCTTCGGGCGCGGACTGCGCCGTCGTGATGATCTCCGGTCACGGCAACATCGAGACCGCCGTGCGCGCGACGAAACTCGGCGCGTTCGACTTCATCGAAAAACCGCTCTCCATCGAACGCACTGTGCTGACCGTGCGCAACGCCCTACGCCAGCGTGCGCTCGAACGCCTTAACGCGTCGCTCGCCGCGGAGGTGAATGAAGAACACGCGATGGTTGGCGAGTCTGTGGCGATGCGCGCGTTGAGAAAACAGATCGCGGCTGTCGCGCCGACGGACGGGCGCGTGCTGATTTACGGCGAATCGGGCACGGGCAAAGAACTCGTCGCGCGCGCCATACACGCGCAGTCGCGTCGCGCTGCGGCGGCGCTTGTCGAGTTGAACTGCGCGGCCATCCCCGAAGAGTTGATCGAGTCGGAACTGTTCGGCCACGTCAAAGGCGCGTTCACAGGCGCGACAGCCGCCAAGCGCGGGAAGTTTGAACTGGCTGACGGCGCGACGCTTTTTCTTGATGAAGTGGGCGACATGAGCGCGCGCACGCAGGCGAAAGTTTTGCGCGTGCTCGAAGAACAGCGTTTCGCGCCCGTCGGGAGCGGCGCGCAAATTCGCGTGGACGTGCGCGTCGTCGCGGCGACGAACAAACGTCTGGAAGACGAAATCGAGCGCGGCAATTTTCGTCCCGATCTGTTTTACCGCCTTAACGTGATCCCTTTTGAAGTGCCGCCGCTGCGCGACCGTCTGGAAGACGTGCCGCTGCTCGTAGAGCATTTCAACCAGAAATTCTCCACCGCCTACGGCAAGCCGCCGAAGCGTTTTGAACTCGAAGCGATGGACGCGCTGCAAGGCTACGCTTGGCCGGGCAACGTGCGCGAACTGAGAAACACGGTCGAGCGCGTCGTCATCATGACGGGCAAGGCGAAGGTCAACGCCAACGATCTGCCGCCGCTCGGAGGCGAAGCGCCGCCCGTCGCCGTCTATCGTTTCAACTCATTCAAGGAGGCGAGCGAGGCGCATCAACGCGAGTTCATACGGCGCAAACTCTCCGAAGCCGAGGGCAACGTCACGCGCGCCGCCGAACTGATGGGCATGGATCGCAGCCACCTCTACCGCCGCATGCGCGCGCTCGGCGTAAAAGTTCGCAGCGAGCGCGAGAACGGTAATTAGCATCAAAGAAACGTTCGCGCGGCGCTCAAGGCAGGAAAGTTTGCCTTTTGCCGCGCGGACGGTTACATTCTTCTGTCGCTTCGGAGTTAAGTGACCTGTTATCCGCGCGAGTCGAAGGCGCGGTTTTTTTTGAAGGCTCGAAAATGGATTACACGACCAAAGAATTATTAAAGCGTTACGCGAAACTCGCCATCGGCCAGCCGTTCGCGCCGGTGCTCTTGAACATCCTCGTCACGTCTGTCTGCGACATGCGCTGCACGCACTGTTTCTTCACGGACGAACTCGACGACCGACCGCGCAAGAAACTCCAGATGAAGACGCACGAAATTCAGCGCGTCTCCGAAACGCTCGGCGGAAATCTCGGCGTCCTGATTCTGGCGGGCGGCGAGCCTTTCACGCGCAAGGATTTGCCGGAGATCGTCCGCGCGTTCTACGAGAACAACAAACTCGAATCGGTATATCTCATGTCGAACGGGCAGATTCAGAAGCGCATCATGCCGGACGTGACGCGCATACTGGAAGAGTGCCCGAACCTGAACGTCGCGGTCGCGCTCGGCATCGACGGCCTCAAGGATCAGCACGAGAAGATTCGACAGAAGCCCGGCTCCTGGGACATCGCCATCGACACCGCGCGCCAGTTGCAGGCGATCAAGCGCGAGTACCCGCGCCTCGACATTCAAACATGTACCTGTTTCATGAACACGAATCAGGACACGATCTTCGAGTGGTATGATTTTCTCAAGTACGACCTCAAGCCGGACAAGGTCAACTTCAACTACATACGCCCGCCTTCAGCCGACCCGAAGGAACTCGACATCGATCACGCGCGCTACGCCGAACTCGCGCACATGATTGATTCCGATTCGCGCCACGCCGCCATCAAGAACAACTACGGCGGCGACGCAGGTTTCTTCAAAGCCGCGATAGACATCTACATGCACGGCCTGATCGCGAAGGCGCAGGAAGAACAGCAAGCGCAGATGACCTGCTACGCGGGCACTGCGGGCGGCGTCATCTACGACGAGGGCACGGTCTCTTCTTGCGAGAACCTCGACGCGGTGGGGAACTTGCGCGACTACGATTGGAACTTCCAGAAACTCTGGCTCTCGCCCGCCATGCAGGAGCGTCGCCAGAAGGCCAAAGCAGGCTGCTTCTGCACGCACGAGTCGAACAGCTACTATCCGAGCCTCCCGTTCAACCCGAAGCACCTGATCCAGATCAAGCGTCTCGAACGCGAGATGAAGAAGTCGCGCAAGCAACTCGAACGCGACGAAGCCAAAGCCGACGGCCTGACAGTAAAGGTCTAACTAAAGATTATGACCACGTATCAATTTACCGTTGTCATCGAACCGGATGAGGAAGGCTTTCACGCCTATGCGCCCGCCTTGCCCGGTTGCCATTCATGGGGCGCGACCGTCGACGAAGCCCGCGCCAACATCGTAGAGGCGATGGAACTGCATATCGAAAGCCTGCGCGAAGACGGCGAACCTATCCCGACCGAGCCTGAAACATTCTTCATAGCGAAACTCTCTGTGCCCGTAGCCGCATGAGCGAGAAATTGCCGCGCGTTGAGGGACAGCAGTTAGTACGTGCGCTTGAGCGTGCGGGCTTCGAGAGGATTAGACAGAAGGGCAGCCATGTGCATCTCCGGCGAGAGGCGGATAGAAGACGGGTCACAGTTCCTGTTCACCAAGGAAAGATTCTTCCTCCGGGCACTCTTAAAGGTATCTTGCGAGACGCAAGCATCGAAGTTGATGAGTTGCGGCGACTTCTTTAATTTGCGAGTTTCAACTTAAGTCTATGTTTAGAGCCAGAGTCCCCAAAATTCTGATCATCTCGTCCGACACGGGCGGCGGGCATCGCTCGGCGGCGGTGGCGATTGCGGCGGGCTTGCAGAAATTTTTCGCGGGCGACTCTTACGCCGTGCGCGTCGTGCGCGCGATTGAAGAGTCGCATTCGATCTCGGCGCGGCTGGTCGGCGTCTATAACTGGGTGTTGCGCCACAGGCAGCACTGGATGAAATATCTCTTCTGGGCGGTCAATCGTTTTCGGCCAGAGACGCGCGAGTTCTTCTATCGTCGCAGCGTCGGCTACGTCAACGAGTTGTTTGAGCGTTGGTGCCCGCACGTCGTCGTCAGCGTGCATCCTCTGACGCAGCACTTCATCGGGCGCGTGCTGAGAGAACTAAAACTCGCGGACAAGATTCCGCTCGTGACGGTTGTGACCGACCCGTGCTACGGCTTCTGGAAGGGTTGGGCTTGCGACGACGTGCGGCTCTATCTGGTGGCGAGCGAAGAGGCGCGGCAGCAGTTGATTGATTACGGAGTCGCGCCGGACAGGATCAAGATTTCCGGCATGCCCGTCCACCCGAAGTTCGATTTGCCGGACGAACGCGCCGCGCAGGCCGCGCGCAGCGCGCTCGGACTCGACCCGCAGAAGTTCACAGTCTTCGTCAACGCGGGCTGGGTCGGCGGCGGCAACATCCCAGACATCTTCCGCGAACTCGTGCGCGGCGATCTGGACGTGCAGGCGATTTTCCTCGCGGGCAACAATCAGGAGTTGCGCGCGGAGGCCGAACGGGTTGCGGCGCACGCGAAGTTTCCCGTGAAGGTGATCGGCTATTCTGAACACGTCGAACAGTTGATGCAGGCCGCGAACGTGATGATCTCGAAGCTCGGCGGCTTGACGACGTTTGAAGCGATGGCATGTCGCGTTCCGATCATCGCGGACTTAACGACCGCGCCGATGCCGCAAGAGGCGGGCGCAGGCAATATGTTATCGAAACGCGGTGCGGGCGTGCTGCTGAAACGTGCGAGCGACATCGTGCCCGCAGTCCGCCACATGGTCGAAGACGCGCGTTATTACGCGACGATGCGCGCGGCCACCGCCGGACTCGCCATCCCGCATTCGACGCGACGGATCGTAGAAGAGATCACCGCGCTCATCCCCGCGCCCGTGCTGGCGGAAGAAGAACGCGTCGTGGTTGACGCGCGAATCGCGTGAGTTTACCGATGAAAATTTACATGCGTGCGAGTTGACGCGCCAGCCTGGTTGACGCCCGCACGCGGTTCGGGCTTTAATTCAGTATTCAATACATCTCGCCCGCTCCGAGTAAAAGGAAGCGGGCTTTTTTGGAGAACGGCCAAGTTGAGTCTTTTGCTGGAAGGGAAACGAGCGTTTATTTCGGGCGGCACGCGCGGCATCGGCGCGGCGATGTGTGAAATTTTCGCGCGCGAAGGCGCGGACGTGGCTTTCAATTACCACTCGCGCGAAGACCTCGCCGACGCAATGTCGCAAAAGATCAGGGCGCATGGCAGACGCGCACACGGCTTTCAAGTCTCGGTCACGGATCGCGTCGGGATGAAACGCCTGACGCGCCAACTCGTAGAAGAGTGGGGCGGCGTCGATATTCTCGTCAACAACGCGGCGATAAACCGCGGCGACAATTTTGCGACGACAACCGACCGCGCGTGGGACGAAGTGATAGGAACGAACGTCGGCAGCCTGTTTGCCGTGACGAAGCCGATCTACAAGCAGATGATACGCCAGCGCAAGGGCGCGATCCTCAACATCACCTCCATCGGCGCGATCCGCTCGCTCCCGACCTCCGTACACTACGCCACCTCGAAGGCCGCGATGATCGGTTTCACCAAATGCCTCTCGCGCGAAGCCGCCAACTTCAACGTCTCCGTCAACGCCATCGCCGCCGGAATCTTCGACACCGAACTCGCGCACACGCTGCCGCCTCACCTCTTGGAGATGCACAAGGGTTGGTCGCCGCGCGGCGAACTCGGTCGCCCCGAAGAACTCGCAGAGTTCGCAGCCTTCATGGTCAGCGACCGCAACAGTTTTATGAACGGCGAGATCGTCATCGTAGACGGCGGTTCGGTAACATAACCTCTCAGCAACATCTTTGTCAGAACCGCCTGCTGTAGCGGGCGGGTATTACTTAAAGAACCCGCCCGCTACAACAGGCGGTTCTGACTTGATTTTCTTGCAACTGAAATCGAATTTCATTGTTAAGTTTAACTATTTCAATAGTTATCTTGACACGCGGAGGTTGCCGGAGTAATATCCGCTTGCATTTGAACAATCGGCGGCAACACAGGCGGGAGGCTTTCCAGTGGCAAATTCAAATTTGATTGACACGTTGAATCGCGCGCTCAGTCTCGAACTCGGCGCGGTCATACAGTACACGCAGCACAGCTTTCTGGTGACGGGCGTCGAGCGCGAAGTCTATCGCAAATATTTTCGCAAGCAGGGCGAGGAATCGCAGGAGCACGCCATCACGCTCGGCGACAAGATCGTCTCGCTCGGCGGCGTGCCGACGGTCGAACCGGCCATGATTCGCCAGTCAACCGATCTCGCGGAGATGTTGCGGCAGGACTTGGAGTTGGAACGTGAGGCGCTCAAGGCTTACATGGCCGCGTGGGAAGCCTGCGGCGACACGGAACTCCCGACGCGCTTCCAACTCGAAGAGCGCATCTACAACGAACAACTGCACGTCGAAGAACTTGAGAAACTGACCTCCGAGCGCAAAGCCAACGTGACGAAAGAACGCATCACGCTCAAACAGGTCGGCTGAACGGCAAAAGGGAATCGCCTGAAATAAAAAGGCAGCATGCAGACTCATCGTCTGCATGCTGCCTTTCACGTTTTATTAACTGCCTGATCTCAGGCGACGGTCGGAAGCTGTATGACCTGCGCGGACGGCCTGAACTGCCCGTCTTCGGCGCGCTGCCGGTTGAGGCGATGGCGCGCGACGCTGATGGCGTGATGCAGGTCGTCTAGTTGTTCGGCGTCGAGCCGTATGGTCTTCTGCGTACACCAGCCGAGACCCTCCGTCCACGTGGAGAGTCTGAGCGCGACCGAGTCTCGCCCCTCTTGATTTTCAATCAAGACTTCGACTTGCCGGTCTTCGCGGTCTGACGGGAGGATGTGCGCCGCCGCTCGATTCGAGGATTTCACTTCTTGCGACTCCTGAGCAGATTTGGATGATAGCTTCGATTTCGGACTTCATTCTCCATGCGGCGAAATTGAAATCCAATTTCAAAACCTATTATCGGGGTTGAGTCTCAAAACTGTCAAGCTGAATTTTTGGTCGTGTCCTGAATTGATTTGAAGTCTCTGCGCCCGCTCTGCGCATCTCTGCGTCTGCGGCGGTGAATGCTTTTGCTTCTCAACTCACCGCAGAGGCGCAGAGCAAAGCCTCAGAGGGGCGCAGAGAGTTAATCTGAAATGCTGTGAGTTTTGCGCGTCAATCGTATGTTTGAAGCATGGCTCTGAAATCCCAGGTGGGCGCAGAGGGGATGTCCGTTCCGGCGATGACGTTGCGCACAGGGTCAATCCAGTAGTAACTGCTGCCGCTTTCCACCTTGTAAGCCTGACGGGTTTCGGGGTCAACTACGCGCGTGTGGCCGCGCAAGGCATCGCCCCGCTGCTCGGTGATGCGCTCCCATGAAGCCCAACGCTCGTCCCGAGTTTGCTGCCACAGGTTGCTCACGTACTCGCGGTAGCGCCGGTTGTCTTCGGCCACTCTCCGATTCACCTGAGCCTGGCGTTGCATCCATTCAGGGTTCATCTGAAAAGTTTGGACGGCACGTTGCAGCACGGCATCGGCCAGCGAGGCGCGGTCGGCGGGAGCGACGAAGCCTGTCAGGGTTTGGAGGTTCCAGAGCGTCGCCACGTCTGAGAAGTGCGTCACCGCCGTATCAGCGAATTGATAGATGACGTAAGTTTGTTGATTGCCGAACTGGCAGGAATAAGTCACGTCACCGGCAGTATGACGCATCCAGCCGAGTATCTGCGCGTACCATCCAAGCGAGTTAACGTAATCCTGACGGTCTGTGCTCTTCAGCAACTGTAAATTCTGAGCGTTGCGCGCCACTATATTTTTGACATACTCAGCGGCGAAATCCAGTCCGCTCTGGTAACTCTTGATGAGCATGCCGCCGGTCATCATGCCTTCCCACATACCTAGGGACATGAGGTGCATGCTGGGTTCGACGAAGTCGCCGTGGAGATTGACATCGCCGCTGCGCGCCATCACCTGATTATCCGGCGATTGAATAATAAACTCGGATTTCGCGCTAATCGCGCCGCTTCTCTTAACTCCTCCCATCACACGCCAACCGGCGGGAACTTCAATACTGAAAGCCATCTCCGTAGGGTCAACCCAACGCTCGAATTGCATGTCCGCCAGAGGATTGGAACTCGCAGGCGGTTCGCCCTGTCGTGTCACGCGGAAAGTTTGCAGGATGCGTGTGAAGACGGGTTCGAGCGAGTTGAACCGCGCGGGCGGCGCTGCCACACCGTAAAAAAATCCGTTCGCTCCCTGACTTGTATTCGCCCACCACAGCGCGTTCACCTGCCGCACCACGCTTTCATCCGACCCGACCGTCCTCACACCGTTCGGGCTGAATTGCCAGCCGCGCTTCGGTATCTCCCATTTCTGATGCGGCCAGAAATCTCTGGAAAGATTTGTCAGAACGAACCATGCAGTGTTCGCGTTGATTTGCGCTTCAATCTTGATAGGCGAAATCGTGACGCGCTCCGAGTTTGTTCCCAAGACGTTGATGGTTCCGCCGTCGGTTTTTACCCGCCAGCCTTCGGGCATCTTCAGCGTGAACCCTTGCGGGTCTTCGTGAGTTATCAACTTTAGTCTCATAGCTCTCACCTCCGTTTGGCGGCGTTCGTGTGATCAATCGTTTTTAAGATCAATCAGCGTGAGCAGTTTTTTCGAGCGCGGCGAGGCGCGCTTCGAGTTGGCGGATGGTGCGTTGCATGTCGCCGAGGCGGCGGAAGGCTGCGGTCGAGCGCAGCCAGTCGCGGTTGTCGAAGGCAGGGATGCCAGAGAGCATTTTACCTGCGGGCACATCGTGGCTCGTCGCGCTCTTGGCCGTGAGCACGCAATCGTCGCCGATTGTGAGATGACCGGCCACACCCGCTTGACCCGCGAGTATGACGCGGTTGCCGATGTGCGAGCTTCCGGCAAGTCCGACCTGCGCGCACAGGAGCGTGTCTTCGCCGACGGTGCAGGAGTGGCCGATTTGCACGAGGTTGTCGATCTTCGCGCCGCGCCGTATGCGCGTCTCGCCGACGGAGGCGCAGTCAATCGTCGTGCCTGCGCCGATCTCCACGTTGTCTTCAATAACGACTCTTCCGGTCTGCGGAATTTTCAGCCAGCGGCGCTCCTCATCCTTCGCGTAACCAAAGCCGTCCGAACCGACGACGACGTTGTTATGAATAATGACGCGCGCGCCGACCTGCGTCCCCTCGCGCAGCGCGACGCCGGAATGAAGCGTGGAATTTTCGCCGACGCTGACGCCGTCGTAAATCGTCACGTTCGGATAGATACGAACGCCGTCTGCGATCTCGACATCGCGCCCGACGACGACGCACGCGCCGATCCAGACGCGTTCGCCTACACGCGCGCTGGGGTCAATCACCGCCGACGGGTGTACGAAGGATTCAAATTCGGGTTCGGGATGAAAGAGGCGCAAGGCGCGCGTGTAGGCGAGATAAGGGTCGCGCGTGCGCAGGATGGCGATGTCGGTTCTGCCGCCCGCGTCAGTGCCTTCGGCGAGATAGACTGCGGAGGCGCGCGTCGTCTGCACACGCGGCGTGTAGCGCGGGTTGGCGAGGAAGGAGACGTGTCCGGCTTCGGCTTCGTCGAGTCCGGCTGCGCCCTTGATCTCTATGTCGTCCGCCGCTGCGCCTTCGACAATCGCGCCTGTCAGTCGTGCTAATTCTGAAAGTCTCATCTTAAATTTGCGTGCGCCCGCAGTCGCTTCCTCGCGCGACAGCGAGTGCGGGCGGCGCGCATCTCCTACATTAAATTCACCGGATCGATCTCGACGTTGACGCTGTGCAGATCACATGTGCGCGACGCGCCCGCCTCTGCGAGCGCGATGTCCAGAAGCGAACGCATGCGCGTGCGGTTGCGCGCCTTGAGCAGAATTTGAATGCGGTGCTCGCCGCGCAGGCGTGCGAGCGGCGCGGGCGCGGGGCCGAGTATGCGACAGGCGCGTTCGGTGTTCGCGCGGTCGAGCGCAAGTCTAATCTCGCTGGCGGTTGCCTGCACGCGCGTCAAATCTTCGCCGTGAATTAAGAGCGACGCGAGCGAGACGAAGGGCGGGTAGCTCAAGTTCTGACGGTAGCGTATCTCCTCTTCGTAAAACGCGTCGTAGTCCTGCGCGCAGGCGTGGCGCAATGCGTAGTGTTCGGGGTGGAAAGTTTGTATGAGGACGCGACCGGCGAGCGCGCCGCGACCTGCGCGACCCGCGACCTGCGTGATCAACTGGAACGTGCGCTCGCTCGCGCGGAAGTCGGGCATCGCAAGTCCTGCATCGACCGAGACGACGCCGACGAGCGTAACGTTCGGGAAGTCGTGGCCTTTGGCGATCATCTGCGTGCCGACGAGCATGTCGAGTTCGCCCGCACCGAAGCGTAGGATGGCCTGCTCGTAAGTGTGCCGCCGCGCGGTGGTGTCGCGGTCGAGGCGCGCGATGCGCAGTGTGGGGAAGCGTTGTTTAATGATCTCTTCGATCTGCTCCGTGCCTTCGCCGATGAAGTAAATATATTTGCCCTTGCACGAAGGGCACTCGGTCGGCGGTCGGCGGCGATGATCGCAGTAGTGGCAGATGAGACTGCGTTCGCGCTGGTGATATGTGAGCGTCACGTCGCACTCGGGGCATTGCATGCGCTCGCCGCACGAGCGGCACAGGACGAAGCTCGAATAACCGCGACGATTCAATAGTACAATTGATTGTTCGCCGCGCGC
The DNA here is from genome assembly GCA_035249365.1 of Pyrinomonadaceae bacterium. GTDB lineage: Bacteria > Acidobacteriota > Blastocatellia > Pyrinomonadales > Pyrinomonadaceae > JAIVJZ01. The sequence goes on along the minus strand of DATFGP010000007.1, from coordinate 8,627 downwards.
GTGCGTCTCTTCGATGGCGTCGAAGAGTTGCGGCGAGAGCGCTTGCTGCCGTCCCTCACGCTCGAAGACTTCGCGCATGTCAACGATTTCGGCGACAGCCATCGCGCGGTTGGCGATGCGATACGGGAGACGCAGGTAGCGATACTTGCCGCCGCGCGCGTTGTGAAAAGATTCGAGCGAGGGCGTGGCTGAGCCGAGCACGACGACGGCGCGTTCCTTCAACGCGCGCATGACCGCCGTGTCGCGTCCGTTGTAATAGGGCGACTCCTGCTGGCGATAAGAGGCTTCGTGTTCTTCGTCAACGATGATGATGCCGAGGTCTGCGACGGGCGCGAAGATTGCCGAGCGCGTGCCGATGACGACGCGCGCCTCGCCCCGTTTGATGCGACTCCACTCGTCGTAACGCTCGCCCGTCGTGAGCGACGAATGAAAGATGGCGACCGCGTCGCCGAAGTGCGCGCGCAGGCGGCGGGAGAAGACGGGCGTGAGCGCGATCTCGGGGACGAGCATCATGGCCGAGCGACCGAGCGTGAGCGCGGTGCGCATGGCGCGTATGTAGATTTCGGTCTTGCCGCTGCCCGTGACGCCGTGCAGGAGAAACGCTGCGTAAGCGCGTTCGGACTTCAAAGCCGCTTCGATCTCGCCGAAGGCCGCCGCCTGCTCGTCCGTCAAAGTGAATGTCGTATCGTCCGGCAGGCGCGCGTGCGCGAGCGGGTCGCGGCGCACTTCGCGTACGTAGACCTCTACGACTTTGTGCCGCTCAAGCGTCTGGATGGACGAGACGCTCGTGTTCGCCGCGTCGAGCAACTCCGCGAAAAGCATCTCGCCGCCCGCTTCGATGAGCGAGTTGACGATTCGTTGCTGCGCGGCGTTCAAGGCACGCGCGCCGTCGCCCGCGTGTGCTTCCGGTGGCAACAGGCGCACGGCCTTGCGACGCTTGGCGCGCGCCTGCGCCGTGCGTGCGCGGTGCGTGATCTTGATCCAGCCGGACTGTTCGAGTTGACGCGCGAGCGTCTGCGCGCGTGTCTGGCCGAAGTGTGTGGCGAGGTTGCGGAGTGTTGTTTCGAGTTCGTCAGAGATGATTTGCAGCGCGCGTGCTTTGTTCGTGGCGGCGCGGCGCGGGGGAAGACGCGAGAGTTCGTCGCGGCCTTCGGTGGTGACGGTCAGGATTTGTTCGACGGTCGAGTTGAGTCCGGCGGGGAGCGCGGCCTTGAGCACTTCGCCCCAGGGCGCGGCGTAGTAGTCTGCGATCCAGCGCGTGAGTTCCAACACGTCCGTTGAGATAAGCGGCTCTGCGTCAAGGAGCGCCTCCGCCTCTTTGATCTCCGATTCTTCCAACTCGACGCCCGCTTCTAACTCGCTGTGCAACGCGACGACGTAGGCCGTCAACAGCTTCCGCCCGAACGGCACGAGCACGCGCGCGCCGACCTGCGCTTCATCGCGCAACGCCAGCGGCAAGCGATACGTAAACGTCTGCGCGACGCGAAGCGGCACGGCCACTTCCGCATACAGCGGCGCGGGCGTCTCAACGCTCTCTCTTCTCGCACTGGCGTCGGTCGTGTGGCGTATGGCGGTCGAACTTTGCACGGCGAGTTAAGTTAACGTGAAGCGCCGAAAAGGTGAAGCGGGGAAGGGACGAGTTAAAGTTAGCCGTTGCGTTTAACTCCGATGAGGAATGGTGGCCTGCTACTTCTTGCTGCCTTTCTGCTTTCCAGTCTTTGAACCCGTCTCGGTTTTAGCCTTTGGCGGCCTGCCTACCTTACGGCCTTCTACAAGTTTCAAGTCTTCCTCTCTAATCACATAGTCGCGCCCCAACTTCTCAGCCGGTAATCGGCCTTCATTTATCAATTGATGGATACGCCCAATGCTGACGCCCAAGCGTTCGGCAACTTGCTTTGTAGTTAGAAGTTTCATGTGATTACTTTATATGCGAAATGAAAAGCCTGTGCCACCTTGTAGGGTTAATGTTGACAAACCCTATAAAATGTTGCAGACTTTCCCCCGAAGTTAACAGGCGAGGACTTACCAAGACAGCACTCTCGATAAGTCCTCTTCACCAGTAACTACAAAGGAGCTACTGATGCGAAAAGATGATAACACGCGCACGCCTCACGTTCGCCGACGACAGGAACCGAGTTTCGATGAACCCATCCGGCAATGGTCTACTTTAACAATCACTCAAGAAAGAGCATGCCAGTTAGTTGACCTCATCATGAGGCGCGAGGACAGTGAGAGCCGCGACGCTCTGATCGAGTTAATCTGCGGACTCGCGCCCTACATGCTATCGGATGATAAATATATTCTGGACGAGAGGTTTCTGGCGGGACAAGCCGCGCTCCGTCACGCCTTCGCGGATACAAGGCGGGCGGGCAATGATCTCGGCGCGTATGTTGTCGGGTTGAAGTGCGCCGTGTGGGAATAGCAAGGTCGAATGTGCGCTCGTAGTGTCGCTATGCCCTGATGTCACGCGGAGGCGAGCAGCGCGCGCACCTTTTTCATGTCTTCCCAGACCTCGCGCTTCTTCGTCGGGTCGCGCAGGAGGTAGGCGGGATTGAAGGTGGGCATGAGTTGGCCGCCCTGATAATCGTGAAACTCGCCGCGCATTTGTGAGATGGGTTTCTTGGTGCGCAGGAGCGCGCGGGTCGGCGTGTTGCCGAAACTGATGACGACCTCGGGGCGCACGACGGCGAGTTCGCGGTGCAGGTAGGGCGTGAAGAAGGAGAGCACGTCCGGCGTGATCTCGTCGCCGGAGCAGATCATCTTGACGGTGTTGGTCAGATAGCAATCCGCGCGGCGCAGGTTGATGGCGGCGAGTATGCGACCCAGCATGTCGCCCGCTGGCCCCATGAAGGGTTTGCCGCTCGCGATGTCGGGTGCGCCGGGCGACTCGCCGACGACCGCCACGCGCGCGCCCGTCGCGCCTTCGCCGAAGATGAAGATGCGTTCTTTGTACTGCGGGAGTTGCTTGGCGCGTTGCAGTAGTTCGGCGTTGATCTCTTCGAGCGTCTCGTCTGAGGCGGGCGGTTCATCGTCGAAAAGTGAGAGCTTTGACATGAGGATTTATTGACGCCGGAGACTCAAGCGCCGGTTCTATTTCTCCGCCTTCGTCTTGTTCAAATACTCGCGCACCTTCTTCATGTCTTCCCACGTCTCGCGTTTCTTCGAAGGGTCGCGCAGCAGGTAGGCCGGATGAAACGTAGGCATCACCTTGATGCCTTTGTAGTCCATGAACGTGCCGCGAAGTTTCGTGATGCCTTCCTTCGTGTCGAGCAAATTCTTCATCGCAGTGTTGCCGAGGACGACGATCACGTCTGGACGCAGGAGCGCGATTTCGCGCAGCAGAAACGGCTTGCAGGTGGCGGCCTCTTCGTGCGTCGGCGTGCGGTTCTGCGGCGGGCGACAGCGGTTGACGTTGCCTATAAAAACGTCTTCGCGCTTCATGCCTATGGCTTCGATGATCTTGTTCAGGAGTTGACCTGCACGACCGACGAACGGGCGACCGCTCGCGTCTTCGTCCGCGCCCGGCGCTTCGCCGACGAACATCAGGCGCGCTTTCGCATTGCCCTCGCTATGCACGATCTTCGTGCGGCTCTTGTGCAACGGGCAGCGCAGGCATTCGCCGATGTCGTTGTGTATGTCTGCAAAAGTCTCGCCCTCGCGCGGCAGGCTCAGTTCGTCCTTCGGCTTGATCTCGCCGAAGAGAGTTTCCTGCGGCGGAGGCGGGACGGGGTCGGGCGTGCGGACGGGTTTTCGTTTGGGCATCTCGCGTGTCTCCGTCGATGTCTGGTACAGAAAATCCGGGGGCGTCTCTTCATGCTCCGCGCGCGGGGTCGGCGGCGCGGGAGCGTCAAACGGGGGTTGAGTCATAGCCTGCGGCTTGCGCTCGATTCGCGTTTCGGCTTCGGCGTTGCGTCGCAAAGCGGCGGAGCGTTGCGTGTCGGCGTTCGTCGCCCCTGCGGACGCCTGCGCGCTTCTACTATCAAACTGCGGCGCTGCCGTGTCCGTCTCGATTGTACCCGCAGACTCCAAAAAATCTACACCGAGTTCACCGAGATAAGACAGACCTTCCCCGACTTCTTCCGCCAGCGACAACAACTCGGTTCGACTCCGTTCATCTGTCATAGCAAACTTCTCAGGCGCTTTCGCCGCAAACGCCGCAACTACACGGCGGCTTGCGCCACACTCGCGCGACGCAAGCGCACGACTTCGTCCAGAATGCGATGCGCCGCATCGAGTTTCGACATGAGCGGGAGTTCGACCGTTGCGTCGCGGTCGCGCGCAATCAGCGTGACGATGTTCGTCTCCGCGTCGAAGCCCGCGCCGTCGCGCGTGATGTCGTTGGCGACGATGGCGTCGAGTTGTTTGCGCGAGAGCTTTTCGCGCGCGTGGGCGACGACGTTTTCGCTCTCGGCGGCGAAGCCTATGACGAGCAGGCGTTCGTGTCTCTCAGCCGCAACCGCCGCGAGAATGTCCGGCGTCGGTTCGAGCGCGAGCACGAGCGGCGAGCCGGACTTTTTGATCTTCTGCGCGGCGCGCTTCGCGGGACGATAATCGGAGACCGCCGCCGCGCCGATGAAGACTGTCGAATCTTTCACCTCGCCGACAACCGCCGCGTGCATCTCTTCGGCGCTCAGCGCGCGTACGACGCGAACACTGTCGGGCGCGTGCGCGCTCGTCGCTCCCGCCACAATCACGACCTCAGCACCGCGCGCACGCGCAGCCTCAGCCAGAGCGAAACCCATCCGCCCCGATGAGCGGTTCGACAGGAAACGAACCGGATCGATCTCCTCACGCGTCGCGCCCGCCGTGATTAAAATTTTCTCGCCCGCCAGATCGCGTCCGACAATCGCGCCGGTTTGAACGCTCAACGAATCCTGTCGTGTTGATTCATCCGGCGCGCGCGCGTCGCGTCTCGCAAGTATCTCTAATGCCGCCTCGACGATCCGCTCCGGTTCGCTCAGACGCCCCGGCCCGAAAGTGCCGCAGGCCATTTCGCCCGCGTCGGGTTCGATGATGTGTACGCCGTCGTCGCGTAGTTGCCGCAAATTGCGCACGGTCGCAGGGTGCTGCCACATCGTCGTGTTCATCGCGGGGGCGATGAGGACGGGCGCGGTCGAGGCCAGATAAGTTGAAGTTAGAAAATCGTCTGCGATGCCGTTTGCGAATTTGGCGATGATGTTGGCGGTGGCGGGCGCGATGAGAAAGAGATCGACGGTCTGCGAAAAGGTTATGTGCGCGATGGGGTCTGGATTGTCGGGCGCGTAGTCGTCAACGATGACGTGTTCGCCGGAGAGCGCGCGAAAAGTTAAGGGCGCGATCATACGCGTGGCGTGTTCGGTCATCGCGACGCGCACGAGGCATCCGGCGCGTTGCAGACCGCGCAGAATTTCGGCGGCCTTGTAAGCGGCGATGCCGCCGGAGACGCCGAGCGCCACGCGTCTTGTCGCCGCGCGTTCTGCGGCGGGCGTTGCCGGAGTGTCTGTCGTGTCGGATGTCATAATCGTTGACGGGTGCGGCAAAAATGTAGCACCGCGAGCGCAGCGCGCGCAAACGTAACTTCGGAGGTTTCAAGGCTGGTCATCATCGCCGCACTTGGGTAGAGTCCTACTTTCAGCTTAACTCTCTATGTCCTCTGTGTCTGCGGTGGTGAATGCTTATGCTTGCAACTCGCCACAGAGTCACAGAGGACACAGAGGGGGCACAGAGTACAAAGCAAGACACTATCCCGCTTACAACCTCTAACATTTGGCCTGCCGGAAGTGGTAAACTTAATGCGGGGATTGAAACCGACCTCAAGTTAATCGCAAGGATTCTTTCGCGACGCCGGGGTGTGTGAAAAAAGCATGAACAGAGGGGCAGAGAAGTTGTGGCGATGCGTGTTGCTGGCGGCGTTCGTCTGCGTCGTGTGCGCGTGCGCGGCGCGTGCGCAACGCGCAGGCACGGCTACCGCAGAAGAAGCGGAGTTCGGGCCGGTTGTTCGTACCTATCTCGGTTACTTGCGCGCCGAGCAGGAGGTGGTTGACGACCGCGCCAGCCGACGCGAGATCAATCAAAATTATTACCGTCGCAACTCGAATCGCATACGCGCGCTTCGCCAGATGGCGTTGCGCATCGCGCGCGAGACGCGAAACGATTTCCTGCCCGAACTCTACGCCATCACGCGCGACGAATTTGGAACGCTGTTCGACCCGCAGCCCGCACCTGCGACCTTCCGCGTCGGCGAAGTGATCAACAACACTTTTCGCTATCTCGGCACGGTGCGCTCCGCCGAAGCCTTCTATCTCTTCGCGCGGCTCGACATCTACGAGCAATCCGAACTGATGAAGAAACAGGACGCGCAACCCGCCGCTGCTTCCGCCACCGCTACAAACGCGCACGCCGACGACGCCGTAGCGCCTACGAACGGTAACGCCGCGCGCGGCAAAAGCACAGTGACGACGCGCCCGCGCCGCGTCAATAACACACCTTAAACAGGCGACGGCACGCGAGAGAGTTTTCGCACCGCAGACTTGCCCGATTCAAGATGAAGCAGACGGAACTTTTTGACGAGAGGAAAGCCGGACACGCAATCGCGCCCGAACGCCTTGTGCTCCACGCGCTCGCCGATTTCCAACTGCGCGGGAAAACTCTGGCCGAACGCGAACTGCCGCTCGACCGCCTGCGAGGTGCTTTGCGTCGCGCGGCTGACGCGCTCGGCGTCTCGGAGTTAAGCGACGAGGATGCGGTCACGGCGATCCAACTGCTCGGCTGTCGCGTCCGGCGCGTGCCGCCCTACGTCGCCAAGCACCCCTTCCGCGTCACCGTCCCCGCCGAAGTCGCAGAACGCGCACGGCAATTTTATCAAGAGCAAGATGCTGGCAGCGCGGACGGCTCGACGGGCGAATCCAGCGATTGAGATCGACGCTCTGCGATACGCTTTTACACGCCACACAATTTCTATTTCCCGTTTCAGATTTATTTGTTAGGATGCCCGCACCCTTCAAACGAAATTTCACAGCATAAACTTTCACGCGCGCGTTTCGCGCCGCAGGAGCACGGTTCAGCGAATGAAAACTAACAAGAGTCGCCGCAAGTTTTTGGGTGAGGCCGCGACGGCGGGCGTGAGCGTCGCCGCGCTCGCGTCGCCTTTACGCACAGAAGCTGCGCGTGTGGAGAGTCTGCAAGAGTCGCGCCCTGCTTCTACTCCGCGACGCGGGACGCCGCCGATCTCCGTGTCGAGCGGGAACGGGTTGGCCGCTGTCAACAAGGCTGTCGAGATAATGCGCGGCGGGGGCGATACGCTTGATGCGGTGATCGCGGGCGTCAACATCGTCGAACTCGATCCGAAAGATAACTCGGTCGGCTACGGCGGTTTGCCGAACGAGCGCGGCGACGTGGAACTCGACGCCAGCGTGATGCACGGGCCGACGCGACGCGCCGGTGCGGTTGCTTCGATACGCGGCGTGCGCGAGCCGTCGAAAGTGGCGCGCGTCGTGCTCGAACGCACCGATCACATTCTCATCGTCGGGCAGGGCGCGCGCGAGTTTGCCACCGCGCACGGCTTCGAGGACACGAACCTTCTGACAGAAGAATCGCGCATCGCCTGGCTGCGCTGGAAAGAGACTCTGTCGCCCGTGGACAAGTGGGGGCCGAGTCCTTATCCGCCCGAGCCCGCTTCACCCGCCGGACAAAAGAAACTCGCGCAAAGCGAGAGCGGGCGTGCCAGTTACATGCTCGCCGAATCTTACGCGCAGGGCGACGCGCGGCGTCGTGACGAGTTGCTCGCGTGGGCTGACGAAGTCGCGCGAAGGCCGCCGACGGGCACGATCAATTGTCTCGCGCTCGACGCGGCGAGCGACATCAGCGGCGTGACGACGACGAGCGGGCTGGCCTGGAAAATTCCGGGGCGCGTCGGCGACTCGCCGCTCATCGGCTGCGGTCTCTACGTGGACAACGACACGGGCGCGGCAGGTTCGACGGGGCGCGGCGAGGAAGTCATCTACATCAACGGCGCGCGCACGGTTGTCGAATACATGCGGCGCGGCGCGTCGCCCGAACAAGCCTGCCTCGACGCCCTGAAGTTAATCGCCGCGCGTTACGGCAACGACCGCGAAAAGTTGAAGGACATTGACGTGAATTTTTACGCCCTGAACAAGCGCGGCGAGTTTGCGGGCGCGGCCATCTGGAACGGCACTCTGACGAGTCGCGGAGAACTGCGCCGGAGGCAGTTTGCGGCGCACGACGGGCGGGAAGGGCGTCTACTGGAGAGCGCCTACCTCTTCGATCGGCGGGCGTAAAGCGTGGCTGCGTGCGCTCAAGAGCCGCTTCGGGCAGGTGTGTGCGCACAAAAAAGCCAAGAAAAACCTGAGAATTTAGGTAAATCTTTGTTGACAGCAAAGATGGATTGAGGTAAAAAGGCTTGGTCAAAGCAGCCCACAGAGGCTCGCTGACCTGCTTTCTTAAGGAAATGCTACAGGGCGCAGTTGAATTCGGGGCGGGTTTAGCGAGGAAATATTAAAATCCGTCTCTTGCAGAAGTCTCTAAGAGACTCGCGGTGCGCTCTCTACAAACACTGGTTCAGTCTACTTGGGAGGAGAATAATGATTAGCAGAAATTGGAGCCGCATGGCTATTTCGTCCTGCCTGATG
>DATFGP010000006.1:0-27966 GCA_035249365.1 Pyrinomonadaceae bacterium | reverse complement strand
GCAGCCCGAAGGGACGGTGGGCGGCGTGAAGATGTTCTGGCAGTTATTGAGGACATTCAGCCACGCATTCAAGCCGCCTTGATCGGGCTCTCTGGAAAGAAAATCTAAATACTGCTGGCGGACGAAGAAGGACGGAGATGTGACTACCGGGTTCGCACCGCCCGCGCCGTCGTTGTCCTGTATGCTGACGCGTATGAGCGCGGGCGCACCGAGAGCAGCCCCGCTCGCGTTTGTGAGTCTCAGTTGGAAGGTCTCTGTGTCTTCGCCGAAACCGTCGTCGATGAGCGGCACGGTGAAACTTTTGCTCGTCTCGCCTATGGCGAACTGTAGCGTGCCGACCGTAGTGGCGAAGTCGCAACGTGCGTAGGCAGCGCCCTGATTATTCACGCGGTCGAAGCACCCGACCGTGAACGTGTCGCTGTCCGTCGTCAGGTAAGTCAGCGTCGCAGGGCTTCCGGCGACGTTGCCCGAACGCGTGACGGTGATCGTAATGCGCCCGTCGCCCTCGCTCACGTTCAAGTTGTCGGACGAGAACTGCGCCGTGCCAGACACCAGAGAGAGGTTGTCGAAGGTGGCGTTGCTGCTATCCGTCGCAGATGCGGTCGTTCCGGCGGTCAACTCCACCGCGAGCGACGAGACGCCCTTTTCTAGCGCCTTGCGGAATCGCTCGACGTAAGCGGCGTTGTCGGGGCTGGTCTCGAACAATATGGAGTTCTGCGGCGGGTCGTGGCGGAAGCGCCAGAACTTGAGTTGCACAGGATCGTAGGGGATGGCCGCCTGCGTGACCACGCCGCTGATCTTCACTTGAAAGACAAGCACGAGCATGTCGGCGTCGAGCCTGTCCCAGCCGCCCATGCGCTTCGCAAATTGTTCGCGCACAGACTGCGAAGCGTTGGCGAGCGTGGTGACGACGAAACGGTAGTTGTTCTGCGAGTCGCTGCCGATGGCGAAGGCCGTCTCGGCGGACGCGCCTCCGGCGGCCTTCGGCACTTCGACGCTGACCTGCCCGTTCGTGAAGTCGAAGGCTTTGACGGAGACGTAGCCGTTGAAGCTCGGCGCTTGCGCGTCCTTGCGCGGCGTGATGACGAGCTGCCCGCCCTGTTGCGTGACGGAGACTTGCGGGTCGAAGGCTTCGGCGGGTTGCGTCAACGTTCCAAGATTCCACTTGTCGGGGTCGCGCTGCGCACCATTGAAGTTGTCTTGAAGGGGCGGCGTCGGCGTCGGCGTGGCCTGCGGCACGACGGCGAAGTTTGCTATCTCGCCTGTGGAGATGTTCGGGAAGTCTGCGCGCAGCGGAGTGAAGACGAAGTAGGGCGAGGTCGGGAAGACTGTGTAACTGCGTCCGGCGACGACGTTGAACGAGTAGTTGCCCGACGCGTCTGTCTGCACGGTCTGCGCGCCCGCGCCGGAGAGCGTGACGGTCACGTTCGCAAGTCCTGCGCCGCCCGCGCCCGTGACGCGACCGGAGATCGTGAGTGCGAGCGATGTGACGAGGCGACAGGCGGAGAACTGCGAGGTGTGGTTGGCGGCACTCGTCGCCGTCGCCGTGATGACCTGCCCCGACTCCACGCCGCTGGCAATGAAACTGATGGGCGCGATGCCGCTGGCGTTCGTCGTCACTGAAATTGTGCCGAGGAACTCTTGCCCTTCGCCGAAGCCCGATGAGTCGCAGGCGGCGTTAACGAAGAACTGTACGTTGAAATTCGTGCTGGGCGTGCTGGTCAGCGTGCCGCTGATGGCTGTGTTGCCGCCGTTGAGTACGGCGGAGTTGATGACGGGCGCGGCTTGATTGTTGTTCCCGCCGTTGGGCAGGGCGATGCCGGGGCCGCCGTTGTTGAAGATCGAGTTCGAGAGGATGGCGTTGCCGGTGGCGCGCGGGCCGGACGAGAAATCAACTACGATTCCGTTGTTCAGATTGTTAGCGATGATATTGCCCGCCCCGGCGGCTGTGCCGCCAATGGTATTGCCCGACACGTTGCCGATAAAGATAGCGTTGACGTTGGACAGGGGGGCTGTGCCGCCCGCGTTCAGGCCGATGTAGTTGCCCTCCACACGGTTGCCGGTGGACGTATCGGTGATGTAGTTAGTGATAGTGAGGGCTTGGCTGTTGCCGGAGATGACGTTGCGTGCGCCCGCCGCCGTCCCGCCGATGAGGTTGTTCGACGCGCCGTTGCCGATAAAGACGCCGACGCCGCCGAGCGCGCCGTTGCCGGTCGCGTCCGTCCCCATGAAGTTGCCTTGGATGGTGTTGTTGCTCGCCCCTTCGACGATGGCGACGGCCTGATGACCGTTGCCCGCGATGACGTTGCCCGCGCCCGCCGCCGTGCCGCCAATCAGATTGCTCGTCGTGTTCGTGCCTTGCAGGATGACGCCGCTGAAGGTGTTGGCGACGACGGCGTTGCCCGCCGCGTTCAGGCCGATGTAGTTGCCCTGAACGCGATTGTTGGTTGCGACATTATTATTCAGCCCGCCGAAGCCGACGCCATGAGCGCTATTGCCGGAGATGATGTTGCGCGCCGCCGCCGTTGTGCCGCCGACGGTGTTGTTGTTAGCCCCGTCGTGCAGCCCGACGCCGGAGCCGCCAAGGCCAGCCGTGCCCGCCGCGTTCGTGCCGATGAAGTTTCCGGCGACCGTGTTGCCCGTGGCGTTTGCGCCGCTGATGGTAACGTTCTCGAATGTGTTACCGGAGAGCAGGTTGCGCGCACCCGCCGCCGTGCCACCGATTGTGTTGTTCGGAGTGTTGTCGGCGATGACGCCAAATGCGCTGTTGGCGATGGCCGCCGTGCCCGCCGCGTTCGTGCCGATGAAGTTGCCCTGAATGAGTATGCTGCCGCCGGGGCCGCTGCCGCAGATGCAGGCCACCACGCCGCTCTGGTTGTTGCCGGAGATGACGTTGCCCGCGCCCGCCGTCGTGCCGCCGACCCTGTTGTTCAACGCGTTGTTGCCGAAGATGACGCCGTTGTTCTGGTTCTGGATGCGAGACGTGCCCGCCGCGTTGGTGCCGATGTAGTTGCCGCTGACGACGTTGCCGCTCGTGTTCGTGTCGCGGAAGCTGATGCCGTTGTCGCCGTTGCCGGAGATGACGTTGCGCGCGGCGGGAGTCGTGCCGCCGATGGTGTTGTTACTCGCACTGCCGAAGATGAATATGCCGTCGCCGCCATTCGGGACGGCGGCTGTGCCCGCCGCGTTCGTGCCGATGTAGTTGCCACGGACGACGTTGTTGCTCGCGTTGCCGCCGACGATCTGCATGCCGGAGTTGGTGCTGCCGGAGATGACGTTGCCCGCGCCCGCCGCTGTCCCGCCGACCGTGTTGTTCGGGGACGCGTCAATGATGACGCCGTTGCCGTTGTTGCTGATAGCGGCCGTGCCAGCGGCGTTTGTGCCGACGTAGTTGCCCTCGACCAGATTGCCGGTCGAGCCGTTGACGAGGCTCACGGCATTGCCATTGCCTGAGACGACGTTGCGCTCAGCAGCGGTCGTTCCGCCGATCAGGTTGTTGTTCGAGGCGGTCACGAATATCCCGCCCACGCTGTTGTTCAAGGCGGCTGTGCCCGCAACGTTGGTGCCGATGTAGTTACCTTGAATCGTGTTACCGCTGCCCCCTTGAACATGTATCGCAGTGCCGCTGAAACGGTTTATCACCAGCCCTTTAATCGTGCTGCCGCCGCTAAGCAGAGATAAGCACCCGGTCGCGCCAGCGCCCGCGCCGTTCAGCTCGATGATGGGCGTTCCAGCAAAACCCGGTTGCGTCGTGCCGTCTATGACCGTTGGGTCGGTGATGCCGGGCAACCCTGAGAGAAGGTTGATGGTCTGTGCGCCGCTGCCGATGTTGAATTCGATGACCTGCACGCCGGGCTGCGCGTTGGCGTCGAGGATGGCCTGCCGTAGGCTTCCCGCGCCCGAGTCGTTCGTGTTGCCGACCGGAATGGTAGACACGACACAACCGTTGAGCAGAACCGAGACGTTGTTCGAGCCTTCATTCGCCGTCACCAGATCGGTCTTAGTGTCGCCGTTGAAGTCTCCGATCGTGACAAAATTAGGAATTGTGCCGACCGCGAAAGTGGTGATTGTGCCAAAACTGCCCGTGCCCGTGCCGGGTAGAATCGAGACGTTATTCGCACCGGTTCTCGTTATCGCCAGATCGGCTTTATTGTCACCGTTGAAGTCGCTGATCGCGACGGAGCGGGGGCTTGCCCCTACCGCGAAATTGGTAGCTGCGCCGAAGCTGCCCGTGCCCGTGCCGAGCAGGACTGAGACATTGGCAGAGCCATTATTCGCAACCACAAGGTCGCTGTTAGCGTCGCCGTTGAAGTCCCCGACCGCGACGGAATATGGGCCTGTCCCCGCATCGAAGTTGGTGGCCGCGCCGAAGCTGCCTGTCCCTGTGCCGAGCAAGATTGAGACGTTATTGGAGGTATTATTCGCCGTCGCCAGATCGCTCTTGCCGTCGCCGTTGAAATCGCCGACCGCGACGGATAGAGGGAAATTACCCACAGCGAAGTTGGTGGCCGCGCCGAAGCTGCCCGTGCCCGTGCCGAGCAGGACTGAGACGTTGTTAGAACTGATATTGGCCGTCACAAGATCGAGCTTGCTGTCGCCGTTGAAGTCGCCGACCGCTATAGAAGAGGGGCCTGTGCCTACAGTGAAGTTGGTGGCTGCGCTGAAGCTGCCCGTGCCTGTGCCGAGCAGGACTGAGACATCGCCGGAGTTACCATTCGCCGTCGCTACATCGCTCTTGGCGTCGCCGTTGAAATCACCGACCGTGATGGAACGTGGTTCCGCTCCCGCAGCGAAGCTGGTAGTCGCGCCGAAACTGCCCGAGCCATTGTTTAATAGGAGCGAGACGCCAGTGCCGGTGGCATTCGCCGTCGCTATGTCTGCCTTGCCGTCGCCGCTAAAGTCGCTGACCGCGACGGATTGAGGATTCCCCGGCGCTGCGAAGTCTGTCCTGTTAAAATTCACCGAAGTGCATTGCGCTAGCGGCTGAACAGTTTCCTTATCTTTGTCGGGCGACACCGCTACAGGCGACGGCTCTCCTGCGCCCGCCGCGCCGACGCGTATGAGGCGTGCGGAGCCTATAGCCAGAGACAAAAAGAAGACGGCAGTGATAAGCGCAAGAGAGACGAGCGAACGCGGGATGGGGGTATGCATAAATCCTCTGATGTTTGGGTGCTGTCCGGCGCATGATCCAAGTCCCGCGCGGGAGTTAGAGAAGGAAGAATGGATTAGGGTTTAAGCGCGGCTACATGAACCCTTCGCAGAGTGTGAGACAGATTTCTGCCTCTGACTGAAAGCTTAATAAGCTAAGGAGTAAAGCATGGGACGACTTCCGGTGGACGGCGTTATGCGGCAACTGCGAGCGCCGAAATATAAATCTGCCGCCAACTTATTGTCAACTTATTAGCTCAACGAGTCACCTTGTCGTTTAATGATCGCGTCTGATTTTTTCGATGGCGTCGCGCCGCGCTTCTATGGTATAGACTCGTGCCCTGTAGCTTCGATCCTTCCGTCTGGCAACTCGACGTTTGGCTTCGCCGAACGTCTTGTTCTTCTGCTCGACAATAATGACGACTTCGTCAATTTCATTTTTCAACCTCGTGCGGCGAGCGCTACCGCTCGTCGCCTCAGAGACTAAAAATTGATCATGAAACACTCAAACGCGCGCAAAGGGCTGTCGTGCATACTCTGCCTGCTACTTTCATTCGTTCATCTATCAACAATCAAGTCGAACGCTCAGGACACCGTGACGGGAGCGTTTGAAGGGACGGTGACGAACAGCGAAACAGGAGCGATCATCACGGGCGCGTCTGTCGAGATCATCAACCAGCAGACCAACCAGACGACGCCCAAGACATCCGATTCGCGCGGACGCTTCTATGCCGGACTGCTCGCCCCCGGCATCTACCTCATACGCGTCTCTGCACAAGGATTCCAGACAAAGGAAGTGCGCCAGCGTCTCTTCATCACGCGCACGGGCGAAGTCGTACCAGTTCCCGTCGCACTCGACCCCGCGCCGCCCGTCGCCGCCACAGCAACATCTCCGACGCCCGCCCCGCCGCCACTGACGGAGGAAGAGACAGACATCCGCGCACGCATCAACGCATCCGACGCCAGACAGGGCGGAGCCTTCACCGAAGAAGAAGTCTCCACGCTTCCACTCGGCTCTTCCACTTTCACACGCACCTTCGACGAGTTGACACTTCTCTTGCCCGGTGTCGCACCTCCACCGCAAACTCTCGGCTCGGTGGCAGGCCCCGGCGTCGGCGCAGGCGTCGGCAGTGCGGGACAGTTCTCTGTCAACGGACTTCGTTCACGTGCTAACAACTTCACGGTGGATGGTTCGGACAACAACGACGAGGACATCGGAGTGCGTCGTCAAGGGTTCGTTGCGCTCATCCCGCAGCCGATTGAATCGGTCAAGGAGTATCAGGCGATCACGCTCTTAGCTCCGGCGCAGTTTGGCCGCAACATCGGGGCACAGGTCAATGCGGTGTCGAAGTCTGGGGGAAGTGAGCATCACGGCACGCTCTACGGTTTCCTCAACTCAAGCCAACTCAACGCTCGCAACGCCTTCGATACGGCCAACGGAAATGCGCGCACGCCTCTGTTTGCGGGTAATAATCAACCTGTGTTGTTGGGCGTGATCGGTCGCACGGGAACGGTCGTGTCTCCCGCAAGCCCTGTGACGGTGCTCAACCAGAGTGGCGGCGAAGACTCTTTCACATTCGGGCAGGGCGGGTTCGTGCTCGGCGGGCCGATTGTTCCCCGGCGCGCTTTCTATTTCGTCTCCGCCGAAGGCTATGTGATCAACGCGACAAGCGAAGAGAGTTTCGCCGTCCCGACGGTCGAACAGCGCGGCGCGTTCGGGACGGGCGCGACGGGTATCTTCCGCGACCCCTTCGGTCGCCGCGCTGCGAACGGTAGCCTGCTCGATCCGACGCTCGGCTTCCCGACCACTTCCGGCGGCGACGCAATCTTCAGCCTCTTCCCTTTCCCCAACAACCCGCAAGGCGTCTACGGCGCGAACACTTTCACGCAAGTGCTTCCGGCTGACGGCGAGGGGAAAATTCTATCCGGCAAGTTCGACGCAAACTTCAAAGCTCTCGGACGTCAACATTCGCTCACGAACCGCTACAACTTCACGGATGACGAGCGCGTCATCCCTTCGACGGGCGGCGCACTCTTCTCTTCACTACGCCCGCGCGTGCGTACGCAAAACAACTCATTTTTCTTCAACAGCGAACTGAGCGGCGCAAACTCCACGCGCCCCCTGTTCAATCAACTCCGCCTCTCCTACGGGCGCACGCGCCTCAACTTCGCGGAGGAACGCGATCAAACATTTGAACGCGCCGCGAGTTTGGTGAACGAGCCATTCCTACTGAACGCGCCGTTGCTTGAGAATTTCACGCTGCCCGAATTTCCCAACGTCAACGGTCAATTCCAGATCAGGGCAAACACCGGCCCCGTCTTTTACTTCACCACGCAGGGGCGCACGGTTGAGGATTTATTGGGCGTCGTAGGGCAAGTCTCAATCGCAGGTTTCAGTCCCATCGGCATAGACGTGTTCAACTTTCCGCAGCGCCGCGTCAACAACACATATCAAGTCGCAGACGAACTGACGATGCGCGCGGGCGGCCACAGCTTCGTCTTCGGCACAGACATACGCCGCTCCGAACTCAACTCCGAACTCCCGCGCAACTCGCGCCCTTTGATCACGTTCGGCGGCGCACCGCGTCTGACCTTCGACTTCGACTCGCAAAATCGCCGCTTCACAAATTTCGCGTTCACAGGCGAGTTCATACGCCCCGAGACGCTCGCCGCCGCCAGCGCTCCGAGCGGCTTCTCGCAGACCTTAGCCGTCAACGGCGAGGCAGCTATCGGGCTGCGCTTCTATCAACTGAACTTCTACGCGCAAGACACCTGGCGCGTCCGCCCCGCGCTCTCTCTGTCTTACGGTCTGCGCTACGAGTACAACACGCCGCCGCGCGAAGTGAATCGCCGCATCGAAGACACCTTCAACGACCCTGCTCTTGATCTAATCCCCGGACTAAGACAATTCATCGGTGACCGCACGAGCATCTTCAAGCCTGATCGCAACAACTTCGCGCCGCGCATCGGAATAGCCTACGCGCCGAACCTCTTCGGGCGCGAGCGCGGCCTGACGGTCATCCGCGCAGGCTATGGTCTCTTTTATGATCAGATACTCGGCGCGGTCGTCAGCCAGTCGCGCAACGTTTATCCGTCTTACCTGACGGTTGATCTGGCGGCTGGTTTCAGCAACGCGGGCATCTTTGAGAGGCTTCTAGGCATTCCCGATCCGTGCCCGAACAGGAATTGCCCGCTTGAGTTTCGCAACCCGAACCTGACGACGCTCAACTTCTCGCCCATCGTGCGAAACGGGACGCTGAACACGCTTGTACCCGGCGTGCCCTTCGCGCAACTCGTCAACGCGATCAACCAGTTCGGCACGGGCGGCGGCCTCGTCCCAGCCGTCAACGGCTTCGGCTTCACCATCCCCGAACAGGAATTGAAGACGCCTCTGGCGCATCAATACACCGTGAGCGTCGAGCAACAACTGGGTCGCAACTTCGTGGCTTCCGTCTCTTACGTCGGCACGTCGGGACGCAACCTGCTGCGATTTACGACGCCGAACCTCGGTCGCAACGCCTTCGTCGCGCCGCGCTTTTTCTCCGGCGGCAGAGTCAGTCCGGCGGGCTTCCCTGAGATTGATACGCCAGCGTTCTTCGGTTTCGTCCTCCCTCCCGGCACACGCATTGCGAGCGACGGGAGCGGTTTCACTGGCGGTCGTCCCGTCAGCGGAATCGGCACGGTCAATCGCTTTGAAACTACCGCCAGCTCGCGCTACGACTCTTTGCAGTTACAAATGCGCGGTCGCTTCCGGCACGCGCTGCAACTCAACGCGGCTTATACTTTCTCCAGAACTTTGGACGACGTATCGGACGTGTTCGATCTCGCGGGCGCGTCGGCCTTGCCGCAGAACAGTTTCGATTTCGCGGCCGAGCGCGGGCGCGCGAATTTCGACGCGCCGCATCGTTTCGCTTACCATGCCATTTACGATCTGCCCGACTTCAAAAACGAAAACGGCGCGCTGCGTCTGCTTCTCGGCGGATTACAAATCGCGAGCAAGGGTAGCTATCGCTCAGGCCAGCCGTTCACGGTCAACAGCATCTACGACGTAAATCTCGACGGCAATTTAACCGACCGACCGGACACGACCGCAGGCATCATCGCCACAGGAGACAGGCGACAACCTCTGCGCCTGGCGACGGATAATCCCAACGCGCTGCTCGCGCCCATCGGGCAGGATGGACGCGTCGGCAGAAACACTTTCCGCGCGGGCAACGTCCTCGAACTCGACATGGCTGTCGTCAAAAACTTACGCTTCGGCGAAAGCCAAAACGTCACGCTGCGCATGGACATCTTCAACTTCATCAACCGCGCCAACTACGGCGTCCCCGTACGCTTCCTCGAAGCGCCCGGCTTCGGGCGAGCTACGAACACCGTCACGCCGGGGCGTCGTATTCAGTTCGCGTTGAAGTATTCGTTTTAGAGCACTGTCAAATTAGTGTAGGGCAAGCAACATAATTCACCGCAGAGACGCAGAGAGCGCAGAGGGGGCGCAGAGCAAAGATTCTATTCTTTCTCTGCGCCCCTCTGCGCTAACTCTGCGTCTCTGCGGTGAAGGTTTTTCCGGCTCGCAACGTTTGAGGCGAAAACCTTACGGGCGGCCAAACCTGAGTTTGTACTCTACAGAGTTCAGGAAGCCGTTGATCATCGTGCGCGAGTCGTTGGGCTTCGCCTTGAGGTAGTTGATCCAGCCTTGATAGCCGCCGTCGTCGGGAGTGCGCCGCAGGTATCCGTAATATTGCGTTGCCACGAACGCGCGGTTGAACTCTGCCGCAAACACCTCGTCGGATTCCACCACCGCACGCAACACCTGCATGCGCGTCAGCGTGCCCGCGTCGAGTCGGCTCACAAGGTCGCTTCTCGTCAGCGTCACACGCTGCGCCGCTTCTGGGTTCTGCGGGTCGCGCGTCGTGATCGCGTCGAGTTGATAGCGCGCGAGGAGTGCGGCCACGTACTCGCCGTTCGACTTCGCATCGTAGGCCGCCTTGAACTCCGCACGTGCCACGAACTCTGCGGCGAAGGCCGCGCGCTTCCTGAACGTCTCCTGTCCGGTCGTGCCCGTCACGCTGCGCATGTCCTGAACGATCTGCGTGTACTCCGGCAAACGCCCGTTGAAAGCCACCTGATAGAACGTGAACACGTAGAAGCCTTTGAGTCGAAACTCCGGCGAGCCGAAGAAGGCCGCAGACACCGCGAGACGATCGCAGTCTGTTATCACTTCCGGCGGCGCGTTGACGTTCGGGCAGCGGTTCAAAACCGCCGACCAAGGCTCGTCCGGCTCAGGTTCGCGCGAGAGGAAATCCAAGTACTGTTGTCGCACGAAGAACGGCGTCGTGTTGATCGGGTTGGGAACATCCGCGCCTGAGTCGTTGTCAACGATGGTTACAGTGATGAGCGCGGGCGCGCCCAGAGATGCGCCGCCTGAGCCGACGAGTTTGAGCCGGAACGTCTCCTGACCTTCGGCGAACGCGTCGTCTATGAGCGGGATGGTGAAGGTCTTGGTCGCCTCTCCGGCGGCAAACGTTACCGTGTCAATCGAGGTGGCGTAATCGCAACGCGCGAAGGCTTCGCCCGGCAGCGTCGCCTGATCGTCGCAACGCACAGACGCGGGGTTGTCCACCGTCTGGTAAGAGAGCGTGGCCGTGCTGGTGGCGACGTTGCCCGAACGCGTGATTGTGATGGTGGCGCGGCCTTCGCCTTCGTTAACGGTGAAGTTTGTGGCGGCGAACTGCGCCGTGCTCGACACGAGCGAGAGGTTGTCGAACACGGCCTGACCGGGATTGCTCACGGGCGTGGCTGTGCCAGCCGACATCTCGCAGGCGAGCGACGTGACGCCCTTCTGCAAGGCGACGCGGTGGCGCTCAGTGAAGGTCGTGCCGTTCGGGCTGGTCTCGAACACGATGCTGTTGGCCTGCGGCTCGTGGCGGAAACGCCAGTAGCGATGCTCGGTCGGGTCGTAAGGTATGACGTGCTGGTTGACGACGCCGTCAATCTTGACTTGAAAGACCAGCACGGGCGACGCATCGTTGAGTCCCAAAGCCCACGCCGCGCCCGCCTTCAACTGCTGGCTCAATGCCGTGTTGCCAGCGGTTGTCACCATGAAGCGATAGAAGTTGTCGGGGTCGCTGCCGATGGCGAAGATCGTCTCCGCAGGTACGCTCGCGGCCTGCACGACTTCGACGCCGAGTTGACCGCCCGTGAAGTCGAACGAGTTGACGGAGACGTAGCCGTTGTAGTGTTGGCCTGAGACGTTGCTGCGCGGCGTGATGACGAGCCGCCCGTTTTGCTGCGAGACTGTGACGAGCGGATCGTAGGAGCCGGGCGGCTGCGTGAGCGTGCCCGGATTCCACTTGTCTGCGTCGCGCTGCGAAGAGTTGAAATCGTCGGATGGCGCGGGCGGAAGCGAGGGCGTGCCTTGCGGCGCGACCGAGAAGTTTGCCGATTGGCTGCCGCTCAGATTGGGGAAGTCTGCGCGCGACTGCGTGAAGGCGAAGTAGGGGCTGTGCGCCGTCACAGTGTAGTTGCCGCCGGACGCGAGACCTGTGAAAGCGTAGTTGCCGTTCGCGTCCGTCACGGTCACAGCCGACTGGCTGCCTGTGAGCGCGATGCTGACTCCGGCGACGCCGTTCGCGCCGTCTGCGACGCGCCCGCTGATCGAGAACGTGCCGCCCACGCCGGTCGTCACTTGCCTACAGGGTGAAAACTCGGACGTGTTGCCCGCAGGGTCTGTGGCCGTCGCGGTCAGGAACATGCCGGGCTGCGCCGCAGCGAAAAGCAGGACGTTGATGTCTGTGTTGCCACCCGCGTCCGTCGTTACCGGAGACGTGCCGACGAAGAACTGCCCTTCGCCGTTGCCCGACGGGTCGCAAGTCTGATTGAGGAAGTACTGAATGTCGAAGGTCGTGTTTGGCGTGCTGTTGAGCGAACCGGAGACAGCCGTGTTGCCGCCGTTGGCGCTCGCGATCGAGATGATTGGAAAGTTTTGCAAGTTGTTCGCGCCCGTATCTGCGTCGCCAGCGTCGTTCGGCGCGACGCCCGCTGCGCCGAGTTCGATTCCCGCGCCACCGTTCGAGTAGATCGAGTTGGCGACGAATTTATTTCCCGTGCCCGTGTTGAAGAAGTTGACGAGGATGCCGTTCTGCGTGTTGAAGGCGATGGCGTTGGCTGTGAGCGCGTTGCCGTCGCGCGAGTTGATCAAAACGCCGCTGCGCGTGTTGCCGAGCGCGGTTGTGCCGTCCGCGCCGACGCCGATGTAGTTGCTCAAGACGCGGTTGCTGTTGTTGTTCAGCGACAGGCCGAACTGCCCGTTGCCGGAAATGACGTTGCGCCCGAGCACGCTCTGGTCGCCGACGAGGTTGTTGCCGCCGTTGTTGCGGATCGTGAGGCCGTCGCCGAGATTGGGGATGGCGGTCGTGCCCGCCGCGTCCGTGCCGATGAGGTTGCCTTGAAAGGTGTGGCCGGGGTCAACGTTGCCGTTAACGTCAATGCCGGAGCCGCCGTTGCCGGAGATGACGTTGCCCGGAGGCTGACCCGGCGCGCTCGTGATGCCGCCGACGAGATTGCCCGCCGCGCCCTGCATGAAGATGCCCGTGCCGTTGTTGCCGAGATCAAGCGTGCCGGACGCGTCCGTGCCGATGTAATTGCCCTGCACGTTGTTCGAGCCGGTGAAAATCTGTAGACCCGTGTTGTTTGCGGAGATGATGTTGCGCGCCGCAGCCGACGCGCCGCCGATCTGGTTGTTGGTGAAACCGCTGATGCTGATGCCGTTCTGCCCGTTGCCGAGCGCGACAGTGCCCGTACGGTCAACGCCGATCAGGTTGCCCTGCACGACGTTGTTGCCCGCGCCAGACCCGAAGATGTTGATGCCGTTCAGGCGATGACCGGAGATGAGGTTGCGCGCGGCGGGCGTTGTGCCGCCGACGAGGTTGCCCGTGCTGCCGTTGATGCTTATGCCCTCGCGGCTCAGGTCTGGGAAGTTAGTTGTGCCCGTAGCGTCCGTGCCGAGGAAGCAGCCCTCGACGCGGTTGTTGTTGCCGATGCTGATGTTGATTGCCGGAGCGTTGTTGAAGCGGTTGATGACGAGGCCGCGCACGGTCGAGTTGCCGCCGCGCACTTGAAGGCCGGAGCCGCCCGCGCCGGGGCCGACGAGTTCGATGAGCAGCACGGCGTTCGAGCCTGCGGCGAGCGTGTTCGCGGACGCACCCGGTTGCGTGTAGCCGTCAACGATGACCGGATCGTTGAATGACGGCAGGATCGAGGCGGGCGCGATTGAATGCACGCCGCCGCCCGCGATATTGAATGCGATGGTCTGCGTTCCGGCCATCGCGTTCGAGTCGAGGATGGCTTGCCGCAGAGACCCTGCGCCGCTGTCGTTAGTGTTCGTGACGGTCAGCGTCTGCGCAGACGCACTTTGCCACGTGAAGAAAATCGCGGAGAGGACAACGACGGCGAATGCGCTGCGTCGCAAGACGCTGTTAAGGAGACGAAAAATATTAAGCGATGTCGAGGGATACATATCTAATTATCAAATCCTTTTGCCGGACGGGTTGACCGTTTGACACGAGCCTGTTCAAAGCAGCCTCAAAATCGGTCGTGTCGGGACGCTAAATGTCCTCAACATGTAACGCGCAAAGTGAGGCCGAAATGGGTCTCGGAAGCGTAAGAAAAATTTGGCGGGTGTAAAGGCGGCGACCTTACTCGTAGCGTAAAGCGTCAATCGGGTCGAGTCCGGCGGCCTTGCGCGCGGGGTAGTAGCCGAAGGCGATGCCGACCGCCGCAGAGAAGATGACAGAGCCGACGATGGCGGTGGTGGAGACGAGCGTCGGCCAGCCGAGCATGAACGGGATCGTCACGGAGATGGCGATGCCGAGCAGGATGCCGAAGAGTCCTCCGGTCAGGCTGAGCACGATCGACTCGATCAGAAATTGCCTGCGCACGGCGGACGAGCGCGCGCCAATCGCCATGCGTATGCCGATCTCGCGCGTACGCTCGGTGACGGAGACGAGCATGATGTTCATAATCCCGATGCCGCCGACGAGCAGCGACACGCCCGCGATGCTGCCGAGCAACATCGTCATGATATTGTTGGTTTCGTTGGCCGCCTCCGCTACGTCCGTCATGTTGCGCACGGTGAAGTCGTCAGGCTGGTTGGCCGCGAGTTTATGACGCTGGCGCAGGAGTTCCGCGATCTGCGTCTGCGCGGTGTAGGTTGCGTCCTGCGAGACGGCGGAGACGTAGGCGACTTGGAGGCGCGTGTTCCCCAGAAGCTTTTTCTGCACGGCGGTGTAAGGAGCAAACGCCGTATCGTCCTGATCGCGTCCCTGCGGGTCTTGACCCTTGCGCGCCATCACGCCGACGACCTTGAACGGCAGATTCATCACGCGTACGGACTGGCCGAGCGGGTCTGCGCCGGGGAAAAGATTGTCGGCGATGGTCTGCCCGATCACGATGACGCGCGCGGAGGAGCGCACGTCCGCGTCGGTGAAGAACGCGCCGCTCGCCACCGTCCACTTGCGAACATAGGGAAACTGTTCGCTCACGCCCTGAACCGACGTGTTCCAGTTCTGGTTGCCGACAACTAACTGCGTCCTCGCGTTGATGGTCGGCGTGACCATCGAAACGCTCGGCACTTCACGACGTATCGCTTCGAGGTCTGCGACGGTGAGCGTGTTCGTGCCGCTGTCGCCCGCGCCGCTGCGCACGCCGCCCACGTTCTGCGCGCCCGCGCTGACGAAAAGCAGGTTCGTGCCCATGCCTTCGATCTGTGCCTGCACGGAGGCTTGCGCGCCCTGCCCGATGCTGACCATCGCGATCACCGCCGAGACGCCGATGATGATGCCGAGCATGGTCAGAGACGCGCGCATCTTGTTGCGCACGAGAGCACGAAAAGCGACGCGGATGATCATCAATAAGTTCATGGTCTCACTAACCCTTCAAGTAACCGTCGGGGCGGTTGAACGCAATAGCTCAAGCGGTCGAATTTAATCGCTCGTCCGTCAATCTTCTTCCTGTTCCACATCCGGCAGGAGTTTCAACTCCGCCGACGCATCGCGCGGATGTTCGATGCGATAGTCTTCCTTGATCCTACCGTCTTTGAAGACGACGACGCGGTCTGCGTACTCGGCAATATCATGTTCGTGCGTGACGAGGACGAGCGTAATGCCGCGTTCGCGGTTGAGCTTCTGAAAAATTTCCATCACTTCAACCGAGGTGCGCGAATCAAGGTTGCCGGTCGGCTCGTCCGCGAGTATGAGCGCAGGCCGGTTGACGAGCGAACGCGCAATCGCGACGCGCTGTTGCTGGCCGCCGGAGAGTTGATTCGGGTGGTTGTTCTCACGCCCCGCCAGTCCCACCGAACGCAGCGCCTCGCGCGAGCGGCTGTGGCGCTCCGCCGTCTCTATCCCTGCGTAGAGCATCGGCAGTTCGACGTTTTCCAGAGCCGAAGTGCGCGAGAGCAGGTTGAAGCCTTGAAAGACGAAGCCGAGTTTGCGGCTGCGTATGTCTGCGCGCTCGTCCTTCGACATCCCGGACACGTCCTCGCCGTCGAGTATGTACTTGCCTTTCGTCGGGCGGTCGAGACAGCCGATGATGTTCATCGTCGTAGACTTGCCCGAACCCGACGTGCCCATGATGGCGACGAACTCGCCTTTTCTGATCGTGAGCGAGATTCCGCGCAAGGCGTGAACTTCGACATCGCCCATCGTGTAAGTTTTATGAATCCCCTCCAACTCGATGACCGGAGGCGCGTCTTCCGCTCGCGCGAGCAGTCCGGCGTTGACTTCAAATTCCTGCGGTCTGATCTCAAGTGTCGCTTGCATTGCTTCCCTCTCCCATCCCTGATTTCCAGCTTTCCCCTGACGAAATTGAGCCTTGTGGTTTACCTTCGCCTACCGCCGCCTGCTCCGCCCGTGCGCGGCGCGCCGCCGAAGCCGGGCGCAGCAGTCTGACCCGTCGTTTGCGGCTTCGTCGCGCCGGAGACGTTCTGGCCGGTGACGACGATCTCGCCTTCGCGCAAGTCACCTTCGAGAACTTCGGTCGCAGCGCCGTCCGTCAACCCGACCTTGATCCGGCGCGGTTGCGGTTGGCCGTCTTGACCGAGCACCCAGACGCGTCGTGTCTGTCCCGCAAGCACGGGCGAAGTGGCCGGAGCGACGCGTTCACGCGCGCCTTCCGCCTGCGCTCCGTTTGCTGCCGTCGAATCGTTTCCGTTCGCGCTGTTCGCAGTTCCCTCTTGCCGAGAGCCGCGACGCGAGCCTTGCGCGGAACTCGCTGCACTTCCGTTCTGACTTCGTTGCTGTCGCTGCCCCGTCTCCCCTTGCGGCGTGAAACGCAACGCGGCGTTCGGGACTTTGAGCACGTCGTTGCGCTCGTCAATCGTGATCTCAAGATTGGCGGTCATGCCGGGCTTGAGTTTCTGCTCCGGATTACTCACGTCAATCACCACGTTATAGGTCACGACGTTCTGGACGTTCTGCGGGTTGAGCCGCATCTGCTGAATCGTGCCTTTGAACTCCATTCCCGGAAAGGCATCCACAGTGAAGTTGACGCTCTTCGCCTGTTCGACGAGTCCGATGTCGGCCTGATCTATGTTCGCCATGACCTGCATCTGCGTCAGATCGTTGGCGATGGTGAAGAGAGTCGGAGCAGAAAGGCTTGCGGCCACAGTCTGCCCGACATCCACGTCGCGCGAGACGACCACGCCGTCAATCGGCGAAGTGATCGTCGTGTGCGATAAATTGATCTCGGCGAGTTGGAGCGCGGCCTGTGCCTGCTGAACGCCTGCGGCGGCGCTCTGCACCTGCGCCGCAGCGTTCTGCGCCTGTGCCTGCGACTGCTGCACTCCCGCACGTGCCTGCTCGATCTGCGCCTGCGACTGCACGACGCCCGAACTCAGAGACGACTGCGCGCTCAACTGCGCCTGCTGAACCTGCGTCGCGGCCTGGTTGTAACGGGCTTCCGCAGTCTTGTAGTTCGTCTGCGCCGTCTCGACATCGCGCCGCGCGATCACACCTTCGCCAGCGAGCGACTCTTGCTGCCGTAGGAAAGTCGCCGCGTCGTCCATCTGCGCCTTCAACACGGCGAGGTTGGCCTGCGCGCCGGAGACGCCCGCCTGCTGGTTCTGCACGGTTGATTTTGCGGCGATGGCTTTGGCCTGTGCGTCTGTGACGACTGCGCGCGATTGACTGATTCCGGCGCGCGACTGCGCGACGCCAGCCTGTGCCTGTTGAAGTGCGGCGCGTGCCTGTACGAGATTCGCGCGCGCCTGCTCAACCTGCGCCTGCGTGGTTGAAGGGTCGAGTTGGGCGATGACCTGTCCCTTCTTCACGGTCGAGTTGAAATCCGCGTAGAGCGCAGAGATCACGCCCGACGCCTGACTGCCGACCTGCACCGTCGTGACAGCCTGAAGCGTACCCGTCGCCGTGACCGAGTTGCGCAGATTGCCCCGCTCCACTTTCGCCGTCATGTACTCGGCGGCGCTCGCGCGATCACCCCACAGCACAAATCCCATAACCGCGACGAGAGCCACAGCGCCGACCACGATGATGAAACGTTTCTTGCCGCTCAGATTTAATTTGATCCACTTCATGATTCTCTTCCTATCATCGAGGCGCATTCGCCGTCCGTTCGTTAATGCCCGTGTTGACAACTCTGCCCTTAAAACCTCCGCACTTTGATAGACACCGCCGCCGACGGTTCGGTTACACCCGTTGTTGTAGTAAAAAGAGGACATATAAACGGCATCGCCAAATCGTTTTTACACATCGCTGCGCCGTTCGTTGTGCAGTGAGAGGGTTGCCGTAATGTAACCGTGCGGCGCGCTATGGTGTCTATCCAGTTGGGAGGCTATTGGACGCGGCATAGTCAGTAACTCTAGGAACGAGCGGACGCCGCTGGAGTGCTTTTGCGTCGTCCACCGTCCGTCAACTGTGAAGCAGGTGCGCTTCTGGCGAACGATTACGAACAGACAGGGGACTTGGAGTTGGCGCGTCTGGCGCGTGCGGGCGACGAAGCAGCCTTCGCGGAGATCATGCGGCGTTACAGCCCGCGTGTCTTCCGGTTTGCCAGCCGCTACTTTCGCCAGCGCGAGCTAGTCGAAGAAGCGGCGCAGGAAGTTTTCCTGAAGGCTTTCACACAACTCGACAGCTTCGAGGGGCGCGGCTCGATGGAGGGCTGGTTGACACGCATCACGACCAACACCTGCCTCAACCTGTTGCGCAGCGCGAGGCGCAGGCCGGAGTTGACGGTCTCCGACCTGACGGAAGATGAGAGCACTTGGCTGGACGACCGATTGGCGGGCACGTCTCTTGAGCGTCATCAAGCGAGCGAGAGAAGTCTCGTCGCGGCTGATCTGGCTGGCCGTGTGTTGGAGACGATGTCTCCCGAAGACCAGCTTGTGTTGACTTTGATTGACGGCGAAGATATGCCGGTCAAAGAGGTGGCGAAGATGACAGGCTGGTCTGTCTCGAAGGTCAAGGTGCAGGCGTTTCGCGCGCGTCGCAAGATGCGTAAGGCTGTGGAGCAACTGCTGGCAAACAAGAGACGGAACACGGATGAGAATTTTGAAACTGCGAGGTAAGAGATGAGCGAGGCACATATCATAAGCATAATCGAGAACGCGCCTCTGTCTGATTTGAGCGAGAGCGAGTTGGAGAACATTCGCGCGCATACAGGCCGGTGCGCAGAGTGCAGGCGTGCATTTGAGGCAGCGCAAATCTCACAGCTTTTACTTAGAGAGCGCGCCGCCGAAACAATCGAGCCGTCGCCTTTCTTCCAGACGCGAGTTCTGGCTGCACTGCGCGAGCGGCAAGCCGCAGGCGAGACTTCCGCGTTCAAGCGCCTGTGGAACGCGACGGGCGCTCTCGTCTCCTCTATGGCGGCGACGGTCGCGGCGCTTGTGTTGTTAACCGTCTTCGCGCCCACTTCTCAGCCGCCATCCGGCGCACAGGAAGCATCGTCCGCTTATAACTCCTACTCTGCGGAAGAAGTGCTCTTCGACCAAAGCGATGCGACCGCCGCCACCGCCGCCGCAGAACAGATGTCATACGGGCAAGTGCTCTCAACTCTCTACGAGTTGGAGTGATTGACAGGTGAAATAATTATGGACAAGAACAGTAGAAACAGGTGGCAGGTTCGCGCCGCAGCGGTGCTGATATTCCTGCTCGGCTTCACGGCGGGCGCGCTCGCCTTAAACGTCTATCGCGCATGGTCGAGGGGCGGCGCTCAGGTCAGTAGACAAGACCGCTTCGAGCAGATGTCCGAGCGCCTGAAACTCAAGGACGAACAGAAATCTCAGGTGCAAAAAATACTGGGCGACACGCGCGAACAGTTGCAGGCGCTTCGCAAAGAATCCGAGCCGCGCGTGACGGAGATTCGCCGTCAGGCCGACGAACATTTGCAGAAGGTGTTGACGCCGGAGCAGTGGCAACAGTTTCAGAAGATGCGTGAAGAGATGCGCGGGCGCGGGCGACGCGGCAGGGGAAATAGCGGGGACGAATGAGTATCTGGCAAATCATCCGGCGATTAGTGCCCTTCGTCAAACCGTACAGCCGTTGGGTCGTGCTATCGCTGACGCTCACACTTTTGGGCGCGTTCGCAGCGCAGGTCAACCCCGTCGTGCTGCGCTACACGGTTGACACCATCGAGCGCCTGTTAAGAGAAGGCCGGACTGCATCACAGGGCACTTCGCTCCTGTTGCTCATCAGCGCCGTTCTGCTCGGCAAGGAAATACTCAACACGGGACTGAGGTACGGGCAAAATCTCTTCGGCGAGAAAATTCGCGTCAACGTGTCGAGCCGCCTTTCACAATTCGCCATCGAAAAAATACTCACTTACCGGCTCGCCTTCTACACAGACTCTGACAACCAGACCGGCATACTGCAAACGCGCGTCGAGCGCGGCGCGGAGAGTTTGACCAAACTCGTGCAGAGCGCCTTCATAGATATTCTGCCCCTGTTCGCCAACGCGATTCTCGCTCTCGTCATCATGTTCATGGCTAACGTCTACGTCGGCCTTGTCGCGTCGGCGATCTTGCCCGTCTATTTTCTGTTGAGCCAGAGACAGGCTTCGATGCTCAAAGGCGCACGCAGAGGCTTGCGTGCGCTGCGCGAAGAGAAGAACAACGGGCTTCATAACATCATCGAGTCAATCGTCGTCATCAAATCGTTCGTGCGTGAGGAGTACGAAAAAGAGAAACAGCTTCGGTTGCAGCAAAATCTCGTCGGCGCGCAGTTGAAACAACGACAGACAAATTTCATCTTCGACGGGTTGAAGACCTTCACGGAACAGATCGGCGTCGTGCTGATTATCATTTTGACAGCCTACCTCGTCCTCGGCGGGCACATTTCAATCGGCGCGATCATGTTTCACATCATGCTGTTCGGCAACGTCTCCGCGCCCATCCGCCAGTTGCACAGAATCTACGACGAGATGAACGACGCTTTGACTTACGCCGAAGGCTATTTTCAGATTCTCGATGCCGATAACCAGATCGAAGCGAGCGGCACGCTCGACGTGTCGCACCTCAGAGGCACTTTCGAGTTGATTGATGTCAACTTCACTTATCCGAACGGCACGCAGGCGCTCCATCAAGTCAACATGCGAATCCCGCACGGCAAAACGGTCGCCTTCGTCGGCCTGTCCGGCGCGGGCAAGTCCACGCTCCTGAATCTACTGACGCGATTCTACACGCCTACGAGCGGACAAATTCTGCTCGACGGCAAAGAGCTTTCCGAATATGAGACCGACTTGCTGCGCCGAAAGATCGGTCTGGTGCTGCAAAAGAATCACATCTTCAAAGGCACGATTGAAGAAAACATTCGCTACGGCAATATCAACGCAACGTTTGCCGAAATTGAGGAAGCTGCGCGCAAAGCATATCTGCACGAGCAGATCGAACAGCTTCCGAACAAGTACGAATCCGAAGCGCATTTGCTCTCCGGCGGGCAGCAGCAACGCATCGCCATTGCGCGTTTGTTCCTCAAAGACCCGCCCGTCATCTTTCTGGATGAGCCGACGGCGAGCCTCGACGCGGTCGCCACCGAGCAGATCAAAAACAGTCTGGATGCCATCAAAGAAGACCGCACCACAGTCGTCATCTCGCACAGCATCTCGCAGATAATTGATGCGGACATTATTTTCGTGCTCAAAGACGGGCGCGTCGTGGAGCACGGCACACATGAAGAACTCTACGAGCGGGACGGGACATACCGCGAGATATTCAATGCGTCGGCGCGCAGTCTGAACATAGACAAAATATCGAGGACTTTAGACGCGGAGTTAGCGCCCGATTTTGCAAACTAAGAGCCGGTACTTCCGAAAGTGATTACTTTGGAAGTACCGGCTCTTATATTTTTGTCGTCGTGATTAACGAACGCGGACGCGGCTGATCAGTCTCGTCTGGGTTCTGCCGTTCGGCCAATACGTGATCTGATAAGTCTCGCGGAAAACTCGTCGCCCGACTCGCACAAGGCGCGTCTGCGTCACGGTGCGGACACGGCGATAGCCGCGACGATTGTTGCGCTCCCACTGTACGGTTGCGGGCGCAATCACGGCGCTGGAGGCCGCCGCGTTTGTTGCTCCCGGCGTTTTTGCTTCGGCAGACGAAGCGACGAAACCGATGGAAGCCAGTGACAAAGTAAGTGCCAGTAATTTCTTCATGATCCTTCTCCCTTTCTCGAAAAATAAACGGGCGCGACCATCACGCATCCAACGCGTCTGGTAGGAGAGTTGCCCTGTCATGTAAGACACTGATTTACGGCGAAGGGTTACAAATTAGTTTGATTACTTAGACCATCCAAATTTTCGTACCAAGTGTTTGATGGTGCGAAACTTTCGTGCGCGGTATAATGCTGTGAACCGATCCCCCCTCCGGCGAGTTGCAGACGCCTCCCATCTGCGACAACAAAACAAATTTTTCACATGAGATGTAGATCAAGCAGGAGGTAGTACCGCTAATGAAGTCTATGCGCCAGTTCGTCGCGACGCTTTTTCTCGCCCTCGCCTTGATGTCTGCCAGCGCGGCGGCGCAGGGCGTGCCGCCCGTCACACTTGAGCCGGTGCTTTCAAATCTCTCAAGCCCTCTGCTGGTGACCAACGCGCGCGACGGCAGCAACCGCCTGTTTGTAGTCGAGCAACCGGGGCGCATACAGGTGCTTCAACCGAACGCTTCAACGCCGTCGGTGTTCATGGATATTACGTCGCGCGTGCTCGCGGGCGGCGAACGCGGGTTGCTCGGCCTCGCGTTCCATCCACAGTTCAACGCCAACCGCAGACTGTTCGTGAACTACACGCGGAAGCCTGACGGCGCAACCGTCATCGCCGAGTATCGCGTGTCGGCGACGAACCCTAATGTGGTCGAGAACAGTGAGACCGTGCTCTTAGTTATCCCGCAGCCGTTCGAGAATCATAACGGCGGCATGATCGCGTTTGGATCGGACGGTTTCCTCTACATAGGGATGGGCGACGGCGGATCGGGCAACGATCCGCAGAACTTCTCGCAGAACGTTGACGAACTGCTGGGGAAGATGCTGCGCATCAACGTGGATCAAGCGAACGGCTCGACGCCTTATTCGTCGCCGTCCGACAACCCGTACTTCGGTGCGACGGCGGGGCGCGACGAGATTTATGCGGTCGGCTTGCGTAACCCTTTCCGCTTCTCCTTCGACCGCGCGAGCGGCCTACTTTACGTGGGCGACGTGGGGCAAGGCGTGCGCGAGGAGATAGACATCATCACGCGCGGCGGCAACTACGGCTGGCGTGTTTTCGAGGGCACACGCTGCACGAATCTAGGCCCCGCGCAGTGCATCGCCGCTAACTATCAAGCGCCCATAGCCGAGTATGATCACACGGCGGGGCGTTGTTCCGTGACGGGCGGCTACGTCTATCGCGGCACGCGTGGGACACTGCCCACAGGCGCTTACATCTACGCGGACTTCTGCAGCGGCGAAATGTTTTTGCTACAGCAAGGGGTTGCGCCGTCCATCCTTCAGGACACGAACTTCAACATCTCTTCGTTCGGCGAGGATGAGAAGGGGGAACTTTACGTCGTCAACTTAGGCGGAAGCGTCCACCGGCTCGTCAACTCGTGCTCCTATTCGATAAGTCCCGCGAGTCGCGGTGCTGCGGCGGGCGGCGAGACGATCACTGTGAACGTGACGACGCAGGGCGGCTGCGGTTGGGCGGCGGTGAGCAACAGCGGCTTTATCAACGTCGCTTCCGGCGCGAGCGGCACGGGCAGCGGGACGGTCACACTCTCCGTCTCGTCGAACGGATCGGGAGTGCCGCGCACCGGCACTGTGTTTATCGCCGGTCAGATTTTCACCGTCACGCAATCGGAGGTAATTCCCGAAGTGCCGACTGTTCAGTTCAGTCAGGCCGCTTACACATCTTCCGAAGGCGCGGGGCACGCCACCGCCGTCATCACGCGCACGGGAGATAATGCCTTCAACGTATCGGTTAAATTCGAGACTGTAGACGACCCCGCCGCCGTGCCCTGTGCAACGGCAAACGGCACAGCCTACGCGCGCTGCGACTACTCGACGACGGTTGACACCGTAACGTTCGCGCCGGGCGAGACGAGCAAAGAGATCAGCATCCCGCTCGTTGACGACGCGCACGTCGAGGGGAACGAGACGGTGCGGCTCAGGCTCAGCGACACGAAAAGTGTAGTGGCGGTTGGTGAGCCGAGCACGGCGACGCTGACGATCACGGACAACGACACGACGGCAGGAGCGAACCCGATCTTCACCACGCCCTTCTTCGTTCGCATACACTACCTCGACTTCCTCACACGCGAGCCGGAAGCAGGCGAGCCCTGGTCTGCGATCCTGAACAACTGCCCGAACGTCAACAACAATCCGGCCTGCGACCGCATCACGGTGTCGCAAAGTTTCTTCGGCTCGCCGGAGTTTCGCCTCAAGGGATTCTTCGTCTACAACTTCTATCGCGTCGCCTTCAACCGCCGACCGGAGTACACAGAGATCATCCCAGACATGCGAAGTGTGACGGGACAGACGCCCGCTGACACCTTCGCGCGCCGCGCCGCCTTTCCTGTTTCCTTCGTGGAAAGGCCGGAGTTCAAGGCGATTTACGATTCGCTCTCAAACACGGCTTATGTCAACGCGCTACTTGACCGCTACGGGTTGCAGCAGATCACGACGCCCGATCCGCAGAACCCGGAGGGCGGGGCAAAGGTGACGTTGACGCGTGCGGAGTTGATAAACCGTCTGGGCGCGAAAGGGGGGAGAGCGCAAGTGCTGCGTGCGATTGTCGAGTCCGATGAAATCGTCGCGCTGGAATACAACGGCGCGTTCGTGGCGATGCAGTACTACGGTTATTTGCGGCGGACGCCGGAGGAAGCGGGTTATCAGGCGTGGCTCAAAGTCATCAACCAAGACCCGAACAATATTAGGATCATGGTCAACGGCTTTATGAACTCGCCGGAGTATCGCTTGAGGTTCGGCCAGCCATGAAGAGCGTTGCAGGTTGGAATCTGAAGATATGAGAAGCGCTTTCTAGGGTCATGGTCTGGGTGCGGATGGGCGACCGTCCTTCTTTTTGCATTCGTTGGCTGCGTCGCTGGCGTTCGTGCCAATCCATTTTGTGCCGTCCCAATATTCCATCGCGCCGGTCGCCAGATTCATCCATCCCGGTTGGCTTTGTTCGATCTTGAGTCCGGCGACGTGAGTTTTCCACTTCGACCTCGCTTCGGCGAGTCCTCTGGCCGTTTGCAGGCTCGAAAAGTCGGCGAACGTGTTGGCAAAATCGCTCGCTATCTTCGGGCCGTCGGCGGGCGGCGCTTGCCTGTAGCCGAGCACGGTCGCGTTCGGAAAAAGCGGCTTGAGTTGTTCAGCGGCCTCTTTGCAAAGCAGCGGCGCGCGTGTTGCGAAAATCAACTTAACGTTTTCCATAGGCATGTGACGTGTCACGTCGAAATCCAGACTGCCCGACATCAGCCACACGCCCGACCTGCGAAACTGCGAATAGTGTTCGCCGATGAAACCGACGACGAGCGCTTCGCGTTGATAATGTCCCGACTCAAGGTCTTCTTCGCCCGTGCGTGGGCTGGGGAAACCCGCGTAGATTCTGCCCTTCACGTAACACTTGTTTGCTTCGTCCGACCACTTTTGCCCGACCCACTTCCGGTCGTCCCAATACTCCATCGCGTCTGATTTGAGATCGAGCCAGCCCGGCTGCGTGTGCCCTTCCTTGAACTTCTCCTGCGCCGCAGACTTCCAGGCGCTCTTAGCCTGCTCGACTCCGCCCATCCCCGCCTCGAACATCAAATCCTTCGGCAACTTCTTGGCGAACGCTTTCGCCATCACGCTCCCGTCCATCGGCGCGCTCTTTTTGAAGCCGAGCATCGTGGCGTTCGGGAACATCGTCTTGAAAGTCTCGCCAGCCTCTTTGCAGATCGTGGCGCAACTCGTGCTGATCACGAGTTTCACTTTCTTCAAGGGCGCTTCCATCTTGCGAAGGTCTACGCCGCGCAAGTCGTCGTCAGTCCACACGCCGGGCGCGCGATACTGCGCGAACTGGTGGCCTGAGAAGACGAGTATGTCTGCCTCCGAATAAAGTTCGTGCATCTTTTCGGGCGACATGCGATTTTGCTCGGCTTCGTCGAGACGGCCTTCCGTCACCGTGTAGCCGAAGCGCTCGCGCATCGCGTCAGAGGTGAAGCGATCCGAAGGGTCGTAGCCGCTCGCAGTGTAGCCCGCGAAAGGCTTCTGGCTGTCCGCCCAAATTTGTTTGAGGAGTGCCGGATAGAACATCGTGTTGTCGGCGACGAGGCTTAAAAAGTTTGCCTCTGTGAAGACGGGAAAGCAGACGCGCATCGTCTTGAGGCTGACGTAGAGAGGACGAAGCGCGCCTTTGTTTGTGTTCGCCTTGATGTCCGCTTTGACCTTCTCTTCGGTCATGCCGTCGCAACCGGCGGGGCGCGTCGCTTGGTCGGCGGCGGGTGCGGGCGCGCGTTGAATCGTGTGCGGGGCGTGCCCGTTGCTTTGCTGTACGACGTGAGCCAGTTCGTGTGAAAGCAGTTTTTGTCCGGCGTTCGTCTCCGGGGCGTACTGCCCT
Organism: Pyrinomonadaceae bacterium; assembly: GCA_035249365.1. GTDB lineage: Bacteria > Acidobacteriota > Blastocatellia > Pyrinomonadales > Pyrinomonadaceae > JAIVJZ01. The sequence continues at coordinate 1,746 of DATFGP010000006.1, read as the reverse complement.
TCGCCGAAGACGATGTCGCGCCCGACCGTGTAGGCGAGCGCGCCCATCGCGCGCGCAGACTCCGCCGCCTGCCCATTCCTGTGGACACGCACTTCGCCGAAGTCCTGTCCGAAGCGCGGCTCGAAGAAGTTGCGCGCACGCTCGCCGAGCGGCTCTCCACCTCCGGCGCGCAAGCCTTCGATCTGCGCGTGCAGACCCGCGCTCGCCTGCGGGACGCGTCCGGGCAACTCTCTGGCCTGCACACGTTCCGACTCGTCTTCCGGCAACGAAGCGCGCCACGCGCCGCCGCTGCTCGCGCAACCGCCGCACTTGCGTTGCAGCGACGCACCCGAAGCCGCCGATAAGTTTCCCGCGTGCGCATGTTGATCGCCAGCGGGCATGCGCATGACTTGTTCGGCGACACGGTCGGCCTCCTGCTCGAAGCGGTCGCCGGGCGTGCTGATCTTGAGTTTCGGCTGTGCAGCGGTGGCGGACTCCTGCTCTGCCTCGCAACGAGGGCAGCCGCCGCCGCAAGCGCAGTTTGCTTTTCGTTGGATGGTTTCGGTTGCGGGAGAGAAATTGATCGGGGCAGGTGCGTGGCGCGGCGAAGGCGCAGCGGGCTTGTGTGCGCCGCCGCGCCGGACGGGTTCGTATGCTGCGTCGAAGCTCATTCTTTGAAGCCGCCGCGAGGTTCCCAGTAGAGCAGCGCCCTCTCGAACATCGCCTGCCATTCGGGTGAGAGTTTTTCCAGACCTTGCTTGTCCAGAACTTTCATCCCCGGGTCTTCGGCCTTCGCGTCGGGGCTTGCGTCCGCGCTCGACTGCGTGGCGCTGGCCTGCGTGACCTCGGCATCTATTTTCTTAGCGTCGAGCATGCTCGATTTGACGATGCTCACGACCCACGCGTGGTTCGAGTCGAGCGGCTTGAGCTTGCCGACGGGTTTGCCGTCCGCACGCGGCGACTCACCGCCCTTGTTCATCGCGTGATAGGAAGGGTCTTGGTTGTCAACCGGAATGCCTTTCTGGCGATAGTCTTCCTTGTAAGTCTCCTTCGCGGCGGTCGCCTCTTTCAGTTTGGTGCTCTCCGGCCTGTTGAGCGAGGCGAGATAAGGGGCGGGGTCTATTCCAGCAATCGCTAAGAGACGCTGAATCTTGCCCGACTGTCCCCAGTTATTCATGATGAAGATGATGTAACCGGACGGGACTTCTTTGGCGGCCAACTTACGCATCTCGCTGTTGTTCGCCAGCCTCTTGAGCAACTCTTGCTGGATGTTTCCCCCGCCCGACGCGCGGTTGAGATTCGCCATCGCGTCCTTTTCGGCCTGCTTCAAATCGGTGAACTTGTTACCGATTGCTGCGGTTGTGCCCCAGTCGTAGGTCTTCGGCGGCAGTTCGCGCTCGACTACCTCGACGCGCACGGCGGAGTTGCGCACGTTGCCGGAGACGAAATAAACCTTGCTGATGGCGTCGCCGGGTTCAAAGCCGCCGGGCTTGTCGGTTTTGTACGGCTCCTCTTTGATGACGGTGGCGACGTGGCCGCTCAGCGGACTGTTAGCCATGATCACCGTCAGGTAATCACCCGGCTCTAAAGGGGCTGTGTGCGCCGCCGCGCCGCCGACGATGCGGTCGGGCAAACTCTTGTCTATCTTCTGCCCGAATTTGTTCAGATTCCCCTTCGACCAAGTAGCTAAGAAATAAGCTCCCTGCTTGACGATCTCAAGGCGCACGGCGTCGGCTTCGGCAAACACGTTGTACTGATCGGTCTCGG
>DATFGP010000005.1:0-78488 GCA_035249365.1 Pyrinomonadaceae bacterium | reverse complement strand
GATGGTTACTTCCTGCACGACTGCCGACGCACTGCCCGTCCCGTTACCCGGTGTCAGCACTATCGCGTATCCGACCTGCCCGTCCGCCCAGTTGTTCTCTAACACATTGCCTTCCACCCACACTCGCTGCGCGTTCTTTAGCTCAAACAAATTCTTCACTAACCAACGTCCACGCCAAGAGACTTGTTTGGTGCAGTAGTTACGTCGAAACTCGATGTCTGAGGGGACGAGTCCGGGGATAGCAGGCTCGGTGCCACCGAATCCTGCGACTTCGCCCGAGGCTTCGAGGTAGTTGTTGATGATGCGGAAGGGGCCGGGGCCGTTCCAGCCCCAGACGGCTTGCGCGTCAACTGTGGCTTTGAAGTCCGAGAGATGACTATCAAGAATATCGGTGGAAGCTGAGTTGAGAGCCACGCCGCGACGCAGGGCTTGGTCTGGGTAGGCGTGGATGTAGCATCGCTCTAGTGAGAGATGATGCGGGACGGTCTCCAACTTGTTCTGCGCATCCGAGCCGTCGCCGAGTGTCACCAGATTCGTGATCTCGACGGACGCGTTCGCGGGCGCGATTTCCAGACCGACGAGACGATAATGATGCGCGCCCGCCGCAGTGCGCAAAGCGGGCGCGTTCGCGCCGGGCGAGAGTAGCTTCGGCAACAGGTGCGCGTGTGCGGGCGTGATGCGTGTGCCTGCGGGCGGGAGTTCGGTGTCGGGCGCGTTGGTGCGTATGGTGATCCAGTTGGCGCTCCCTTCGCCGCCTCGCTTGGCGGGCAGCGTGAACGTCCCTGTGAAAGCCGCGCCCGCTTCGAGCAGGAGCGTGTCGCCGGGCTGCGCGCGGTCTATCGCCTGCTGCAAGTTGCCGCCCGCCTTGATCGTCGTCGTGTTGCCGTTCGACGCAGAAGCGACGCGGCGTGGTCGCACTTGCGGCTGAGACGTACCGCGATCCTGTTGCGCGAAAACGCACGCGAGACACGCGACGAGCGACAGCAACACGGGCGCGATCAACGCACCGCGCCGCCAACTCTTCCCCACTCGCTTTCGCCTTGAAAAGTTTCGCATCAAACTTCCCATCCTGCCCGCCCGGCACGCACGCGCGTCGCGTTTTCCGCTAGCGATAATGCCAGTGATAGTAAACGAGTTTTGGATATTCCAACGCGACCAGACTCCATCCTTCTGCGTGCAGCCACCAACTCGAAGGGCGCGGCGTTGCCTCGTCGCGCGCCGCAGAGTCAAGCCCGACCTCGACACCGCTCCCCTCGAAGACGCGCCGCACCGTCCACAGCGCGCGCCGCGAATGGTAAGCCGAAGTCACAAACAACAGCGAGCGCAAGTTGCGCTCCGTTGCATACGCGCGCAGCAACGTCGCTTCCGTGTACGTGCCCGTCGCGGGTGCAAGCAACACCTCGATCTTCTCCGCAGGCACGCCCGCCGCGCGCAACTCCGCGAACGCGCGTTCGACGAAGAAAGGGTTGCGCTGCTCCGCGACAGACCAACCGCTGATCTGGTAATCGTTCGTCAAGATGATCTTCGGCGCTCGCCCTTCGCGCCAGAGTTCTGCGGCTCTGTGCGTGCGCTCGACGTATGCGCCAGAGCCGCCGAGCACGACGAGCGCGTCCGCACGCGCCAACTCCGACTCCATCTTGAGCCAGCGCGCCGCGCCCCACGCCGCCACCGTCCAACCCGCGACGACCAACAACAGCACACGCACAACTCTTCCCGCGCGCTTCATCTTCAATCAACACCCGACTGCTCACAGCTCACTGCTTACTGCTCACTCTTTCGCCTTACCAGCAAATGCCCTGATAGTTGTCGCCGCTGACGCGCCCGTCGAAGAGTCGCACGAGATCAATGACCGTCTGATCATCACGCAGACGCCCTTCGATTTCGCGAAACTCGGCGGCCTTGTTGCCGATGACGAGCACGTCCGCCTTCTCCAACACTTCGTTGATGCTCGCGCACATCAGTTGCGAGATGTGCGGAATCTCGCGCTCGATGTAATCCTTGTTCGCGCCGAACAGACGCGCGAGCGAAACGTCTCGGTCGTAGATCGCCAGTTGCATTCCCTTGCCGATGAGCGTCTCGATCAAAGTGACCATCGGCGACTCGCGCAAATCGTCCGTGCCCGCCTTGAAACTGAAACCCAGCACGCCGATCCGCTTGCGTCCTGTCGCCACGATCATCTCGACGGCGCGCTCGATCTGCCGCCGGTTGCTCTGCAAGATCGAAGAGAGCACAGGCACTTCCAAGTCCAACTCCTTCGCCTTGTAAGCGATGGCGCGCAAGTCTTTCGGCAGACACGATCCGCCGAAGGCGAAGCCGGGCTTGAGGTAGTAGGGCGACAGATTGAGTTTCGTGTCCTGACAGAAAACGTTCATTACTTCGTGGCTGTCAATGCCGAGTCCCGCGCAGATGTTTCCGATCTCGTTGGCGAAGGAAACTTTGAGAGCGTGGAAACAGTTGCACGCATACTTGACCATCTCGGCGGACTTCGTGCTCGTGACATAGAGCGGCGCGTCAATTCCCGCGTAGAGACCTTTGACCGTCTCTGCGACATTCGCGTCGTCCGCGCCGACGAGCGTGAAAGGCGGCGCGTAGAAATCTTTGAGCGAAGTGCCTTCGCGCAAAAACTCCGGATTGATGCAGACGCCGAATCCTTCGCCCGCGCGTTTCCCCGACGCCGCTTCGAGCGCGGGGACAACAACTTTTTCGATCGTCCCCGGCAGCATCGTGCTGCGAATGACGACGACGTGCGCGCCCTGCTTGCCTTCTAACACTTGCCCGATCTCTTCGCAGACGCGCCGCACGTAAGTCAGATCGAGCGAGCCGTTCTGGTTGCTCGGCGTGCCGACGCAGACGAGTGAGACTTCGGAGTTCAACACAGCATCACGCGTGTCCGTCGTCGCACGCAGTCGCTTCGACGCGACCATCTCCGCGATCAACTCATTGATTCCGGCTTCAACGATGGGGCTGCGACCTTCGTTGATGATTCCAACCTTCGTCGGGTTAACGTCAACGCCCGTGACTTCGTGCCCCTCGCGCGCGAAGCACGCTGCCGACACGCAGCCGACGTATCCCAGACCGAACACGCTTAATCTCATCTCAACACCTGCTTTTCCTGCTCCATGTAACCAAGCAAAATATTTTTATTCTTCTCCGACGGCAGCAAGAGCACGAAGCCGTCTTCGTCGCCGACCTGCTGCCCCAGGTCGAACTGCCGGAAGTAATCGTAGAGGTGCGTCCAGGAGACGCGCGGGTCGTCGCCCTCCACCCAGTTCCACTCGGCGCGCGGTCGGGCGCTCAGCAGGCGCTTCGAGAGCCACACGTCGTCGCCGCGCTCCCAGACGGGCAAAATCTGTTCGGCGATGCGCGAGCGCCAAGTCAATATGAGGACGCTGTTCGGCTCGACCACAGAGAACGTGAGGTTCGCAGTGTTGACCGGATCGAACAGGAAGTTCTGGTTGTACTGCACGAGATCGTCTTGAATGTGCGAGGTGACGATGCGGCTGCCGGGTTTCAAGTACGGCTGCAAATCTTTGACGCGCGACTCGGCTTTCGCTTTCTGACGGTTGAGCACGGGCTTCGCCATCACGCTCAAGTTTGTGAGCGTGGCGGCGGCGACGTATGCGAGCAGCAGATACTTTGCGGCGCGCGGCGTGCGCTCGCTGCACAGGGCGAAGGCGAGCGCGAGGAAGATGAGCGGGAAGAGCGGCAAATATCTTTCAATCGCGCCCGACTCGAAGAGGAAGATAGCGAAGACGAACATCGGCACGGCGTTCAGGACGAACAGCAAGAACATCCTGCGCCCGTCGCTTGTGCGTAGCAGGCTTAAAAGTAACGCGCCCATGAATGCGTAGAAGAAAATGAACTTCCACATGCTCAAGCGAAACAAGTCCCAGAGCGAGACGGGATTGAACGGGTCGTGTATGAGGAAGCGTTTGAAGATGCGCCCGTCGTCGCCCATGTTGATGAGCGAGCGCGCGAAGCCGAAGGCCGAACGCGAGACGCCCTTCATGTTCGTGATGCCGTGCGAGGCGTCCGTGAACCAAGCCTTGAGTCCGGCCAGATCGCGTATGCCGAGTCCGACGAAGACCACGAGCGCGTACATCAACGCGGCGGCGACGGCGAAACTGAGTGCGCCCGCAAAGGAAACTTTCAAACGCGCGCGATTAAAGCCGAACAACAAGAGCGGCGCGACAAGCGCGGCGGGCACGGACAACACGTAGGGAAACCAGAAACCGATTGCGATGGCGAGCGCCGCGCCGCCCCACACGCCGCGCGCGACTGTCGGCGGCTGTCGTCGCTCGTTACCACCCGTCAAAATTGCGAAGCCGACGAGCAGGAAGGCGAGACCGGGAATGTAAGCGCAACCTGCGTGTATGTAGTCTAGAAACGCGTTCGAGAAGATGAACGCGACGGTCGCAACGAGGACGACCCACTCGCGTTTGCAGACGCGTCTCAACAGACAGTTCAACGCGAGCGCGGCCAGAAGTCCCGTCGCCCAGTTCAGCGCGATCAGTGTGAACGTGACGTTGTAGCGCGCGTCGCCTCCGACGAAGAGGCTCGTCACGGGGCTAAAGATTTTGTAAGCGAGCCAGCCGAGCGGACGCCAAAGCACGTGGCCGAACTCCCAGAAATACAGATAGCCGCCTTCGATGCGCGCCATGACCGAGTTGGCATAATGCACCGTATCGCCCATGAAGGCCGCGCCCGTGCAAACAAGCGCGCCCACATAAATCAACACGACCGGCGCATACAAGCGCAGACGTTCGCGCCAATTTTCATCCTGCGACTCGTCGAATCTATTGCCCATGCGAGATACCCGATTGTCTCAACAAGTTTCCTATCAAAATAAAAGCGTAGAGGATGAGGATGGAAGGAATGGTCAGACCGCTTGAATTGGTTTTATTCATCCCTCATCCCTCATCCTTCATCCTTGTTCTTTGCGCCCGACGGCGATGAGCGAGAGGCCGAAGGGCGGCGGGATGGCGCGCTCGATGCGTTCAGCCCAGGGCGCGATGTAGCGGTCGAAGACGGCGATCTGGCTGGCGTCTTCCTCTTTGATCTTGCGCAGGCGATTGTTCCAGAACCAACCGGCCATGCCGATGACGTTCATGTAAAAAGCCTTTTCGATCACGAAGCCGCTCTCGCGCATGCGCGGCAGGAGGTCTTTGCGCGTGTAGCGACGGTAGTGCGCGATGGCGTGGTCAATCGTGCCGTAGAGGAATTGAAACGCGGGAACGAGTATGACGGTGCGCCCGCCCGCAACCAGAGTCTCGTGCATGAAGCGCAACGCCGCGCGGTCGTCTTCGACGTGTTCCAGCACGTTCATGCAGATGATCGTGTCGAAGCGATAATCGCCCCACGCGTGATCCGACGGGTGCGCGAGGTCGAGCAGTTGCGGCGCGGCTTTCAAACTATTTCCCAGACGGTTCTGCAAATAGTTCACGCAGAGCGGATAGATGTCTGTCGGCACGACGAGTTCACGGTCTAGCAGCAACTCCGTGAAGTTGCCGATGCCTGCGCCGACTTCCAGTATGCGCTGGCCGACGTAAGGCTCTATGCGGCTGTACATCCAGTTGCGGTAGTTGTTGGCGTTCGCCATGATCTCTAGGTCTGCGACCATGACGCTGTCGTTACTGCTCATGCTCTCAATTACTCCTTCGCTCGACATAAACGTTATTCCTTCTCGCGCTTCAACTGCTTCGTCATCTCTTCGAGAGTCGTGCGCAACTGGTAGTCGAACTCCTGCGAGCGGCGCACGATTGTGTGTAGGATGAGGCCGACCGTGAGCGACAACATCCCCGCGAGTTCCATGCCGACGGCCAGCACCGCCGACGGCATACGCAACACCAACCCCGTCTCGACAAATTCGACGAGGACGATAAAGCCGGGCACGAGTCCGAGCGCCATCAGCCCCAGCCCGATAGCGCCGAAGAACGTCAGGGGCTTGTAGTCGCGAAAGAGCGAGAGGATCGTGTTGAGTATGCGCACGCCGTCGTGTGCGATGCGAATTTTCGAGAAACTGCCTTCGGGTCGCGCCGTCAAATCGCACGGAATCTCCACGATGCGAAAGCCGCGCTCCAGAGCCTTGATCGTCAACTCCGTCTCCGTCTCAAACCCACCGCCAAAAAGCGGCAGCCCTTTGACGAAGCGGCGATTGAACGCGCGATACCCTGAAAGCATGTCCGTGATTTTCACCTTGAACGTGCGGTTCAGGACGGAGAGAAACATGCGATTGCCGAAACGGTTGAGCGACTTGAACTGGCTCTGCGTGCCTTCGAGCAAGCGCGAGCCGACGACCATGTCGGCTTCGTCACGCAACACGGGCGCGATCAACTTATGTACTTCCGATGCCGGATAGGTCGCATCGCCGTCAACCATGATGTACACGTCCGCGTCCACCTGCCGGAACATAGACTGCACGACGTAGCCCTTGCCCTGCCGCCGCTCGTACATCACCGTCGCTCCGGCTTCCGTTGCGCGTTCGACCGTGCGATCTTGCGAGTTGTTGTCGAAGACGTAGATGTCTGCGTCCGGCAACTGCGCGCGAAACTCGCGTACCACACCCGCCACCGTCAACTCCTCGTTGTAGCAGGGAATCAACACCGCCACGCGCGCCGTCGTCGCCCCGCGCCGCGCCGCGCCGTTCGCGCCGTTCGCGTGTTCCGCACGCGCCTCGCGCTCATTTGTTACAGCGGTCATCTCTTTGATCATCTCTCTTGCTCCATTCGTCCCCGCGCAGAGACCCGTTTGAATTTCCGACTTCAACCAATCTGCTTTCCGACTTCAACCAACTTGCTGTCTGACTTCAACCGATTTGCTTTCCCACTTCAAACACGACCAACCATCTTCCGCTTTCTCAAGACCCATGCCCGATCAGCGTCCTTCTCATCTTCAAATAATATTCGCCGCCCAGACGCTTCGTGAGTTTCTTTGCGTTCCACAAAATCGCCTGCCGCGCGCGCGGCGCGAACTTCCCCGTCGCAATCGCCGCCGCCGCTTCCGCCGTCGTCCAACGCTGCACGGCGTAGCGCCCGACGATCACACACCCTTCGACCTCGCGCACACGCGCCGTCGGCTCGGACGTGAACAGAAACTCAATCCCCGCCTCCGCCGCCGTCTCCGCCACCGCGCGCGAATAATGGCCGCCCGGCACAGACGCCACACGCACGCGCTCACCCACAATTTCCCCAAGCACGCCGATGCTTCGACGCCACTCGTCTAACAACTGCGCGCGGCTGCAACCCGCCATCCTCAACGGGTGCGAACACGAATGGCTGCCGACGACGTGCCCGCCCGCGTGCAACGCGCGCACCTGCTCGCGCGTGACGAACGAGCGCGTCCCGATGTAATCCGTCGTGACGAGAAAATGCCCGCGCCAGCCGCGCTCCTCCAACATCCCCGCAATGCGCGTCGCCGCGCTCGCGCCGCCATCGTCGAAGGTGATGAGAAACGGCGTTGCGCTTCCCTTCGCACTCCTGTTCACGTCGCCTTTTCCATTAGCCTTCGCTTCGCCCTTCGCACTTCCGTTCACGTTGTTCCCTGTCGCGTTCGCGCTGTCGCGCGCGAGTTCAAAGACGCTCGCAGGCTTCGCGTCGCCGACGGCTTCGCCGATCGCGTCGAGGTGCGCGGCAAACTGCGCTGGGTCGAGTTTGTAGAGCGCGGCATCCGCACCCGCGAAGCCGCTACGCTCGTGCTCCTCGCGCGCCACCACATCGTGATACATGATCGCAATCGCTCGCATCATCTCAGCCTAGCTTCGCCCTTCCGCAGTCGCCCCGCCTGTAGTTTCCGCACCCGCCTCCATCGCCTTCGCATCGCGCGCCTTCGCGTCGCTCGCACGTTCTCCATGCGCTTCGACGCCCCCGCGCGCCTTCCCACTCCGCGCACGCCGCCTGATCTTGAAATGACGGCTGAGCCAGGGTTGCCCCCACGTCGCAGACTCGCGCCCCGTCGTGTCGAGCGCGACGGCGCGCCCCGCGTGTATGTCAATCAACTTCTCACGGAGCGCGTCCAGATTCTCCAACACGACGCGATGTTGTATGCGTATGTGCGACTCGCGCGCCGCGTCGAACGCGTAGCTGTAGTAACCGTAGACAGGCCCCGTGTCCACGCCCCTGTCAATCCTCAAGAGCGTCATGCCGACGCGCTCCGCGTCGTCTTCTGCGAGCGCCCAGAAGCAGCCGTGCGCGTTGCGATATTCGGGACACACGCCCGGATGCATCACGAACGTCCCCGCCCTTGCGAGCGAAAAGATGTTCTCCTTGAGCAGCGTCTTGCAACGCGCGATCATGATGTCCGGGCGATGCTCTTTGATGAACGCTTCCGCCTCCGCAGAGTTCGGGCTGTGCGTGACGAGCACCGGCACGTCGTCGCCATGTGGTGGATAGACACGCGACAACGCCTCGATCTGTTCCTCTTCCCACTTGCGATCCGCGCCCGCACTCTTCAACTTGTAATAGACGCGAAACGCGAGCACGTCGAAGAAGCGCACGAGACCTACGCGTTTGATCTCACGCTTCAGACGACGCTCCACGCGCTGCCTGTTCTCCCTGATCACGATCATTCCCGCGAGTTCCGAGAACGACGCGAGCCAACGCGCCAGCACGACGCTATCGAGCCGCGCCCCTTCATGGCAGATCAGCAGCGTTCTCATCTTCCCGCCGCCGCGCGCGTCTCCCGTGAGCGCGCCGCTATCTTTTGTTCGCACGCGCTCGCTCATACGATCCTTCTCTCCAAAGTCTCCTCGCGCGTCGCCGCCGCGTCGTCGCCGCCCGCACGATGCGCGCGCACCGCGCGCTCGCACAACTCCGTAAATTGCGACGCCACGCCCGCCCAACCGAACCGCTCACGCACCGTCCGCCCCGCACGCGCGCCCAACTCACGCGCCGCCCCCGCGTCCTGCATCAAGCGCACGACCGCCGCCGCAAAATCATCCGGCGCATCGGCCAACACCAACTCTTCGCCGTCAGTGACGGGCAGACCTTCCGCGCCCACGCGCGTCGAGACAATCGCCTTCTCCATCGCCATCGCCTCGTAAATCTTGAGACGCGTCCCGCCGCCCACGCGCAGCGGCACGATGTAGACGGGCGCGCGCTCCATAAACGGGCGCACGTCTTCGACGCGTCCCGTCACGATGATCGAGGGATCGCGCCTGCTCAACTCAAGCAAACTCGGATAAGGATTGCGGCCAACAACTGTCAACGTCGCATCCGGCACAGACTCGCGTATGAGCGGCATGATCTCTTCCGTGAAGTAGCGTATGCCGTCTTCGTTCGGCAGCCAGTCCATCGAACCCGTGAAGACCATCGCGTGCGGTTCGACCCGCTCAGTCCCGCGCGGGCTGAAAAAGTCCGTGTCAACTCCCGTCGGCACGTCCGCCACCGCTTCGACGCCGTAATCGCGCCGCATCGTCTCCGCATCCTCGCGCGACACTGCGACCACTCCGTCGAAACGCCTGCACACCGCGCGCTCGTAGGCGCGCGACTTCTGCCATTGCCCGTAGAGATAAAGTTTCTTCAACGGGTTCGTCTGCACTTCATAGTGTCGCCGCCAGATCATCGCCTCGACGTTGTGTTGAAAGAGTACCGTCGCCGACGGCACGCGCTCCGGTACGTTGATGGCAGGCATCAGAAAATCGCAGACGAGCACGTCGAACGCGCGTACACGCATACGCTCCTCGATCTCGCGTCGCATCGCCATCGACTCATACTTCTTCATAAAATATGGCAGCGACGAAAAAAGGTTCTGCCCCAACTCCACATAAAACCCTGCGGAAAACTTCTCGCGCGTACGGTGCGGCACTGAGATCAACTCGTCGCAATATTCCAACGCACGCTCGCGCGCATCCGCGCCCGCCGAGCCATCGTCGAGCGTCAGATATGTGATGCGGTGCTCGCGCTTGAGTTCCTTGAGCATGTGATACGTGCGAATCTTCCCGCCCGTATCGACGGGGTGTAGCAAGCCTGTTTTGAGCCAGAGTATTTCCACGTCTTTAAGTCTCAAGTCCCAAGTCTCAAGTCCCAAGTTAAGCCCTTGTCTTCAGACTTGGGACTTGGGACTTGAAACCCATTTCAGCTTGTGATGGCGACGGCTTCCGTTTCCCTACGGCTTTGCGCGTCGTGCGCTTCGCCGTCTATGAACTGCCGCTGCCACATCTCGAAGTTGACGAGCGCCCACAGACGCTCCGAGTGATTTGCGCCCGCTTCGTGTTCCGCGACGAGGCGACGCACGAAGGCTGGATTGAACATACCGCGCGCCGTCGCGCGTTCACTTAAAACATACTCGTCCAGCACGCCGCGAAAGCGCCCGCGAAACCACGCGCCGACGGGCACGGGGAAGCCCATCTTCGGACGCTTCAAAATCGCTTCCGGCAAAACGCCTTCCATGCTTCGCCGCAGGATGTACTTCGTCGTCCACCCGCGCAGCTTCATCCTTTCAGGCAGACGCGCCGTGTACTCCACCAGCTTATGATCGAGAAACGGCACGCGGCTTTCGACCGACGCGGCCATGCTCATCTGATCCTGCTTCATCAAAAGCTCGTGCAGGTAAGTCTTCGTGTCCGCGTAGAGCAAACGGTTGAGGAGCGTCTGCGCGTCCGTCTCCGACATATAGCGTCGCACGTCCGCGTAAGGATCAATTCCTCCGGCGCGTGCCTGCGCTTCGCCGGTCAAAAGTTCGCGCTGCATGGCGCGCGGGAAGACCGCGAAGTTGTCGAAGTAGATGCTCTCTATGTCCGGCGCGACCGACAGAAAGCTGCGCGAAAGTTTGCGCCGCACACCGCTCGACGCGGGCAGACGCTCCACGCCACGCTTCAACGCACGACGCAAACCCTCCGTCGTCAAACGCCCGTAACCCGCGCCGAGCCGCAGATTCAAAATCGTCTTGCGGTAACGCTCGTAGCCCGCCAGCATCTCGTCGCTGCCCTCGCCCGTCAGCACCACCTTGACGTGCTGCGCCGCCAGGTGCGAGACGAAATACAACGCCACACTCGAAGGATGCGCGAGCGGCTCGTCCTCGTGCCAGACGAGTCGCGGCAGCGCGTCGAAAAACTCTTCGGGACTGACCACGACCTCGTGATGATCCGTGCGGTACGCGCGCGCGACGAGACGCGCATACTCAAGTTCGTTCGCCTCGCGCTCGGCGAAAGCGACAGAGAAAGTTTTGATCGGCTCGTCAACCATCCCGCTCATCACCGCCGCGATGGCCGACGAATCAATCCCGCCCGACAGGAACATCCCCAGAGGCACGTCCGCCATCAGACGCAAACGCACGGACGTGCGAAACAACTCCGACCACTCCGCAACGTAATCCTCGTTGCGCCGCTGCAACGCGCCGTTCCCGTTAGCGTCGCCTTCATCTTCACTAAACCGAACGTCCCAGTATTTTCTGATCTCGATCTCGCCCGTCTCGCGCCAGAGCAGCGTGTGACCGGGCAGCAGACGACGCACGCCCTCAAACAACGTCTCCTCGCCCGACGTGGCATGGTTCGCCAGTTGATCCGGCAACACCTTGAAGTTGATCTCAGGCGCGACGGCGCGCGCTTCCAGCAGCGACTTGATCTCTGACGCGAAGTAGAGCGAGCCGTCCGCAGTGTGAACGTAATAGAGCGGTTTGACGCCGAGACGGTCGCGCGCGATGAAGAGTTCGCGCCGCCTCGCGTCCCAGATGGCGTAGGCAAACATGCCGCGCAACTTTTCGACCGAGCGCGCGCCGTCCTCTTCGTAAAGATGCAGTATGGTCTCCGTGTCGCAGTGCGTGCGATAGGTGTGGCCGCGCGCTTCGAGTCCGGCGCGATAGTCGGAGTGGTTGTAAATCTCGCCGTTGAAAATGATGTGAAGCGTGTTGTCCTCGTTTGTCATCGGCTGGTGGCCGCCGCCGACATCCACGATGCTCAGGCGGCGATGACCAAGCCCGACGTTGCGATCAATGTGCAGCCCCACGTCGTCCGGCCCGCGATGCCGTATCACGTCGCGCATGCGCTCCAACACGCCGCGCTCTATGGCGCGACCCGATTTTATCGAAAATGCGATGCCGTTAATTCCGCACATAGCTGTTCAATTTCCGAGCGCCAGATTCGCCGTCTCCTCAAACACAACTTCCAACCCGCCCGCGTCAGAATCTACTTCCCAACCGCGCTCCGTGCGCCGACCGACGATGTAACTACACACTGTCGGGGCTGAGACTCGCAACTGTCCTTCGATCTCGAAGCGACTGCCGCCGAGCAGCACAAACTCCGTCGCCTGCGCCGCATCGTGCGACGCAAAACGTACCCACACGCCTGCGAAGTCCGAACTGATGCCACGCAGTTCGTCCGCATCGCGCGCCCCGACGATCAACAGGTCGCGCGTCTCTTCATCCGCAATTTCAAAAGCGCGTCCCTGCCGCGTCTCGATCTCGCGCACGCGTGCGCTTCCCTGTCCCGCGCGGCGCGGGATGAGAAAACTGAAAAACTCCTGCACGCCCTCGCCGCTCGCTTCGTAAGAGACGACGGGCGCAGGTACGCGCGCGCCGTAGCAGGTCGAAACCCAACCATCGGTTTTGCGCCACTTGCCGCGCGCGCCGAAGGTGAATAGTTCCAATCCCGCCTCGTCGCCGCTCGCGCGTTCGCTCACGCCAATTTCATCGCCCGCTTCGATTTCGGGCGCGGCGTCGGGCGCGAAGTGGAAGTTGAGTTCGTAATTGTGCGCGCCTGTCGTCTCGACTTGATCGCGAATGATGAAATAGTCGCCTTTGAGGAAGAGGACGCTGCGGCTGTGTTCGGCGGGCGAAGCGAGGCGCATGTAACCGTCGGTCGAGCCGTTGAAGGCTGTGAAGCGCGCGTGTTCGTGCCAGTCGTTCGCGGCGGCGTTGGCGACGTGTTGCCAAGAGAACGCGCCTGCGGGGACGGACGACGATTCGCCGTCAATGACGAGCGTGTTGTGCGCGCGCGTGCTGCGGAAATAATCGCGCAACTCTGTCGAGCCTGTGTAGGTGTACGTGCCCGCATCTACGACGAGTGTGCGACCGCGCGCCGTGAGATCGAACGAGAGCGCGTCGGCGTGCGCGTGGCCGCAGTTGGCAGTGCCGTGTGCGCCGCAGTCGAGCATGAGATAGTTGCTGTCTGAAAACCAACCGTCTCGCATGACGAAGTAACCGCCAGCAGGAAACGCGCGCGACTCCGCGACGGGCGGCGCGGCGTCTAACTTGTCAAACTCGCGCAAGCCAACTGCTCCGAACAACCACAGCAACTCTTCCGTCGCCGCACCGCCCGCGACGAACTTGTAGTCGGCGCGTTTGAACACACACGCGCCGTTGGCGAGCGTCGCGCGGAAGTCGTTTGCGGGGCGCGCGTCGAAGTTCAACAGCCTGCCGCCGTCGTCGTCGCCGAAGTAGGGCGTCGTGCCGTCGGGTCGCGTGATCCACATCAGATGTTCGTAGAGCGCGTTCAACTTCTCTTCGAGCGCGGGTTCGCTCGCCTCGCCATTCGCGCGCGAGAGCAAGAGGAAGTGCGTGTAGAAATCCGTCGTGTAGCGTTGGTAATAAGTCGAACGCTCGAAGTAGACGCCGTCGGCGAGGACGTGCCGTTCGAGTTCGGCGAGCAGAATTTTGCGACCGAGAGCGCGCCAGCGTGGGGCGCGTCGCAGTTCGGGCAGAAGCGTGCCGAGATAATAGAGGCCGAGCGCCTCGCCCGTGAGGTGCGTGTTCGGGCTGAAGTAGGTCGAGAGATATGTTTCGAGATGGCGCGCGTGTAGATAGAGAAACTTGAGCGCACGCGTGAAGACTGCGTACGAGACGGCGCGCGAGTGTTTGAAGAACTCAAACGCCCAGAGCCAGCTGATCGCGCGCAGAGCCACTTCGAGACTGCTCGCCCAGTTGATGCCGAGCTTCGGCGGGTTCTCCTCCATCCAATTCGAGAGGTGCGCGACGAAAGTTTCGGCGTAAGCCTCGTCGCCTGTGAGCCAGTAGGCGCGTCCGAGCGTTGTGAAATATTGATGACGATTCAACTCCCAGGTGAACTTCTTATCGCCCGCAACATCTGCGTTCAGATACTCGATGCGACTCCAATGGCGTTCGCGCGGCGCGCGCTTGCCCGACAAGGGTTCGAGATGCCAGTCGGGCGGGTTGCCGAAATCGAGTCCGCTCTGGCCGAGTAGACGAAAGCGGCCTTCGCGTATGCGTTCGGCGCGTGCGACTGTCTCTGTGGCGTCACTGCTGAAACGCGCGCGGAGCGCATTGCGTGTTGCCGTCTCGTCGTCGAACGCGGCGAAGAAGCGCGGCGCGCGGCGCGTGCGGAAATGTTCGAGCAAGTTTTCGTGCGAGGGCGTCGGGAGATTCGTGCGCGCGGCGTCGAGCAGCTTGAAGAATCCGGCATCTGATGGCACGCGCGTCTGCGTGGAGAGGCGCAGGCGTTCGGCGCGCACGGAGAGACTCTGCGAGCCGCGCACGCGCAACTCTTCGAGGCCGACGCCCCGCAACTTCTTCAATTTTTTGATCGCGCCGTTCATCAACTCAATCGCCTCGCACAAATCGAAGCCAAGCACCTTTCAACTCGTCTAACAAATCGCTCGTCAACTCATCTAACAATCGTTCGTCAACTCGTCTAACAAACGCTCAACGCTCAAGCGCCGCGCTCTTCGCCCGTCGCTCCGAAGTTTCCCGACGCGACCGCCGCGCGATGCGTCGCCGCTGACGCTTCAATAGCGTCGCTTTCATGATCAGCCGCCGTCGTCGCCGCGAGATAGCGCGCGAAGATGTTCGCCAGTTGCGCGGTGTTGCGCGCGAGGTCGTACTTCTCAAGGACGCGCACGCGCCCCGCCGCGCCGAGCGTGCGGCGCAAGTCTGCATCATCCATCAAAGCGCCGAGAGCTTCGGCCAACTCCTCCGCGCTCGCGGGCGCGACGAGCAGGCCGTCAACACGGTCGCGTATGAGTTCGGGTATGCCCGTGATGCGCGTCGCCACGCAGGGAATCTCCGACGCCATCGCTTCCATCAACACGACGGGCACGCCTTCCGCAAAACTCGCCAGCGCGAACGCGTCCGCCGCGCGCAAACGCGCCAGCACCTCGTCCTCGTTGAGCCAGCCCTCGAAGACGACGCTCTCCGATAGCCCGCGCGCCGCAACGTCCGCTTCAAGCGAACGACGCTCCGCGCCGTCGCCGACGAGACGCAGGCGAACGGCGCGTCCTTCACGCACGAGTAGTTCGATGGCCGCGACGAGTATGCGCTGCGCTTTCACCGCCGCGAGCCGCCCGACGCAGATCACTTCAAACGTTTCCGGCTCAGGACGGAACGGGCGCGGCGCGAAAACTTCCGGCTCGATCCCCAGAGGCGCGACTTCAATGCGCTCCCAGTCGCGCGCGTCTGCCGAGAGCATCAACTGGCTGCGCCCGTAGTTGCTGATCGCGCAGACGAAGCGCGAGGCCGCGATCTTCTCGCGCAGGGAGAAGCCTACGGGATCAACGAACTCCGCCGGGCCGTGAATCGTCGCGGAGATGCTAAAGGGAAACGTCTTCGTCAAAAGCAAGGCGACCGTCGAGGAAAAGTGTGCGTGAACGTGCGTCAACTGTTCACGTTCCATCCAACGCCCGACGACGACCCCTTCTGCGAAGTAAAAAAGATTGCGCGCGGTCTTCCTGAGATCGAGTCTGCCGATTTTCAACGCGAAGGCGAGACCTTTGAGATAGCCTGCGGGACGCGCGACGAGTGTACCCAGGTTGATCGAAAGCGCACGCGCGAAGCCGATTGATTTGACGTAATAAGTTTCGGCCATCTCGGCGCGTTCCTCTGCTGTCATGCGCGCGGCGTCGCGGTCGGGCGCGCTCACGGAGGCGACGCGAATATCGAAGCCGAGCGCGCGCAGTTGTTTGATCTCGCGCAGGACGAACGTGTGGTTCGCCGCCGGATACTGGCTGACGAGATAGGCAAATCTGAGATGTGGAAGCGTCGGCATCACTCTTCTGGTTATCGTTCGACTCAAGCGTCTTCGCGTCTCGTTGCGCTGCCGCCGACCGGCGCGTGCTGCGTCGTCGCGGCGTCGTTGTTGCGTCGTGTACGGCGCGCGAGCGTGCGTTCATAGAGCGCCTCGGTATTGACGAGTTGCGCTTCGGCGGAAAATTTTCGTTCGACGATCTCGCGCCCGCGTGTACCCATGCGACGCGCGCGTTCCTCGTCCGCTAAGAGCGCGCCTATGCGTTCGGCCATCAACGCGTCGTCGCCCGCCGCGACGAGGTAGCCCGTCTCGCCTTCGACTATGACTTCGCGCGCGCCGCCCACGTCCGTCGCCACGACCGGACGACTCGCGGCCATGTATTCGAGAATCGAGTTGGAGAAGCCTTCGGCTTTTGAACTCAGGACGCAGACATCGGAGAGCGCGAGAAGTTCCGCGACGCGTTCGCAACGACCGACGAAGTGTGTGTCGCGCTCTATGCCGAGTTCGGCGGCCTGTGCTTTGAGCGACGCGGTCAACTCCCCTTCGCCCGCGAGGATGAAGGCAGCGTCCGCGAAACGCTCGCGCACACGGCGCGCGGCGCGCAGGAACGTGGCCTGATCTTTTACGGCGTGTCGCATGTTGGCGACGATGGTGACGAACCGCCGTCGCGGCTCGCGCGGCAGATTGAAGGAGGCGAGCAGTTCGTCGCGCGTCACATCGGGCGGCACGCTCACGCGCGCCATGTCCAATCCGTTGTAAACAACTTCGATCTTCTTCTCGTTCACGCCTTCCTCTACAAGTTGGCGACGCACCGCTTCCGAGTTCGCGTGTACGACGTGCGCTAGGCGATATGAGAAGCGTTCGACGCGCTTCTGCATTTCGGTGCGCAGTTCGCCGGTCTCGCCGCGAAAGGCTATGCGAGCGGGCGTGCGTGCGAGCGACGCGCCGAGCATGCCGAAGATGTTCGTGTAGAAACCTTCGGTGTGAATCACGTCAATCTGCTCGTCGCGTAAGTGTGCGGCGAAGCGGCGCGTCTGCGCGAGCATGTTGCTGTCGTAAAAACTGTTGAGGCGAAACTCGGGTATCTCACCAAACAGTCGCGTGGCTTCGGGGTAGAGCGCGCCGACGGTTTCGAGGCAGGCCATACGCACGTTGTAGCGGTTGTGCTCAAGCAAGAGCCTGCCCAACTGGACGAGTTGCGTCTCCGCGCCGCCCATGTGGAAACAACCGATGAGTAGAAGTACGTTTGGTTTCATGCCTGTGAAAGTTTCGCTCCTGCTAAACGAGCGGACTCGCGGCGCGTTCCTCCGGCGCACCGCCCTCTGTCGTCGTGCGCGAGAGTTTCTGGCGCACGCGCGCGCGTTCTTCGGCAGTCGGCACGTCGAACAACACGACCGCCGCGAGATAGACGATTGAAAAGACCGCACCGCACGCGGCGACGACGAAGAAGGGGCGCGCGTCCACGAGGAAAGCGCGCAAGAGCCAAGCGGCGAGTCCTGCAACCATCGCGGCGGCGGCGAGTTTGCCCACGTCTTTGAAGAGCGCGGCGTCTGCGGCACGGACGCCGAGAATGCGCGCGGCCTTGTGCGCCGTGATGATTCGTTCGAGGAAGTTGACCGCAATTGCAGCCGTGATCGCGCCGACCAATCCGAAACGCCCGACGCCGAACCAGACGGCGCAGACGAACACGACGAGCAGCGCGACGCGCACGCGCAACAGAAAGAAACGATGCTCCGCGTAAGCGCGCATCACGGGATCGTTTGCGCTGGCGAGTATGGCGAGCGGGATGAGCGTCAGGTTGATGGCGAAGATCGGCCACGCGGCAAGATATTGTTTAGTAAAGAGCAGCGTGATGAAGTCGCGCGCGACGACGAGTAAGAACGCGTAGAGCGGCAGGAAGACGAAAGCTAATTTTCGCATCATGCGCGCGACGAGTTCGACGATCTCGCGGCGACGGTTCTCCTTTTGCAGGTAGCTCAGGCGCGGGATCATCACCTGACCGATGGCGTCGCTTAAGATTCCGACGAGCGGGATGTTGAAGCAGCCGATGGCGTAGATGGCGTAAGTCGCGGAGTCGAAGCGGTGCGAGACGAAATAGTTGTCGAGGTATGAGTAAGCCAAGAAGACTTCCGCAGAGATGCCGAGCGGCAGGACGTATGCGATCTGTCGGCGCATCATCGCCCACTCGAAGCCGCGCCAGAAACGACCGAAGCGCGAGCGCAAATAGACGAGCAGAACGAGCACTTGCAGCGCGCCTTGAAGGATCGCCGCGTAGACAAGCGCGCGCACCGAAGGAAACGAGATCGCTGCCGTGATCAGAAACAGAGACTTCGTGAGGCGCGAGCCGACGATGAGCGCGCTCGCGAGTTTCAACTCCTGATTGGCGACGACTACGGTTTCTAGAAAATACGAGATCATCCAGAGCATGATCACGAGTCCGACGAGCGGCGCGAGTTCGGCGAGCGGCGGCGCGTTCAAGAGTCGCACGACCAAGTCGGGACGAAGCGTGAGCGTGAGGAAAGTAAGCCCGCCGATGGTCGTCAGAAAAATCAGGATGTTGAAGACGACTTGATGGCGGCGTTCGGGTTCGCGCGGGAGGAAGTAGAAGGCGCTCATGCCGAAGCCGAGCGCGAGCATGGAGACGGAAGTGTCCACGAGCAGGAAGACCTGCTTGTAGAGGCCGAAGGTCGTTTGATCTAGACGGCGTACGAGCAGGAGCGGCAGCGCGAACGCGAACAGAAACGCCAGCGTCTTCGCCAGCATCACCCACGCCGCCCGCGCCGTCAGCGATTGCTGCTGCTGCGGCTCTCTCTCTTTTGTTGTTTCGACAGGCACTCTCTAAAATCTTCCTTCGGTAACTCTCTAACTATCTCTCCCACGCGTCGCTGCTGCTACGGGCTGCGCCGTCGCCAGTTGATCTGACGACGCCGCTGCTACAGCCGGTTCGCGTATCGGCTCCCAGCGCGCGAAGCGTTCGCCGCGCAAAAACTTGTACCACGCGATGAGCGAGGCCAAATTCGCGAGGACGAAATATTGCGGGAGCGCGAGCAGGCGGCTGTGGACTTTCAGCGTGCGCTCCAACATCCACGACAGCGCGGCGACCAAGTAGCCTGACGCTTGCGCGGCGAAGGCCAGAGCGTAAAAGGCGCTGCGCGGGGCAAGCGCAGCGGCCGAGATGAACAGCAAGATGAGGAAGAACGGCACGAGGTAACGCATGACCTTGTGCGACAGGAGTTGGACGGCGTAGAAGCCGCTGTTGAGCGGGTTCAACACCGCGCGATGCCGCCAGAGGTCTGTTAAGGTCTGCGAGATGATGCGTACGCGCATGCGTAGTTCGTGATCGCTGCGGCGGTTGGTCTCTTCCGTGCAGATGGCGTCGGGTTCGTAGATGGCGCGCAGGTTTTGCTCGATCATCTTCGTGGCGATGATGAAATCGCTGCCCGCCTCGTGGTAGAGCGGGACGTAGGCCGCGCGGCGAACAGCGTAGAGGCAACCCGACACGCCTATGAGCGAGCATATGCGGCTCTCGCGTTCCTTGAGGAAAACTTCGTAGCCCCAGTAGGAACGCGCGCCGCTTCCGACGCCGGTTTGCGCAGGGTCAATGTAGATGAGACGACCGGCGACGCAGCCGACTGTCGCGTCCGCAAAATCGGGCATCATCACGCGGAGCACGTCCGGTTGGTAGAGCGTCGTCGCATCGGAGAAAAGAATGATCTCGCCGCGCGCGAGTTCGACGGCGGCGTTCTGAGCGGCGGTCTTGCCGAGCCGTTCGGGCTGGCGATGCAGCTGCACGCCGCGCGCGGCAAACGAGCGCGCGATGTCGTCCGTGCGATCCGACGAACAATCGGAGGCGACGAGGATTTCGAGTTTGTCCTTCGGATAGTCGAGCGCGAGCGTGTTTTCGAGTTTCGCGGCGAGGTCGCGCTCCTCGTTGTAGGCCGTGATGATGACTGTGACGTGCGGCTCGAACGCGGCGCGGCGGACGGGGCGCGTGCGCAGGCGAGCGATCAGTAGCAGCACGAGCGGATAGCCGACGTAGGTGTAGCCGAGCGCCGCCGCGCTTAGCCAGAAGATCGTTTGTGCGATGGTGTTGCTCAAGTTCATCGGGACTACCCGCGCAGAGGTTCTATTCTACCAGTCGCGGCGGGCAAGTGGTCGGTTAAAGCGTGATCCGCCGTCGCGTCTTCGAGTTGCTGTGTGTCGTTCGCGTTGACGCTTGCGCTTTCAAGCGCAGCTTGGTTGGCCTCGTAGATGCGATGCAGGCAGACGGCGTAGCCGACGAGGTAATAGACGAACGGCCAGTAGGCGACGGCGATAAACGCGCTCGACACCATGTAGCCGATGAGGCTCGCAAAGAGTCCGACGGACAGATAGTAGACGCGCGTGTCGCGCCGCGCGTTGAAAGTCTCGCGCGCGATACGCGCCAGACGACGGAGCGGCGTGAGCATGAACATCAAATAAGCGATGAGCGCGGGAATGCCGAGTTCGGCGGAGACTTGCGTGTAGGAGTTGTGCGTGACGAGATTGCGGATCGAGTAGATCGGGAAGTTGCCCATGCCTACGCCGAGCAAGGGATGACGCGCCGAAATCAGAAGCGAACGCATCAACACGGCCTGTCGCTGTTGCGCGGAGCCTGCGGCGTCGCGGCTGTGGTCAACGATGGAGAGCACGCGGTTGATGTAGTTTCCCGGCGCAAGCACGATCATCGCGAGCACGGCGAGGCAGAAGAGGACGACCGCCACCAAGCGGTTGCGACGGAAGAGCATCCAGACGAGCGCGGCGACGACGCAGATGAGGCCGAGAAACGCGCCGCGCGAGTAGCTGAAGAAAATCCCCGTGAGCATCGCCAGACAGCAGAGCGCGTAGGCAACTTTGTGCAGGATGTTGCGCGTCTGCAAAAACAGCCCGACGGCGATTGGCACTGTGACGACGAGGTGGAGCGCCATGTCGTTGACGTTGCCGAACATGCCGCCGATGTTTCCCGTCACGCGATAGCCTTCGACGGTGAAGTTGCCGCGTTGAAAATCCTGAAAGGCGCTTACGCTCAGCACGCAGCCGACGGCGAGCGCGAGCAGCAACAGCCATTTCAGACGCCGTTCGGTTCTGACGACGTTGACGATCACAATGAACATCAACATGTTCTTGACGTAGAGATCGTTGAAAGACTTCCAGGCCATCCCCGGGTCGGTGGCGAGCGGGATACCTACGAGCACGAGCAGCGTGAACAGGAGCAGCAGGTTGACTTCGCGCGGTCGCGCCGTGAGCGATCCTTCGAGCATGAACTGCGCGGGGAAGAAGACTGCGAGCGTGCAGACGGCGACCCAGAAGGCCAGCGAGAAGAGGAACGTGTATTCGGGGAAAAATTCGTAAGGGCGAAAATAGAGTACGGACGTGAAGAGAAACAGCCCCACATAACTGAGCATGTGCCCGCGCTTGAGGATAGAACGCTTCTCCGTTTTCTCCGCGTTCTTCCCTTCACTAAACCCGCCGCCCGTCGCATCGTGGCTCGCGCTGCCAGCGTCTTCGACGACGTTTCTGCGAACCGGACGTACGACATCACTATCACCAACCACACTTGCGCGACTAAGAAACGCTGACGAAGACGCGAACGCGTCAGGCGATGTGTCATCTGTAACGGCATCGTCCGTCGCATTGAACGTGCGGCGCGCGGTGGGTTTCACCGGCTCGTAGTCGTTTTGTTGGCGTTGGCGTGGCATTCGTGTCGGCGGCTTATCGTGCGTTGTTCGGTTAGTCGTTGATGTCGAGCAAAGATTGCAGAGTTAGTTCAAGTTCCCAGAGCGAATCGGGATGCGAGCGGCGTCGCAACTCGCAGGGCGGCGAGACAGGCGCATAGTTTACACCGCCGTGCGCGGAAAAGACGTACGCGAAATTCTCGCGCGCCATCTCGCGTGCCTCTTCGGACATGTTTCGCGGGTGGCCGTAAGGAAAGGCGAAGAATTGTACGCAGTGGCCGAGTTCGCGGCAGAGGTCGCGCTTCGAGCCGATGATTTCCGCAGCGAGCGCGTCGCGGTCGGTCGAGCCGCAATCGAAGTGCGTGCGCGTGTGGCTGCCGATGGCGACGTTGTGTTGGTCTAGATAGCGCACCTGATCCCAGTCAAGCGCGGGGAAGCCCGCTTCGTTCGCGTGCAGGTCGTGCGCGAAGGGAGCGCGTTCGGAAACTCGCTCGGTGCAGACAAAGAGCGCGACCGGAACGTTTTCCGATTCGGCGACGGCGCGCAGGCACAGGAAATTTTCTGCGTAGCCGTCGTCGAACGTGAGCACGACGGTCGGCTGCGCGACACGCCCCTCACGCAGCATTTTCAAGGCTTCTTCGAGCGATGCGATGCGGTAATGTTTCTTTAGATATTGGACGTGGCGCGCGAACTCTTCGGTCGGCAGCCCCATGCGTTTACGTTTGTCTGTGATGACGTGGTGAAAGAGCATGACGACCGGAAAATTCTGCTCGCGCTGCCGACGCCGGTTCTTCAAGTAGAGCGCAGGATAGGCGAGCGTGCGCGCGACGAGTTTGTAAGCGGGGCGGCTGTATTCGGGCGTGAACTTCGCGCGGTGCGCGCCGATCTCGCGCTCGATGGCGAAAATCTGGTGCGCCTTGAAACCTTTGTAGAGCGCGCCGCCCGCAGGTTGCGGCGTCTCGACGCTCTCGCCTGTGCTCTCCGCGCGGATCACATCCACCAGCAGATCAATGCCGACGAGATCGGCCTTGAGGCCGACGCTTGCGAGCGTGTCGAACTCGTCGACGGGAAACGAACGCTCGCCGAGTATGTGTCCGGCGTCAACCTCAGCCGTGACGCGGTGGGCGGTGACGAACTGCTCCGTTTGCCCGTCGCGCAGTTCCCAGATGCCGGGCGCGCCGCCGCCCCTGTAGTCGGGCACTTTGTGCTTGTGGATATTGATCGAGCCGCGCTCAGGGATTGTGAAGAGTTCCGGCTTGAGTATGCGCGTGCCGTAGACGACGCCGAGGTCTGCGCGGAGCGAGCGCACGAAGTTGAGGCTCGTCGTGTCGTGCAGATCGCGCGTTTGATGAAACTTGACGCCGCGCGCTTCGCAAGTGTCGGCGAGGCGTTCGAGCGTGAGCGGCTCGCCGTTCGGGTGCGGAGGCGCGCCGTGCAGTGCGCGTAAAGTTTTGTCTAACTGCGCTTGGAATTTGCGCGAGAGCGTGGCGGCGAATTTGTGGCGTGCGAAGCGGCGGAAGTCGCGTTCGCCGATGAGTCGTGCGGCGCGTTTGATGCGTTTGGAGCGTGCGAGCGGCGCGCGCGGGTGCTCGTAGAGGACGCCTGCGATCTCGACCTGCGGCGCGAGGTCTGTCGTGAGACGGCGCAACAGGTGTTCCAACTTCGCAGGGGGAAGTGAGGAAAAGATAACGATGCGAAATCGAGTCTCCAATTCGCTCCCCTCCTCGTACATAAAATCCTCTCGCCGACTATAGGCAAACGCGCGCCCGTTAAGCAAACGCGGCGCGCAACCCTCTTAAAGACCACGCGCCGTCTCGAAATTTTTTGACCGCCGCTCACCGCACATGAGCGACAGGAAAATCTTTTAAAAGCTCACCGCTCTCGCCTCTCTCCGTTGATTCGCGTTGAAGTTGAATGAGTAGTCTTACACGAGCAGAACAACACGCACTTGGACGCCGATCCTGACTTAGTTAAACGGCTGCGACGCTCTCTTCCTCGCCGTCGAGCACGAGCGCGCGGACGCGTTCGCGCAGAGAAGTCTCGAAGCGACGCGCCTGTTCGATCTCGCCGAAGGCCAGCGCGCGTAGTTCCTGTTCGATACGCCTGCGATAATCCGAGACGAGCGAATCGGAGACGCCGAGACGCGATGCGGCTTCGAGTTGCGTGACGTGGTCGGGGCTGAGGTAACAATGCCAGAGGACGCCGAGCATGCGGTCGTACTGCTTGGTCTTGCCGCGCACCGAAGTGTGCAGGCCGCGCAGGAAGCGATCCACGTAGCCGACGGCTTCTTGCTCGGATTCGCGGCGCAGCAAACCTTGTTCGGGGTTTTCGCGCCCGTCTACAGGCTCGAAGATTCTGCCGTTCTCGTCATCGTCGCCGCCGCCGAGCGGGACGAGATAAATGTCCATCACGGGCAGGCGCGACATCACGAGGCTGCGCAAAGAGCGCACGTCGACGGGCGCGTCCGCCGCTTCGAGAATCGAGATGATCAAGTCTTCCAGATCGGAGTTGCTGATGATGATCTGCGAGTCGCCAGTGCAGCCGACCATGCGCGTGTCGCGCTGGTGGACGGGGATCATCTGTATGCGCTGTTCCAAATCCTGCGAGTTGCGCCGAGGCTTAGCAGCAGGCCATTCGCTGAGGCCGTAGACGCGATCTGCGAGGCGGCGATGCGGTTCGTCTTCGACGCTGCCTGAGCCGCCGTCGAAGCGACGGAAGTTTGCGCTCGACTGGATGATGGTGGAGATGCGGCGCGCGAGGCGATAGGATTCGGGATGGCGTTTGCGCAGTTCAGCCGTGAGCAGGTTGGTCAGTTCGATCTGGCTGATCTCGCATTCGATCTCGGCGTCGGTCATCGCCGTCTCTAAGTAATGTTGGAAGCGTGCTTTGCTGAGGAGCGTGACGAAAAGTTCCTGCGTCAGATCGACATAGGCGTTGCCGCGCTCTGCGCCTTCGACGAGGAGACCGGCGCTGTGCGAGGCGCGCACGAGCGGGTGGCTGCAAACGATGCGGTGGAGTTCCGTCCAGAGGCGCGTCACGTCGGAGCGGCGCAAGCTGTCAACCCAGTGTGCGTTCGTGCCGCGCGCGGGACGTTCGGCGAGGGCAGTCGGGGAGTGCTGCTCCGGCGCGTGCAACTCTTCTTCGGTGGCGCTGGTCATGGAGTTATCGAATGGGTGATTATGATCGGCAGATGTTGCAGCCATGTTATTAAGTAATGTCGGTCAGGCTAATTTCGTCGGGCGGGCATTTTTGATGAGGCTGTCTGCTTCAGGCAAGTTTTCCGTCAAGAGGCTGGATTAGCTTTTGTCGCTCCTCTTTCGTTCGACCGAGCATGCGCTGAAGGATCAACGGACGGCGCGCGAGGTGTCCGAACTTTTCTCTGCCCGCGCGTGCCCTCTCACCGAGTTGCCCGTCGCCGCCGACTTTTGCGAAGTCCGGACGGGCGGGCAAAAACCCAAAGTTTCAAAGCTCAACCTGCTTCCGTTCTCTGTTCACCCTGAATCGAAGTGGCGCTCATTATCTTATGGGAGGGGCGTGAAACGCAATAAGCAACCTTTCCAACTCAGGCCGGAGAACCGATAGGATCACGTCTTTGAACGATCCTGTTTCCGAAGCCGCACGCGCGCGTTGAGGCGTTAGAACGCGTGCCGTGAGGCTCTTGGCTTCCAAATTTTCGGGGAGAGACCGAAAAGATTAGCAAACCCGCATGCTCTGTCTGGTAGTGCTTGTGTGGATAGACTGTGCCAGTTGACCGCTAAGGGGAACAGGCGCGGTCAGCCACGTAGGGGAGTCAGGAAACTTGTGGCGTCTCCCGACGACAAAATAATACTAACAGTTAGCCGCAGAATGAGCAACATCTTTTTACATTCGCCCCAAGACATTGAAAAAAAGGAAGAAATCGCGTTTCCGCCTCTCTCCGGTTATGGAACTTTGCACGCATTAACGATTTCTCTTAACTGACCAAGCGAAGCGCCCATTGACAAGGGTTCTAAGGCTGTGACACCTCACCTCGCCAGCCGCCCCGGCCTGTAACGTGCTGTGCCTTATAAACGTGCGGCGCGCTTCGACGAGAGTCTACACAGCGACGGATTCGGACTTCCGAAAGTCCGAACGTCAAAGCTGGAAGGCTTTGGTCGGCGATGTAGAAGGAGAGGAACCATGGGTTCTGTCAGCACAGCCTATTTTTGCAAACACAAAACCTGCCCGTCCGCCGAGATGCTGCTCTGCTACACGCAGGCGACGCTCGCCCACGAGTTGCGGCAGCAAATGTCTGCGCATCTCGACGCCTGCGACTTCTGCGACGCGGAAATGCATTTCCTCGCCAAGTTTCCACCCACAGGCGCGCCCGTCTGCCCGACGGTCAAAATTCCGCGCGCCCTCTATCGCCTCGCAAAAGATTTGCTGTCCGTTTCGACCAGCGCCGCCGGACGCGCCGTAGAGATTCTCTACGAAAGGGAGCGGCTCTCGCTGACCGACGCTTAAGCCGGCACTAACTGCCAGCGTCAAACGCTCCGAACGCTTTATTCTAACTCCCTCACCGTTCCAACTCTCGCCCCACTCTTTTTGTCGCTTCCACTCAAGTCAGAACTGCCCGTTGCAAGCGGGCGGGTTCTTCTATCGTTGCCTAGACCCGCCCGCTTGCAGCAGGCGGTTCTGACACTATCTCTCTCGCCCCTACTCATCTTTCGACGCCGCTCCTCCTCCCGCGCCCTCGTAAATTTCTTCGATCAACGCGCCAAACTTTTCGTCAACGACGCGTCGTTTGATCTTGAGTGTCGGCGTCATCTCGCCGCCGTCAATCGAAAACTCTTCGGCGAGCAGCGCGACGCGGCGCACGCGCTCGTAGTCGTGCAAGGGCGCGGTCAAGGCCGCCACCTCGCGCTGCACGAGGCGCACGGCGGCGGGGTTGCGGCTGAGCGCGGCGTGGTCATTCTTCGCGCCCGCCTTCTTCTTGCCCGACGATGACGCTTCATTCGCGTCGCCGCTTTCTGCGAGCGCGCTCCTGAGCGCGTCCCAGTCGGGCACGATGAGCGCGGCGGGCGTCTTGCGTCCCGCGCCGACGACGATCACTTGATTGACGAGCGCGCTCTGCTTGATGAGACTCTCGACCTGCTGCGGCGCAACGTATTTGCCGTTCGACAATTTGAACAGTTCCTTCTTCCTGTCCGTGATGAAGAAATGCCCGTGCTCGTCCTTGTAGCCAACGTCGCCCGTCTTGAACCAGCCTTCGGCGTCCAAAACTTCTGCGGTCTCGCGCGGGTGTTCATAGTAACCCTGCATCACGTTTGCGCCGCGCACGAGTATTTCGCCCGACTCGTCGAGCTTCATTTCAATGCCCGGAAACGGCAGGCCGATTGAGCCGACCTTGTTGTCTTCGGGGCGGTTTGCGGAAGTGATGCACGTCTCCGTCATGCCGTAGCCTTGCAGGATGGGGATGCCTGCGGCGAGAAACGCGTAGGAGAGCGCGGGCGACAGCGGCGCGCCGCCCGACACGAAGAAACGCAGACGCCCGCCCACGCCCTCGCGCCATTTCGAGAAGACGAGACTCGAAGCGATCTCTTGCTGCAACTCAAGCAGCGGCGGCACGCGCTCGCGCTTGTCCACAAACTCCGCGTGACGCTTCCCCACATCAAGCGCCCATGTGAATAATTTCTGCCGCCACCCTTTCGCAGACATGCCTTTCTTCACGATGCGGTGATAGACCTTCTCGAACAGGCGCGGCACGGCGGTCATGATCGTCGGGCGCACTTCGCGCAAATATTCCGCGAGTTGATCGACGGAGGGCGCGTAGTAGACGGCGACGCCGTTCCAGCAGAAGACGTAGAAGACCGTGCGCTCGAAGATGTGCGAGAGCGGGAGGACGGAGAGCGATACGTCGTCCGAACGTATCGGCAGCGCATCGGTGATGGCGAGGACGTTTGAGACGAAGGCGGAGTGCGCGAGCATGACGCCTTTCGGTTCGCCCGTCGTCCCCGAAGTGTAGATGATGGTCGCAAGGTCGTCGGGGCGAATCGCGCCGAGTATGCGTTCAAACTCCGCAGGGTCTTCGGCGTCGCGTTCTGCCCCGACGCGTTCCAACTCTTCGAGCGTCAGAGCATCTTCGTGTTCCGCCGCGTCTTCCGCATCGAAGAAGACCAGCCGCTCGATCTTGCCGTAGCCTTCCACTCCCCGGCGCGCGTGGCGATAAACTTTTTTGCCGGAGACGAACAGCACGCGCGCGCCCGAATCCGAGAGGATGTAGCGCACCTGCTCGACGGCCTGCGTCGTGTAGATCGGCACGTTGACCGCGCCGAGACTGAGTATGGCGAGGTCTGCGATTGACCATTCGGGACGATTCTCGGAGAGCAGAGCCACGCGGTCGCCCGCACCGACGCCCAAGAGAGACGACAGCCCTAACGCCACAGCGCGCACGCGCCGCGCCACCTCCTGCCCGGAGATGTGCTCCCATTCGCCCCCGCGTTTGCGATTCAGCGCGTCCGGCTTTGCGTGGCGGCGCAGCGCGTCGAGACAAATCTGCGGCAGCGTCGCCTGAAGCCCGGCGTGTGGCGTGTCAGTTGATACGGTCATAGATTAAGAAGAACGTCCGTTGTCAGTAGTCAGTTGTCCGTTGCATGTGGCTGATGAGCGAGTTGCTAAAGATTGAATTGCTCAACTGACGATAGACAAAGAACAACGGACAACTGACTACGGACAACGGACAAAGAATTACTGACTACTGACAATCGTTGCGCCTGTCTCGGCGCTCGAACTGCTGCTTTTGCGCCTGCGACGCGTGTGGCTGCGCTTGCCTGTGTCGGGCGCTTCGACGCGCCCGTTCAGAGTGGCGAGCGCGGCGAGCACGAGAAAGAGAAGCGCGTTCGAGGTCATGTGCAGAGAGAAGTCGAAGAAGCTGTGGACGAGCACTGCGAAGCAACCGGCGAGCGCGCCCGCCGCCACGCCGCGCCGGAATTTATCCCTCGAATTGATACGCGAAAACCCGTAGCGAAAGAGCGCGAAGAGAAAGACGAGGCCGAGCAGGCCGCCGACGATTCCTGTGTCGGCCAGTATTTGCAAGTAGTCGTTGTGCGCCTGTTCGAGACGTGTCGCGCCGTTCAAAACGTCGTAGCGCGTGTAAGCGACGCTGAACGCGCCGAGGCCAGCGCCTAAGACGGGGTGATGCTTGATCACTTCCCAAGTGCCTTGCCAGAACTGCACGCGCCCCGAAGTGGGATCGTCCGCGCTCACCGAGCCGAACAGGCGCGACAGCGATTCCTCGCCGCCGAGATAAACCGACCCCACGAGCAGCGCCACGACGAGCGCGAAGCCTATGCCGACGCGCACGAGCGCCGCGCGCACGCGCGACTCTGCCGTCTCGCCCGTTTCATCCGCCTCGCGTTTATCCTTGCGCCTCACGAGTCCCGCGATGGCGGCGAGAAACAAAACCTCCGCGCCGAGACTGAGTATGCCGCCGCGCGAGGCCGTGAGGATTAACGCGAGCCCCATGATGGCGGCGGAGAAGATGTAGAGCAGACGGCGTTCGACCGCCACTGCGCCGGAGACGAGCAGGCCGAGCGGCAGCGCGATGGTCAATTCCATGTAGGCGGCGAAGTGGTGGCGGTTGATGAAGGGGCCGAAGGGCACTGCGAATTTCGGTTGGCGAAACCAGTAAATCTGCGTCGGGTTGGTGAAATACTGGAACATGCCGAAGAGCGCGAGCAGAAAGCCGAAGATCGTGATGACGCGAACGACGAGGCGCAGGCGCGAGGGGCTGTCCGTGAAGACGAGCGCGGCGCAGAAATAGACGAGAAGCGACGCCAGTTGAATCAGTGCGAAGCGCGTCGAGTAAGGGTCGAGCGTCAGCGTATTGACAGGCGCGTTCGCCAAGCCCCCCACGCTCGCCGTGCTGTCGCCAAGCGGTAGCAACTGCACCAGCCCGACGACGAGAAGACCTGCGAGCGGCAACTGCAAGAAGTTTCGACTGAGGCGCAGACGCCGCGTGCGCCATGCGTCGAGCGTCCAGAGGACGGCGACGAGGAACGCGCCCAGTTGAAAGAAGGCGAGCGCCCACGATTGCACCGCGCCGAAGGCGAGCGTCGAGAGCACCACCGCGAGGCAAAGCACGAGGATAATGAAGCGGCTGGCGAGCGTGCGCGGCTCTTCCGGCGTCACGCTGCCTGCGCGCGAAGCCGACGCTACTGAGGCAGGACGCCCCGGCGTCGGCGGCGACGCCACAGCGTTCGTCGTCGTGTCAGGCGCGAGCGGCGCGTCGTCCGTCCGCGCGTGCGTCGGCAGCGCGTTGGAGGTTGAAGTTGTCATACCAAACTTTTCCGAAAATGGGGCAGGTGGCAGCCGCGCACGGCGGGCTGACGATGCGCAGCGTTACGGCGCGCGTCTCTGCGCCCGTCGTGAAATCGAGCGCGACGGCGCGCCAGTCAAACGTGCCGAGCGCGAGCGGCTCGGAGGCGGCGAGCACGCGTGTCGGCTCTCCGGCGTCAACAACCTCCGTCGTGAGCGTCGCCGCGCTTTTCAAATCTTCCGTGCGCACGTAGTAAGTGATGCGGTAGCGCGTCTGCGGCTCAACCGTCACGAGTTGCGAGATGTTGCGGAAGTCGAGCGTGCCCGACGTGCTGAAGGCGAGGCGTAGACTGCGCGCGCCCTCCTGCTGCACGCGCTCGTCGAATCCCATCTGCACGCCCGTCGCGGGCGCGACCTGCCACTCGAACGGGCTCTTGCCCGGCGGGCCGACCGCCAACTCGAAACCGCCGTTCGTGAAACGCTCGCGCGCGGCAGTTGTCGGCGTCCCGTCGACGACCGCGAGTTCCTGATACATCGTCAACACATCGTGGAAGCGTTTGGCTTCCAGCAGACGCAGCATCAACTTTTCGCCCGTGTCGCGTTGCGTCTTGCGCGCCTCCGAGTCGAACTCCTCCCACAACCCGCGCGCGTCGTCGAGCCGCTTCTGGTTGATCAAATAGTCCATCAACGCCCCGCGCGCGCCCATCGAGTTGCCCACCGCTTCGAGCACAGATGGGATGTCGCCCTTGTAAAAACGCCACGACAGTTCGAGCATCTGCGTGCGATAGGTTTGCGGCCTCGCATCGCCCGCGCGCCTGAGTTCTGCGAAAGCCTCTTCGGTGCGCCCCTGCCGCAGCAGCAGATTTCCGAGATACCAGCGCGGCTCTGGATAAGTCGGCGCGAGTTCGACGGCGCGACGCAGAGCCTGCTCGCCGCCCTGCGCGTCGCCGACGAGCCCGCGCACGCGTCCCAACTCCATGAACAAACGGAAGTCGTTCGGCGACAAACGCGCCGACTCTTCGTAACGCCGCGCCGCCTCCGGCAACTCTTCGGGCAGGAAACTACGCTCGCGCAGACGCGCAATCGTGAAATGCGCCTGCGGGTCTTCGGGCGCGAGACGCGCCGCCGCCTGCGCCGCCTCGATGTCCGGCAACCACTCCGCCATCGTGTTCGCAATGCACCAGCGCACCCCGTACCACGCGCCAACAGCGACGAACACCATCGGCACGACGAGCAACACGCGCGCCCACACCGCGCGAAGTTCAACTGTGATAACTTGGTCTTTCATGCGTCGGTGGCTAGTGGTCGGTGTCCGTAGTCCGTAGTCAGTTGTCCGTTGTTTTCTCGTTGGTTAACTTGAATCTTGATCGTCAGGTCGCCGCTCAGGCCAGCACAAACAACGGACAACTGACAACGGACTACGGACAGTTCTTCAATTCAACTGCTCGATCTGTATGCGCATGCGTTTGAGCGTGACTTGTGCGGCCTCGCAGTCTTGCAGGATGGTGGCGAGGCGTTCTTCTGTGATCTGCGTGCTTGAGATCAGGACTTCGGCGATGCGTTGCTCTTCGCAGATGTGGCGCAGCGAGCCGTTGCCGCCGAAGACGCGCAGGCCGTGTATGACTTTTCCTTTTTTGAGCGGGTCGTCGTCAACGAAGCCGACGGGCGTGAGTTGCAGTTCGCGATTGTTGAGCACCTCGCGCAAGAGCAGTTCGCCGCCGTCGCCCGCGCCGTAGATCAGGACGCGCCGCGTGCCGCGCGCATCTGCGACGGGCAACGCGTGGCGAAACAGGCGGAAGGCGAAGCGGCTGCCCGCGAGCATCATAAAGAGCATCATCGTGTCGAGCACGAAGACGGCGCGCGACAATCCCTCGAAGCGAAACGCTACAAGCAGCGCGAGCACGCTCCCGATTCCGCCGAGCACAACTGCCTTAGCAAACACCACGACGCCGTCAATGCTGATATAACGCCACAAGCCTCGATAGACGCCCGCCGCCAGAAACGAGAACATCTTGACGCACACCAGCACCGGCACCGTTCGCAGGAAAAGATTCCACACGCCCGTCTCCGACATCGGCCCGAAGAGCAAAGTGTATGCGCTGTAGTAGGACAAGATGATCAGCACAACGTCGAGCATCACCTCGAAGATGCGCCGCTTGTAGGAGAGGTCTATGAAGAAGGCCACGAGCGGCTTCTCGCGCGCACGCTGCACGTCTTCCTCTTCGTAAACTTTGACGCCCGCCAGATAGACGCCTAAGAGCGCCAGCACGAGCGTGAAGCCGACGATGGCGACGATGCTCAAGTCCAAACGCGTGCGGCTGACAAGAAGCGCAAGCAAGCCCGACACCGCCGCGAACACGTAGAGCATCCAGACGGCGCGCCGCTCCGTCATGCCGAGCGCGACGAGGCGATGCGAAGTGTGGTCGCGCCCGCCCTGCGAGGCCGAGCGGCCGGACAGTTTCCTCAAGATCGTCACGAAAGTCGTGTCGAAGATCGGGATGAGCAGGATCAGCACGGGCACTGCGAGCACGATCATGAACGAGCGCGAGCGCGCGCCCGACGCGCTCAACAAGGCCGCGCTGCCGAGGAAGAAGCCTATGAACATCGAGCCGCAGTCGCCCATGAAGATCGTCGCGGGGTTGGAGTTGTAGGCGAGGAAGCCTAGAAGCGCGGCGCACAGGACGCCGAGCATCAAAGCCTCCGCCGGACGACCGTTGACGAGAAAGCTCGCGGCCATAAAAGCGGCGGCGATGGCGGCGATGCCTGCGGCGAGACCGTCCATGTTGTCGAGCAGATTGAGCGCATTCGTGATGCCGACCAGCCAGAAGATCGTGATCGCCATGTTGAGCGAGGGCGATCCGCTCCAGGGCAAACTCAGCCCGTAATAGACGATCAAACTCGCGCCCATCACCTGCCCGATCAACTTCTGGTAAGGCTTGATGTGCAGAATGTCGTCAATCAAGCCGATCAGGAACAAAAGCGCGCTCGCCAACATCACGACCCACCCGTAAGGACGGTTCGGCATGTGCCGGATGAAAACGAGGTAGGTTAAGGCGACGGTGAGGAACACGGCGAGCCCGCCCAACATCGCCGTCGGCTTGTTGTGCCAGCGATCCGGCTTCGGCTGCGCCACCATCCCCCAATGCCGCGCCAGCCCGCGCACCACCGGCGTCAAACCGAGCGCGAGCGCAAACGACACAATAACGGGAAGGAGATTTAAACTACCGGCGTACATATCTAACTGTCTGTTGGTTCTGTTTGAAGTCGCCTGAAAAGCTATTCGATGTAGCGAGAGAAATCAAGTGAAGAAAGTAAGCAGTGAGCAGTGAGCAGTAAGCAGTCAAAACTGTTTCCTACTGCTTACTGCTCACTGCTTACTTTCTTACTGCCCGCTCTGGTGCGCGATGACTTTTTGCAGGATGCCGTCGAGTTTCTCGGTCGGTTTGAATCCCGTGAGCGCGCTGATCTTGGAGATGTCGGGCACGCGGCGCGGCATGTCCTCGAAGCCCTCCTCGTAGGCTTCGTCGTAGGGCATGAAGATGATCTCGGAGTTCGACTTCGTCAACTCCTTGACGCGCTCCGCGACTTCGAGGATGGAGACCTCTTCGTTTGAGCCGATGTTGAAGACTTGCCCAACCGCTTCCGGCGCGTCCATCAACTTCACGAGCGCGCCCACCACGTCGCCGACGTAGCCGAAGCAACGCGTCTGCTTGCCCGAACCGTAGACCGTGATCGGGCGGCCTGCGAGCGCCTGCCGCACGAACGTCGGGATGACCATGCCGTACTGTCCCGTCTGTCGCGGCCCGACCGTGTTGAAGAGGCGCACGACGACCGTCGGCAATTTCTTCTCGCGCCAGTAGGCGAGCGCGAGAAATTCGTCAATCGCTTTCGAGCAGGCGTAAGACCAACGACCCTTCGTGGTCGCGCCCATCACGAGGTTGCCGTCTTCGCGGAAAGGCACTTCGGTCGAAAGGCCGTAGACTTCCGAAGTCGAGGCGACGAGCACCTTCTTCTTCTTCTTGTTGGCGAGATTCAAGACGACTTCCGTGCCGCGCACGTTCGTCTCGATGGTTCTGACCGGACTCTCCACGATCAACTTCACGCCGACCGCCGCCGCCAGATGAAAGACCACGTCGCACTGGTCAACGAGTTCGGCGCAGACCGGAACGTTATGCACGCTCTCAATCGTGTAATGAAAACGCGGGTGCTGTTTTAAGTGCGCGATGTTCTCGATGCTGCCCGTCGAGAGGTCGTCTATAACGTAGACTTCGTCGCCGCGTTCCAGATAAGCGTCCGACAGGTGCGACCCGATGAAGCCCGCCCCGCCCGTGATTAGAACTCGCAAATTTAATCTCCCTTCACACGCGCCGACTCAATCGCGGGCACGCCCCCCTGCTTTGCCGCTGCCACAGCCGCCACACGCGGCGACGGCAACAGCTCACTGTAAAGATTCAACACGTCCTTTACCAGACGCTCCTTTGAATAATGCTCCGCGACGAACGCGCGCCCGCGCTCGCCCATCTCGCGCCTGAGTTCCGCGTCCGAGACGAGCCGCCTTAAGGCTTCGCAAAAAGCCTCCGCGTCACCTGTCCGCACGCGCACGCCGCGCTCGCAGATCGTATAAGTCGGCGCGGCAACAGTTGTCGTTAATGCTGCCGCTGTTGTCGTCGCTTCATCTTCAAACGCTTCGCCGATGAGATCAACGACGCCGCCGACGGCTGTTGCCACGATTGCGCGCGCATTCGCCATCGCTTCGATGAGCGTCAAGGGTGTGCCCTCATTCAGAGATGTCAGCGCGACGATGTCGAGCGCGGCATAAAAACTTTCGGGGTCGTCGCGCGTTCCTGTAAAGGTGACATGATCTTCAATGCCGAAGGCGTGTGTTTCCATTTCCAGTTCGGGGCGCAAATGCCCGTCGCCGATGATAACGAAGCGCACGCGTCGCCCAGACCCGTCCTTCTCTACGCCGTTCCAGTCCGTGTGCTTCTCTATGTAGTTGTAGGCAGCTTCGATGAACAACTTATGATTCTTGATCTCCGTCAGACGCCCGACGATGCCGACGAGCACATCATTCGCGCTCGCACCCAACGCTTCCCGCGCCGACGCGCGCCGCTCGCGCCAACCTGCGAACGCCTGAACGTCCAGCCCCAGCGGAATCACTTTGAACTGGCGCGCGCGCCCGACGCCGAACTGCTCGTGTATCTCCCGGTACTGTTGTTGGCTGATGACGATGATCCTGTCCGTCGCCGTGCGCGCGAGCAGGCGTTCGATGTTCAAAAACAGACGCGTCTTCAGACGCCCGTAGTAGCTGTGAAAAATGTGCCCGTGATATGTGTGTACGAAGCGGCAGGCGCGCGGTCGCCCCAGAAGCGCCGACGGTGTGAGCCAGCGATAGAGCACACCTGCGACGCGCCCGACCGTCCCCGCCTTCGCCGTGTGCGTGTGTACGATGTCCGGCTGCAAACGCCGGAACATCCCGTACAATTTCCAGATCGTCAAGGCGTCTTTCGCAGACACCTCGCGGCTCATCTCCGGCAAAATGATCGGACTGACGCCCTGCTCCGCCGCGAAATAACTCATGTCGTCTTCGCCCGGCGGCACAACTCCCGCGACGAGCTCCGACTCGATCCCGAAACGCCGCGTCGCCGCCGTCAGCCACGCCACATGCTTGGCCGGGCCGCCCACGTTCAAACGCGCGATGATGCGAACAACCTTCATAGTCCGTTGTCCGTAGTCAGTGGTCAGTTGTTTTCGTCTCGCTTAACTTGAGAGTCTTATCTTTAGCCTGCCGCTCGCGCTGGCACGAACGACGGACAACTGACAACTGACTACGGACAGCCCTTCAATCTTCCATCCTGTAAATCGTCTTCGGATCGTCTTCGTGCCTGATCTCGTCTATCTCGGCGCGCTTGCCTTCGCCCATGTAAAGGCGGTTGGGACAGTTGATGACGATGCCGGGCACGCTCCCGACATTTTTGTAAGCGTGTACTACGCCTATCGGCACGAGCACGGCCTTCGGGTTGTCCGCGCCGACGTAGAGCGTCATCACATTGTTGTAAGTTTCCGAATCCTTACGATTGTCCCACAGTCGCAGCTTGAAATTCGAGGGGCCGATGAAGACGAAGTAGTCCGCTTGGTCAACGTGCTCGTGCGGGCCGCGCTGCACGTGCGGCTCGGTCGAAGAGATGTAAGACATGACGGGGAAAAACTCCGCCTCCAACTCGTCGTGACGAAACAACTCTGCGAGCCAGCCGCGCTCGTCCACGAACTTGCCGACGGCACGCACCACGACATCGCGAATCTGCCCGCGCTTAAACTGCGGCGCTTCCGGTTGTGTCTCGCGCTCAGGCATGGTTTGCATTGACGGCCTCCATCTTGTTCGCGCCCGTCTCGGCTACGAGTCGTCCGGCGTGCAGCAGGCTCTCGAACGTGCCCGCATCAGTCCACCAGCCATCGAGTTCGTTCCAGGTCATCTCCCCGCGCTCGATGTAGGCGTTGTTGACATCCGTGATCTCAAGTTCGCCGCGCTCGGAAGGCTTCAAGGTCTTGATGATCTGAAACACTTCGGCGTCGTACATGTAGACGCCGATCACTGCGTAGTCCGACTTCGGCTCTCGCGGCTTCTCCTCGATGCGCACGACGCGCGAGCCTTCGAGTTCGGGCACGCCGAAACGCTGCGGGTCGGACACTTTCTTGAGGAGTATCTTCGCGCCGCCGCCCTGATGACGGTAGGCGCGCACGGCCTGACAGATGTTGCCCTCGATGATGTTGTCGCCCAAGACGATGCAGACCGGCTCGCCGTCCGCGAAGTCTTCGCACAAAGAGAGCGCCGCCGCGATGCCGCCTTCGCCTTCCTGATACGTGTAGTTGAGATGCTTCAAGCCGAACGCCTTACCGTTCTTCAACAGCTTGAGAAAGTCGCCCGCAGAGTTGCCGCCCGTCACGATCATGATGTCCCTGATCCCGGCGTTGACCAGAGTTTGAATCGGGTAATAAACCATCGGCTGATTATAAACCGGCAACAAGTGCTTGTTCGTCACCGCCGTCAACGGCATCAGACGCGAGCCAAGTCCACCGGCCAATACAACACCTTTCACAATAGCGATCCTCCGAATAGAAGTTTGTCAGTAGTCAGTCGTCCGTTGTCAGTTGTTTCGTGCTACCCCGTCTTGAATGTTTCATTTTCACTCTAACGCTGCCCAGCCACATACAACGGACAACTGACTACTGACAACGGACAGTTAATCAATAAATCTCTGAAACCATAACTCAAGCATCAAGAGCGTCCATAACTGGTGCGCGTAGTCGCGCTCGCCGCGCGTGTGTAGTTCGACCATGCGCGTGACGGCTTCGGGACGGAAGAAGCCGCGCGCGAGCGCCTTCTCAGAGAGCAGCGTCTCGCGCAGGAATTTTTGCATCTCGCCGCGCAGCCAGTGGCCTATGGGGACGCCGAAGCCCATCTTGCGCCGCTGCAAATTCTCCGCCGGAAGCAGCTTGGCGAGCACGCGCTTTAAGAGATACTTCGTCGTCAATCCGCGCAACTTCAAGTTCTCCGGCAAACTCGCGGCAAACTCTATCACGTGATGATCGAGAAACGGAGAGCGCGCTTCGAGCGAGACGGCCATACTCGCGATGTCAACTTTGACAAGCAGATCGTTCGGCAAGTATGTCATCGTGTCGGCCAAGAGCGACGCGTCAACCAGCCCCGCGCCGTTCGCGTGCGCAAACCAGGGCGCGATGAAATCCGACGCTTTATGTCCAGCCATCTCACGCCGGAAGTCCTCCGTGTAGAGGTCGTCTTTCGCCGACGCGTCGAGCACGCTGATCCAGCGCATGTAGCGTTCGACGGTGGGGAGCGAGGCGGCGTCGAGGAAGCGTTTGAGATCGCGCGCGCGGCTGCGGCGCGTCTCAGAAGTCGGGTAGAAGGCGACCGCGTTTTTAATCAAGCCTTCACGCAAAAGACCGGGCACGCTGCGATACTTGCCCGCGAGTTTCATCGCGGCGTAGCGTTCGTAACCTGCGAAGCACTCGTCGCCGCCGTCGCCGTTTAGAGCGACGGTGACGTGGCGGCGCGTCTCGCGCGAGACGTAATAAGTCGGGATCGCAGACGAATCCGCGTAAGGCTCGCCGTAATGTTCGACGAGCGTTGGCAAAACTTCCATCGCGTCGGGGCGAACGATGAACTCGTGGTGTTCCGCGCCGACGTGCTCTGCGACGCGGCGCGCGTGATGCAGTTCGCTGAAATCCTGTTCCTCGAAACCGATGGAGAAAGTTTTGACGGGCGAACTCGACACCTCGCTCATCAATGCGACGACCGCGCTTGAGTCCACGCCGCCCGACAGGAACGCGCCGAGCGGCACTTCCGACATCAAACGCACGCGCACGGCCTCGCGCAGAATCTCTACGGCGCGCTCGCCCGCCTCCGCCTCGCTCATGCGCGTCTTTTTGGAAAAGTCCGGCTGCCAGTAACGCTCGATCTTAACTTCGCCGTCGCGGGGCGTGTAGCGCAGAGTGTGGCCGGGTTCGAGTTTGCGTATGTCCCGATAGGCGGTGAGCGGCGCGGGCACGCACATGAACGTGAGGTAATGATGAATGGCCTCGCGGTCTATCTCGCGGCTGATGTCTGGATGTTCCAGAAGCGCGGCGAACTCCGAGCCGAAGACAAGCCCGTCTGTCAGACGTGCGTAGAGCAGAGGCTTTTTGCCGACGCGGTCGCGCGCTAGAAACAACTCATCACGGCGCTCGTCCCAGATGGCGAAGGCGAACATGCCGCGCAAATGTTTGGGACAGTCTGCGCCGTACTCGTCGTAAGCGTGAAGGACGACTTCCGTGTCGCAGTCTGTGTGAAACGCGTGGCCGCGCTTTATCAGTTCGGCGCGTACTTCTTTGTAGTTGTAGATTTCGCCGTTGAAGACGATCCAGACCGTGCGCCCGTCGTTGTGCATCGGCTGCTGGCCGCTCTTGAGATCAATGATGGCGAGACGGCGCATGGCGATGCCGACCGAACTTTTTAGGTAGCTTCCCTCCTCGTCCGGCCCGCGATGGCGGATCGCCTCGTTCATACGCGCGAGCACGCCCGCGTCCACCGCGCGCCCCTCGCGCCGCACCATGCCTACGATTCCACACATAATTAAAGTCTAAAGTCTCAAGTCTCAGGTCTCAAGTCTGACAGCCGTTTTCGACTTGAGACTTGGGACTTGGGACTTTAGACTTATTAGTTATCAATCCTCTCGGAAAGCCCGCGCGCGATGTCAGCCCACTCGCGGTCGCGCTCACGCCGCCACTGCTCGTAACGCCGACGCGCCTGTCGCTCCTGCGCCGTGCGCAGCAACGCCTCCTTCTTCATACGCGACAGACGCGCCCGCTCCTCGCTACGCTCTTTTAATAAGACCGCACCCACCGACACGAAGATGAAATAAAAGACCAGCAGTTGCGAACGCTGCCTGTAAGCCGTCCCCACGTTCCCCTGAAATATAGAATATGCAAGCGTCAACATCGTCGTGAAGATGAGAATGGGAAGTGCCTGTCGCATTCGATACTTTAAGGTGAACCAGATGCCCATCACGAGCAGCGGGAAGGATGCCCACCAGACGAACATCTCCGGCAGCGTGATGCTCTGTCGCAGGTTTGCTAACTGCCATGGGAAGGGCGCGAACAGCAGGTACACCATCCCGAGCGGGATAGTTTGAATTGCGCCCGAAGCGGTTGACACGTCCACGTCGCGCCCGAAGCCCGACTCGACGCTGGCAAGATCGGCGCGGCTTCGTTGGACGCGTTCGAGGTTGCCGAAGGTTTCAAACTGCTGGCTCGCGCGCCTCAGCACGCCGAAGTAAGTCATCGCCAGCCCGACGGCGATGAGGACGATGAACTGCCGCGCCAAACTCTGCCCCGTCACGCGCCGCATCCCGATCAGGAACGCGCCGCCCGACGCCGCAATCGCCATGTAAAAAACGTAGAAGCGCAAACTCAGCAGCCCGAGCAGTGAGCCGACGAGGACGAGGAAAAATTTCGGGCTGAGTTGCTCGCCGAGCCGCATCGTCGCAAGCATAGCGGCGACCAGACAAAAGATGATCGGCCCGTCCTTCAACCCCTGCGATGTCCACAGCACGAGCGACGGGAAGAACGCGACGAACAGCGCAGTCACACGCGAGACACGCGTGTTCTGGAACATTTGCTGCGCGCACAAATATGCGAGCGGCGCGGTCGCCGCACCGATCACGCTGTTGACCAACTGCACTGCGAGCAGGTTGCGCCCGATTGTCGCGTAGATGCTGCCGACCAGATAGGCCATGCCCCAGCCGACCGACTCGTAACCCTGTAGCGGATTCTTGTAGTAAGGGTCGCCCTGCCAGGACTTCCACATCCACGTGCCGAGTTGATCGTAGGCCATCGCGTCGCCGCCGAAGAAGTCCTGTAGTTTGAAACTGAAGATGAGCGTGCCGACGATCATCCTGACGAGCAGGCCGGAGACGAAGATGTAGAAGAGGAACGTGCGATCAACTTCGATGCGGCGCACGGCAAAACCCGCGATGAGCGCCGCGAAGGTGCAGACGAGCACCGCCGAAGCGCCGTAGGTCGGCACAAACACGGCGACACACAGGCCGACCAACAACGCTATCAAGGTGAGTAGTGCGTTCATAACCCCCGAATCGAAAAACCGTCGCGCCTCCGTCGCTCCCTATCAGACCGGCCCGCGGTTCGCGTAAGCCTCCGTCTCCGCCGTTTGCACTTCCGGCGCTTTGAGCGCACGCCTGCCGCCCTGTCTAATTGTGCGCCGCTGCTCCTCAACTGCCCTGCGCACCTGCCGCTGCCTGTCCTCGCTACGCTCTTTTAATAAGACCGCACCCACCGACACGAAGATGAAATAAAAGACCAGAAGTTGCGAACGCTGCCTGTACGCCGTGCCGACGTTGCCTTGAAATATAGAATAAGCAAGCGTCAACATCGTCGTGAAGATGAGGATGGGAAGTGCCTGTCGCATTCGATACTTTAAGGTGAACCAGATGCCCATCACGAGCAGCGGAAATGACGCCCACCAGACGAACATCTCGGGTAGCGTGATGCTCTGTCGCAGGTTTGCCAATTGCCATGGGAACGGTGCGAACAGCAAGTACACCATCCCCAGCGGGATCGCCTCCAACGCGCCTTCGGTCGTCGAAACGTCCACGTCGCGCCCGAAGCCCGATTCGGTCTGGGCGAGGTCGGCGCGGCTGCGCTGGATGCGTTCGAGGTTGCCGTAAGCCTCAAACTGCGTGGTCGCCGTGCGCAGCACGCCGAGATACGTCATCGAAAGTCCGAGCGCGATGACGATTGCAAACTGCCTCATCACGCTGCTGACACCGACGGGCGGGCGTATGCCTATGAGCAGCGCGCCGACCGAAGCGGCCAGCGCCATGTAAAAGACGTAGAAGCGCAAACTGAGCAGTCCCAACAGCGCGATTACCATCAAGATAAAATGTTTGACGCTCAGACGGTCGCTCAGTTTGAGCGTCGCGAACATCGCGGCCACCAGCGTAAACACAATCGGCCCGTCTTTGAGCACCTGCGACGACCACAGCACGAGCGACGGGAAGAACGCCACGCAGATGGCCGACAGGCGCGAGACGCGCGTGTTCTGGAACATCTGCTGCGCGCACAAATATGCGAGCGGCGCAGTCGCCGCACCGATCACGCTGCTGACATATTGCACGGCCAAAGAGTTGCGCCCGATGAGCGTGTAGACGACGGCGACGATGTAGCCCATGCCCCAGCCCGCGTGCCCCCAGCGCTCCATCACGTTCTGGTAAGCCTCGTTGCCCTGCCAGCCTTCGATGATCCACAAGCCCATCTGGTCGTAGCCCGCTGCGTCGCCGCCGAAGAACGGTTGCAGGCGAAACATATAGATCGCCGTCGCCACGAGCACGCGCGTAAACAGCGCGGCGGTGAAGAGTTGAAGCAGAAACTCCCTGTCGCGCCCGCCGAGCGACATGTTGAAGGCGGCGAGCGCCGCGCCCGCGCACACGACAAGGACGAGCACCGCAGGCGCACCGACGCCGGGGAACATCATAATGATGCCGATGCAGAGGATAAACGCTAAGAGGACGAGAAATCCGTTCATGTCTTTGACCGGCGCGGGGGCTTCCTACAACTATTGGGGGAAAGGGGTAAGGGGTAAAGGGAAAAGGGAGATAAGATTTTTCGTGCGCGACTTTCACCCGGCGCTACCTCGCGCCATCGTCGCTTCCTTTCCCCTTTGCCCCTTCCCCTTTCCCTAACGTTTTACTGTCTTCGCAACACCAGATGGTTCTCCAACACGAGCGCGTCGAAGTTCGCGCCCTGAAAAGTTTTGATGGCGTCCGAAGGGCGACAGACGATTGGCTCTTGAATGTTGAAGGAAGTGTTCAAGAGCATCGGGCATCCGGTCAGACGCTCGAACTCGTTGATCAAATTCCAGTAGCGCGGGTTCGTCCGGCGGCTCACGGTTTGCGGTCGCGCCGTGCCGTCAACGTGTACGACCGAGGGGAAGCGTGCGCGCATGTTTTCCGCGACGTGCAAGACCGTCACCATGAACGGATCATAATGCGGGCGACCGAAAATCTCCTCGCTCACCTCTTCCTTCATCGAAGGCGCGAGCGGGCGAAACCACTCGCGCAGTTTTACCTTCTTATTCAACAACTCGCGCATGTCGTCGCGGCGCGGGTCGGCGATGAACGAACGGTTGCCGAGAGCGCGAGGCCCAAACTCCATGCGCCCCTGAAACCAACCGATGATCGCGCCGTCCGCGATCATCTGCGCCACGCGCGGCAACATCTCCTCGTCCGCGAGCGTCTCGAACTTCAAGCCTGCTTCGCGCAACGCGTCGGCGCACTCTTCGGACGTGAAGCCGGGGCCGTAGTAGGCGTGTTCCATCCTGGGCGTGCGCGGTTGCTTGAGTATGGTGTGATGCACCATCAAAGCCGCGCCGAGCGAACAGCCCGCGTCGCCCGCCGCCGGTTGCACGTAGTAACGTTTGAACGGCGACTCGGTCATGATGCGCCCGTTCATCACGGAGTTGAAGGCGACGCCTCCGGCCATGCATAGATTTTCTTCGCCCGTCATCTCGTGCAAGCCTTCGATGAGATGGAGCGCGGTGTCTTCCAGAACCTTCTGCGCGCTCGCGGCGATGTTCCAGTGGCGCTCGGTCAAATCCTCGTCGGGCTGGCGCGGCGGCCCCAGAGCTTTTGAAATCTCCTCGCCGAACTGGTAGTGCTTGGCGAGGTGATGGTCGAGCACGCGTATGTTCAAATGAAAATCGTTGTTGCCGTTCACGGACAGC
The DNA here is from genome assembly GCA_035249365.1 of Pyrinomonadaceae bacterium. Lineage (GTDB taxonomy): Bacteria > Acidobacteriota > Blastocatellia > Pyrinomonadales > Pyrinomonadaceae > JAIVJZ01. The sequence continues at coordinate 35,320 of DATFGP010000005.1, read as the reverse complement.
ACGCGCTTTGAAAGGAAGTCGTAGTATTCGGGTTTGCCGTAAGCCGCCAGTCCCATCACCTTCCACTCGTCGCCGCCGAACATGTCGAAGCCTATGTAGTTCGTCACAGCCGAGTAGAACTGGCCGAGCGAGTGCGGCAGTTTGATGCGTTTGAGGACTTTGATCCGCTGGCCTTCGCCCTCGGAAAAGAGCGTCGTCGTGTCTTCGCCCGTGCCGTCCCAAGTCAGGATCGCCGCGCTGTCGAAGCCGGAGACGAAGAAGGCGCTCGCCGCGTGGCACTGATGATGTTCGAGGAAGTGGAAGCGAAACTTGCTCGGCCCGAAATGCTTGCGTATGAGTTTCGGATGACGCAGCATGCCGAGATAACTTTCGCCCACCTGCGAGACGCCCCTGTCAACTCTCGCCTTGAACATGTCGCGCGAGATCAAGCCCGACTTTAAAGCCTGTAGAGCCTTGTGGCGCAAAACCCAGGGCTTCCAGTAGAGTCCGATGTGCTCGACATCCTTGATCCGGATGCCAGCGGCTTCGAGGCAATACTGCATCGCGTTGTAGGGAAAGCCGCTGTGATGCTTGCGGCGCGAGAAGCGTTCCTCTTCCGCCGCCGCGACGATCTTTCCGTCGTGGAGTAGCGTCGCAGCAGAATCTCCGAGCGTGGTCAGGCCGAGGATATACATTTAAGCGTCACCCCCAGACACGCTTGCGCTCGCGTGCGTCATCGGCTGAGACGGGAGTACCCGCGAAGACTCCGCCTGCCCCGCAGTCTCGCGCGAAGCCGCACTGCTGGCCGCTGTGTCTTGCGACAAGCGACCGCATACGCCGAAACCGCGCCTATCGTCGTTGCAAGGCCAGATTTCCTCGAAGCCCGCAGCCCTGTACCACGCGGCCACCTCGTCGAACGAATGATAGTAAGCGTAGGGTGCGCCGAAAATGTCCATCAAGGCGAGCGTCGCTTCGCGTTGGCTCAATGGCGGATACTTTCTCAAGCCCAGTTTGTTGACCGCCGCGCAAAAGCCTATGAAGGATGTGGACATCAAACGCGCGACCTGCGCGAAGCGTCGCGGCGGTATGCGCGTCGTCACCGCGCGCAACGTGTTGACGACGGGCGTGACCAACTTCTCGTACTTGTAGAGCCAGACGTAGAACGTGCCGCCGGGTTTGAGAAGCGGGCGCAAGGCGCGAAAGGTCTGTAAAGTGTCGGGCGTGTGATGCAGTACGCCCGCCGAGTGGATGATGTCTAAAATGTTTGCGCGAAGCGGCGGCTGTTGCAAGTTGGCCTGCACGAAATGTACGCGCGCAGGGTCAGCGCCCTTGTGCATGTTTCGGAAGGCATGGCCGTGTTCGAGTCCTGAACTGAGATCAACCGCGATGACTTCCAACCCGTATGCGGAATAGGCGACCGACTGGCTGCCGTTTCCGCAACCGGCGTCGAGCATCAACTTGCCGCGCAACTCTTCCTGCGGGATGCGAATCGGGTTTAGAAAAAATGCCTCGACGCGCAGAGAGAGCGGCATCGTCCAGGTTGTCCCGCCGAGGTCGTGATTGTCCCACTCGTGGCTGAAGTTTTCGCGCGTCGCCTTGTCGTAATTAACTTTTCCGTCGAAGGCGCGCGCGGCGTCCATGACGGGCGCAAGCGCGGGCGGGAGTTGTTGCGGCAAGAGCGGCTTGATCGTCTCCCAGTGCTCTGCGAGCGCGTCGGGCAGCATGCGCGGGATGCCGCGCACCACCGGATACCAGTGCGCGCGCGTGCATGAGAGCAGTCCTTCTGAAAATTCTTCGTCGGAAGCGGCGACGTAGGTGAGAGGAAAGGCTTCAAGGCTTCCGTTGCACTGCGGGCAACACAGGAAATTCAACAGGCGTTTGTACATAACGAAAACTAAAACAACGAGCACTCAAAATAACCGCAAGACGAGCCTTCCCGCCTCGCGCGAGGTCTGACGGCGGGACGCTCTCAGAGCGCCCGCGAAGAGTTCGGACTTAATTCAAAACCGGACGACTTAAAAGCAGGACTACCGCAGGCATCTGACAAACGAAAAAGCAGTTCTTAACGCACCAAAGTCCCGACTTGTTTGATTGCTGAACCTACCAGAATTCCGCCTAAAAGTAAAAGTAAGACTCTATTCGGTAATGGGTCAGTTTGAAAGCTGAGAATTTAGAAAAGTTCATAATAGCTTGGCTCGGTTGCGAACTGCGAACATGAACACGGCAAGCCAAGCTGCGCCTATCAAAAGCAACCAAAGCCAATGCAAACCCATAGCCGATAGAATCAGGAGTAATACCCCGTCGAGTATCGCTATAATAATGTCAGACATTATGTTTGAAGATTTCATTTCTTTCCAAACTGGCCCACTACTTTCTATTCGATTCGTACTCTACGTTAGACGCACGCGCCCATGCATACATGTAAGGGCTGCGCCCCAAGGCATTGGCGATGTGCGCGATGACGCCCGCCCCGACGCGCTCGACGCCGCCCCACACGCCGCCGCGCGGCGGCACGACGAAATCGCCGGGATAGACCACCAGATTCTCGATCTGAAAATCGTTTGCTTCCAGCACGTAGCGCAGAGAGCGCGGGCTGAAGCCGTGTATGTGATAGAGATTCCACGTCGGGCACAGGTTCACCACCCAATCGAGCCCGCGCGCCTTGTAATAAAAATTCCCCATCGTCTGATAGACGCTCTCTTCGTTCGGCGTGCTGATGTAGACGAGTCCGCCCGGTCGCACGACGCGACGCAGTTCCCTCACCGTCTCCGCCGGATCGTAGAGATGCTCTATGACTTCGACGAGCGTCACCACGTCGAACGACGCATCGGGATATTTCATTCCCTCAAGCGTCGAGGCATGCGCGCGCACGCCGTTCGTCTCGCGCGCGTAACGCACGAAGTCCTCCGACAGATCGCAGCCTTCCGCGTCCCAGCCGCGCGCCTGCGCCGCCGCGACCACCTCGCCGCGCCCGCATCCAACGTCGAGAAAACGCCCGCCCTTCGGGACTCGCCCGCCAAACATTTGTTCGGCATCGCGCGCGAGTTTGTCGCCCAACTGCCGCTGGCTCTCGTCCGTCACGGTCATCACGTCCTCGAAATAACCTGAGACGTTCGAGTAGCGCGTGTCCTCGCCAGCCGGATATGGCATCGGGTTCGGGAAGATCAACTTGCAGCCGCGACATTTGACGATGCGCGTCTTTGTGCCCGCGCCATCGCGGTGCGCCTCGCCGCCGCGCGAACCGAGCACGCGAAAATCGCGCCCGCCGCACACCTTGCACGCCTCGTCGCGAAACTCCCACGCCTGCTGTTTACCGTTACCGCTCATCGTGTTTTCAACAAAATCAAAACATTCACCGCAGAGACAGAGGACGCAGAGGGGGCGCAGAGAAGATCATTCAACTCAACAATCACTCAACTCTCTGCGCCCCCTCTGCGCTCTCTGCGTCTCTGCGGTGAACGCTCCCTGCCTTACACACAACCCAAAATATATGTATGCCCCATCAACCCGACACTCACGGCGCGACGCCGCGCTTGTCCAGAATGTAGCGCTTGTCCGCGAAGATGCGCCGGACGGTCGAGATGATCGGGCGGCTGATCCAGTCGTCTTCCAGACAGAAACGCGCGACTTCGGTTTTCACGCGCCGACGTTTCTTGAGCGCGGTGCGGCATTGCAGGTAGCCTTGAAAATAACCGATCAGCCCGTAGAAAAAATATGCGAACGAGCGGAAGCGTATGCCGCGCAAAGTGAGCCAGAACAAATTGCGTATGAAGACGACGGGCAAAAATCGCCACGGCAGATGTTTCAAGTTGAACCAGGCGGCGTTGCGGAAACCGCGCCCGTAGCGTTTCCAGGAACGCTGCTGGCGGCTCTCGCGGTGGAAGGACAAACAGCGAGGCTCGTAGATGACTTTGTAGCCCGCGTCCCAGAGACGTATGGCGAGATCGTCTTCGGTGGCGTAGATGAAAAAGTCGTCGTCGAAGTAGCCGCACTCGTCCAAAGCGTCTCGCCGTATGGCCGCGCCGCACGCAGCGAACGACGTGATCTCGCGCTCGCGCCCGGGCGCGGTCGGCACAAGTCGTTCCTCCCACAAGTGCGTCACGAGACTGTTCAGGTGCGGGTTCATCACGCGAAACGCCATCACCGCCACGTCCTTGTTCGACTCATCCTCCCACAGCTTAACCATCGTCTCGATTGATTCGGGCGCAAGGTGTGAGTCGTCGTCAAGCATCGCAACGTACTTGCCGCGCGCTGTCGCAAAGCCGACGTTGTAGCCCGTCATGCCCGTGTTCTCGTGGAGGCGCACGACCGTCACTTCGGGAAACTTTTCGTAGACCATCTGCGCCGTCCCGTCCTTCGAGCCGTTGTCAACGACGATCAACTCGATGTTCGGGTAAGTCAGCTTGCGAAGTTCATGCAAACCGATCTCGACCTCGCCCTTGCGATTCCACGCGAGCATCACGATGCTCACAAGCGGCTGCTCCTCCGTGCTGCGCGCGAGCGCGGCGGCTTCGGGGCGGACGATGCCGAGTATTGTTTGCACTAGCACGGGCGCGCGATGCCTGCCCGGACGCGCGCGGTCTTCAAGATCGCGCACGGCGAGTTTGACGTTTGTGCCGCGAAGCGTCTCTTCGTCGAACGTGAAATAACCTTCGCCGCCCTGATGCTGCGGCACGTTGGCGATCAGGTAGTCGTATGCGCCCTCGCCGACGTGGTCGTTGATCTTCTGCGCGAGTTCAGTGCCCGTCGCGCCGCGGGTGTCTGCCTCTTCGACGATGTTGACAACCATGATCTTCGTCGCCGCGCTTCGACGGATCGCGTCGCTCACGCCTTCGATCATCAGCGTCGGTAGAAGCGACGAGTGAAACGTGCCCGGCCCATAGATGATCACGTCGGCGCGCTCCAACGCTTCGAGCGCGCCCGCGCTCGCCGACGTGGGAGCGTGGACTTCGCGGCGTATGCGTTCGCGCGCCGCGTCTATCCCTGATTCCACGACCCACTTGTCCAGATTCAAAGGCGCAACGCGCTGTTTCGAGAGGAAGAGTTCGAGTATGTCGCCGTCGGACTCTGTGATGACGGCGGCTTCACTTTCTAGCACGCGCCCGTCCGTGCAGAGCGCGAACAGGTGACGGTTCTCTTCGGACGCGATCTCGACGCGCCCGCGCACCTGCAAAACTTCTTCGAGCGCACGGAGCGCACGCGTCCAACTGCGCCCTTCTTGAAGATACGCGCCGAGCAAAATGCAGTTGCCAAGCGCGCAATCTGCGAAGGAAAACTCCGCGCCCTCTGTGCGTTCGCGCTCTCTGAGTTCGGCGAGAAAGAGACGAAGATAACCCACGAACCGCTCGCGCGCGTCCGCAGGCATGCGCGCCACCATCTTCAACAACTCGCGTCGCTCGCCGCGTGCGAGCACGTCGCCGCCCGACGCGCAGAGGTCTTCGATCTCGCGCTGGAAGTCCGCCGCGCGCTCCGTCTCGGCCGGAAAGCGATAGCCGAAGACTTCGTGGCGCGACCAGTAGCCCGCCGCGTCGAGGTTCATCAGGGAGAGCAGATTCTTGCGCAGGTCTGAAGGGCCGAGTTCGTCGAAGACGTAGCGCAGTCGTCCGGTGCTCAACCCGTCGTCGTATGCGTTGACGAGACAGGTGACGCGCGCGCCCTGATCGAGCAGTTGATTGGCGAGCGGGCCGCTGCCGCGCCCGCCGCACAAGATGACGACGTGAAAGCCGCTGGCCGATTGAAGCAATTCTTTCATCTTAACAACCGAAAATTATCCCTCTCTGCGAAAGCGTCAATAATGCACAATCAAACTCACGCCGACAAGCGTAGAAGGTGCGCGAGCAATTGTTCGGTCGCCCCAGTTCCCGTTGCGTGCGTCGCGCGTGCAAGCGAGACGACGCCCGCCGCAGTCTCCGCCGCCTGCCCGCCCGCAACCGACAGGCAAAGCGCACGCGGGAAGAGTTGCGGAATCACGAAATCGTTCCCGCCCGCGTAGAACTCGTCGCCGACATAGACGATTGACTCTTCCACGTCGCCCTCGCTCGCGCCCGACGCCGCCGCAAGTTCAGCGATTGCGTCGCGCATCGCTGCCTCTTTCGAGACGCCGCGTCGCGTGATCTCGATGCTGCTCCGCCCGCTCTCCGCCAGTTCGTAGCGGTCGCTCAGATTCGCGCGCCGCAACAACTCAAGAGCGCGTGCGTAAACTCCCGCGCGCACGTCCACAACTCCATTTGCCGCGTGCATCCGCGCCGGGATGGGACGCAAGACCAGCACAGCCCCTTCGCGCTCCGACACGCGGGCGGGCAGCGTTGCAAAATCGAAACGCGGAAACGTCTCTTGAAACCACTCGCGGCGCGCGTTGAACGCGGCGTCAAACTCCGCGCCCAAAATTTCAAGCAATGCTCGAAGCGTCGCCACATCTTCACCGCGCAGTTGATGACGTTCACCGTAAACTTCGTCAACCGCGTGGCGCTCGCCGTCCCGGACGATCTTCGTCGCACCGCGATTGGCATAGACGCGCAGGCGCGCAACGCACGCCGCCATGTCATCGCCCGATGCGCGCAAGTGTTCGACGACGGGCGCGACGAGACGCGTTTCGAGTTGCCGCCAGCCGTGCCCCGTGATGAGACAGACGCGGAAGCCGCGACGCAGAAGTTCTGGAAGCGCGGTGGCAGATGCGCTCTCTGCGAAAGTCTCTTCGCCCGCGCCGCCGTCCGTGCGCACGCGCGCCAGAAGCGTGTCGTCAACGTCGAGCACGAGCGCGCCCCGCAGTCGTAAGCGTTCGACGCGCGATGCGTCTATCAAATCATCGAGTTCGACGCGCGCACTCATGCCGCCTCGCCGTCGCTCGCAGACAACGCGCCTGCGGTTTCGCGCGCAGCCTGTTCACACCACGCGCGCACGTCCGGTTCATTCGCGATTGATGCCTGACGCACCTCGGATGCGAGCGCGTCCGGCAAGTAGCGGCGCAGGCTGTCGGCGTTCGGCAGGCAGAACAGCCCGCCCATCTCAAGCGCGCCGACGTAACGCGCGGCGAGCGCAGACTGCGCGAGCGAGCGCGGGATGAGCCACGCGCGTGCGCCGCGCCACACGACGTTGCAGGGAACGCTTCGCCCACCGCTCGCCTCGCTCCCACGCGCGAGCGCACAGAGCATCGCGTACAACCACGCGCTCAAACTTTCCTCGCGCTCCGATTCGACCGAGAGCACGTAAGCCGGATACGTCTCCGCGAGGCGCGACACACGGAAGCCGCCCGACTCGTAGAGCGTCTCCTCGCCTGCCGTGCGCGACATGGGAAACTCCCACGGGTAGGCTTGGAAGTGTGCCCAGTCAACGATGGATGCGGCGGCCTGCTCCATGTTGTGTATGAACGTCCATGCCGGGTGCTCGCGCGCGAGGCGAGAGAGATCGCGCACGTCTGCGTGCGTGAGCGCGGCGCGCTTCTCTTCCGGCCAGATGACGAGATGACCGGGCACGATGCTGTTCGGGTTGGCGGCGACATTCAATCCGCCCGCGCGCGCAAGTTCGAGGCGACTCATCAAGTCTAGATCGAATGTGGCGGCTTGATTTTCCGGCAAACTCCCGACGCGCGTTTTGTAATCCTCACGCGCCTTGCTGTAAAAGACCGTGCCCCAGCCGTAGTCGCCGCAAGCGTCTTCAACCGCGTGCAGCACCAGCAGGCGCGGGTCGTAGCGCACAAGACCAGCCGCGTGCCTCTCCCACCACAGGCGCATCAACGCGGACGACTCCGCCGCGACGCGCGCACGTTCCGCGTTCGTCGCCTGCGTAGTCGTTGATGAGTTCGCTTCGTTCAAACTTATTAACCGTGCTAGCGAGTTTCGGACGCGACGAGCGCACCCGCGCTTTCTTTTGCGAGACGGCGGTAGGCGCTCAGATAGCCGACGCCGCCGACGCTCACGAGATCGAAATAGCGATGCGCCGTCTCGACGCATCGTGCGCTCACTTCAGCGTCGTCTGCGAGCGCGAGCGCGGCGCGCGCGGCTTCGTCGAGCGTTCGTTCGTCGAAGTCGCGGACTATGATGCCTGTGCGCGAGCGCGTTAAAAGTTCGTCAGTGTCGCCGATGCCTGCGTTGCAGACGGCGGGCAGCCCCGCCGCGAGGTATTCGGGAATCTTCGTGGGCGAGGCGGCGATCTGCGAAAACGTGGCCTTGCGGAACGAGAGGCCGAGCCGCGCGCGCCTGAGATACGCGGGAACTTCCGCAGGCTTCACCGCGCCGATCCAGAAATCTTCTGCGTTCAAACCTGCGCGCTTGAGCGTCGCCGCCGCTTGCTCGCGCGAAGAGGTTGTCAGTATCCGCAAAAACGCGTCCGGCCTGTGTCGCTTCAAGGCGAGGAAGAAACGCCCCATCTCTTCGAGCAGATACAGCCCCGTCACAGAGCCCGCCGAGACGACTTCAAAACGTCCCGTCGCGCGCACGTCTTGTGCGTCGAGACTCCTGCGCCTCGTCGCCGCGTCGCTTACGTTATCGCGCCCGCTGTCGCCGTTGTCTAGCGTCGCATCGAAGCGCGCGAAGTCAACGCAGCAGGGGATGACTTCGATCTGTTCTGCGCGTGCGAGGCCGCGCGAGACGAGATGATCGCGTAAACGCCGCGTCAGGACGATCAAGCCTTCCGCGCGTTTCAGTCCCGCGCGCTCGACCGCGTGAATGGCTCGCGATTGCGGCGAATCTTTTTTCCAGACGCCCGCCTCTTCGTATTCCTCCGCGAGCAGGCCGCGTATGTCGAACAGCAAGCGGACGCGTGCGCCGAAGCGACGCGCCAGAAGTGCCATCGCCATCGGCAGATGACCGCGCGCGTGCAGCACGTCAATTTTATGACGCCGCGCGAGCCGCGCCGCACGGAGCGCGCCGCGCACGATGTCGTAAGGCGTGACGACGACGGAGGGGCTTTTGTGATAGGGGAGCGAAAACCAGCGTATCCTGTCGCGTTCGAGACGCGTGCGCCAGTCGGCTTCGTCGGCGGGCGTCCAACTGTTGCGCTTGTCGGGTTCAAAGGTGAGTAGAAAAACTTCGACCTCGCCGCCCGCGCTCAGTTGTCTGAGGTATGGCAACACCTGCGTCTGTACGAGCGGCTCGCGCAAGCCAAAGTAACAGAGATAGAGTGTGCGTAGAGACATCGCTTTCAAAGGAAGTTCGTCGCAGCGCCTTAGACGGGAGAGACGTTTACTCGCCCGTCGGCTTCGTTCCGTTAGAGGAGACTTTGCGACCGACGAGGGCGAGACCTTTGATCGGCGTGCGCCGGATGTCCGTGATGCCTGCGCTCTGCATCGCGGCGGTCACGTCCGGCTCGGTCTGCGGCTGGTCGTACTGCGGCGCGAGCATGTCGAACGTGTCCATCAGAGACCATGCGTAACGCTGGCGCACGTTCAATTCGGGTTCGCCCACGTAGTTTGCGATGGGGATCGCAAACTGTAAGAAGCGTTTGGCGACGGGCACGCGGAAGGCGACTTCGCTTAGGGGAAAGAGGACGGGCATCGCCGCGCGAATCGTTTGGAGCAGAGTCTTCTGCCCCATCTTTTTCGTCAGCGGGCGCAGGATGTACTTGGAATGAAAGAGCGTGTACTTGCGTTTCTCATACATCGAATACGCGATGCGCCCGCCCGCACGAAGTACGCGCGGCAGAGCGCGTACGGACTTCAAAGGGTCGGGCGTGTGCTGTATGACGCCGATGCAATAGACGCCGTCGAAGACACCGTCGCGGAAAGGCATCTCGTAGATGCTCGCCTGTACGAAATGCGCGTTCGGGTTGCCTTTCAAGTTATCGCGCGAAGCCTCAATCGCGCTGCTGATGTCCATGCCGACGACCTGCGCGCCCGTCTGCGCCGCGACATCGAGGAAGCGACCCGCGCCGCAGCCCGCGTCCAAAATCCACTTGCCCGCCATCCACTCTTTCGGCCACTCGGTCTCCGAGTAAAAGCGTTTGTGCGAGAGATGCGTGCCGTTGGCCGAGTCGAGTTGTTCGAGCCGGAAGCGATTCCACTGGTAGCCGAAAGATGAAGCGTAGTTGTCGTCGCCGATGAAGCGCGGGATGCCCGAACGAATCGGGTAAGACACAGCGCAACGCGCGCAACTTAACTCGCCCGTCTCGACGTTGCCCTCCGCATCGCGCTCAACCGACGCGCCGAGCGCGAGTTCGCCGCGACACTTCGGGCAGCCCAACACTTCCAGCAATTTCATCTGCATAAAAAAACCTGTCCGTTGTCAGTAGCCCGTTGTCAGTTGTTCAATCAAATCTTTAGTAGCTTGTGTGATAACCACATGCAACTGACTACTGACAACTGACAGCCTTACCACCTGCTGACGATGTAGTACAGCCCGTTCAAATTGCCGTGAATGTCCGTGCCCTTCTCGTCGGAGATGAGCGTGCCGCCGCCCGCCTCGATCATCGGGCGGAAGATGTCCGTCGTCGAACCGGGCACGATCTCGATCATCACGACGTGGCCGCCCGGCTTCATGTGCCGTTTGATCGAAGCGTAGAACTTCTTGTGCAGAATCCAGTCGGGGTCAAACGCGCGTATGTCCGTGTCCGCCGCGCTGTTCGGCAGAGCGTTCGGCGGGTTGCTCACCACGATGTCGAACTTCTCCGACTCCGGCATCTGATCCAGCACGTCCGAGAGATAAATGTTCACCTTGTCTTCGACGCCGTTGTACTTCGCAGTGTACTTCGACACCTCGACCGCCGCCGGATTGATGTCCGCGAGCGTCAACTTTTCGCAGAAGCCGTTGGCTAAAAGCGAATAGCCCATGTAGGCAGGCCCCGAACAGAGTTCGTAAATTTTTTCGACTCGCGCGAAGCCGAGTTCGAGCAGGATGCGGCAGATGTTCATGGCGAGCGCGGGGCCGCCGCCGTTCAAGTCCTGCCGGTCGAAGACGACGAAGCCGTTATAGACGCCGCCGATCTCCATGTCCTTGAACTGGCCGCCGGAGATTTTGCGCACGATCTTCTTTTTGAGCACCTTCAACAGCATCGAAGCCGGATAAGTGTCGTCCAGCAAACGCTGGTTCAGGTGCGGCTCGAATTCGCCCGGATTGATCATCCGCGACTTAAACTCTGTCTGCCCGTTCTTCTGTTCACTCATTAAGCTGTCCATCCTTACGTATCGTCTGCGTGTTACCGGTTGTCTATTTTCTGATAATGAAATTGCCGAGCGCCAGCACGTCGAGGCCGGAACTGAAGAAGGTACGCAGCGCGTCGCGCGGCGAGTTGACGACGGGTTCACCCTTCAAATTAAACGACGTGTTCATCACCACAGGCACGCCCGTTTTTTCGCCGAGCCGTTTGATCATGTCGTAGTAGAGCGGGTTGACGCTGCGGCGGACGGTCTGCGGGCGCGTCGTGCCGTCAACGTGTACGACCGCGGCGATGTCCTTCTTCTTCTCTTCCTTCACGGGAAACGTCATGATCATAAACGGCGCGTACATCGCGCCTTCCATGTACTCGCTCGCAACCTCTTCGATCATGCTCGGCGCGAAAGGTCGCCAGTCGTCGCGATATTTGACGGCGGCGTTGACGTTCAAGTTCATCGCGCGGTCGCGCGGGTCTGCGAGAATCGAGCGCGCGCCGAGAGCACGCGGCCCCCATTCGGCGCGTCCCTGAAACCAGCCGACCATCTTCTTGTTTGCGAGTTCGCTCGCCACCGTCTCGATCAACTCTTCGCGCGTGACTTTTTCGTAGCGCACTTTCGTAATGGCGAGCGCCGCTTCGATCTCTTCGTCCGTGAAGCCCGCGCCCCAGTAGGCGTGCTCCATCGCCTTCGGTTTCAGATCGTGGCCGAGCCGTTGATAGCCCATGTAGGCCGCGCCGAGCGCGCCGCCCGCGTCGCCCGCTTCGGGTTGTATGAAGATGTTGTCAACCAGACCCGAACGCGCGATCTTGCCGTTCATCACCGCGTTCAACGCGACGCCGCCCGCGAACGCGACGTTGCGGCAACCCGTCATCTCAAGCGCGCGGCGCAGGAAAGCGAAGCCGAAATCTTCGACGAGTTTCTGGAGGTCTGCGGCGATGTTGCGATGACGGTCTTCGAGCGGTTCGTCGGGCAGACGCGGCTGGCCGAGTCGTTCGACGAGCGACGGGTGATAGCCGAGCCACGCGTCCGACGATCCGCCGGGGCGGCTGATCTGATTCAAGTCCATGTAGAGGCGTTCGGGGTCAACCAGCCCTTTGAAGAGGTTCTGCGGCTTGCCGTAGCCCGCGAGTCCCATGAGCGATCCCTCGTCGCTTAGTTTCAGGAATTGGTGGATCGTCCAGTAGACCTCGCCGATGGAGAAGTCGAGACGCTCTTCGAGCATCTTGAGCTTGCCGTCTTTGCCGTGCGAGATGGTTGCGCTCAGGCCGTCGCCGCTGCCGTCCCATGTGATGACGGTCGCCTCTTGAAAGCCGCTCGCGTAGTAGGCCGAAGCGGCGTGCGACAGGTGGTGGTCAACGCGGAAGAACGGAATCTTGTCAACGTCCAGACGAAACTTGCTGCGGAATCCTGCCTTCTGGTTGGCCTCTTCCTCCCAGGGCTTGAGCATCACGTCGAAGAGTCGCAAGCCCTTTTTGACACCGTTCTTCGAGCGATTCAAGCGGCTCGTAAGCCCGTAGGCCAGACGTTTGACGGTCTTGTTGTTGACATTGACCCAACGCTCGTTGGCGAGAAAGGGATCGTTCGACCACGCGATTGCGTCGAGACGTTCGGGCGCTATTCCAGCGGTTTCGAGACAGAACTTGGTAGCGTGATAGGGGAAATGTCCGATGGCATGTTTGACGCGCACGAAGCGTTCCTCGCCCGCCATCGCCACGATCTCGCCGTCGCGCAGGAGCACCGCCGCAGGATGATGCGCGTCGCCCGCCGATGCGTTCGAGTGAAACTTTCCGCTGATCCCCAGCACGTACACAGGCTCGCGTGCGCCGCCGTTATTATTCGCTGTCATTAAGACTCTCCTTCACAACTGCCCGCCGCCGTCGCCGCCCGCGCCGCGCGCTCACGCGCTAGAACGCCTCTTCAGTCAAAGCACGACACAGTTCAAACGGCGTACACCTTATGTTTAAGCAACTCTTTCTACCGCGTTGCCCGTCGCGCGCACTTCGCGGCGCGACAGTTCGCGGTAGAGATTCTCCCATTGCGGGATGGTCAATTCGCTGCGAAAGCGTCCCCACGAACTGCGGAAGCCCTGCTCGCCGAGCGTGCGCCGACGCGCTGCGTCGTCGTGCAGCACACACATCGCGTCGCGCAACTCTTCGACCGCGCCGGAAGCGAAAAGTAGTCCGTCTGCGCCGTCCTCTATGATCTCAGGTATCGGGCCGACGCGCGCCGCCGCGCAGGGCAGACGCTTGAACATCGCCTCGACGAGCGCAATGCCGAAGCCTTCGAACAAACTCGGAAAGACGTAAGCGTTCGCCATCTCAAGACACGCGCCAACGTCCGAGCGCCGACCGAAAAGTCGCAGGCGATCTGCGACGCCGAGCTGCGTGGCTGACTGTTGGAGTCCGTTGGCGAGCGGCCCTTCGCCCACTATCACCAGATAAGCGCGAGGCCGCGTGGCCGCAACTTGCGCGAAGGCGCGCAACAAATAGGCGTGCCCCTTCTGCGGGTCGAGCCGCCCGACGGTGATATAGACGAAGGCATCTTCGGGGATGTCGAAAGACCTGCGGAGAGCGCGAGGCTCGTCCGGCGCACAACGCAGCGTGTTGGGGTCAACGGAATTGTAAATCACCCGAATCCTTGATGCCGCGACTCCGAGACGATCCACTGTGGACTGCCGAACAAATTGCGAACAGGCGACAAAGTGGGGATTTGACCATCGGGCTGATAGTTTGTCAAGCCAACGCAAGCCGTTGATTTTCATGGGCGACCAATTCATCCCGCGCACTGTTTCGGGGTCGTAGTTGGGCGCTTGCAGCGACGTGATGAGCGGCAGTTTGGGCGCGACGCGACGGTGCGCGATGCGTGCGCTCACGTCGGCGTCGAAGAGCCAAGTGTGGATGCAGTCGGGTCGCTCATCGCGTATGAGCGGGGCGAGGCGACGTGCGGCGGCGAGCCAGGGGTATTTGTTCGTCAGGCCGAGACCCGTGACGCGGTGGCCTGCGCGCCTGATCTGCTCTGCAAAGAAATCCTTCGGGCGAAGGTGGCAGACGACGTGCTCGAACTCCGACTTCGACGTGTTGCAAACCACGTCCACGAGCTGGCGTTCAGCGCCGCCGCTCGCCAGCGAAGTTACGACGTGGAGGATGCGTATGGGCATGTTCAAAACAAACTTATGTGATCGCAACTAACTCTCCGCAACCGGCTCGCGCTCGCGTCGTGCGCGAGCGTTCGATGGCGTGCGCGACACGCGGCGGCCTGGCAAGGCCAGATGCCGTGCGAGAGAGCGAAAGCGTTTCGTCAATGATTTTCGTAAACGAGCCGTGCGCGGCGGCGTGCGCGCAGACGCTCGACGAGCGACGCGCCGAGTAGAGAGCCGAGTGCGATGCGCCAAGCGCGCCCTTCGAGCGGGTAGAGCTTGAGCGCCCTCAGCGCCTCACGCCGCGCGCGACCCATTTCGAGCGCGTTGTAATAGACGGTCGCCACGCCCGCATGCTGGCGCGCGATGGCGTGTCGGCGCAGCCAGAAGGGGATCGAAGGGTCGGCCTCGAAGGCCAGCTTCAGCCCGTGGCAGTTGGATTCGAGCATGCGCTCAGGATAGTTGGAACTCGTGTTGGTGCGATGCACGCGGAAGGAAGCCAGCACCTCCGGCAGATAGACGACGCGGAAGCGGCGCACCACGCGCAGCCAGGCCTCGTAGTCTTCGACCCGCACGTCCTCGTTGAAGCCGCCGACCTCCAACAGCTTCTCGCGCCCGAACAGATTGGTGGGCGACGGCGGCATGTAATCCATCAGGAGCAGGTCGCGGTAGATGTCGCCGCCGCGATAGTGGTACTGCCGCCCGAAGCGGTCGAGCCGCTGCCCTTCCGCGTCAATGATGTAGGAGTCTGTGTAGCATGCGCCGATGCGCTCGTCCGCAGCCGCCGCGAGCGCCGCGACCTGCCGCTCCAACTTCTCAGGCTCCCATAGATCGTCCGAGCCGATGTATGCGAAGTAGTGGCCGCGCGCGAGCCGCAAGCCCTCGTTGAGCGTCCGGCACAGGCCGCGATTCTCGCGCGCGATGAGGTGCGCGCGCGCGTCGCCGCGCTCGTCGAGCATTCGCTTGAGACGCGCCACAGAGTCGTCGCGCGAGCCGTCGTCTATGATGAAAAGCTCAAGATTCGCGTAGGTCTGCGCGAGCACGCTCGCGACGGTCGCTTCGACGTAGGGCGCGTGGTTGTATGAGGGAATGACGACGCTGACGAGTGGTGTTTGGGTCACGGGCAAAATCAAATCCTGTCATTTCGCGCGCTGCGATTCGCGCTGCACTTTTATGTCGCGCTTCGCTTCGCGGTTCGGCGGCGGGGTCTTTCCTTGTCCCGCGAGGCTTCGACCGACGCAAACGCTTCTACTGATGTTTCGGGCGCACGCGCCGTAGGAGACTAACATAAACGGCGAACCCGCCCAAACGTGCGACCGGCGCAAGTTACGCCTCTTGGTCGCGAGCCTACAAGCGCGTTCCTTGTCGTGCCTCGGCCTCCGGCAACTCCTGATCGAGTCGGCCTGCAAAATAAGCGATGGTCTTGACCAGCCCCTCCTGCAAAGGTACGAGCGGTGCCCAGCCGAGTAGAGTTTGCGCACACGAAATGTCGGGCTGTCGTTGACGCGGATCGTCCTGCGGCAACGGCAGATATTTGACGCGCGCCTCGCGCCCGCACAGCCTGACGATCTCTTCTGCCAACTGCCGCATCGTGAACTCGTTCGGGTTTCCCAGATTCACAGGCTCGTGAACGCTCGCGCCCGCAGGCGTCGGCTCGACGTTCATCAAACGCACCAGCCCTTCTATCAGATCGTCCACGTAGCAGAACGAGCGCGTCTGCTCGCCCGTGCCGTAGATGGTCAACTCCTCGCCCCTCAAAGCCTGCACGATGAAGTTCGACACCACGCGCCCGTCGTTTTCAAGCATACGCGGGCCGTATGTGTTGAATATTCGCGCGATGCGCGTGTCCACGCCGCTCTGCCGGTGGTAATCCATCATCAGAGTCTCGGCGAGGCGCTTGCCCTCGTCGTAGCAACTGCGTATGCCGATGGGATTGACGTTGCCCCAGTAGTGTTCGGGCTGCGGGTGCATCTCCGGATCGCCGTACACCTCTGAGGTCGAAGCCTGTAGGATGCGCGCGCGCACGCGCTTGGCGAGTCCGAGCATGTTGATCACGCCCATCACGTTCGTCTTCACCGTCTTGACGGGATTGAACTGGTAGTGGACGGGCGACGCTGGGCAGGCGAGGTTGTAAATCTGTTCGACTTCGAGCAGGATGGGTTCGGTCACGTCGTGGCGTACGAGTTCAAAGCGTTGATGGTCAAGCAGGTGGAAGACGTTCTCGCGCCGCCCCGTGAAGAAATTGTCGAGGCACAGCACCTCATGCCCGTCAGCGAGCAACCGCTCGCACAAGTGCGCGCCGAGGAAGCCCGCACCGCCCGTCACTAATATTCTCATATTCTCCTCACCCCGAATGCTTGTGCCCGCGCACGATTGAACTACGCAACGGCGCAGAGTCTAAACCGTCGCACGGAGAGATCAAAGCAGCGAGTTTCCGGCGGACACGCGCGCCCCTAGTACGCGATGCGCACGAACTTTAATCGAGCGCGAAGTCTGCGCGCCAATCAGAGGCTTCGACAAACTCCGGCTGCTCCTCTTTCAAGAGCACGCACGTCTCCAAAACGAGCGCATCCATCTCCGTCCGCATGAAGCAGCGATAACTGTCTTCGGGCGTGCAGACTATCGGCTCGCCCCTCACGTTGAAACTCGTGTTGACGACGACGGGGCAGCCCGTCTTCTGCCGGAAGGCTTCGATGATCTCCCAGTAGAGCGGGTTGGTGTCGCGCCTGACGGTCTGTATGCGCGCAGAATAATCTACGTGCGTGACGGCTGGAATGTCCGAGCGCACGGCGTTCAATTTCTCGATGCCCCACAGAGCACGCTCCGCTTCCGTCGCCTCGCGGCGACGCCCGTGCAGAACGTCTGCGACGAGCAGCATGTAGGGGCTGTCCGTGTCGAGGTCGAACCACTCGCCGACCTGTTCGCGCGTCACGCTCGGCGCGAACGGGCGAAAGCTCTCGCGGTATTTGATCTTCAAATTCATCACCGACTGCATGCGGGGCGAGCGTGCGTCGCCGATGATGCTACGCCCGCCGAGAGCGCGCGGCCCAAACTCCATGCGCCCCTGATGCAAGCCGATGACCTTCTCCGCCGCCAGCAACTCCGCGACCGCTTCCGGCAACTCCTCGCGGCGGTATTTTTTGTAAGGCAGGTTGCGCGCGCGCAGAAACTCTTCGATCTCCGCTTCCGTGTGGCGCGGCCCCAAGTAAGAACCCTTCATCCCGTCGGCATAAGGCGGGATCGAGCCGTTCGCCCCGTTAGAATTGCGCGGCGACGCCCAAGTGCCAGCGCGTTCGGGACTCGTGCGCGGTTGGCCTAGATAACGATGCCAGATGGCGAGTGCGATTCCGGCTGCGCCGCCCGCGTCGCCCGCCGCCGGTTGAATCCAGATGTCTTCAAACGGACTCTCGCGCAAAACACGACCGTTGCCGACGCAGTTCAAAGCGACGCCGCCCGCCATGCAGAGTTTCCGCGCGCCCGTCTCGCTGTGTGCGAAAGAAGCCATCTTCAACATCACTTCTTCCGTGATGACTTGAATGCTGCGCGCCAAATCCATCTCGCGCTGCGTCAGTCGCGCTTCCGGTTTGCGCGGCGCGTCGCCGAACAACTTCGAGAACGCCTTGTTCGTCATGCTCAGGCCGTGCGCGTAGCCGAAGTATTCGTGATTCATGCGCAGGCTGCCGTCGTCGCGTATCTCTACGAGTTTCTCTTTGATCAGCGCGACGTACTTCGGTTCGCCGTAGGGTGCGAGTCCCATCACCTTGTACTCGCCGCTGTTGACTTTGAAACCCGTGTAATAGGTGAACGCGCTGTAGAGCAGGCCGAGACTGTCCGGAAAGCGCAACTCCTTGAGCATCTCGATCTCGCCCCCGCGCCCGACGCCGATGGAACTCGTCGCCCATTCTCCCACGCCGTCCAGAGTCAGTATCGCTGCTTCCTCGAAAGGCGACGCGTAGAACGCGCTCGCCGCGTGGCTCTCGTGGTGGTCGCCGAAGAGTAGTTTCCAGCGAAACTGCTTCGCGCGTCGCTTCGCATCCTTCGCGTCCTCGACGCCTTCGACCCGTGCCATGTCAGCGCCGATCATGTCCGACATCCAGAGTTTTTCTTTCATCCACGATGGCATCGCCTTGAGGAAGGAAGCGAAGCCTGCGGGCGCGTAGTCGAGATAAGTTTCGAGCAGGCGCTCGAACTTGAGGAGCGGCTTGTCGTAGAAGCCCACGTAGTCGAGTCGGTCAACGGTCAGTCCGGCTTCCGCAAGGCAATAGCGCGCGGCGTGTTTGGGGAAACCGGCGTCGTGCTTGCGGCGCGTGAAGCGTTCCTCCTGCGCCGCCGCGACGATCTCGCCGTCCACTACGAGACATGCCGCAGAGTCGTGATAAAAAGCCGATAGCCCCAGAATGCTCGTCACAAAAATTTACCTTGTGGCCTAGAACAGAGGGTAGATGAAAGGAGCCAGCGCGGAACTGTGCGCGAAGACGAGCAGCAATCCCGTCAGGACGAGCACGAGCACGATTGGCAGCAGCCAATACTTTTTGTTGTACTTCATCAGTTGCCACAACTGAATTAGAACCTGCGCCTTCGACATCTTCTCTTCCCTCTAGTACATCTTTTCGTAATGCTTCGGATCACTGCGCCGCTCCGTGTAAGGCTTCCAGTAAGACTCTGTGCGCGCGCCGCGACGCCCCAGAGGGTCGCCGCCGAACAGACGGCGCGCGAGTCCGATGGGCGTGACGACGAGAAAGAAGACCAAGCCCAGAATCACGCGCGTCATCACGAAGCCCATCGCTTCGGCCATGCCCATCCAGAGGCGGTTCGGCCAGACGAGCGACTTCGGATAGAGCCAGCCGAGCAGCACGAGCAACGCTCCCGTGTTTGCCAGAACGGGCGCGAGCGTCAGGAATCTGCCGCGATACAACCACCAGCCGCCGAGCGCCACAAGCACGCCGCCGACCAGCAGGCCAAACTCGCGCTCCGCTCGATACGAACGTACACGCACGCTTTTTTCAGCTTTCACAGCTTCCGGCATCCGAACTCTCTCTCGTGCCATCACCCTCAGCGCGAACACTGCTCATGCGCAAAACAGTAATCATAAAACGATCTTGCCAATTCGTTCCAGCGCGAAGTGCGTGACTCGGCGCGCTAGGCGATCGTCCTTACAAGATCAACTGTTGCTGCAATCGCCGCGCGGGTTCTCGGAACGGAATATGGCCTGCATGCGTTTTCGCATGAGACTACCGGCCAGCATTTCGACATTCATGCGAACGGGGTCTGCCCCGCGCCAGTTGCGCGCGTCTCGCAACAAAAACTTGACGATCTTCCATTTCGCTTTGAGCGAGATGCCCGCCTGATGGTACTTCACGGACGCCGGACTGAATGACCACGCAGAGACGTTTTTCGATAGCTCCGCGACAAACGCCGCGCCCACTCCGGCAGGCAAATGCTCAAGCGTCCATTCGGGGAAAGACGGTCTGGTTAAGCGTTCGGGCAGGTGGAGTATGATCTGGCGATAACGCGCTTTGAGCCAGCGCGTGAAGTAGCGCGTGTCGGTCGAGAGCGTGGGGTCTGTGGCGAAGGCCGCCGCCAAGTGCTCTGCGGCCTGAGCCGTGTCCTGCATCAGGTAGATGATGAAAGCCAGTTGCAGGTCGAGCAGGGCTTGCACTCGCGGCAACGCCAGACCGCCGCCTATGTCGTCTGCCTGCCGACGCAGTTTGCGCAGCACCTCTACGGAGCGATCAAGATCAAGTTCTTCTTGCTGCAAGTTGCCGACGCTGGTGTTGTAGCTATGCACGCGATACTTCACCAGCGCGCGCGGCAGAAAGGCTACGGGCGCGTGCGCCACGAGCCGCACCCAGAAATCCCAGTCGCTATAGATGAGCGTCTCGTCGTGCGGCGCGATGCGCTCGACGAACGAGCGGCGCATCAGCGCGGTCATGCCCGGAATGACGTTGCCCTCTATGAGTCGTTCCAAAGGGCTCGGCGCACGCGTGATGTCCGTGCCGAACAGTCCCCACTCCGGTCGCCGCCGCCCGTCGCCGTTGACGAAGTGTGCGTAGCAATAGACCCAGCCGATCTCTGGATGCGTCTCCATAAACGCGACCTGTTCCTCGACCTTGTTCGGGTACAACATGTCGTCCGAAGGAAGCCCCGACCAATATTCGCCTGTGGACTTCTCCCAGCCGAGATTGACCGTCGCAGAGATGCCGCGATTCTGGTGATTGGGATGCGTGAAGACTTTGATACGCGACGGGTGGCGCGCGGCGTAGTCTTCTGCGATCTGCAAACTGCCGTCGGTCGAGCCGTCGTCAACGATGATGAGTTCGATGTTCTGGTAAGTCTGTGTGAGCAC
The DNA here is from genome assembly GCA_035249365.1 of Pyrinomonadaceae bacterium. Lineage (GTDB taxonomy): Bacteria > Acidobacteriota > Blastocatellia > Pyrinomonadales > Pyrinomonadaceae > JAIVJZ01. The sequence goes on along the minus strand of DATFGP010000005.1, from coordinate 14,776 downwards.
GCTCTCTATCGCCGCCGCGAGGAAGCCCGCGTGGTTATAGGAAGGAATGCTGATACTGACTTTCGGTGTACGGGTCATAAACTCCGGGTCGGCGTTGCGAAAAAAACTCAAGCCGACAAATTCAAACCGCGCGGCGTCACTACCCTGCGAACGAAGACAGAGACGCGACCACAGCGTCGGCCTCTTCGGCGGACAGGTGAGGCCCAATCGGCAAACTCAAAACCTCGCGCGCCATGCGCTCTGCGCGCGGGAACGCTCCCGCTTTGTAGCCGAGCGAGGCGTAGGCCGCTTGCAGGTGCGGCGGCAGCGGATAATGAATCAACGTGCCGATTCCGGCTGCGCTCAAATGTTCTTGCAGAGCGCCGCGCCGCGCGTGCCCTACGACGAACAGATGCCAGACCGGCTCAGCCCAATCGGGCACAAACGGCAGAGACAGCCCCGCGATGCCTTCCAGACATTGAAGGTAAAACTCGGCCACGCGCCTGCGCCGTTCGTTCCACTCGTCGAGCCGCGCGAGTTTCACGCGAAGGAGCGCGGCCTGTAGCTCGTCGAGCCGCGAGTTGAAGCCTTCCGTTTCGTGATAGTACTTCGTGCGCGAGCCGTAGTTGCGCAAGACGCGCACGCGGTCTGCGAGCGCCGCGTCGTTCGTCACGACCGCACCGCCGTCGCCGAGCGCGCCTAGATTCTTGCCCGGATAAAAACTGAACGCTGCGGCGTGGCCGAGACTTCCAGCGCGCCGACCACGCGCACGCGCGCCGTGCGCCTGCGCCGCGTCCTCTACAACCGCCAGCCCGTACTTGCCCGCCACCTCGTTTATCGCATCCATGTCTGCCGGTTGACCGTAGAGATGCACGGGCATGATCGCCTTCGTGCGCGGAGTGATGGCGGCTTCGACTGCGGCGGGGTCGAGATTATAGGTGCGCTCGTCGGGTTCGGCGGGCACAGGGATAGCGCCTGCGTAAGAGACGGCGAGCCACGTGGCGATGAAAGTGTTGGTCGGGACGATGACCTCGTCGCCCGCGCCGATGCCGAGCGCGCGAAGGATGAGTTGCAAGGCGTCCAACCCGTTGGCGACGCCTACGCAGTGCTGCGCCTCGCAGTGTGCGGCGAACTCCGACTCGAAGGCTTCGAGTTCCGCGCCCATGATGAACGAACCGGAGCGCATCACGCGCGCGTAGGCTTCGTCCAACTCGCTCTGTAGCTCGGCGTAGGACGCTTTGAGATCGAGAAAAGGAACTTTCATGCTTCGGCCTTCACCGCTTTCAGGAAGTCTTCGTAACGGCGGAAGTAGTCCGACTCGTCGTAATAGTCCGAAGCCAGCACCATGCAGACGGAGCCGGAGGAGAAGTTGTCTATCTCGCGCCACATCATCGGCGCGGTGTAGAGGCCGTAATAGGAGCGGTTCAGGTGATAGCGTTTGCGCTCTGTGCCGTCGTCGAGCAACACGTCGAAACTGCCGGACATGGCGATGATGAGTTGTTCGAGTTTACGATGCCCGTGTCCGGCGCGGACTGCGCCGCCGGGAACATCATAAAGATAATAGACGCGTCTGATCTCGAACGGGATGTGACGCTCGGACTCTATGAAAGTCAGATTGCCGCGCGGGTCGTTGATGCGCGTGAGATCAATTATTTTACAATTTTCCAGACTCATTCAGTTTCGTTCCGCAGTTTCGACCTCGTAGAAGTCGTACACAATCGCGCGCCCGCCGAAGCCCTGCTTGTTTTCGATCAATCCGGTGTTTAGATAGCGCCCTTCGTCTTCGGTCGAGATGCCGAAATCGAAATATTTTTTGTGCGCGTAATATTCGTTGATCAGGTAGGAGATGATCAAGTCGAGCGCGCCGCTCTGTTTGCCCTCGTCGCTCGCGGAGATGTACTGCGCGTGCGCCACCTCGCTGCTCTCGTAGACGACGACGCCCGCCAGCATCTGTGCGCCGTCAAAGGCGGCGAAGAGTTTGATGTTGTCGGGGAAGCGTGCGGCGAGCAGTTCGATTTCGGCGGCGGTGTGGACGGGACGCGCGCCGTATTTCTCGCCGAGCAAGTCCGCTTCCATCGCCATGAAGGTCTGGAAATCGAAACTCTGTTCGACGCGCAAGCCGCGCTTCTGCGCCTGCTTGACGGAGTACTTGCGGCCTTTGCTGAAAGGCAGGCGCTCGCTCATCAAGACGGTCGAAGAGATGTCACGACGAAAGAGACGCGCGCCCGCGCGATAGAGCGCGTAGAGGTCTTCTTCGGCGGGCACGCGATGATAAATGTGCGGGATGGCCTTGTAGATGAGTTTCGTGATTCCCTGCTCGCGCAGGTGCGCCCGCGCCGCGTCGAACACTTCGAGCATGAGCGCGGCCTTCATGCGTTCGTCCGTGATGAAGCCGCCGAAGGTGAGTCCGCCGTGACTCGACACGACATCGCCGCGCACGCTCGCGGGCAGCAGTGCGACGAGCCGCCCGCTCTCGTCGAAAACGAGGAGCGACGCGTCCGTGAATCTATCTGCGTGATACTCCATGTAATCACGCTGGAAGAGAAAGACGCCGTTCTTCGCACGCGCGACGAAATCGTCCCATACGCGTTTGCGCCCGGCGTCATACTTAAAGACCTGTAACTGCTGGCTCATAACTCAAGATTGCCGCGCCTGACATTCAGTTCAACGCGGCAGCGGCGGGCGGCGTGTAGTGCGGCGGAATCGCGTAGCAGATCACGTCCGTGCCGTCTTCGCCCTGCGTGCGCAGGAAGATGCGGTAGGTTGGATCGAGCGTGTACACGTAGAGCGGGAGTTGCCACAGGTCGTCAGGACGATGATAGACGCTGATCGCAAGAATCGGGCGCGCACGCTCGATCAAACTCTGCGCGCCACGAATCGCCTCCCACTCCGCACCCTCAACGTCGTATTTGAGATAGACCATCGCGCCGTTGTTAGACTCCACCACGTCTTCGAGCGGCAACACGTCAACATCAACTCCGTCCGCGCCGCCGAACGACGCGCTCATGTCGCCCGTCGCGTTGAATTTGATCTTCGTGCGACGCTCGCCGACTCCGGCGTGATAGACGTGTATGCGGCGCGCGGTTTCTGCGTCGAGCGTAGAGACGTAGGCGCGCAGCCGTTCGCAATTGAGCGCGTCCGGCTCGAAGGCGTAAATCTCGCCGAAGCGCCCTCGCTGTCGTTCGAGAAAACGGCGCACGGTGTCGCCGTCGTAAGCGCCGCAGTCAACGAAGACGCCGTCGTCGGGCAGAGCGGGCACGAGCGCGGGCGGGAAGTAATCGTCGCGCGACGCCTGCGGCAGCGCATCGTAGTCGAGATGCAGACGCAGACGCAGGTGCGCGACGAACTGGCGGCGCGATTCTTCGTCCGCGAAGGCGTGGAACGCGCGGCGAATGTCCGCAGCCTTCGCGAGCACGTCCTGCGGCAACTCGAACAGGTAGTAAGGCAAAAATTCTTCGGGGTACTTCCACGCGAGGTTCATAAAGGAGACGACGCGCACATCACTGCCAGCACTCTGCAAACGCCTGCGCGCTTCGACGTAACGCAGACGCTGGTTCATGATCGTGACGACGAATAGAACACTGTCGCCGAACCTTGCGACGGCTTCGCGCGGCGTCACGATCTCTACGCCGTCAACTCGCTGACCCTGCTTTTCGGGCGTGTCGTCTGCGAAAGCCGCAGGCTCAAGCCCGACGCGACGCAACTTTGCGAGGACAGTTTTGCCGAGCGTGCCCGCGCCGTAGAGCACCAGACGGTCGCTCTCGCCCAGAGGCGTTTGGCTCGCGGCTCTCCGCGCCGCGTCTGCCGGATGCTCCGCGAGCAGTTCGTCCAGTTCACGCTCGGCTTGAGACTTTTCTAAATCGTTTTGGTTGGACATCGGCGTCAACGGTAGCAACACGCGCGCGGGCGAGGGCGCGGACTTTAAGACGGCTGGATTCTCCTGATCCTTTTTTGCCGGAACGCGGTCACGCTTTCATCCGGCTCGCTGTCGTAGCCCAGGAATTTATTGAGGAAGGGGTCTTCGCGGTATTTGCCACGCAAGATCGCGGGCAGGCTGATCTGCTGTTTGACGAACGGCAGTGTGTACATGTGGTTGAGCGCGCGCCGCGTGTGCCCCGAACGGTTGTGGCCTCCACGATGATAGAGCATCGAGTCGAAGACCAGGACAGAACCGGCCTCGGCCTCGATAACACGCTCCTGACGCCTGACAAATTCCTCCGACGGGAAGGCTTCCGTTTTGTGCGACGATGGCAAGACGTGCGTGCCGCCGGTCTCTTCGGAGAAATCGTCCACGCAGAAGAGCGCGCTGATGGAGATCGGTCTGGTGCTGATGAAGTGCTGGTAGTTCAGGTCGCGATGCCAGTGCCCCGCGTTCTGTTCGTCGCCGACGCTCGGCACGTTGAGGATGCCGTTCTGTAGCATCAAGACGAAGTAGTCGCCGAGGAATCTTTCGACGACGGCGAGCACCGAAGGGTTTCTCGCGACGTGGAGGAAAAATTCGTCGTAGGCGAGCAGGCAACGCGCGTTGTAGGTGTCGTTGATCGAGGCGAGTTGCGCTTCGCCGCCCATCTCTTCTATTTGTAGTTCGTAGATGCGATCAACTTTCTCGCGCGCCTCCGTCAACTCCGCTGCCGAGAGCACACGCGGCAGCGTCGTGTAGCCGAGCATCTTGATCTCTTCGACACACCTGTCAACGTCGGACGAGAGGCGGCTGAATTCTTTGACGCCGAAAGTCTTGACGGCCTCTTCCATATTGATCCTCCGGCTTGTCGCGCTCGCTAACTAACGCTCCAACTCTGCGTAGCCGAACCCTTCGCGGCCATAGTCGTTTCCGTTATAGAACATGTAGGTCTTGCCCTTGCAACTGACGACCGCCGGATAGCCCTGCATACGCGAGTCCCAACCCGACTCTGACACGTCTATGCCGACCTCGCTATCTTTCCGCGTCCAGTTGATGCCATCCGGCGATTCCGCGTAGGCCAGCCGGTAGCCTTCTGTCTTCGTGCTCGCGCCGTAGAACATCTTGTAGATGCCGCCGTCCTTAATCACGTACGGGCGGCCTACGCGATACTCCTCTCCGGCTGTGTCGAGGCAGACTTTGTAGTCGCGGCTGAGATGTATGCCGTCCGGCGACTCGGCGTAGCGTATGTTGTAGCTCGGATATTGTTTGCCGTCGTCGTCAATCTCGAACTCGCTGCCGCCGCCGTACCAGGCCTTCCACTTACCTTCGTCAAACATCATCGTGTGGATGACTCGGAAGAGCAGTTCGTCGTCGGTGCGGTCGCAGACGGGCACGCGCTCGTAACGCTCGAACGATTCGCCCCCGTCGCGGCTCGTCGCCAAGCCGCCGAAGACGTAGAACCTCACTTTCTGTCCGAGTTGATAACCGGCGTAGAACAAATGAAGCGCGCCGTCCTCGCGCGCGGAGATGGCGCATGGCACGACGCCGTTCTCGTCGAACGCTCCGTCCTTGCCGATGTCTAAGACCGGACGCTCCGAGACGCGCACGACCTGCGAAGGATCGTCCGCGCTCACCTCTACATAACCCACGCGGCTGACGCCCGACTCGTCGCGCATCCCTACGTAGATGCGGATCGTGTTGTCAGGCGTGAGATACGGGGTCGGTTGGAGCGCGGAGTTGTGCGCCCAGTCTGACGCGCCGCCCGGACTGTAAACCAGTCCCCTTTTCAACCACTTCATGCCTGTTCCTCTTGCAGGCCGAAGACGGCGAAGCTGTCCTTGATGGGCTTGGCCGGATTGCCGACGTAGACCTTGCGCTCCTCCGTGTCTTTATGGACGACTGCGCCCATGCCGATGAGACAGTCGCGCGCGATCTTGATGTTGTTGGCGATGCTGCTGTTGACGCCGAGGAAGCAGTGCTCGCCCACTTCGCAGTAGCCGGAGACGACGACGTGCGAAGAGATGAATACGTTGTCGGCGATGACGGTCTGGTGGCCGATGTGGTTGCCGCTCCAGAGCACGACGTTATCGCCGATGCGTACGGCGTATTGCAGCACGTTGTTTTCAAGGATGAAGCAGTTTTCGCCAACCTCTACGTTTCGCCAGACGAAGGCTTTCGAGCTGATGTAGGAGACGCACTTGTAACCCTTTTGCTTCGTCTCGCGGAAGAGCCGCGCGCGGACGCGGTTGAGCTGCGTGTACGAGATGGCGACGAAGGCTTTGTGCGCGGCGGGGTCGTAGAGTTTTTCCAACTCCTCGAACGCGACGACCGGCAAGTCGAACAGACGCTCTTTCTTCGCGTAGGCGCGCTCGACGCTGAAGGCGACTACTTCGTGCGGCGAATCGTAGGTGAAATATTCGTAGGCTAGTTCGGCGGTTTCGCCGTCTCCGACAATGACGATCTTTTCCATAATCAGCGCGGTTTTCTCAAGTCCTGTCCGACGACTTTATAATGTGTAAACAATATCTTTTGCGCCGAAGTGGTGTCAGTCTAGACAACCACCGCAGGCGCGTCAAGCAACGACTCAAACGGGCGACAATGTGCGAAACGTAGACGCCGGACTTAGCAACGCGTGGCTGTCAGGCCGTCTTGCGCCACAGCTTCAAGCTCTTAAAGCTGCCAAGTTCGCGCCAGATAATATAGAGGCTGCACAGACCGAGCAGCCCCGCGAGCGCGAGCGCCACGGGCGTTCTGAAAGTGTCCAAGCCGACGTAAGGCAAAGCGCGTATGAACGTCGCGGCGAGCGCGAAGGTTAAAAACAGCAGTTTGTTTTCCGTCGTCCAGCGCAGGCCGAGGCTGCGTCTGGTGAGTCCCCAGCACAGCACGAGGTAGAAGGCGCAAGTCAAAATAAACCCGACGCCGAGGCCGGACAGGCCGAACCAGCGCATGCCGAACCAACTCGTCAGCAACAGGCATGAGCCGCCGAACAGCTCTGTGATGAAGAACACACGGCTGCCGCTGCGCGCCAGAATCACGAACGACATCGTCCATGCCGCGAACTTGAAGATGTCGCCGATCAACTGCCATTCGAGCAGTTCGCTCGTCGGCGCGAACCGCGCGGAATAAACCAGCGGCACGATATATGGCACGAGCGCCAGCATGCCGAGGATGATGGGGCCGCTCAAGAGCAACACGAGCCGCAGTTGATCGTTGATGAGCCGTGCGAGCACGCCCGAATCGTCGCTCGCAGCAGAGATGCGCGGGTAATAATCCTGCGCCATCGCGTTGATGAGGAAGCCGAGGTACGTGACTGAAATCGTCGTCGAAGCGCGGTAGAAGCCGACGCCCTCGTGCCCCAAAGTGTGTAGCACGAGCGCGGGAAGGATCAACTGCACGCCGCCGCCAACCACCATGCTCGCCGTGTAAGGCGCGCCGAAACTCAGCAGTTCGCGCGCTGAAGCGATCGCATCACGCCGCGCCACGCCGACGCGCGGCGCTCCTCCTGCGCGCATGCGGCGCAAGTAGTAATAAGAGACAGCCCAACTGGCGATGCTCACGGCCAGTATCGCCGGAGCGATGCCGCCCGCGCGCCAACGCCAGATGAAGAACACCATCAGGACTGTGCCGAAGACGCTGCTCTTGACGGCGACGCGAGCGAGGTCGCCGATGCGGTGGTGCGCGTTCAACATGCTCGTCTGCACAAGCGTCGCGAGCGTCAGCAACAGGGTCGGAGCCATGAGCACGACCGCGCCCGAATGTTCCTCGCCGCCAAGCATCAAGCGACTGAGCGGCGCGCGCAGCAGTACGAGCAAGAGCGCCGCCAGCCCGCCGAGCGTCCAGCACAACAGCCACGCCCCGCCGCCGAGCGCGGCGACCTGCCCTTCGTCACCTTGCGCCAGAGCCTTCGCGCCCGCGCGCACGAGTCCCGCGCCGACGCCCATTCCGGCGACGAGCGCGGCCAGCCCGACGAGGCTTTGCAGCAGCCCCATCAAGCCGACACCCTCCGGCCCCAACAGCGACGCGCTGACCTTAGCCAGAACCAGCCCCATCAATACACTGATGAACGAGGCGCTGCTCAGGACAGCGGTGGCTTTCAAAATCGACTTCATAGATTGAGTCGGTGTTGGGGCGCGGCATCCGCCGGATCGGTGGCCGCGATGGTGGTGGCGGTTGTGGCGGCGGTAGTGGGCACGTAGTTTTGTTTGATGCGGTGGTAGTCGCCTTTGGAGAGCCAGCGCTCGATGAAGCAGTAGAGCACGATGAAGAGATAACGCGAACCCATCTCTTGAATGCGCAGTTTAGACTCGCCGGTCTTGCGGTTGATCCAGTGATTCGGGACGACCGTGTAGCTGAAGCCCCTCACGATTGATTTTAGAGGGAGTTCCACCGTCAGGTTGAAGTGATGGCTGAGGAGCGGGCGCAAGCCCTCTATGACGTGACGGCGGTACAGCTTGAAGGCGTTCGTGATGTCGTTGTAACGCAAGCCGAACAGGACTTGGATGAAAGTGTTGGCGGCGCGGTTCAATATCAACTTGAGCCTTGGGTAGTCAACTGTGCGCCCGCCGCGCATGAAGCGCGAGCCGAAGACGCAATCCACGCCCGTCCGCTCCATCGCACGAAAGTAGTTGACCAAGTCTTCCGGCCTGTCTGACGCGTCGGCCATGCAGATCGCCACCGCGTCGCCCGCGTAACTCTCCAAGCCCATCCTCACCGCGAAGCCAAACCCGTGCGGCGGGCGGTTGTTGACATAGCGCAGCGAGTGAATCTCCGACTGCAAGGCGACGAGAATCTGCTCGGTGCGGTCGGACGAGTTATCGTTGATGACGAGCAACTCGTGTTCGATTTCTTCGGCGGCGAGGCGCTCGTAGAGAGAGCGCAAGGTCTCCTCAATGGAGCCTTCTTCGTTATGCGCGGGGACGACGACGGAGAGTTTCATGCGTGCGCGCTCATCCTTTCCTCCGTCACGGCGACGATCTCTCGCAGGATCGTCTGGAGGTCGTACTTGTAAGACCACTCAGGGTAGTCACGCTGAAACTTCCGCACGTCGCTGATGTACCAGATGTGATCGCCTGAACGCGCGTTGTCGGTGAGCGTGTAGTCGAGACGGCGTCCCGAAAATTCTTCGGTCATGCGGATGGCTTCGAGCATCGAGCAGTTGGAGAAGCGCGAGCCGCCCATGTTATAGACCGCGCCCGGTCGCGGGTTTTGCGCGAAGTGCCAGAAAGCGTTGACTAGATCGTAGGAGTGTATGTTGTCGCGCACCTGCTTGCCCTTGTAGCCATAGATCGTGTAGGGCTTGCCCGCGACGGCGCACTTGACGAGGTAGGCGAGGAAGCCGTGCAACTCCGCGCCCGAATGTGCGGGGCCGGTCAGGCAGCCGCCGCGAAACGTCCCCGTCTTCATCCCGAAGTAACGGCCATACTCCTGCGCCAAAACGTCCGCCGCCACCTTGCTCGCGCCGAAGAGGCTGTGCTTCGACTGATCAATCGACATCGTCTCGTCAATGCCGTGCTCGGCCAAAGGGTGCGACGGGGCGACCTCCCAGCGCAACTCCTCTTCGACGAGCGGCAACTCGTTCGGCGCGTCGCCGTAAACTTTGTTGGTCGAGGTGAAGATGAAGGTGGCGTCGGGCGCGTACTGGCGCGTCGCTTCGAGCATGGTGAGCGTGCCGTTGGCGTTGACGGTGAAATCGGTGAACGGCTCTTTGGCCGCCCAGTCGTGGCTCGGCTGCGCGGCGGTATGAATGACGTGCGAGACGTTCGCGCCGAGTTCGCGGAAGATTTTGAAGATGCCCTCTTCATCACGCACGTCGAGCGGCACGTGGCGGAAGTTTTTCAACTCCTGCTTCAACTGCTCCGTGTTCCAGTTGGTCGAAGCGTCCGCGCCGAAGAAATACTCGCGCATGTTGTTGTCAATGCCGACGATCTCAAGCCCCTGCTCATGGAAGAATTTGGCCGTCTCGCTGCCGATTAAACCGGACGAGCCGGTGATGATTGCCACAGACATTTCGAGATTTTCCCCTTAAACGTGTGTCGCGCGACTCAGGCGAAGATCGGTCGCAGTTGCGCCTCGTTCTCGCTGAGCCAACGGATGATGTCCTCGACGATGTTTTCCACCGACCGCGCAGGTCGCCAGTCGAACGCCTCGGTTGCACGCCGATGGTCAGAGATGTAGAGCGGGATGTCAACCGGCGATGTCCGGTCGTCGCGCTCGATGGGCACTTCCCGACCGAGCAATTGTTGACAGACGGCGGTGAGTTCCGCGAGCGACGTGGAGACGGAGCGCCCGCCGCCGACGTTGAAAATTCCGCCCGCGCAACTGTCAATTTGCGCCACCTGCCGTTTGATGAGCGCGTAGAGATCGGACGGGTGGAGCAGATCGCGCACCTGCTGGCCGCGTCCGCCGAAGCCCGTGTAGCGAAGCGGCTTCCCGAAATAATGGTTTGCCACCCAGAGCGTGAAGACGCCCTGATCAACTTTGCCGAACTGCCCCGCCCCCGCGATCACGCCGCAACGATTGATGACGGCGCGCATGCCGTATGTGTCTACGTACTCCTGAATGATCATCTCGGAGGCGAGTTTGCTCGCGCCGTAGAGCGAGCGCGGCAGATGCACCGGGAAGTTTTCGGCGATGCCCTCGGCACTGATGCCGCTCCACTTCTGCGCGTCGGCGATCTCGAAACGCGCTGGCGTCTCCGTCAGTTGAATCTCCTTGAGCGGCTTGATGGAGTAGACGCGCGAGGTCGAAAGAAAGACGAGGCGCGCGGCGCGGCGGCGGGCGAACTCCAGACAGTTGAGCGTGCCGACGAGATTGGTTTGCAGCACGTAGTTCGGCGAGCCGTCGAGTCCGGCCAGAACGCTCGGTTCGGCCGATGCCTCTATGAAGAGGTCGAACTCTCCGTTCAGGTCTTGGAGGTCGCCGGGGCTGCGAATGTCGCCGTAAACGAATTCGATGCCGTGCTCTTTGAAGAGCGCCACGTTCAACTCCGAACCGCGCCGCTTCAGATTATCCAGCGCGACGACCGTCGCCTCCGGCTGCTCTCGCTTGAAAGCGACGGCGAGGCTCGACCCGACAAACCCCGCCCCGCCCGTAATCAACACTCTCATTAAAAGACCCGCAATCTCTGAAACTGCATAAAACTTATCTCAACGGATTCGTAAACGATTATAACATGAGCATTCATCTGGCGCGTTTGAGGACGGCGACGCGCTCAAGCGCGATCTCCTGCGGGCGACGCGAGAGCGCGTCGAGCGGCGACCAGCGCAACTCAAGCCGCGTTACCTGCTCACCTGACGGCACGCTCGCGGCGACAGCAGGGGCAAAGATAGTCTCGGCGAGGCGGTCGTCGCGCAGTGTCGAGGCGCTCAACAGCAGTTCATGCGGCGCGCCGTCAGCCACGAGCGGGACGACCTGCGTTCGTTCCATCCCGTTCGAGAGCACGAAGGTGAGCCGCAGAACGCCGCCCTTGAAGATGCCGAAGCTCGAAGTCTTCGCCGCGCGCAGTCGCAACACGAGCACATCATTCGCGCGGCAACTCTCCGGCGCCAGTTCGACTTTGAGCACAGCATCCACGCCGCCGGGCGCGAAGCGGCTCGCGGCGACGCCCAACTCCTCCTCGCGCCATCTTGGCTCGCCCGCCTCCGTCCTCTTCAACACGGCGAACGCGGCGTGCGGCTCTCCCGCCAGTTCGTAATGGTCGAGCAGGTAGCGAAAGATGTGCGAGGTGCGCGTCAAGTCTTCGACTTCATCGAGCGGCGGGTCGTTAGTGAAGAGTATGACGTGCAGGTCTGGCACGGCGCGCAGGCGCTCGACGGTGACGCGTTCGAGCGTCTCGTTAGTCGCCGCGTAATTCTGCACTGTGTAACCCGGACTCGCTTTATCAACCGCCAGATTGATGACCGTCAGATAAGGCAAAACGTACAGTGCATCTCCCGGCAGTTCGCGCGCGACGGCGATGGCCTCCCGTATCGGTTCCGACTCGACGCTCAAGCGTGCGGGCGCAAGATCAATCCGCGCCAGCGCCGCCGCGCGTTGCCGCAGAGACGGCGCGCCGAATGCGTACGGCCTGACGATTGGGATCGCGAGCGGCAGGACGGCGAAGGCGATTGCCGGAAATGCGAGCCACATTTTTTCTGCGCGCAGGTAGTTCGGCAAGAGACACGCGGCGATGAAGAGGAGCGGGAGGAGCGCAACCCAGACGTGAATCGGATCGCAACGCGAGATGCCGTAGCGTATCCAGATCAGGCCGAAGCAGGCGGCACCGAGGAACATCAGCGCGCGTCCGACCGAAGCGGAACGAGCGCGCAGGGCAAAGCGCAGCACGAGCATGGCGACGAGCACCACCGCCACCGCAACGACGAAGCCCAAGAGCAGCACCCACCCCTTCTTCCCGCTACAACTCATCGCCATCTTCTGCGCGTAGCCGTTGGCGAGCGCGAGCGAATCTACAAAGTAGCGACTCCATGCGCCGGGCAAACTCAAGAGCAGCGCGAACACGATTGCGCCGGTAATGACGACCACGCCGATCTCGACCGCGCGCCGTCGCACGGCGGAAGCGATCTCACCCGGTACGAACAGCGTGCTGATGAGCGTCGCTCCCGTCGTCCCCAAGAGCGCCAGAAGCGTCATCATGCCCATGTCGAACGAGTAGAGGAACATCAAGGGCGCGGGGAGCAGCCAGAACAGATACGGCAGCAGGACGCGTCGCGTGCGACGCGGCGTAGGGCGCTTTTGTGTCGGCTCGTCGTCCGCCTCCGGCGCAGCACGGGCTATCGCACGACCGCAGGCGAGCGCCGCAAACATACCGGCCAGAGGCTTGATGCCGCCCAACCCCGTCGCCCCCCAGCCCAACGTCCAGAGCAGGTATGTCGTCGCGCGCCACGCGAGCGGCGCGTTCGTCAGGCGCAGCACAAACCACACTCCGAGCGCCATGATGAGCGCTTCGAGGAGCGGATAGAATCGCATCAAAGAGGCTAAGTCGCCCGGCGGGATGATGAAGCCGACGGCGTGTGTCAGTTGAAAGAGCGGCCCGTAGGTGAAGATGAAATCGCGTCCGGCCAGTTCGCCGAAGCGCAGGCGCGAGACGAGGTCGAGCGGCCACGAAGCGTCGCGGAACACGAAGTCGTCGCCGATGCTCTGCAACGCGACGTAACAACTGGCGGGAATCGAGAGCAGTAAGCCGAGGAGCAGAATGAGCGCCGCGAGGATGCGACATTGCCGCGACGAAGGCGCGGGTCGGGCGCGGTCGTCGCCGTTAACGCCGACTGCACGCCGAGATGTGTTTGCGCCCGTCGTCAACTCGCCTTCCTTCCCACCACGAAGAACTGCGCGCCGAAGACGCGCCACACAAACGGCATTTTCAGATAGAGGCGCACCAGCCAAGGCCAACTCGGCAGGCGACTACGAAAGGTGAACGGCAAGGTGCGCGGCTCGACCTCTTCGACCTCGAAGCCCGACAGTTCGAGCGCCTCGACGATTGCCTTCTCCGTGAGCGGCAGGTAGTGGTCGAAGTAGTCGAAATATTCTTTGTAGCAGTAGCGAAAGTTGGGGCCGAGGATGAGCACACGCCCGCCCGGTTTCAAGATCGTCCTCGTCGAACCGAGCACATCCAGTACTTGATCGCGCGTGCGGCAGTGCTCCAAAAAGTTGCTGACGAAGACCACGTCGAAGTAGTTGGCGGGGACGCGCGTGTGGACATCTTCGGCGGCGACGTGATGAACGGCGACGCCCGGCGCGGCGTGCTCCGCCGTCTCCGGGTTGAGGTCTACCGCCACGCGCTCCGCCGCCTCTATGTGATTGATGAACTCGCAATAACCGGCGGCGAGATCGAGGACGCGCGCGTCTTGAGGCACGTAGCGCGCGAACCATGTGCGGCAGATCACCTGCCAGACTGCCGCGCGCTCGGCCAGTGTGCTCGCAGGGAAACGATGCCGGTAGAGTTGGTCAACGGCGGATTCAAGTTGGTATGAGGGCTTCAAAAGTCTGTCTCAATTTCTGTAGCTGCGGCTCTCGATTTATTCGGGGTCAGGAAGTCGCCGCAGTCTAAAGAGCCGAAGCGCACCAAGTCAAGCGAGGGTCGCCGACGGGCGCGCGACAACCACAGCCAAAAGTGCCCGCGCTCCTAAGCGAAGCAGCGCGCCGATCAGAGTCCCTAAAAAGACTGTTCCCTCCACGCCCGAATATTTTCACGGGCGTGGAGGGAACGAGAGGGGTTCGGTACGAAACCGAATTGGTTGAGGGTTGCGGGTTAAGGGTTACTGTACGCAACTACCCGGCGAGATTGCAGCGACTGCGCCAGTCAAATTCGACGTGTTGCCGTAGACCTTGTTGTTCGCGCAAGTCTGCATCACGCCGGAGTTATTCAAGCCAGTGCCGTTGCGGTAGACGGCATTGTTGCTGAGCCGCACCGTGCCGGAGGCGGTCGCAGCGGTGATGCCTGCGCCGCCGTTGTTCGTGACCACGTTGTCGTTGGCGTTGATCACCGAGCCGACGGCTCCGCCCGCGCTGATGCCTGCGTTGGTGCAACCCGAGACGGTCGAGTTGCTGATGTTGAGCGTGCCGCCCTGCACATCCGCGCCAGTGCCGCAGTTCGCGATCTGGCTGTTGGTGACCGAGACGTTGACGGTCGAGCCCGCGCTCGTCATCTTCATGCCTGTTCCCACGGCGTTTCTGATGGACACGTTCCTGATGAACACTTCGACCGTGCCCGACGCCGGGCCGGCAATCTCTATGCCGTCGCCAACCAACCCGTCAATGTTCGTGTTCTCCACGACGAGCGCGTTGCCTGCGATGAAGCGTATGCCGTCGGTTCCTGTGCTCGCACCGTTGATGTCGAGCCAGTTGAGTTTGACAGACTTGCGTACGTCGTTCACGTCTGTGATGTTGATGAGAAAGCCC
>DATFGP010000004.1:0-1493 GCA_035249365.1 Pyrinomonadaceae bacterium | reverse complement strand
CCAGCCCTGAAAGGGCGGAATTATTTCGGCCTTTCAGGCCTCGACGCTTCTTTGGTGGATGTACCAGGGGCGACGTGCTTCGCTTCGCTTCGCACTTGCCCCTGGCTTTCATATTCCGCGCCTTCGGCGCTATGTCGTAGCGCGGCGGCGAAGGAGGCGCTGCGTCGGCGTGAGACGGGGATGCGGACGCCGCTCGAGAGGACGGCGACGGGGCCGCCCGAGCGCGTGCGACTCAACTCACGTACCTTGTCGAGACGAACGAGCGCGCGGCGGTGAACGCGAATGAATCCGTTCTGCTGTATTCGCTTCTCCAGCAACTGAAGAGACTCGCGCAGAAAATAACTACGAGTTCCTACCCACAGTTGCGAGTAATTTCCCGCTGCTTCGATCCAATCGATCTCGTTCAAGTGCAGGACTGTTGCGCCGCGCGCCGTCGTGACCAGGATCGTTTCATTGCGCGGCGCACTCGCCGATTCCAGACGCTTCATCAAGCGCTGCATCGTCGCCGCAAAACGCGCTTCGCTGACCGGCTTCACGAGATAGTCGAGCGCTTCCGTTTCGAACGCCTTGATTGCGAATTGATCGAACGCCGTGAGAAACACTACCGCAGGCATGCGTTCGACCGTTCGTCGCTTGATGACTTCAAAGCCATCGACGCCCGGCATCTGAATGTCGAGAAACACGACGTCCGCAGCGAGGTTGTCGAGTGCGGCCAGCACTTCGGCGCCGTTGCGACACTCTCCGGCCACCGTGAACTCCGGAAAGTTTGCGAGCAGTTGTCGAACACCGCGCCGCGCGACGGGCTCGTCGTCTGCAATTAAAGCTTTCCACTTAGCTTGCTTCATCGTCTGGACGCAACTCACGATAGGGCACGCGCAGCGTCGCGATTGTACCGCCATCCGCGCGCGGGACGATCTCGAGTGACGCTTTGTCGCCGTAAAGCGCACGCAGTCGCTCGCGTGTGTTGTCGATGCCGTGACCCGGTGGTATCGGCGGGGCCGGATCGATACTCACGCCATCGTTAACAACTGTGATCTCCAACATGTCGCCTGAACGCGCGGCAGTAACGCTCAACAACCCGGCATCCGAGTCTTTCGCAATGCCGTGACGGATCGCGTTCTCGACGAGGTGTTGCAAAGAGAAACTCGGAACCACTGCGGTCAGCAGCGCATCGGGAATGGTGAACTCCGGACGCAAGCGATCGGAGAAGCGAGCCTGCTCGACCGCGACGTATTGCCTCACGAGCTCGAGCTCTTCACCGAGTGTGACTTCGTTCGCCTGGTGACGCGAGAGCGTGCGGCGCAACAGTTCGCTCAGATTTTCGACGATACTCACGGCGCCCGTGCGATCGTTGTCGCGAACAAGCACGGCGATGGTGTTGAGAGTGTTGAAAAGAAAATGTGGGTTGAGTTGCGCCTGCAACGCGGCGAAGCGTGCGCTGGAAAGTTGTTCGGAGAGTCGTGCTATTTGCACTTCACGCTCGCGCGCGTCGA
>DATFGP010000003.1:0-1010 GCA_035249365.1 Pyrinomonadaceae bacterium | reverse complement strand
AGACAAACTGACACAGGCAGAAATTCAGGACCTTGTGAAGTTTGTGAGAAAAGAATTTCAGGGGAAATAAGTTAAGCTCTGCGTACCTCTGCGTCCTCTGCGCCTCTGCGGTTTACGTTTGCTTTTACCGCAGAGGCGCAGAGGTCGCAGAGGTACGCAGAGGGAGTCCTCAACCGCTCACACGCCTCGCGAGCAGCTTCCAGTACGACGCTGGCAAGAGACGCGCGACGATCGATATTACCCGCGCATCAGATCCGATGAGGACGCGCGACTGTCTCTGTTCGATGCCGCGCACGATGGTCTCACCCGCGATCTGCGGACGCAGTCGCAGCAGCTTCTTGTACTTCGCGCGACGTCTTGCGACCTCGTCTTCTGTCACACCCGCAGGCACGCGCGCCTTCTCTGCGATGGACGTGTTGACTCCGCCAGGATGGACCACCGTTACGCCGACGCCTGATCCTTCGAGCTCGTGACGCAGCGCCTCCGAGAAACCTCGGACCGCGAACTTGCTCGACGCATACGCCACCTGCTCCGGCGGCGCTATCAAACCGTAAACGCTCGAGATGTTCACCACGCGCGCGTCGCCACTCGCACGCAGTAGCGGCAGAAACGCACGCGTCATTCTCACGACGCCCCAAAAATTGATCTCAAAGAGCCACTCGAAGTCTTCGTCCGAAACCTGCTCGAACGTGCCGCCGACTGCGACACCCGCGTTGTTGACGAGCACGTCCACACCACCGTGTTCGGCCGCGACAATACTCGGAAATTCAGCCACCGCGAGTCGATCAGCCACGTCGACGCGGTGTCGAGACACGCGGACTCCTCGCGTGAGTTCCGCCGTCTCTGCCATTCCGCTCTCATCCACATCGGCGAGCGCGAGATGACACCCGCGACGTGCGAGTGATACAGCGATCGCGCGCCCGATGCCACTGGCCGCGCCAGTCACAACCGCCGTCCGCCCTTCGAGGCGCATGCGCTCAGACACTCGCCACCGCCTCAGTTCTCGCGCG
>DATFGP010000002.1:0-1931 GCA_035249365.1 Pyrinomonadaceae bacterium | reverse complement strand
GACGCGGCTGAGCGGTGCAGAGAGGCCGATGAGCGTGTAAAACATGCGGCTGAGCGGGTGAAAGGTGTCGCTGAGCATGTCACACAGTCGGATGAGCGGGTTAGAGGCGTCGCTGAGCGTGTAAAACAGTCGGATGAGCGCCTCACACATGCGGATGAGCGTGTTAGAGAGCCGGATGAGCGGGCGATAGGCAAGGATGAGCGTCTGGGAGGCGTGGATGAGCGGGATTTTGAGGCGGCGGCGCAAAAATTCGGTGCGGGGGGCGTGGATTTTGTATAATGCGCGCGTCTAAAGGGGTGTTTCGTATCCTCGCTGTCCTTCAACTCACGGGAGGATGCCTCTACGTCCTTCCCTCACGCTAAAGGAGACACCATGAAAGATTCGGAAAGACGCAGTTTCGAGATGCTGCTGCGCGTGCGCGACTTCGGCTCGACGCACACCGACGCGTTCGCAGAAGGCTCGCGCGGGCGCGAATTGTTCGCCGTCGTCAACCAGATCGTCGGCCAGTTGGAGACGCACGGCGCGGCGCAGTCGTCAAATCTCAGCGCGGGCGCGCAGGGGACGCGTGGCCGCGCGGGTGCGCGTGCCGAACTGCGCGAAGACCTCGAAGCCATCAGCCGCACGGCGCGCGCCATGTCCTTCGACACGCCCGGCATCGCCGAACGCTTCCGCCTTCCGCGTGGCAATCGTAACGACCAGCAGTTGCTCAACACCGCACGCGCCTTCGCAACAGATGCCGCAACCTTTCGCGCCGAGTTCATACGCCACGAACTACCCGCAGACTTCCTCGAAGACCTCAACGCCGACATAGACGACTTCGAGGAAGCCATCACCGCGCAGAATCACAGCAAAGAGGCTCGCGTCGCCGCGACCGAAGCGATTGATACGGCGGTTGATCGCGGCGCGGACGCCGTGCGCCAACTCGACGCCGTCGTGCGCAACAAGTTTCGCGACGATCCTGCGACGCTCGCCGCCTGGACGAGTGCGAGCCACGTCGAACGCGCGCCGCGCCGCAGGCAACTCGACACGCCTCAACCGCCGCCACCGCCCAAACCGTAGCAGCCAGCGCGCCGGATGCTTTTCAACTGGCAACCTCGCGCCTGTTGCACATCTTCCCCGCGCTCGTACGCCACAAGCGGCTATTTAATTTTCAAGACTCAACGCAGAGACGCGGAGGACGCAGAGTGGGCGCAGAGAAAAGATTCAACTTCTTTCTCTGCGCCCACTCTGCGACAACTCTCTGCGTCTCTGCGTTGAATGCTTTCCTTCCCATTCACAAAACCCGATAAACTCAATGTGCAGCTTGCGCGGGATCGCTCGCGGGGCGGACGCTGATGCCTCTGATGTCGTAGGGTTCCTGCGTGCTCAAGGTGAATGTCAGGGCGACCCAGCGCGCGTCCTTCTTCGTCTGCGCGAGTATGCTGATTTGATCTTTGGTCGAAGCCGTCAGGCTGTGCAATTTGAGGCCGCCCGTCTGTTCGTAGAAGTCCATGTCCTTGTCTGCGTTCTCGACGTTGCCGCCGAAGCTCTCGTGGAAGGCGCGCATCGTCTTGATGTCGCCGCTCTGTAGGGCGGCGAAGAATTTGGCGACGGTCTTACCGGCGGGCGTCTTCGACAACTCTTCGTCGAGCGTCGAGGCGGTCGCGGACTTGTCCTTGTCCGTCGTCGCGGGGGCGGCTTTCTCGTTTGCGCCTTGAGTGTCTTTGGCGGGCGTCTGCGCGGCGCAGACGGAAGCGGCGAACAGGCCGACGGCGAAGACGAGCAGGAGGCGATTGATGCGCGCGTAAATTTTATTCATGTTTCTTTCTCCGTAATTCTATGTGCGTTCAAACTCCCGCAGAGTATCCGCGAAAGCGCACGCACGTTGGTTAAGAGGATGAAAAAAGATTGTAAAGGATGTAAAGAATTGCAGGGCGGGTTGGGAGAACTCA
>DATFGP010000001.1:0-221892 GCA_035249365.1 Pyrinomonadaceae bacterium | reverse complement strand
CGGGGTCTAGTTGATCTAAACAGACGGTGGGCAGTGTCACGCCTTCCTGTTCGACGCACTGGCCTGCCGCACGCGCCTCACGCGCCGCGAGGGCTACGGGACTGACGCGCGGGAAGCGCGGCCCTGCGCCGAAATCGAAATCGAAGATGCCGCGCCGCGTGCCCGTGAAGAAATAGGCGTAGAACTGCTTGACGAACTGCCGCTCGGCGTAGATGAAGATCGTCTTTTGCCGTGTCTGTCGTTCGGAGTCGTCTCCGGCGAATGCGCCGAGCCGCAGGGGCACGATCACATTCCCGTTGGCGTCAAACTGGGCGGGCGCACGGCGCGAGCCGAACTCTTCTTCGATCAAGCGCTCGTAACCGAAATTGTTGCCGATCTGAACGAATGTCTGGTGCGCGAAACTGAAGTTGAAGTTCTGGCCGTTAGTCCAACCTTGATGGCGAGCTTGCCAGTCGAAATTCGTATCGGTGAAGTTCTGGAAACGGAACGACGTGAGAATGGCTTTTGGGTTCGGCTCGGTGCTCAAACGCCAACCGAAGCTGACGTTGTTGGTGTTGCGTCGGCGCGTGAAGCCCACGTCGGCGCGATAGTCTCGCGTGCGCCCGCTGGCGTTCAGTGCGTAGCCGAAATAACGACCCGTGTAGTCGAGCAGATAAGAGTAAGCGAAGCCGTTGCGGTTGCGATAAGTCGTCCGGTCGGTTGCGGGATCGTGGAAGAAGTTCTTCGAGTTCGTGCCGATGATCTCGAAGGTGGTGAAGGTTTTCGGATCGAGTTTGAAGCGACCGTCGAAACCCACGAGTTGATTGTGCTGCTCTGTGAAGTTGTAGCTCGTGGCAAACATGCCGATGCTCGACTCTCTCCCCACGTCGCGCTTCAAGCGCAGCACGCCGATGCTCGCGTTCTTGTCGAGGAAGCGATTGAAACGCGACTCGACGAACGCCGCGCGATTCAGACGCGCAGTGAAATCCGCGTCCGTTTCGTTCACGCCTTGCGGCGCACGAAGGCGCAGTATCTCAAGGCGCTTGTCTTCGCGTTCCTCTTCGCTGAAGTTGCCGGGCGCGTTGTCGGAAGCGAGGATGATGCCGAAGGTGTTGCGCCCGCGTTTGCCCGTGAGCTTGACGGCGTAGTCGGGATCGACGATGGCGCGCGTGTGTACGACCGTGCTCGACGTGTCGAAAATCTCTTTGCCTTCGAGGAAGAAGGGACGCTTCTCCTGAAAGAAGATCGGGAAGCGCTGGTTGGCCGTGACGACCGTTTGATCGGCTTCGACCTGCGCGAAGTCCGGATTGTATGCAAAGTCGAGTGTGACGGTCGGCGTGATTCCGACTTTTGTGGTGACGCCGAAATCAAATTCGACGGGTTTGTTGAGCAGGCGGTCGGGCGCTCCTGCTGCGGTCGTGCGCGCGTCGGCAGGCGGCGCGAACCCGCGCACGCGTTTGCCCGTCTCTGAAAGCGTGAGACTCGGCACGATCTCAAGCGTGCGTTCGGTGGAGATGCCTTCGAGGCCGGTGAGTTTTCCTGATTGATTCAAGAGACCGCTGATGTCGCGCGAGGTGGGCATCCACGAGTCGAACTCGTTGTTGAAGCGTTTGATGCGACGGAAGAAATGCGCGCCCCAGAGTTTGCCCTTGCCCGCCTCGTAGCGCAGAGACTTGAACGGGATCGCCACTTCGACCGTGTAGCCGTCCGACGTGATCATGCCCTTCGATTCCATCACGAGATCGAAGCTGAAATCCTCGCCTTGATTTTCGGTGAAGATGGCGTCGGCCTGTATGCCGAGCGGGTTGAAGTCCATCTCGAAGGCGCGACGTTGATCGTTGAAAGTGTCGAGGAAGAAACCTACATAGTCGTCGTCGAAGATCGAGTCGCGCTTGGCGACGTTAGCGCGAATCTTGCCCGGCTCGTCGTAGGCGTGAAAGGCTATGTAGAGAAACTTCGAGTCGTAGCCGATGAAGGCTTCGGTCGGCTTCGAGGGTTCGATGTTGTCGCCCGGTTCGGTCTGGTAAAAATCTTTCAGCACGCGCGCGCTCTTCCAGATGGCGTCGTCGAGTTTGCCGTCGATGACGGGCGGCGTGTCCAGACGCGGGACGACGACGGGCGCGGCCTTCTCCGGCGGCAACGTGATCGAACGTCCTTTGCCCGCAGTCACCTTCGCGCGGTTGACCGTCTCCGACACGTTCGTACTATCGCTCGAAGTCGTCGGAGGGGCTGCGACTGAAGGGTCGCTGGCCGTGGCGTTCGCACCCGTCGCGGGCGCAGGCGGCGTAGGCGATGGCAAGGGGGCTTGCGGCGCGGGCGTCTCTTTCGAGTCGCCGCCGCTACCGGATTTCGTTTTCTGTTGCGCGTCCTGCGTCGCGAAGTACACTTCGAGACGATTGAAACTCTGCTTGACCTCTGCACGCGCGCCCGCTTTCAACTTGAAGGAGAGCAACACGTCCGAACCGCGACGCTCGAACTGCGCGTCCTCGAAGCCACGCCCCTGCAAACTCGCGGCGAGTTGCGCGGCGGCGTCGCCTGCATCGGCCTGCGGGATGTGTACGAAGAAGCGACCGTCGCTCTCGTATGCCGTGTAGTTCGTCAACTCCGCGTCCGACGTGACGGTGACGCGCGCACCCTCCGTCGTCTCACGCGTGCGAAGCGATGCGATGCGGCGCGTGCGAAGCGGCGCGACGGGCGCAGCGTTCGTCGCAGTCGTCGTCTTACTCTTCGACTTGTCTGCAAGCGATGCGACTTCCTGCGCGTGCGCGCCGAGCGGCAAGATGGTGACGAGCGAGACGCAGACGGCCAGCGCGAAGCTAAGCGCGCGGCGAAGCGCGTCGCGGCGTGTGCCCCGCAGAATGCATGCGGCGATTGATTGCGCTTCCGACGTTTGGTAAGGCTGTTGGAAGAGTGACGCGCCCGAACGGGCAGAGCAGTGGACGGCTCTTTCTCTCATTACTATGTGACCTCTGATGACTAAAAAACGCGCGAAGCCTTCAAGCCGCGCGCCCTGCGAAGTTAGCTGCGAAACAGGTAAGACTTAATTCGGATAAAGCTGGAGCGAACATTGCGGAAGTACGATTCAAGTTGACGTTTGAAAGCGTGTGGCCGCTGCGAGTGGAACGGTCTTTGAAAGCGACGCGCCGAGAGTCGTCGTTGAGCCGCGAACGCCGCACGGTAAAGCTATGCGCGGGACGCAACGCGCTATTCGGTTGATAGCTGATAGATGCCGGTATGCCGTAGAGGTTGCCCGCGCGCGAGGCGAAAGAAGTGCGCGCGTGACGGTAGAAATTGTGTTCCGAAAATTCGGATGCAGAAATGCTTCGAGCCAGCGCGGCGGCTGGCTGTCGAAGCGTCTGCGGAACATACAAAGATACCCTGTGGTTCATCTACATCTCTTAAAGTTTTTAGCGATTCGGAAAACGGGGCGCTTGCTTACTTACCGCATCGGGGGAGCGGCGGACACTTGCCGTTTGGCTATTAGACGCTTCACCTGGCGGAAATGTTTCGCCTAAATGCAAAGAATACGCGCCCCGTTTTCCATAAATTCGGACGCTCGTTACTCGCGCTCGTCGCCCGTGCGGCGCAGGAAGATTTGCCCGTCGCCCGTGCGCAGAGTGATCTGGCTGCCCGCGCCCGAACCGACGCGCCAATGCCTGACGCGGCGCTCGCCATCTTCGCTCTCGGCTTCTTCGGCCACCGCCGACAGATCGTTGACGACGCGCTCGGAATCCGTCTCGATGCGCGCGTTCGATCCGTCGGGCAGCGCGAGCGAGATCGCGCCGTCGCCCGTGCGCGCGGAGAGTTTGGTGAAACGCCCTTCGAGCGTGATGCGCCCGTCGCCCGTCTCGACCGTCGCATCGCCGTTGAAGCCCGCGACGCGCACGCGCCCGTCGCCCGTCTCGACCTTGAGGCGTCCTTTGCTCTCCGTCACGTCAACCGAGCCGTCGCCCGTGTGCAGATCAATCTCGCCTTCGATGCCCGTCAAGCGCAGGCGACCGTCGCCCGATTTGACGTTCACGTTCGCGCTACGCGGAACCCACACGTCGAGCGCGACGGCTGCGCCCGTGCCGTAATCTCTGCGCTCCTGCGTCTTGTCGAACTCGGCGATGATCAAGACGCCGCCAGCGGTCTGTTCGGCACGCAGGCGTATGCCGCGCATGGCCTGTTCGTCGCGCGCGCGTTTGACGGCGGTGAAGCGCACGACGGATTCGTTTGTCGGCTGGATGTTGATCGAGCCGTCGAAGGTATTGATCTGGACGCGCGGCGTGCCCGACACGTTGAAAGATTTCGACTCGCGCTCGACCAGACGATAGGACGACTCGCCGTGTTCCGTGATGCCGCCATCCTCCTGCGCCTCCATCGCGCGCTCAACCTCGCGTGCCGCGCGTTCAACCTCGCGCTCGATCTGCGCCTGACTGCGCTCCAAGTCGCGTGCGGCGCGTTCCGCATCGCGGCGTGCGCGTTCGGTGCTCTGCGATGCGTCGCGCGTGCGGGTCGTCGCTCGGCTTGCGCGTTCAACGTCGCGGTTCGCACGTTCGACGGCGCGGTTCGCGCGTTCGATGTCGCGCTCTGAATCGCGCATCGCGCGCTCGATCTCGCGCGCGACCTGTTTTTGAATATCTTCCTGCACCATGCCCTCGCGTTCGACGCGCGTTTCGGACAGGAGATTCGTCACGGTTGACTGCGTGCGCCCGTCTGCGGCGCGTTGAATCTTGATCTGGCCGCTGACGTTGTTGAGCTTGATGCGCGCGCCGCCCTGTCCCAGTTGACCCGACATGTCGTTGCCGATGTGCTCGCCGCGACGCACGGGCAAACCAAAATTATTCGTGATGTTGCCGGAGAGCGTGTTGGCCTTGATCGTGCCGTTCGTGTCGGAAGGAATGTTCAAGACGATCTGGCCGCTGACGTTGCCGAGCGTGATGTTGCTCGCGTCGTCTATTCGCTCAAACGTGGCTTCGAGCACGCCGCTGACGTTCGACAACTTCGCCTCGCCCGAAAGATTGCGCGCCGTGAAGCGACCGCTGATGCAAGAAGCCTTGACGCCGCCCGAAACGTTTTCGATGTCGAGCCTGCCGCTGATGACTTCGATGGATTCGAGGCGCGCGCCGCGCGGCACGCTGATGGTGTAATCGACGCTCGCCGGATTGCGATGATTCCTGTCGTCGCGGTCGAAGTTCATGTCGCGGTCGGGGTAGCGCGTCTCGATGTTCACGCTCTCGGCGCTCGCGTCCACAGTGATCTTCGCCTCGTCCAGACGCTCGCGCGTCGTCGCGCGCTTGACGGCATCCACGCGAACCTCCGCGCGATCCCAGGCCATGATGCGCACCGCGCCGCTGATGTTCTTCAACGTCACGCGCCCCTGCGCCGACAGCGGGTAGCTCTGGTGAAACTCCTCGCGCAACTCGTTACGCGCCGCCGCAGTTCCCTCGCCTTCCTGCGCGAACACCGCGCCCGCCTGTAGCAACAACAACGCACCCAACATCAAAGCCGCACGCTTCATTATTCTTCTGCTCATCGCATTCACCTCTTAAAGTCAGTCACGAGTGACGAGTGACAAGTGACGAGCGAAAGACAAGTTTTTTGTTATCAACTTGTCACTCGTCACTTGTCACTCGTCACTGTTTTCTCAGCTTCGCGGCGAGAGACGCACGCGACCGTTGACGCCTGAGACGTTGATGGGCGCGCCGCCCGAACCGATGCGCGCGTTGAAGTTGTTGCGGCTGACAGTGCCCTGCACAGTGACGTTCGGCATGTCGGCGTTGACCGAGCCGTTGATGCCCGTCACGCGTAGGTCTGCGTTCAAAGCATCTGCGAAGCGCAGTTCGACCGCGCCGTTGATGCCGCTCACGCGTATGCCGCGCTCGCCGAGTTGCGCGATGGTGACGATGACCGAGCCGTTGATGCCTGAGAGTTCGGAATAGCCGATGGCCTGCGCCACTTCGACCTTGCCGTTGATGCCGCTGACTTTGACGGGGCCGTCAACTTCGCCGACGCTCGTTCTGCCGTTGATGCCGCTCGCCGTGAGATCGATCTGGCGCGGCAGTCGAAGGGTGACACGCTGGCGCACCTGCGGTTGCTCGCCGCGCCCAGAACGACGCTCGTTATCGTTCTCGCCGCGCACGACGAGACTCGAACCCGTATGCTCGATGATGATCTTGCGGTATTCGAGGTCGGCGCGTGTGCGAGCCGAGCGCACGATGTTAACTTCGGCGGTGCTGCCGCCCGTCGTCTCGATATCAACCGCGCCGTTGATGCCTGCGACACGCACGGTCGCGCCGGGCGTCAGTTGATAGGTCTGATGAATCTCATCCTTTTCGGTGAACTCGCTATCGTCGTAAGTGCGATCATCGTCCTTGTGTTTGTCCTTCTGTTTCCAATCCTTATCCTTCTCTTTATCTTTGTCCTGCGCGGAGGCGTTGAAGCCGCCTGCGACGTGCGTGTTCAACGCGACGAGTCGGCTGGCAACTTGCGGCGCGGTCAACACGGCGACGACCGCGAAAAGTAAAGTTTGCATCCATCTGAGTCTCATCATGTTTCTTCTCCTGTTAGCAGCAAAATCAATTCAAAGTTTTCTTCAAGGTTTCAGGCACACACCAACCCCCGCGCGGAAACACGCTTGCCTCCGCCATCACTGGCTCTAGTCTTTTCGGGAAACTTTTTAACCGGACGCGCCCCGCACGTTAGGACGCCTTTAGGTTGAAACTTCCGACGCTCGCGCACATCGCTAACGCAGCGATGAGCGCGGGGCATGACTTACTTGTATTCAGGCTCGGTGTCGCAATCGAGCGCCCAACTGTTGCCCATGAGCGACATGACCGCAGCTCCTTCCGACCCAACGACAGGCTCGCTCGACACTTGCACGCTCGTCGTCGCCGTCGCAGTCAACGTATTCACAGTAGCCACAGGCGCGACAGGTGCGGCAGGCACGAGCGGCGCGGGCACAGGCGCTTCGGCGAGACCTTCCTGCGTGTTGATCGTCTTCTCGCAAGCGACGCTCGGAAGTGCGGGCAGCGCCGTCTCTTCTGTTTCCGTCAAGGAACTAATCGCCTTGACGCGTTCGATCTGCTCGGCGCGCGCGGGGCGACGCAAGAACTTAAATTCAATCTGTCCGTTCAGACGCTCGGCATCGCCCAACGCCTTCAACTTCAAGGTCTCGATCTGTTCTTGCGCGGCGATGAGCCGTTCGGTCTGCGCTTCGAGTTTGGCGGCATCGAAATGCTTCACAAACGATTTGTCTTTCACGAACGCTTTGACGAGCACGTCTGCGTCGTGTTTGAAGCGACGCGCGACCGCTTCGTTCCGCGCCACTTCTTCATAGACGCGCGCCTTCTCCAACTTCGGCGCGGCGTTAGCGGCGACCGCTACGTGCTGCGGCAGCAACACAAACTCCGACTTCGCGGCGTCTTCAATTTCGCGCGTCAGGGGGAGCGCCGCCGCCAAAATGTCCGTGCTTACGGCGTCCGCCACTTCCGCGCCGTGATTGTTCTTCGCTTCGGGCTTCGCTGCGTTGTTGTTGTCGGCCAACACTGCTTCCGGCTGCGCGTTGGGCGAAGCGGGCTGCTGCTGTTGCGGCGCGCGCGGCATCAGGTAGTAGATTTGCGGTGAAGGAAGTTTGCCGTCGGTGACGGGCTGCGCGTAGACGATGAGACCGCTCCACAGACTCGCACGCGTCAATTCCGTCAAGGACGACTTCAGCCCGTCGAACTGTCGCGCGGCTTCTTGCGTTCCGGCCAACACTGTCACACAGACTAGAATTAAGATTCCCAATTTGCGTCGCATCTCGCTACCTCCTCAACCTCTGCATGCGCGGCGTCGCGCTCTCTCTAAGTTTTTAGTCCCACTTCTGGGAAGGTTCAGTCGCGTTCTCGTTAATACCTGAATCGCGCCTCATGCAGTAGGACGCGACCAACGACCGAAACGTTTCAAACCGCCGCATTTTCAAACCAACTAACCACTTATACTGAGAAAACACCACCACCGTTGATTTTGTGGCAATATTTTTTTCGGGGCGCGGTTTTAAGTTTCCGCCGTTTGATTATCAATCTCCGCTCGTCCCTTTCAACCGGACGCGGAGCAGTTTGCAACTCATCTGCAAACCAAAGGCCATAACTATTAAACGCACGAGACGCGCCAATGTTTACCGAAACGGCGACCGCAGACGACAAAAATTTGAGACTACTGCTCCTGCTTTTGCAGGTGCAGCGTCCCGCTGAAAGACGAAAGGATGAGCGTCGCAGCGCGCTTGTCGGCCTTGCCTGTCACGCCCGTCAAACGCCCGTCGTCGAGTAGTGCGCCGCCGACGGGTGGGGGATTACGCGGGTCTGTGCTCGCCATCATAGGCACTTGCCGGATCGGAAAATCTGTAATGATCTCGCCGGAATGATAGACTTTGGCGTTCAGTTGAAACGCGGAATCGGGCGGGAGCGTGAGCGTCACGCTGCCCGAATGGCTCTTGAAAGAGTAGAGTCCGCCCTCTAAGAGCGCGCCCTCGAATTCAATCGAACTGTTGGAACTGGACACTTCGACGTGCGTGTGCGCTAGTTTGGCGAGCGAGATTTCGCCGCTCACGGACTTGGCGAAAAACTCGTCGCTCGCTTCGTCCGACGCCAGATCGCTTGCGACGATCTCGCTGCTGATGGTTTCCAGACGCACGCGCCCGCTCGAATTTCGCATGATGATCGTGCCGTTCGCGCTCCAAGCCTCCGTTGACTTTGTGATGCGCTGCAACTCTATGTCGCCGCTCAAACTCTTCGCACGCACGTTCGCCACGCCCGCGACGTTCACGTCGCCCGTGTTGCCTTTGATCTGAACGGTCGCGCCGCGCGGCACGTCCAATTCCAAATTGCCGGAATTACTGCACAGACCGGGGCGCGCGGGTTCAGCTTCGTCGCGTGCGACGAGCACTTCGATGCGCGTCGCGGGGTTCGGGTCTGTGGTCGCATCGGCGCGGCGCAGTTCGATGCGCGAGGCGTCGTTCGAGCGCGCGCGCACCTCTTTGCGATCCCAGCCGCGCACCACAACGTCGCCCGATTCCACACAAGTCAACAGCGTCACCGTCGCCTCAGCAGCGATCGTCTGCTCCGCAGTCACCGTACCGCTCGCGGCGCGTCCTTCGTACGCGAAACTTTCACGCGCCGCGTGCGCCGCAGTTCCCGAACTGAACGCGACGAGCACCAACAGGCACACGGCGACTGCCAACATATAAAAGCTATTCCGTCTCATCCTGTAAAAAGTTCCTTTAATAATTTGGCGGCGAGAATAATCTGTGGGCGCGCCGCGCGGCATAAATGAGTTAATCACGGCTGCTGGCGAGTTGCGTCTGATCGGCCACCGCGCTTAAAAGCTCGACTTTGTTCTGGTAAGCGGCGCGCAAAAATTCCTTCGCGTCCGTGTCTTGCGGGTTGCGCCGCGCCGCCACGCGCGACGCGACGATCGCCTGATTGACGACCGCCAGATTGCGCACATACTCCGCGCGCAAAGTCGGCGTCATGCCTTCCGCGCCTTGCGCCTCGATGGCGGAAGTGAGCGAAGCGATGGATTTCAGGTAAGTTTTTTCATCTTCGAGCACAGGCTCGTTCACAGGCGCGGGCGACGCGTTCGCGGCCACTGAATCGCTGCCGTCAACGCGCGTTCGCGCGACTTGGTTACGCGTGTTGAGTCCGGCCTTCACGAAGACTGGACGGCCACCCTCGCCGCTGCCGGTGATGTTCCGCACGGGCGCAGGAGGAGCGTCAATTTCTTCGTCCGGCGTTTGAACCGCCGCTTGCTCGACGGGCGCAGGACTCGCGCTTGTGTTTGAAGCTGTCGCGGCGGGCACGGGCGTTTGCGCGTTTTTCGCGATCTGTTTCGAGGGATTCGTTCCGTCCGGCGACCCTATCAGCGCGAAGAAGACGACGGCCAGCGCGACGGCGACAAGCAGGCTCGCAAACGCGGTCGCCTGTCGCGGCGTGAATGTCGTCAGCGAAGTTATAAAGGAGTCGAAGAACGAACGGATGCGCGTTCCGGCGTTGGCGGCGCGCGGCGCAAACTGTCTCTGCGGCGCGTTCATTTCGGCAATCGCTTCGTCGAGACGCGCGCGCAAGCGTGCCGTCGGCACACTCGCTTGCATGACGGGCGCGAGGGCTGTGTTGAAGAGTGCGAGTTCGGCTTCCGCTTCGTGTGCGGCTTCGGCGCAAGCAGCGCAAGAGGCGAGGTGCGACGCCACGCCGTTCAAGGTTTCGGGAGAGAGTTCGCCGTCCAGATACGCTTGCAAAGTTGCTTCGTTGAGGCAAAATTCCATTACCGGCGTCCTCCGATCTTTCCGTACACTCTCGCAAATTCCTTTCGCCCGCGCGCCACGAGGCTGCCCACGTAAGTTTCGTTGATCGAGAGCGTGGATGCAATCTCGCGATAAGACAAACCCTGCTGTTTGAGCAAGAGACAACTGCGCATAGGCTCTTCAATCTTTTCCAGCGCGCGTCGCGCTTCTTCAATTTCGGTGCGGCGTTCGTAGTCTGCGTCGAGCGGCGCGGTCAACCCGTCGTCGCCAACCGTCTGCTTCGCAAATTCTTCTTCGCGTGCGACGGAGCGCGTGCGGCTGCGCATCGTGTTGTGCGACAAGTTGATCGCCACGCGCAAGAGCCAAGGGCGCAAAAACTCTTGAGCCGGAGGCTGTGCATCAAGTTGACGGTAGAGCCGCAGGAAAACTTCCTGAGTCACGTCTTCCGCAAGTCCGCTGTCGCGCAAAAGCGCGTAGGACGTGTTGTAGACGGCGCGGTGATGCAACATAAAAGCCTCGTCAAAGCCGAGAGCGTTTGCGTCTGTCGCGGTCTGCTGGTGGGCGGGGGTAGCCACTTCTAAATTTCTCAGAGCCTCTACGGCCATGTCGCTCATCTTCGACGCTCTCACCCTCATAAACACCGCCCGCGCCCCGTTTGTGGCAAATAATTTCGCGCTTCCGATGTGGCAGGGCAGTCCTGACAGAACAAAAATCGTCTCTTTCTGGATGAAATCTATCTCGCCACTAACGCTTCGGGCGCTATATATTGTAGTCTGCTCCGGACGGGAGCGGACGGATTTTCGAGGAGGGCTTCGCCGTCTCAGAAATTTTGTACGCCCCGCCGCCGCCCCAAGTTTCGTAAAGTGTGGACTTAAAAGAATCTTGACGAACAGCCCGACCCAAGCCCCCGGACAAGCGAGCGACACACAGATGACCGACGCGCAACTTCTGCGCGACAGCCCCTTCATGCGCGCCTGCCGACGCGAAAGCGTCCCTTACACGCCCGTCTGGCTGATGCGGCAAGCGGGGCGCTACATGCCCGAATACCGCGAGGTTCGCGCGCGCACAACCTTTCTCGAACTCTGCAAAACGCCCGACCTCGCCTCTGAAGTCACAGTCTACGCCGCCGAACGGCTCGGCGTGGACGCCGCCATCATCTTCGCGGACATCCTGCTCATACTCGAACCGCTCGGCCTCGAACTCGAATTTGCCAAAGGCGAGGGCCCCGTCATACACAATCCGGTGCGCATCGCCGAGGACGTTGACCGCCTGCGCGAAGTGGAGACGGTCGAGAGTCTGGATTACGTGATGCAGGCGATTCGACAGACGCGGCGCGCTTTGAAGCCAGACTTGCCCTTGATCGGTTTCGCGGGCGCGCCCTTCACGCTCGCCTCGTACATCATCGAAGGCGGCGCGTCGAAAAACTACATCCACACGAAACGCCTGATGCACTCGGACAGCGGCGCATGGCACGCGCTCATGTCGCGCATCGCGCGTGCGCTGCCGCTTTATCTCAACGCGCAGATAGAGGCGGGCGCGCAGGCCGTGCAACTTTTCGACTCGTGGGTCGGCTGTCTCAGCCCCGAAGATTATCGAGAGTTCGTACTGCCGCACACATTGCAAGCAATTCGCAACATTTCGGCGGGCGTGCCCGTGATACACTTTGGGACGGGGACGGCCACGCTCCTCGAATTGATGCGTGAGGCCGGGGGCGACGTGATCGGCCTCGACTGGCGCATCCCTTTGGACGAAGGTTGGCGGCGCATCGGTTATGACCGCGCCGTCATGGGAAACTTCGATCAAATCTTGCTCTTCACCTCTCCCGCGATAATTCGCAAACACGTCGGGCGCATCCTTCAACTGGCCGAAGGACGCTCCGGCCATATCTTCAACCTCGGGCATGGAATCTTGCCCGAAACGCCCGTCGAGAACGTCGTCGCGCTCGTCGAAGCAGTTCACGAGATGAGCCGTAGATGAATGTACGAGTCCGCAGTTAGAGATGACTGAAAACCTGCTCGACAAACTTCGCTTCTGGGGACGCCATCGCTGCCCGCGCTGCCGCATGCCGCTCTGCGCGGAAGAGATCGCGTGTCCCGTCTGCCAGCTTGAGATCGTGTTTTTGAACGAGGCGGGCGAAGTGATGGTCGAGATGGTTGCGCTTGAAGACCCGCACGATTACGAGAGCGCGGAGGTCGGCGAGTATCACGTCACGCTCGCCTTAGAAGAGGCGGGCGACATGCACATGCCGCGCCTTTATCTTCCGACGCGCCCGCAGCGCGCAGACGTTGTTCCGCTCCCCGGCGGCACGTTCGGCATACGCTTTCACAACCGCATCGCCCTCGAAGATATTAGTCGCGGCTAGCACCTGAGTCGCGCCTGAGCCCCGCTTTCAGAGGTTGTTTGCAGTTAGTTCGTTTTGAAAATTCGCAGCAGATTTTAGACGGCTCAGTGGGCGCTCCTCCGCCCGTCTGAGCTAAACATAAACCCCTAAACCCCTGAGGAAGTTCCCCTGATGCTGACGCAAAATAGAAGAACCCCCTTCGGCCTACTTGTGTTCGCCGGACTGTTATTCATCTTCGCGGGCGACGCTCGCGCACAGAAAACCTGCAAGCCGCGTGTTGACAAAGGAAACATCGCGGTCGAACTCACGATCCCGAATTTCAACGGCGGCCAGCGCGTCGTCTTGAACATGCCCGCGAAGGCCAAAGAGATGCGCGCCTTCGGCGACGCCGCGCCTAATCAATCGGCGAACCACGCCTCGCCCGTCTCTTATTCCGTAGTCATCACAGAGAAACGCAACGACGGCGTCGTGCTCGACCTCAACGTCAGCATGCAGGCGCGAAACGGTGCGTGGCAAGTGACGAAACGCACGATCACCCTGCCCTACGAGGTTATCGTCGAGCAGCGATACTTGACCGGCGTACAGGTGAAGGCTTATTTCAAACTGCGCCCGTTCAGTTGCAAAGCCCTCTAAAAGCGCATGACGCTTGAAGAGTTGAGGCAGGCGACGAAAGACGAGATCAGAGAGATCGTCTGTCGCGAGACGCGCGCTTGGGACACAAAAGATGTCGCGTTGCTGTTGACCGTCTTTCATCCCGATATGGTCTGGCCGTGGCCGCCCGACGCGCGCTCGCACGATCCCGTGACTTGGATTTTCTGGGCGGGTCGCTACAATTACGAGCGTTGGCGCGCGAACTGGCAAGAGTTGTTCGACACGCACGAACTCATACACAACCGCCGCGAGATCGTAAAGATCGTCTTGACGGATGAGGCAGACGGCGCGTTCGCAGTCGTTGACGTTGACACGCTCTGGCGCGACCGCGACGGGCGCGACTTCCGCTGGCAAGGCCGCGCCTGTAAGGTCTATTCAAAGGTCGGCGACGATTGGAAGATGACGATTCAGACGGGGCTGCTCGACTACGGGCAGTTATAAATTCGCCCGCGCGACGGATTCACAGCGGCGGCAATTCAAGGGGTTGAATTTTGATGGGCGACTCACAACAGGCGGACTCTTATGACGCGCTCGTCGTCGTCTCCTTCGGCGGCCCCGAAGCGCCCGACGAAGTTGTGCCGTTTCTCGAAAACGTCTTACGCGGTCGCAACGTCCCGCGTGAGCGCATGATGCAGGTCGCGCATCACTACGAGTTGTTCGGCGGCGTCAGTCCCATCAACGGCCAGAACCGCGCGCTCATCGCCGCGCTCGAACGCGAACTGCACGAGAGCGATCTCAAACTCCCCGTCTACTGGGGCAACCGCAACTGGCATCCGCTGCTCGCAGACACCATACGCCGGATGCGCGACGACGGCATACGCCGCGCGCTCGCCTTCGTCACTTCCGCTTACAGTTCTTATTCCGGTTGCCGCCAGTACCGAGAAGACATCGAACGCGCGCGCGAAGCTGTCGGCGAAGGCGCGCCGCAGATTGATAAGCTACGCGTCTTCTACAACCATCCCGATTTCGTCGCGCCGAACATCGAAAACCTGCAAGCCGCGCTCGCAGAGATTCCCGCAGAGCGACGCGGCGACGCGCACGTCGCATTCACGGCGCACAGCATCCCGCTCTCGATGGCATCCACTTGCGATTACCAAACGCAACTCCTGGAAACCTGTCGGCTCGTTGCGGAAGGTGCAGGACACGCGCGCTGGCAACTCGTCTTTCAAAGTCGCAGCGGTTCGCCCGCGCAACCCTGGCTCGAACCGGACATCTGCGAACACCTGCGCGAGTTGAAGCGTTCGGGCGCAACCGAGGTGGTCGTCGCGCCCGTCGGCTTCATCTCCGACCACATGGAAGTCCTGTACGACCTCGACACAGAAGCGCGGCAGGTCTCGCAAGAGATCGGGCTCAACATGATCCGCGCTGCGACCGTCGGCACGCATCCTGCGTTCATCAAGATGATCCGCGAGCTCATCGTCGAACGCATGACGAATGATCCCGTGCGGCGCGCGCTCGGCACGCGCGGCGCAAAGGAAGATATCTGCCCCGCCGATTGTTGTTTGATGGGCGCGAGCCGACCCGCCGCCGCGCATACGGCCAACTCCGCGCGCCCCGCATTAACGAATGAACGCTCCGCTTGAAGAAACCAGGCCGCGCCGCCGTCGTATCGTTGTCGTCGGCGGCGGCATCAGCGGCTTGTCGGCAGCGCACGAACTCACACAACACGCGCGCGCTCACCACACCGCGCTCGAAGTTCTACTCCTCGAAGCTTCCGCGCGAACGGGCGGCACAGTTCGCACACACAGGCGCGAAGGCTTCCTGCTCGAAGGCGGCCCCGACGCCTTCATTTCCGAAAAACCCGAAGCCCTCGAACTCGCCAAGCAACTCGGACTCGAATCGCATTTGCTTGAAACCAACGCTTCCAACCGTCGCTCCTTCATCGTGCGCGGCGGTCGCCTGCGTCCCGTGCCGGAAGGTTTTCAACTGCTCGCGCCGTCGCGCTTCCGGCCTTTCGTCACGACGGACATTTTCAGTTGGGCAGGCAAGGCGCGCATGGCGCTTGATCTCGTCCTGCCGCGCCGCGTCGAAACCGATACGGATGACGAAAGCCTCGCCGCGTTCGTCCGCAGGCGTTTCGGGCGCGAGGCTCTGGAGCGCATGGCGCAGCCGATGGTCGGCGGCATTTACACGGCAGACCCCGAACAGTTGAGCCTGCGCGCGACGATGCCGCGCTTCCTCGAAATGGAGCGCGCGCACGGCAGCATCATACGCGCGATGTGGCGTGCGCGCCGCCGCACCGCGAAAGATGAGACGCGTTCGACGAGCGGCGCGCGCTACAGTCTCTTCCTCTCCTTCGACAGCGGCATGCAAACTCTCACAGACCGCCTCGCCGCTTCGCTGCCAAATGAAATCATACGACTCAACACGATGGTCGAAGCGATTGAGTTTGACGAACAAACACGACGTTGGAAGTTGCGAGTTAGCGGAAGCGATGCGGCGAGCAAAGGCGGCGGGTCGAGCAATGTTGAAACTATCGCGGCTGACGGCGTCTGCCTCGCGTTGCCCGCTTACGCTTCGGCGCGCTTGCTCAGTTCGGTTGACCCTTCGCTCGCCGCCGAACTCGACGCGATCCCTTACGCTTCGACCGCGACCGTCAACCTCGCCTTCCGTCGCGCCGACATCCCGCACCCGCTCGACGGTTTCGGCTTCGTCGTCCCCTTCGTCGAACGGCGCAACACGCTCGCCTGCACTTTCAGCAGCGTGAAATTCGCGCAACGTGCGCCCGAAGGCCACGCACTCCTGCGCGCCTTCGTCGGCGGCGCGCTCCAACCGGAGATGTACGCGCTCGACGAAGAACAGATGATCGCCGCCGTCCGCCGAGACCTACGCGAGCTTCTCGGCATAGAACGCGCGCCACTTTTCACACACGTGGAAAAATGGCCGCGCTCGATGGCGCAATATCACATCGGCCACCTCGCGCGCGTCGCACGCATACGCGAACGCTTACAACGCCACCCCACACTCCAACTCGCCGGAAACGCCTACGGCGGCGCAGGCATCCCCGACTGCATACGCAGCGGCCACGCGGCGGCGAAAGAAATGATGAATTGATCTTTGTCAGTTGTCAGTAGTCCGTCGTCAGTTGTTCAAGACCGTCTTTAGCAACTTGTGTGATAACCACATACAACTGACAACTGACTACGGACTACTGACAGCTTTTTCACAGGTAGATGACGTGAGACATGCGCCAGACGTTGGCGGGGATCGAGCCGGGGGCAGATGTGGTGAGCAGGATCACGTAATGCGAGTCTGCGTTGTTTGAGGTGGCGGCGATTGACGACCAGAAATCGGGTTCGCCGGTTGTCGCTTTTGTCGTCGCTTCGGTCGTCTCATGCGGGCGCACGAGCGCGAGGCGGCGAAGGCACGCGTAGAGGTGTTCGCGTCCTGCGCCGTAGTGTCCTGCGTCTTCGCCGAGCGTGAGACGAACTTCGGCGCGCTCGTCCAGAAAGTGTGCGACGAGCGAAGCGGCGACCGTCACGCCGCGCTCGAAACGCGCCTCGAAATCTCTTCTCGCCGCGTCGCCTATGGACGCGCTCGTTTCATGTGTACGCGTGTCGAAGACGAGATGCACGCGCCGCTCGTCTTCGGACGTGAACTCGCGGACGATGAGGCGACTGGCGCGCGCCGTCGCCTTCCAATCAATGTGGCGCATGTCGTCCTGCGGTTGATAGTCACGCAAAGAATGCAGGTCGTGCCCCGCGCCGCGTCGCGCGGAGAGCATGCGTCCGGCGTTCATCGGCAGCAGGTGCAACTCGTCGCTCGCGGCTTCGAGTTTCGGGTAGATGACGAGTTCGACGTTGCGTGCGCGCAAGCGTCTGCGCAGGCGAAAGAAGCCGAAGGGGAAACGCGTGGAGAGTTCAAAGCCTGTGACGAGGACGTGGCCGCGCTTCGGGAACAATTGTTCGACGCGCTGCTCGGCCTTCGCGCGATGCGGCACGTAGATGAAATATGCGAGCGCGCGTCGCAAATAACTCGGACGCGCGCGTCGTCGCGGTAGCCTTCTCTTCTTCGTGCGACGACTGTGCGTTGTCGTCTCTTCCGCGAACACTTGATTGCGCGATTCGATGAGGATCGAGAAGGACGGGAGCAGGCGTTTCGTGTTGTGCAGGCTGACGAGGACGGGCGCGGGTTCGCCAGCGAAGATGTGATCTGGGAAACGCGCCGAGACGACGAGGTCGCGCAAACTCGCGCGCGCCGCCGTCCATGCGACGAAGAGCGCGGAGGCCAGCACCGAGAAGATCAAAAAGAGCAGGTTGTTGCCCGTGTTGTAGGCGGCGAAGGCGACGGAGAGAAAGATGCCTATGAAGATGAGTCCACCCGTCGTCAACTGAAACGGCGGGTCGAGCCGCCCCACTTCCGCACGCGCCGAACGCAGAAGCGGCGGCACGACGAATATGGTGATCAGCGCGACGAAGACGAGCGACGTGAGCGCGCCCATGCGTGCTAGTTCCCAGTCGCCGCTGCGCCGCGCCCAGGACGTGACGGCGGCGACGACCACGCCGCCCGCGACGAGCAACGTTCCAAGTATCGCGTTGCGCCACGCGCGCAGATGTTTCAGCCAGGTCATCAACTTGAAAGCCTTTAGATGACGATTCGCTTGCGCCGCCTTCACGCGTCGCCCAATCAGATCAGTTTGCCGCAGGCGTCTCTTCAAGTGAACTCAAGCCCGCGCGTTTTTCCAAAAGCGGTTCGTCCGCGTCATCCTCTCCGTAATTTCGCAGAAGCCGCCAGCAACTGACAAGCGCGACGAGCACGGCGAGCCAACATGCTGTCTCGACGGCGACGTAAAAATTCCAGGTCAGGAATCTCGGCAGATCGAAAACAACGCGCGCTGCTCTGGAGATGGTCAGGTAGACCAGCATGATGTAGCAGACGCTCACGGAGTAATAAATCCTCGCGCTCCACACGCCGAGCACGACCATCCAGGGGGCGAGCCACGCGAGATATTGCGTCCCGAAGCCCGGCGTCAGCGCGATGAAGAGAAAGGCTATGAAGCCGCATTGAAGGAAGATCGGCGGCTTGCGTTTTCGCCGGAGGTTCATCCACAGCGACGCGGCGACGATCGAGGCGAGCAACATGTATCTCCCCGCCGTCGCGATGAGCGCGTGCGTGCCCGTCAACTCGTGGTTGCCGTTCAGCGGGAGCGGCACGTGCGGGAGCGCGCGTGCGACCAGACGCGTCCATCCCCATCTGCCGTAGAGGCTTCGATAGCCGAAGACGGTCTTCCAGATGACGAACGGGTCTTGCGCGATGTAAGGCAACGAGCCGACGAGGAAGACCGTCGCCGCTGCCGCAAAATATTTGAGGCGCGTTTGCAGGTCGGGCAGAAACAGAAAGATCGCGGGCGCGAAGACAAGCGGCACGATCTTGATGTTGACAGCCATCCCGAACGCCGCGCCCGCGAGCCACGACATGCGTTTCAACGCGAGAAGGTAGAGCGACAGCAACAGGAAGAAGATCATCAACGGGTCTGTGTTGCCGTGAAAACCCGAAATCCAGATCGAGCCGGGATAGATTGCGAGGAACGCAAGCGCGAGCGGCGAAAGTTTGACGGTCGTCGTGTGTTCGACGAGTTTCCAGACGAGGAAGAGATTGCCGAGGTCTGCGAGGATGGCGGGCAGGCGAAGCCAGAAGCGAAACGGCAGAGGCGTCGCGTCCGCGAGCCAGCCCATTGAGCGAATCGCGTGGATCATGAACGGCGGGTGGTTGAAAGGATTGCCCGCGCGCCCCGTGCGATAGTAAGCGCCGACGCCGCCCGTCTCGCGTATGTTGGTGAGAAATTCGTTGAAGGCGAAAACGTCGAGCGTGCCGCCGCTGCGGAGCGCGAGGAAAAGTTTTACGAGGGTGGCGGCCAGAGCACAGAGCAGGATCGCGCGTCGCCATTTTTTACTCAACGCCATGTGTGAACTTGCGGCCTCCGCTTCAGAGCGGCACGCTGATTGTCTTCATGATCTCGCGCAAGACCGCTTCGGCCTCTTCGCTGCGGCGCAACGACGAAGAGAAGCGCGAGTTGACGACGAGACGATGCGCGAAGACGGGCAGGACGAGTCGCTTGATGTCGTCGGGCACGCAGT
Source organism: Pyrinomonadaceae bacterium (assembly GCA_035249365.1). GTDB lineage: Bacteria > Acidobacteriota > Blastocatellia > Pyrinomonadales > Pyrinomonadaceae > JAIVJZ01. The sequence continues at coordinate 202,583 of DATFGP010000001.1, read as the reverse complement.
AGTCGCGGTCTTCTGTGAGGGCGAGGGCTTGCGCGGCGCGAAAGAGCGCGAGCGTGCCGCGCGGGGAGACGCCGAGGTCTAGCATCTCTGAATTACGCGTGGCCGAGACGATGCGCATCAGGTAATCGACGAGCGCGTCGTCAACCGCGACGCCCGCCACTTCCCTTTGCAGCGCGGCGATGTCGCCCGCCGTCATCACGGCGCGCATCTCTGCGAGCGGGTCGCGTGTCTCGCGGTCGCGCACGATCACTTTCTCCATCTCGGCGTCGGGGTAGCCGATGCGCAGGCGTAGCATGAAGCGGTCGAGTTGCGATTCGGGCAGAGGGTATGTGCCGTGATGTTCGATGGGGTTCTGCGTGGCGACGACGATGAAGGGCGCGGGGAGTTTGTGTGTCGTGCCTTCGACGGTAACGTGGCCTTCGCCCATCGCTTCGAGGAGCGCGGACTGCGTCTTCGGCGTGGTGCGGTTGATCTCGTCTGCCAGAACGACGTTGGCGAAGATGGGGCCGGGCTTGAATTCGAACGCGCCGGTGCGTTCGTTGTAAACGGAAAGTCCGATCACGTCCGAAGGCAGCAAGTCCGAAGTGAACTGTATGCGCTGGAAGGTGCAGTCGAGAGCGCGTGCGAGCGCCTGCGCGAGCGTGGTCTTGCCGACGCCCGGCACGTCTTCGACGAGCAGGTGGCCGCCCGCAAGTAGCGTGACCAGCGAGAGGCGCACCGCTTCGCTCTTGCCCTTGATGACGCCCTCAATCGTCGCGTGAAGCTCTGCGACCGACTCGGCTGCGGCCAACGCCTCCGCGCCGCCCTCGCTCTCTTGTGCCGTCTGTAAACGTCTCATCAATCACTCCCCTGTGTCGCAAGCGTCGCCGGTTCATTCTACATGAAACAGAGGGGGGAGGCTAAAAACAGCGGTTCGAGGTTAGAAGTTCGACGCCGTCTCCGGCGCGGCGACGCGAGGCCGTCACTTAACGAACCCTGCGCGGCTACCGGAAGGCTAACAGCAGCGTGCGACCGAGCGCGCCCGTAATCTTATCCAGCGATGCGAGAAAGCTTTTGCGTATGAAAGGAATGTTCTCAATATTCTTGAGGACGACCGAATTATTCCACCCGTTGTCCCGCGCTTTACGAACGCTCCACAGGGCGAGCAGGCGACCGATTTTACCCGAATCCTGCGCGATTTCACCGAGCAGTCCGGTCGCGAGAAACTCCAACGCCTGCGGCAGCGCGACTTCCAGAATCAGGTTGATCTTTTCAAAATCATCATGCTGCGGGCTGTTCAAGTCGGGTTCGATTCCGAAGTCGTTGTTAGCTTGAACGAGTGCAATCGGCAGATCGTGATTGATGTGCGCGTTCATTCCGGCGATGGCAAACTGTATCCGATCAATGTCGGCACGATGTCGCACCTCCAACAGAGCCTTCCAGGCGCTCGGCACCGCCTGCGGTCGCGTGCCCAACTTGCCTATCGCATTAAAATAGAGGTTAGCGAACACCACATCCAGATGTGCCAGATAGCGCACGTCCGCGAAGCCACCCGGCGGCGGATGATCGTGAACTCTACTCGTGACCAGCAGGTAAAGCAGGTTGAACCACTTCAAGCCGTCGCTGCTCGGCAAGAGGTCGTCAATCTGTTGCATCAGGCCGATGACATCATCCATCGTCTGCGGGACGCCCGCGTTGATCAGGCTTGCCAGAGCTTCATCGTTCAGGTTTGCACTCATTTGAGTCTCTTCCCTTTGTCTCGAAATACTTGAACGAGCAACGCGCGAGAAAACGCCGTCTCGACTCAAAAAAACATGCCCGGAGTTATAACATCTACAGCTTTGATTTAGACAGTTCCCACCGAGAATCCATAACTGCGCGACGGCTTCATCAATGCGCTCACTGATAAGTGCTTGCTGCTTCGGCCGATATCGGTCAACACACAGGCTGGAAGTGACTTGCCGCGCGGCGTTGTAGTAAAATCTGTGTCGTTCAGGGAGACGAAAATTTTTGCCCCCGCGCGGGCGTGCGAATTTAAGGGAACTTCGCGACGCTCTGCATCGTGTAAAAGTTGTCCGAAGTTAAATCCCCACCATTTGAGGAAGTGAAAATGCATCAAGATATAAAACGACGCAAAAATGAACGCGGATTTTCGCTCATCGAGTTGATGATCGTGATCGCCATTATCGGAATACTTGTCGGCGTCGGTATTCCGGCGTGGCAGTCGAGCGTCCGCTCGGCCAACCAGGCCGCTGCCATACGCACGCTTCAAGCCATCGCCGTCGAGCAGCGGATTTATTACAACTCGCATAACCGCAGTTCCTACGGCACGTTCGATCAATTGATCGCCGACGGGCAGTTGGACAAGCGTTATGCGGGCGAAGACCCGCTCGTCGAGGGCTACTTCTTCCGTCTGAAGACGACGCCGAAGACCGGCAACACGCCGCCGATCTACACCGTCAACGCCGACCCGCAGAAGCCCGACGGCGTGACCGCGACGGGCAAGGAGTTTTACTACACGGACGCCAACTCCAGCACCATACACGTCAACGGCACGCAGCCCGCAGGCCCGAACGATCCGCCGATGGGCGGGCAGTAATAGTTGTCGCTGCTGCTATCGCGTCTACAAAACTTCCGTCGGCTCACACCTTCGGGGGAGCGCCCCGCGAGCGCGCCTCGCTTGACGCTCCCCCGCACGCTTTGTTAGCATGCCGCCTCTTCAAACATTCTCTTGTGCTCGCTTAGCTCAGTTGGTAGAGCGCACGCCTCACACGCGTGAAGTCGTAGGTTCGAGTCCTACAGCGAGCACTTTTTTCTAACCCGAAAGCGTTATATGAAGCGCATTCCGAAATTGCACTTCACGCAGATCAACAGATTCCTTTTACAAGTTGATCAGTCGGGTGGAGCTTCGTCCTGCTGGCGATGGCAAGGCTTCATCAGAGAGACAGGTTATGGAGTCTTCGGGCTAAACGGGAAATCATACAAAGCGCATCGGGTGTCATATTTTATCGCGAACGGGCGCATCAACGATGAATTATTAGTGCTTCATCGGTGTGATCTCCGCTCATGCGTTAACCCGCATCATCTATTTCAGGGAACGGCAAAAGACAACTCACAAGATGCGGTGCGCAAAGGACGCAATACCAGAGTGTATGGCGAGCAAAACGGCAATCATAAATTAACTGCAAAACAGGTAACGTCCATCAGACGAATGTGTAAAGAACGCAAGCTGCTCCAGAAAACCATTGCTAAGCATCACGGTGTTAGTGAAGCTACAGTGTCTTATATAGCAAGTGGAGGCAGGTGGAAGAGGAAGGATAAAAATGACGCTTGAGCATCTGACGAGAGAATCGCTCTCGGAGCAGTTGAACACGAAGTTCCGGCTTAACGCCGGAGCGGAGAAGTTCGTCGAGGTCGAACTTATAGAAGTGGTTGAAGGCTTCGAGGCGGCGGGGCAGGATAGCTTTTCTGCGGTCTTTCGCGGCTCGCTCGAAGAGTTTTTCCCGCAGGGCACGTACCTGTTGGAACACGAACGGTTGGGGAGTTTTGAATTATTCCTCGTCCCGATTCGCAGGGATGCGGAGGGCTTCGCTTACGAGGCGGTCTTCAATCGCCTGAAGGAGTAGAGTTTGAAGTTTCCGCGGCGGCGGTCGTGGGACGCCGCTCCATGTGTATGTGCGCGCCCACGTCTTCAATCTGTGAGAAGCCGAAGCGTTCGTAGAAACGCAGCGCCGCCGTGTTGAGTTTGAAGACCATGTGGCGCAAGGGCACGCCCGACGCTTCGGATTCGGCCAGCAAAGTTTTCAGTAGCACCGCGCCGACGCCTTGATTTTGAAACTCCGGCAGAATCGCGATGTCTAGAAGACGAATCTGCTCCGGCGTCCTGCCGATCCAGAATCTTCCCACAGGGCGTCCACGATAGAGGATGATGCTGTACTCGGCGTCGGGGAAGCGTTCGTAATACTGCGCGTATTGCGCCTCGAATTGCTGGCGTACGAACGCACGCTTCTGCTCCTCGTTCCAGGGCACGAGCGTCAACTCGTCCGCACGCGAAGCCGCGTAGACCTGTAAAAGAAAATCCTCGTCCGTCGCCTCGACCGCGCGCAGGCGGACTTGGCCGCTTTCGTCAAGTAGACGCTCCAACTCCTCTGGCCTCCCTCAAAAAAATTCCTGCTGGAAACGACGCATTATAAATTTACCGCCCGCCTTGCGAAAAACACGCAGAGAGGCGAGCGGGCAGCAACAGTAGTAGTAGCAGCGTCGGGCGCGTGCGGCGCTAACGCGACAGCGCGCGTGTAGTGCCAGGTTTACATCTTCAGGTTCGTGCGACCGTCGGGGGGCTGCATGTGGTTGATGATCGCCTGATAATAAATGTCTCGCCCCTGTTCTCCGGCGTCAACCAAAAACAGTGAGAAGTTGCCGAGCGCTTCGTGCTCAAGCACGTAGGTCTGTTGAAGCTCGGACAGTTCGGCGCTGGCCGCAAACAGGAGCGAGAAGCATTCGCCTTCGGTGCGCAGCGTCCCTTTGCGAAGGAGCGGCTTCGTGTCTACAACTTTAACGAGCGTGAGGTTGACGGTTTTGTATGGCCCTACCGTTACGCGAAAGTCGCTCTGCAAATACGGTTCAAAAGTAGCCCGCGTGAAGTGAAAGAGTCGGTCGCCCAACGCTTGCGGGGGAATTTGGTAATAACCTTTAGAATCTCTGAGCGCGCTTTTTTGTCCGAACGCCGAGATGGAGGAGTTGGAATAGATTCCGACGGCGACGGCAGACATAAACGCCGACTTAAAAAAGCCACGACGTGATATAGACATTGGGGGAAACTCCTAAATTGTGGATTGTCTCGATTGATGGTGCTACGAGGGTTTTGTGGTCTGGCGGAAAGTCTTACTAATACGCGCCCTTCGGCGGACAGTGTAATTGGTTTAGTAAAAATTGACAACGATAATTTGGATGATTAAACAGTGCCGCCGATCTTTATCCTTGAAATTGCTATGACCAAGCCGTACAATGACGCCCTCGCGCGGGATCAAGCCTTATTATCCTGTAAAGAATTCTGGCTCTAAAGAACAAATCGCAGACGCGGGCCGCGCGCCTGTGCAATCGAACCCAAGGTCAAAACGCACCGCCCATCTAGCTTCGACTGCCTTTGTCGAAGTGTGTTCTTTAACTTCAAAACAGACTGCTCCTGGGCTTCTCTCTTGAGTAGAGTCTTGGAAGGAGAAATACATGGCTGAACCGTTTCTCAGTGAAATAAGAATCATGTCTTTTGGCTTCGCGCCGAAAGGGTGGGCGATGTGCAACGGGCAGTTGCTACCCATCAATCAGAATCAAGCGCTCTTCTCGCTGCTCGGCACGACCTACGGCGGCGACGGGCGCGTCAACTTCGCTCTGCCCGACCTGCGCTCGCGCGTCCCTATTCATATGGGCAGCGGACATACGCTCGGCGAGCGAGGCGGCGAGCAGGCGCACACGATCACACAATCCGAAATGCCCCTGCACACACACATCGTCAACGCCAATAGCGCGGTGGGACAGAACCAGCCGCCGGGCGCTGTGCTCGGCACAGCGGGAACCAACATGTACGGCCCGCCGACCTCTCTACAGGCGATGGGGGCGAACATGGTTCTCAATACCGGTGGGAGTCAAGCGCACCTCAACATGCAGCCTTTCTTAGTCCTGACGTTCTGCATAGCTCTTCAGGGCATCTTCCCCAGCCGGAATTAAGGAGATACATATATGGCACAACCATACGTCGGTGAAATCAGAATGTTTGCAGGCAATTTCGCTCCTGCCGGTTGGCTGTTTTGTGACGGCCAGTTGCTCCCGATTTCCGAAAACGAAACCTTGTTTCAACTGATCGGGACGACTTACGGCGGCGACGGAGAATCGACTTTCGCGCTCCCACAGCTACAGAGTCGCGTCCCCATCCATCAGGGCAACGGCTTCATCCTGGCCGAGACGGGCGGCGCGGAAGAGATTACTTTAACCGTCAATCAGATTCCGGCTCACTCGCATCCGGCGTTGTGTTCATCGGGCACGGCATCCATTTCAAACCCGACCAACTCCGTCCCGGCGGTGTCAACGGCGCAGGCTTACTACAACACGCAGGCCAACCCGACGAATCTGTCGCCGTCGTCAGTCGGGTCGGTCGGAGGCAGCCAACCCCACGAAAACCTCCAGCCGTACCTGTGCGTCAACTTCATCATCTCGTTGTTCGGGATTTTCCCGAGCCAAACCTAAGGAGAAAAATATGGCAGACCCATTTGTCGCAGAGATTCGTATTTTCCCGTTCAACTTCGCCCCTACGGGATGGGCTTTCTGCAACGGCCAGATTTTGCCGATCTCGCAGAACACCGCCTTATTTTCGCTCCTCGGCACGACCTACGGAGGCGACGGCAAATCAACTTTCGCCTTGCCTAATCTTCAAGGCAGCGCGCCCCTGCATCCCGGTCAAGGCCCCGGTCTTTCGCTCTACGATTTAGGGCAACAGGGCGGGTCGGAGTTCGTGACGCTGCTCGAAAGCGAGATGCCCGCGCACAGCCACACGATGCGCGCGGTAGAGGACGACGGCGGGTTCTTAACTCCGGTAGGCAATTACTTTGCTGCCGGTAACTCCATGTATGTCGCCGGTAACACGACGAACACGACGATGGCTTTTCAGATGCTGTCACCGGCGGGCGGCAGCCTTCCCCATAACAATATGATGCCGTACCTGACGCTCAACTTCTGCATCGCCCTGCAAGGCGTCTTCCCGCCACGAGGTTAAAACGACGATCTGATTTAGCTTGAAGTCGCCTTGAGTGCGAGCGATACAGTGCGTCTTCATCAAATACGTCGAGCGGCGGGCATCTTCGGGCTGGCAGCATCAAAGCCGGAGCGCCCGCCGCTTTTGTAAAGTTTTTACCTTGGGGGTAGTCACCCTGCGCCGGAACGTGGTATAAAGTTTAACTGCGGTAAGGCGTTCCATGTCCCGTGCCGCTCCTCTGGCGTCTCATTCGGGACGCTTTACACTGAATGGCCGTTTCTCTACCCGACAAATCTGCGAACGCAATTCTCTATAGACGGCGCTTCTGATTCGGAAACATAAATTGCGCAAACCGACCCGCATGTCGCCGCTTAAACACCGATTGCAACATTAACCTCGTAGCTATTTCCGCGTTCAGCCCTCGCGAATGTCGAAATAAATCATCTGAAGGAGAGTTATGAAGAGTTTCACCCCCAAAACCAGCTTTAGCAATTCCAGAGCCTTCCTCGCCAGTCTTCTCACCTGCATCATGTTAGTGGCTCCATTAACTCCCATCGGATATGCTTCGACTAGTACGCCGATTCAAACGAAATCCGGAAGCGCGGCGAAACAACCGTCCGCCTCGCAGACCGGCGCTAAGACGGATGCCACTACGAGTCAGCAAAAAACGCAGCCCGTCGCGCCGCTCGCCGTAGGCATCACGGCGACGAAGACCGACAACCGCACCAACGCGCAGCCCGTCGGGCCGACCAACACGATCAACTACACGGTCACGATCAGCAATGGCGTCGGAGCTGATCCCGCACTCGCCGTCGTCTTCAACGACACGATTGACCCGAACACGACGCTTGTTCCCAGTTCGATACAGGTCACGCCGCTCGCCAATCCAGACACCTTCAACGTCATCGGCAACGTGCGCATCCAGCCGAACGCCGCGCAAGGGTTGCTCGCCAACGATTTCAACCCCGACAACGGCAACAACACCGGCCTCGCCGCTTCCGGCCCGACCACCAGCACGCAGAACGGCAACGTGTCGATCAGCGCCGACGGCTCGTTCAGCTACAACCCCGCGCCCGGTTTCACAGGCACGGACACTTTCACTTACACCGTCACCAACACGACGACGAACAAGACCGACACCTCGACCGTCACGCTCCTCGTCGGCAACGGCACGGCCACACCCGGCTCAAGCGTCATCTGGTTCATCGACAGCTCCAACGCCGCCGCCGGTCGCGATGGTCGTCTGACCAATCCCTTTAACAGCATCGCCGAGTTCAACGCGACTGCCGTTGACGATCCCGGCGACATCATCTTCGTCAACTCCGGCACATACACAGGCCCCGTCGTGCTCCTCAACAACCAGCAGTTGATCGGTCGCGGTGTTGACCTTGCGACGGCCAGCGGCTTCACCGTGCAACCCTACAGCGACACGCTTCCGACGGCGGGCACTGCCCCGACCATCAACAGCGCGGCGGCTGCCGGTTCCGACACCGTTACGCTCAACTCTGCGGTGGGCGCGAACACGATTCGCGGCGTCGTTCTCGGCAACGCGAGCGACTCGGACATCGAAGGCACGAGCTTCGGCACGCTGACCATCTCTGCCACGACTTTGAACGGCACAGGACGCACTCTCAACCTGACGAGCGGCACGCTCGCGGCCACATTCGACAATATCGCCACGACCGGAACCGCTGCCAACACGCCGGGCATGAGCCTGACGAGCATCGGCGGTTCGCTCACAGTCTCCGGCACAACCTCCATCTCCGGCGCAACGCTGCAAGGTATCAGCATCGCCAACTCCGGCCTGACCGCCAACTTCAACACAACCACAGTCTCCGCCGGGTCGGAAGGCATCCTGATCGGGACGAGCAACGGCAACATCACCTTCGGCGACACGACCATCACGGGCGGCACGCACGGCGTCTCGTTGTCGAACAACGGCACGAACACGCGCACCTTCGGGCGTCTCGCCATCTCAGGCGGTTCGGGCAGCGCCTTCAATCACACCGCTGGCGGCGGCAACGTCACCGTCAACGGCGCGTCGGCGAGCAGCCTCGCGAGCACGGCTGATCCCATCAACATACAGAATCCGGCAGCCGCAGTGATCAACTTCACTGCGGGCGCGGGCGTCACAAAGACGACTGCGGGCGGCGCGGGCGTCACGACGGCTGGCACGAATACGAGCACGCTTACTTTCAACACGCTCTCCGTCACGACCTCGAACGGCACGGGCGTCAATCTCTCCGGCGGCACGTTCAACGTCACGAATGCGACGGGCAGTTCCATCAGCGCGACGGGCAGCGCGGCGCAGGCCGCTCCGGCCATCTTAGCCAGCGGCGTCGCGATGGGCGCGAGTTTCGCCACAGTCTCTTCGACCAACAGCGGCACCGCCAGCGGCACAGGCATGTCCCTGACGAACGTGACCGGCACGCTGACGATGAACGCCGGCGCGATCTCCGGCGCGACCAGCACGGCCTTCCTCGTCAACGGTCAGAACGGCTCGATCACCTACAACGGCACGATCAACACTTCAACGTCGAACCCTGTCAACGTCACCAACAAGACGGGCGGCACGGTCAATTTCGGCGGCGCTATAACGAGCACCGGAAGCGGCGTCACCCTCACCAGCAACCCGGGGGCGACGATCAACTTCACAAACGGCTTGAGTCTCACCACCGGCGCGAACGCTGCTTTCACTGCGACGGGCGGCGGCACTGTCAACGCGACGCAGAACAACTCGACTATCTTGAACACCGTCAGCACAACGACGGGCACGGGCGTTAACATTGCGACGCCGACGAACATCGGCGGCAGCGGCGTCACCTTCCGCAGCGTGACGGTCAACAACGGCGCATCCAACAGCACCACGAACGCTATCATCCTCAACGGCACGACGGGCGCTTTCACCGTCAGCGGCGACGGCTCACAGACCGGCGGCTTCTTCGACCGCGACGGTTCAGGCGGCACGATCAACCGCACGACGGGTCACTCCGTAACGCTCACGAACGCCACCAACGTCACCCTGCGCCAGATGAACATCACGAACACGGCGGCGGGCGGCGGGTGTCCGGGGGCTTGTACCTCGGACGCCGTCCATAGCTCGGGCGGCGGGAGCATCGTGCTCTCGGCTGTCACGCTTCAAAATCTGGGCGGCAACGGCTGGCGCGCGGACAATATCACCGGCACGAACGCCATCAACCATAACAGCCGCATTGATACTTGGAATACCCTCACGACGAACGGCGTCTCGGTCGCCAACACCACGACCAGCTTCGCCTCGTCCTCGTTCACAGTTGACAAGTGCCTCTTCACCACTTCGGCGACGGGCGCTGACGGCTTCCTCTTCGACGTTGACGCCGCTGGCGGCGGCGGCACAGTCACCGTTACCAACAGCGAGTTCACGCTCATAGATCAGGATGCGGTGCAGATCAACCACGACGGGTCGGGCATCCTGAATGCCATCGTCCAGAAAAACAACTTCCACGACGCCGACGCGACAGCCGGAACAGGCAACAACACTTTGGTCTTAGTCGCAGGCGGCGGCGGCGGGCAGCTTATTTTCACCATCGGCGGGCCGAACGCGGCGGACGGCAACACGTTCACTAATCTTGGACGGCTCTCCGTCAATTCCGGCGTTCTTCAAGTTCAGGCATCAGGCGGCGCTGCGGGCAGTGCGACCGGGCAGAAGTTGAACGGCACGATCCAGAACAACACGCTCACCAATCCGGCATTCAACAGCCAGTGGCGCGGCATCATGGCGATTGCCGAAGCGTCCGGCGGTAGTCATGGCGGGCACATAATCTCGATCAAGAACAACAGCGTCCAGAATTTTGCCCTGCAGGGAATCTATACGACGTTCACTACCGCAGCCGCCGGTATTGATAACCAGAACAACCACCTCAACATCAGCAATAACTCGGTGGGCACGACCGGAGCGGTCGGCACAAACGGCGGCGACAGCGGCTCGGCCATCGAGTTTGAGACAAACAACGGCGTCGCCAGCTCCGGCTCCGACATTAGTGTCAACGCTTTGATTGCGAACAACGTCGCCATCGCTAACAATGCCAGCGGTATCGGAACCACGCTTGAAATCGGCAACCAGCCTAACGGATCAGGCAATACAAGCAACATCCAAGCAACCGTTCTGGGCAACAGCCTGACGCAACAGAATGCCAGCGGCGAAACCTTCGAAGCGCGCAACATTCTCGACTCGTCAGCAACCATGTGTTTAGACCTCAACTCCGGCAACACCTCGCCGAACAACTCCGTCGGCGGCACGGGCGGATTCAAGGTCACTAACGACGCGGGCAGTTATGCCATCGAGGGTTTGGGTGCCAGCACTCCCTCGGGGCATCTCGGCCCTAAGAATCAGAGCAATGGCGCGTCGCCTGCTACCATTACTTCCAGCGGCACGTTCATCAATTCGGCGGGCTGCACGAACTCGACCGCGCCCGTTGCCGACCCGGACATCCCGACCCCCGCGCCTGCGGCTTTCGTCGCACCCGGCGACACCAGCAAGGCTGGCGCGGCTCTGGAAGCAGCGGCGGCAACAGCGGCGGCGCAGTCTAACGACATCACCAGCCGTCCGTTCATCGCGATGCCGCAAGCGGCCATCAGCGGCGTCGCCAAATCGGCGGCGAACTCGCTCAACGCGAACGCACGCACGCGTGAGATCGTGAGCAACGACGACGCAGCGACACAGGGTGCATCGCCGACGACCAGGACGCAGGGCAAGAACGACAACGCGGTTCAGCCGCTCGTCGCCAACTTCCCCGTCAACATCGGCACACTCAACGGCGGCAAGTCCGTGACGATCACCTTCTCGGTGACGGTCAACAACCCGCTCGCAGGCAACGTTACGCAAATCTCGAATCAAGGTTCGATCTCCGGCTCGAACTTCTCGACCGTCCAGACGGATGATCCGGATGTGGCAGGCGCAAACAACGCGACCATCACGCCGGTCATCCCGTACCCGACGATCACCATCAACAACGCCAGCATAACCGAACCCTCTTCCGGCTCGGCCAACATGCCGTTCCCTGTGGTCTTGTCGAGCGCTTACACCGTGCCCGTCTCGGTCAGCTTCCAGACCGCCGACGGCTCGGCCACCGCTGGCAGCGACTACACCAGCACGAGCGGCACGCTCAACTTCGCCGCTGGCGACACGTTCCAGACCATCTCCGTGCCCGTCCTTTCGGATGCGGACGCGGGCGAATCAAACGAGACCTTCACCGTCACCTTGAACACGCCTGTAAACGGCACGATCGGCGGTGGCGGCATCGGCACGGGCACGATCACGACGGTCAACACGCCGGGCAGAGTGCTCATCAGCGAGGTTCGCACGTCCGGCCCGAACGGCGCGGGCGACGACTTCGTTGAGTTGTATAACAATCAGGATGTCTCGCAGAACATCAGCGGTTGGGCGGTCTTCAAGACCGGCGCAAGCTGCCCCTCGACGCCCGTGCTCGTCGGAGTCATTCCGGCGGCAACGACGCTCCCGCCGCGCGGCCATTACCTGATCGTCGGCCCGGCCTACAACGCTGCCAACTTCGGTAACACGGCGGGCAACCCGACCGTCGCCGCAGTCGCAGACATCGAGGCCGACCGCAACATCGCGCTCTTCAACACGTCAACTCTGGCGAACCTGACGACGGCGACGCGTGAGGACGCGGTAGCCTTCGACATCAACGCGGGCGGCGGCTTCAACTGCGACCTCCTGCGCGAGGGCGCGACCCTACTGTCTGCGATGGGCAGCTCGTCGCAGTACAGCTACGCACGCAACCTCATCACCGGTCTGCCGAAGGAGACGAACGACAACGCGGCTGACTTCCTGCTCGTCACGACGACGCCTGCGGTCGCCGTCGGCAACAACCTGACGCCCATCCTCGGCGCGCCGGGGCCGGAGAACTTGGCCGCCCCGATCCAGCGCAACGCGGTCGTCAAATCGTCGCTGATTGACGGGACGGTTTCATCTGCCGCACCGCCCAACCGCGTACGCAGCTCGTTCGGCGCTAACCCGACGAACGCAGCCTTCGGCACGCTCTCCATCCAACGCCGCTTCAAGAACACGCTCGGCGTGTCCGTGACGCGGCTCCGCTTCCGCATCGTTGACCTGACGACGATCAACAACCGTCCGCCGGGACAGTCTGACCTGCGCGTACTCAGTTCGACGGGTGCGGTCATAAACTCGGCTGGCACGACCGTGGTGACAGTCACCGGCCTGACGCTCGAAGGGCCGCCGCAACCGAACGGCGGCGGATTGAACTCCACTCTGACGGTCATCCCGCCGGGCGGTGCGCTTGCGCCGGGCGCGACCATAGACGTGCAGTTCTTGCTTGGAGTTCAGGAACAGGGCAACTTCAGCTTCTTCGTCAACGTCGAGGCGCTGCCCGCCCCGCCGGGATTCAGCGAAGGCACGTCCACCAAGAGCGGCGCGACCGGCAAGCAAGGCGCGAGCGCCACAGCCAACGAGGCGACCGAGCCGAAGCAGAAGCAATAAACACTAACCCGCGTGGCGTTCTCCTTACGCCACGCGGCACAAAACAAAAGCGAAGGCCGGAAGCATTTAACGCTTCCGGCCTTCGCTTTTTATGCACGACTTTTTCGCGTCGCTTTCGTCCTCACTCTTTCCAGATGCTCACGAAAGCGTCGGCCAACCCGTCGCGCCAGTTCGTCCAGTTATGACCGGCGGCGGTTTCGCGATAGGCGACGCTGTAATTCTTGCCCGCGAGCATCACGCGCACCCGGCGGTTCACCTTCCAGATCGGCTCAAGCTGTCCAACGTCGAAGTAGAAACGCAGAGGCCGCGCGCTCTTGTTCATCTCGCTCAAGGACGCGAGCGACGTCACCACGCGCTCGTCGTCAATCTGGAAGGCCGTGGATTGCCCCGCCACGCGCGCAAAAACATCACCGTATTTCAAAGCCGTCCACACAGAGATGACGCCGCCTAGGCTCGCGCCCATCAACGCACGCGCCCCGCGCTCTGCGCGCGTGCGATAACGCGCATCAACGAACGGCACGAGTTCCGTCGCCATGAACGCCGCAAATTTGTCGTTCGCCCAGTACTCCTTGTAACGGTCAACCGGATCGACGAAGACGATAATGAACGGCGCAACCCGCCCTTCCGCGATCAATTGATCGGCGATGATTGCCGCGCGTGCGCGCGTCACATACTCAGAGCCGTCTTGCAGGTAGAGAACGGGATAGCGCGACGCCGCCTCGCGCGCGTAAGCGGGCGGCAGGTAAACTTGCAGCTTGCGCTTCCCTCCTTCGAGCACGCTTGTCGGCGCTTCGAGTTGTTCAATCGTGCCGCGTAAGTCCCACTTCGCGTTCGCAAACGCGGACGCGCGATAGTCGGGCATCGTGAAGAAGTTGTTGAAACCGCCGACGCCGTTGTCGAGTTTCCGGTCGCTCAGCGGATCGTTGATCCATTCGCCGTCGGCGATGAACTTGTATTCGGCGCGTGCGTCGCGCGCAAATTTCAGCGTCAGGTATTTCACGTCCGCGCCCGCCGCTTCGCGCAAGGTCATCCCGCGCGGACTCCAACTCGTGAAATCGCCAACCACCTCAACGCGCTTCGCCTTCCCGCGATATACGAACGTCACCTCGTCGCCCTCAACGACAGGAGCGCTCTCCGTCTTCCGCAAACGTTCCATGAGCGCAGGCGACGCTTGCGTTGCAGCCTCGTGTGCTGCGAACTCTTCTTTCGTCAACCCGCGCATCGTGATGCGTCGAAACGCCGTCGCGCCGTTCGATTTGTGTATGCCGATAACCACAATTGATTCCCCTTCGGGCACGCGAACGTCCGACTCCGCCCTGCCCTCTTTGTTCACACTCACCTCGCGCGCCTCTCCGTCCGCCAGAGCATAAACGCGCGTGCCCGCTTCGACCGCGCCGCCCACATGTACAAGCGTGCCCGCTTCCACAGGCCGCCACACCTCTTCTGCGTTGCCGCTCTCCGCGCCGCCCGCGTCCGGCGGAATGTTCTTCGCTGCGGCGTAGCGAGCCGCCACAATGTCGGGCGTCTCAAGGTTGCGCCCCTCCGAGATGTTCGAGGCAAGGCGTATGAACTGCGCCATCGTCCACGCGAGCGGTGTGGCCGAACCTGTGCCTTCGCCAAACACAAAGTCGAGGTTTGGGCTTTCGCGCCTGTCCCAGATTTGTTCGGGCAGCATCAAGCCCTCGTTCGCAAAACCGAGCATGTGATCGAGACGCATACGCGCTGCCGCCGCCTCGCCGCGCGCCAGTTCATACTGCCCGCGCTCGCCCGCAAGAAGCGCCCACAGGCGACCCTTGCCCGTGTACTTCCCGTCGAAATTCCAGGGGCGTCCATCGTCCATTTCGCCGTAGCCGTCGTGATTGTAGCGATACCAAGCCGCGCCGTTCGGCGTCTCAACCTTCAACACCTTATCAACCACCGCGAGCGACTTTGCGATCAAAGAATCGTCCGCGCGCTTGACGCCGAGACGCACGAGTTCGAGAAAGCCCGCATCAACGTATTCGCGCTCGTCGTAATCCGCGCCGCCGTTTCCTGCGTTCATCTTGTCTGCGTCGTTCGGGTCGTCGTCCGTGTGCGCGATGCGTATGTAGTAGTTCCCGTCGCCGTGCATGCCCGTCGAAGTCGCCGTCCAGCGTTCGACGTTGCGCGCCCACTCGTCAGCCGTCGCCAGATAAATCGCGGCTGACGCTCCCGCGTCGTTGCGCCGCGCTATTTCCGCCGCGCAGACGAGTCCGGCGATCTCCGCCGCGATTGTTGAAGGCGAGTAACCGGGCTTCTCTTCCCAACGCTCCTGCGGCGTGTGCGGCCCGTTCTTCACAAGAAAATCTGCGGCGGGGCGGACGTGCTTCGTCCACGTCTCGTTGTCCGTGCGCCCGAGCGTGTAAGCGAGTATGAGCGGGTAGGCCACCTCGTCCATCTGTAGTGAACCCCAGAACGGGCGACCGTCGAGCCATGAGTTTTGCGGGAAACTGCCGTCCGCCTTCTGCTGCACTTTGAACAAATAATTCAACGCGCGATCCGCGCCCGCCTTGTCGCCCAGAGCGTAGAGCGCGGTCGCCACCTGATACAGATCGCGCGACCAGACGAGATGATAACCGCCGACGTTCGGCTCGTTCGCCGTCGCGCCGCCGCCCCAGGGCACGGACAGCGAAGCGATGTTCGCCCCGCGATAAGTTTTATCCTCGTGCGCCCTCAAGATCATCGCCGCCATGTCGAACTGCGCTTGATACTTCGCCTCGACACGCCTAAGCGACGCGAGATACTCGTGCCATCCGCGCTCATAATCCGCACGCACGCGCGCGAAACCTTTTGCCAGCGACGCACGCGCGTTCGACAAAGCCTCTTCCGTCCCCGCCCCGAATCCGAGTGCGATGGTAAAGGGAGCGCCCTCGCGGACGCGCGCCACCTGCACGACGTTGCCATCCGCCGCGCGCCTGTATTGCTTCTCGATGCGCCCCGCAGGCATCGCTCCTCCCTCAAGCAACTGCACGAGGCCGTCGCTCGTGCCGAGATAACCGTTCGTCATCTCCGTCAACCCCGTGCTTGAGAGAAGCGCGGAAGTGCGCCCCGCGTCCGAGGCTAGCATCGCATCCCCTTGCGTCCATGCCGAATCGTGGAGGCCGCTATTGTTGAGAGACGGGTCATAATAAACGTATAGGGCATGCCGTGCGGCGGGCGTGCGGCTCTTGAACTCGACTTCAATCAGGATGGTGTGCCGCTCAGGATCGGTCGTATAAGTTTTCGTGATCGTGTACGCGCCGCTCAGCGCCGTATTCGTCTGGCGAAAAGAGAGCGCGCTGCGGTCAATGACCTCGATGCGGTGCGTCGTGTTCTCGCTTTCCATCTCGACGCGGCCGCCGGCGGAGACGACGACGAACTGCAATTCCTGCGAGTTCGCCACGTCCACAGTCGGGTAATAAACTTCCGTCATCACGCCCCGCCGCAAGGTGAACCACACTTTCGATTCGAGCGTGTTCGACGTACCGACGCCCTGCTTCCCCGCGCTCGGCCAACGCGCTTCCAGCCCGGGCGCACCCGTCGCAAGATTGTCTCCGACTTGCGCCCGCACCTGATACACGAACGCCCACGCCAAAATAAAAAGAACGCACCACGACGATGCGTTCAACACGAATTTAGATTTCATTGCTCTCTCTTCCGGTTAGTTGTTCGTCAATAACACCCATCCCGCCGTCTTCCTTTGCGCCTTACGTCTTAGCTTTGCGCCTCCAGCGTGAACTGTATTTCTCGTAAAGGCGCAAAGTTAAAACCAAAGACGCAAAGAAGAATTTAACTCGTCACTTGTCACTCGTCACTTGTCACTCGTCACTTGTCACTGTCCCCATCACCCCTGCTTACGTCCGAGCATGTCGAGGCCGACGGCTGTGACGAGGATCGCGCCTTTGATGATGTACTGCGAATAAGGTTGCACGTTCAAAAGCGACATGCCGTTGTCCAGACTCGCCATAAAGAGCGCGCCGAGGCACGCGCCGAACACAGTGCCGCGCCCGCCCATCAAACTCGTCCCGCCGATTACGCACGCCGCAATCGCGTCGAGTTCGAGTAAGTTTCCCGCGTCCGGCGATGCGCTCCCGACGCGCGCCGTGTAAATAAGCGAGGCGATGCCAGCGAGCGCGCCCATGATGCAGAAGACCGCCCAGATGTGTTTGCGCACGTTGATGCCGGACAGACGCGCCGCCTCCGGGTTGCCGCCGATGGCGTAGAGGTAACGACCGAACGTTGTGCTCTGCGTGAGGAACGCGCCGCCGAGCGCGACGACGATCAAAATGATGACCGGAATCGGTATCCCTTCGGAAGCGTTCATGTGCCGTATGAACAGCACGACGACGAGCGACGGCAGCACGATGCGCAGCACGAGATTCAAAACGCTCCCACGCCCCAGCCCGTAACGCGCGCGCGCGCGATGCCGCCTCAAGTTCATCCACACGATAGCCGCAATCGCGAGGAGCGCGAACGCCAAACCAACTGGGCGCGTCACGAACTGCTGCCCGATAGCCTTGAAGCCCGGCAGAGTGATCGGGATCGTCTCCCCGCGCGTCATGCCTAAGACGACGCCGCGCCACGCGAGCAATCCGCCGAGCGTCACGATGAACGCGGGGATGTTCGCGTAGGCGACGAGCGCGCCCTGCGCTTCGGCCACCGCCACGCCGATGATGATCGCCGCCGCGAGCGTCGGCACGATGCCCCAGTTGTTCTGCGTCCCCTGCGCGATGGCCGCCACGCCGCCGATGAACCCGACGAGCGAGCCGACCGACAAGTCTATGTTCCCCGTCACGATGACCATTAGCATGCCGACCGCAAGCACGCCCGTCACAGCCGTCTGTCGCATCAAGTTCGAGAAGTTGCGCGGATCGAGGAAAATCCCGTCGGTCGCGAAATTGAAATAAACCCAGATGGCGACGAGCGCGAACAACATCGTGTAAGCGCGCAAGGCGTCGGTCGGAATTTTGAAGCCGCCGATGCGCGTCTGCCGCGTCAACTCCGCGTCGGCTGGCGCAGGCACAACGTCTGCATTAACTGGCGGACGACTGGCGACAGGTTCATTTGTTTGCTGACTCATCAAAAAACTCCGATGACAACTGACGACATAAAACTCATGCGGCGTGTTGCGCGTGGCCGGTCGCGCAGGCCATAACTTTTTCCGGCGTTGCACTCTGGCGCGTGAACTCGCCCGTCACGCGCCCTTCGTGCAGGACGAGCACACGGTCGGAGAGGCCGAGCACTTCGGGCAGTTCCGAAGAGACGAGCACGATGGCGAGGCCGGATTTTGCGAGCGCGTTGATCTGCGCGTAGATTTCCTGTTTCGCGCCCACGTCAATTCCGCGCGTCGGTTCGTCCAGAAAGAGCACGCGCGGGTTCGTCAACAACCACTTGGCGAGCACAACCTTCTGTTGGTTGCCGCCCGACAGCGTGCCCGCGACGGTGAAGACCGAGTTGGCTTTGACGCGCAACTCCTTCATCGAACGGTTGCCCACAGCCGCTTCCGCGTCAAGATTCGTCACGAAGCGACCGGAGATGCGCGCGAGTCCCGCGAGTGTCATGTTGTTCAGGATGGTCTGGTCGAGCACGAGTCCGAAGCGTTTGCGATCTTCCGTAACGAACCCGAGCCCGTGCCGGATCGCGTCCGCCGGACTCTCTACGACAACGCGCTTGCCCACGACGAACACTTCGCCTGCCGCGCGCCCGGCGTGTGCGCCGAAGATCGCCATCAAAAGTTCGCTGCGACCCGCGCCCATCAAACCCGCGATTCCTAACACCTCGCCGCGCCTGACCTTGAAGCTCACGTCGTCAACCAGACGTTTCCCCGCAACCGCAGGGTCTTCGACCGTGAAGCCGCGCGCCTCGAACATCACTTCGCCCTGCTCGTGATCCGGCTTCGGGAAGATGTCGCCGACTTCGCGCCCGACCATGCGCGAGATGACCGTCGCCTCGTTGAGCGCGCGCGTCTCGTCAGTCCCGACCGTGCGCCCGTCGCGCAGCACTGTGATGCGGTCGCTCATGCGAAACACCTCGTCGAGTTTGTGCGAGATGTAGATCATGCCGACGCCGCGCGCGCGCAAGTTATTCAAGATGCCGAACAGCGTTTCGACTTCCGCATCGGTGAGCGCGGCGGTCGGCTCGTCCAGTACTAGCAGGCGCGCTTCCTGCGAGAGGGCTTTGGCGATTTCAACGAGTTGCTGCTGGCCTATGCCCAAGTTACGTACGGGCGTGCGCGGATCGAGCGGCAGATGCAGATCTGCAAGAAGACTGCGCGCGCGCGAATAGATTTCGTCCCAGCGAATGATACCGAAGCGGCTCGGCTCGCGCCCCAGAAAGATGTTCTCGCCGATGGACATCTCCTGCACCAGAGAGAGTTCCTGAAAGATGACCGCGACGCCCGCGCCTTCAGAGTCGCGCACGCTCTTGAAGCGACGCGCCACGCCTTCGATGAAAATCTCGCCGCCGTATTCGGGGTGCGGGTAGACGCCGCCGAGAATCTTCATCAAGGTTGACTTGCCCGCGCCGTTTTCGCCGACGAGCGCGTGCAACTCGCCGCGACGCAAATTGAACGTCACGCCGTCGAGCGCGCGCACGCCGGGGAAGACTTTCGTGATGTCGCGCATCTCAAGGAAGGGCGCGGCATCAATGTTGTCGGCGTTCGTTGTCGTGCTCGTCGGCGGCGTGGTCGTCATCTTTTCATCACCGGCTTTTCATCAACCGCGTCCGGCGGGAGCGTCTGCGTTCCAGATGTCTGCGTGAAGTTTCCACGTGCCGCCGTCAAGTTTCCAGAGCACGATGTACTTGCCTGTCTGCTCGACGAGATCGTCCGCGCCCGCGACTTTCATGGCGAGCTTGAACCGCCCGATCTCTGTGGCGAGATCGCCGCCGCTCGTCTCCACGTCTATTGATTCGAGCGTCGCCGCTTTGATCCCCTGTTTCATCGCGGCTTGCCAGAAAGCCGTGATCGCCTCCGTGCCCGTCATCAACGGCACATCGGGCGGCATCAGGCGCGCGTCCGGCGTGTAGAGCGCGGCCACGCCCGCCGCGTCGCCGCGCTTGAAGATTTCTGCAAACTTGAGATTGGTGTTTTTGATCACCTCGCTAACATCGTCCATCGCTTGTGCCTCCTCCCTTTTCAACTGCGCGCGTCTATTTGCCTGCCGTCGCTGCTGCGGCGTCGGCCTTCGGGCACTGCTCCGAAGGGACTTTCGCGCAGATTTTTTCGAGCGACTGGTAGCCGTCTTTGACGACCGTTGCGACGAGGTTGTTTTTGTCCACAGCCTGCGGCTCGTAGAGCATCGAAGGCACTTTCTTTTTGCCGTTATCAACCGTGTCGTTCGTCTCGACCGGCTCGCCGCGCGCGAGTTTCAGGGCAGCGTCAACCGCGCCGTAAGCGAGCGGTTGAATCGGCTTGTAGACGGTCATCGTCTGCTTGCCCTCGACTATGAGTTGGAGCGAGGCGAGGTCTGCGTCCTGGCCTGAGACCAAAACTTTGCCCGCGAGTTTCTGACCGTCGAGAGCTTGAATCGCGCCGCGCGCCGTGCCGTCGTTTGAGGCGACGACGGCGACGACATCGTTGTTCACCTGCGTCAGCGCGTTCTCCACAATGTTCAAAGCCTCGCTCGCCAGCCACTCGCGCGCCGGTTGATCGACGACGATCTTGATGTCGCCGCGATCAACTGCTGGCTTCAAGATGTTCATCTGTCCTTCGTGCAGGAGGCGCGCGTTGTTGTCCGTCGCAGAGCCTTGCACGAGGATGTAGTTGCCTTTGGGCGCGTGCTTGAGTATGTAGTCGGCCTGCATCTCGCCCATCTTGACGACCTGATGCGAGAGGTAGAGATCAACGTCGGCGTTCCTGATCAGGCGATCATAACTGAGTACGGGCACGCCCTCGCGATGCGCCATCTCGACAATCGTTGCCGCGATCTCGCCGTTGTGCGGCGCGACGATGAGCACGTCAACTTTCTGCGAGAGCAAATTCTCTGCCTGCTTGATCTGCTCGCTGTCGTTGCCGTTCGCCACCAGCACGGAGAGTTGCGCGCCGACCTCTTTAGCGCGCCGCTCGACCAACTCCTTATCGCGCTGCCAGCGTTCCTCCTTCAACGTGTCCATCAAAAAACCTATGAAAATTTTATCGTTCGGCCCCTTCTTCTTGCGCACCGTGCCCGCGCTGCCCGTATTTCCGCCGCCGCTGTTTCCCGTCTCGCTGCCGCTCGTGCAACCGGAAGCAAGCGGCAATAGCAGCGTTGCCGTCAATAACAACATTAGAGATGTGAATCTTCGCATGAGTTGAGCTCCTTGAATTTTTACGTATGCGGTCTCCGTCCCGAAGCGTTTGGGGCGCGCTCGTGCAGTTATGCAGCGCGGGGTTAGCCGCCATCCGAAAGAGAGGCGACGCACTCCAAACTGTTTCCCGCGCGGTCTGCTGGATCAGTAAAAATGAAAACTGTCTGATCGGTGGGCGTAGCTTAACAAAGACGCGCGGTGTATTTCCATTGAAATATTCGCCGTCCGATGGTAAGTTGCGCTTACACCTTTGTTGTCCAAACAAATTATGGCTGACAGCTCTGTAAGATTTCTGTCTAACTGTACTCCGAAACGACTCCGGTAACCACAGGAGTCCGGCAACGATCTTTTCCAACCTCACTCTGCTGGTGGTTTTTCGTGTCGCCCCGACCGAAACGCAGGCCATGCGTGAGGCTCCTCGTGGAGGTTCAATTATGCGCTACCTGCCGACCGATTTTTTCCGCACACTGTTTTGCGCTCTGCTCCTGCTCTGCTGTGCCGCCGTCACGGCCAACGCACAGTTCAGAGCCAGCGTGCAGGGCACGGTCTCCGATCCGACCGGAGCCGTCGTGCCCGGTGCGACCGTCACGCTCACCAACAACGAAACCACCAAGTCGCAAACAACGACGACGAGCGACGAAGGCTTTTATCGCTTTTCCGGTCTGGCTCCGGGCAGGTACACGATCACCGCAGAGAACGCGGGCTTCAAGAAACAGGAACTCAAGGACATCGTCGTCAGCGGCGAAGACACGCAAGGGTTTGACCTCACGCTCTCGACGGGCGAAATCGGCGAGACCGTCACGGTCACGAGCGATGCCGTGCCGCTGCTCGATACCGAGACCGGAAACGTACGCGGCGTGATCACGGCGGAAGAGGTGCGCCGCTTGCCGCAGGTCGGGCGCAATCCTTACGAACTGGCGCGCACCGCTCCCGGCGTGCTCGGCGACACGGCGCGCGGCGGCACGGGCAATCAGGCGCAGTTCATTCCCGGCGTGGAGGGAGTCGGCGGCGGTTCCAACTCCGGCGTCTTTCAGACGGAGAACCAGACGCAGATTAGCTCCAACGGCCAGCGTGTTTCGAGCAACAACTATATGATTGACGGCGTCAGCGTCAACAGTCTGGGCTTGGGCGGCGCGGCGGTCGTCACGCCCAATCAGGAATCGGTCAAGGAAGTGTCCGTCGTCACCAGCACCTACTCCGCCGAAGACGGGCGCAACACCGGCGCGCAGATCAAAGTCGTCTCGCAAAACGGCACGAACGATTTTCACGGCTCCGCCGTCATCAACTACGGCTCGCCGAAACTCAACGCCTTCAATCAATATTTCGGCAGCCCGACAGCCCCGCGCCGCCCCGGTCGCGTCGAGCAATACGAGCGCAAGTTCGCGGGCAGCATCGGCGGCCCCATCTACCTGCCGCGTTTTGGCGAAGGCGGCCCGGCCTACTTCAGCGGTAAAAATCGTCTCTTCTTTTTCGCCTCTTACGAGGGCTTGCGCCGCAGCAACACCAACTTCAGCGACATCTTCATCGAGACGCCGGAGTTTCGTCAGTACGTCCAGCGCGTGCGCCCCGGCGGCTTCGCCGCGCGACTTTTCAACACGCCCGACATCGCCCCGCGCGTCATCGCCACCGGACTTGCCACCTCCGGCCCCAACGGCCCGAGTCAGGCGATCAACGGGCAGGCCGGGTTGAGCTTCGACATCGGCTCGATCAACTCGCCCTTCGGCCAGAACGTTAACCCGACGCCGACCGGCTTCTTCGACGGCATCCCCGACGTGACGCTCGCCCGCGTGGCGATCCCGAACAGCACGCGCGGCAATCAATACAACGCGCGCTTCGACTACAACCTCAGCGAGCGCGATAGCTTCGCTCTCAGCATGTACTTCACCAAGCTCGGCAGCTTCTCCGGCTCATCCAGCGGGCGACCCTTTGAAGATATCTCCTTTCAACCCTTCAACTCCGCCGTCGCCCTGACCAACATACACACGTTCTCGCCGTCAGTTCTCAACGAAGCGCGCTTCAATTTCACACGCTTCAACGCCAACGAACTCGACGATCTCGGTGCGGATAATCTCTCCATCCCGCGCTTGCAGGTGCAGGGCTTCGGGCAAGGCTTTAGTTTCGGCGGCCCGCCGAGTTTCGGCATTGATCGCGGCAGGCCGAACAACCGCACGCAGAACACCTACGAACTGCGCGACGTGTTGACCTACGTGCGCGGCAATCACGCCTACAAGTTCGGCGGCGAGGCGCGTGCCGAGCAGGACAACAACAACCTCGTCTCCGGCGCGCGGCCTGAGTTCGTCTTCAAGAGCCTGCTCGACTTCGCCAACGATTCCGTCTTCTTCCAGAACATAGACATAGACCCGCGCACCGGCGGCGCGGCCAACGGCCAACGATACTTTCGCTCCAACACCTACGGCCTCTTCGTGCAGGACGATTGGAAGTTCCGTCCCAACGTCACGTTCAACATCGGGCTGCGCTACGAGTACCAAACGCCCCTCACCGAAAAAGAGGGACGGCTCACGAACTACGTCTTCGGCCCGAACGGCCTCGTTGACGGGCGCGTCGTTCCGGTCGAGAGGCTGCACAATCCCGACCGCAACAACTTCGCGCCGCGCCTCGGCTTCGCTTATTCGCCGCGCATCAAATCTTTCGGCGGCCTGCTCGACGAAGATCGCGCCGTGATTCGCGGCGGCTTCGGCATCGCCTACGACCGCATCTTCTCGAACCTCTTGAGCGGCGCGCGCGGCAACACGCCGTTCTTCGCGCGCGTCGGTCTCTGCTGTTCGGGCACGAATAACGCCGCCGACCCCGGCCCGATTCTTTATTCGTTCGCCGTGAACGGCTCGCCTTTCGTCTACCCGCAGAATCCGGCACTGCTGCGCGGCATTGATCCTCTGACGGGCGGACTGCTCGACCCGAACCCGCAGACACTGCCCGGCGGCTTCATCCGCCGCGACATCCCCGTCGAGATCAATGGCTCGCCGGAAAACTTGCCCAACTCTTACGTCTACAACTATTCGCTCGAACTCCAATATCAACTGACGCGCAAGACCGTCGGCTCCATCGGCTACGTGGGAAACATGGGGCGCAAGTTGATTCGCACCATCGACCTCAACCGCTATATTCCCGGCGACACCTTCGACCTCAACCGCGACCGTGTGCAGACGCGGGACGCGCAAGGGAACGCCGTCACGCCGCGTCTGACGGGCAACCCGAACTTCGACCGCATCTTCTTCCCGCTGCCCGATGTCAATTCGAGTTACAACTCGATGATCCTGCGCGTCACGCGCCAGTACACGCGCGGCATACAGGGCGAAGCCGTCTATCGCTGGAGCAAGAGCATTGACACGAGTTCGTTCGGGCGCGGCACGCAGCAGGACTACCCGATTGATCAACGCCTCATGCGCGGGCCTTCCGATTTCGACGTGCGGCACGCCTTCACAGCCACCGCGCTCTGGGATTTGCCTTTCTTCCGCAACCGCGAAACCGTGCTCGGCAAAGTGCTCGGCGGCTTCCAACTCAACGGCATCCTAACGGTGCGTTCGGGCTTCCCCTTCACGCCCATCATCTTCGCGCCCGACAACGCCGACCCGAATGGCGACGGCATCCTGCCCGACCGCCCGACGCAATACTTCGGCGGCGACATACGCGGCGGGTCGAATCAGGATTTCATCAACGGCATCTTCGGCAATCGCGGCCCTGAAATCTTCAACGTCTATCGTGATTGCACGAGCACCGCGACCTGCTTCACCAGCCGCGTGCGCGGCGCGCCGGGCATAGGGCGCAACTCATTCCGCGGGCCGGGCTATCGTTCGCTCGACCTGAGCGTCGTCAAACAGACGGGCATGCCACGCTTCCTCGGAGAAGGGGCGAATCTCGAACTTCGCGCCAACTTCTTCAACGTGCTCAATCTGCTGAATCTGCCTTCGTTCCAACCGGCGACCGATCAGGTGAACATCACGCACCCGGATTTCGGGCGCGCGACGTTCGGCCTCGCAGGGCGCGTGGTTGAATTGCAGGCGCGGTTCAGTTTCTAAGGAGCATTTCCAACTGCGCGCGAATAGATGGGCTGCTGCTCTAGTGCCTATCTATTCGCGCGTCGTATTGAGCGGAGTGCGGTTCTATGTCGATCTCTAATTTTCGCCGTTCACGTTTCAACTCGTCGGCCGCCCGACTCGTCGCCGTCATCGCCGTCTTTCTCGCCGCGACTTTCCCGCACGCTGCCTCTGCGCCAACTCCGACGCCGACGCCGCAAACAACACAGGCCGGTATTGAACGCAGAATCAACGCGCTCATCGCGCGCATGACGCTCGCCGAAAAGCTCGGCCAGCTACAGATGCTCGACGGCGAGGCCAACGGCAACTTCCGCCCCGAACACCGCGAGATGATCCGCCGTGGCTTGCTCGGCTCGACCTTGAACGTGCGGGGCGTGGCGCGCACAAACGAGTTGCAGCGCATCGCAGTTGAAGAGTCGCGTCTGAAAATCCCCGCGCTCTTCGCCTTCGACGTGATTCACGGCTACCGCACGGTCTTCCCCATCCCGCTCGGCGAAGCCGCGAGCTTTGATCCGGCGGCGGCGCAAGCGTCGGCGGAGATCGCTGCGGCGGAGGCTTCGGCGGCGGGCGTGCGCTGGACGTTCGCGCCGATGGTGGACATCGCACGCGACGCGCGCTGGGGTCGCATCGCCGAAGGCGCGGGCGAAGACCCTTATCTAGGTGCGGCGATGGCGCGTGCGCGCGTGCTCGGTTTTCAGGGACGCGACTACGGCGCGCCCGACAGGCTCGTCGCCTGCGCCAAGCATTGGGTGGCCTACGGCGCGGCGGAAGCGGGGCGCGATTACAACACGACCGACATGTCGGAAGGCACTCTGCGCGAAGTTTACTTCCCGCCCTTCAAGGCGGCGGTTGACGCCGGAGTCGGCACGTTTATGAGCGCGTTCAACGATCTGAACGGCGTGCCGACCTCGGCCAACCCGTTCACGCTTACAAAAGTTTTGCGCGGCGAGTGGAAGTTCGACGGCATCGTCGTGAGCGATTACGAATCCGTCAAGGAGTTGATGAACCACGCGCTAGCGGTGGATGAAAAAGATGCCGCCCGCCACGCGCTGAACGCGGGCGTGGACATCGAGATGGTTTCTCGTCTCTACAACCAGCACGGCGCTGAGCTGCTCAGGGAACGCAAACTCAGCATGGCGACGATTGACGAGGCAGTGCGTCGCGTCCTGCGGATCAAGTTCCGGCTCGGCCTCTTCGAGCGTCCTTACGCGGACGAAGCGCGCGAGCGCGAAGTGATCATGCGGCGGGAACACCTCGCCGCCGCGCGCCAGATCGCCGCGCGTTCTTTCGTGCTCTTGAAGAACGAGCGAGAGGCTTTGCCTTTGTCGAAAAATTTGAAGTCAATCGCGGTCATTGGCCCACTCGCCGATTCGCCGAAGGACGTGCTCGGCTCATGGACGGGCGACGGGCGCGTGGAAGACGCCGTGACGCTGCTCGCAGGCATCCGTGCGAAAGTCTCGCCGCAGACGAAAGTTTTATACGCGAAGGGCGTGGCGATTGAAGGGCGTGGCGTGACGGGCAACTACGACGCGCCGCCGCCCGCCGCCACGAACGCCGGAGGAACGAACGTCGCGCAGGCGAGCGATGCCGCGAGAAACTCGACCACGCCGTTACTTGAGAACAGCATCGGCGAAGCGGTGCGCGTGGCGCGTGGGGCTGATGTGGTGGTCGTCGCCGTCGGCGAATCGGCGGAGATGAGCGGCGAGGCTGCGTCGCGCTCGTCGCTCGATCTGCCCGGTCGGCAGTTGGAGTTGATTCAGGCGATTCACGCAACGGGCAAGCCCTACGTCGTGGTGCTGATGAACGGACGCCCGCTCTCTGTCAACTGGCTCGCGGAAAACTCGCCCGCCATCCTTGAGACGTGGTTTGCAGGGACGCAGGCGGGACACGCCATCGCCGATGTGCTCTTCGGCGACGTGAACCCCGGCGGCAAACTCCCCGTCACCTTCCCGCGCAGCGCGGGGCAGACGCCGCTCTACTACAACCACAAGCGCACGGGTCGCCCGCCGACCGACCAGAAATACACATCGAAATATCTGGACGTGCCCTGGACGCCGCTCTACCCGTTCGGCTACGGGTTGAGCTACACGCAGTTTCGCCTGTCGAATCTGCGACTGAGCGCGCAGACGATTCGCCCCGGCGGGCAACTGACGGCGACGGTCGAAGTTGAAAATATAGGTAAGCGCGCGGGCGACGAAGTGGTGCAACTCTACATACGCGATGTGGCTTCGAGTGTGACGCGCCCCGTGCGTGAGTTGAAAGGGTTCGAGCGCGTAACGCTCAAAGCGGGCGAGCGTCGGCGCGTTCAGTTCAAACTCACGCCCGCCGAACTCGGCTTCTATGATCGCAACTTGCGTTTCGTTGTCGAACCCGGCGCGTTCAAAGTCTTCGCGGGCACGAGTTCCGCCGACGGGCTGGAAGCGAATTTCACAGTCGTCGAGAGATAGCCGGGAAGCAGCCGATGCGCCATCCGTCTCGCCAACGCTTCGTTAGCACTTATCTCAACGTGCGCGGCGCGTTCATCTCATTTCTCTGCACCGTATTGCTTCTCTCCAACTGTCTCCCCGCTCAAGCGCAACGTCGTGCGCGTCGCCTTCCGCCAAAGGCAAAATCATCTGCGCATCTCAACGCAGCGGACGAAGCGTTTCTCGAAGACATGTCGCGCCGCACGTTTCGTTTCTTCTGGGAGCAGGCCGACGCGCAGACCGGACTCGTACGCGACCGCGCGCGCACAGACAATTCGCCGCTCGACGAAAACCACCAGGACGTGGCGAGCATCGCCGCCACAGGCTTCGGCCTCACGGCTCTCGCCATCGCCGCCGAACGCGGCTGGCTCACGCCGCGCGAAGCACAAGAAGGCGTACGCGCGACGCTCCGCTTCTTCGCCACGCGCGCCACAAACGTTCACGGCTGGTTCTATCACTGGATGGACGCGCGGACAGGCACGCGACGTTGGAATAGCGAAGTCTCTTCGATTGACACCGCGCTCCTGCTCGCCGGAGTTCTCACCGTGCGGCAAAAATTCCGCGACGACGCGGAGATCGTGCGCCTCTCCACTGGCATCTACGAGCGCGTAGATTTCCCTTGGATGCTCAACGGACACCCGACTCTCCTCTCGCACGGCTGGCGACCCGAAACCGGCTTCATCAAGTATCGCTGGGACGCCTACAGCGAACACCTCATCTTGTACCTGCTCGCCATGGGATCGCCCACTCACCCCATCACGCCGCGCTCCTGGCTCGCGTGGCGGCGCGAGCGCATCACCTACGCGGGTTACACATACATCACCGGCGGCCCGCTCTTCATACATCAATACTCGCACGCGTGGGTGGACTTTCGCGGTCGGCGCGAGAGCCACTATCCTTTCACAGACTACTTCGCAAACTCCGTCGCGGCGACGCGCGCGCACCGCGCGTTTTGTCTCGCGCTCTCCGCAGAGTTTCCCGGTTACACGGAGAACGTGTGGGGCATCACCGCTTCGGATAGTGAGAAGGGATACCTGGCATGGGGCGGGCCGCCGCGCGATGCGGCGATTGACGGCACGGTCGTGCCCTGCGCGGCGGGCGGATCATTGATGCTCGCGCCCGACATCGCGCTGCCCGCGCTTCGCACCATCCACGACAAATATGGCACGCGCATCTACGGCATGTACGGCTTCGCCGACGCCTTCAATCCCAACAACGGCTGGGTCAACCCCGATGTGATCGGCATCAACCTCGGCATCATGCTGCTCAGCGCGGAGAACTTGCGCACCGGCAACGTCTGGCGTTGGTTTATGCAGAACCCGGAGATACCGCGCGCGTTGCAACTCGTCGGGCTACGACGCGACAGATGAGGATTGAACAATTTGTTGGAAGGGTTTGCCTAGACCAATTGACGATAAGAAGCGTATGCTCTCAATGAATTTTGGTTACTGCTGATTATTCCGGTGTTATAGCTTGCAACCTACCGTTAATTTCTTTGCTATCCTTAATCTACTGGGAGCCGCGCAGGCACTCCTCTTAGCCCTCGTGCTCGCGGGCGCGAAACGCGGCAACCGCACGGCCAACCGTATTCTCGCAGCCATCGCGGCGGTGATCTCCGTCTCGATAACGTGGATTGTACTCACTGCCACGCACTACATCTTCCAGTTTCCGCATCTCCTCCGTGTCAATCATCCTTTTGACTTCGTGGCCGGGCCGCTGCTTTATCTCTACGTGCGCGCGCTCATCTCAACACGCCCCGAAGTGAAACGGAAAGACCTGCTGCATTTCATCCCGTTCGGTCTCTGCGTGCTCTACCTGTTGCCTTATTACCTCAACAGCGGCGAGGTTAAAATCGCTCTCTATCATTCGCCGCCTGACATGCAGTGGTACTACGTGCGCGCGTCGCTCGCCATTCTCCAAACGCTTGTTTATTTCGTGTTCATCGGTTTCATGATCGCCCGTTATTTGCACACGGTCAGAGGTGAAAAGTCTATTGCCGCGCGCGCGGTCATCTCACAGATCAGGCTGCTGGCTATCTCGTTTGTGGCGCTCTGGTTCGCGGCGTCTATACGTTACTTGTCAGATTTCTTCTATCCAGAGTACATGGGATATACCAATCTCATCCTTCCCTCCGGCGCGACGATCATCATCTATGCTATGGCCTACTTCGGCCTGCGTGCGCCTGAGACTTTAATGGGGGCAGCGGCAGCAGACGCGCATACACCGACACTGACCGGGACTGACGCGCTGCCCGCGCGGAAATATGGAAAATCCACTCTCACCCCCGAACGCTCCGAGCAATATTTGACCCGGCTGCTCGACGTGATGGCGCGCGATAAGCCTTACATGGACGGCGACCTGTCACTCCCAAAACTGGCGTCTAAACTTTCCGTCTCCGCACATCATCTTTCGCAGATCATCAACGAGCGTCTGAATCAAAATTTTTTCGACTTTGTAAACACTTACCGCGTGGAAGAAGCCAAGCGGATGCTCCTCGATCCCGACAGGAAACATTATTCGCTGCTCGCCATCGCAGAAGAGGTCGGGTTCAACTCAAAGTCGGCCTTCAACACGGCCTTCAAAAAGCAAACCAACATGACGCCCTCCGAGTTTAGAAAACAGGGGGACGACCGGAAACGCCTCGAAACTCCCCAACTAATTCCCGAAAAAGCCTCGATCCGCAGCAGCACACACGGATAAACAGTCCATCCTTATAACTCAGAACGCCTTCCTCATAAGTCTGGACGACTCTTTCCGGCATCGTGCGTCTAAGATAAGCAACGGCTCACACACCTTTGGCCGTATTTGGCCTGACTCAACTTTGCTCGGAACTCTCCCGGGAGATGAGGAAATGAGAAACGCTTTTTGTGCTACCTGCTTAGTCGTAACATTACTTTCCGTCAACGCGAGGGGCTTTTCGTCCAGTCCCACAGACGCAGCACGAGCGTTGCGCAACGGCATTGTCACTAACAACAGAAGCGCGCCGCGCGCCTCACGTGTGAACTTGATGTTGACGGGCGACGAGGAACGTCTCGCGCAGTTTGAGCGTTCGCTTGATCTGCTCCGGCAGCAGTACAGGATTCCCGGGCTCTCGGCAGCCGTCGTGCATAACCGGCAACTCGTCTGGGCTAAGGGCTTCGGCTTTCAGGACATCGCGAACAATATTCCTGCAACGCCCGATACGCCGTATCGCATCGCTTCACTGACAAAAACTTTCGCTTCGATGCTTCTCATGCGATGCGTCGAGCAGAATCGCGTTGATCTGAACAGCCTCATCGCGAACTACACTTCAGGCATCACACAGTCGGGCGTCCGCATCCGGCACGTCTTCACGCACACTTCGGAGAGCACGCCGCCCGGCGAAAAGTATATCTACAACGGCAATCGCTACGCCTTCCTGACTCCCGTGATTGATTCCTGCACGGGCAAGCCTTTCCGCCAGGCTCTCGCCGAGACCATACTCGACCCGCTTGAGATGCGCGACTCGGTTCCCGGTCAAGATTTAGAATTTCCGACGCCAGCCCTAGCTAGCCTTTTCACTCCCGAAACCCTCGGGCGTTACTCGCGCGTGATCGCGCGGCTCGCCAAGCCTTACGCGCTCGACGGCAGCGGTCGGACTGTTTTGTCCACTTATCCCAATCGCGGCATCAGCGCGTCAGCCGGACTGATTTCGACCGTGCGCGATCTGGCGCGCTACGATGCCGCCATTGACCGACACCTCTTGCTCAAGGCCGAGACGCAGGAGTTGGCTTGGAGGAACGCCGTCAATAGTCGCGGGCAACAAATGCCCTACGCCAACGGTTGGTTCGTGCAAGATTATTTCGGCTCACGCCTCATCTGGCATTACGGCTACTGGCCGACATTCTCTGCGCTGATCCTGAAAGTCCCTTCACGAAACGTCACGCTCATTCTGCTCGCCAACAGCGACGGATTGAGCGCCCCTTTCAGTCAAGCGCTCGGCGGATTTGGCGACGTGACCGGCTCGCCGTTCGCCAAACTGTTTCTCAACATGATGCAAGACCCGAACGCGTTCCGCGAGAATCCGATTGACGGGGCGCAGTTCTTTATACGCCAGCAGTATCAGGATTTTCTGTCGCGCGAGCCGGACGCGGACGGCCTACAGTCATGGCTAAATGTGCTGAACAACTGTTCAAGCCAACACACAGACCCCGCCTGTGATCGAGTCACAGTGTCGGCGGCGTTCTTTGGCTCGCCGGAATTTCGCTTGAAGGGCTACTTCGCCTATCGCTTTTATAAACTCGCCTTCAAACGCCTGCCGCAATACGTCGAGATCAATCCCGACATGATAAGCATTACAGGGGAGACGCCGCAGGAAGTCTTCGACAAAAAGGCTGCGTTCGCCGTCTCGTTCGCCGCGCGCGCGGAGTTCGCCAGTGCCTACAGCACAATGTCGAACGCAACCTTTGTTTCGACGCTGCTGGATCGCTACGCGCTCACGAGTGTGACGACACCTGCTCCGCACGAGCCGGATGGTTCGGCGAAAGCGACGCTCACGCGCAACGATTTAATCGCGCGTCTCGACGACAACAGCTTAACCAGAGCGCAAGTCTTACGCGCAATTGCCGACAGCGACGAGGTGCTCAAGGCGGAGTTCAATTCGGCCTTCATCGCCATGCAGTATTACGGTTATCTGAGAAGGACGCCGGAAGAATCCGGCTACAACGACTGGCTCGGCTACCTCAACACACACCCCGGCGATTTCCGCACGATGGTTCACGGGTTCGTAAACTCAAACGAATATCGCCATCGGTTCGAAAGCGACTAGAGCGATTTTCAGTTGGATGTAAGGATAGAAAGATTCACCGCAGAGACGCAGAGGACGCAGAGGGGGCGCAGAGAAAGAAGTTAATCTTTTCTCTGCGCCCCCTCTGCGCTCTCTGCGTCTCTGCGGTGAATCCTATTGCTGGCGCGCCACCGTGCGACGAAAGATGCGATAGCCCCACGCGTCGAGCGCGAGCGCGGGCAGGCCGACGGTGCGCGTTCGCGCAGTGTGTTCGGGCGCGGGCGCGTCGGGCGGGAGCGGCGGCTGAACGTCCGGCGTTACGTCCGCAAAGCCTGCCGCGCCGTTCGCTGCCTCGACCGTGCCCGCGAACGGACGGTTCGAGAAGTTGACGGCGACGAGCATCTCCTCATTGCCCGCGCGTCGCGCGTATGTCAGGACGCGCGACTCGTCGGAGTTTCCGAGCCACTCAAGCGTTCCGCGCCGGAGCGCCGCGCTGTTGCGACGAAGCGCGATGATCTGTTTGTAGAAGCGCGGAAATTCGGGACGCCGCTCGGCGATCTGCCAGAAGACCGGAAGCCGCTCGAAGAGCGCGGGCGCGCCCGACTCTGTTGTGTCGCCTGCTTCCATGCCGTTGTAGAGCATCGGCACGCCGTCCAGAGTGAAGACGAGCGCGGAGGCGGCGAGAGCGGCGCGTTCGCCGAAGCGCGCGATGGCGCGTCGCTCGTCGTGATTGTCGGAGAAGCGCATGTGCAGAGAGCCCTGCGGCCACTTCGCATGCTCCTCTCCCCACGCCGCGCGCAACGTGGTCGCAGGCGCGTTGCCCATTAACACGTCCGTCAGCGCGCTATGGACAGGCCACGAGTAATCCACGTCGAAGGCTTTCAACAACAGGTCAGGCTCGTGCCATTCGGCGAGCATGAAAATGTCCGGTTTGACGCGTTCGAGTTCGGTGCGTGCGCGCTCCCAGAAATCTGTGGGAACCATGCCCGCCACGTCGCAGCGAAAACCGTCGAGGTCGTATTCGCTGAGCCAGAACTTGAGCATGTCGGTCATGTAGGTGCGAAGCTCCCGGTTGTCGTAATTGAGATCGGCCACGTCCGCCCAGTCGGCGACGGGCGGGATGATCTTGCCCGAAGCGTCGCGCGTGTAGAAGGCTGGCGACTTCATCATCACGCTGTCCCAGGAGGTGTGATTGGCGACGATGTCAATGATGACTTTCATATCGCGGCGGTGCGCTTCCGAGACGAGCCGCTTGAGGTCTGCCGGTGTGCCGTAGTCGGGATTGATCGCGTAGTAGTCGCGCACGGCGTAGGGGCTGCCGATTGTGCCCTTCGCGCGCTCGCGCCCGACCGGATGAATGGGCATCAGCCAGAGTATGTTGATGCCGAGTGCTTTCAGGCGATCAAGCTCAGCCGTGATGCCCGCGAAGTTTCCCTGCGGCGAGAAGGCGCGCGGGAAGATTTCGTAGATCACGCCGTCGCGCACCCAGTCGCGCGTCGGGCGCGCAGTCTCTTTTGAATAATCGTGCGCGCCCCTTTCCTGCGCGACGCCGACGCTTGCCAGTTGTGCCAGTAAACTCGCGGTCGCTAATCCCCTCATGATGTTTTGCCACGTCCGTTTTCTCACAAGCTACTCCTAGCCTTCCGTACCGCGACGCGCAGACAGCGGCGGCGGCCTTCGCGCGCTCATCCTTTGCCGCCCAAGCGCGCGTCGTCAATCAAGCCTGTGCTTGGCACGGGCTGCGCAGACCCTACGGGGATGAACGGTTCGTGCTCGTCGCCCCTGATGACCGCCGCGTCCGGCACTTGGTCGGCCACGTCTTTCACGAACGCGACGAGCGCCGCCGCGATCAGCAGAAACGCGCCGCCCGCCATCACCATAAACATCGGCGCGGTCGTGCTGTTCTCGCCGAAGATGGCGCGTATGATGCGCCCGAAGAATAGCGACGCGATGATTTCGGGGATGACGATGAAGAAGTTGAAGATGCCCATGTAGACGCCCATGCGCGAGGCGGGCAGCGCGCCCGACAAGATCGCGTAAGGCATCGAAAGTATCGAAGCCCACGCGATGCCGACGCCGATCATCGTCAAAAGCAACACGTTCTTGTCCTGTATGAAATAGACCGAGAGCAGGCCGATGCCGCCGCAAATGAGCGCGACGGCGTGGACGGTCTTGCGGCTCGTGGCAGCGGCGACTTTCGGCAACAGGAAGGCGACGGCAAAGCAGACGATTGAGTAGATGGCGAAGGCGTTTCCGCCCCACTCCTGTCCGAGCGCGAAGCGCGGATCGTTGCTGCCCGTAGCATTGAAGACGTGATAGGAAGTCGTCAGGCCGAAGAACATCCACATGCAGAACAGGCCGAGCCAGGTGAAAATCTGCACGGCGGCGAGTTGCTTCATCGTCTGCGGCATCTTCGTAAACGCGCCCGTAATCTCGTGCAGCAGTTCGGCGATTATCTTGCCTATTTTCGCAAGGCCGGTCGCGTCGCCGTAAGTCGCTTTGCGCTGCCGGTTGAACTCTTCAATGTCCTCCGGCGGAAACTCTTTCGTCGTAAACACCGTCCACAGCACGGCGAGCAGGAAGACGACCGCGCCGATCTTGAAAGAGTACTGCACGGTGAGCGGGATGCCGCTCCGGGTCGTGCCCGTCACGCCGTACTGCCGGAACAGGTACGGCAAGGCGTTGGCGAGCGTCGCGCCGATGCCGATGAAGAACGACTGCATGACGAAACCTGCTGTGCGCTGGTCAACGTTCAGCTTGTCTGCGACGAACGCGCGAAACGGCTCCATAGAGACGTTGATGCTCGCATCCAGAATCCATAGCAGCCCCGCCGCCATCCAGAGCGCGGACGAATCGGGCATGAAGAAGAGCGCGATGCTGGCGAGTATCGCGCCGACGAGAAAGTAAGGCCGCCGTCGCCCAAGCCGATTCCACGTCCGGTCGCTCATCGAACCGATGATCGGTTGCACCAAAAGCCCCGTCATCGGCCCGGCCAGCCAGAGCAGCGGCACGTCGTCGGGACTCGCGCCGAGATACGTGTAGATGCCGCTCATGTTGGCGAGCTGCAAGCCCCAGCCGAACTGTATGCCGAGGAATCCGAAACTCATGTTCCAGATTTGCCAGAAGCTCAGGCGTGGCTTTTGCTGCGTCATCTTTCTTACTCCTCTCAAAGCAGAGGTCAGAGGTCAGAGGTTAGTGAAAGACATTTTTTCTAACCTCTGACCTCTAACCTCTAGCCTCTAGCGTACAGGTTGATGTCTTCGACGACGACATCGCGGTCGAGCGACAGGGCGTACAAGAGCGTGCGCGCCATGTTGCGTACGTGGATTGCGCCCGCGCGCGGCGGCGTGCCCGCGCCCGTGTTGTCAACGTCGACGAGGCCGGGGCAGAAGTTGAAGACGCGTATGTTCGCGCCGGTTTTGCGCGCGTGGTCGCGCAGAGATTCCGCGTAGCCGAGCAGGCCGAACTTCGAGGCGCAGTAGGAAGGCACGTCTGCGTAACCGTGCTTGCCAGCCTGCGAAGAGATGTTTACCACGTCGCCGAAGTCTTCGCGGATCATGTAAGGAAGCGCCGCGCGCACGAGCCACATCGCGCCGCGCAAGTTCGTCTCCAACACTTTATTCCAACCCTCTTCCGTGATCGCTTCAACCGTCTCCGGCACGGCCAGCCCCGAATTGTTGACGAGCACGTCAATCGCGCCGAAGCGTTCGGCTGTGTGGCGTACAAGCGATTCGGTCTCGCCGAGGTCGCGTATGTCGAAGGCGTAAGGGTGTACGCGCAACGCGCCCACTTGCGCGTTCAACTCGTCCGCCGTCTGCTTCAACACATCTTCACGACGCGACGCGATGACGACGGCGCGAACATTCGACTCGGCCAACACGGCTGCGAACGCGCGCCCTATCCCCGTGCCGCCGCCCGTAATCAGTGCGACCTGTTCCGTCAGAGGTTTGTTACGCAGAGTCATAGTTTACCTATCGCCTCCGGCGCGCGTCGGGCGAGACTTCGTCAATCTCGTCAACACATCAACGCGCCGGAACGGGCGTCAAAATGTTCACAGAACGCGGGAGCAGTGTCAGTTTCAACATGCCGTCGTGCGCGCGCACGTTTCGGATCGTGTGGAGTTGATCCTCCAGCAACGCATCGCCTGGCAGGCGCGCGGGCGCGATGCTGAACTCGACGGTCGCAGGCTTCGTGTCGTTGTTGAAGACGACGATGACCGCGCCGCGTTCCGAGACGCGCGCGTAGGCGTATTGCTGCTCGGCGGCGCGCAATGTGACGAGCGCGCCGCGCCGTAGCGGTTCGAGTTCCGCGCGCAGACGCGCGACGCGTCGCGTGTGCTCGAAGATGTCCTGTTCTTCGGGCGTGCGCCCGTTGCGCGTGAAGGCATTGCGACGGTCGCCGGGGAAGCCGCCGGGAAAGTCTTGTCTGGTCGTCGGCTCGTCCGCACCCGTCATAGCGATCTCGTCGCCGTAGTAAATCTGCGGCACGCCGCGCGTCGTCAGGAGAAACGTGTGCGCGAGTTTCAGCCCCGTGACTGTAGCGTTCGGCTCGCTCATAAAACGCCCGTCGTCGTGGCTGCCCACGAGCGTGACGAGCAGATCGGGGTTCGTGTAGAGCGAATCCTTCGCGAGAAGTTGCGCGACCTCTTTGACGGGCTTGCCGCTCGCGAAGGCATGGCGCGCGGGATAAAAGAGCGGGAAGTCGAGCAGCGAATCCAGACCGGAATCAACACCGTCGAAGCGCACGCGCCCGCCTTGAAAAAATGAAACGTGCGTCACGTCGCCGTCCTTGACCTCGCCGAAGACGCGCACGTCCGGAAACTCGCGCTTGATCGCCGCCGTCCAATCTCGCCAGAAACTATTGGGGACATACTGCCATGTGTCCTCGCGTATGGCGTCGAGTCCGGTCGTGCCGATCCACCAGAGCGTGTTCTGTATGAGGTAGCGACGCGTCTCCTCGTCGTCCTGATTGAAGTCCGGAAGGAAGTCCAGGAACCAGCCTTCCATCGTCGCGCGCTTCGTCTGCTCATCGGGGCGCGGGTCGTGCAGCGCCCACGTCTCGAAGACGTTGGCGAGATGACGCTCGCGCGTGCCGTTGAACCACGTCGGCGTCGGTTGATCCGCAACCCAAGGGTGATACGGCCCCGTGTGATTGACGACGCTGTCCTGAATGATCTTGATGCCGACCTTGTGTGCCTCTTCGACAAGCTCGCGCAGTTTGGCATGTGTGCCGAAGTGTTCCTCGACCGCGTAGAAGTCCTGCGCGTTGTAGCCGTGAAAACCTGTGCTCGGCTTCCCTTCCTTCAACTCGATCTCATTCAGGCGATCATAGTTGTCGTACCAAGGGCTGAGCCAGACGGCGGTTGCGCCGAGGTCTTTTAGATAAGGCAAGCGGTTGATGACGCCTTGCAAATCACCGCCGTGATAATAGAACTTGTTGTTGCGATCAAATATGCCGCGCGACTGCGCCGGATTGTTGTTCGCCGCATCGCCGTCGCTGAAGCGATCAATCATCAACATGTAGATGAAATCATCCGGCGAGAAACCTTGAAAGCGCCCCGCGCGTGCGAGCGGCGCGAGTATCTCGAACTGCGCTTCCGTCGTACCCGCAGGAGTCGTAACGCGCAGGCGACGCGCGCCGGGCGCGGCCTGCCCGTCAATCATCACGTCAACGAAGATGTACGTGCCCGCCGCGTTGATACGCGTGAGTCCCGCACGCACGCCAGCACCGACCGCTTCAACGCGCGCACCCGTCAAATTCCGCCCGCGCAACATGACGCGCACAGGATTCACAGTGCTCCCAGTCCACCAACTCGGCGGCTCAACCTTCGAGACTTCCGGCGCGGTCTGTGCGACGACGAAGGAAGCAGCAGAGATAGAGAAGGCTAAGAGAATTGCGAAGCGGGTCAAGGTCGTGCGACGTGCAGTGTTCATAGAAAATTTATGACTGCGTCTAATGCTCATCCGATTTGAGATCGCTGACTTCCGCTTTCAGGTTGCGCCCGTAGAGCGCGGTCAGGTCTTTGAGGCGGTCGCGCACTTTGGGGGTGAGCGCGCCCGACGTGTAGCGCCAAGACCAGTTGCCGTTGGTGCTGTTGGGGAGATTCATGCGCGCGTCGTTGCCTAAGCCGAGTATGTCTTGCAGGGGGATGATGGCGATGTTGCCGACCGAGGCGAGGACGGCGCGTATGAAGTCCCAGTGAATCTCGCGCCCGTCGGAGTTGAGATAGTCGAGGCAAAACTTGCGCTCGCGTTCGATCTGTTCGGGCTTGCGCGTCGAACCCGCGCCCGCTTTCGACTCGAACCAACCGACGGTCGTGTCGTTGTCGTGCGTGCCGGTGTAGACGACGACGTTGCGATGATAGTTGTGCGGCAGGTCTATGTTCTTGCTGTCGCCGCCAAAGGCGAATTGGAGTATGCGCATGCCGGGGAAGTTGAAATCGTCGCGCAGGGCTTCAACGTCGGGCGTGATGACGCCGAGGTCTTCGGCAAGGATGGGCACATCGCCGAGCGCGCGTTTGATCGCGGTGAAGAGTTCGCGCCCGGGCGCGTTGACCCAGCGCCCGCGCTCTGCGGTCGTGTCGCCGCCCGGTATCTCCCAACTCGCGGCAAAACCCCGAAAGTGATCTATGCGCAGGATGTCAACGAGATGCAGCATCGAGCTGACGCGCGCGATCCACCAGCGGAAATCGTCAGACTTCATGTGCTCCCAATCGTACAGGGGATTGCCCCAGAGTTGGCCGGTCGCGCTGAAATAATCGGGCGGCACTCCGGCGACGACGCGCGGGCTGCCGTCCGCGTTCAACTTGAAGAGATGCGGGTGCGTCCACACGTCGGCCGAATCGTGCGCGACGAAGATCGGTATGTCGCCGACGATCTGGATGCCGCGCTCGTTCGCGTGACGCTTGAGCGCGTGCCACTGTCTGAAGAATAGAAATTGGTAGAACTTGTGCGCGGCGATCTGTTCTTGCAAGCCAGCGCGCGCGGCGGCGAGCGCGGCTGGCTCGCGCTTGAGCATCGGCGGCTCCCACTTGTTCCATGCCACACCATTGCGCGCATCTTTCATCGCGCGATAAAGCGCGTAGTCGTCGAGCCAGGCGGCTTCGTTCTGTCCGAACGTCTCGAAACTACCGCGCAAGCCCGTGTCGGTCGAATGGCGAAAATTCTCGAACGCGCGGCGCAGCAGTTTTTTCTTGAACTCAATGGCCGCGCCGAAATCAACGCGTTCGTCTGAAAATTTCGGTGCGCTCGCAAGATCGCGTTTGTCCAACAAGTTATCGGCCAGCAGGCGTTCGGGACTGACGAGCAGAGAGTTTCCGGCAAAGGCCGAGAAGGATTGGTAGGGCGAATCGCCGTAGCCTGTGGGGCCGAGCGGGAGCACTTGCCAGAGCGTCTGCCCGCTTGCGGCGAGAAAATCTATGAAGGCGTAAGCCTCTCCGCCGAGATCGCCGACGCCGTATTTGCCGGGCAGGCTCGTCGGATGCAGCAAGACGCCGCTCGAACGTGAAAAATTCACAATCGAACCCCTTAGTTGTTGAAATGGACAAAGCTAATTATGCGATTCCTGCCACTACTTTTACAAGAGCAGACCGCTCATCATCAAGCCGCTCGCCGCGCCGTCTCCGAGAATATAAAACTACTGAACCCTTCTATTTTGTCACACGATAAGCGACCGCCGTGCGCGCCGGTACGGTGAAACTTATCTCGCCGCACGCGACGCGCCCGTTCTCTTTCGCCACGAGCAGAGGCGTTATCTTCGCGCCGTCCGGAACGCTGGCGAACACGGCGGGCGCGTTGATCTTCTTCGGCGCGGCGGCGCGGTTGAAGGCGAGGATGATGGTTTCTTCCGCAGTCTGCCGTGCGAAGACGTATGTGTCTTCGTCGAAGAACAGATCGATCATGCGACCGTGACGGAGCGGGACGTTTTCGCGCCTGAGCGTCAGCCAGTCGCGCGTCCACTCGAACATGCGTCGCTCGCGCGGCGTGAGCGTTTGCGGGTCGAAGGCATCGTGCGCGTCGCCCTTGAAGCCGCCGGGAAAATCGCGGCGGTTGTCCGGATCGTCGCCGCCCTCGAAGGCGAATTCTTCGCCGTAGTAGAGTTGCGGCGTGCCGCGTATGGAGAGCGTGAAGGCCATGTGCAGCATCGCGCCTTCGAGCGTCGCGCCTTCGAGCGACATGAAACGCTTCACGTCGTGATTGTTCGTCAAAGTGACGAGGCGCGAGGCGTCCGTGTAGAGCGCATCGTACTTGAGCGTGTCGCGCAGATGGCGTACGGGCTTCTTGCCCGTGAACGCGTCGAGCGACGCCTGCCAGACGGGGAAATCGAAGACCGCATCGAGTTCCGTATCAACGCCGTCCCAGCCTGTGCGACCGCCGAGGAAGAAACTCGTGTGCGCGGGGTCGCGGTCGAAGACTTCGCCGACCATCCATAACTTCGGGTGCTGGCGATGGAGCGCGCGGCTCAGTTCGCGTATGAACGTGCGCGGCATGTACTGGATAGTGTCCTGACGTATGCCGTCAATGCCCGTCGTCTCAGCCCACCACAGCGCGTTCTGAATTTCGTAGCGCGCGACCTCCGGCTCGTCCTGATTCATGTCGGGCAGATCGTCGGAGAACCAGCCGTCGAGCGTGGGGCGACGCGCTTCCGCGCTCGCGTAGGGCGAGAGCAAGAGGTCTGCGCGAAAAGGGTTTTGCGTGTGGCGCGCGAGCGTGCCGTGAAACCAGTTGTCGAGCGGCGGGTCTGTAACCCAAGGATGCTGCGAGCCGACGTGATTGGCAACTTGATCCTGTATGACCTTGAGGCCGCTCGCGTGCGCCTTCTCGACGAACTCCTCCACCCACCCGACGTTATCCGCGAAGCGATTCTCGACCGCGTAATAATCTATGGCGTGATAGCCGTGATAATAAGTGTACGGACACCAGGGCTTGTCGCAGGATTTGACGCCGTCATAGTTGTCGTACCAGGGTGTGAGCCAGATGGCGGTGACGCCGAGGTGACGTAGATAGGAGAGCGCACTGGTGAGCCCGTCGAAGTCGCCGCCGTGCCACGCGCGCGGGTTGCGACGGTCGTTGGCCTCGCGCGGCGAACCCGCAGGAGCGTTGTTCGACGCCTCGCCATCCGCGAAGCGGTCGGGCATGATGAGATAGATCACGTCATCCGTTGTGATGCCCTGTAAACCGACTTCTGTGTTGTAAGGTTCTTCGATGCGGAAAGGGATGGTCGCCTTGCCCGCGCGCGTCTCGATGGTCAAAGGATAGTCGCCCGGCGACGCAGCGCGGTTGATGGTAACGCTAACGAAAAGGTACGTGCCCGCCGGATTGACGACGACCGCGCTTGTCTCCGTGCCCGCACGCTGCGGCGTGACGCGCGCGCCGTGCAGGTTCGCTCCGCGCACGAGCAGGCGCACGGGGTTGATCGTGTGCGTCGCCCACCA
Source organism: Pyrinomonadaceae bacterium (assembly GCA_035249365.1). GTDB lineage: Bacteria > Acidobacteriota > Blastocatellia > Pyrinomonadales > Pyrinomonadaceae > JAIVJZ01. The sequence goes on along the minus strand of DATFGP010000001.1, from coordinate 160,380 downwards.
AGAAGGCGGCTCGACTTTTGCGACGACGGGAGCGGGAGAGTTTTGCGCGCTTGCGCCCGCGGCGAGACACGAGACGGCGAGGACTGCGAGAGCGAAGGAACGTTGGCAGAGCTTTGCGAACTTTGGAAGTGGCATTCTCTTAGCGTCGTTCCCACAGCACTCGCGCCCGCGCGCCTGCGTTGTTGTTAGGTTACTTGCCCTTAAACGTCTTGACTAAACGGACGAGCGCGGCGATCTCTTCTTTGGAGAGTTTTTTGCCGAAGGCGGGCATCCCGCCTTTCCCGTCGCGGATGGAGGCGGCGAGTCGCTTGTCGGACGCGTGTTCCTTCTTCCACCATTCGGCGTCGGTCAGATTCGGCGCACCGTAGAGCGCGCCCATAGGCGTGTCGCTCTCTCCGTCCGCGCCGTGACAGCGCGCGCAATTCGCCACGTACAAAACTTTCGCGGCGGCGAGTTGTTCCGCCTTGCGTGATAACTTCTTTTGCGTGGCCGCTGCGACGGCGGCGCTCGCTTCCGCCACGCGCCCTTGACGACCGATAAACGTGCCGCTCGCACAAATGCCCACGACGAGCAGCACTGCTATGACTGCCAACTTCACTGTTCTTCCCATGATCACTCTTCGGGGCGCGCGTTATTCCACGCCTCCGCCCGCCGACTCTTTCGACGCCGACGATGTCCCTTTCCATTCGCTCAAATTATGCACGTGCCAGGGCACGCTCTCGTTGCTCATCTCAGGCCGCTTGCGCAAAAAGTCGTTGGCGAGAGAGAGAGCTGCCGGATCGTCCTTCTGATCCGCAAAAATTTTCGCCTCGCGCCGGGCGTCTTCCGTCATGCCGAGTTTGCGATAGACGAGCATGAGGTTGTAGTGCGCGCCCGTATCTTCGGGGTCAATCGAAAGCACCGTCTCGTAACAATGCCGCGCGCCCGCGAAGTCGCGTTTGATCTTGCAGAGTTCGCCGAGTTGTTGCCACGATTGACGGTCGCGCGGGTATGTATCGAGTATGCGTTTCAGGTTCGCTTCGGCCACCTGCAACTCACCGCGCTTGATATGTATGCGCGTGCGCTGGAAGAGTGCGCGCAAATTGTTCGGATTTAAGGCCAACACTTCGTCGAGCAAGCGAGCGGACGGCTCGTATTGTTCGAGTTCAAACAAGGCAAGCGCGCGGTTGACCTTCGCCATAGAGCGATAAGTTTCGTCGAGTTCGGCAGCACGCGCGAAGGCTTCCGCAGAGAGCGCGTATTGCCTGTGATCCAAGAGCGCGATGCCGTAGTTGTTCCAGCGCCGCCAGTCGGGCATGACGCCTTTCGCGTTCGTGACGACTGGCTGCGCCGCGTTTTCGCCGACGCGCAAAGAGTACTCGGTCGTCGCCATCGTCACAATCGGATAATCAATCGACTTGCCGAGCGCGTAGTCTTGAAAGACGCGCGTGAAGCGACGATAGCGCACGCGCGCCGTTAAGGTCAGTTTGCCTTGCAAGTTGGCGGGCACGTCGAATTGATAACGCGCGAGATCGCTTCGGCCTGATTGTATCTGGTTGTTCTGCGCCGTGACCTTCGTGCGCCAGATGTGATGGCGGTCGTTGAACGCGCCGTCGCCTTTGACGAGATAAGTTTTGTAGTTGTGCGCCGAATCGTCCAGATGCCCGTTCGGTTTGATGAAGCCGGAGTTGTAGAGCACCTGCCCCGCTTCGTCTTTGACTGTGAACTCGACGTAGGCTTCGTAGAAGTCGCGCAGTTCGGGCGGAAACGAATGGCCGATGTTCTTGTTGGTGATGACCACGTCGGCGGTCAACGCGTCGCCCGCGTCGAGTTGAAAGCGGCTGTGGTTGACGGGCGCGATGAACTCGGTTGCGCCCGTGCGCGCGCTGCGGCGTGTGACGGCGAAGATGTCTATGCCGACGGCGTCGGCTTCGAGGAACTTGCGCACGGCGTCGAGTTGTTCAGGCCACTTGTAAAAGAACGGGATGGCCGTGTTGGCCGCAGGCCAGCGGTGCGAACTGAGCTTGCCTTCCTTCGCCGCCACGTCAAAGAGCGGCGCGGCTTCTTTCTTCATGTGGCATGAATTGCAGGACTCTTTATCGCGCGTGTAGAACGGGTGCGGCGACTCTTTCGAGAAAGAAGACTGCTGAAACTCGTCGCCGACGGAGAAGGCGCGCAGGAACTTGTAGTCGTTCAACTGCTGCGGCACTTGCGACTTGTGGCAGGCAGCGCAGAACTCTGTGGACTTCAAGAGCGGGCGCATCATCGCGCGGCGATGCGAGGGCACGTCGTCGAGGATTTCCTGATCGGCGACGTTCAAAAGCCGCGTGCCGTCTTCGCGCACAAGGAGTGCGGGTTCGGCCATGACGTAACCGCCGACGCCGCGCCCCGTGCCCGTCTGAATCGAGTGGCAGGCGATGCAGGAGACGCCGTCTTCGTCGAAGGGGCGTTTGACTTTCGCGTTCTTGGTGAGCGCACCGGAGAACAAGGCTGCGGGGTTGTGGCACGATTCGCAGTGGCGCGTGAACTCGATCCCGCGTTGCGAGATCAAGTCCTTGACGTTCTTCTGATAGAAGGGTTCGCGGAAGGCGTTGCGATGCGCGGATTGAAGCCACTGTGCGTGCGCGTCCGTGTGGCACTTGGCGCAGCGGTCTGCGGCGATGAACATTTCTGCGGGGATGAACTTGCCGGTCGTCGTCGTCGCGTTCGAGGGAAGGAAGGGGTTCGCGCCGAATTTGAAATCGTAGTTCTTCGCGATCTCTTCGTGGTAGGCATTCGACGCCGACGTGTTATTGAATCCGGCTTGTGCGCCGCGAAACGTGAAGAAGACTGCGGCGACCGAGAGGAAAAAGACTGCGGCGCAAACGATGCGGCGGCGATCATGCGTGGTCAGGACTATGGACTTTCGGGGACTCGAATGCTGGCTCATTCCCTGCTCCGTAAAAAACTTCGGGATGAAAATGGATTAAACGATCCGGCTGTGGGAGGCCACGCGAGACGCGCCCGCTGTCGGCCTGTGACTCTCAAAACTTCTCGGACAACTTCATTCTAACCTCAAACGCGCGACCGTCAAAACACGCGCCTCCTAAAAACACTTTCCGCCGCTCCATTCACTCGTCAGTGCGGCGGCTTGACGCCTTCGCCTGCGACGGAGGCGGGCAGCGGCGCGGGCGCGGCCTTGTCGCCCTCGTCTGCCTGAGCCTGTGCGCCGCCGAGCGGAGTCGGGTCGTGTTTGCGCGCCTCCTCGAAGCGTTTGAAGATGGCGAGTTCGCGGTCGGCGTCCGTCTTGCGCTTGAGCCGCGAGTAGGCCGTGAACAGTTGGTAATGTATGCCGGGGTCGTTTGCGTTCAACTCGACGCCGCGTTCGAGAAGCGGCAGAGCCTCTTCATAACGTTTGAGTTTGACGAGCAGGCGACCGAGATCGTGATGCGCTGCGAAGTTTTTCGGGTCGAGCGCGATGGCTCGCCGGAGCAGACGCTCGGACTCTTCGGTCTGCCCGCGCTGGTTGGCGATGTAGCCGAGGTTCGTCAAAACGTCGGGGTTGTCAGGTTGCAACGCGAGCGAGCGATTGAAGGCTGCGAGGGCTTCGTCGTACTGCCCTTCGGCGCGCGCCGCGTAGCCGATCAAATAGTAGAGGTTCGCGTTGTCGGGGAAACGCTTGAGCGCCGTCTCGAACACTTCGCGTGCGCGCGGGTAATGACGGCTGCGGAAGTTCGCGACGCCGAGGCGTACGTGATAGATGAACTTCGACGAATCCTGTTCGACCGCGCGACTGTAAAACGGAATGGCTTCGTCGGTCGCGCGTCGCTTGAGCAACTCTTCGCCGATCATGAAATTCGCTTCGGCGAACGCGGGGCGCAAAGCTAGTGCTTTGCTCCACAGGTCAACAGCGGTCTGTCCATCGCCGCGCGCGGAGGCGATGAGGCCGAGACGGTAATAAGTGTCGGCGGCTTCGGGCGAGAGATGCGCGGCTGATTCGAGTGCGCGCGTCGCTTCGTCGAGGCGGTCGAGATTGTAGAGCGCGACGCCGAGATTGTAGAGCACCTCGAAGGTCTGCGGGCGGAGCGCATTCGTGCGCTCGAACAAAGGAACAGCGCGAGCGTATTCGCGTGCTTCGGCGAGACTGAGCGCGAGCGTGAAGAGGACGCGCGCATCGTCGCCCGCCATCTTTTCTATGCGTGCGGCCAACTTCGCAGCGTCGTCGCCGCGCCCGTCGTGCGCGTAGGCGTTGGTGAGCGTGAGCAGAAGCGCGAGATCGGATGACGTGGCGGCTGCGGAACGCGCGGGGTTGATTCCGGCGGCGCGTTCGAGCAGGGGGATGGCGCGCTTGTAATCGCCGCGCGCACTGTAGAGCGCGCCGAGGTTGAAGACTGCGAAGGCGTTGTCGGGTGCGACGCGGAGCGCCGCCTCGAAACTCTCTATGGCCTGTTCGACGCGATTCGTGCGCGAGAGCAAGACGCCGAGGTTGGCGAGCGTCGGCGCGTGCTGCGGCGAGAGCGCGAGCGCCTCGCGATATTCGCGTTCGGCTTCGGCAGCACGCCCCGTCTGATCGAGTATGACGCCGAGTAGCGAACGCGCATCTGCATCGCGCGGTGCGGCGGCGACGGCCTTGCGTGCCGCGCTTTCAGCCTCAGCAAGTTTGCCTGCCTGCAAAAGCGCGGCGGCTTCGCGGAGAAGTGCGGAGTGCGCGTCGTGCGTTTGTGCGGCGGATGATTGACGTGCGGGCGCAGGCGTTGGCGTAGCCGTGCGGCGGCGCGGCTGTTGAGCGGAGACGAGCGAGGGCGCAAGAAGAAATCCGGCGAGCGTCAACAGACAAGCGCGGAGGCGCGACGCTTGAAAGAAGCGCGCGGGGAAACTGCTGTCGGTGCGCGTGTAAAGCATTAGACTAAAGAGTCGAACTTTTTGATCGACTGACAAAGTAATCGAGTGGCGAACGGTAGTGCTTGCTCGCCACTCGATTGTAAAGCTTGCGACGCCAGCGCCGCTCGTTTAGAAGAGCAGCTTGATGGCGAACTCCATCTGGCGGCGGCGCTGCTCGCTTATGTCCCTGCCGAAGTCGCCCGTGTTGTTGATGTCGCCGTTCGGGGACGAACGGTTGACGCGATTCAGCACGTTGTAGGCCGAGAAGCGGAACTGCACGTTGAAGTCGTCGCTGATCCACTGGACGGGGAAATTCTTGAACAGCGACGCGTCCCAGTAGAACTGCTTCTGGCCGCGAAACACGTTGCGACCGAGCGAGCCGAACTTCGGCCCCGCAGGATCGTTTGCGAACACGGGCGTGACCGCCGAGCGGAAAGCCGCGCGGTTGAGTTGTCTTCCGGCGGCGCGATCAGCCGCCGTCGGCGTCGGGTCGCCGATGATGTCAACGCGCCCGCCGTTGGCCGTGACGTTGTAGACGGGGCCACTCTGGAGCGTGATGATGTTGTTGAATTGGAAGCCGCCGATGAAGAAGTCGAGCGCACGCGGCCAGTCAGAGCCGTAGGCGCGCCCGCGACCCCAGGGCAGATCGTAGACGTTGGCGAAGGTGAAGCGGTGGCGTACGTCCGTGTCGGAGTTGCCGCGTTCGAGTTCGGGGCGCAGCGGATTGTCTGGGCCGCAGTCGCGCGCGCTCGCACCGTTCGAGCAGATGCCGCCGGGCGAATCGTCAATGGCGTGCGCCCAGGTGTAGGATGACAGGATCGAGAGGCCGCGATTGAAGCGTTTCTCCAACTTGGTTTGCAGCGCGTTGTAGCTCGAACTGCCCGTGTACTGCGTGGCGACCACTTCGTTGATGCCCGTCACTTGTCGCGAGCCGGGGCCGCCCGCATCGTTTGCCGTGCCGATGTTACGCAGCACGAGCAGATTCCTGCCCGCCGAGCCGACGTAGCCGACTTCGGCCAACCAGTTCCGCGCAAACTCGTATTGCGCGGTCAGGTTGTACTGGTGATACATCTCGTCCTTGCGGTTCGGATCAATAAAGAGCAGACGCCCGCCCGTCGGCGCGATGAAACTCGTTCCGGGCGCGGCGACCGTGCCGACCGAAGTTGGCACGCCTACGTCGAACAGGTAGCGGCGCGGGATGCCGTTGCAGCCGGAACTGTTCGGATTCGTGATCGGGTTGCAGTTGTAGCTGGACGCGCCCGTGCCGGGGTTGGCCGTCAAAGGCTGCGAGCCGCTGATGTCTGTCGTGTAGAGGATGCCGTAGCCGCCGCGTATGACGACCGACTTGTCTTCCTTGAGGCCGCTGTAGGCGAAGCCTATGCGCGGGCCGAAGTTGTTCATGTCGGTTTCGGCCAGATCGCGACCGTTCGGCGAGCCGTCGCCCGCGACGAGTATCTGTCGCGTTGCGGGATCGAAGTTGGTCTGCGCGTTGAAGCGTTCGGTCGGCGCGGTGAATATGTCGTAGCGCAGTCCGAGGTTCAAGGTGAGATCGGGACGAACTTTCCAATCGTCCTGCACGAAGAATGCGATCTCTTTGCTCGACTGGAAGAACGGGCCGCCTGGATCGCCGCGCGTCAGGAAGCCGGGGCTGTAGCCGAGGAGGAAGTTAGCGAGCGACGAGCCTGTGTCGTTCGGGCCGATGCCGTTGTAGTTGCCGGAGACGAAGCCTCGATCAATCGAGATGGGGTTGCCCTGCGCGTCGTTCTGAAGCGAGAAGACGTTTGAAGTGCCGTACTGGTAATTGCCCTTCGTGCCGCCGTTGCGACCGCCGTCGTAGTTGCTGTTCTGGCGCACACGATAGTCGCCGCCGAACTTGAAGGTCGAGCGGCCTTTAACGACCGTCACGGCGTCAACGAAGTTGAAGTTGTTGGAGAGGAAATAGAAAGGCCCGCCGTCGCCCGTGAACTCTGTGGCGCGATCCGTTCCGGTCAAGTTGTCCACGATGCCTACGAGGACGATGCCGCTCGACGTGTCGCTCAAGTTGATGTTGCGCGCGCCGAGGTTCGCCGAGACGTTCGGCGAGAAGCCGCCCGTGCCGTTGACGCCTGTGTTGAAGATGCCTATGGAGACGCGCGTGACGCCGAAGCGCGCGTCGTTGATGACGGAGGGCGTGAAGATGTGCGTGTCGCCCATCGTGAAGCCCTTCGAGTTGCCGAACTCGTCGCCCGCAGAAGGGCCTGCCGGAAGATCGTTGCCGTTGGGCGACGAGCCGAGCGGGAAGAAGTTGTCGCGCGAGCGCGCCGTGTCGGACTTGCTGTAGCGCGCGAAGAAGTTGTTGTTGCTAGTGAACTGGTGATCGATCTTGATGTCGTAGCTGTCAACGTTGGCGCGCTCCGAGCGATTGGTGGAGAAGTTGCGCCCCGCGCCCGGGAGGTTCGGAAGCGGGAAAGCGTTGAGGTAGTTCAGGGCAAACTGCGAGAGCGCGCCGCAACTCGGACAGTTGCGCAAATCGTTGCCGGGGATCGGGTTGCCGGAAGGATCGAAGAGCGTTCCTTGCGGCGCGGTCACGAAGCGCGTCGTGCCGTCGGGGTTACGCACGTTGTAACGGACGAGCGTGGCGGGGCGCAGCAACTCGCTGAAGTTGCCGACGCGCATGAGCGCCGTCGGGACGGGAACGTCCGATGGCGATTCGCCGCCGCCGAAGATGGGCGTGCGATTGCGCTGGCCTGCGACGGAGACGAAGAAGAACGAGCGGTTGCGCCCGTCGTAAAAATAAGGAGTGCCTTCGCCGAAGCGCGGCAAAAAGATCGGGCCGCCGACGACGCCGCCGAAGTTGTGCGTGATGTAGTTCGGGGTCTGCGCGTTCGGCTCGTCGAAGCGCGAGGCCGCCGCGCTCAGGAAGCGACCTTGATACTGCTCGAAGGCCGTGCCATGCACGGAGTTTCCGCCCCGCTTGAAGGTGGTGGAGATGACGCCGCCGCCCGCGCGCCCGCTCTCTGCGGTCGGCACGCTCGATTCGACTTTGAACTCGGCGATGGCGTCCGGGTTCGGGTAGATCGCAATCTGGCCGAACTGCGCCTCGTTGTTGTCAACGCCGTCGAGACGGAAGTTGTTATTGGTGGCGCGTGCGCCGTTGACGACGAGGACTGAGCCGCCCGACTCGCGGAAGCGCGTGGACTCCGTGTTGTTCTGGCCACCGCCGCCCGCGACGAAGTTGCCGCCGCCGCCGAGCAGTCCGAGGTTCGGGCGCGTCACGCCGGGCGAGAGCGCCGCAAGGAGCGTGAAGTTGCGCTGCGGTATCGGGAGGTCTGTCACCTCGCGCCCCGTGATCAGATCGCCGCGCACGCTCGTCTCGCTCTCGACCAGAGGCCCTTGATCCGTCACGGTGACGACATCGCCGCCGACCGCGCCGAGTTCGAGTCGCGCATCAATCGGCAGGCGCGCGTTGGTCTCGACTTTGACCGACTCGTTCACCACAGTCTTGAAGCCCGTCGCTTCGATGGTCACTTTGTACATGCCCGGCTCAAGGTTCGGGATCGTGTAGAGACCTTCTTCGGAAGTCGTATCTTCCGCCGAAGAGCCGGTGGCAAGATTGACGGCGGTGACTTTCGCGCCCGCAACCAGACCGCCGTTCGGATCGGAGATCGTGCCGAGAATCGTGCCTTTATTATTTTGGGCGCGGAGTGGTGCTGCGAAGGCGGCGAAGCAGAAGAGTAGCGCGACGAGTTGAGCGGCAAGTCGCGGGCTGATCCTGTAGTGTGTCATAACTGGGCCTCGTGCTGTGGAAGATGCCTGATTGGTCGCTTATTCACAGGGAGCGCCCGCGCGCGGCGCACTTCACGAGGATGCGTGCGCGCGACGGACGATGAATTGTAAAGTAGCGACCCTCTGGCGAGAAATTTTGTTTCTGAATACGGAATAGAACGTGCGAAAGGACGGTTTGTTGCTTACCCGAACGAAGATTTTTAATACACAATCCGCTTCCCTGTCAAATATTTTTTCTACGGCGAGTTGCGATTGAGAACGACTCAATAAGGAAAGACTCACCGCAGAGACGCAGAGAGCGCAGAGGGGGCGCAGAGAAAACTATTCAACTCTCTGCGCCCCCTTTGCGTCCTTCGCGTCTCTGCGGTGAAGGTTTTATTTCTGTCTAACCAACACGTCAACGACGTAGCGAGATCGTGACGTAGCGCCGACCGCTGTAGAGGCGCACGCCGCCTGCGCCGCGCGTCATCATCAGAGGGCGCGGGCGGCGCAAGTTCCTGTCCGGCTCCGTCTCGATGTTGAAAATCAGGTTGCCGCCAACGTCCGAGACGCTGAATTTGTTGTTTTCCACGAAGCCGAAACCGTATGCGCCCGTGGCGAGTTCCTGCCCGCCGATCATGACGGGCGTGTCAACGATGAGGAAGCCTTCGTAACGGGAGCGCACGTCGGCAGAGTAGCCGGAGGTGTCAACCAATCCGGCGACGACGTGATGGCGTCCGCTGAAGCGCGCGGCGGCGGAGTTGCGCATCTGCGTGGGCGCGCTCTGCCCCTCGAAGAAAAAACCGGGCGGCACGATGCGCGCGAGTTGCGCGCCGCTCAAGATGACGGGCGCGTCTCCTTGCGCACGAGCGACGGCGGGCGCGAGCCAGAGAGTTAAGAGCGCGAGCAAAATTAAGGTGTGCGAGTTTCTTCGTTTCATCACATCTCCTGAAGTCCGGGAAATTTATGGCACGCGGCGGCGCAAGAGGGCAGAGACTTTAACACTGCCCGACCAACTGACCGACCACATCTCTTGTGCTTCGCGCGCCACTGTACTCCGCCGCCCTTTTGACTGTAAAGTGAGCGCACGCTCGCGCGGTCGCAGTTTCCGCTTTAGCCTTCCAGCCGACGACAGCGCCGGACGTGTAACCTTTCAAAATTTCACCAACCGGAGATCGAACGTGAACGCAACCCGCCGCAGCGCCGTGCTCGCCGTCGCCAGTTTCCTGCTCCTCGTACTGTTGCCTTTAGCGGCAGATGCACAACAGTTCAGCCCCGATCTTTATCAGAGTATGCGTTGGCGCATGATCGGGCCGTTTCGCGGCGGCCGCACAGTCGGCGCGACGGGCGTGCCGGGTCAACCGAACGTCTTCTACGTCGGCGTCAACAACGGCGGCGTGTGGCGCACGACCGACTACGGGCGCACCTGGCAACCAATCTTCGACGAACAGCCGACCGGATCAATCGGCGCGCTCGCCGTCGCCCCGTCCGACCCGCAAGTGATCTACGTCGGCAGCGGCGAGGGCTTGCAGCGTCCAGACCTCTCGACGGGCGACGGCATTTACAAATCAATTGACGGCGGGCGCACATGGCGGCATCTCGGTTTGAGAGACGCGCAGCAAATCGGCGCGATCATCGTTGACCCGCGCGACGCGCGACGCCTCTTCGTCGCCGCGCTCGGCCATCCCTACGGCGCGAACGAGGAGCGCGGCGTCTTTCGTTCGACGGACGGCGGCGAGACCTGGCAGAAAGTTCTCTACAAGGACGAGAACACGGGCGCGATTGCGCTCGCCTTTGATCCTACGAACGCGCAGACCATCTACGCAGACCTCTGGGCGTCGCGGCAAGGCCCCTGGGAGAACGGCGCGTGGCAGGGCGCGACGAGCGGACTCTTCAAGTCAACCGACGGCGGCAACACCTGGCGACAACTCACGCGCGGCTTGCCCACCTTCGAGCAGGGCTTGGGGCGCATAGGCTTCTCCGTCGCGCCGAGCGATCCGTCGCGCATCTACGCAAACGTTGACGCGCCGCAACTCGGCGGCGTTTATCGTTCGGACGACGCGGGCGAGACTTGGCAACGTGTCAACTCCGAAGTTCGCGTCTGGGGTCGCGGCAGCGACTTTGCAGAAGTGCGAGTTGATCCGAAGAACAAAGACATAGTCTATTCCGGTAACACTTCCACTTATCGCTCGACCGACGGCGGCGTCACATTCAAAGCCTTCAAGGGCGCGCCCGGCGGCGACGACTATCACACCATCTGGATCAATCCAGACAACTCAAACATCATCCTGCTCGCAAGCGATCAAGGCGCGGTCATCACCGTTAACGGTGGCGCGACGTGGAGCAGTTGGTACAACCAGCCGACGGCGCAGTTCTTCCACGTCATCACCGATAATCAATTTCCATATTGGGTCTACGGCGGGCAACAGGAGAGCGGTTCGGCTGGCGTCGCAAGTCGCGGCGACAACGGCGCGATCAGTTTCCGCGATTGGCGCACGGTCGGCGTCGAGGAGTACGGCTATGTTGCGCCCGACCCGCTCAACCCGAACTTCGTCTACGGCGGCAAGGCCACGCGCTTCGACAAGACGACCGGACAGGTTCAGAACATCGCGCCCGAAGCCATACGCAGCGGCAAGTATCGCTTCGTCCGCACCGCGCCGATCATCTTCTCGCCCGTTGACCCGCACATACTTTTTCTCGGCTCGAACGTGCTCTTCAAAACGACGAACGGCGGCAACAGTTGGGACATTATCAGCCCCGATCTCTCGCGCGAGCAGCCCGAAGTCCCGCAGAGCATCGGCGTCTTCCGCAAGCCTGAGATGGCGACGCAACCGCGTCGCGGCGTCATCTACACCGTCGCGCCTTCTTACAAAGACGTAAACACGATCTGGGCGGGCACGGACGACGGGCTCATACACCTGACGCGCGACGCGGGGCGCACATGGCAAAATGTCACGCCGCCCGCAATAACTTCCTGGAGCAAAATCTCTATCATAGACGCCGGACGCTTCGACGCCGCGACAGCCTACGCCGCCGTCAACCGCATACGCCTCGACGATCAAAGACCGCACATCTACCGCACGCACGACAACGGTAAGACTTGGATTGAGATCACGCGCGGGCTTCCAGACAACGCGCCCGTCAACACCGTGCGCGAAGACCCCGTGCGACGCGGGCTGCTGTTTGCGGGCACGGAGCGCGCCGTCTTCGTCTCCTTCAACGACGGCGACGACTGGCAGCCGCTTCGTCTCAACATGCCCGCCACATCGATCCGCGATCTCGTCGTACACGGCGACGACGTTGTAGTCGGCACGCACGGTCGCTCCTTCTGGATACTCGACGACATCACGCCCTTGCGGCAGACGACCGCGCAGGTCGCCGCTGCGCAGGCGTTCCTCTTCCAGCCGCAACTCGCCACGCGCATCAAACGCAACGTCAACACAGACACACCGCTCCCGCCCGAAGAACCCGTCGGCCAGAACCCGCCCGACGGCGCGATCATCAACTACTATTTGAAGTCGGACGCGATCATGCCGGTCGTGCTCGAAATCTTCGACGCTGCAAACAAACTCGTGCGTCGTTTCGCGAGCGACGACAAGCCCGCGCCGTTGAATGAAAAAGAGTTGAACGTGCCGACCTACTGGATTCGCCCGCCGCAAATCTTGTCGGCCAAAGCGGGCATGCAACGCTTCGTCTGGGACTTGCATTTCCCGCCGCCGCGCGTTGACCGCTACGACTATCCGATCTCCGCCATCTACATGGACACGCCGCCCGAACCGCTCGGCCCTGCGGTCTTGCCCGGCGAGTACACAGTCAAGTTGTCGGCGGGCGGCCGCACCTACACGCAGCCGCTCACGGTCAGAATCGATCCGCGCGTGAAGGCCACGCCCGCCGCACTCCGTCAACAGTTTGAACTCTCGATGCAGGCTTACGTGGGGATGCAGCGCAGCCGCGAGGCGCTCGAATCTTTGCGTAAACTCCGCGCGCAACTCAAAGACCTACGCGCACGCACCACGCAACCGAACGACCTCGCGGCGTCGCTCGCCGCACTCGACGAGCGTGCGGCAGCAATCGAAAGCGGCGGCGCGGGCGGTGCTGCTACTGCGAACAACGCGAACGCCAGCAAGACTCTCGCACGCGTGAACTCCGCCATGCGCTCTTTGCTCGACTTGCTACAGGACGCCGACGCACAGCCGACGACGCAGGCCGTCGCCGCCTCAGCCGAATGGCAACGCACGCTCGAAGAAGTACACGCGCGCTGGCTTGAGTTGAAAACCAAAGATGTCGCGTCGCTGAACGCGCAACTCCGCGCGGCCAATCTCCCGCTGCTCTCCGTCGAACCGTAGCGGAGAATCTGTTATGTGAACGCGTAGCGAGCATCACAGCGATGCGTCGCGCTCGCGTGCTTTGACAGTCAACAGTGCGAGTCGTTATCGTTGTGGCTTCTGTTGCGCCCCGCGCCGCAAGTACACATTCCGCAAGGCAAGAAAGTTTATTCAGACCGGAAACCCAAATGATGTCGCAAACACGTTCGTCCCTCTCGTCGTCTCTCCGTGTGCTCTCGCTACTCTTGTTCGCGCTCTCGCTAGCCGCGCCGCCACGCGTCTTCGCACAACAGCAGCCGCCCGCCGCCGCACAGCCGCAGCAAGGCATGGGCGGCAACGCGACGGGCGAAGCGCGCACTTACACCTCGCGTCGCACCGTCGGCATCACCGACGCGAAAGCGCCCGTCGTCTTTGAAGACGTGACGGCGAAAACCGCGCTCGCCTCGTTTCGTCATCGCGCGGGCAGCGCCGCGAAAGATTACATACTCGACACGCCCGCGAGCGGCCTCGCCATCTTCGACTACGACTCGGACGGGCGACCAGACATCTATCTCCTCAACGGCTCGACCTTCGCCGCGCTCGCGGGCAAAGAGAAAGCGCCGCGCGCCGCGCTCTATCGAAACTTGGGCAACTGGAAATTCGAGGACGTGACGGACAAGGCGGGCGTCGCCAACGAACGTTGGGGCTTCGGCGTCGCCGTCGGCGACTACGACAACGATGGGCGACCGGACATGTACGTCTCCAACTACGGCACGTCGCGTCTTTATCGCAACAACGGCGACGGCACGTTTACGGACGTTGCAGAAAAACTCGGCGTCGCGCGCAAGGGCTGGTCAACCGGCGCGACCTTCGGCGACTACGACCGCGACGGGCGGCTCGATCTCTTCGTCCCCGGCTACGTCGATTTCGACGTGAAGAATTTGCCGCCGAGTCCGACGGATGCGGGCAAGCCGGGCGGCGTCGGGCAAAACTTCTGCCAGTTTCGCGGCGTGCCCGTCATGTGCGGGCCGCGCGGACTCAAGGGCGAGGGCGACACGCTCTATCATCAAAAGGCGGACGGCACGTTTGAAGACGTGAGCGCGAAGACCGGCACGAACGATCCGCAGGGCTACTACGGTTTCTCGTCCGCCTTCGTCCACGCGAACGACGACGATTTGCTCGACCTCATCGTCGTCAACGATTCCACGCCGAAGCAACTCTACATCAACAAGGGCGGCGGCGCGTTTGAAGAAGTCGGCTACGAATCGGGCGTCGCTTTGAACGAGAACGGGCGCGAGCAGGCGGGAATGGGTCTCGCCGTCGGCGACTACGACAACGACGGGCGCGTCGATTTCTACATCACAAACTTCTCCGACGACTCCAACACGCTCTATCACAACGACGGCGAAGGCAATTTCACAGACGTGACTTTTCAAGCCGGACACGGCGAGCCGACCATTCCCTTCCTCGGCTGGGGCACGACCTTTCTCGATTACGACAACGACGGCTGGAAGGACGTGCTCGTCGCCAACGGCCACGTCTACCCGACCGTTGACAACCATCAGTGGGGCACGAGTTGGGCGCAGCAGTTATTACTCTTCCGCAACCTGCCGAACGCGAGCGCGAACGCCAAAGCCAACGCGAACGAACGCATCTTCGAGCGCGTCGCCGCCGAGCCAAACAGCGCGCTTGCGCTCGCGCTCCCCGCGCGCGGCCTCGCCGTCGCAGACCTCGACGGCGACGGGCGACTCGACGCCGTCGTCAACAACTGCGACGCGCCGCCAACGGTGCTTCGCAATGTCTCGGAGCAGAAAAACCACTGGCTCATACTCCGTCTCGTCGGCGACACGGCGAAGAAAAGCCCGCGCGATGCGACCGGCGCAATCGTCTACGCGACCATCGGCACGATGCGCCAGCGTCTCGACCTCGTCAGCGGCGCGGGCTACGCCTCGCAAAACGATCCGTGCCTACACATCGGACTCGGCGCGGCCTCGAAACTCGACAAGCTCGAAGTTCGTTGGCCTGACGGCACACTTGAGACGATCGCCTTACCCGGCGTTGATCGCGTCGTCACGATCACAGAGGGCAAAGGCGCGAAGTGACCGCCGCATTCGTTGCGAGTTCATCACTATGCAACCTGTTTTTAGTCTGACCGCTGCGTCTGACGTTGATCTGCTCGTCGAGTTGATGCGGGAGTTTTACGCGTTTGAGCATCTGGCATTCGACGAAGCGGCGGCGCGCTCTGCGCTGGAGAAGATTCTGAATGAACGTGCGTTCGGAGTCGTCCACCTGATCCGCGTAGGCGTGGAGACAGCGGGCTATCTCGTCGTTACGTTCGGCTTCAGCCTTGAGTTTCACGGGCGCGACGCTTTCGTTGACGAAATCTTCCTGCGGGATAATTTTCGCGGGCGTGGGATCGGTAAAGCGGCCATCGAGTTCGCCGCCGAAATCTGTCGAGCGGAAGGCATCGCGGCGTTGCACCTGGAAGTTGAGCGTGCGAACACGCGCGCACAGGGCGTCTACCGGCAGGCGGGCTTTCGCGATCATGATCGCTACTTGCTGACCAAATGGTTATAGCAATTTGGGAGTGGGTGGTGATAACAACCTTCCCCGCGGAGGTTCGTAGCAGCGCCGTAGTGAATCGCTGCGGATTCAGCGTTCTGAATCTTCTTCTGTGCCCCTCAGCGGTTTTGCTCCGCATTTCTGCGACGTGTGTCTTAATGAACAGTCGCCGTCGAGTGTAACTTGCTGCGTTAGGTGGCTGACCTCTCCTGAGGCAGGATGATACAATTAATAATATGACTGGAACTATACAGTTTGATTCAACTGCGAGCAGACCCAAAAATGGGCTTGCGCTGATATATGACCTTGAAGGCTTTTCAAAATTCTATAATCAGCCTGATGTACAAGATTATGTTCCAAAATACTTTAATGAAGTAAGTCAAGCCATGTCCACCCTCATATATGGAGGCAATGCTTATTGGAAGCCTAGGACAAAAGAGGTGCCTCCATTAAGTATCACTCCTATTCATGAAAAATTTTTAGGTGATGGAGCTTTATATTTATGGACAGATAGCAAAAATGAGACGATTAATCCTAGTTTCGTAGTCGCACTTTGCAATCGACTCTGGAACTTAAAGACATATTTTGGCGAAGTAGTTAAGAAATGCCATGAATTCGTGCCTGTTGTAGATATTCCTCCAAGAATTAGATTTGGTCTCGCAAGAGGGACTATCTATGAGCTTAGGCGGAAGAGTACCAAACATAAAGAGTACATTGGATTTTGTATTAATCTTGCAAGCAGGCTTCAGAAGTACTGTCCCGAGTTAGGTTTTATAGCTTCAGCAAGAATTGGATTGCCAGAAACCGTCTTGAAGAATTCTGGTTATATCAAGGTTGTAGCGAAAGAGATAAAGGGTTTCTCAAGAGAAATCGTGATAGTTGATAGCGATGAATATGAAGCTCTCAGTTCAGATATAAAAAGCGTGTTTTTCGATTCTATGTGATAAAGCGGACAGAACAGTTTTTATGGCCTGCTATGTATATCAGTCACACCTAACACCTTATTCAACCGAACGCGCAGGTAGCTGAACTTCCATTTGAGAACTTGCCCGTCGCGACGTTGATGCGCGCCAGTTGGTTCAGTCATTATGCCGCCGCGACGGAGGCGAACTTGCGTGCGAGGACGAGGCTGATCGCGCCCATGAGGGTTGGTTGGTCGCCGAGTACGGAGGGCATGATGTGTGCCGAGGGCAGGCCGCGACGGACGCTGCGTTGGATGGTTTCGCTGAGCGCGTCCGCGACAAGCGGCCACGCGCGCGCGATGACGCCGCCGACGACGACCGCTTCCGGGCTGAGTCCGACGATCAAGTTTGAGATGCCGATGCCGAGGTAGTGCGCGGTTTCGGTGAGCGCACGCGTAGCACGCTCTTCGCCCGCCAGTGCGCGGTCAACTACCTGCGCGAAATTAATTCTTCCGCCGTCGTCCGAGCCGCCGCCTTGCAGATAGCGTGCGACCGCCGCGCGCCCCGATGCGAAAGCCTCCCAGCAATCGTGGTTGCCGCACGAACATGCGACGGGGCCGCGCTCGCCCACGATCATGTGGCCGAACTCGCCCGCGCCGCCGCGCTCGCCCCTGTAGATTTGCCCGTCAACGACGATCCCCGTGCCGATGCCTTCGGCCACAAGCACCATGATGAAGTCGCGCGCCTCGCGCAACTCCTGACGACCGAACCACAGCGCCGCGAGCGCCGCCGCGTTCGCGTCGTTGTCGACGATCACGTCGAGTCCGGTCGCGCCGGAAATCTCCGCGGCCACAGGCCAGTCGCGCCACTCGAACCAGGGGATGTAGATCGCGCGCCCGCTGTCCGGGTCAACGAGTCCGGGAAGACTGACGCCCACGCCCTCGATCTTTCGCTCGCCTGCCTTCGCCGCCAGACGCCTGACGCTCTCGATGACGCGCGCGTACAATTTCTCCGGCTGCTCGATGTGCGGAAACTCTTCGCGTTCGAGGACGCGTCCGGCCAAGTCGCTCGTCGCAATCGTGGTGCAGGTCGGCGTGATGTCAACGCCGATAGCCATCGCGCCCGCCGCGCGTAGACGCAAAAGTGTGGGGCGGCGTCCGCCCGTCGATTCGCCCTCGCCGATCTCTTCGATCAGCCCGTCCGACTTCAAATCTTCGACGATGGTCGAGACGGTCGAACGCTGCAAAGCCGTCTCGCGTGCGATCTCCGCGCGCGAAATGGGCTCGCGGTCGCGCACGTAGTTGAGCACGATCTGGCGATTGATGCCGCGAATCGTGCCGGAGCGCGCGACCTGCGCTTTTTTCAGATCAATGCGACGCATGTATGAACTCTCGTCTGCAACCTTTCCGTTTGCGTGTGATGCAAGAGGCGCTAAAGGGACGCTCAAGGATACCAGCGCGGCTCGGTCTGCGTGCAACGCGAAGTCGGCCGCGCCCGACGTGCGCGAACTATCTTGTAGTTGTTTGCCCCGCGCGCGTCAACTCATTTTCGTGCGCCTCTCTCCCGTTGCTTCGACGCGGACGCGGATCGGAGTGGAACAAACCGCACGCTTCCGGCGTGTCAACATCGTCAGAAATTCTTATCAACGCTTTCGCGCCGTGCGGAGTAGTGATAGATGTGTGGGGCATGCGGGGAGAGAGACGGTAAATGGCAACTGAGACAGCACACTTCGCGGCGATGATGGCGGGAGATTTTCAGACGCCAGCAGCCACAGCGCCGCACGAAGATGCACGCGAACACTTTGCGCTCCTCGTCGCACGCGCACGTGCGGGCGACGCGACGGCCTTCGAGCGGATCATGTTGGAGACGGAACGCAAGGTTGTCTCAACGGCGTGGCGCATGCTGGGCAACCGTGAGGACGCGCGCGACGCCGCACAGGAAGTTTACCTGCGCGTCTATAAATACCTAGACCGCTTCAAGCCCGAACAGGATTTCAACGGTTGGCTCTATCGCATCACGATCAACGTCTGCCGCGACGCCGCACGCAAACGCGGCGCGACACAGGGCCACGCGGGATTCGCCTCGACGCAATACGGCGATGACGAACGCTCAGCAACAGCGACGCCCGAAGGCATCTCTACGGGCGCGGACGCCGAAGAGAACGCCATACGCGCGCAGCAACGCGCGCTCCTGTTGAGCGCGCTCGCGACGCTCCCCGAAAAGGAACGCGCCGCGTTAGTCCTTCGCGACCTTGAAGGCTTGACGACCGAAGAGGTGGCGCGCGTGCTGCGTTCGCGCCCCGTCACAGTGCGCTCGCAGATCAGTTCGGCGCGCGCCAAGCTCAAGATTCACTGCGAACGCCTGCTCGGAAAAGGAGGGCGACACGTCTAAGATTATGAGATGCACACGCGTTGAAAAACTTCTGCCGCTCCACGTCGCAGGCGATCTAGACAAACGCCGCGCACGCGCCGTCGCAAACCACTTGACCGCGTGCGAAGCATGTCGCCTCTCGGCTTCCGGCTACGACGCGAGCCGCGACCTCTTGCGCGAGGCCACGCTCCCGCCTGATTTCGACGGCGCGTTTTACGAAGAGATCAGACGTTCCGTGCTCGACCAAATCAAGCGCGACCGCACGCTCGCGCCGCCGCCTTCGTCCATATTCGCGTCTCTCTTCAACGCGCGCTTCGCCTACGCCGCGTCGCTCGTCTTCGTAGCCCTTGCCTTCGCGCTCGCGTTTCACACTTACACGCGCCGCACGTCAGACGACAGCGCACGCGACAAAATGATCGCCGACGCGAATCGTGAACCCGCCGCGCAGCCGACGGCAACAACACAGACAGCGACGACTTCGCTGCCAAAGCGACGAGCCACTGACGAAAGCGCGCAAAACGGAGTGCGGCCAAGTTTCGCTTTGACGAGGCGCACGCCTCAGCGCGTCAAACGAAATTCACCCGCGCCGAACGTCGCCCGTGCAACTCAAGCGAACAAGGAAGAGTTAGCGGCGCGTGGCAAGACGACGACGGCGGAGGCAGCGCAGTCCGAAGTCTCGCGCATCGAGATTCAAACGTCCGACCCCAACATACGCATCATCTGGCTCGCGCCCAAGCCGGACGCTGTAACGCAACCGTTAAAGTAGAAAGTTCAATTGTCAATTCGACAGTCAATAGGAGAGATTATGTTTTCATCAAAACTCAAGATCGCCCTGCTCGCATTCGCGCTCGGTTTCACGTTTCTCACGACGGCGACGGCGCAGGAGGCAAAGGAGCAGGACACGGCAGCCGCGCCAGCCGCGCAGGACAACTACGTCAATCATACGAGTTTCAAGAACCGCGTCTTTGAAGTGAAGTATCGCGACCCGGACATGCTGGTTGCGGCTCTTCGCCTCTTGACCAGCGGCTTCAAGGGCGCGCAGATGTCTGCCAACCGCACATTCAAAACGATCACCGTGCGCGACTTCCCCGAAAACATCGCGTCCGTCGAAGAGGCTCTCAAGCGGCTCGACACGCCCGAACCGGCGCGCCCCGAAATCGAGTTCCGCATGCACGTCCTCATCGCGTCGAACGCGGCGGGCGGCACGAATCAATATCCGGCTGACCTGCGAGACGCCATCGGCCAGTTGCAGACGACGCTCAACTTCAAAAGTTATTACCTGCTGACTTCGATCATACAGCGCGCCAAGGATCGCGCCGACTATGCGCCCGGCATCATTCAGGGCGAAGGCATCGCGTCCATCGAACTGCCGGGCGAGACAGCGCGGCGCGAGTTCAGCTATCACTTTCAGGCCAACTCGCTCACGCTCAGCACGAGCTCGGCAGGAGTAACGACCGCCCAGTTAGGCAACTTCCGCTTCCGGCTCGACGGCGGCGACGTAGGCGGCAGGGCTGTCATCAGCAGCGACGTGGGCGTGCGCGACGGCGAAAAGGTCGTCGTCGGCACAGCCGGACTCCGCGACAAAGCCCTCATACTCGTGCTGTCCGCGAAACTCATCAAATAGCGAGCAGGGGAAAGGGTAAGGGGGAAAGGGTAAAGGGAAGACGAAGAGCACTCAGCCTTTCCGTCTTCCCTTTAACCTTTACCCTTCTCTTTTGCCCTATTTCAATATCGGGTGCGCGCCGCCGCGCGTGTGGTCGGCGGTTTCCTGGAAGCGGCGACGGTCGTTGTGATAGAGGACGAGGTGCTCGCCTTCGTAGCGTACGACGTTCGTCATGCGTTGCCAGTCGCGTTCGTGCTCGGCGACGACGAGCGCGGGCGGACTGTAGGACGAAACCATTCCGGCGGCAAAAATTTGGCCGCCACGATCATAGACGCTGCCCGCGTAATAGCCCGCGTTGAAAGCCATGTCGGGCGAATAAGCTCCGGTACTGTCCTGCGTGCGGTCGGCGCGCGCGATGAAGACTACGTAGTCAGAGTAGTTCAGACGCGCACGATAGTTGTTGCGTCGCGCGGCGGCGAAGAGATCGTCGAGCCCCGCGTCAATCGCGCGCAAGGCTTCTGCGCGCGGGCGGTTGACAGAAGCAACACGCGCGCCGCGCGGCGTCTCTGTAAAGTAGTTGAAACGATCTCCCGTGTAGGATTCGGCGCGTGCGATAGTGCCGCGATCAACGCTCACGCGTTGCACGTTCATGCGCTGCGTGTTCATGCGTTGCGCGCTCGCGCTACGGAACAAACTCGCGCCGGACAGCGCGGCGAACATGATGGCGGCGACGGCGAATAAAACGGGTCGCGTGGGTATGTGCTTGTTAGTCATGATCTTTTAACCCTGTGCTGATGCTCAAAAATTTGATGCCCGCTCAAGAATGCCGTCGTTTAACGGACGGCGTTTTTGAGGGGGCATCGTTTCTGTCGAAACAGGAGCGAGTTGTTTTTCGTGCGACGCGTTCTCGCCCGACCGCGCGACGCGCCGAACCTGTAGGACAGGTGCGCGTGGAGTCGAGCGTTAGGGCTTGTCCCTTTTGCCCTCCTTCGGCTTGTCGCGTTGCTCGCGTCGCGGTTCTTCGCGCCGCGGCTCCTTGTCTTTCTTGTCGAAGACCTTCGGGTCTTTCGGGGGAGGCTCACGCTGATCTCTCTGCGGCTGTACGGCCAGCGCGCTGGCAGCAAGCGCCGAGAAGATCAAGGCGGACGCTAATATTTTCTTCAAAGCTCTCATAACTAAAACTCTTGCCTCCTCATGTTCGTGATTATTCAGAGACGCGCATGGGAGGGAGAAGAGAGACGCGCATTCGTCTCGCTCTTTACCTGAGCAATATGGATGCCACAACCGCCGCGCGCGGCATCCTATTGCTTTTACAGTCCATAGTTTACCGCGTTAGGCCGACAAGCGCACGCTTTCCGGCGCAACTCATACGGTATCGTGTAAGAAGGGGGAAGGGTTAAAGGGGAAAGGGTAAAGGGAAGATAAAAACCGGGTGCAACTTTGGCTCAAGTGCGACTTTGACTCAGGCTTTCGTTTTAACCTTTTCCCTTTACCCCTTACCCTTTCCCCTTGTTTCCCCTTCCCCTATTTCCTGATCGTGACGCGTGCGCTGCCGACGTTGCCGCTGGCGTCGAAGCCGCGCAGGGAGACTGTGTGTTCGCCCGCGCCCGCGAGGGGCAGGTCGAGCGTGAAGGTTTCGCGCGGGCTGTCGGCGATGCCGTCTTCGGGGAAGACCGCGCGCCACTCGCCGCCATCCACGCTCACGTCCGCGCGCCTGACGCGCCCGCGCGCGTCCTCTACGACGAAGCTCACGCGCACGCGTTCACCACTCACAGTCGGCTCGCCTCCGGCGCGCACCACAGGTGCGGTGTTGTCAATCTCGACCGGCTCGCTCTGGCGTTCGCCTGAGAGCGCAGCGCCGACGGAGTTTTCCGGCGCGTCAGTCGCCACGACTTTGAAGATGTAGCGACCGTCGCCGAGCGCCGCGCCGTCAACCGTGTAGAAGTTGTCGCGCAGTTTGTCTTTCAACAGGTGGAAGCCGCTCTCGCTCTGCGCGCGATAATAGACTGCGTATTCGAGTTCGTCGCCGTTGCGATCCTCTGCCTGCCATTGCAACGCGACGGCTCCCCTCTGGAACGCGCGGCGCGGCGGCACTTGCGGCACGGGGCCGATGAGCGACGGGTCGAAACCCGATGCTTCGAGGTTCGGATCAACTTGCACCTGAATCGCCGACAGCAAAGCGATGCCTGTCGGCAGCGTCGTGATGGACAGAATTTCCGGCGCGACGTTGCGCGGCAGATATGCGAGGCTCACGTCTTCGATGCGCGCTTCGACGCCCGCGCCGCCCGAAGCGGGTGCGCGAAGGACTGCCCGCCACTGTATGAAGCGCGCACGCGGGCTTGTCACCGCCGCGCCCGCAGGATCGCGGTAAGGCGCGCTCCATTCGCTCCAGGTCGTGTCGGGACGTTCGCTGTTGCCCGTGCGAGTCTGTAGTTCAACCGCGCCCGTCCCGCGCCACCAGATGCGCCCCCACGCGGCGAAAACTTTCGCGTCGCGCACGGGCGATTCATACGTGCCTTCGGCGACCGGCTCGGCCGCAAAGCGAAACAGCTTGCCTTGATTGCTCGACGCTGCGAACGCCTCGCGCCCGCGCACGACGAAGGAAGAAATTTGCGCCTCGGTTGACTGTATGAGCAGCGTGTCGCGCCCGTCGTCTGTGATGGAATAGATGCGTCCCTTGTCGCTCGTGCCGACGAGGACGCTACCGCCTTGCGGCGCGGGCGCGACCGCGAAGGCCGTCACAGAAGTCGAACTCCACAAAACGTCCGTCCCGCCGTCGGGCAGTATGCGGAAGACCGCGCTGCGCGCGTTCGTGAGTTCGTTGCGGCTGCGCGCGGGCTGCGCGCCGCTGTCGTCCGCCGAGACGGTCGAAGCAGTGCTGACAGTGCTCTGCGCGCCGCCGCTCGAAGTCGTGCTCGTCGCCGTAGTCGCACTCACCGCGCGCCCGCTCGTCGCGGCGTCGCTCAAGGCGAGCGCGTAGATCGAATTATCCGCCGCCACCGCAAGCGCGTGTACTTCCCTGAGCGGCGAATCGAACAAAGCGAACGCTTTGCCCTCCGGCGAGATGCGCAACACAAGCCCGCCCGGGTCTGTGCCCGCGATGAGTTGTCCCGACTTGTCCACTGCGAGCGAGATAACGTGCGTTTCGTTGATGTCGATCAACAGAGAATCCTGCGGCTTCGCGCCGCTAGCGCGCACGCGATAAATTTTCCCCGTGTCGCCCGTGCCGATGGCGAGCGCGCCGTCCGAGAGCACCGCGAGCGACCAGATGTACTTGTCGGGCGGGTCGAAATATTCCGCCGCGCGTCCCTCGGCGTCAATGCGATAGACTTTCCCGTCCGGCGACGTGCCCGCGTACAACGCGCCGTCGCGCCCGACGACAAGCGCCGTCACGTCTAGTTCCGCAGCGTCATAGAGCAGCGCGCCTTTGCCTTCGGGAGTAACGCGAAAGATGCGCCCGTCGTGCCCCGTGCCGAGATAGACGTTGCCGCGCTCGTCCGCCGCCGTTGACCAGATGAAAGCCTGTTCGGTGTCGAAGAGTTGCGCGACGCGCGGAGCGAGCATCAACGCGCCCGTGTCTGTGACGGAGACGCCTCGCGCCTCGCCGCGCAAAAGAGCCTCGCGCGAACTCGTTGACCAAACGACGGGGCCGCCCGCGCGCACTGAGGTCGCAGCGCAGACGGACAAACATAGAAGTGGAAGAATTGAAACTAAGCGCAGGCGAAATGTATTGTTGAGCATCAATGAAGTTTCTGTTGTGTTGGATTAAATGCCTCTGGTCTGATGATAACTCGAAAAGAAGCGTTGCAGGAACACAGCGGAACGTCGAGACGGCTTTTCCCGAATCCATGCGAAAAAGCCGCACGAGGTTCGTGCAGTTACGTGGAGTTTGATGGATAACGTTTTTACTCGCCTCAGATTCGCAACTACATTAGAATCCGAGGCGATCCGGGCAACCGCAAGGAGCTTGCCATGTCCTCGAAAAGTCTCACCAAATCTGCAATGGCCGTGCTTGGGTGTGCGGGCGCAGCCATCGCCGCGCCGTTCATCGCGCCTTATCTGGCGACCATTTCGCTTCCCTTCTTTGGAGCGGTGTTGGCGGGCGTCATCAACAATGAAGAGTTCAAGCAAACATTAGGTGACGCCATCAGCAACACGGCTGCCGGATTCATGACCGAAATCGGCGGCCACTTTGCGACGGATAAACTTCCGCGCGCGTTGTCGCCGGAGCACAACTTTCATCTCGAAAGAATGCTGGCGACGGCTTACCTCAATTCGCTCAGAGCAATCGAGAAAGAGTTGAAGTCAGGCGAAGACGAGGAGTTGAAGGGGCAGGCCGCGCAAACTCTCCCGCTCCTCAAAGCCAGACTCGAAAGAGGCTTGAAAGATAAAGAGCCGTCCGCGCTCTTTCCTTTGCAGACCGCAGGCCAGCCCACAGACGCAACTTTCGCCAACCGTTTTTCAGCGGAGAAAGTGTCGCTGCTTATCGCAGACGAAGAGAGATGGCGCAAGCAGATAGGCGAAGAAGTCGAGACGGCACTGCGCCGCTGGCTCGAAGAAGAGCGCGAGGTGAAAGACCGTGCGGCGCGAATCACTCAACTTTCGCTCGCAAGGGACACACGCCTGCCTGAGCCGCTCGGCTCGCGTCTGCGTGCGGAGATGCCGCACCGGATCGCGCATCAGATCAGCGAACTCGTCAAAAGCGATGATTTCAAAGAGTCCTGGATCGCCTTTCAACGAGCGCACCTGCAAGCGATCGTGCGCGTCGTCGAGAGAATCGAAACCTCGCAGGCAGACATCAAAGCGAGCGTTGATGCGCTGGCCGAACGGATCGCAGGCATCGCCAAACAGGACGACCTGATCGCCACGCTGGCTGGAATGCAACAAGAGTATTTGAGCCAACTCTCTTCGTCGCATGACGAGTTGACCAAACTGGTCGAACGGCAAAGCGAAGAACTGCGCGGCATCGTGCCGCAACTCAGCGCGAAGATTGAACAGAGCACCGAGCGGCTTTCTACCGAGGGCAAAGCAAACACCGCGCAGGTTTCTGAAAAAATCGGAGAGCTTGGCGCGAAGGTTGATGAGAGTGCAGATAAAGTTATCGGCAAACTCGACGAAACGACAGAAGAGTTAAAAGAGATTCTGGAAGGCGCGAGCAGGGCTGCCCGCACCAGATTGAAGCAACTGCCCGCGCCGTCGCGCGATTTCACCGGGCGGGAAACGGAACTCAAGGAATTGCGACAGGCTCTGCTGCAAGGCGGCGTGACGATTTCGGGCGTGCAGGGTTTAGGCGGCGTTGGCAAGACAGCGCTCGCTTTGAAGCTGGCGCACGAATTCAAAGACCGTTACACGCACGCGCAAATCTACCTCGACCTGAAAGGCGTCAGCCCTCAACCGCTCTCGCCCGCCGAAATAATGTGGCACGTCGTCAGTTCCTTTCAACCCGACATGAAGCGACCCGACGACGCAGACCTGCCCGCGTGGTACAACTCTTTGCTCAACGACAACCGCGTCCTGCTGTTCTACGACAACGCCAGAGACGCCGCGCAAATTGCGCCGCTGCTGCCGCCCGACAATTGCCTGCTGCTCGTCACTTCCCGCAAGCATTTCACCTTGCCGGAGATGTTCGACAAGAACCTTGACGAGATGGCCGAAGCGGACGCTACCAAGCTGCTGCACAGAATCGCGCCGCACATAGGCGAGCATGCGCCTGCGATTGCGGAGCAATGCGGCTACCTGCCGATTGCCCTCTGCGCCGCCGCCAGCGTGTTGAAAGTCAAACGCTCGCTGTCACCCGAAGATTATCTCAAGCGCCTGCGAGACAGGAAAGCAAGACTCACGCTCCACGACGAAACAAGAGACCTGACGGTCGAAGCCTGTTTCAGCTTGAGCTACGAATTGCTGACCGAACAGATGCAACAACGCTGGCGCACGCTCGCCATCTTCCCCACCGACTTCGACGCCCCCGCTGCAGCCGCCCTGTGGCAGACGGACGTTGACGCCGCAAAAGACTCACTAGCCGAGTTTGAACAATACAGCCTCCTCGACTGGGAAGCGTCCACCCGCCGCTACTCCCTGCACGACCTCGCGCGCGATTTCGCAGAC
Source organism: Pyrinomonadaceae bacterium (assembly GCA_035249365.1). Taxonomy (GTDB): domain Bacteria; phylum Acidobacteriota; class Blastocatellia; order Pyrinomonadales; family Pyrinomonadaceae; genus JAIVJZ01. Next base: position 133,951 of record DATFGP010000001.1, on the reverse strand, counting down.
ACACGCCTGAGCGCAATTGAACGCGAACACACAGGTTTGCTTCACGCGGTGCATTACTTACAAATTCTCTTCACGGCAGATAAACTTTACCAAAAAGGCGGCGAAGCGATTGCCGAAGGGCTTTCGCTTTTCGACAACGAGCGCGTCAACATCGAAGCCGGACAAAAATGGTCAGCTGCGCGATTTGCTGAGAACGAGCATGCCGCTCATTTATGTAACGATTATCCCGATGCAGGCGTTTACGTCCTTAGCCTCCGCCAGCACCCGCGCGATTTTATTCGTTGGCATGAAGTCGGGCTGTCGGCTGCACGACAGCTCAAAGACCCTGCCGCCGAAGGAAGGCATTTGGGTAACTTGGGATATGCCTACGATGATTTGGGGGAATACCGGCGCGCCATCAACTTCTACGAGCAGATTCTCAGCATTGCGAGAGAAAGTGGCAATCGTCTTCATGAGGGCACTGCGTTAGGGAATTTAGGCGTTTCCTATCAAAACTTGGGGGAGTCCCGGCGCGCTATTGAGTTCTACGAGCAGCAGTTGCCAATCACCCGCGAAACTGGCGACCGACGCGGCGAGGGCAACGCGCTTGCTAACTTGGGGTTAGCCTACACTAATTTCGGCGAGACACACCGCGCTATTGAATTCTATGAGCAGGCTTTGGTCATTTACCACGAAATAGGCGACCGGCGCGGCGAGGGGACTGTGCTGGGCAACTTGGGCATGGCCTACGCTCAATCGGGTGATACGCGCCGCGGCATCGAGTTCTACAAACAACACCGCGACATCGCACAGGAGATAGGAGATCGGCGCGGCGAGGGCACTGCGCTAGCAAACTTGGGCGCATCCTACGCTGTCATGGACAAGCCGGAAATAGCAATAGAATGCATGGAAGCGGCGGTGAAGATTTTTGAAGAGATCGAATCGCCGACTGCCAATGTCGTACGGGGCTGGCTGGAAAAGTTGCGCGGCAAGAGTGTGTAATTCGTGCTGGTGGATACCTTAGCCTAACACACAACTCGAACCGCTCTAGTTCCCGACGTACCTCGCGTACAGAGAACGCGCTGTTGCCATGTCGTCTGTGCCGCGTATGATGGCGCGGGCGTCTTGGAAGACGGTTAGCTCGAAGTTGCCCGCGCGTAGGCGGAGGAGATATTCGTTGACGTGTACATTGCCCGCTGCGCGCAAGCGTTCTGCGAGCGCGGGTAGATCAATGCGTGTTGCGTTGCGCGGGGAGATTTGCACGGCGTCGCGCCCGCAGAGGACGGAGGCGAGTTCGATTGCTTCGGCTTCGAGCGTCTCGTAGCGTGCGTGGGCGCAGGTGGGGCAATCGGGCGACGGCTTGCCGAGTCGTATGCGCCGCCACTCGTTGCGCCATACGTCGAACTGCATGAGGGCGCGGTGGAGTGCGTCGGTCTGTCCCGTCAAGAGCTTCAACGCTTCGCCGACCTGCACGGCGGCGACGACAGAGATGATCGGCATGATGACGCCCGCCGTGTCGCACGTCTCGGCGCTCGCAGCGGGCGGCGTCTCCTCGAAGACGCAGCGCAGGCACGGTGACGTGTGCGGGCGCACGGTCATCGTCACGCCGTAAGAGCCGACCGCCGCGCCGTAAATCCAGTTGACTTCGTGCTTCACGCAGGCGTCGTTCAGTAGATAACGCGTCGCAAAGTTGTCCGTGCCGTCCAACACTAGGTCGCAGCCCTTGACGAGTTGTTCGACGTTCGCGTGATGCACGTCCGCGACGTGCGGCTCGGCTTCCACGTCCGAATTGATCTCTTTGATGCGACGCGTACACGCCACAGCCTTCGGCACGCGTTCGCACGCGTCCGCTTCGGTGAACATCGTCTGTCGCTGCAAGTTCGACTCCTCGACGAAATCACGATCCACGATCCGCAGACGCCCCACGCCCGCACGCGCCAGAGCTTCGGCCTGCGACGACCCCAACGCGCCGCAACCCACGACGAGCACGCGCGCCGACGCGAGCCGCGCCTGCCCTTCCCTGCCAATGCCCGCGAATAAAATTTGCCTGCTGTAACGCTCTTGCATAAAAAATTAGATGTCAGGCGTTAGAGGTTAGAGGTTAGTAAGAAGCAGCTTTTGTCTTTCGCTGATCACTAACCTCTGACCTCTAATCTCTTTTGTGCCCCCGCGCGCATCACTTCGAGCGGCGCGTCTTGCCCTGTCCATAATTTGAACTGCGCGGCGGCCTGCGCGACGAGCATCGGGAGTCCGCCGAAGATCATCTCGCAACCCGCCTCGCGCGCTTCGCGCATGAAGCGCGTCTCGCTTGGATTGTAAACGAGATCGTAGGCCGCGCGCGCGCCGCGTAGTTGAAAGGCTGCGGCGGGCGTCTCCGTCTCGCGCTCGCCAAGCGTGCCGAGCGGCGTTGCGTTGATGACGAGATCGAAGCCGTCGAATCGCGTCGCGTCGTCGAGCATCTGCCAGAGCGCGTCAAACTCTTCTGCGGTCGCGCGTGTACGCTTCATGTCGCGCGCGAAGACAGACGCGTCTGCTCCGGCCTCATGCAAACTCCACAATAACGCGCGCGCCGCGCCGCCCGCGCCGAGCACTGCGACACGCGCGTCGAGCAAATCGACTCGCCCCTCAAGCGGCGCGAGCGCGGCGGCAGCATCCGTGTTGTAGCCCTTGAGTTCTTCGCTTTCGAAGACGACTGTGTTGACCGCGCCGATCTCGCGCGCGGCGGGTTCGATTGAATCGAGCAGCGGCAAGATCGCGCTCTTGTGCGGCGCGGTGACGCTCAGGCCGCGCAAGTTCCAAACGAGTTCGCGCGTGCGCGGGTGCGCCATGCGGCGCATGAAGGCGCGCACGTCTCCGACTTCAAAAGGAATGTAGACGGCGTTAATGCCGCGCGCGGCGAACGCGGCGTTGTGCATGTGCGGCGAGAGTGAGTGCGCGACGGGCGAGCCGACGAGTCCCATGATCTGCGTCTGCTCATTGAGCGTATGGACGCGATAGAGATCGCGCAACTCGCGCGCGTCCGGTTGGCCGGGCGCGCTTCGCTGTTCGTCGTCGAGCGCGCCGAAGGTGAGATATGCGCCGCGCGCGGGCGCGAGTATGCGCGTCAGGAGTCCGGCCTCGCCCATCGCGACGGCGATCATCTCGCGGCCTGCGACGTGCGCGCGTTCGAGCAGGCGGAAGACCGCGAGGCAGTCCGTGATGTCGCGCGCACGCAGCGCGAGCTTCAGGATGCGCGCGGGCGTATCCATCATGCGCGCGAAAATATTTTCGAGGTCGGCGGGAAGTCCCGCGAAGTCGTGATGCGAGCAGATGACTTTGTTCCAATCAATCAACTTTACTGCGCGGCGATTTTCTTCCGCTTTGAGATGCGCGGCGATGTCGAGTTCGAGGTCGGCGTAGTCTGCGCGCTCTTCGTTCGGGGAAAAATTCTCCGTCCAGAAACGCGCGCGGCGCGCCGTGTCCGCTTCGCTCGCGCCGCCCTGTTCCGATGGTCGGAAGGTGAGAATCGAGGGGCGCGTGCGTTCTTGAAAGAGCGCGGGGAGTTTGCGCGTCGCAAGTTCGAGTTGCGCTTCGTCTTCCAGACAGTCCATGCGCAACTCGACCAAGTCTCCGACCGCCGACGCGCGTGCGATACTCGCGCGCAACTCTACGGCGCGTCGCACGCAGACGGGAACGCAGAGGCGTACGCTCGTGTTGGTTGTCATGGGAAGCGTTGGAAGTGTGTCGGCTGTTCTTCGCGCCTGTGTGTTCTTCGCGCGTCCGTGCGTTCGCGGCTCAAAGTGATCAGCTTCACGCCGCACCGCAAAGAAATTTTCTGTCAACGATCTTTTTCGAGCAGCTTCGTAGTGTTTTCGGTGACGCTTGAGGGCGTGTAAATGTCCGGACTCGTGCGCTGCGGCGGGAGTTCGGCGGCGCGCTGCGGGGCGACGGAGACGGCGGGCGGCACGTAGGCGTTGCCCGCCGGGAGTTGCTTCGGCGGTTGATGCTGATAGAGACGCACGAACTCCGCTATCCCTGCGCCGAGCGAGCCAGCCGCAGGAATGAGCAACCAGAACCACCAGATTTGACCCGCGATCTGGTAAACGTCCTGCACCGAGAGCGCGACGATTATGAAGGCGATGCCGACGAGAGTTTTGACGAGCGCGTAGGTAAGATTCGGCGGATCGTCCCTGTGCTTTTTCGAGCGCCTGTGTGGCTTGCCTTCGACAACCGCGTCGGGCAGTCGTCCTTCCAAAGCCTGCGGCACGAGTCTCACGTTCGCGCCGCACCCGCGACAAAAACTCGCATCCTCCGCGTTCTTTGTTCCGCATTTCGGACAATACATTTTTCAGAATCTCCTTCAAGTGCCGCGCCTCTACGGGTCGTTATCGGTGCGGCAATTCAAACGTCCTTCGCGGCGCTTTTGAGTGGCGCGTCCAGGTGGCGCGTCGTCATCTCTGTGACGCTTGCGGGCGGGTTCGAGACGATCTCCGCAGTGTCGGGCGAAGCGAGTTCTTTGAAACCGGACGCAGATGCGAGCGGCGCGGTGCGGACTTGTCCGCCGAAGTCAGTTGTCGTCGTCGTCAAGCGTTGTCGCTCTTGTCCCGCGCGTATGAGTTGGCCGATGCCTTCGCCGAACGAACCGAGCGCGGGGATGATAAACCAGATCGTCACCCAGAAAGCACCGCGAAAGACGAAGAGACCGATGAGGAAGATGATCAGTAAACCGATCCCCTGAAAGATGTTCTTCAATCCGGCGTCAACGGTCGCGGGCTTGCGCTTCTTCTCTTTGCTGCGCGCCAGAGCTTCGCCCTTATCAGTGCCGACGCTTGCGGGCAGAGTTCCTTGCAAAGCCTGCGGCACGAGGCGTATGTCCGCGCCGCACGCGCGGCAGAACTTCGCGTCGTCTAAATTGTTCGCCGCACATCGCGGACAGTACATGCGCGTCCTCCGTTGGGGAAAGCGTTTAAGGGGAAAGGGGAAGGGTTAAAGGGTAAAGGATCGGGCGAAGCGCAACGGTCATTCAACTCATAAAATAACTTGTTTCTTAACCTTTTCCCTTTACCCCTTCCCCTTTCCCCTGATCCTATTCCCGATTCCGCTATTCATACGTCGCGGGACGCGCGATGGTTCGTTGTCTGAGCGCCTCGTAGAGCACGATGGCGGCGGCGACCGAGACGTTGAGCGACGGGATGCGACCGCGCAGAGGAATCTTGACGAGCGCATCGCAGCGTTCGCGCACGAGGCGACGCAGGCCAGCGCCCTCTCCGCCGAGCAAGAGCGCGCACGGCTGCGTCCAGTCCCAGTCCGTGTAGGCGATGTTGGCTTCGGCGTCCGTGCCTATTGTCCAGATGCCACGCTCCTTGAATTCTTCTACGAGTCGCGCGATGTTCGTCGCGCGCGCGACGGGCAAATATTCGAGCGCGCCCGCCGCAGCCTTCGCCACCGTCTCCGTCAAACCTGCTGCGCGGCGTTCGGGCACAAACAACCCGTGAACGCCCGCGCACTCCGCCGTGCGTATGATCGCGCCGAGATTGCGCGGGTCTTCCACGCCGTCGATCACGACTGCGAGCGGCTGCTCGCTCGTGCCTATGCGCGCCGCGAGCGCATCCGTCAACTCGTCCGCGTCCGCGTAAGCCGCCGCCGCGACGTGCGCGACGACGCCCTGATGATTCGCGCCCGCCGGAGCTATGCGCTGCAACTCCGCACGCGGCGCACGCCTGACTGTGACGCGAAACTCGCGCGCCAGTTCAAACAACTCGTGCAGCCGCGCTTCATGCACGCCCTCCGCAATCGTGATCCGCTCGACCCTCCGGTTGCCCGCGCGCAACGCTTCGAGCACCGGCAGCACGCCGTACAAATGCGACTCGTCAGGCGGCCTCTCATCAAACTCGACGACACCCTTTCGCGCCGCGCCCGTCGCGCCGACTTCACGCACACCGCGCTGGCGTTCATCGCCGCCGCGCGAAGCGTCGCCGCCGCCGCGACGTGTTTCGTTGTTGCGTGATGCTTCCCTGCGTGTCTTGTCCCTATGCGTCCCATCGTTGCGCGTTCCATTGTTGCGCACGTCGTCGCGGCGCATCTCATTATTGCGCGGCTCGTCGCGGCGCGCTTCGTCGCTACGGCGCGTTTTATCGCCTCGCTCGTCGCGTCTCGCGCGTTCGTCGTTCGCACGCGGCGGTGTAGTTTTCAATTTGTGACGGCGGAAATTTTTCATACGGGCGTCGAGCGCGTGCGCAGTCGGAAGTATTGCAGCAGTCGCCCGTAGCGCGTGAACTGCGTCTCGTTCGACACGCTCGTCACGGCTTCGGCGTTGTAGCGACCCGGGCGTATGCGACGCAAGTTTCCAGCCTCCGTCTGTTCCGCGAGCGGCCACGCGAATTTCAGAAACGAGCGCACGCCCCTGTAAGAATCGTTGTAGACGGCGTGCGGCGCACGCGCGCGCAAAGTTTCTATGAGGCGTTTGAAATTCTCCGCCGCCGTCAGACTCTTCTCCGCGCCGAGACACGAATAGTCGAAGTTCTCCGCCATGATGCGCCAGTTGATCACGGAATCGGCGAAGTAGAGATCGAGCGCGCTCTCGTCTTCGTGAAACTCGCGCGTCTCGACCACTTCGTTCTCCGCGCGCCGACCACCGCGACGTTCCTCCACCTCGATCCGCTTGCGCGCGATGCGCCCCGCGACAACCAACGCGACGCGTCTCCATTCGACGCGCTCCGGCGCGCCCTCCGCGCTCGTCCAACCCGCGAGCGCATCCGCGCCGATCTCAAGTTTGCGTATGCGCTTCGGCGCTTGCGTCTCGACGGCCAACTCTTCGTCCGCCACCGTCTCGACCTGCCAGCCGAGCGTGCGAAGTTTTCCTTCAACGAGCGACGCCTCTTCCTGCGACGCGACGCGCGCGAGCGGCAAAGGCGACTGTGCCTCGCGCATCCCGCGCAACTGCCCCGCCTCCACACGCAACAGCGCCGACGCCTCCTGCAAACCATCCGCGCCCGCCTCGCCCGCAGGCATCCCACGCGGCAAGAGCACCACGTTGAAACCCTGCTCCCAGGCCTCCAACGCGCGCAGAGTCGGGCGACGCAGATCGTTGCCCGCATCCGTCACAGGCAGCGCCGCCCCGCAATAGAGACAATTCATACGCGTCGGCGCGTTCGCGCGCAGGCACGACTCGCACGCCACCATCTCACCCGGCGCAAACGCGCGCGGCATGACGGACGCCCCCGCGTCTTCGCCAACAAACGGCAGTTCGTCGTCTTCTTTTGACAAGGCTTCAGTTCTCCGTCCCCAGATTATACGTCGCGCCTGCGGCTTTGTAATCATCCACGCAGACGGCTTCCGGTTATCAACTTGAGATAGTGCTTGTAGAAATTCCACAGGACGGGCACAATTCATCTACTCGACGCACGCCCGGCGTGGCTGAACAAAGTTTGAAAATTGAATCTCACAGGCGACATGACTCACCAACCAAAAGTAATGATCAGCAGCACCGCGCGCGACCTGCCCAAGCATCGCAAGCAAGTAATGGACGCGTGCCTGCGACAAGGTATGTTCCCGTCGATGATGGAGCATTTGACCGCCAGCGATTCTGACGCGGCGTCGAAATCGCTGGAGATGGTGGACGGGGCGGACATCTATCTGGGCATCCTCGCCTACCGCTACGGCTTCGTGCCCGACGAAGACAACCCGCAGCGGATTTCCATCACCGAGATGGAATACAACCGCGCCGTCGAGCGCGGGATTCCTCGTCTGATCTTCTTCATGGACAAGACACACACGATCACGCCCGCGGACATGGAGGAGGACACGAACGACCCGATCGAAGTTGCCCGGCGCAAGTTGAAACTCGACGAGCTAAAAAAACGCGCTGGTAAAGAGCGCGTCGCAGGCTTCTTCAAATCGGCAGCGGACTTGCGCGCGCATGTCATCCAGGCGCTATCCGATCACCGCAAGCCCGATCTCACGACGTTCCACTACATCAGCAACATCCCCGCGCCGCCCGAACCCTTCATCGCGCACCCCTACACGCTTTTGCAAACACACCGCCTCGTCGGTCGCCAGCCCGAACTCAACCTCCTCACCGACTGGGTCGCCAAGCCCTCTTCAACGATCTACCGTGCGCGCATCCTCAACATAGTCGCCGTCGGCGGCCTCGGCAAGAGCGCGCTCACATGGAAATGGTTCAACGACATCGCGCCGCAGGAAATGTCCCCACTCGCCGGTCGCCTCTGGTGGAGTTTCTACGAATCCGACGCCACCTTCGAAAACTTCGTCACCCGCGCCCTCGCCTACGTCACGCGCCGCCCGCTCGCCGAAGTGCAGCAAACACCAGCGCCCGAACGCGAGACACAACTCCTCTCTGCGCTCGACCGCGAACCCTTCCTCCTCGTCCTCGACGGCCTCGAACGCATCCTCATCGCCTACGCACGCATGGACGCCGCACACTTGAGCGATGATGCTTACGATAAGCAAACGGCGAACTTCGTCGCCAATGCCGTCGGACTGCCCGCGAGCGCCGCGCAATCCTTCACGGGCGAACATCGCCTACGTAAAACCGCCGACCCGCGCGCCGCCTCGTTCCTCCGCAAACTGGCAACCGTCCGCGCCTCACGCATCCTCGTCAGCACGCGCCTCTACCCCGCCGATTTGCAGATGATGACGGGCGAGCCGCTGCCCGGTTGCGCCGCGAAATTCCTGACCGGACTGGCCGATGACAATGCGCTTGAACTGTGGCGGGCGTTCGGCGTGTCCGGCGCACGCGATACGTTGATGCCGATTTTTAACCGCGCAGAAAATCATCCGCTGTTGATTCAAGCGTTGGCCGGCGAGGTGGCGCGCTACCGACATGCGCCCGGCGACTTCGACGCATGGCGGCGTGGCCATCCCGACTTTGACCCCTTCAGCCTCCCACTCGTACAGGTCAAATCGCACGTGCTAGCCTTCGCCCTTCGCGGGCTGGACGATAAAGCGCAGCAAGTGTTGCGCACCATCGCCGCCTTCAGAATGCCCGCGCGCTACGACACGCTAACTGCGCTGTTGATAGGCGAAGGGAAACCGTGCGCCGACGAGCGTGAGTTGGACGCGGTGCTGACCGAGTTGGAAGATCGTGGACTGGTCGGCTGGGACAAGCGCGCCAACCGCTACGACCTGCACCCGCTCGTGCGCGGCGTGGTGTGGAGCGGCTTGGGCGACGACGCCCGGCGCGGCGTCTATACGAGCCTGCACGCGCACTTTGAAGCGGTGCCGATGATTGAGGATTATCTCGAAGTCAATAGCCTCGAAGACCTCACGCCCGCCATCGAATTGTACAATACGCTGATCGGACTGGGACGTTATGATGATGCATATGAAGTTTTTCGTGACCGATTGAATGACGCCATGCTCTACCGTCTGAGCGCCAGCCGACAGCGGGTCGAACTTTTGGAGTTGCTCTTTCCTGATGGACTGGAGCAGTCGCCGCGTTTGAACAGACAAAGGGCTCAAGGCTACACACTGAATGCGCTGGCATTGGGATATCACCTGACTGGACAGCCGGGGCGCGCAGCCGCGCCATATCGCCGCGCTATCATAATTGATTCGAAGATGAAGGATGACGACAACCTCAGCGTTGATTTGTGCAATCTGTCAGCCACGTTGCAGCCATCAGGTGCGCTGTGCGAGTCGGAAGTCGCCGCGCGGCGCGCACTAATTATTACACGAGAGCATGATGATCATTTTAAGGAAGCGGTCATCCTGCAATTCATTGGCTTGACGCTGGTGGCGCGTGGTCTTGCGGATAAGTCAGGATCTGCCCTAATGCGATCTTTGCGCCTGTTTAGAGGGCGGTCTAATAGTCAAGGTGAAGGCTCCGCCAATTGTTTTCTCGCGCAGAGAGCACTGTGGCTCGGCGAGTTTGCGGGCGCGCTATCGTTCGCCAACCGCGCGTGGGAGTTGGCGCATATTCAGAGCCTTGAGCGTGATTTCATCCGTGCGGCGCGAGCGCAGGGCGAGGCGGCATCGGGCTTGAATGATCTTGCCACCGCCGACGAACGGCTGCACCATGCGCTCACCCGCGCGCGGATAGTGAACAACGTTGAAGAAGAACTGCCCGCGCTCGTGGCGCTGGCAGAGTTGCGGCGGCGGCAGGGGGATGAGAAGGCGGCGCGAGAGTTTTTGGATGATGTGTGGGAGGCGGCGGAGCGAGGGCCGTATCCGCTCTTTCACGCCGATGCGTGCAACGTGCTGGCTCAGATTGAGCGGGACGCGGGCAACGAGGCAGCGGCGGTGGAGGCGGCGGAGCGGGCGTATCGGTTGGCGTGGTGTGATGGGCCGCCGTTTGCGTATCACTGGGGGTTGGAGAAGGCGCGGGGGCATTTGCGGGAGTTGGGCGTGAATCCACCGGAGATGCCGCCGTTTGATGAGTCGAAGTTTGAGCCGATGCCGGAGGTGGAGATTGACCCGGAGGATGAGTTTCATGCGGGGAAAAGTTCGGACGTGTGATGGTGCGGCCTTGAGGGTTGAAGATTGGCGTGGCTTGTCGTTGTCTGCCGTCGTTGATGCAGTATAATCGCGTGGCGTCTTTATTCGCGTCGTGTTTGTTGCGCAATTCGAGCGCAGGACTTTTATGCTGAGAGAGTGCAACGGGAAAATCAACGCGCCGTGTCGAGGTTTGTGCCTCGCGCTGTTGGCGTCGCTCGTGTGTTTGACGGGGGCGTGTGCGGGTGCGCGTGATCCTGATCCGGCGAGGCCGCGTGCGAATGAGCCGCAGTATCCGGTGGTGCTGGCGGCGAATGCGGAGCGGCGGGAGCAGGCGCTGGCGGGTTGGGCGGCGTTGGCGCGCGATCAGAATTTGAGTAATGAACCGCCGCCGCAGTTGCAGCCCGTGACGGCGACGATCAGTGCGCTTCCGGCGACGGATGCGCCCGTGCGTCTGCCGCTGGTGGAGATCAGGGACGAGGCTGGGCAGATCAGGGAGGAGTCGCGTGAGGAGTCGCGGCGCGAATCGCTGCGTCGTTTCATCACGGGCGCGTCGCCGCTGCTCGGCGTCACGCCGCAAAACCTCTCGCTCGTCGAGCGCAAGGACGAGACGGACGGCACGCGCCGCGCGCGTTATCAACAACAGCCGTTTCCTTACCCTCTGCGCGCGGGCTTCGGCGTACTGGAGATCGCTTTCACGGACGACCGGCGCGTGCTGTCGCTCTCATCAACAGCCATCCCCGACACGGAACGCTTGAGCCGCGCGCTCGCGCTGCTGCGCCCGCAGCAGTTGACGGCTGATCAGGCCGTCGAGCGCGTGCGCGGTCGCGCTTTCACATACCCGGGCATCAGTTCACAACTGACTTACACGGTCGCGCCCGACGACCCAATCACGGCGCGCGAACTCGTCGTCTATCCCGTCCGCCCCGCAAATGATTCGGGCGCGCTCGAACTGCGCGTCGCGTGGGAAATGGCGGTCGGGAAAGGCGAAGCGCCCTTCATCGTCTATCTCGATGCGCTCAAAGGCGACATCATCGCCGCGCAAACTCAGGCCGTGCAATCCGAAGCCAAGAGGGCTGAACTCGGGCGTTAATTTCGGTGACGCGCGTGTGCGTCGGGCGGCACGCGGCAGGCGACGCCTCACGTTTTCACTTGACCGGACGCGCCTCGCGGCGGCATTCTAGGGATCAATGAAGTTCACAATTAGAACTATGAAATTTCAGCTTTCAAAAAATTTAACAACGGAGCGTGTTTTTGCATGCAGCACTTCGATCCGACCAATAATATTTCCTGGCAGTTAGGCTATCGAGGCAGAGTCGCGGTTTTCATCGACGGAAACAATCTTTTTCACGCAGCGCGGTTTCACAACATAGACATTGATTACAACAAACTCCTGCGTGTCCTACTCGGCGACGGGCGGCTGCTTCGTGCCTTCTTCTACACAGGCGTTGACGTGGGCGCGGAACGCCAGCAGGGCTTCCTGCTCTGGATGCGCCGCAACGGTTTCCGCGTCATACACAAAGAACTCAAAACCTTTTACGACGGCACGCGCAAGGCCAACCTTGACGTTGAAATAGCCGTTGACATGCTCTCGCTCGCCGGTCGCTATGATACAGCCGTGCTCGTCTCCGGCGACGAGGATTTCGTCTATGCCGTCAACGCCGTCGCCTACAAAGGTTGCCGCGTCGAAGTGGCTGGCTTCCGCTCGAACAGCGCGCCGAAACTCATCGACGTGGCCGACTACTTCATAGACCTCGGCGAGATCGCAGACAAGGTGCGCAAAGAGCACTCGCACGGCCCGCGCTACTACGAGCACCACCCGCACGAGGATTCGCACACGCATTCGTTCCTGCCCGCCGTCGAAGACGCGCCGCTCCCAGACGCGCCGCAGCATGAACAACTTGTGCAGCCCGCGACCATCTCGACCGCCCTCGCCGAAATAGACATTACTGAAGACACCGAGCACTTCAACGCCCACTCGGATTTCATACGCATCACGGACGATCATTAGAACAGTGACGAGTGACAAGTGACGAGTGACAAGTTAAAAACTTGTTCCGGCTCGTCACTTGTCACTCGTCACTTGTCACTGTCTTATGAAACTGTTCACTCTCTCGGAAGCTAACGCGTTGTTGCCGAAGGTGCGGCGTATCGCTGCGGCCATCTCGCGCGCGCACGAGTCGGTCAAGTCTTTGCAGGAAGATGCGCGTGCGGCGGCTGAGAGGGCGGACGCGGGCGGCGGCTTCATGGCCGAAGGCGTGCGTTACGTGACGGCGCTGCTGAGCCTGTCGGAGCGCACGGACGAGTTGGAGGCGCTCGGCGTCCAACTCAAAGATTACGAACGCGGCTTGCTGGACTTTCCTTCCATGCGCGAAGGGCGCGTCGTCCTGCTCTGCTGGCAACTCGGTGAAGGCGACCGCATAGAGTGGTGGCACGACCTCGAAACGGGCTTCGCCGGACGACAGCCGATCTAAGACATGGGGAAAGGGGAAGGGTTGAAGCCGTCGTCTTAATTAAAGACCTCTTAATTAAAGACGCACTTTTTCAAAGGCTCGCTTTTCTCTTTTTCTTACCCTTTACCCCTTCCCCTTTTCCCTTTACCCGTCCCCGCTCCCTCCCCTATCTTGTGCCCGCCTGTCGCCCAACTACATTGATTTGTGTATTTTCTGATTGACGACTTAAAGTAATCTCTGATAGCATCCGCCGCGACTCCGCAAAGGGCTTGGGTTTACCGGCTTCGCCCGTCATCCCAAAGATTTCATTTTTAAGATTTCCACAGGGGAGGCTCTCAGTCTATGCAGTGTGTCGTGTGCGGCGGCTCTTACTCCGGTTCGCTGGAGACGTGCCCCCACTGCACGGCGAACGACACCGCACCAGCCGAAGCTTTCTCATCTCCCGAAGAAAAATCTATGCCAACTTCGACCAGTCAGGAACGTAAACCTCAGCACGCACACAGCGCGTCGGGCGACGCGAAAGGGGCGACGACCGCAAGCGCCACTTCGACGCTCATAGAGTTCCCCGGCGTCCCGCCCAAGCCGCAGTGGCGCAAGGAACTGAGCGAGCGCGTGCGTGAAATTCAGCAACGCCGCGCGCTCGAAGCCGCGCGCGAGTTGGAAGCGTCCGCGCCGCCACAGCAGCACGATTACGCGCAGACCGCCGCGACTCACGACGATCCGACCTCCGACGTGTCCGCGCCGCCGCTCGGCCTCGTCCCACCGCCACCCGAAGCGCCGCAGCCGAACCCGCTCGTCGTCGCCGCGCTCAAACGCATCGAGCGCGCACGCCAGCCGAATCCGACCCCGCCTATGTCTCGCTCGTCGCGTGGCGGCGGCGCGGCTGCCGCAGCGGTCGCACACGTCGTCGAAGAAGATTATCAGGCCGCGCCCGAACCCGCTCTCGTTCACAGTCACGCCGTCTCGCACGCGTCCGATGTGCGTGCGGAAGGCGCGGCTGTGGTTGACAGGATTGAGAAACCCGCAACGGCAGAGACCGCGCGCCCCTCTACGCCGCTCGCCATCGTCCCGCCCGCACCGCCCGTGAAGACGGCGGAAGAAACCGCAGCCACGCGCGCACGAACGCGCAGGCACATTCCCGTCGTGGCCGACGAGGCCGCGCTCTCGCAGATCGAAGCTCAGATGCACGCCGCAGTGCTCGCCAATCATGCTGTTGTAGCAGTGGCGGCAGAGAGCGCGTCGGCGGACGATCACGCGCCCGTCGCGAAGCGCATCGCGGGCGGCTTGATTGATTTGCTCGTAGTGGCTTTCGCCTCGACTCCGTTTGCGGCCATCATCGAACTGACCAACGGCAACTGGTCGGACGTGCGCGTCGCCGCTTCGATGGGCGGCATCGTCGTCGTCCTGATGTTTCTGTATTTGATGGCGGCGACCGCGCTCGCGGGGCGCACTTGGGGTATGTCGCTCGTCTCGCTGCGCACGGTTGACGCGGAGACTGGCATGTCGCCGACGACAGGCCAGTGCGTCCGCCGCGCCTTCGGCTACATGCTCTCGCTCGCCACGCTCGGACTCGGCCTGCTCTACGCGCTCTTCGATGCCGAAGGCCGCGCCGCTCACGATCATCTCTCCGGCACAATCGTCATCGCCGACTGACACACGTTTACCAAGGCGAAAAGGCTCTGCGTAGCATTACCACGCAGAGCCTTTTCGTTTGTGCATCGTCAGTTGTCAGTAGTCCGTTGTCCGTTGTTCGTTGTTCGCCGTTCGCAGTTAGTGGTCAGTTATTGGTCGCTTATGCTTAACTTGCCCTTGTGAGATTCAACGGGCGCAAGATGAACAACTGACTACGGACTACGGACTACGGACAACTAACAACTGACAGCTTCAGATGAACGACCAACTGATCGCAGAGATAGTTGCCGAACTCGCGCCCGCGCTCACGGGGCGCATGTTGGGCAAGGTGTGGCAACTGTCGCGCGTAGCGCTCGTGTTGGATTTTCGTTTGAGCGACGGGCACTACCTGTTCGTTTCGGTTGATCCGGCAGCGCCGCGTCTCTACACCTTTGCGCGCACGGTACGCGAACTCGAACGGCAGTCGCTCGCGCCGTCGAATTTCGTGCTGACGCTGCGCAAACGTTTGAGCGGCGCGCGTCTGCTTGAAATCAAGAAGGATGCGGACGAGCGCGTCGTGCGTTTCGCCTTCGCCTCCTACGATGCTGTCGGCGATGCGCGCGACCTCACGCTCGTCGCGCAACTCACTGGACGCGCCGCCAACCTCCTCTTACTCGACGCATCGGGACGCATCGTTGACACACTGCGCACGCCGCGCGGCGAAGGACAGGAGATCGCGGACATCTATCAACCACCGCCGCGCGGCGAAGGCGCGCAGCCAACGCGCAAGCCGCCGCCCTTCACACAGGACGCGCACGCTTCCCTCTCCGCCGCCGCAGACGCTTACTACAGCGAACTCGAATCCAACAGAGCTTTCGACGCGCGCGCCGCCGCGCACCGCACGCGCCTTCGCACACTTATTGAGAAGCAAAAGAAACTCCGTCGCAATCTCGAACGTGATCTGGCGTCGCACGGCGATGCGGACGCACACAAACGCGTGGGCGATCTACTGCTCGCAAACATCGCCAACGCCGAGCGTCGCGGCTCGCTCGTACGCGTGACGGATTATTTTGCCGAAGGTGCGCCGCAAGTCGAACTCGAAATTGACGAGCACGCGAGTCTTCAGGAAGAGGCCGCGCGCCGCTTCGCGCGCTACACGAAAGCCAAACGCGCCGCGCAAGAGACGACCGCGCGCCTCACCGAGTTGAACGCCGAACTCGCGGCGCTCGACAAGCGACAACAGGAACTCGAAGCTATCGTCGCCGCGCGCGATGCGTCAGCGCTCGACGCGTTCGGCGAACAGAAGCGCAGCGCGAAAGGAACGAGCGCACGTGGTGTTGGTGACACGCCGAAGGATGCACACCGCACGAAGGCGCAGACGAAAGCGGCGGAACAAACGGCGGGCGCGCGCCGTTATCGTTCGTCGGACGGCTACGAAATCCTCGTCGGGCGTGCGGCGAAAGATAACGATCAACTCACGTTCAAAGTCGCACGCGCGCACGACCTCTGGCTGCACGCCGCAGACTATCCCGGCTCGCACGTCATCGTGCGCAATCCTGCACGCGGCGCGGACGTGCCGCATCGCACCGTCATAGAGGCCGCGCAACTCGCCGCGCATTTCAGTCAGGCCAAACGCGACGCCAAAGTTTCCGTCCATTACACGCCGCGCAAATTCCTCTCCAAGCCCAAAGGCGCAGCCCCCGGCCTCGTACGCATGTCGAGTTTCCGCACGCTACTTGTCGAGCCGCGCGAGAGCGTCGAACGCATTTGACGATCCGCTCGCAAGCGTCCTTTCTTTTGTAAGCATCCGCGCACAGTTTCGTCACGAGCTTCGGCTATCGTGTTTTAGAATTTCACAACACGGGTGGGTTAATAGAATTTCATGAGCACTAATTTCGTCGAACCTTTGGAACAGATCGCAACCAATCTTCTGGATAATCTCGCGGACGCGCTTGTCGGCAAGGCTTCGACTCTGCGCGACGGCACGGAGCACGCGGGCGTCGAACTGCCGCGCGACCTCTACGCGCACAGGGACGCGCAGACCGAGTGGTGGTATTACACAGGACACATGCGCTCCGAGTCTGGGCGTCGCTTCGGTTTTGAACTCGTCTTCTTCAAACGCCGCACAGACCTCGACCGCTTCGGCGTCGTGCCCTTGCGCCTCATCGCCAACCCGCTCTATCTCGCGCACTTCGCCCTGACGGACGAGTCGCGCGCTTCGTTTCGCTACGAGCATCGCAAGAGCGCGAACAGCCCCTTCGATCCTCCGGCACACATGAGCGAGCGCAGCTTTAGTTTGAAGCTCGGCGACTGGTCGGTGCGCGAAGCGCACGGCCTGCATCTCCTGCGTGCGACGCTCGGCGACGATCTCATCTTTGAAGTCGCCCTGCGTCCCGTGAAGCCCGCTGCGCTCAACGGCCACGAAGGCGTCGGCGTAAGTTTCAAGGATGTGGGTGAGGCGTCGCGTTATTTTTCGTTCACGCGTATGGAGGCGGAAGGCACGATCACCTGGGGCGGCGAGACGGAGCGTTCGACGGGCGCTGCTTGGATGGACAGGGAGTTCGGCACCTGGCGCACGACCGAGAAGCAGAAGGGCTGGGATTGGTTCAGCGTGCAACTCTCGACCGGCGCGGAGTTGATGGTCTATCACATACGCGACGCCGCCGATCAACCTTCGGAGTTTTCGAGCGGCACATACGTTGACGCGGAAGGGCACGCGACGCATCTCACGCGCGCAGACTTCACGCTCGAAGCGACCGCGCGTTGGAAGAGTCCGCACACGGGCGCGACTTATCCGGGCGGCTGGCGTCTCACCGTTCCGCGATTCGGCATCGAACTGGAAGTGACTCCGGTGTTGCAGGATCAGGAACTCGACACGCGCGGCACGACGATGATCGTCTACTGGGAAGGCGCGTGCAGCGTTCGGGGAAGACACGCAGACGCGGCGACAGAGGGACGCGCTTATGTCGAACTCGTCGGCTACGACCGCTCACACGAGCAGCCATCCATCACCGCCTTTCTCTTCGGCGGCGCGCTCGACCGCCGCTGGCGCAGCATCTTCGGATAGACACGCGGCGCACCGGAAATCGTGCAGCGATGTTCTATTTGGCAACGCGGCGCTACCGGATCACGCTTTGCGACTGCCGCCACGCGCAAGCGACGCCGCTTGCGCTATCAACACTTTAAGGGCGTCGCGGCTGGTCGCTTGCGTTGTCCTGACCGCGCGGCACGGTGGTTGCCGTTCGATGTGTTCGCATGGTCTTAATCGAAACTCTCTCCGGCGGTGTACCGGCAGCCGTAAACACAAATGCCGTGGTTTCACAATACCGAGCTTAATTAAGGAAAGGGTTGAACGATGAAAAAGTTTCTTCTACTGAGCGTCATCGCATTGCTTTTGGGCGGCACGGCGACAGAGGCTTCGGCGCAGCGGCGCAACAACGACCGTCAACGCATCCGTCGCGGCATACGCTCCGGCCAGATCACACGCGAAGAGGCGCGACAGATTCGCGAACGCCAGCGGCAGATTCGCGCTGAGCGTCGCGCCGCTCGTTCGGACGGCGTAATCACGCGCGAAGAACGACGTGAGATTCGACGCGACCGGCGCGAACAGAACCGCTACATTCGCAGCCAACGCCGCGACGACGACCGGCGCAATCGGCGTTGGGACAATGACGACGACCACAGGCGCGGCAACGGCTACTACCGTCGCGGCGCAGGTTCGCCGAGCCATCCGGTCTTCGGGGATAACAATCGCTGGCGCGGACGTGGACGCGGTCGCGGTCGTAACTAACTCTTAAACTGATAACTAAAACTTCCCGGCGCGATAGCCCGCGCCCGTCTCGAACGGGCGCGGGCTTCGCTTTTTATCTGGCTTGCTGCGAATCCAACAGCAGCCAGAAATATGGTAGGACTTCCGTGTAGAGCCTGCCCTTTCGTCCCCACATGCGATTGCGGTGGTCGCCGTTATATTCCTCGAAGATGTGTTCGACGCCGAGTTCCGTCAGCTTACGCGCAAAGGCGCGCGTCGTCGGCGGGATATGCGTGAACTCGTCCTCCCAGCCCGTGTCGAAGCGCAGGCCGCGAAGTTTCAAGAGGTTCGCTTTATATTGCGCGGCCATGTTGAGCGGCATGTTCTCCGTCCATTTTGTGTAGGCCGGTTCGTTGGGTTGCGGTTTCCCGTCAACCAACTTGTAAGGCATGTCTGCGTAGAACGGAGCGCGCTGCGGGTTGGGCGAGAAGGCTTGCGCGACGCACAAGCCGCCGACCGAATAGATGCCGCCCTGAAACACTTCTTCGAGCGTCGTCATCTTGAACAGCGCGACGAACGCGGGATTTTCAAGCGACACGTCGTTGCCCCAACCGAGCACCGCAGGGTTCATCCCGTAGACGACGCTGAAAATTTCCGGGTGCTTCATCCCGACTTTGATCGCGCCGTGCCCGCCCATCGAATGCCCGGCCAGCCCGCGACTCTCTGCGCGCGCAAGCGTGCGATACTTTTTATCTATGTAGCCGACCAAATCTTTCGCCGTGAAATCTTCCCAGTTGCCCGTCGCGGCGGAGTTCGTATAGAAACTCCCCATCATCTTCGTGCGCTCGTCGGGCATGACGACGATCATCTCGCCGAAACGCCCCTCTGCCACGCCGTTGTTCATCAACCCGCGAATCGTCCCCCACGCGTCGGTCTGCCCCTTCCAGGCCGAAGTGAACTCCCCGTCCGTGTCGCCTATGCCGTGCAGCAGGTAGACGACCGGATAACGCTTGTTCGGCGCGCTTGTATAGCTCGGCGGCAGGTAGACGGAGACCCTGCGATCCGTCGCCTCGCCTGTCACGTTGTTCTCAAGCGACGCGCCGTGAACCGTCTCGCGGACGAGTTTTCCCTCTTGCGCGAGGGCGACGGGCGCGGCGAAGATTATTAAAAGCAGCAGCGCAAACGCGCTTCGGAAGTGGCGATAAGAGATGCTACGCGGCTTTATCTTGTTCATATTTTTCGATGCTCTCTGAGGCAAGTTTTTGATTTGACGTGCGAACGTACAGCTTGTTTCCTTGATAAGACGCATCTGCGCAACTTTCCGTTTCAGAAATCCAGCAGCCGCGCGCCAGCGGTGCGCGCCTCCGCGCGAATCGGCTATTATCGAAACGACACGTCCGCGCCCGTTCAGGTAAAGCGAAAACGAAAATGACCGAGGCAATCAAGAGCATCGAACAGGTGACGCCCGCGTGGCTGACCGGAGTGTTGCGCGTCGCGGGCTGTCTCGGCACAGGTGAAGTCGTGCGCGTCGAGACGAAGCGCGCGCGAACGTTAGTCGTCTCCAACGTGTTTCATCTTGAAGTCGAATACTCGAAAAACGCTCCGCTCTCTGCCCCGTCGCGCCTGTTCCTCAAAACTTCAAGGCCGGAACTTCAATTGCACTTCGCTAACAAGGAGATAGATTTCTACACCACGGTCGCACGCCACGCGCCGGAGTTGCCGCTGATTCGTTGTTACGATGCCGTCTATTCGACCGAGACCGGCGCGGCGCACGTGCTGCTCGAAGACGTTTCCGAGACGCACACTCAAACGCTCGCGCCGCTGCCGCCCGCGCTACACGATTGCGAACTGGCGATTGACTGCCTCGCGCAGTTGCACGCGCGCTTTTGGGATCACCCGCAACTCGGTAGAGGGATCGGGCGGTTGATGAGTGTACCCGAGTTTGAGTCGCTGGCGCAGACGCTCCGCGCGCACCTCAAGGGATTCGTAGAATGTCTCGGCGACCGTCTCACCGCAGAAAGGCGCGCGACTTATGAACGCGTCCTCGACGGTTCGATGCAGCCCTGGCGACGCATGACTAAGCCCGAAGGCTTGACCGTCTCGCACGGCGACGCGCACTGGTGGAACTTTCTCTACCCGCGCGCAGACGATGAAGGCAACGCTGACCCTGACGGCAAAGCGCTCATCTTCGACTGGCATCTGTGGCACGTGGATATTCCTTTGAAAGATTTGGCCTTCATGATCGCGTTCAACTGGTATCCGCAGCGACGCGCGCGGTTGGAGCAACAACTCCTGCGCCGTTATCATGCGGCTTTGGTCGAGAGAGGCGTCAGGAATTTTAGTTGGACGGATTGCTGGCACGATTATCGTCAGGCCGTCGTCAGGGAACTCTTCGTTCCCGTCTGGCAATGGTCGAGCGGGATGCAACCCGCCATCTGGTGGTCGAACTTAGAAAAAATCTGGATGGCCTTTGAAGACCTGCGTTGCGCCGAACTTTTAGACGAATAAGGATTGAACTTGATGAAAGCCATGAGCAGCGAGGAACAGGATAAGTCCGCAGAGCTATTCGCACGCGCCGTCGAACTGATGCCGGGCGGCGTCAACTCGCCTGTGCGCGCCTTTCGCGGCGTCGGCGGCATGCCCCGCTTCATACGCGCGGCGCAAGGCGCGACGATGACCGACGTTGACGGTCGCACCTACATTGATTACGTAGGCTCTTGGGGGCCGATGATTCTCGGCCACGCCGACCCAGAAGTCGTCGCCGCCCTGCACGACGCGCTCGCGCACGGCACGAGCTACGGCGCGCCCACCGAACTAGAGATCGAGATGGCGGAAGAGATCGCCGACGCCGTGCCTTCGATCGAGATGGTGCGAATGGTGAACAGCGGCACGGAGGCGACCATGTCCGCCATACGTCTCGCGCGCGGCGCGACGGGACGCACGAAGCTCGTCAAGTTTGAAGGTTGTTATCACGGGCACGGCGATTCGATGCTCGTGCGCGCAGGCTCAGGCGTCGCCACGCTAGGACTTCCCGACAGCCCCGGCGTCCCGCCCGCGCTCGCCGCAGAGACGCTCACCGTTCCCTTCAACGACCACGAAGCACTCGCACGAGTCTTCGACGAACATGGTGCAACTATCGCTGCCGTTATCATCGAACCCGTCGTCGGCAACATGGGCTGCGTCGCGCCGCGCGAAAATTATTTGCGACAGGTGCGCGACATCACAACGCGCCACAGCGCGCTTCTCATCTTCGACGAAGTGATGACCGGCTTCCGTCTCGCGCGCGGCGGCGCGCAGGAACTCTACAAAGTCACGCCCGACATCACGACGCTCGGCAAGATCATCGGCGGCGGCCTTCCCGTCGGCGCTTATGGCGCGAGCCGCGATCTGATGCGTCACGTCGCGCCCGCAGGCCCCGTCTATCAAGCAGGCACGCTCTCCGGCAACCCGCTCGCCATGACCGCCGGACTCACGACGCTCCGACACCTGCGCGACCCAAACGTCTACGCACAACTCGAACGCGCGGGCGCGCGTCTCACCGCCGGACTCGCAGATGCCGCGCGCGAGGCCGGACTCGAAACAACAACCAACCGCGTCGGCTCTATGTGGACGACCTTCTTCACTAATGAAGCCGTTACGGATTGGACGAGCGCGAGCCGCAGCGACCGCGACCTCTACGGCAAATTCTTCCACGCCATGCTCCGCGAAGGCGTCTATCTCGCCCCTTCGCAATTCGAGGCGGGCTTCATCGGCCTCGCACACACAGACGAACTGCTCGACCGCACCGTCGCCGCCGCACGCGCAGCCTTCGCCGCCATCACGAGATGAGCGAACAAAATTTGCATGACAGGTAAACAATTGTTGATAGTTCTTCCATTAATTTTCTCGCTCTGCGGTGGAGGAGAAGAAGTCTCCCAACGTCGCCAAACGCCCAAGACTCAGCCCGAAGCTCAGATAACGTATGAAGATCAGAGCAAACTCGCCCAACAGTTTTATCAAGCCGACACAAAATGTCGCGGCTTGCTTAAGGAGGAAAAGTGGACGGAGGCCGAAGTCGCCTGCCTCGCCGCCACCCGGCTCGCAAACCGTTTTGTCGATTACGGAGAACTTGAGAGGATGGGCGCATATGAGCACGTCGGGGAATCTCTCGCGGGACAGAAACGTTATGCGGATGCTATCAGTTATTACTCGCGCGCTCTCGAAGTAAGCCGTCCGCGATTGAATGATGCCAACGCCGAAGTCGGCCAGTTGTACGGGCGCATCGCGCTGGCCTATCACATGATGCGCGATCTGGATAAGGCGCGAGAGTTCTACCGTAAAGCGACGCGAACTTATCAGACCGCATACTCGAACATTAAAGAAGAAGAGGTGGTGGAAGAAGGATTGGCGATGAAGCGTGGATACTTGAAAATCTTAAAGTCTATCTTAGAGTTTCACTTGATTGCCGCAGAACAAGCGGGCGCGACGGCGGAAGCCGAAGAGATCAAAAAACAGATCGCGAGTCTCCCGAACTGAGACTTTAAGACTCGACTTTGAGCGGCAGTTCGATATGGAAGCGTGTGCCTTCGTTCGGCGCGCTTTCGACCGTGATCGTGCCGCCGTGTTGTTCGACGATCTTTTTGACGATGGCGAGTCCCAATCCCGTGCCGCGTTTCTTGGTGGTATAGAACGGCTCGAAGATGCGCGCGCGGGTTTTCGCATCCATGCCGCGCCCGCTGTCCGCGATGGTGATGCGTGCGGCGCGCGGCGCACTCGCGCCCGAACCGTTGCCGCCTGCGGCGGTGCGCACGCCCGCGACGAGCGCAGTTGTGATCGAGATGGGAGAATTTTCCTCGCCCGCGTCAAGTGCGTTGGCGAGCAGGTTGACGAAGACCTGGCGGAGTTGGTCTGCGTCGAGTTCACCTTCGAGCGCGGCGGACGTGTAATGCCGTTCGACGGGCGCATTTTTGGCCTGCACTTGATCCGCGACGAGTTCGAGGCTGGAGTCGAGCAGTTCGTGTAAGTTCACGCGTTCGAGCGAAAGTTCTTTTTCGCGCGAGAACTGCGTCACGTCAACCGTCAACTTGTTCAAGTGATCTATGCCGCGCTCTACGAGATCAATCGTCTCGTGCGCTTCGCCCGCCTCCGTCATGTCGCGCAGCATCGCCACGCCGAGCCGTATGCTCCCCAGAGGATTCTTGATCTCGTGCGCGACCTGCGCCGCCGCCTGTCCGACCGCCGCCAGCGAAGCCTTGTGGCGCAATTCGGTTTCGGTCGCAACGGTCGTCGTCACGTCAACGAGCGTCATGATCTGCCCGTGCCCGCCGTCAATTTCGAGCGGCGACGCATAGACCTCAAACGTGCGTTCCCCGCCCTCTTCGCCGTCGTGCAAAGTCCAGCGCCCGTGATAAGTCACATGCTCGACGCGTGAGGCCGTCGCCGCCGAGAACATTTTGAGCGCGTCGGGCGCATGCGTTGCGTCGCGGACTGACGCGCCGACGGAAGCTTCGGGGAAGAGTTGGAAGAAGGCTGCGTTTGCGCTGCGGAGCGCGCCGCGCTCGTCAATCGCCGCCACCGCGCTGACCATGCCTTCCAGCATCTGCGAACTGAACTGTCGCTCGCGCCGCGACTCTTCGAGGCTGCGGCGCATCTGCCGGAAGCGACGCTGCACTTCCCAAATCGTCGCCGCCGCGATGAGCAGGCTCAGCAGCACTCCGCCCCACGTCAGCATGCGTATCTGCCGCGCCGACGCGCCGACTAAAGCCGCGCGCTGGTTTCGCAACTCGAACTGCTGTCGATTGACCTCGCCGATGAAAGCGTCCACATGATCGTCAATCGGGCGAAACTTTTTGAAGCCCTCAATGGAATACTGCTCCGCGTCCTTCGTGCTCTCGATGTAGGTCGCCACGTCCCGGCGAAACGTCTGGCCGCGCTCGGCCTGCGCTTGCGGCAGGTGGTCGAAGAGATAAAGTTGCTTCTCCACTTCGCCGCGCGCGCGCCTGAGTTTCAGATCGAACGGGTTGACGATGCCGCCGCCAGCCACTTTCGTGCCGCGCTCGCGCGCTTCGTTGTCGAGTTGTGAGAGCGAACTGCGAAGCGTGAGTAGTGCTTGCATGCGGTCGGCGAGTTGTTGATCCAACTCCTGCACTTGCTGGCTGACCGACTCGACTTCTCTCATGCTCAAATATCCGAGCGCGAAGACGAGTATCACGAGCAACACGAAGGCGACGAGGAGCGTCGGCAGCGTCGGCGCAAGCGGCTCATGCACGAACGACGACAGAGCGCCCGCACCCGCCGCGCGCTCCGCGCGAACCGCCGCGCGTTCTTCTCCGGCCTCCGACGGCAGGCGGCTATAAACCACACGCCCGCCCCCATCCGGCTCATCTTTGGGCTGCTGCTCCATAAAAACAGTGACGAGTGACAAGTGACAAGTGACGAGTGAGAGACAAGCGAATCGTAAATCGTGAATCGTAAATCGTAAATAGAAAACAACAGGCTTTCTCTATTTACGATTTACGATTCACGATTTACGTCTTTTTAACTTCTCACTCGTCACTTGTCACTCGTCACTACTTCTTAACGTCCATCCAATTGTTGCCCGTGCCGACTTCGACATCGAGGGGCACGTCGAGTTCGACGGCTGATTCCATCTCGCGCTTGAGGATGGCGGCGACTTGTTCGGCCTCCGCCTTCGGCGCTTCGATCAACAGTTCGTCGTGTACCTGCATGACCATCTGCGCCGAGAGATTTTCGCGCCGCAGGGCTTCGTCAACTTTGAGCATAGCGATCTTGACGATGTCGCTCGCCGTTCCCTGAATGGGCATGTTGATGGCTTCGCGTTCGGCGCGTGCGCGAATCTGGCCGTTGCGGTCGTTGATGGTTGGAAGCGGGCGTATGCGCCCGTAGATTGAACGCACCAAGCCTTTCTCGCGCGCCTCCTCCGGCACTTTGTCCATGAACTCGCGAACGCCTTTGTAAGTCGCGTAGAAATCGTCAATCACCTGCCGCGCCTCTTTGCGCGAGATGCCGACGCGCTGCGAGAGGCCGAAGGGTTCGACGGCGTAGGCGATGGCGAAGTTGACGATCTTGGCGAAGCGGCGTTTCTCTTTGAGTTCCTCTTTGGTCTTCGCTTTGAAGACGAGTTGCGCGGTGCGCGTGTGTATGTCTTCGCCCTTCTGGAAGGCGTCGAGCATGACGGGGTCGCGCGTGATGTGCGCGAGGAGTCGCAGTTCGAGTTGCGAATAATCTGCGGAGACGAAGACAGAGCCTTTGTCTGGAATGAAGGCGCGACGTATGCGGCGGCCTAGTTCGGTGCGGATCGGGATGTTCTGCAAGTTCGGCTCGCTTGAACTCAAACGCCCGGTCGCAGTCACGGTCTGGTTGAGTTGACTGTGGATGCGCCCGTCGGCGCTGAGCAGGGCGGGGAGAGCGTCTGTGTAGGTCGTCTTGAGTTTGTCGAGTTCGCGATATTCGATGATGAGACGCGGTAGCGCGTACTTCAATGCGAGTTCGTCGAGCACGGCGCGGTTCGTTGAGACTTGTCCGGTCGAAGTCTTGCGCCCGGTGCTGATGTTCAACTCTTCCAAGACCTCGCCGACCTGTTTGGGCGAAGTGATCTTGAACTCGCGCCCCGCCTCTTTGTAAATCTGCGCCGTGAGTTTTTCCAACTCCGCGCCGAAGAAGGCGGACAACTCGCCGAGCACGCCCGTGTCTACGCGAAGCCCCGCGTGCTCCATGCGATGCAGGAGCGGCGCGAGCGGGAGTTCGATCTCGTTGTAGATCGCTTCGAGTCCCTGTTCGAGTATGCGCCCGTGCAAAACGTCCGCCGCCTGCACGGTGAAGTCTGCGGCTTCCGAAGCGCGCCAGTGCGCCTCCGTCCAACCTTCCGGCGCTTCCGTCCAACCGTCCGCGCCCACAGCATCGCGCGCGAGGTCTGCCAGATCGTACTTGCTGCGAATCGGATCGAGCAGGTAGGCCGCGAGGAGCGTGTCGTCTGTGACGCCTTCGATTTCGATATTCAACTGCGCAAGGAGCGCCACCGCGCGCTTGAGATCATGCACGGACTTCGAGAGCAAACCGTTGGCGAGCACGTCGCGCAAGGGTTCGGCTGCCGCTGCCGCGCCGCCTTCAAAGTTTTCAAAGTCGATGAAAGCGGACGTGTGCGCGGCGCTAGAGATCGCGACGCCGGTTGGCGCGGCTTGATCGCGGCTCGCGCCCTGTTGACCCGCGCCCGCCGGAGTCGAATCGGCGACGGCGAAACTCCAATGATCCGTGTCCCAGAGTTTGCGCACGAGGTCGTCCAGTTCCTCGCGCTTCGTGATGCGCGTGTAGCGGCGCGCGTGCGTCTCGACGCCTTCGAGTCCTGCGGCGGCGTCTGCAAACTCGCGCGTGAGCGTTTGAAATTCGAGTTCGCGGAAAAGTTTGTAGGCGGCGAGGCGGTCGGGTGGTTTCGAGCGCAGTTGATCTAGATCGAGTTTGATGTTTACGTCTGTCTTGATCGTGGCGAGTTCGAGCGACTGGCGTATGAGCGGCGCGTTGTCGCGCAGGGATTCGCGATAAGTTTTATGCTTGACCTCTTCCCAATTCTTGAGCGCGTTTTCAATCGAGCCGAACTGTTTGACGATCTGAACCGCGCCCTTCGCGCCGATGCCGGGCGCGCCCGGAATGTTGTCAACCGAGTCGCCCATCAGGCCGAGCAGGTCAACGATCTGTGCAGGCGGCACGCCGAACTTATTTTCAACCCAAGCCTCGTCGCACCACTCGATGGGCGGCACAGGCTCTTTGCGTTTGACGTTCTGCGAGTTCTGCCGCATGCAGACGATCAGCGGATCACGAACGAGTTGGCACATGTCCTTATCGTTCGAGACGATGACGGCCTGCAAGCCTTGCGCTGCCGCTTGGACTGCGAGCGCGCCGATCACGTCGTCGGCCTCGAAGCCCGGCACGCTCAAGATCGGCACGTTGTACGCCTCGCAGACGCGCATGATGAACGGTATCTGCGACGTAAGTTCTTCGGGCATCTCGCCGCGATTGGCCTTGTAGCCCACGTCCATCTCGTGCCGGAAGGTCGGCACTTCCGACTCGAAGACGGCGGCGATGTAGTGCGGCTGCTCGTCTGCGAGGAGCTTGCGCAGCATGTTCGTGAAGACGAAGACGGCTTGCGTGACTTGCCCCGTGCTGCTCGTCAGAGGTTCCATGCGCCCGCCCATCGGCGCGAAGAACGCGCGGAAGATGTGCGAGAACGAATCTATGAGAAAGACGCGCTCCGGCGGCGTCTCCGTCTGTGCAGATGATTTGCGTGGCATTCGCGCTTGATGATATGAGAACCGTTCGCGGGTGACAAGATAAAACAGTGAATCGTGAATCGTAAATCGTGAATAGACGAAAGCCGATTCTTTCTCTTTACGATTCACGATTTACGATTTACGGCTTTTGACGATTTACGATTCACGATTTACGACTTTTGAATTGTGGCGCATCTGCCGCACTCGCAACGCGGCGGATGTGGTTGCCGCGCCACAGTATATGCGCCGTCGCCGCTGTCGTATCGCCGTTTTGGCGAACTGACGGAGTTTTCGCAGCGCGGCACGGTCGTTGCCCTTCTTTTTGTCGTTTTGCGGAAGGCCAATGTTCATCTCTGCCGCGATGTCGAAAGGATTTGACTCTCAACAC
Source organism: Pyrinomonadaceae bacterium (assembly GCA_035249365.1). Classification (GTDB taxonomy): domain Bacteria; phylum Acidobacteriota; class Blastocatellia; order Pyrinomonadales; family Pyrinomonadaceae; genus JAIVJZ01. Next base: position 106,078 of record DATFGP010000001.1, on the reverse strand, counting down.
TTGATCAAACAGACCACGATTGCCGCGCCGGTCGAGACGAGCGGGCTCGGGTTGCACACGGGCGTGCCCGTACAGGTGCGCCTGCTTCCAGCCCCGCCCGACACCGGCTACATCTTCCTGCGCACAGACCTCGACAACTTCGAGATTCCCGCGACGGTTGAGCACGTCGCGCATTCGAGCTACGCGACGACCTTGATGCGCAAGGGCGTGACGCTCTCAACAGTCGAACACCTTCTCGCGGCCTTGCGCGGCGTCGGCGTTGATAATGCTTACGTCGAAGTTGACAACCTTGAACTCCCGATCATGGACGGCTCTGCGGAAGCGTTCACGGAGTTGATCGAACGTGTCGGCATCATCGAACAACCGGCGACGCGGCTCGCCTTGCGCGTGCGCAAGAAAGTCTCTGTGGCGGAAGGCCGACGCCGTATGAGCGTCGAACCTTCGGACGGTTTCGAGATCGATTGCATGATCGACTTTCCGCACCCGCTCATCGGCACGCAGCGCATGCGCTTCGACGCGCTTGAGCCTCACGCCTTCGGGCGCGAGATAGCGTCGGCGCGCACGTTCGGTTTCACCGAAGAGATCGAGGCGCTGCGCCGCGCCAACCTCATTCGCGGCGGCTCGATTGACAACGCCATCGTGCTCACGCCCGAAGGCATGTTGAACGAGTCGGGCTTGCGTTCGCGCGACGAGTTTGTGCGCCACAAGATTTTAGACATCATCGGCGACCTCGCGCTCGTAGGCATGCCCTTGCTCGGACTCGTGCGCGCCGAACGCAGCGGCCATCTCTTCCACGCCATGTTGATGACGAAACTGCTGCGCGACGACTCGGCGTGGGAAGTGGTTGACATGCCCGTCGTCGCCGCCGCCGCAGGCGCGTTCGCGCACGGCGATTGAGAGAGCGCGCGGCGCGTGCCTGTCAGATCGTTTGACTATATTTGACTAGCCCGCGCGATTCGTCGTAAAACTTTCCCCGCGCGTGACGCAAGCCGCAACTCCACACAGTTCGTTCCCCCAAAGAAAGTTCTCGTCCTATGTCAACCGATGTTACACAGCAGACGACTGCCTCTTCGCCAACCGCAGCCGAACAAACACCTTCGCGCCGCTTCACGCTCGCCGCGCTCACCGAAACGCTCGCCGCGCTGACGAGCGCGCCGACGCAGCCCGAACTCGACGCGCTGTTGCGCCGGTTGGAACTTGAACCGGAAGAGTTGCAGCCGCATCTCGGCTTCAAGCCGAACACGTACACGCGCCATCGCGTCTTTCGCAACGGCCTCTGCGAGATGCTCGTACTGTGTTGGCTGCCCGGACATCGCACCGCCATACACGATCACAACGGCTCGTACGGCGCGATACGCATTTGCGAAGGCGAGATGGAAGAAGAGATTTTCGCTTTGAACGGCGCGGGCACGCTTGAGTTTGAAACCGCGCACCAACGCAAAGCCGGAGAGGTGACGGGCACGGACGTGCCGGACATTCACCGCATCGGCAACGCGGCAACGAGCGACGGGCGGATGATTACGATCCACGTCTACGCGCCGCCGCTTCGCGTCATCAACACCTACCAACTCGGCAGCGCGGAAGTCGGCGAGTGTTGGCCTGACGATCCGAACAATCCGGCGAACGGTTAAGAGCGTGTAAAGAATGGGGTGAAAACTTCACCGCAGAGACGCAGAGAAAAGATTCAATTCTTCTCTGCGCCCCCTCTGCGCTCTCTGCGTCTCTGCGGTGAGTCTTAATTCTTAGTAATCATCAATCGCAACTCGCAACAGTTAATTTCAGACTCGTCAATTATTCCTCGCGCACAAACTCGTAAACAACTCGCAAGCGCAGTTCGTTCGGCAGAACTTCGTGGCGCACTTCTCTGGCGCGCAGGCGGAGCGATGCGCCGCTCCCCGTCTTCGACATCGGCAAACGCGCGGAGAGTTGTTCGGCGCGCAGAATTTCGACGGGGTTGACGCGTGCGTCGAGCGCGTCCTGCACGAGTCCCGTTAAGCCGTCGCCAAAAAGCGATGGTACTTTCTTCAAATGCACGGCTTTGACTTCGATGCGCGCCGTCAAAGCCTGCTTCGTCTGATCGAAACTGAGGTTGAGATTCGTGTCCGCCCAGCCTTCAAATTTGAGACAGCCGACGAGCGGCGCGCTGTAGCTACCGCTGAATGCGACGGGCGCAAGTATTCGCCCCGCCTGAAAACGCACCGCCGTACGCGTGCCGCTCATCTCACGCGCGAGCGCAATCTCGCTAGCGCAACTGCGGTTTCCACTCTCCGACGAGTTGCCGCGCGCGAGCGGGAAGGTGGGCGGGTTCGGCAGCGTGAACATCGCCTCTACGAGCGCATTGAACATCTGCTCGTTCAATACGACCATCACTTCACCCGCCTGTATCGCCCTCGCCTCGCGCGGGCGCGTGTTCTCCTGCGCTGCCACACTCACAACGAAGAACGGCGCGGCGGCGGCGAAGCTCAACGCGCAGAGCAACGCGGTAACGAAACGAATCAAAGTTTGTGAATTGAAATCTGCGCGTGCCGTTCGGAGAGATGAAAGCGTCGCAAGCGTCCAAACCCCTTTTTTCTTATTCATCCCTCATCCCTCATCCTTCATCCCTTCGCTCACACTCCGCTGCGCACGATGTCATGCAGCCGCAGCAGCCCGACGCATTTGCCCGCCTCATTGACGACGGGCAGGACGGAGATTTGCGAAGGCCGGTCTTCCATAAGTTGCAGCGCGGCGTAGGCCAGAGTGTCGGGCGTGGTGACTACCGGATCGCGCGTCATCACGTCTGTGCTCGTGAGCGTTTCGAGATCGGCGAGACGGCTGCGCTGTAGCGCGCGGCGCAAATCGCCGTCCGTGATGATACCTGCGAGCCGCCCGTCCGCCGCGAGGACGTTCACCGCGCCAAGCCCGCCGTGCGTGATCGCCTGCACCACTTCAAGGAGCGGCGCGCCCGCAGCGATCGTAGGGTTCTCCGCGCCGCCGTGCATCACGTCGCCAACGCGCAGCATCAGGCGCTTGCCGAGCCGCCCCGCCGGATGGTTGAGCGCGAAATCTTCCGGCGTCAGCTTTTTGCAATCCATCAGCGTGAGCGCGAGCGCGTCGCCGATGGCGAGCGCGACGGTCGTGCTCGTCGTCGGCGCGAGATTGAGCGGGCAGGCTTCCTTGTCAACGGACGCGTCGAGCACCACAGTCGAGCGCGCGGCGAGCGTGGATTGCAGATTGCCGACAACAGAGATGATCGCCGACTGGCGGTGTTTGAGAAACGGGAGCATCGCGAGTATCTCGTCGGTCTCGCCGCTGTTGCTGACGATGATGACGACATCTGTGGGCGTGACGATGCCGAGTCCGCCGTGCAAGGCGTCGGACGGGTGCAGGTAGACAGCGAGCGTGCCCGTGCTCGTCAAAGTCGCAGCGATCTTCTGCGCCACGTTGCCCGACTTGCCGACGCCCACTACCACCACCTTGCCCGCGCACGACGCCAACAACTCGACCGCACGCTCGACCTCCGCACGCGAGATGCGCACGGCGGTCGCGGCGATGGCCTCCGCCTCCAAATTCAGAAAGCGTGTGAACTCCGTGAAATGATTCTGTTCAGTCATGCGAAACTTTCGACAGTTGACCCGAAACCCCTCCTCGCGCGAATTTCGAGCATACGACGCGCAAAACTAAAAAGGCAAAAGGCGAAAAAGTTGAAAGCCGACAAAGAGGTGACTCGTCCGACATCCAAACTCCCGAACTCCTTCTTACCTTTCGCCCTTCCCCCTTCCCCTTTCACCCGTCCGTGAGGCACGCGCGTTGCCGCGCTTGCGCATAATGCGCGGCGAAGTTCGTATAAGCGCACGCAACTCGTACAAATAGTGAGGAGCAAGCATCATGGCAGAACAGAACGGGCGCGAAGAGGACGCTCTCCCGCAGCAACAGGGCGGGCAAACTGCATCCTCGGACACTGGCGACATACACCGCCCGCGCCCCGCCGTCGAAAGAAAAACAGAGGACACCACAGCGGGACAGGGACTCGGCCAAGTCTCCGGCGCAACCAGAGAAGACGCGGAAGATAAGGGATGAGGGATGAGGGATGAGGGATGAATAAGAATTGGTTCATTGATCCATTTCTTCATTGATTCAATGAAACAATGAACTAATGAATCAATTCTTTATTTCTTATTCATCCCTCATCCCTCATCCTTCATCCCTCCATCCTGTGGTCTGCTTGGCTGTAGGCGGGGCCGCAGACGAGCAGCAGGCGAATGGGCGCGTCGCCGGTGTTTTCCAGCGTGTGCGTCGCGCCGCGCGGGATGAAGACGGCGTCGCCCGCCGCGACCTCGCGCGTCTCGCCGCCGACCGTCATGCGCCCGCGCCCTTCGAGCAAATAGTAAACCTCTTCGGTCTCCAAGTGATGATGCCGCCCTACGCTCGCACCCGCAGGCAACACTTCCTCCGCCAGACTACACAACTCGATCTCCGACGTAGTGCGATCAACTAGCGGGCGTATCTCCGACCCGTGCGGCGTCTTGATAACGGCGGCTTGCCCGCGATTGATGACGATCATAATTCGGTTCTCTCTCCGTGTTCCTTTTCGTTCCGGCCTCAACTTTAACTGTTAATGTCAGCCGCTCGCCCGGATTCGTGTACGGCAAACAACGTCGCTGGCACGCGCGGCGCGCGCTATGTTATGTTACTTCCCTCTGCAAGTCTTGTGCGCCCGTAGCTCAGTGGATAGAGCGCTTGCCTCCGGAGCAAGAGGCCGTAGGTTCGACTCCTACCGGGCGTATCAACTTCTCCCGATACCCGTTCAAGTTATCAATCTCCATTCCATAAAACTTAAGGAATCAAGTCCGCTTTGAGTTGAGGTAGCAATCGCGCTGGCATCGTGTTTGCTCTGTCTAGCGCGGGCGGCCTGTGCGCGTTCGATAAGCGTGCAAGGTCTGGGTACATGATGCACATCAACAAGCAAGGGAGAGTTAGAGATGGACGCTTTTGAATTACTGAAAAACGATCACGCCAAAGTTTCTTCCATTTTCGACAAGCTGGAACCGGCGACCGACGCGACGACGCGCCAGCAGTTGTTCGCGCAGTTGAAACAGGAACTCGACATCCACGCGCACATCGAAGAGACGATACTCTATCCGGCGCTCAAACAGGCTGCCGAGACGCGCGACATCACAGAGGAGGCTTACGAGGAGCATCAGGAAGTGAAAGATTTGCTCGCCGAGTTGCAGACCACGCCGCCTGACAGCGAGGAGTGGGGCGACATGATTCTGGAGTTGCGCGAGAACGTAGAGCATCACGTAGAGGAAGAGGAAGGCGAGATGTTCACGAAGGCGCGCGAGGTGTTGAGCGAGCAGCAGATTAACGAGATCGGCGCGCGTATGTCCGCCGAAAAACAGCAGCAGCAAAAGGCCGCGTCGGCGGGCTGAACCGTAGACCGTCAAACTATTTTTCCAAAGTGGGGCGCGGGGACTGTGTGATCTTCCCGCGCTCCATTTTTTTGGATGCAACTTAATCTAACCGTTCCCCGTAAGCATCTGGCGAACTCTCGCCGTCGCGTTTGACATCAAAGCCCGGCCAGCGTAACTCTATTCATAGACGACACAAGATCAATTTTTGGAGAAGACATGCAAAGATTCAAACTGCTAAACCTCGCGCTCGCCTGCGCGCTATTGTTCAACTTCACCGCCGCACGCGCGCAGCAGGCAGGCGCGGCGACGGCTCAGGCAACTGCCCCCGCGCTTTCCGCCGCCGCGCTCGACGCGGCCAACAACGTCACTGCGGCGCGTCTCAGCGAACACTTGCACATCGTCGCCTCGGACGCGATGGAGGGGCGCGACACGCCCTCGAAAGGTCTGGACGAGACGGCCAAGTACATCGCCGATCATCTCAAGCGCTTCGGACTGAAACCTGCGGGCGACGACGGCACTTACTTCCAGCGCATCACGCTCGTCCGACGCAAAATTGATCCGGCGCGCACGAGCGCCGAACTCGACAAACGCGTCTTCAAATACGGCGATGAATTTCTCGTAGGGCGCGTGGGCAGCGGCACGGCGAGCGGCGCGCTCGTCTTCGTAGATAACGGCTGGGTCGTCAAGTCGAAGAATATGAACCCGTACAAAGGCATTGACGTGCGCGACAAGATACTCATCATCGCCGGAACGAATCTCCCGCCGGGCGTCACGCGCGCAGACCTCGCGGGCAAGGTCGGGGTGGACTGGGAAGACCCTGAATCTTACGCGCGTCGCAACGGCGCGAAAGGTCTCGTCGTCATTCCGCGCTCGCGCGACAACGAACGCTTCTGGCGCATGGCACGTGCGGGCGGCGAGCGCGGCACGTTCCAGATGGAACGCTTCGCCAATGCTGAGGGCGAACAGCAGCAGTTGCCGGGCATCTTCGCGTCTGCGGCGATGCTCGATGCGTTGTTCGAGGGCGAGGCGGTGAGCGGCGCAGACCTCTTAAAAGCGACGCAGGCGGGCGAATCGCGCGCGGCCTTCGCGCTCTCGCCGAAGAAGCACATGAAGTTCGACGTGGCGGCGACGACCGACAAGCAGATGACGCAAAACGTCGTCGGCATACTTGAAGGCAAAGACGCGACGCTCAAAGGGGAGTACATCGCCGTCGGCGCGCACTACGACCACGTCGGCGTCGGCATGCCCGTCAACGGCGATGCGATCTTCAACGGCGCGGACGACGACGGTTCGGGGACGGTGGCCATTCTCACGATGGCCGAAGCGCTCTCGCGCGTTCCCGCCAACGCACGCCCCTCGCGCTCGATCCTGTTCGTCTGGCACGCGGGCGAAGAAAAAGGTCTCTGGGGTTCGCAGTATTTCACGAAGTTCCCGACCGTCCCCATCAAGCAGATCGCCGCTCAACTAAACATAGACATGATCGGTCGCAGCAAAAAAGAGGGCGACGCCAAACCCGAAAACAAAGACCTCTCCGGCCCGAATGAAATCTACGTCATCGGCTCGAAGATGATGAGCACCGAACTTGGCAACTTGAGCGAGCGCGTCAACCGCGCCTACCTCAATCTCAACTTCAACTACAAGTACGACGACCCCGCAGACCCGAATCGCTTCTTCTTCCGCAGCGACCATTTCAACTACGCGCAGCAAGGCATCCCGATCATCTTCTACTTCGATGGCGTACACGAAGACTACCACCGCCCGTCCGACACGCCCGACAAGATCGATTACCAGAAGATGGAACGCGTCACGCGCACCGTCCTCGTCACCGCGCTCGAACTCGCCAACGCGCCCGCGCGCCCGCGCGTTGACAAGCAACTCCCGAAGGAACTCACGGGGCAGTAAAACAAAGAGATGAGGGCGGAGGGATGAGGGATGAATAAGCACTCATTAAGTTGAGTGGTTTCTGATTCATCCCTCATCCCTCCGCCCTCATCCCTTTCCTCCCCCGCTCATCGTTTCTTGACACGCTTCCGTTCAATCATATAATTTCTTTTCACACCTTACGGGCCGATAGCTCAGTTGGTAGAGCAGCAGACTCTTAATCTGCGGGTCGCTGGTTCGAGCCCAGCTCGGCTCATATTGAAGAATAAGGACTTAGGGTAATTCGATTTTGACACCCTGAGTCCTTTTCTCCCTTTTGCCCTCCCTTTCAACGTGAATATGAGAAATTTGCAGAGTTTCGTCCTCGTCGCGGCGCTTGGAGTGGTGGTCGCGATGTGCGGCTGGACAGGGCGACGAACATCAACGCGGGGGGTCTTGTGATGCAGATTGTGGCGGTCATGGCGCTAGCTGGCGGGGCGTTCGCGATTGTGCGCGGGCGTAAAGAGTGAGGGTGGAACTAAAACGTTTTAGTTCCACCTTCACTCTATAGTGCGGGAGGAGATGACAATGGAGCGAGCCGACTTGCTGGTTGCGGAATGGACGCGCGCTAAACTCGGCGTTCAGGAATACATTGACGCGATGCCGGAGGACGGGGTTGTATTCAAACCGACGCCCGACATCCGTAGCTTCGCCGAACATTATCTTCACGTCGCGAGTACGAACTACATTTTCGCTTCCGTCGCTTCCGGTCGGGACAACCCGTACGACAAGACGAAAGGTACAGACCCGGAGCAGGCGGAGGACTTGAAGCAGAAGAAAGCGGCGCTACTTGAGTTCGTCATGGGCAGTTACGATTTTATGATCGATGCCGTAAAAGGGTTAAGCGACGCCGCGTTGGATGAGGATGTCGAGTTCTTCAAGATGAGAATGCGGCGGCACATGCTGCTGGCGAAGGCGTTGGAGCATCACGCGCATCATCGCGGGCAGACGGCGATTTATCTAAGGCTGAAAGGCGTCACTCCGCCGAGCGAGCGGCTGTTCTAAGGTGATGCGTGTCGAGGACGAGGCTTCGCTCTAGGCTTGGGGTGAAATCTAACAAGTCATTCGAGCGGACGCGCGGATAGCGTGTTTGTCATCATTCTTCCTGCGGTGTTGCTTGCGTGGGTTCGCCATGCGTCGCTCAATTCCGGCGTTGGGCTGCTTCTCGAAGCCGAGCGGTAAAAGGATAGGCTATGTTGTGTAACTATTGGTACATTGCTTGTGCTTCTTCACGGCTGGATTCAAAGCCTTATCCTGTCAGAGTTCTCGATCAAGACTTGGCGCTGTTTCGAGATGGTGCGGGTAAAGCCTGCGCTCTCCTGGATCGTTGTTGTCATCGTGGAGTCCAACTTTCGCTTGGGCAGGTCACAGAAGGCGCTCTCGCGTGCGGCTATCATGGCTGGCAGTATAATGGATCGGGCAAATGCATTCACATTCCATCCCTCTGCTCTGACCAACGCATTCCAGAAAGGTATGAAGTGCCAGCCTTCCCTTGCGTCGAACAGGATGGTTATGTATGGGTGTGGATGGGAGAGCAGAACTCACAGCCGAGCGTAGCGCCGGGCGTTCCCGAGTTTGAGCAGTTTCGTTGGCATCAAGGTTCAATCAAGATGCGTTGTAATTTCATGAAAGGGATTGAGAACAACCTGGATTGGTGTCATCCGTATTTCGCTCATCCGTGGACGCATGGACAGTTCTTTTCGACGCACTATGGCGGGTTTAAAGAAACCGCTTACGAAATCCGCCTAACCGAAAAGGGTATGGTTGTTTTCGCTCCCGTTACGGCATCTGAAGATGAAGCTGTTCCAAAGGACGCGTTGGCGAAGCTCTCTTTTGAATTACCGGATCGTGTCTGCGTAGAGTTTCCCGTTCGCGGTGAACGCATGGTTATCCTCATGCACTTCGTTCCGACGGGTGACAATACTTGCAGGCTTGAATGGCTCAGCAGCCGCGTAGAGCCTTCCGAACCTCGTGTTATTTGGAGCGATGACGAGCCGGAGATTTTCCGACAAGATCGGCTTCTGATAGAAAGCGCACAGGTTGCTTATGACGGGGAAGGAAGCGCTTTCGAGAAGAGTGTTGAAGCCGATACTGCGACACTGTTAGCGAGGCAGATAATCAAGTTTGCAGAAGAAGGAAAATGGGAAGCGAGCCGACCGTCGCTTCGCCAGCGAAGGATTGTGCGAGTGCGCGCTTAACACAAAGGCGCAGCCCAACATCTCGTTCAACCCGACGCCTCGATAGCGTGTATCTCAACCTTCTTCCTTCGGTGTGTGTTGTGTGCTTCTCGCGCGGGGCGGGTTAGTTCGGGTGTTCGTCTACGCGAGTGGTGACAGGTTTTCGGTCAAAAAGATGAGGCCGTGCGTTCTGACCGAACTGCGACGCGCTGTTGACCGAACTCTCCCTCCGTCCTTCGCTATTTCCTGCGAATTTCAACTACTTTTCGAGCCTTATTCCGGCACGTAGCTTGCCCTCTCAGGACGAGGCAGGCTCTGGCCGAGCCTCGCGCCCCTCCCGACACGGTTTTCCAACACCTCGTAAAGAAGCCCGAAAAAGTTAGATGTCTCAAGCGACCAAACAACATTTGGCTGGACACTACATGTGGACGGTGATCGCCGTCGGCGCTGTCGCTTGCGTCTTCACCGTCCTCAATCTTCGCTGTAGCGATATCGGCCTGCGTTTCATCCTGCTCGCACTCATCACGCTCGCGCTCGGCTCGCGCATCGTCGTGCAAATCCCGAAGGTCAAGGGGAAGATTTCCGTCTCCGACACTTTCATACTGCTGACGATGCTGCTCTTCGGTGGCGAGGCGGCGATCCTTCTGGCCGCCGCCGACGCCTTCACTTCCTCGCTCAGGATCACTACGCACCGGCTCATCGTCGCCTTCAACACTTCCGTCTTCGTCTGCTCCACCTTCATCACCGTCTGGACTCTGCGCTTCCTCTTCGGCCCCGTCGAAAAACTGTCCGCCGAAGGCTACACGTCGAAGTTCATCACCGCGCTCTGCGTGATGGCCTTCGTGCAGTACGTTACTAACTCCGGTCTGGTGGCGGCGGGCGTCGCGCTCAAAGCCGGACAACGCCTGTGGAAGATGTGGCGCGAGAATTTCCTCTGGACTTCGCTCACGTATTTCGCAGGCGCTTCCGCCGCCGGAATCATCGCCAAACTCGTCGCGCTGCTCGGCATCTACGCGTTTCTGGCGACCGCCCCGATCATCGCCATCATCTACTTCACCTACTGCACCTACCTGAAGAACATCGAGGCTTCGACCAGACAGGTCGAACTCGCTCAGCAACACGCGGAGCAGGTGCAGCAACACATGGCCGCGTTGCGCGACAGCGAAGAGAGATTCCGCAACGCCTTCGACTACGCCACCATCGGGATGGCCGTCGTCTCGCTCGACGGCAGTTGGCTACAGGTTAACCGCTCGCTCTGCGAAATAGTCGGCTACTCGGAGGCGGAACTGCTGCGCGCGAACTTCGCGGACATCACGCACAAGGATGATCTCGGCGTCGTGCTCAGCCACATCGAACAACTCTCGAACGGCAACCTCAATTCCTATCAAGCTGAACAACGCTACACGCACCAGCGCGGCCACGACGTTTGGATACTCCTCGGCGCGTCGGTCGTCCACGACACAGAGGGCGCGCCGCTCCACCTCATCTTCCAGATTCAGGACATCACCAACCGCAAGCGCGCCGAAGAACAACTCCTCTACGACGCCTTCCACGACGCGCTCACCGGACTCCCCAACCGCGCGCTCTTCGCAGACCATGTGAAGATGGCGATCCAGCGCTCGCGTCGAAACAGCGAGAAGCTGTTCGCAATCCTCTTCCTAGACCTAGACCGATTCAAAGTCGTCAACGACTCGCTCGGCCATCTCGTAGGCGACGGGCTTCTGGTTGACATCGCGCGCCGTTTGGAGACGTGCCTGCGTCCGGGCGACACTGTGGCGCGTCTGGGCGGCGACGAATTTACGATCCTGCTCGAAGACCTCGAAGACGTGCGCGATGCCGTCATAGTCGCGGAGCGCGTGCAGGAAGCCGTCTCGCAGCCTTTCCAGATCGAAGGCCACGACGTGTTCACGACGGCGAGCATCGGCATCGCTCCGAGCACCGCCAGCTACGACAACGCGGAGGAAATCCTGCGCGACGCAGACACGGCCATGTACCGCGCGAAATCTCTGGGCAAGAACCGCCACGAAGTTTTCGACAAGATCATGCACGACCGCGCGATGCGTCTTTTGCAGTTGGAGACGGATTTGCGCCGCGCCGTCGAACGCGAAGAATTTTTGCTCCACTACCAGCCGATCATTTCGCTCGAGACGGGCAAGATCGCGGGCTTCGAGGCTCTGGCTCGCTGGAATCACCCGTCGGGCGATTTTATCTCTCCGGCAGAGTTTATCCCGATTGCGGAAGAGACCGGATTGATCATCCCGCTCGGCACGTGGGTGCTGCGCGAAGCCTGCCGACAGATGCGCGCGTGGATGCAAGCGGATGAGTTGCAGAGACACTTGACGATCAGCGTCAACCTGTCGAGCAAGCAATTCACGCAGCCCGATTTGATCAAACAGGTGTCCACGATTTTGCGCGAGACGGGATTGCCCGCCACTTGCTTGAAGTTGGAGATCACGGAGAGCATGGTGATCGAAAACGTCGAGACGGCCGTACGGATGCTCTCGGAGCTACGCGCGCTCGGCGTCGAACTCAGCATAGACGACTTCGGCACGGGCTACTCCTCTTTGAGTTACCTGCACCGTTTCCCCATCAACACCTTGAAGATAGACCGCTCGTTCGTGATGCGCATGACGGACAACGCCGAGAACGGCGAGATCGTGCGCACGATCATCACGCTCGCGCGGAGTTTGGAGATGAACGTTGTGGCCGAGGGCGTCGAGACTCAGGTGCAACTCGAACAACTCAGAATGCTTGACTGCGACTTTGGACAAGGATATCTTTTCTCCCGCCCGGTGGACATCGAAGCCGCCTCACAGTTGTTAGCCGACGTTGATTTCTACGACTTCGACGCCGCCACCGCGCAACATAACAGGAAAAAAGTCTTAGCAGCTTAACGTTCGAGAGAATTTATGTTGCACGCGCTTCCTCACAACTTCGATAACAGCACCGCCTCGCACGCTCTGGACGAATTAGAGACCGCGCGCCTGCGCCTGCGCATGTTCGCGCCCGAAGACGCCGCCGAACTGTCGCTCATCACCAGCGATCCGGACGTGATGGAGTACATCGGCGACGGAGTGCCGCTGACGACGGATGCGACGACGACGAACCTCGCGTCCATCATCGAGATATTCAAAAAGCGCGGCTTCGGCAGGTGGGCGCTCGTCCACAAAGAGCTCAACAAGTTGATCGGCTACTGCGGTCTCTCCTACAACAACGCGCAGGTCGGCGTGGAAGTCGCCTACCTCTTAGCCAAGCCTTACTGGGGACAGGGGCTTGCCACCGAAGCCGCTTGCGCCTGCCTGCGCTACGGCTTCGAAGCGTTGCAGCTTGACACCATCGGCGGCGTGACGCGCCCGGGCAACGATAAATCGCGGCGCGTGCTCGAACGGCTCGGCATGAAGTTAGTCTGCCACGCCGTCTATCACGGCTATGATTGCGTTCACTACTCGATCTCACGCAACGAGTTTCGCCCACACTCTTCCTGGTATTCGGTGAAGCGAACCACCTGAGTAAATTTCAAAATCAAGCAATAGGATTCACCGCAGAGACGCAGAGGACGCAGAGGGGGCGCAGAGAAGAACAATGTCTTTCTCTGCGCCCCCTCTGCGGCTTCTCTGCGTCTCTGCGGTGAGTGCCTTACCTTCCTTACACTCAACTTAACATTGTCCTAATCAACTCTACGGTGTTCCGAATCGCGAGATGTATTCCTGCGAGTAGAGGAAGCCGAAGATCATCGTGCGATAGTCGCCCGTGCGGTCGAGGAGGTTGAGCCAACTGTTGAAGCCGCCTTCGTCGGGGTCGCGTTGCAAGTAGCCGAAGTATTGCATCAGCACGAAGGCCGAGTTGTATTCGCGGTTGAACAGTTCAGGGCTGTCAACGACTGCGCGTAGCACTTGCGCACGCGTCTGTTTCCCGCTGTTCAAATCAGCGACCATCTGCGCGCTGTTTGCGACGGGGACGCCTGCGGTCGCCGACAGTTGCTCCACGTAATCGGCGTTCGTGATGCCCTCGTTCAAGGCGACGAAGTCGGCGCGCTCAACCCAGGCGTTGGCGAAGGCTTCGCGCCGGGCGACGACTTCCGCTTCGGTCTGTCCGGTCACGCTCGTCATGTCGCGCAGGAACTCCTCGTAAGTCGGCACGCGTCCGAGGCTCGCTTTGTAGAAGCGATAGACGAAGAAGCCTTTGATCTGGAACTCCGTCGAACGGAAGAACGCAGACGAGACGGTGATGCGGTCGCACGCAGGATCGGAGCCGGACTTGCCGGGGCCGAAGTGGCCTTCGAAGGCGCAACGCCTGAGCACGCCGACCCACGCGTTGAAGCCGTCCGTGTCCGGCTCGCGGTTGAGGAAGTCGAGGTACTGCTGGCGCACCATGAAGGGCGCGGTGTTGATCGGGTTCGGCGTTGCCGCGCCGTCGTTATCAGCAATCGTGACGATTGCCGCCGAAGGTTCTTCGACGACTCCGGCGGACGGGAAGCCGAGCGCGATGCGCAACGTCTCGTCGCCTTCCGTATAGGTGTCGTCGGTGATGAAGATGGTGAACGTCTTTTCGGTTTCGCCGGGCGCGAAGCGAATCGTGCCCGCCGTCGTGCCGATGTCGCAACGCACACGCGCCTTGCCGTCCGACGCGTTGCAGGGCTTCCCGTCGAAAGGCTCGGTTGCGTAGTCAATTGTGGTGGCGCGCGAAGTGTCGCCCGCGCGCATGGCCTTGAGCGTCAACAGCCCCGCGCCTTCGCTCACGCGATAAGTGCTTTGCGCGAGTTTGATGTTGTTCGCACGGTTGACGAACGCGCTCGGCTGAACGAGCAGGTTGTCGAAGATGGCCTGACCGGGGTTCGTCACCTTGCCGTTCGTGCCCGCGCCGAGTTCGACGGAGAGCGAGCCGATTGGCCCGGCGAGTTGAACGCGCCGCTGTTCAGTCCAGACCGTGCGATCGGGACTCGTTTCGAAGAACATCACGGCGAGCGCCGAGTCGTGGCGGAAACGCCAGAAGCGATGTTTCAACGGATCGTAAGGAATGCTCGTCGGCAGGCCGTTCAAAACTCCCGCGCTGCGCGCCTGGAAGATGAGGCGACGAAGCGCGAGGCTGCGCGCCGTCGCGCCGCCGCTCGCCTTGCCCTGTGTCGAAGCGCCTGCGGGGACGTTCTCCGGTTCGATGTCCTGTGCGACGAAGCGGAAGTAGTTGCGCTCGTCCCGACCGACGGCGAAGATGGTCTGCGCGCCGTTGTCGGCGGTTTGCGTTATTTCGACGCTGGCCGTCGCGTCTGTGAAGTCTATCGCGCGCGTCGAGGTGTAGCCGTTGAAGCTCGCCTCGCTGATGCCGTCGCGCGGCGTGATGACGAGTTGGCCGTTTTGCTGCACGACCGTCACGCGCGGGTCGCGCGAGCCGGGCGGCTGCGTCAGCGTGCCTTCGCTGAACTTGGACGGGTCGCGCGTGTCGCCGCCGAAATCTTCGACGATGGGGGGCGTCGGGACAGGCGCGGGGCGCGGTGCGGCGACGAGGCTGAGCGTCACGTCGGTGCTCAGGCCGGGGCGCACGATTTGCGGCGGGCTGAACGTGAGCAGGCCGCTGTCCGCCTGCACGACGTAGTCGCCGTTCGGGGGCAGCGTGGTGAAGAGGAAGCTGCCGTTCGGCAAAGTCTGCGTCGTACGCGACACAGAGCCGCTGAGCGTGACGTTGACGTTGCCGATGCCGCTGCCCGTAGGCCCTGCGACGCGGCCGGTGATCTGTATACCCTCGGTCGCTAGGAAGTCGGAGTTCTGGCCGCCGCTCAGGTTGCCGAAGGTGCGCGCGGCGGGTTGGAAGATGAATCCGGCTTTCGAGGTCGAGACGGTGTAGTCGCGGCCGGGCTCAAGCAAGAACGTGTAATCGCCATCCGCGTTCGTGATGGTAGTCGTAATGAGCGCGCCCGTGTTCGGGTCTGTGACAAAGACCGTGACGTTAGGAATGCCCGCCTCGCGCCTGGCGGTGACACCAGCGTTGCCGCTGTTGGCTAAGACACGACCGGTGACCGTCTGCAACTGCGTCGGGATCGCCAGAGCGAGTACGAACGGGCTGAGCGACGTGACCTGACCGCAAATTGTGCGCGTGTTGAAATCCGCGCCGGACGTGCGATCGACGAACGCGCCGTTTTCGCCGTGCAGGATGCGTAGGCGGGCGAAGATTTGCGTGTCGTTGACGTTCGGCGCGTTAGTGCAGACCGTGATCGTGCCTGAGTAGGTCGCGCTGGTCGTGATGTCTGCGGCGCGCGTGCCGACGAAGAAGGTGTAACCAGCGGGCAGCGAACCCACGTTCGCCGGATTGATGAGCAGCGCGTTGGTCGTGCCCGCGCTGTTGACGACGGCGAACGTGACGCTGAAACCGCCGAGCACGCTCTGCACGTTCGAGCCCGCAGGCGTGGAGACGGAAGGCGTCGCCGTGAAGTCGAACGTCTCGTTCTGCGTCAAATTCGGGAAGGCTTTCGACGCAGGATTGAAGGTATAGCCGGAGAGCGCGGGCGTCACTGTGTACGCGCCTTGCGGGAGATTCGTGAAGGTGTAGAGGCCAGTCGCGTCGGTCGTCGTGGTGCGCGATTGCGCGCCGCTCAAGGTGACGGTCACGCCGCTTACAAAATCGTTGATGTTGTCGCGCACGCGTCCGCTGATCGTGAAAGAGCCGCTGGCGGGCGTGCCCGTGAAGTCAGCCGTGCGGTTCGCGTTCAAATTATTGAACGTCGCGTTCGGCGGCGCGAAGTTGTAGCCCGCGCGCGCGGGGCTAACGGTGTAGTTAGCGCCCGCCGGAAGATTCGTGAAAGAGTAGTTCCCCGCCCCGTCGGTCGTTGCGGTGGAGGCTTGGCCGCCGCTCAAGGTGACTGTGACGCCTGAGAGCGGCTGGTTGTTGTTGTCACGGATGTTGCCGCCGATGCTGTGCGTGTTGCGCGTTGCGGCGAAGTTGCCCGTCTGGTTGCTGCTCAGATTATTGAACTGACGGCTCGGCGGGTTGAAGGTGTAATTCGCAAGCGACGGCGTGACCGTGTAGTTGCCTCCGGCTGAAGCGTTGAACGAATAGTTGCCGCTTGCATCGGTTGTGGTCGTCGCGTTTTGTGAACCACTTAGCGTGACGGTGACTCCGGCGAGCGCGTTTCCGTTTTCAGTCACCTGACCGCTGATCGTGTGTGCGTTGAGCGTGCCCGTGAAATCCAGCGCCGTCTGGTTTGCGCTCAAGTTGCTGGCGCTGCGGTTGGGCGGCGCGAACGTGTAACCGGAGAGCGACGGCGTGATGGTGTAGTTGCCACCGGCGGCGACATTGGCAAACGAATAGTTGCCGTTCGCGTTGGTTGTAGTAGTCGCCGACTGCGAACCGCTGAGGGTGACAGTCACGCCCGCGAGGTTGGCGTTTGAGGAATCGCTGATGTGGCCGCTGAGCGTGTAGGTGTTGAGCGTCGCGGTGAAGTTGCTGCCGGTCTGGTTCGCGCTCAGGTTGTTGAACTGGCGACTCGGCGGAGTGAACGTGTAGTTCGCGCGCGAGGGCGTGATGGTGTAGTTGCCGTTCGCGGGCAGGTTGGCGAACGCATAGTTGCCGTTCGCGTCGGTCGTGGTGACGTTCGATTGCGAACCGCTGAGCGTCATGGTCACGCCGGAGAGGCCGTTTGCGCCTTCCGTTACCTGGCCGCTGATCGTGAACGTGCTGGGCGGCGGCAGCGACACCTGACGGCACGCCGAAAACTCCGAAGTGTTGTTCGCGGGATCGGTCGCCGTCGCCGTGACGAACTCGCTCGTGGATAGCGCAACGCCGCTGAGCGTCGTGTTGAAACTCGCCTCGCCCGCACCGTTAGTCGTCACGGACGCGTTGCCTAGATATGTCTGCCCCTCGCCGTTGCCGGATTGGTCGCAGGCGGCGTTCGAGTAGAAGTGTACGAAGTAGTTCGTGTTGGGCGTCGAGTTGAGCGTGCCCGTGACAGTGGTGTTGCCGCCCGACGATGTGACTGCGGAGAGGATTGGGAAATTCTGCGAGTTGTTTGCGCCAGCGTCGGTGTCGCCCGCGTCGTTCGCCGTCACGCCGTCGTCGTTGAGATCAATGCCGAGTTGGTTGTTGGCGAAGATCGAGTTGCCGGAGATGATGTTGCCCGTCCCGCCCAACGCGGCAACGCCGTCTTGCCCGCTGTTGGCGATAGTATTCGCCGCGCCCGCCGCCGTCCCGCCGATCTGGTTGCCGTTTGAACCGCCGATGACGATGCCGAAGCCCGTGTTCGGTATCGTGCCCGTGCCCGCAGCGTTCGTGCCGATGCGGTTGCCCTGCACGATATTGTTATTCGCGTTGGTGTCAATCGAGATGCCGTTCGTGTTGTTGCCAGAGATGACGTTGCCCGCGCCCGCCACTGTGCCGCCGACAGTGTTGCTTTGCGAGGCGGTGACGCGAATGCCCGCGTCGCCTGTGTTCGCGATGGCCGCAGTACCCGCCGCGTTCGTGCCGATGTAATTACCCAGCACGAGATTGTTGCCCGCCGCTCCTGAATTGAAGACGTGGACGCCTTCGGAGTTGCCAGAGAGCACGTTGCGCGCCGCAGGCGTCGTGCCGCCGACGCGGTTATTCGTCGAGTTGGTGATGTCTATGGCGAAGACGCCGTTAGAGGCGGCGGCTGTGCCCGTTGCATTCGTGCCGATGAAGTTGCCTTCGATGACGTTCGCGCTCCCGCCGTTCAGTTGAATGCCGTTGGCGTTGGGGAAGCTGCCCGTGAAGTTGTTGATGATGAGACCGCGCACGGTGCTGCCCCCGCCCGTGATGCGCAACGCGGCGGTCACGACGCCCGCGTTCGTCCCGCTCAACTGGATGAGCAGCACGGCGTCCGAACCTGTGGCGAGCGTGTTGGCGGACGAGCCTGCTTGCGTGTAGCCGTCAATGATGACGGGGTCTGTGATCGTGGGCAGCGCCGAAGTCGGCGCGATCGTCTGCACGCCCGCGCCCGCGATATTGAACGCGATGATCTGCGTGCCCGCCGTCGCGTTCGAGTCGAGTATGGCTTGACGCAAGCTACCTGCGCCGGAGTCTGCCGTCGTCGTGACGGTGAAGGTCGTGGGCGGCGGCGCGTTGCTCGTGAGCGTCAGGTTGTTGGCGTTGTAGACGGGCGCGAACGCTCCCGTGATGGTGGAGAACGTGCCGCTGCGCGTGCCGTAGGTCAAGACGACGAACTGGTTGTTGAAGCCCGGGTTGAAGCCGTTTGTGAGCGTCGTGTTGAGCGTGCCGTTGAGCGTGGCCGTGCCTGTGACGTTGAGTTGGTCGTACTGCGTGCCGACGTTTGTGCCGCCGATCTCGATAGCGAGTATGCCGGAAGCGAGTTGCGTGTAGTTGCCCGTGATGTTAAGGACGCCTGCGGAGAGGCCGGGCGCGAGCGTGCCCGCGTTCTGGACGTTGCCCGTGATTGTGCCCGTGCCTGTGAGCGTGCCGCCCTGAATGTTGAGGAGCGAGGTCGTGCTCAGGTTGCCGCCGTTGAGTTTCGTCGTACCGGCTGACTGGGTGTAGACGCTGTTGAAGCCGAGCGTGCCCGATTGCGATTCGACCGTGCCGGTGTTGGTGAAGTTCAGGTTGAAATCTGTCGTGCCCGCGCCCTGCGTCTTTCGCAAAGTACCCGCATTGTTGAAAGCGTTCGTGCCGCCGCTCGCGAAGATGAGTTTATCGGCGCGCGCGTCGAACGTGCCGCCCGCGAGATTGTTGAACGTGCCGTTCGTAAAGACCAAGCTGCTAGTGACATTGAAGATGGTCGTTCCCGAATTGTTGAGCGTGCGACTCAAGAAGGGCTGGCCGCCGCCGATGTTGAGAGTCGCGCCCGCAGGGATGTCGGTCGTCCCTGTGCCGGAGAGCGTGCCGTTGAAGTTGAACGTGCCGGTCGCGGTCGGGCTAACGTTTGCCGAACCGGAGAGCGTGCCGTTCAAGTTGATGAGCGGGACGGCGACGTTGTTTGAGTTGAAGTTCGCTTGCCCCGTGATCGTCAGAGTGTTGCCGACGTTCGTGACGTTGCCGGTGAAGGTGGCCGTGCCGGAGACGCTCGTTGTGCCGGTGACGTTGTACGTGCCCGCGACGGAGGTTGTGCCCTGTAGGTTGACGTTCGGTGCAGAGACGCTCGACGCGGCTTGCAGAGTGTACGCGTTGAAGGTGAGCGTGTTGCCCGCGCTCGCGGTGAACGCGCCGCTGCTCGTGCCGCCCGTGTTGAAGGAGAGCGAGCCGGACTGCGCCTCGACCGTGCCGATGTTGTTGAAGGGCACGGAGAGATCGGTCGTGCCCGCGCCCTGAGTCTTGCGCAGCGTGCCCGCGTTATTGAAAACGCTCGCGCCGCCGCTCTGGAACATGATCTTGTCGGCGCGCACGTCGAAGAGCGCACCGGAGAGGTTGTTGAACGTGCCGCTTGTGAAGATCGCACTGCTGACGGGATTGTAGACTGCCGTGCCCGCGTTGTTGATAGTGCGACTGAGGACAGGTTGGCTGCCAGTAATGTTGAGCGTCGCGCCCGCAGGGATGTCGGTTGTGCCCGTGCCCGAAATCGTGCCGTTGAAATTGAGCGTGCCCGTTGCTGTGGGGCTAACGTTTGCAGAGCCGGACAGCGTGCCGTTGACGTTGATGAGCGGGGCAGTGATGTTGTTCGAGTTGAAGTTCGCCTGACCGCCGATGGTCAAGGTGTTTCCGACATTGACGACGTTTCCGGTGAAGGTCACTGTCCCGGCGATGTTCGTCGTGCCGGTGACGTTGTAGCTGCCCTCGACGCTGTTCGCCGCGCCGCTGATGTTGAGCGTGGGGACGCTGATGGAAGAAGCGCCCATGAGCGTCTGGTTGTTGAGCGAGAGGATCGTGCCCGCCGCGCCGTTGAACTGTCCGACGCTCGTGCCGCTCACGCTTAAGTCGAGCGCGCCGGATTGCAGGTCAATCGTGCCGTCGTTGTTGAAGGGCATGTTGAACTGCATCGTGCCCGCGCCCGTGAGTTTGCGCACCATGCCGCGATTGAAGAAGAGGTTTGTGCCGCCGCTCTGGAAGATGAGTTTCTCGGCCTGCACGTTGAACGTACCGGCGGTGAGATTGTTGAACGTGCCGCCCGTGAAGACCATGCTGCTCGTGGCAGCGTAGTTTGTCGTGCCGGAATTGTTGACGGTGCGACTGAGGACGGGCTGACTGCCGTTGATGTTGAGCGTCGCGCCGACGGCGATGTTGATCGCGCCCGCGCCTGAGAGCGTGCCGCGATGTTCGAGCGTGCCGTTGACATCGAGATTGCCCGCGCCTGAAAGCGTGTTGCCCGCGACGAGGATACCGCGTGCGCCGACGAGGCTGTTGTTGTCGAGCGTCAGCGGGAAGTTGCCGGTGTCTAGCGTCTGCGTGCCACTCGCCGCGCCGAGGTTGAGTGTGCTGACGTTGACGGCGGATGCGAGCGTGACGGTGTAAGTTCCGGCGAGCGTGATGATGGCGTTATCGCCCGCGCCGGGCACGCGGTTCGCGCCCGTGCCGTCCTGCCAGTTGGCCGCGACGTTCCAGGAGCCGCCCGCCGCGTTGATCCAAGTGACGTTCGAGGCCAGCCCGTTGACGGTCGTGGTCTGCGACGCGGAGTTGTTCGACGTGTCGGGGTCTGTTTCGTTGCCAGCAACCGTAGCTTGATTCGTGATCGTCCCCTGCTGCGTGGGCGTGACGACGACAGTCACAATCACCTGCGCGGCGTTCGCCATGCCGCCGAGGTTGCAGGTGAGGACGCCGCCCGAGGGCGCGTTGCAAGAGCCTTGCGACGCGTTCGCGGAGACGAAGTTCGTGTTGGCCGGAAGCGTGTCTGTGACGACGACGCCGCTCGCGGCATTGGGGCCGTTGTTCGTCACAGTCGCGGTGTATGTCACGTTGTTGCCGAGCGTGACTGGGTCTGGGCTGTCCGACATCGTGAGTGCGAGATCGACGGAGGGGAGCGCCGTCTGGCAGGCGGAGAACTCCGAAGTGTTGCCTGCGGGGTCGGTCGCCGTTGATGTCACCACGTCGCCGATGGTAACCGCGCCCGCGAGCGTCGTGTTGATCGTGGCGTTGCCCGCGCCATCCGTCGTCACGGTGGTTAAACCGATAAATGTCCTGCCTTCGCCGTTGCCGGAGGCGTCGCAGAAGCCCGCGTTTGAGAAGAACTCGACGGCGAACTGCGTGTTGGCCGTTGAATTGAGCGTGCCCTGAATGAACGTGTTGCCGCCGCCCACTATGACGGACGTGATGACGGGGAAGTTTTGCAGGTTGTTCGAGCCGGTGTCTGCGTCGCCCGCGTCGTTCGCGGTGACGCCGTTGCCGCCGAGGTCTATGCCGAGGTTCGTGTTGTTGAAAATGGCGTTCGAGTTGATCCGGTTGGCAGTTGCCGCGTCGGCGGCGCTCAGACCGATCTGCACGCCGACATTGTTATTGGCGATGGTGTTCCCCGCCCCCGCAGCCTGACCACCGATAGTGTTGCCGGACGCGGAGGCGACGCCGACCCCGGCCAAGCCGTTGCCGAGCGCGCCTGTGCCATTGATGTTCGTACCGATGTAGTTCCCCTGAACTATATTGCCAGTTGTGCCCGCGTTCTCAAGGGTGATGCCGGATTGGGCATTCCCGGAGATGACGTTACGCGCGGCGGCTGTTGTGCCGCCGATGGTGTTGGTGCTGGCCTTAACTTGCAGCCCGACCGCCCCGTTGCCAAGCGCAGCCGTGCCGGGCGCATTCGTGCCGATGAGATTGCCGACGACGGTGTTGTTGTTCGCCCCGCTAATCAACACGACGCCGTGCCGTCCGTTGCCGGAGATGACGTTGCCCGCGCCGCCCGCCGTCCCGCCCACTGTGTTGCCCGGCGCGTTATTTAGCTCAACACCGTCTTCGTCATTGGCGAGGGCGGCTGTGCCCGCCGCGTTTGTGCCGACGTAATTGCCTTGCACCAGATTGCCGGTCGTGCCGCCGCTAAGGTTGACGCCGTCAATTGTGTTGCCGGCGATGATGTTGCGCTGCGCCGCGCTCGTGCCGCCGACGCGGTTGTTGTTCGCGCCGTTAACTATCGTGATGCCGTTGGCGGCGTTGCCCAGATCGGTTGTGCCGTCGGCGTTCGTGCCGATGTAGCACGCCTCGATGATGTTGTTGCCGCTCGTCGACAGCAAGATGCCGTTGTTGAAGAAGCGATTGATGGCGAGCGCGCGCACCGTCGTGCCGCCGCCCGTGATTTTCAAGCCGTTCGAGAACGATCCTGCGTTCGTGCCGTTGAGTTCGACGAGCGGCGTGCCCGCGTAACCGGGCTGCGTCGTGCCGTCAATAATGACCGGGTCGGTGATGTCGGGCAGCGCCGAGGTCGGGCTGATCGTCTGCACGCCCGCGCCCGCTATCTGGAAGACGATGGCCTGCACTCCCGCGTTCGCGTTCGAGTCGAGGATGGCCTGACGCAGAGAGCCTGCGCCGGAATCTGCCGTCGTCGTGACGTTGAGGACGCTGGGTACATCAACCGTCAGCATGAAGGTCGCATCGGTCGTCGTGCCGCAGTTGTCTGTGGCGCGGATGGTGATGGTGTGCGTGCCTGCGGGCGCGGCGTTGCTGATGGAAACGACGCCCGACGCGTTGACGGAGATCGTGCCCGTGTATGTGCCTTGCGACTGCACGACGACGCTCGCGACGCTGCCGTTGTCTGACGGCCCCGTTGCGGGATTGACTGTGGTTGAGCCGCCGACGGGGATGGCGGACGGGTTGGTGTAGGTCAGGGTCGGCGCGGTGTTGGCCGAGACGTTGACGGTTAGGTTCGCCGTCGCCGTCGCGCCGCCGCCATCTGTGACCGTCAGCCCGACGGTGTTTGCGCCTGTGGCCGCAGTGCAATCCGCCGCCACGTCGGCGGTGACTGTGCCGTTCGTGTTGACTATGTTCGAGACGGTGATGCCGGAAGGCACACTCGTCGCCGTGACGACGAGACTACCGGCGGCAGTCTCCGCATCAGAGACGGTGGCGATGGTCGAATTGGACGCCGCCGTGCCCTGCTGCCGCGTGAGCGCCGCGGCAGGCGTGATGTTCGGCGAGGCGTTGCCCGTTCCTTGAATCGCAAAGTCGTAAGGATTCTCGTCCGCATCGTCGTTGGCGATGCTCACCGTCGCTGTTCGCAATCCGGCGGCGCTGGGGTCGAAGGTGACGGTGAAAGTCGTAGTGCCGCCGCTGTTGACCGTCGAAGACGGCTGCGCCGTCACGTTGAAGTCAGCCGCATGCGTGCCGCCGATAGAGACTTGCGGCGTGCCGGTCAGGTTGAGCGCAGCAGTGCCCGTGTTCTCGATGGTGAAGGTGCGCGAGATTGTGCCGCCCGTGACGGCTGCGCTGCCGAAATCGGTGTGGTCTGCGGGATCGGGCGACGTGTCGCCGTCGGCGATTGAGACGCCGTTGCCTTTGACATTCATCTCCGGCGCAAGCAGGGAGAGCGAGGCGCAGGCGGAGAACTCGGAGGTGTTGTTCGACGGGTCGGTCGCCGTCGCCGTGACGACTTCACCGGCCGAGACCGTGCTTGCGAGCATCGCGTTGATAGTGGCGTTGCCGCTCGCGTCGGTCGTCACAGTGGTCGAGCCGAGGAAGGTGCGCCCTTCGCCGTTGCCCGACGCGTCGCACGCAGCATTCGAGAAGAACTCGATGCGGTACTGCGTGTTCGCAGCAGAGTTGAACGTGCCCTGCACGTTTGTCGTGCCGCCGCCTGACGTGACGTTGGTGATGACGGGGAAATTCTGTAAGTCGTTCGAGCCCGTGTCGCCGTCGCCCGGGTCGTTCGCCGTCACGCCGTCGCCGTCGAGGTCTATGCCTAGATCGCCGTTGTTGTAAATCCGGTTCGAGAGGACGGAGATGTGCGTGTCGCCGACGACGACGCCGTGCAGGCCGTTGTTGGCGATGATGTTGCCCGCGCCCGCAGCCGTGCCGCCGACCTGCGTGTTGGGCGCGAAATTCAAGCTGACGCCAGCGAAGGCGTTGCCGAGCGCCGTCGTGCCGTCCGCAGCGACGCCGATGTAGTTGCCCTGAACAATCGTGCCGCTCGCCTGCGAGATAAAGAGTGCATGGCGGCTATTGCCGGAGATGACATTGCGTGCGCCCGAAGTCGTGCCGCCGATCTGGTTGTTGCCGCCGGACACGATCTGGAACGCATCCCCCGAGCCGCCCGTGTTGTTCGGGATGGCGCTCGTGCCCGCCGCGTTCGTCCCGATCAGGTTGCCGAACACGGAGTTGTTCGCGGAGGAGAGCATCAGGCCGCCGTCCGTGTTGCCGGAGATGAGGTTGCCTTCGCCCGCGCCCGTGCCGCCGACCTGATTCGAGGGGGCGGCGATGGACATTCCGTTGTCGTTACCGAGCGCGGCAGTGCCCGCAGCGTTCGTGCCGATGTAGTTGCCGCGTACGAGATTGCCCGTGCTCGCCGGATCGTTCTGGATAAAGACGCCGAGGAAGTTGCCGGAGACGACGTTGCGTGCGGCGGCGTTCCCGATGCCGATCTGGTTGTTGGGCGAGCCGAGGACGTTGACGCCAATCCCGTTGCCGAGGTCTACTGCGCCCGCCGAGTCCGTGCCGATGAAGCAACCTTCGACAGTGTTGCCGCCCCCCGTCTCAAACAAGATGCCGCTGCCGTTGAAGCCGTTGACGACAAGACCACGCACGGTCGAGCCGCCCGCCAGGACGCGCAGGCCGTTCGCAGTCCCGCCCGCAGACGCACCATTGAGGACGATGTTCAGGACGGCGTTGTTGCCCACCGCTAGAGTATTAGCGGACGAGCCTGCTTGCGTGTAGCCGTCTATGACGACGGGCTGCGTGATGTCGGGCAGCGCCGTCGTCGGCGAGATGGTCTTGACGCCTGCGCCCGCGATGTTGAAGACGATAGTTTGCGTGCCAGCCGTGTTGTTTGAATCAATGATCGCTTGACGCAGAGAGCCTGCGCCCGCGTCGTTCGTGTTGCTGACTTCGAGCGTGGAAGGCGGCGGGCATTGCCGCAACAAGACCGACACGTTGTTTGAGCCAAAGCTGTTGGCCGTGACGAGGTCTTGCTTGCCGTCGCCGTTGAAATCGCCCACCGCGACCGAGAAAGGACTATCGCTCACGCCGAAGTTGGTGGCGGCACTAAAACTGCCCGCGCCATTGCCCAACAAGACCGACACGCTGGTTGATTGGCTGTTGGCAGCGGCGAGGTCTTGCTTGCCGTCGCCATTGAAATCGCCGACGGCGACTGAGCGCGGATTAACGCCGACGGCGAAATTGGTGGCTGCGCCGAAACTGCCCGCGCCGTTGCCCAACAAGACCGACACGTCGTTTGAGGTGTTGGCTGTGGCGAGGTCTTGCTGGCCGTCAGCGTTGAAGTCGCCGACTGCGACTGACCAAGGAGAACCGCCAACGCCGAAGTTGGTGGCGGCACTGAAACCGCCCGCCCCGTCGCCCAACAAGACCGACACGCTGGCTGAGGTGTAGTTGCCCGCGACTATGTCTTGCTTGCCGTCGCCATTGAAATCGCCCACCGCCACCGAGCGTGGATTAGTGCCGACGGCGAAGTTGGTGGCGGCACTAAAACTGCCAGCACCGTCGCCCAACAAGACTGACACGCCGACGCCGACATTGTTGGCCGTGGCGAGGTCTTGCTTGCCATCGCCGTTGAAATCGCCTACGGCGACTGCGGAGAGATCACTGCCGCCAATGCCGAAGTTAGTCGGAGCACTGAAACTGCCCGCGCCATCGCCCAGCAGGATCGAGACGGTGTTTGAACTGTTGTTGGCAACGGCAAGGTCTTGCTTGCCGTCGCCGTTGAAATCGCCGACCGCGACCGATTGAGGCCCATTGCCAACGCCGAAGTTAGTAGCGGCACTGAAACTGCCCGCCCCGTCGCCCAGCAAGACCGATACGCTGGCCGAGCTAAAGTTGGCAGCGGCGAGGTCTTGCTTGCCGTCGCCATTGAAATCGCCGACTGCGACTGAGAAAGGAAGGCTGCCGACGGCGAAGTTTGTCGGCGCCGCGAAGGTGACCGGATTGCACGTCGCGGGTGTCGTTACTGTCAATGTGAACGTCCGCTGCGTCGTCATGCCAGTGCCGTCGAACGCCTTGACCGTCACCGTGTATGTGCCCGCCGGATGCGCGTCCGTTACGCGCACAACGCCCGTCGTCGGGTTGGCTTCCAACCTGCCCTTGAAGTTAGTGGAAGTGGAGACGTTGATGCGCGTCGCGCCCGTCGGCGCGGCGTCGGGCGTGACGGTCGTGTTCGCGCTCAACTGCACGGAGGCGTTCGCGTAGTTGCCGAGCGTCGGGCCGCCAGCGCCCGCTGTGAAGCATGGCGAGAACTCCGAGGTGTTGTTGTTTGGATCAATCGCGGTGGCCGTGATTGCTTGCCCCGCGCTCGTCGCGCTTGCCAATGTCGGGTTGAACGAGGCGTTGCCGCTCGCGTCGGTCGTCACGGTGGTCGAGCCGAGGAATGTCTTCCCTTCACCGTTGCCCGAAGCGTCGCAGGAAGGATTGGCGAAGAACTCGACGGTGAACTGCGTGCTCGCCGTAGAGTTGAGCGTACCCGCGATGGTGGTTGTGCCGCCCGCCGTGACGGAGGTAATGAGGGGGAAGTTTTGCAGCGTGTTCGCGCCGGAGTCTGCGTCGCCCGCGTCGTTCGCGGTGACGCCCGCCGCGCCGAGGTCTATGCCGAGGCTCGTGTTTGAGTGGACGGAGTTGGCACTGATGAGATTGCGCGTGACGTTATTGGCGACGCGGATGCCGTTGCTCCCGTTGAAGGCGATGATGTTGGCCGCGCCCGCAGCCGCGCCGCCGATTGTGTTGTTGGCGTTGGCCGGATTGAACGCGTTGACTTCGACGCCGTTCGAGCCGTTCGGGAGCGCGCTTGTGCCGTTGGCCTGCGTGCCGATGAAGTTGCCCTGAATCGTGGAGAGGTTGGCCTGGGCGTTGACGCCGGTGGGCGAACCGAGGAGGATGCCCTGCGCGGTGTTGCCGGAGATCAGGTTGCCCTCACCTGCTGCCGTTCCGCCGACGGTGTTGGTGTTGGCGAAGCCCTCGATGCGCACGCCCGCCAGAAGATTGGCGACGGCGGCTGTGCCCGCAGCGTTCGTGCCGATGTAGTTGCCGCGAATCATATTACCGGCGACGTTGCCGGTGTTGCCGCAGGTGAGATGGACGCCGTTGCCTGCGTTGCCGGAAATGATGTTGCGCTGGCCTGCCGCCGCGCCGCCAATGGTGTTGGTATCGGCGCAAGCGATGATGACGCCCTGCGCGGAATTGGGCAAGGCTTCCGTCCCGTTCACTTTAAGGCCGATCAAATTTCCGAAGACGCTGATGACGCTGGCTCCGTTGATTTCGACGCCGTCGCCGTTGTTGCCGGAGATAACGTTGCCGGGTGCTTGGCCGGGTGTGGCCGCAACGCCGCCGATGGTAGTAGTGTCGGCGGTGCTGAGGTTGACGCCGTCACCGACGTTGCCGAGGTCAACGAGGCCGGTGATGTCTGTGCCGATGTAGTTGCTCTGGACGATGTTGTTATCGCCGACACCGGCCTGTCCCTGATTGATTTGGACGCCGTGCGAGCCGTTGCCGGAGACGATGTTGCGCAGGTCGGCGGTCGCGCCGCCGAGCACGTTGTTGATGCCGCTGCCGAGGAAGTATCCCCCGCCTACGTTGCCGATGGCGGCGTTGCCCGCGACGTTGAGGCCGATGATGTTGCCGCGCACGAGGTTGCCGCTTCCACCGGCGTTCTCTACGCCCTCCGAGCCGTTGCCGGAGATGACGTTGCCGGGCGCTTGTCCGGGCGTGGCGGTTGAGCCGCCGATGGTATTGGTGTCGCCCGCGCCGATGAGGATACCATTGCCGCCGTTGCCGATGCCGACCATGCCCGTGATGTCGGTGCCGATGAAGTTGCTCTGGACGATGTTCGAGTCCGAGTCGTTGCCGCTGAACTCTATGCCGTCGTCGGTCGTGCCCTGATTGTTGCCGGAGATGATGTTGCGCGCCATCGCCGTCGCGCCGCCGATCTGGTTCGAGGGCGAGTTGATGATAAGTATGCCGTCGCTTTCGTTGCGCAGGGCGGCGTTGCCTGCGGCGTTTAGGCCAATGATGTTGCCCAAGACCTGATGCGCGGTAGTGGTAAGGGCGTCTATCGAAATTCCCTCTTCGTTGTTGCCGGAGATGACGTTGCCGGGCGCTTGTCCGGGCGTCGAGGTGAGGCCGCCGACTGTGGTGTTGTCGCTGCCGAGCGTGATCTGTACGCCGTCGTTGCCGTTGCCGAGATCGGCCGCGCCCGTGATGTTCGTGCCGATGAAGTTTCCGGCGACGACGTTCGAGTCCGCCGTCTCGCCGCTGATCTCGACACCCTCCACGACGTTGCCGGAGATGATGTTGCGCGCCATTGCCGTCGCGCCGCCGATCTGGTTCGAGGGCGCATTGGTGACGAAGATGCCCCTGTTGTTGCCGAGCGCAGTGTTGCCGCCCGCAGCCGTGCCGACGAGGTTGCCGCGCAGCGTGTTGCCGCTCGTCGTCGCGCCGTTGATCTCTATGCCGTCGCTCGTGTTGCCGGAGATGATGTTGCCGGGGGCTGTGCCCGCTGTTGCGGTCAGCCCGCCGATGTTGTTGTTCGTCGAACCGGACTCGATGCGTATGCCGTCGCCGCCGTTGCCGAGGTCGGTTGTGCCCGCGCCGTCCGTGCCTATGTAACAGTTTTCGATTGCGTTGCTACCGGCGGTTTGGAGCAGGATGCCGTGCGACGTGAAGCGGTTGACGACGAGCGCCTTGACGGTCGAACCGCCGCCAGAGATGTCGAGGCCGCTCACGCCCGCGCCCGCATTCGTGCCGTTGATTTCGATGAGCGGCGTGCCCGCGTAGCCGGGTTGCGTCGTGCCGTCGATGATGACGGGCGCGGTGATCGCAGGGAGCGCGGAGGCTGGCGAGATGGTTTGCGCGCCCGTGCCGATGTTGAAGGCGATGGTCTGCACGCCCGCCGCTACGTTGGAATCGAAGATGGCCTGACGCAGAGAGCCTGAGCCGCTGTCGTTCGTGTTCGTCACGGTGAGGACGGGCGGCAACTCGAGATAGCAGGCGGAGAACTCCGAAGTGCTGTTCGCAGGGTTGGTCGCCGTCGCCGTGACGGAATGACCTGTGGCGACCGTGACGCCATTGAGCGTCTCGTTGATGGTCGCGTTGCCGGAAGCGTCGGTCGTGACGGTGGCCGCGCCGAGGAAGACTTGCCCCTCGCCGCTGCCGGAAGCATCGCAAGTCGTGTTCGAGAAGAACTCGACGCGGAAGGCGGTCGAAGCCGTAGAGTTGAGCGTGCCCGTGATGGTCGTGTTGCCGCCCGCAGACATGACGCCCGTGAGCACGGGATAGTTCTGCGAGTTGTTCGCGCCCGTGTCTGCGTCGCCCGCGTCGTTCGCGAGGACGCCGTCCGCGCCGAGGTCTATGCCGAGATGCAGAGAGGTTGTGCCGTTCGAGTGGATGGAGTTTCCGAGTATGGAATTGGCGACCGAAGACGCGTTGGGGATGGTGATGCCGTCCTGGGCGTTGAAGGCGATGAGGTTGCCCGCGCCCGCCGCCGTGCCGCCGATAGCGTTATTGGACGAAGCGGCAGAGGGGCCGATGCGCACGCCGAAGGTGCTGTTCGGGATGGCCGCCGTGCCTGCCGCGTTCGTGCCGATGAAGTTGCCCTGCACGGTGTTCGGCCCTGCGGTTGAGGTGAGTTGTATGCCGTCGTCGCCGTTGCCGGAGATGACGTTGCGCGCCGCAGGCGTAGTGCCGCCGACCGTGTTGCTGGCCGAAGTGAGATTAATGCCGTCGGTGCTGTTCGGGATGGCAGCCGTGCCCGCCGCGTTCGTGCCGATGTAGTTGCCTAGAATGACGTTGCCGTTCGCAGTTGTGCTCGTCGTGTTGATGCCCTGCGTGCTGTTGCCGGAGATGACGTTGCGCTGCGCTGCGGTTGTGCCGCCGATGGTGTTCGTGCCGATGCCGATGCCGATGCCGACGCCGTTCGGCGCGGCTGCCGTGCCGGCGGCGTTCGTGCCGATGAAGCACGCCTCGATGATGTTGTTGCCGCCACCAAACAGGCTGATGCCCGCACCGCTGAAACGGTTGATGACGAGACCGCGAATCGTACTGCCCGCGCCGCCCGCTGCGACGGTCAGGCCGACGCCTGTGACGTTCGTGCCGTCGAGTTCGATGACGGGCGCGCCGACGGCATAGCCGCTCTGCGTCGTCGCATCAATGACGACGGGCGCGCTGATGTTCGGGAGCGCCGAAGCTGGCGAG
The DNA here is from genome assembly GCA_035249365.1 of Pyrinomonadaceae bacterium. Taxonomy (GTDB): domain Bacteria; phylum Acidobacteriota; class Blastocatellia; order Pyrinomonadales; family Pyrinomonadaceae; genus JAIVJZ01. Next base: position 75,372 of record DATFGP010000001.1, on the reverse strand, counting down.
ATCGTATGCACGCCCGCGCCCGCAATGTTGAACGCGATGGTCTGCGTGCCGCCGTTCGAGTTCGAGTCGGTGATGGCCTGACGCAGAGAACCCGCGCCAGAGTCGTTCGTGTTCGTGACGGTGATGGTGACGAGCGGTGCGAGCGAGCAGGCGGAAAACTCGGAGGTGCTGTTCGCGGGATTGGTGGCCGTCGCCGTGATGAACTGCCCTGCGGCGTCTGCGGCGAGCGTGGTGTTGATCGCAGCGTTGCCGCTCGCGTCGGTCGTAACTGTGGTCGAGCCGATGAAGGTGCGCCCCTCGCCGTTGCCCGAAGTGTCGCATGAAGGATTGGCGAAGAACTCGATGGTGAACTGCGTGCTCGCCGTAGAGTTGAGCGTGCCCGCAACCGTCGTCGTGCCGCCCGTAGACATGGCGGACGTGATGACGGGGAAGTTTTGCAAATTGTTCGCGCCCGCATCGGCGTCGCCCGCGTCGTTTGCAGTGATGCCGTCTGTGCCGATGAGGTCTATGCCGAGGTGATTGGCGACCGTGCCGTTCGAGAAAATAGAGTTGCCGCTGATGCGAACGCCCGTTGCGGTCGTGACGCTGATGCCGTCTGTGCCGTTGCCTGCGATGACGTTGCTCTCGCCCGCCGACGTGCCGCCGACAGTTGTGTTGCTGGCGCTCACCGAAGAGATGGAGATGCCTGCGACGCTGTTGCCGAGCGGGGTCACGCCGTCGGAGCGCACGCCGATGTAGTTGCCTTTGATCGTGCTGACGTTCTGTATGTTGAGGCCGTTCTGGTTATTGCCTGAAATGACGTTGCCCGCGCCCGCCGCCGAGCCGCCGATGACGAGTCCGGGGGCTGTGCTGTTGATGCCGTCCGAGGTGTTGCCGATGTCGATTGTGCCCGTCACGTCCGGGCCGATGATGTTGCCGAGAATGGACGCACCCGTCGCGGTCGTGCCCATGAGGATGCCCGCAGAGTTATTGCCGGAGATGACGTTGCCCGCGCCCGCCGCCGAGCCGCCGATGACGAGGTTCGCGCCCGAACTGCTGGCGTTGATGCCGTTCGCGGTGTTGCCTAGATCGACGTTGCCCGCAGGGTTCGTGCCGATGTAGTTGCCCTGAATGGTTGTGTTCGTGCCGGTGACGGTGATGCCCTGTCCGGTGTTGCCGGATATGATGTTGCGTGCTTCGGGCGTAGTGCCGCCGATCTGCGTAGTGCCGCCGCTCGCGGTGATGCCTACGGAGGTGTTGGCGAGCGCGGCTGTGCCTGCGGCGTTGAGGCCGATGATGTTGCCCTGCACGGCGGTTCCGGTGACGTTCGAGCCGGAGACTTGAACGCCGGTCGTGTTGCCGGAGATGAGGTTGCCCGCGCCCGCGACGTTGCCGCCGACCGTGTTGTTCGTGATGTTGGGCGTGCCGTTGACGGCGACGCCTGTGACGTTCGTGATGGCGGCAGTGCCTGCGGCGTTCGTGCCGATGTAGTTGCCGCGAATCAAATTGCCGCTGAGATTGCCGCCGTTGATCTCGACGCCGAAAGTGTTATTGCCGGAGATCAGGTTGCGCGTGGCGGGCGTCGTGCCGCCGATGGTGTTGGTCGAACTGGAGATGATGCTGATGCCGGTTGACGTGTTGCCGAAATCGGCTGTGCCCGCCGTGTCTGTGCCGATGAAACAACCCTCGACTGTGTTGCTGCCTCCGGTGGTGAGGCGTATGCCTACGCTGAAGCGGTTGACGACGAGGCCGCGCACGGTCGAATTGCCCGCCGTGATGTTCAATCCGTTGCCGCCCGCCGTCGTGCCGTTCAGTTCGATGAGATGCACGCTGTCGTTGCCTGTGGCGAGCGTGTTGGCGGACGCGCCGGGCTGCGTGTAGCCGTCTATGATAACGGGCTGCGTGATGTCGGGCAGCGAGGTCGTGGGCGTGATGGTTTTGACGCCGCCGCCCGTGATGTTGAAGGTGATGGTCTGGACGCCGAGGTCTGTGTTTGAATCAATGATGGCTTGACGAAGCGACCCTGCGCCGCTGTCGTTTGTATTCGTAACCGTCCGTATCGAGATGGGAACTTGGCCGCAAGCGGAGAACTCGGAGGTGTTGCCACCCGGATCGGTCGCGGTCGCGGTGATCCAGGTGCCGTCGGGGAGCGTGCCTGCGAACGTCTCGTTGAAGGTGACGTTGCCGCTGCCATCGGTGGTCTTAGTCGCAGTGCCGATCAATATCTTGCCCTCGCCGAAGCCCGATGCGTCGCAGACGGTGTTGGCGAAGAATTCGATGGCGAAGGTCGTGTTGGCAGTCGAGTTGAACGTGCCGTTGATCGTCGTGTTGCCGCCTGCGACGGTGGCGGACGTGATGACCGGATAGTTCTGCGAATTATTCGCGCCTGTGTCGGCGTCGCCCGCGTCGTTCGCCAGTACACCGTTGCTGCCGAGGTCTATGCCGAGCGTGCTCGTGGTCGTGCCGTTGTCGTAGATCGAGTTGCCACGGACGAGATTGCCCGTGCCCGCGCTGATAAAGACGCCGTCCTGTCCGCTGTTGGCGATGATGTTGCCCGCGCCTGCCGCCGTGCCGCCGATCTGGTTGTTCGAGCCACTGGTGATCTCGATGCCGTCGCTGGCGTTGCCGAGCGCGGTTGTGCCGTTGGCGGCGACGCCGATGTAGTTGCCCTGAATGATGATGTTGTTGGCTCCGCCGGTGAGGTTGATGCCGTCGCTGGCGCTGGCGCTGATGACGTTGCGCGCGGCAGCCGTCGTGCCGCCGATGGTGTTGGGCGTGGCGGGCACTGCGCCGCTATTTTGGAAGTTGATGTTGATGCCTGTGGCGTTGGGCAGGGCCGCCGTGCCCGCCGCGTTCGTGCCGATCAGGTTGCCCTGTATCTGGTTGCCGGAGAAGACGGGAGCCGAGCCGAAGACGCGTAAGCCGACGGTGAAGCCGGAGATGACGTTGCCCGCGCCCGCCGCCGTGCCGCCGATAGTGTTATTCGTCAAACCATCCAACTGCACACCGATGCTCGAACTGATGCCGCCCGGAAGAGCGGCTGTGCCCGCAGCGTTCGTGCCGATGTAGTTGCCCTCGACGACGTTGTTGCTGGCAGTGCCGCCCGCGCCGCTGATGCTGAAGGCGACTGTGCCGCCGGTGGAGACGATGACGTTGCGCGCCGCTGCCGTCGTGCCGCCGACTTGATTGCCCGAACTACGCAAGATGCTGATGCCCGCGCCAGGGCTGCCGAGCATGGCTGTGCCGTCGGGGGTCAGGCCGATGAGGTTGCCCTGCACCGTGCTGTTGCTGCCGGGGCTGCCGAGGGTGATGCCGGTCGCTGAATTGGCGGAGATGAGGTTGCCCGCGCCCGCTGTCGTGCCGCCGACGGTGTTGTTCGAGTTGTTGAGGATGATGCCGCCCTGACCGATGGGGGCTGTTCCGGCAGCGTTCGTGCCGAAGTAGTTGCCCTGGATCGTATTGCCGCCGCCCAGCCCGTCGGGAGTGAAGATGAAATTGTTAATGAGGTTGCGGTCGGCCGGGCTAGTGCCGCCGATCTGGTTATTCGGCGAGTTATCTATGTAGATGCCAAAGTTGTTGGCGGCGGCGGTCGTGCCAGCGGCGTTGAGGCCGAGGAAGTTGCCGGTGATGGTGTTGTTGCCGCCGGTCTGGAGGCGGATTGCGGGCGAGTTGAAGCGGCGTATGACAAGGCCGCGCACGGTCGAATTGCCGCCCGTGATGAACAGCCCGTTGAAGCCCTGAACGTTGCCGTCTATTTCGACGAGGAGCACGGCGTTGTCACCCAAGGCGAGCGTGTTGGCCGACGCACCGGGCTGCGTGTAGCCGTCTATGATGACGGGGTCTGTGATGGTCGGGAGCGCGGTCGTGGGCGTGATGGTTTTGACGCCGCCGCCGGAGATGTTGAAGGTGATGGTGTCGTTGCCGCCGACGTTGGCATTGGCATCGAGGATAGCTTGCCGCAGAGAGCCTGCGCCGCTGTCGTTGGTGTTCGTGACTGTAAAGGACTGTTGGCCTACGACCGTGCGACAGGCGGAGAACTCGGAGGTGTTGCCGTTGGAGTCACGCGCCGTCGCCGTGACGGCTTGACCGTTGCTGGTCGCGCTCGTGAGTGTCGGGTTGAACGTCGCGTTGCCGCTCGCGTCGGTCGTTACAAAAGTTGAGCCGAGGAATGTCTTGCCTTCACCGTTGCCCGAAGCGTCGCATGAAGGATTGGAGAAGAACTCGATCTGGAACTGCGTGCTCGCAGCAGAATTGAGTGTACCGGCTACGATGGTATTCGCGCCCGCCGCCATGACGGATGTGATGACGGGGAAGTTCTGCAAATTGTTCGCGCCCGTGTCTGCGTCGCCCGCATCGTTTGCGGTCACGCCGTCCGTGCCGAGATCAATGCCGAGATGTGCGGCAGTCGTGCCGTTCGAGTAGATCGAGTTGCCGCTGATGAGGTTGGACGTGCCGGTGTCAACGAGCACGCCGTCGTTGCCGTTGAAGGCAATGATGTTCGCGTCGCCCGCGCCCGTGCCGCCGACCTGCGCGCCGCTCGAACCGGCAGCGAAGAAGAGGCCGAAGCCGCCGTTGCCGAGCGCGGTCGCGCCGTCGGCCTGCACGCCGATGCGGTTGCCTCTGACGACTGCGTTGGAGGTGTTGCCGATGTTGATGCCGTTGGCGGTGTTGCCGGAGATGAGGTTGCCCGCGCCTGCGGTCGAGCCGCCGAAGATGGCGTTATGCGCGAGGTTGGTATCTATGCCGCTGGCGTTCGGGCGTGCGAGTGTGCCGCTCGTGTCGGTGCCGATGTAGTTGCCCTGAATGGTTGCGCCGCCGAAACCCGCGCCGCCGAGGAAGATGCCGTTGCCGCCGTTCGCGGAGATGTAATTGCGCGCGGCGACTACGCCGTCGGTCGTGCCGTCGGCTGCATCGTCGCCGCCGACGACAAAGCCGGAGACGAATGAATCAAAGTCAATGCCTGCGCTGCTGTTTCCGATCGCGGTCGCGCCGTCTGCGCCAAGCCCGACGAAGTTACCCCGAATAACATTCCCCGAAGCAAAGCCAAAGACGATGCCGAAGCCGCCGTTGCCGGAAATGATATTGCGCGCGGCGGGAGCAATGCCGCCAATCAGGTTATCGTTTGCGTTGCTGCCAAATTCACCCTCGACGCCGCTCGCGCCGTTGCCTAGATCGACGAGGCCGGACGGGTCTGTGCCGATGAAGTTGCCGGTGATCGTGTTGTTGTCGCTGCCGTTCAGAGAGATGCCGTCGCGCGTGAAGCGATTGATGACGAGACCACGTATGGCCGAACCGCTGGCGCTTGCGGTGAGACTCAGACCGTTCGCGCCCGCGCCTGCGCCCGTGCCGTCGAGTTCGATCTTGAGCGCGGCGTTGTCGCTCGTCGTAGAGGTGTTGACGGTCGCACCCGCTTGCGTGTAGCCATCAATGATGATGGGGTCTGTGATCGTGGGTAGTGCTGAAGCAAGCGCGATGGTGTGAACGCCCGTGCCGGGAATTTGGAAGTTGATAGTCTGCGTGCCGGGGCTGGCGTTGGCGTCGAGAATTGCTTGGCGGAGCGAGCCGGGGCCGGAGTCGTTCGTGTTCGATGTGGTGATTGTTTGCGACGCGCCCGCGAGACACTTGCCCGCGTTCTTTGAATCGTAGATGTTTTTGACTTCCGTTGCGGTGAGCGCGCGGTTGTAGATTTCGACTTCGTCCAACAGCCCTTGCCAGTGCGCGCCGATCTCCGGCCTGTAGCCGATGGTGAGACCGTTCGAGTCAATCACAGTGTTGAGCGCGCTGGTATTCTTGGTCGCTTCGAGTTTCCCGTTCAGGTAGAGGTTCAGCGTCGTGCCGTCGTAAGTCACCGCGCCGTGATACCAGGTGTTGGATTGAAGGGTCGTGACGCCCGCGAGGTCATCATTGTAGCCGAAGAAGTAGAGCTTGCCCGGATGACTGGACGCAGTGATCAACCCGAACATCTGGTGATCGACAAAAGACGTGCCGTACTGCACCAGAGCCGAGTCGGGTGATGTGACCAAATTCGCGGGCGTCTTGAACCAGAGTTCCAACGTGCGCGCCGCGTTGCCGACAGGCAGCCCCGTCGGCGAGGCGACTTGAACGAAGTCGTTTGTGCCGTCCAAGTTGAACGCCGAGTTGACGAAGCCCTGCGAGATGGACGCGCCGTTTTGCAGCGTGCCGTGATTCGTGCCGATCGAGTCGTCGGCGTTCTCTTCGGCGCGATACCAAGCGACGCCGTTCGCGGGCGGCGGCGCGCAGGAGAGGAGCGTCTGCCAATCGGCTTGGCTTGAGCCGTTCGGGTCGTTGGTGATTTGGGTCTGCCCCGTACCGTTCGCGTTCATCACGAAGATGTTATCGGTGCCGGTGCGGACGCTGTTGAAGGCGATCTTTGAGTTGTCGGGAGACCAGGTGGGTCTGGAATCGAAACCGGCTGAAGTGGTTAGCCTCGTCGGATTAGCGCCGTTGGCGTCGATAGTAAAAATCTCTTCGTCGCCGCCTGCGCGGTTGCTGGCGAAGGCGAGCTTCGTGCCGTCGGGCGACCACGCAGGCTCGCTGTCGAAGGCCGCATCATTCGTGAGATTGACCGGAGCGCTGCCGTCGGCATTCATCGAATAAATCTCACTGTCGCCGCTGCGGTCAGACTCGAATGCGATCTTGCTCCCGTCGGGCGACCAGGTGGGCTTGCCATCGTGAGCCGCATTGTTCGTCAAGCGGACTTGATTCGTGCCGTCGGCATTCATCAAGTAGATTTCACGATTGTCGTCGCCGTCGGATTGGAATGCGATCTTCGAGCCATCGGGCGACCAAACAGGCTCGGCATCCTCGAAGGCATTCGACGTGAGTTGCGTTACGCCCGAGCCGTCCGCTTGCATGACAAAAATTTCAAAGTCGCCATCGCGGTCGCTGACAAAAGCGAGTTTCTGCCCATCGGGCGACCAGGCCGGACTTTCATCAATCGCCGGATTGTTCGTCAAATTCGTCTGCCCGCTTCCGTCCGCGTTCATCACGAAGATTTCATTATCGGTAGCACCGCCGCCGAAGGCGATCTTGCCGCTCGCCTGTAGCGCGTTAGCAGTGATGCGGTCTTTCGCGTCGCTCGACGTGCGCGCGGCTTTCTGTTCGGACTTGCGTGCGACGGGCGCGGGCGTCTTCGTCTTGGCCTGTTGCAAGGCGCGTGCGGCGGGCACGGGCAGCGTGCCCGTCAGGACGAGATAAGCCAACAGGAGGCGCAGGGCAGGGCTAGAGAGGCGGCGGCGATTTACGGCGAGATGAGACATGCGGGGGAACCTTTAACAAGTAACGGACAACAGGACGATGTCAAAGACTTGATCAGTCAGAAGTACGCCGTTCTGTGCCCGACTGGATTTAGGGGCGGGCGCGGAGCAGGGCGGCGCGAGTTAGTGTCGAGGCGAAGCAGTTAACGTAAACGTTGACAGTGTTGAGAGCTAATTTGTGCCGACGCGATTCGGGGGAATTGTGTAGGGCACGTTTGATGAGGCCGCAGAACTGGCCGTCTGAAGTTTTCAATTTGGAAGGGACGCAAAAAAGTCGCACGCAGCCAGCGGACTTCCAAACCCGTTAGAAGAGAGCGCATATTACAGCATAAATGGTTAATTAGTAAACCATTCCGCGCGAGGGCGGCGACGAAAAATTTCTTGACACCCGCAGGATTCTGCCCTAGCTTGCGCTAGTCCTTTCGGCAAACTATGTGCAGAGCCTTACGCTCCTTGCGCCGCCGAGCGCGCACACGCGTCGCCGCTTGCCGAAAATTACCGTTTCAGACAGACGCGACGAGCGCGTGCGTCTAAAACCAGCCACGATTCGCAGAGAGGCCGTGCCGCATTCTCGCGCCACGAACGATCTTCCCCTTGCTCATTTGATACCAACGTCATGCTCATCAATAGCCCAGTCCGAAACGTTTTGCCGCGCCCTTTTGCCCGCCCCCTCACACGCCTCGCGCTCTCCTGCGCGCTCACACTCGGCCTGTTGCTCTCGAACACGCCCGCCACGCGCTCGCAGGACACCGTGACGGGAGCGTTTGAAGGGACGGTGACGAACAGCGAGACGGGCTCAATCATCACGGGCGCATCGGTCGAGATCATCAACCAGCAGACCAACCAGACGACGCCCAAGACCTCCGATTCGCGCGGACGCTTCTACGCCGGACTGCTCGCCCCCGGCATCTACCTCATACGCGTCTCTGCACAAGGATTCCAGACCAAGGAAGTCCGGCAACGTCTCTTCATCACAAGGACGGGCGAAGTCGTACCAGTTCCCGTCGCACTCGACCCCGCACCGCCTGTCGCGCCCCCCACGCAAACTCCGACGCCGATCACGACGCCCGGCTCGCGCCCGCCTATCACTCCGACACCAACGCCGTCCGCCACACCCGTGACCGCCGCGCTTACCGAAGAAGAGACAGACATCCGCGCGCGCATCAACGCATCTGACGCACGACAGGGCGGAGCCTTCACCGAAGAAGAAGTCTCCACGCTTCCACTCGGCTCCTTTACCTTCACACGCACCTTCGACGAGTTGACGCTGCTGCTCCCCGGTGTCGCACCTCCACCACAGACGTTAGGCAGTGTGGCAGGCCCCGGCGTCGGCGCTGGCGTCGGCTCTGCCGGTCAGTTCTCTGTCAACGGACTTCGTTCACGTGCCAACAACTTCACGGTGGATGGCTCGGACAACAACGACGAGGACATCGGAGTGCGTCGTCAAGGCTTTGTTGCGCTCATCCCGCAGCCGATAGAATCGGTCAAGGAGTATCAGGCGATCACGCTGCTAGCTCCGGCGCAGTTTGGCCGCAACATCGGGGCACAGGTCAATGCGGTGTCGAAGTCTGGGGGAAGTGAGCATCACGGCACGCTCTACGGTTTCCTCAACTCAAGCCAACTCAACGCTCGCAACGCCTTCGATACCACGTTCGGCAACGCAGTCTCGCCGCTGCGCTCCGGCAACCAGAACGTCGTCGTCGCAGACAACGTCGTTTTCAACAACGCGCAGGTCGTCGCCGTCAATCCGCGCCCGCTCACCGTGCGCAACGGCAGCGGCGGCGAAGACTCTTTCACGCTCGGGCAGGGTGGCTTCGTGCTCGGCGGCCCGCTCGGTCGTGCGCGCGGCGCAGACAATCCATCGCACCTCTTCTATTTCATCTCCGCCGAAGGCTACGTGCAGCACGCCGTCAAAGAAGAGAGCTTCGCCGTGCCAACCGTCGCGCAGCGCGGCGCGTTCGCGACGGGCGCAAGCGGCATCTTTTTCGATCCGTTCAACCGCGACCCCGACAACGCAGACGCCACAGCCTTCGCCGTTCCCACGTCTGCGGGCGGCGATGCCGTGTTCAGTCTCTTCCCCTTCCCCAACAACCCGCAGGGCATCTACGGCGCGAACACTTTCACAGAGACCCTGCCCGCAAACGCGCAAGGCAAAGTCTTCTCTGGCAAACTCGACGGCAACTTCAAACTCGGCGGACGCCAGCAGTCCATCACGAACCGCTACAACTTCACGGACGATTGGCGCATCATCCCTTCGACGGGCGGTGCGATCTTCTCATCACTCAGACCGCGCGTGCGCACGCAGAACAACTCTTTCTTCTTCAACAGCGAACTGAGCGGTGCAAACTCCACGCGCCCCCTCTTCAATCAACTGCGCCTCTCCTACGGTCGCACGCGCCTCAACTTCGCGGAGGAACGCGATCAAACATATCAACTGCCCAACACGCTCGTCCCCGGCGCGCCGTTTCTTTTGAACGCACCGCTCTTAGAAAATTTCACCTTCCCGCGCATCATCTCCAACACGCAGTTCGGCGCAAACACCGGAGACGTGATCTACGTCACGACGCCCGGCGTGACCGTGCAGAACGCGACGCAGCTTGGGCCGACGGGTCAGGTCAGACGCCTCGGCGCAATCGGCCAAGTCTCAATCGCAGGTTTCAGCCCCGTCGGCGTAGACGTGTTCAACTTCCCGCAGCGTCGCGTCAACAACACATATCAAGTCGCAGACGAACTGACGATGCGCGCCTCGGGGCATAGCTTCGTCTTCGGCACGGACATACGCCGCTCCGAACTCAACTCCGAACTCCCGCGCAACTCGCGCCCGCTCGTCACCTTCGCAGGAGCGCCCGAACTCGCCTTCAACGACGAAGCCGAAACCTTCGCCTTCACGGGTCGCTTCATACGCCCCGAAACGCTCGCGGCGGCGAGCGCCCCCAGCGGCTTCTTCCAAACGCTCGCGCTCCAAGGCGAGTCGGCCATTGGGCTGCGCTTCTATCAACTGAACTTCTACGCGCAAGATACCTGGCGCGTCCGCCCCGCGCTATCTCTGTCTTACGGTCTGCGCTACGAATACAACACGCCGCCGCGCGAAGTGAATCGTCGCATCGAAAGCACATTTAACGACCCCGCGCTCGACTTCGTGCCCGGACTTAAAACTTTCATCGGCAACCGCACGAGTATCTTCGATCCTGATCGCAACAACTTCGCGCCGCGCATCGGCATCGCATACGCACCCAACCTCTTCGGGCGCGAGCGTGGGTTGACAGTCATCCGCGCCGGTTACGGTCTCTTCTACGATCAGATACTCGGCGCGGTCGTCAGTCAATCCAGAAACGTCTATCCATCCTATCTGACGGTCAACTTCGCGGGCGGCCTCAACAATCTCAGATTCATCGAAGGCGCGCGCGAGGGCACGGACAGTTGCCCGACCAACCAGCAAACTTTCTTCACGCGCTGCCCCTTCAGCTTCATCAATCCGAGCAATCCCCTGCCTAATTTGACGACCGGACAGGGCAGCATCCAGATCGTGCAACCGGGCACGCTCAACAATCTCAACCCCGCGCTCACGTTTGCGCAGAGCATCAATTTGATCAACTCGATCGTGCGCGGCGGTGGCGACATTCCGCCCTTCAGCGGCTTCGGTGCGACGCTCCCCGCGCAACAACTCGACACGCCGATGGCGCACCACTTCAACGTCACAGTGGATCAACAACTCGGCAAGAACTTGACGCTCGGCATCTCTTATGTCGGCACGCGCGGCAGCAAGCTCCTGCGTTTCAACACGCCGAACCTCGGCCCGAACGCTTATGTCGTGCCCATCGCCTTCACATTCCTGCAACCGTCTGGCGGCACAATCGTCCCCTTCTCGCCGGACTTCTTCGGCCTCACGCTCTCGCCCGGCGTGCGTCTCTCTTCGACCGCAGACATCACGGGCGGACGACCCGTCGCGGGCGCAGGCACGATCTATCGTTTCGAGACGACCGCCGAGTCGCGTTATCACGCCTTGCAGTTGCAGGCGCGCGGTCGCTTTCGTCGCGGCCTACAGTTTCAGGCGTCCTACACTTTCGCGCGTGCCGAAGACGACGTATCGGACGTGTTCGATCTCGCGGGCGCATCGTCGCTCCCGCAGAACAGCCTCAACCTCGATGCGGAACGCGGCCCCGCCAACTTCGACGTGCGCCATCGCTTCGCCTACAATTTCATCTACGACTTCTCGCGCGCCGCCGGACGCGGAGGATTCGCACACGCCATCCTCGACGGACTCCAACTCGCGGGCACAGGACAACTGCAATCCGGCCAGCCCTTCACCGTCAACTCCGTCTTCGACGTGAACCTCGACGGCAACCTGACGGATCGCTTGAACACAACGGCAGGGCTTGAGCGCACGGGCGACCGACGACAACCGCTGCGCCTGAGCGCCGACCCCGCGACGCTCCTCGCGCCCATCGGGCAGGACGGCTCGGTCGGGCGCAACAGCTTCCGCGCGGGCAACATCGTCGAACTCGACCTCGCGCTGATTAAAAATTTCAAGTTCGGCGAGACGCAATCAATCGTCCTGCGTATGGACGCCTTCAACTTCATCAACCGCGCCAACTACGGCATCCCCGTGCGCTTCCTCGAAGCCCCCGCCTTCGGCCAAGCCGTCAACACCGTCACGCCCGGTCGCCGCATACAGTTCGCGCTCAAATATAACTTCTAAGACGCGCGCATGAAATGAAAAGCGAAAGGCTCACCCGTCGGGTGAGCCTTTCTTCTTAAACGATGAGTTTCCTTCTGACGGCAGGCGGCGGGCTATTCACTTGATCCACTGTTCGCTTTTTACAATTTCATCAATTAGATTCTCCAACTCGGTCAGGCCGGGCGGGAAGGAGTTTGTGCTCATGCCGTTGCTATCCGCTAGACATCCTGAATCGTGGAAGATGGATTTTTTCTTGCTGCCGCTCGTAAGCGACGTGGACGCGTTCGCGCCGTCCCACAGGAAGAAGGGACACCCGCTCTTGTGCGAATACTCATCAAGCAGCGAAAAATAGTCTATCTTCTCGAACTCTTTTATTAACCGTTTCACATCTTCGGGGCTGACGCGGCCTTTAGCCGTCCCCTTCGTCTTGACGTTCCTCAAGCCGACATAAACGACGCTTCCGTCCGCGCGAATGCTCAGGCTGTAAGCGGGGCCTAAATCCCAGAAGCCCGGGTCACGACTCATGCCGATGACGACCTCGCTCGATTGCGGCGGCGAGTTCGGAACAGATTGCGACGGCGTAGCAGGAGTTTGAGCGTTGCATAGCGCGCCGCAGAGCAAAACTGTTCCCACAAGCAAAGTCATTAATCGAAGAAACATACGCTTACCTTATCCGACACGAAACTCAATTCGCCGAACGCGCCCCGGCGCTGCCCGCCTGTACTCGGGTGACGACGAGCGGGCGCGCGGCGAGTTCACGCCGATAGAAGACGCGCGGGCGCTGTAGGCTGCGGTTCTCAGGGTTGACGATGCGCTGCTCGCCGTCAACCATCGCGAGTTGACCGAGCAGGCCGCGACTCTTCTTCATGCTTTCGAGTTGCATCAGCGGCACGCGTTCGGTCGCGTAGTCGAGCCACTCGCCCATCAAGACTTGGCCGTCGCGCGGTCGCGCGTCCGCCGCGCCTTCTCTCAACCCTTGCACGACGAGCGCGTAAGTCAACAAACCGTGTCCCAACTGCGTCGCCTCTTTCGCCGCCTGATAGCCTTGCGCGGCGGTGAGTATGAACATGCCTTTCTCGTAGGCGAGTTGCGCCAAGCCCTTCGAGTTCATCGGGCCGAGCCGCTTGTCTTCGGCTTCGAGCGCCTGACCGGAGTTGCATGCGTCTAACACGAGCACGGCCTGCGCCGCGTCGAGATGATCGAGCGCCGCTTCCAACTCGCGGTCGGAGAGACTGTGTTCGAGGAGCGTCTTCATGCCCGCCGGATCAATCTTCGTGCGGTCGCCCGTGTAGCCGAGGTCGTGCGGGATGATGTAGAAGCGTTGTCCTTGCGCGATGCCGTGCCCCGCGTAGTAGATGATGACCGTGTCTTCGGGCTGCGCGCGTTTAAGTTTAGAGAGTTCAGGCGGCGCAGACGCGGGCAATGCAGACTCGTCGCCGCCGAGACGCTTGAGGGCGAGCAGCATGTTGGCCTTCGTGCTCTGCGTGTCGAACATGCGTACGACTTCGATCTTGGCGAAGCCTTCGATACGCGCCTGCGCCTTCTGCACTTCTTCGCCGAACGTCTGCGCGTCGGCGTTGGCGAAGTTGAGATTGAAGGCCGGATTGGCGTAATGGTTGATGCCGACGGCGAGGATGTAAGCCGTGCCCGCGCGCCTCAAACTTGCGTCGCCGTTTATGCGTAGTTCCGCATCCGTGCTCTTGACGTTGTCGCGGTTGAAAGCATAAGCCGTCAGTTGATTTTCTCCGGCAACAATCGGCACGCTCATCTCGACGATGGTTTTATTCGTTCCCTTCAACACGTCGCCGCGCTCGGCGCGCACGAGCAGGCCGTTGCGGAAGAGTCGCAAGTCCTGCGCGCCGCTCCCCTCAGCGTGTCTCGCGTCCGCAGATTCCTCCGCGACTTCGATACGCACCTTCGCTTCGCGCGTGCTGACGCTCTGCGTGCCTTGCGCGTCTGCAAGCGTGAGGCGCACTTGCGGCTGGCGACGGTCGCGCTCTGTGATGTCTTTCGCGGCCTGCGGTCGCTTGCCCGCGAAGATGTCGCCGAGCAGACCGGGCGCGTAATACTCGTTGAAGAAGACTTCGACGGGGCGCACGTTCATAGTGTTCTGCTCGAAGCGCCACATGATCTGATGCCATGCGACGGGCGAACCGTCGAACAACCCGTCGGGCGCGACCACGAGCCAATCCTCGCTCTCGCGCAGCGAGACGAGCGTTGCCAAAAGTTCGCCCTTGCCGCCTTCGCCCGCCCAGACGCGCGCGCTGCCGTCTTCGCTGCCGCTGATGAGCCAGCGCCCGTCGCGGCTGAACGCCAGAGAGTTGATCGCGTCTGTGTGCGCGTTCGAGGTGCGTTGCTCCTGCCCCGTCGCGGTGTCGAAGTATTTGATCTCGCCGCGCGAGTTTCCAGCGAGCAAGGTCAGGCCATCCTTGTTGAAGGCGACGCTGGTGAAAGCGTCCGCGCCGTTCAGAGTGCGAAGCGTCTGCCCCGTCGCAGCGTCCCACAGGCGCGCGGTCTTGTCGTAGCTTGCGGAGGCGAGCGTCTTCGAGTCGGGACTGAACGCGAGGGCGCGCACGAGCGCGTTGTGGCCGGAGAGAGTTTGCACAACTTGGCCGTCGGCAGTGTTCCAGATTTTGATCTCGCCGTTTGAACTTCCCGATGCGAGCGTTTTGCCGTCCGCGCTGAAAGCGAGCGTGTGGACTTCGCCGCCGTGCCCCGTGAGCGTGCGCAGTTCGCGCCCCGCCGCTGCGGTGTCCCAGAGTTTGATCGTCTTATCGTTACTGGCAGAAGCGAGCACGCCCGACGCGTTGAAGGCGACGCTGTTGACCGTCTCCGCGTGACCGGCGCGCGCGGGCAACTCACGCCCCGACATTACATCCCAGAGTTTGATGCCGCCGCTCAAGCCGCTTGCGGCGAGCGTGCGCGAGTCTGCGCTGAAAGCGACGGAAGTGATGGGGCCGATGTTGCCTGCGACGTTGCCCGCGAGATTGCGCAACTCGCGTCCCGTCGCCGCCTCCCACAGGCGCACCGTGTTGTCCTTGCTGCCCGATGCGAACCACTTGCCGTCGGGACTGAACGCCGTCGCGTAGACGCTCGACGCGCGCGTCTCCAAAACGCGATGCTCTCGCGGCGCGCTCACGTCTCGCAGCACGACCGTCTTGTCGCCGTTGCTCGATGCGACCAACTTTCCGTCCGCGCTGAATATCGCGGCTTCTAACGTCTCCAAACTTTCCGCGTCCGAAGTTGCGCTCAACTGCTTGCCGCTATCCGCATCCCAACGCACGAGCGCGAGCGAACCTGCGCCCGCAGAGATGAGCGTGCGCCCGCCGTCCGTGAATGCGACGGCCATCACGGCGTCTGCGTGTCCTGTGAGCGTGCGCGTCTCGCGCCCCCGTGCAGCGTCCCAAATCTTGATCGTCTTATCGAAACTGCCCGACGCCAGATGCTTACTGTCGGGACTGAAAGCGAGCGACCTCACGCGATCCGTGTGCCCCGCGAGCGTGTGCAATTCGCGTCCGTTGTTTACCTCCCAAATCTTGATCGCTTTATCGCGCCCGCCCGTCGCAAGCAACTTGCCGTCGGGGCTGAACGCGACGCACAGAACAGCGCCCGCGTGTCCGGCGAGCGTGCGCTCCAATTGTCCCGTCTGCGCGTTCCAGACGTGTACGGAGTTTTCCGCGTTACCCGCGACGACGAAACGCGCGTCGGGGCTGAACGCGATCGCGTTGACGCTCCCGCCGCCGCTCATACTTTTCAGTTCGCGCCCCGTCGCCACTTCCCACAACTTGACCACGCCGTCAACCGAACCCGAAGCGAGCAGGCGTCCGTCCGCGCTGAACGCGACCGCCTTGACCCAAGCCGTGTGCCCCGTCAGTTTCCGCAACTCGAACGCGCGCTCCGTATCCCACAGGCGCACTGTGTTGTCCTTGCTGCCCGAAGCCAACAGTTTCGCGTCGGGACTAAAGGCAAGGCCGTCAACGCGCATCGCATGTCCCGTCTGGAGCACGAGTTCCGGTCGGCTCGCTTCGTTCGCCCTTGTCGGCTGCTGCGCGCGTTGCGTCCGCGCCGCGAACAGGAAGACGACGGCGCACGCGGCGAGCGTCAGGCCGAGACAGGAGATGAGGTGTTGATAGCGAACGCGTGCGGAGAATCGCGTTTGAAGTGAAGACGACTTTTGGGGGTTTTTCATGTGATATTTCCGGCGTGTCAATCGGGAGGCCCGTGCAAAGTTACCGACAACGGGGTAGCGTCGGCAACTTAGGCCAAAATCGGCGCGGGTGTCAAGAAAAACGCTCACGCGCGAGGCTTGCACGCCGCACGCAAAATTTCACCCTTGCGCCGACGTGAGACTCGCCGGACGCGGCGCGCCCTGCAACTGCACGGGCGGACGAATCGCGCAGCAGACTTTGATCAGGCGTTCGCGCTCGCGCTGCATCTCGCGGTCTTCCTTGAGCCACGCGCGCACCTCTGCGAACAGGCGCGCCGCGTGCTCGTCAGCAGGCACGCTGATGCGATAGTGCATCCACTTGCCCTCCCTGCGCGCCGCGACCACTCCCGCGCGCCGCAGGTATGCGAGGTGGCGCGAGATTTTCGGCTGGCTCTCAGCCAAAACCTCTACGAAGAAACAGACGCACACTTCATCGTCGCCGATCAAATTCAACAGGCGCAAACGCGTCCTATCAGCCAACGCCTTAAACAGACGCTCCATATCGAAAGCCTTGCCCGTCTTGCCCATCGAAAACTCCTGAGTTTCAAGTTTCAGGTTTCAGGTTTCGAGTTAAAGAACAAAGAACCTCAAACTTTAAGTCTGAAATCTGCAACCTTATAAATACGCCTTGACATATATGTTCGCCGCACGTATGATGCGCACATATTCGCCGACGCGAATATAACATAATGCGAAAGGAAGTGACAAAATGGAGCAGCAGACGGTGAGGACGGCGCGGGCGCTCAAGGCGCATCTGGCGTTGAACGTGAGCAACGTCGAGCGTAGTTTGGAATTTTACAAGAAGATGTTGGGGCTGGAGCCGTCGAAGGTGCGCCCGGGTTACGCCAAGTTCGACGTGCAGAACCCGCCGCTGAATTTGACCTTGAACGAAGTACACTTCAAGGAGCGCGGCGCGCTCTCGCATCTCGGCATTCAACTGGCGACGACCGAAGACGTGCTCTCGATGCGCCGCAACTGGATGGACGCCGGACTCGAAACGCGCGACGAGATGCAGACCAACTGCTGTTACGCCGTGCAGGACAAGACGTGGGTGCGCGACCCCGACGGCAACGAATGGGAAGCCTTCGTCGTGCTCGAAGACAATCTGCCCACGACGACCATGTGCTGCGGCATAACAGAGTCAACCGCGACTGTCGGCGAAGCAACGGCGGCGACAACGCAGGAAGCGGCGACGCAAGAAGTCTCCTCTTGCTGCGCGACGGCTGCGCCGATGACGATCTCGCGTTGAGAAAATTTCGCGGAGAGGAAGCCGTAGCGTTGACGAATAAACGAAGCGTGGGCGGGCAGATTGGCCTCGCGCGGCGCGCGACGGCCGAAGCGGTCGGCACGGCGTTGCTGCTCGCGGCGGTGGTCGGTTCAGGCATCATGGGCGAGCGGCTCGCGGGCGGCAACGTCGCCCTCGCGCTGCTCGCCAACACGCTTGCGACGGGAGCTGCGCTCGTCGCGCTCATCCTGACATTCGGCCACATCTCCGGCGCGCACTTCAACCCCGCCGTCACGCTCGCAGACGCCTCGCAACGCGGACTCGCATGGCGCGACGTGCCCGCTTATCTCGCGGCACAAACGGCGGGAGCGTTTGCGGGCGTGGCGTCGGCGCACTTGATGTTCGGCGAGCCGCTGTTCACAGCGTCGCGCCATGCGCGAGAGGGCGGCGCGCAGGTGTTCGGCGAAGCGGTTGCGACGTTCGGTTTGTTGTCGGTCATCTGGGGCTCGGCGCGCACGCGTTCGCAATCGGTCGCCTTCGCCGTCGCCGCCTACATCACTGCGGCCTACTGGTTCACGTCTTCAACCTCGTTTGCGAATCCGGCGGTGACGCTCGCGCGCTCTTTCACAGACACGTTCGCGGGGATTCGCCCGTCGGACGCGCCCCTCTTCATCGCCGCGCAACTCGCGGGCGCGGCGGCGGCGACACTACTCTTTCGCTGGCTCGTACCAACGTTGCCAGCGGACGCAGACGCCGTCATCCTTCCGCACGACCAAGCGGAGACGACACAGCAGAAAGGTGTCCGCAGATGACATCGCAGACGACATCACAAACGACGGGAAAGAAACGCGTCTTGATTTTGTGTACGGGCAACTCCGCGCGCAGCCAGATGGCCGAAGGGTTGCTCAAGGCTGACGGCGGCGGGCGCTTCGAGGTCTTCAGCGCGGGCGTTAGTCCGAGCCGCGTGAGACCGGAGGCAATCGAGGCGATGCGCGAGTTGGGCGTTGACATCTCAAGTCAACGCTCGAAGTCTGTCGAAGAGTTTGCGGGGCAAGCGTTCGATTACGTCATCACGGTTTGCGACAACGCGCGTGAGCAGTGCCCCGTTTTTCCGTCGGAGACGACGCGCATTCATTGGAGCTTCGACGATCCGGCGGCTGTTGAGGGCGACGAAGCAGAGCGGCTCGCGGTCTTCCGGCGCGTGCGCGACGAGATACGCGCGCGCCTCGCCGACTTCACCTTGACGCGCGACTGACGGCGATAATATCTTACGCCTCGAAGACGCCGAAACGGTCGGCTTGACGTTTGTCCTCGCCGCACTCTCCCGCATACACACACGCGCGCCGCGACAATCTTCTTCGAGCGGCGATTCTGAATTGAGCTTCAATTGTTCGTTTCAACGATTGTGCGTTTCAAACGTGCCGACCAAATTTCCAGAGCCAAGAGGATCACGACCAACTTTGCAGACACGCCGACGCATTTCCCCGAACGCTCAACGCAGAAAACTCTCGCCCTCGACTTTCGCGCACGCCGCTTCGCAGACGACCTTAATGCGCGTCGCCGCGTTTCTCGTGTGCGTCGTCTTCATCGTCGCCTTGAGCGGCGGCGTCTGCGCGCAGGAGCAGCGCAGGAAGAGTGATGCGCCCGCGCTGTTCCCCGTCAGGCAAGACGGCAAGTGGGGCTACATAGATCGCGCGGGCAAACTCGTCGTCGCGCCGCAATACGACGTGGCTTGGGAGTTCACGGAAGGCTTGGCTTACGTGAAGTCGGGCGCGCAGCGCGGCGTGATTGATAAGACGGGCAAGATGGTCGTCAACTTGCAGCAGGTTGATCTCGCAGGACTCTTCTCCGAAGGACTCGCGCCCGTACAGACCGCGAGCCAGCCGCCGCGCTTCGGCTTCATAGACCGCACGGGCAAACTCGTCATCAACCCGCAGTACGACGCGGCGCGCGGCTTTGAAGAGGGACTCGCGCTCGTGTTGGTCGAGCGCAAGTACGGCTTCATAGATAAGCGCGGGCGTATGGTGATCAAACCGCAGTTCGACAAGGCCGCGAGTTTTTCCGAAGGGCTGGCGGCGGTTGTCGTTGACAACCGGCACGGCTACGTTGATCGCGCGGGCAAACTCGTCATCGCGCCGCAGTACAACAACGCTTACAACTTCTCCGAAGGCTTAGCGTCGGTAGCAACGGAAGGCCGCTACGCGTGCGTCAACAAGCGCGGCGAAATTGTCATCGCGCCGCAGGCCGGATACGTAGGCACTTTCATGGAAGGACTCGCGCCCGTCATCGTCAACAACAAGTTCGGTTACATCAATCGCGCCGCCGCTCCCGTCATCGCGCCGCAGTTCGATTGGACGGGCGGCTTCAGCGAAGGACTCGCGCTCGTCAAAACGGGCGGCAGGTTCGGCTACATAGACCGCACGGGCAGCATGGCGATCCGCCCGCAGTTCGACAACGCACACAACTTCAACGGCGGCCTCGCGCGCGTCTGGCTGGCGGGCAAACAGGGCTATATAGACAAGACCGGAAACTTCGTGTGGAAGCCGACGAAGTAGTTCAGCCCGCGACGAGTTGGCCGATGGCCGCTTCGAGTTCGTCTTCGCTCACGCCCGTCTCCACACCTTCAAACAGCCACCAGCGCTCCAAGTGTTCCGCAGATTCGCCCGGTTCGAGACGGCCGAGCGGCGCGAGCGATTCGACTTCGATAAAATCGCCCGCCGTGTAAGTCTCACAGTTGCAGTTGTAGTCTGGATAACTTGCGCCCTCACGATAAGCAAAGCGTTTGACGAAGAGAGTCGTGCCGCGCGCGTAAGCAGCCCAGCCTTGCTTGTTCAACATGCCGATCTTCTGCGGGTGCGTCGCGCTCGCGTCGGTCGTGAGGCGTATAAACTTTTTGCCGATTCGCCAGCGCGCGTCCGAGAGGTCTGTGTAGTGCCAGAGGACGAGCGGGCGCGCGGGCAGCAAATAATCGTCCCAGGAAATGTAAGGCTCTTGCGGGAAGATGGCCGTGCCGCCGCCGCGCATGATCGTCAGCGCCCACGGCGCGGCCTCTATCGCCCATAGACTCCGGTTCGTGATTCTGTGTTGGACGGAGAGTTGACTTCCATCCGCATGAATCTCAACCAGCATCTCTTTCTCTATACCGACGGACGCGTCCGCCTGCGCCGTCAGACGAATCCCGCGCTCGCCTTCAAACGCGACCGCGAGCGGCGCGTTGTCCGGCGCGTAACTGCGCGGCTTCGCTTCGGGCGCAACCCACAGGCGATGCCCGCCCCATGGTTTGAAGTCGCCGAGGTCAGTTGTCAAAGTCGCTTCGGGCACTTCGCCGAGCATGTTCTCCGCGTCGCGAAAACCGTAGCGTATGATGCGCGGCCCCACGTCGCTTGTGACGACGGCCTCGACCGTGCCGTTCGACAATTTGTAACAATTCGGCAGTCCGAGATAAGAAATTTTTTCCACTTTGCGCCCTCCCTGTGCGATCATGCGCGCACACGTCCGTTAGACCTCGCGCGAGTTTACCCGTCACGGCAACTTTGCCACAACGAGCCGGACGCGCCCGTCAATCAACTCGAACGCGCGCAACGCTCCGGCGACAAAAGGCACGACGATGAAATCCTCTCCCCGACGCCGCACTCTGCGATCAAAGATACTGCTCGCCTTCGCCGCGCTCATCGCGCTCGTCACGCTCTGGATCGCGTTCGATCTCAACCGCACGCACTCGACCGAGATACGCAAGTTCGACGCGGACGAAGTGGCGCGTCTGGAGACGGCGATGTGGCGTTCCTATTACGAACGCAGGCGCGTCAGTCTCTTCATGCAACTCGGCGAACTGCTGCGCACGCAGTATCGCTTCCCCTTCTGGCAATCCAACCGCGTCGCCTTCTCCGCCGCCCGCGCCGCCTTCCGTTTCAAAGACGGCCACAACCGCGCCGACTACGAGCGCGCTCTGCCCGACCTCAGAGACTTCTACAACGCGATTCGCCAAACCAGCGACGTGCCCTTCGATGTCGAACGCGCCGCGCGGCTCGAACTCGAATGGTGGATCGTGCATCGCGAACGCGCCAGGTACAAGGAGGGCGATCTGGCACGCGCGCTCGCCGAAGTCGCCGCAGAAATTTACCGCGTCCCCGTCGAACGCATGTTGGAACACGGCCAACTCCGCGCCGAAGCCATGACCATACGCGACACACGCGCCGAAGCGGGCGGCGTCACCGAACCCGACTGGTCGCGCATAGACGCGTTGCTCCACGCCTCATGGCAGTCGCTTCACAAAGCCGTCAACTCTTAACCGACGCCGCTACGGTTAAATGTCGCCCGCTAGACATTCGCGTCCCGATAATTTAACTTTAACGACTTACGAGTATCGGCATTTTCACTGCGAGGAAGGTGCGGCGCGCATCTGTCTCAGCATGAGTTAAGCGAAAGTGGCGTAATTGGCAGCCGCGCATGACTTAGGATCATGTCCCGTAAGGGGTGGGGGTTCGAGTCCCCCCTTTCGCATCCGTTTTTGGAAAGATTTTGCACTACGTATTTCTATAATTTTACACAGGAAGGATGCCCGCACGGCTGAGCCGCATATTCTGGCGACGCGCGGGTTTTTATGTTTATGAAGACAGAAGTGGTTGACGTTTCCCCGACCAAAAAAGAACTCAAGATCGAGATTGATGCGACAGAAGTGCGCGCCGAAATGGAGCGCGTGACGGAACGCTATGCGGCGGCTGTGAGCGTGCCCGGCTTTCGTAAAGGTCGCGCGCCGAGTTCCGTCGTGCGGCAGCGTTACAAGAACGAGATTCGCGGCGAGGTCGTGCAGAACCTCGTGCCGCAGGCCATCAACGACGCGATCAACGAGAGCACGCTCAACGTCATCGGCGAGCCTGACATTCATCTCTCGAACGACGAAGCGTTGGAGAAACTCGGCGAGCAGCCGCTCTCCATACACGCACACGTCGAGGTGCTGCCCGATGTCGCGCTCGGCGAATATAAGAATCTTGAAGTCGCGCGCCGCACGCGCCCCGTCACGGACGAGACTATCGAAGAGATGATCGCCAACTTGCGTGAACAGTCCGCTTCGCTCCAACCCGTCGAAGACCGCGCGGCGGAGGCGGGCGACACGGTGACGGTCAACTTCACAGGCAAATATATCGAGCCGCCTTCTGAGGAAGACATCAAGGCCGAAGACGTTGAAGTGGTGCTCGGCGGCGAGGGCGTGCTCGCGGACTTCACAGAGCAACTCACGGGCACGAAGCCCGACGACGTGAAAACTTTCGTCGTGAAATACCCCGAAGATTTTTCGTCGAAGGGGCTGGCCGGAAAAGAGATCGAGTACACGGCGACCGTGACGGCAGTGAAGCGCAAAGAATTGCCCAAAGTGGACGACGAGTGGGCGAAGACTTTCGGCGAAGAGATTGATTCGGAGGCGACGCTCCGCGCGAAGTTGCGCGAGACTTTGGAAGAGCGTGCGCGCGTCGAGTCGGAACACCGTCTGCGCGATGAGGTGATGGGAAAGTTGATCGAGGCGCATGAGTTTGAAGTGCCCGAATCGCTCGTCAAGAGTCAGGCGCGACGCCTGCTCGAATCAACCGTGCGCGACATGATGCAGCGCGGTGTTGACCCGCGCACACAGGAGTTGGACTGGGAGAACTTGCAGGGCATGTTGGAGTCGCAGGCAACGGAGGATTTGCGCGGTTCGATTCTCCTCGAACGCATCGCCGAGGCCGAAGAGATCGAGCCGACGGGTGAGGAAGTGGAGCAAGAGATCGCGTCTATCGCAGAGGGCACACGCCAGTCCGTAGAGCAAGTGCGTGCTGCCTTGACAAAGCAGGGAGGCGAACGTAGCATCGCCGACAGGTTGCGCCACCGCAAGGCGCTCGATCTTCTAGTTGAAAATGCGCGCGTGAGCAACGAGGAATGGCGCGAAGATGCGCCGCCGCTGACGGAAGCTGCGACGGAAGAGGCGAGCGCAGGAAGCGTTGAGACGCAATCCGGCGAGTCGCAAAGTTAACGTTAAGGGAAACGTCTTTCAGACGTTTCTTAACTTGGCAAAGGTTACGGAGTTTGGAGTTTTAAGTTTATGGCTTTAGTCCCAATGGTGGTCGAGCAAACGTCGCGCGGCGAACGCGCCTTCGACATTTACTCGCGCCTGCTCAAAGACAACATCATTTTCATCTCGACGCCGATTGACGATCAGATCGCCAACTTGATCGTCGCGCAACTCATCTTCCTCGAAGCGGAAGACCCGGAGAAGGACATCTCGCTCTACATCAATTCGCCGGGCGGTTCAATTACGGCGGGGATGGCGATCTACGACACGATGCAGTTCATACGCGCAGACGTGTCCACGCTCTGCGTCGGCCAGTGCGCTTCGATGGCCGCGCTTCTGCTGGCGGCGGGCGCGAAGGGCAAACGTTTCGCTTTGCCCAACTCGCGCATCCTCATACACCAGCCTTCGGGCGGCGCGGAAGGTCAGGCCACAGACATACGCATCATGGCCGAAGAGATCATACGCATGCGCGAATTGACCTCGAACATTCTCGCCAAGCACTCCGGTCAGGCTTACGAACAGATCGAGCGCGACGTTGAACGCGACCGCATCATGTCCGCCGTGCAGGCCAAAGAGTACGGGTTGATTGACGAGGTCATCACGCACCGCGAATAAATTTTTACCGGCGCGTTCGCATCGAAAGATCAACGCGCCGGTAAATTTATGCTACAGTAGTTCCCCGGCAGTCGCGCCGCGCCCCAATCGCGCCACCGCATCGCGGGCAAACAGGACAAGCAAGCCCGCCCGTTTTAAGTCACTTGACAAGTCGGCATTTGAATTGAACCTCGAAAGCACGGAGTCCCCTAAAGCCTATGGTACGTCGAACCGATGACACGTTGCGCTGTTCGTTCTGCGGTAAGTCGCAGAACGAAGTGAAGAAACTCATTGCCGGCCCGACCGTCTACATCTGCAACGAGTGCATAGACATCTGCAACGAGATCATCACGGACGACCAGCAGGCCGAAGCCGTCGCCACTCGTCCGCCGCTCCCGAAGCCTTCCGAGATCAAAAACTTCCTCGATGAATACGTCATCGGTCAGGACGAGACCAAGAAGCGTCTCGCCGTCGCCGTCTATCAACATTACAAGCGCATAGAGATCGCGCGCCGTCGCTCGGAAGTCGAGATTCAAAAGTCAAACATACTTTTGATGGGGCCGACGGGCACGGGCAAAACTCTCTTGGCGCAGACGCTCGCGCGCATGCTCTCCGTTCCCTTCACCATCGTTGACGCGACGACTTTGACGGAAGCGGGCTACGTCGGCGAAGACGTTGAGAACATCATTCTCAAATTGTTGCAGGCCGCGAACGGCGACGTTGAACGCGCGCAGCAGGGCATCATCTACATTGACGAAGTTGACAAGATTTGCCGCAAGGACGAGAACCCTTCGATCACGCGCGACGTGTCGGGCGAAGGCGTGCAGCAAGCCTTGCTGAAAATTTTGGAAGGCACGGTCGCCAACGTCCCGCCGCAGGGCGGCAGGAAGCACCCCCATCAAGAGTTCTTCCCGATTGACACGACTAACATTCTGTTCATCTGCGGCGGCGCGTTCGTCGGCCTTGAAAAAGTTATCGAGCGTCGGATGCGCAACAAGTCGTTCGGCTTCCGCGCCGACATCAAGGACAGCAAGGAACGCTACGCCGAAGCGATGGCGACCGCGCAACCGGAAGACCTTGTGAAGTACGGCTTGATCCCCGAGTTCGTCGGACGCCTCCCTGTGCTCGGAGTCCTGAACGAACTCGACGAGGGCGCGCTGCTGCGCATACTTACCGAGCCTAAGAACGCGCTCATCAAGCAGTACCAGAAAAAATTCGAGTACGACAACGTCAAGCTGCGCTTCACGGACGATGCCTTGAAGGCCATCGCGCGCCAGGCGGTCGAACGCAAAGTCGGCGCGCGCGGCCTGATGATGATTATGGAAGAGTTGTTGCTCGACTCGATGTACACGCTGCCTTCGCAGAAGCGCGTTAAAGAATTTGTCATCACGAGCGAGATGGTCGAACGCCGCCGCGCCATGCCGGGCGAAGCCCTGACGGGCGTGGACGACGCCGCAGCTTAGAGTTTCAAACGGGCGCGAGCTAGAGCCGCTGATGCGCAAGACAGCTTTCATCATCCTGGGTCTTTCCGCAGCCGTCCTGTTGCTCTCACCGATCATCTGGCTGGTCGGTCTCATCGGCGGTATCGGCGGCAGTTTGATTCACATCTTCTTAATCCTGACTCTGCTGGGAATTCCCGGTGTGATCCTCGGAGGCGTTCTGCTGCTTGTCAGCGGGCGCGATGCGAAGAGTTGAAGAGTGTTTGCGACCGCGCTTCTTTTTTTATCAGCTCGAAAGGAAATCCATGCATGTCGAGAAAATTCGGAGCAGGAGTGTTCGCACTCCTGCTCGCACTTTTTTGTGCGGGCGCTTCGCAGGCGCAGGAGGCGACGAAGCCTGCGCCGCAAGAGGTTAAGACGGCGAAGACCGACGCTGTGAGCGCGGAACAGGATGACGTTGACGACGAAGACCCCTGCCCCGGCGAGCACACGCAGTTCGAGTTGAACCAGTGCGCCGCGCGTGCGCGCGACAAGGCCGACGCGGAACTGAACAAGGTCTACCGCGAGTTGATGAAGGACGCCGGAACGACGGAGCGCGCGAAACTGCGCGCTGCACAACTCGCGTGGCTAAAGTTTCGCGACGCGCATTGCGACTACGAAAGCGTCGGAAACAAAGGCGGCTCGATCTACCCGATGGTCGTCAGTTTCTGTCTGGCCGGTGTGACCAATGCCCGCGTCAAACAGCTACAGGAGATTTTGCGCGAGAGCCGGGAGCAGTAGCCGCGAGCGCACACGAAATTTTGACTGGTGGCGCGGCTCGGCGAAATCGTTTACAATTCAGTTTAGTTCGCGACACGGGGCGAGCGCAGCGTAAGGCGGCTCGCCCTTCACGTTTACGCAGTTTGACGGCGAAAGAAGTTGCAGTTTTATGGAAGAATATTCAGATCGCACTCCTTCAGACATCGTGAGTTTTCCGATGGTTCCCATACGCGATGTCGTGATCTTCCCGTTCACGAAAGTCGCCTTCAAGATCGGGCGTCCCGGCTCCATCCGCGCGCTCGAACAGGCGCTCGCAGCCGACCGCACGATCTTTCTCTCCACGCAGCACGACGCCTCGATTGACGAACCCGTACCGTCGGAGATTTACGGCGTCGGGACAATCGCGCGCATCCTGCAAGCGCAGAAGTTGGAGAACGGCCAGACGAAGGTTGTCGTCGAAGGGCGCGAGCGCGCCACGACGATTCGCGTGGAGAACGACAACGGCGCGTTCACAGCGACCGTGCGCCGCGCGCCTTCCGCTCTAGAGACCGGCCAGCGCATCGAAGCCTTAACGCAGCGCATACACCAACTCATAGAGCAACACCTGCGCCTCGCGCCCGAAGCGCAGACGGACGCGCTCCAACAGGCCATGCGCAACCAAGACCCCTCGCATTTGACCGACGCGCTCGCGTCGCAGTTGCGCATCACGGTCGAAGACAAGCAGGGGCTTCTCGAAATCTTCTCCGTTCACGGTCGCATGCAGCGTCTCATCGAAATACTTGAGACGGAAGTTGACAAGCGCCAGCTCGACCGCACGATTCAGGCGCGCGTCAAACGCCAGATGGAGAAGGCGCAAAAAGAGTATTACCTGAACGAGCAGATCAAGGCGATCCACAAGGAACTCGGACGCAAGGACGAGAAGGCCGAAGTGGAAGACTTACGCAAGAAGATCGAAGAGGCGGGCATGACCGAAGAGGCGAAGGAGAAAGCCTTGCAGGAACTCCACCGCCTCGAAGCGATGCCGCCGATGTCCGCCGAAGGCACTGTCTCGCGCACATACATCGACTGGCTGTTGAGCGTGCCTTGGAAGCAGAAGTCGAAAGAGATCAAAGACCTCAACAAAGCCGAAGAGGTCTTGAACGACGATCATTACAGCCTGGAGAAGATCAAGGATCGCATACTTGAGCACTTGGCCGTCCGCCAACTCGTCAAGAATCCGAAAGGCTCTATTCTCTGTTTTGTCGGCCCGCCCGGAGTTGGGAAGACCTCTCTCGGTAAATCCATCGCGCGCGCGACCGGCAGAAAGTTCGTGCGCTTGAGCCTCGGCGGCGTGCGCGACGAAGCGGAGATACGCGGCCACCGGCGCACCTACATCGGCGCGCTGCCCGGCCAGATCATACAGATGATGAAGAAGGCTGGCACGACCAACCCTTGCATCCTCTTGGACGAAGTGGACAAACTCGGCGCGGATTTTCGCGGCGACCCGTCCTCGGCGCTCCTTGAAGTGTTAGACCCCGAACAGAACAACACGTTTCAAGATCATTACTTGGACGTTGAATACGACCTCTCCAAGGTCTTCTTCATCGCGACGGCGAACGTGCTCCACACGATTCCGCCCGCGCTGCAAGACCGTCTGGAAATCTTGCGTCTCTCAGGCTACACCGAGCGCGAGAAATTGGAGATTGCGCGCCGCCACCTCGTCGTCAAACAGGCCGAAGGGAGCGGATTGAAGGCCGAACAGGTCGAGTTCACGGACGACGGAATCTTAGAGATCATTCGCTCCTACACGCGCGAGGCGGGCGTGCGCAATCTCGAACGCGAGATCGGTTCGTGTTGCCGCAAGGTGGCGCGCAAGCTAGTCGGCGAGAACAAGGGCGAGGAGTTCAGAGAGGTCGTCACGCCCGAGCGCGTGCGAGAGATGCTCGGCCCCATACGTTTCCGACAGCAACAGGCGGCGGCTGAAAGCGAGATCGGGCTTGCGCTCGGACTCGCCTGGACTGAGGTGGGCGGCGAAGTCTTGCAGATCGAGGCGACGCTCACGAACGGGCGCGGCGGCGTGCAACTCACAGGCAAACTCGGCGAGGTCATGCAGGAGTCGGCGCAGGCCGCTTTGACTTGCATCAAGGCGCGAAGCGAGCGTCTGGGTATGAGCCTCGACCACATACGCAAGCGCGACCTGCACGTACACATTCCCGAAGGCGCGATCCCGAAGGACGGCCCTTCGGCGGGCGTCACGCTCGCAACCGCGATGGCATCTGCACTGACGCGTGTTCCCGTTCGCAAAGACGTGGCGATGACGGGCGAGATCACCCTGCGCGGCAAGGTGCTGCCCGTCGGCGGCATCAAAGAGAAGATGCTCGCCGCGCACCGCGTCGGCGTGACGATGCTGATCTTGCCGAAAGAGAACGAGAAGGACTTGGCGGAAGTGCCCGAAGAGGTGCGCGCCGCCATCAGCGTCCATCTCGTCGAGACGATTGACGAAGTGCTCACGCTCGCGCTCGAAGACGCGTGCCCCACAGACGGCGCGGCGGACGACTCGGCGCAGCCGCCCATATGGTCAACCGAACCACCTGCGCAGAGCACGCCGACGATGGCAGACTAGTTTGATTTCGGATTGCGGAGTGCGGATTGAAAGACAGAACCATCGCTATCGTTCTTTGGTCTCTTTAATCCGCATTCCGCAATCCGCATTTCTTTACGTCCTTTTCCTTCCACCTACAATCCTTAAGGAGAAAAATCCTCTATGGGCAAATACGAAGATGCGGATTTGATTTTGAAACTCTACGATCTGCGCCGCGAAGAGACGATGCGCAAGGCGCGCGCCTTTATGGCGTCGTTCAACCCGACGAGCATGCAGGACATCTTGGCCGTCGCCACCGGCGAGAACAACGCCTACATGCGCATGGTCATGTCTTACTGGGACATGGCTGCATCCTTAGTCAACAACGGTGCGATTGACCCGCAGATGTTCAACGACGCCAACGGCGAACACTTCTTTTACTACGCCAAGTTCCAGCCATTTCTGGAAGAGATGCGCGCGACGTTCGGCCCGCAAATGTGGATGCATCTTGAAAAACTCGTGATGAGCGCGCCGAACGCCCAGGAGCGTCTCGTCAAGATACGCGAGATGCAGAAGAAGATGGCGGAGAACGCGGCGGCGCGCAGCGCTGCGAGCACAGCCAAGCCTGACGAGCAGCCGACGCAAACGGCCTCCGGCGCGGCATCGTAAAAGAGAGTGACAAGTGACAGGTGACGAGTGACGAGTTGAAATCAAAAAACTTGTCTTGGTTCTTGCTCGTCACTTGTCACCTGTCACTTGTCACTGCTTTATGAAAATTACGAGCGCCGAATTCGTCAAGAGTTCTTTTACGGAACAGGATTGGCCGCGCACGCAGTTGCCGGAGGTGGCGTTTCTCGGTCGCTCGAACGTCGGGAAGTCGAGTCTGATCAACTCGCTCCTTGGCGTTAAAGGTCTGGCTCGCACTTCGTCTACGCCCGGTCGGACGCAGGCGCTCAACTTCTTCCTCATCAACCGCCGCTTCCATTTCGTAGACCTGCCGGGCTACGGCTACGCGCGCGTGCCGCGAGCCATACGCGAGTCCTGGGGCGAAATCGTGACGACTTACCTTGCCAAGCGCGCGTCGCTTGTGTTACTAATTCAAATCGTAGATTCGCGCCACGAACCCACTAAATTGGACTTGCAACTTCGTGAATGGCTAACGGCTAATGCGAAGCCGCATCTCACGGTTGCGACAAAATCCGACAAGCTCTCGCAAAACGAACTGCGCAAAAATATCGGGCGCGCGCGTGAGAGTTTGGGCGCGTTGGGTGGTGGCGACGTGGTCGCCTACTCCGCCGTCACGGGACACGGACGCGAACGCGTCTGGCGCGCTATCGAAGAGGCCTTAACCGTCACACAATCCCCCAGTTGAAAAGTCGAACGTCGCCGCTTGCGGGCGACCCTGTGGGCTAGGACGGCATCTAACTTCCGGTTAGAAACCTATGCCTGCACACTATAATTAATCGAAACTTTTACGGGATGTGAGACGTTTGCAGGAAGTCGCCAATCACCTCGTCAACATAACCGCCGGAAACATCGCCGCTCCTGCGCCGAGCCGTAAGCCTTCGCGCACCTGAGGCATCATTCCCGACATCATTTAAGGATTTTATTCATCCGCGGCATCGACGCCGCACGCAATTCAATCTCATTGACAGTAACACGACAAGAGTTGGACACAACTCTCGTTTAGAACAGGCAGCTAATACACAGCTGCACTCACAGAGAAAAGAGAAATGTCACAACGTACACCACGCACACGAACCAGCAGTAGTAGCTCTAGCAGCGCGGCCAACGGCAACACCGGCGAGAACGGCAACCGTGCGACAACCGCCGCCGCTGTCGTTGATACGCCTGACGATGCCGCCGAGAAAGATTTCATCCCGCAGGGCAGCGGCGACGCCTTCAATCTGGCGACGCTCAAAGAGATGTCCATCTCGAAGCTGACGCAGATCGCCAAAGACATGGACGTGCCCGGCGCGACAGGCATGCGCAAGCAGGAACTCATCTTCAAAGTCCTCGCGGCGCAAACAGAAAAAAGCGGCCTCATCTTCTCCGAAGGCGTCCTGGAAACTTTGCCCGACGGCTTCGGTTTCCTGCGCGCCCCCGAATACAACTACCTGCCCGGCCCCGACGACATCTACGTCTCGCCGTCGCAGATCAGGAAGTTCGACCTGCGCACAGGCGACACAGTCTCCGGCCAGATTCGCCCGCCGAAAGAGGGCGAGCGTTATTTCGCGCTCATCAAGGTCGAGGCCATCAATTTTGAAGCCCCCGGCGAGACGCGCGACAAAGTCTTCTTCGACAATTTGACGCCGCTCTATCCGGACGAGCGCCTGATGCTTGAGACCGAGCAGGAGACGCTCGCGGCGCGCGTCATCGATCTCGTCACGCCCATAGGCAAAGGCCAGCGCGGCCTCATCGTCGCGCCGCCGCGCACGGGCAAGACGATGATGCTCCAAACCATCGCCAACTCGATCTCGAAGAACCATCCCGAAGTCTCTCTTATCGTCCTACTGATTGACGAACGACCGGAAGAGGTCACGGACATGCAGCGCTCCGTCAACGGCGAAGTCATCTCTTCGACCTTTGACGAGCCGCCGACGCGCCACGTGCAGGTCGCAGACATGGTCATCGAGAAGGCCAAGCGACTCGTCGAGCACAAGCGCGACGTGGTCATCCTGCTCGACTCCCTGACGCGTCTCGCACGCGCGCACAACGCGGTCGTGCCCCCTTCGGGCAAGATTCTCTCCGGCGGTATTGACGCCAACGCCCTGCAACGCCCGAAGCGTTTCTTCGGTGCGGCGCGCAACATCGAAGAAGGCGGAAGCTTGACGATCATCGCCACCGCTTTGATCGATACCGGCTCGCGCATGGACGACGTGATCTTTGAAGAGTTCAAGGGCACGGGCAACTGCGAAATTCATCTCGACCGCCGCCTCGTCGATAAACGCCTGTTCCCCGCCATAGACATTCAACGCTCCGGCACGCGCAAAGAGGAACTCCTCATCAGCAAGGAAGACCTCGCGCGCATCTGGGTGATGCGCCGCGTCCTGAACCCGCTGTCGCCCGTCGAGCAGATGGAAGTCGTGCTTGAACGGCTTGGCAAGACCAAGTCGAACGCCGAATTCCTCGCCTCGATGCAAAGCTAGGGAAACAATGACAAGTGACAGGTGACAGGTGACAAGTTGAAGACAGGTATTTAATCCTGTCACCTGTCACTTGTCACCTGTCACTTGTCACCTGTCACTTGCCTTGCGTAGAATGGCTGCCTAAGCTTTGCAGTTCAGTTTGTTGGGACGCTTCCCCAAGTGGGAATGTCGGGTGAAGGGTTTTGCGCGTCGCGATATTATCGTCGGAGGCTGTGCCGTTCGCGAAAACCGGAGGCTTGGGCGACGTGGCAGGCGCGCTCCCGAAGGCTCTGACGCGGACGGGCGACGTGGATGCGGCGCTCATCATGCCGCTCTACGAACAGACCAAACGCGAACTCGTCGGCAAGTTGCTCTTTGATAATCTGGAAGTCGAATGGACGGGCGGCAATCGCCATGTCCGCGTCTGGTTAAACGAAGAGACGGTCAACGCGCCCGCGTTTCTCATCGAATCGCACGAATACTTCGCGCGCCCGAACGTCTACGGCTACCGCGACGATCACATGCGCTTTGCCTTCTTCTGTCGTGCCGCGCTCGCGCTTCTCAAGCGTCTGGGCAGGCCGCCCGACATTGTGCATGGCAACGATTGGCCATGCGGCTTTGCCGTCGCGGAACTGCGCGCACGTCGCGCCTACGACGATTTTTACAAGGGGACACGCACGCTCTTTTCCATACACAATCTCGCTTATCAAGGCGCGTTCGACCCGGGCGACCTCGGTTATCTAGGCTTCGGCTGGGGCGACATACACAACGCATTTCTCTTGGAAGGCGCGGCGTCGGCGCTCAAAGCGGGCTTGATGCTCTCCGATGCGCTCTCGACCGTCAGCCGCCGCTACGCCTACGAGATACAGACGAGCGCGCAAGGCTACGGCCTCGACTGGCTGCTGCGCATGCGCCGCGACCGGCTGATCGGCGTGACGAACGGCGTTGACTACGACGCCTGGAATCCGGCGACCGACCCGCACATCGCCGCACATTTCAGTGCAGACGATCTTTCGGGCAAGCGCGAATGCAAACTCGACCTTTTGCGTCGCTTTCATCTGCCGGAAGAGTTGGATCGACCGATCATCGCGATCATCTCGCGCCTCGTCGCGCAGAAGGGTTACGATCTGATTCAGCAGGCCGCTCCCGCAATCCTTGAGACGGGCGCGTTCTTCATCGCACTCGGCGCGGGCGCGCAGGAGTACGAAGACTTTTTGCAGTCGTTCCGCGACCACGCGCCGCACCGCGTAGGGATTTACAAAGGCTACGCGGGCGAGCCTCTCGCGCATCAAATAGAAGCGGGCGCGGACATCTTTCTCATGCCGTCGCTCTACGAGCCGTGCGGTCTGAATCAGATGTACTCGATGCGCTACGGCACAGTTCCCGTCGTGCGTGCGACGGGCGGCTTAGATGATACGGTCGAGAATTTCGACCGCGCGCGTGGCACAGGCAACGGATTTAAGTTTGGCGAATATTCTGCGCGTGCGATGCTCGGCAGCATCTACGAAGCGTTGTTCGCCTACGCGGACAAAGACATCTGGCGGCGGATTCAGTTGAACGGGATGCGCGAGGACAATTCTTGGGACGCCGCCGCGCGCAAGTACGTGGAAGTTTATCGCGCCGTCGCGCGCATGTGAGTTGTGGGCGAGGGGCGGGCGTAAAGATCAGGGCGCAGAATTTTTTAGCTGTGAGTCATCAAGGACGCGAGCGGTTTGTGCAATCAAAGGCTCGTGCCATTACAAGTAGGAAGAAGGAGATTTAACGCAATGAGCGAAAGCGAATTTGTTAACGATGTCAGCGACGCCAATTTTGAAGCGGAAGTTTTACAGTCGGATCGCCCCGTGCTCGTGGATTTTTGGGCGGCGTGGTGCGCGCCGTGCCGCATGATCGCGCCGACGGTGGCGCAGGTGGCGGAGAAGTATTCGTCGAGCGCGCGCGTCGTCAAACTCAACGTTGACGACAATCCGAACGTCCCGCAGAAGTACGGCATCAAGGGCATCCCGACGCTGATTCTGTTCAAGAACGGCAAGGAAGAGGAACGCGTCGTGGGCGCGACGACGAAGGAAGCCATCTCGCGCATGATTGACAAGCACGTCAACGCGGGCAGCGGCGCAGCCAATGCTTAAGTTTTATCGTCACGAGGGGCGGCGCTGGTGTGCAATTTCAGAAAGCGTCCCAGCGCCGTTTCTGTGGTCAGTCGTCAAACAGTCTAAAGGATTGTTCAAGCTCGCGTGCAAGAGTTAAATGACTACTTCTCGCGGGCTACTCCCGGACGCTCGATGAAACAAACCACCAACAGCCGCGCTAAAAACGCTGGCCGCTCCACGAAGAGCAGCAAGCGACGTATGCTCGAAGACAGACTGACGGCGGCGAAGCGTCTGCGCGCCGTCGAGGACGCAAGGTTTCGAGCGCGTCAGGCGCAAGGGAAGTTGCGTCGTTTTGTCAGCGCGAATTTTCGCAAGCAGGAAGTGATTGACGCGCTTGCGCTCCGGCGCGGCGAATGCAACCGTTGCGGCGCGTGCTGCGAAATACTCTTCAAGTGCCCCTTTCTCAAGAAGCATACGGACGGCACATCCACCTGCGGCATCTACGAAGACCGCCCCAATCAATGCCGCCTCTTCCCCATCGAACGCCGCGACTTGGACGAAGTGCGCGGCCAATGCAGTTTCTACTTCATCGAGAAGCCGGTCAAACTGGAAAGAGCTAGCTGAAGCAGCAGTGACGAGTGACGAGTGACAAGTGACAAGTTAGAACAAAAAACTTGTCTTCCATCTTGTCACCTGTCACTTGTCACTCGTCACTGATTTCTTATGTCTAAAGTTATCGTTGTCATCGGCGCGCAGTGGGGCGATGAGGGCAAGGGCAAGATTGTTGACCTTCTGGCCGAACGCTTCGACATCGTCGCGCGCTATCAGGGCGGCCACAACGCGGGGCATTCGGTTTATGTCGGCGAGCGCGCCTTCGTCCTGCACCTGATTCCTTCGGGCATCATTCATTCGGGCAAGACGTGCGTGCTCGGCAACGGCATGGTCATCGACCCGAAAGCCTTCTTCGAGGAGGCCGACCGCCTCGCCGCGCAAGGTTTGGAAGTGACGCCCGAACGCGTCCTCGTCAGTTCGCGCGCGCATCTCATACTTCCCTATCACCGCGCGCTCGACCACACGAGCGAAGAACGGCTCGGCAACGAACGCGTCGGGACGACGCTGCGCGGCATCGGCCCCGCCTACGAAGACAAGGCCGGACGGCGCGGCATACGCGTCGCCGATGCGCTCGTGCCCGAAGTCCTGCGCGCGCGCATCGAACGAAATCTGGAAGATGCCAATCGCATCATAGAAGCCTACGGCGGCTCGCCGCTCAACGTCGAAGAAGTCTTCGCGGAGACTTCGCGGCTCACCGAACGGCTCGCCCCTTTCATCGCCGACACGACGCA
Source organism: Pyrinomonadaceae bacterium (assembly GCA_035249365.1). Lineage (GTDB taxonomy): Bacteria > Acidobacteriota > Blastocatellia > Pyrinomonadales > Pyrinomonadaceae > JAIVJZ01. Next base: position 40,056 of record DATFGP010000001.1, on the reverse strand, counting down.
CTTCATGAACCGCGCCGCACGCGAAGGTCGTTCGATCTTAATCGAAGGCGCGCAGGCCACTCTGCTCGACGTTGATCACGGCACATATCCTTTCGTCACTTCTTCGAGCACGACCGCCGGAGGCGCGAGCACCGGAACAGGACTCGCGCCGCACCGCATCACTGGCGTCCTCGGCATCGTCCGCACCTACACGACGCGCGTTGGCGAAGGCCCATTCCCCACAGAGATGCTCGAAGGCGAAGAGGAACTCGGCCAGTTGATACGCGAGCGCGGGCGCGAGTACGGCGCATCCACAGGCCGCCCGCGCCGCTGCGGTTGGTTCGACGCCTTCGCCACGCGCTACGCCGCAGACATCAACGGTTTCACCTCCGTCGCGCTCACTAAACTCGACGTGCTCGACGCGCTCGACCAGATCAAAGTCTGCACCGGCTACCGCCTCGACGGGCGCGAGGTCGAATCCTTCCCCGCCGTCTCGCAGGACTTGCGCCGCGCCGAACCCGTCTACGAAACCCTCCCCGGCTGGAACGCATCCACCGAAGGCATCACCGATCTGGACAAACTCCCGCCGAACGCACGCGCCTACGTCGAATACCTCTCGCGCGCGATAGGCGTGGAAATCGGCCTCGTCTCCACCGGGCCGGAGCGCGATCAAACGATCCTCTGTCACGGCTCCGCGCTCGAATCGTGGCTTCGAGACCAATAACAGTCGGCACGCTTGCCCGCCGCAAACATCGTATGTACAATGAGACTCGAAGCGTGACTATTACCAATAAACCCGCGCGCTGCGATTCATTCAGACGATTTTGAACGCACACGCCGCAGGCGGCGCACGTTTGAAAACTTCACTTCGGGCCGATAGCTCAGTTGGTAGAGCAAGTGGCTTTTAACCACTGGGTCGCAGGTTCGAGTCCTGCTCGGCTCATCAATCTAAACGATAAGTTAGAGGTGGCAGAAATGCTGCCTCTTTCTTTTTCTCTCTTATCTTCCCCCGACACTCTTCTCTTCTCTCACCATCACCGCTGAAATGTCGAACTGCCTCTTCCTGAGTTGCGGCGAGAGTTGAGTGTGTCGCCGTATAGCCGTCAAGCATGATTCTCTTGACGGCTAGTATGTTTCTTAATAATATATGGCTATGTCATATATAGGTTCACACATGCTCGACCGCGAGTTGAAGAAAGGCAGTGCCGAGTTGTTGATTCTGTCGCTGGTTGAAGACCAGCCCCGGCACGGCTATGACATCGGCAATTTGATCGAGCAGCGTTCGCGCGGCCTGCTGCGTTTCAATGTCGCCTCGCTCTACCCTCTGCTGTATCGCCTTGAGCGGCGCGGCTGGATTCAAGGCCGCTGGGTGGAGAAGGCCGGTCAGAGGCGTCGTCGTTATTACCGGCTGACTCCCGAAGGTAAGAAGGTTCTGGCGGCGCAGTTGATTAGCTGGCGGGAGTTTGTCGAGGCGATCAATCGCATCGTAGGAATCGAACATGCCTGATTGGAAAGACGAGATCAGACGGCTGTTGTCGGGCTTGCGGCTCGCGCCGACGCGCGAGGCCGAGATCGTAGAGGAGTTGTCTCAGCACCTCGATGATCGCTTCGAGCAGTTGCTACAGGGCGGCGCGACGCGTGAGGAAGCATACCGTGCAGCGCTGCTCGAATTAACCGAGAGCGATCTGTTGGCGGAGGAACTGCGACGGGTCGAGCGTCCCGTGCAGCAGGAGCCGCCGGTGATGGGTGCTGCGAGTGGGAGAAGGAATATTATGGGAGACCTCTGGCAAGATTTGCGTTACGGACTGCGTATGATGTTGAAGAACCCGGGCTTCACAGTCGTCGCTGTGCTCGCACTGGCTTTAGGGATCGGCGCGAACAGCGCGATCTTCAGCGTGGTCAACACGGTCTTGCTGCGCCCGCTGCCTTATCGAGACCCCGAACGCCTCGTGATGATTTGGGAGGATGACACCAAAGGCGGCTATCCGCGCGACACGCCCGCCGCTGCCAACTACATAGACTGGCGCGATCAGAGCAGTGTCTTTGAAGGGATGGCGGCGATGGCCGAGCAGAACTTCAACCTGACGGGGACGGGCGAACCGGAAAAAATCGAAGGCCGACGCGTCTCGGCCAATCTCTTTTCGTTGCTCGGCGTCGAGCCGCAAGTTGGCCGCGCCTTTCTCGCCGAGGAAGACCAGCCCGGTCGCAGTCGCGTGGTCGTCATCAGTCACGGTTTGTGGCAGAGACGCTTCGGCGCGGACGCGAAAATCATCAATCAATCTCTCACGCTCAACGGCGAGAGTTACACGGTCGTCGGCGTGATGCCATCACATTTTCAGTTTCCGAGCCGTGAGGATGAACTGTGGGTTCCCATCGCCTTCACGCCTGAAGAAGCGGCCAGTCGCGGCAGACACTATCTGGAAGTCGTCGCGCGCATCAAGTCCGGCGTCACGCTCGAACAGGCGCAAGCCGAAATGAGCACCATCGCCTCGCGCCTTCAACAACAGTACCCGGAACAGAATGCCGAGTTGGGCGCGGTCGTCACGCCGCTGCACGAACAGGTTGTGGGCGACATCAAACCGGCGCTGCTCGTACTTTTGGGCGCGGTCGGGTTTGTATTGCTGATCGCTTGTGCGAACGTCGCGAACCTTTTGCTCGCGCGCGCCGCAGTGCGACAGAAAGAGATTTCCATACGCGTCGCTTTGGGAGCGAGCCGCTTGCGTCTCGTCCGGCAATTTCTGACGGAGAGTGTGTTGCTGGCCGTGCTTGGCGGCGGCGTCGGGCTGTTGCTGTCGCTGTGGGGAGTGAGTTTGCTGAAAGCATTCATCCCCGAAAACATTTCGCAGGTCGAGGCCATCACGATTGACGCCAGAGTGCTCGCGTTCACACTCCTCGTCTCGCTGCTGACGGGACTCATCTTCGGTCTGGCTCCGGCCACGCAGGCGTCGAACCTCAATCTCAACGAGACTTTGAAAGAAGGCGGCAGGGATTCTGCGGCGGGCAGTCGCGGCAATCGCATACGCAACCTGCTGGTCGTCACAGAGGTCGCGGTCTCGCTCGTGCTTCTCATCGGCGCGGGGTTACTGATTAACAGTTTCATGCGGCTGCGAAATGTCGATCCGGGTTTTCGCGCAGACAATTTGTTGACGATGCAGGTCGAACTGCCGGAGTTGAAGTATCCGGAGCACGCGCAGCGCACGAACTTTTATAATGAACTGCTCAGGCGCATTGAGGCGCTGCCGGGCGTGAAATCGGTAGCCGTCACCACCAACCTCCCCTTATACGCGCAGGGCAATTCAATCGGCGTCAGCATCGAAGGGCGTCCAGACCCCGCGCCGGGTCAGGGTAAAAGACCGAGCGTGACGACGCGCGTCGTCAGCCCAAACTACTTTCAGACCATGGGCATCGCGTTGTTGCAGGGGCGCGGCTTCTCCGATCAAGACAAAGTTGATTCTCCGGCGGTGGCCGTCATTAGCGAAACGATGGCGCGGCGTTTCTGGCCTGATCAAGACCCCACGGGCAGACGCCTCACGTCAGGCTCTCCGACTTCTACAGACCCTAACGACTGGATCACGGTTGTCGGGGTGGTTAAGGACGTGCGGCAATTTGAACTCATCTCCGAGGCGAAGCAACAGATGTATCTGTCATACGTGCAGGCCGACTTCTTCGCGCCGAACGACCTCGTCGTCCGCACAGACCTCGAACCGCTGAGCCTCGCGTCGGCGGTGCGCCGGGCGGTGTGGGAAGTTGATAAAGACCAGCCGGTCTCCAAGATCAGGACGATGGAAGAGATCGTCTCCGAATCTGTCGCGCGTCAACGTTTCAGCATGCTGCTCTTAGGCATCTTCGCCACGCTGGCGCTCGTGCTGGCGGCGGTCGGCATTTACGGCGTGATGAGCTACTCGGTCGCGCAGCGCACGCGCGAGTTCGGCATACGCATGGCGCTCGGCGCGCAGCGAAGCGATGTGTTGAAACTGGCGGTCGGGCAGGGTTTGAAACTCGTCCTTGTCGGCATCGTGATCGGGCTCGGCGCGGCCTTCGTCTTAACGCGCGTGATGTCGAGCCTGCTGTTCGGAGTCAGCGCCACCGATCCCGTGACCTTCATCACCATTTCGCTCGTTCTCGTCGGAGTGGCGGTGCTGGCAAGTTTTGTCCCGGCGCTTCGTGCCACCAAGATCGATCCGATGGACGCCCTGCGCTATGAATAACAGTTCGGCTTCCGCGTCAACGCTGAGAATTGATGGCTTCTCGAAGTGCCGGGGTAGCACGAGCGTTTTCATCGTTCTGTGAAAGTTTTTCAAGCCATTGCAGGTAATGAACATTCGGAGGCGTGTGTCCTTCGACCGCCAGCGCGGCCACGTATCCGTCGCCGGGAGATAGTTCAACGAGCGACCAGCGGGAGGCTTCCTGTGGATTATCGTTCGTGCTTAAGAGTGCTGCACGCTCGCCCGGCGCGAGTGACACGGAGAACCTGTCCAAAGGATGCGACAACCCTTCTCCGAGCGCTTTGATGTACGCTTCTTTACGCGTCCAGCAATTGAAAAATGCTACGGTTTGCTGCTCCGCCGGAAGCTCGCTGAGCGTCGCCACTTCCGAGGGGGAGAAAAATCTTTCGGCGAGCGTGAGGGCGTCAAAATCTTCTCTCAGATGTTCGATGTCCAGACCGACTCTGCGCCCTCTCGCGATAGCATAAAGCGCAATTCCTTCCGAGTGAGAGACGTTAAAGGATAATAAATCGTCACCGACGGCATCGGCTGCGAGCGCGGGCTTGCCGTATTGATTGTAAGCGAAGCGAATCTGCTCCGGCGCGCTGCCGAGATAGCTGCCGAGTATTTGTCGCAGCGCCCCTCTGGCGACAACAAAACGTTCGCGGTGTTGTTGGAAGTGAAACCTGTCAGCCCTGAGTCGCTCATCCGCTTGCAGAACTTCATAAAGGGCACGGACTATCGAAGCCCCTTGATTTAAATCCGCGCGCCAGACATGCACCTCCTCACGTTCCGGCAGAATGCACTCCTCTGCATAGAGCCACAGATGCGGCTGGCTATTTAAAGGCGGGGCAGCGTGATTCAAAGGCTCTGCTCCTAACTAACTCGACTCAAGCCTTATGTCCTACGGCGACAGAATAAACGACGGCCTCCTGGCCTTTGCTGAGTCCGAGCAGACCGTTGAGTTTGGCGTCAAGAAATCCGCCCATACATAAACTTCCGAGCCCCTGCTCCGCCGCCAGCAAGCAGATGTTCTGCGCGACGTGGCCTGCCTCCAAGAGAATGTAGCGATAACCTCTGGGGCCGTATTTCTTCTGCGTTCGTTTGAAGACGGCTGCGAGATAGATAACCAGATTGGCGTTGTGTACGAAGGGTTCGGTTAAGAGAGCACTGTTCAGGTCTGCCGCTTCGGCTTTGTCCTTGAGCAGTTCCAGAGAGTGATCGCGCACGTTGTAATGATGCAGGCCGTTCGTCATTCCTTCCACATTCTCAACGAAGACGTAGAGTTCGAGCGGGTAGAGCGCGCCAGCGGAAGGGACTGTGCGAAAAAGAGCCGCGAGGTTATCGGGCAGTTGGGTCAGGCGCGTCACGCCGTAGCTGCCAGCGAGCAGCGTGGAGAGCGTTGCCTGCGACATGATGCGCGGTTGGAATTGACGGCAGGACTCGCGCGAGTGCAGGAGCGCAAGCAGCGGCGTGGCTTGCGGCGACGGCAGCGCGGAAGTGTTGCCCGCCCCGCCCATAGTCTTGTACTCGACTTCATAACCGTCCCCTTGATAAGCCTCCATGTTCTGCCAGGGTTCGGAGTTGATGTGATAGAGCAGAGAGAGTGCGGTGATGTCTTCGTAGGGAATAATCATAGTTCCTCAAGCCAGCGGATGCGGGCAAGGATTCAACTCACTCTCGTCGCGAGTCTCCGCCGCATGTCCGAGAATACGTGCGATCTCAAAAAGTCTCTTGCCGCCGAGACGCTCTTCACCATAGCCGAAGTGCATCGGCTGTAGTCCGGTGGCGAAGGTGCGCACCACGCTCAAGCCATAATCAACCACATCGGGCGTCGTCAGGTCTGCGTAGAGCACGCGGCAGCCCGCCTCGACGAGATGGCTCACGCAAAAATCAAGGTCGGCCTCAATGCTCCCTTGCGAATTATCCGCGAGCTCCGAGAGAGATTGCTTGCGCCCGTTGCCGAGCAGGAAAGAAAACTCGCCGAGCCGTTCGGGAATACTGAGAAACGCGCTGTGGTCTTCGAGTGTGTGAACGTCCTCGTAGGACTTGAGCCGCACGGCGGGCGGTTCGCGGTGATAGCGTTGCACTTCTCCCGGATGCACCTGGCAAACTTCGAGGACTGCCTTTGTCAGTGCGACCGACGGGTTGAGATGACAACCGAGACCCGTGACTACCGCCGGGCCTGTGCCTGTTTTATCCAAGGCGAGACCCATCATGGCATAGACAGGCAAATCTGTGCTGATGTTGAAGACGCGTATCTCCGTGCCATAGCGCGCGTAGTGCGAGCGTATGGAGTGTGCCAGTTCGGCGGACGCGGAAAAAGTGACTTCAGGAGACGGAAGTTTGTTCATCCATGTGAGCAGGAAACCATCGCGCTCGATCAACTCGTAGAGGCCATGCAGGACGGCGAACTCAAGCGACGGCCCGGCGGCGAGCCCGTTTGAGTTGGAGATGGTGAAGAAGTCTTCCGGTCGCGGGCTGGGAGAAGAGAGATAAACGAGCGTTGACGGGGCATAGGCTTCTCGCTTGCCCGGCAACTCGCGCATCGGCGTCCACATCACCTCGTCTTGCGGACTCCAGCGACGATAAGGAAAGTTTTTGCGCGCGTACTGTGTCTCCGAATAAAGAACGCATTCGGGCGGGGCTACTCCTCCTGCGGGCTCGACGGTCGCCCAGGGAGCGATGAAGTTGACTTGCGGATTAACCTGCGAAGCGCAGTAGTGCTCGATAGCTTCGCCGATAGCGCCGCGAACAGCATCGTTCTCGGTCAAGCCCTTGCCCGCGTTCATGCGCTCTCCGATGGCTCCCTTGCGGTAATCGAAATGGGAGAGCGTCGCTTGATAGATGATGGGAGGCGTCGGTTCGTCCGCGCCCGTGACGATCTGCGAAAGGCTGCGTATGATGCCCACTTTCGGGCTGACCAGTTCGAGCAGGCGTTCTGTCGTGTCGTCCAACTGAGTTTTAATCATGGGCAGCACCACCTGCCCCGCCCGTCGTCTCCTGCTGCGGGCGTTGCGCCGCCGCACCGGCGTCCGCCAGTTTGAAGCAGGCGGGACACCACGGCTTGCGCAGCACGACATGTCTGGTGGAAGTCAGGTCAAGTAGATTGAAGACGATGATTTTGCCGAGAGCGTTCGCTTGCAGCACGCCGGACAACTCCTTGATGGCTTCGAGACCGAGCAGGTTGGCGGCGATGTTCGCGCCGAAGACGAGGCTCTCGCGCTTGCCGCTGTCATCCTGTTTGCGTGCATCGAGAAAACTCTCAAACGCAAACTCGTCTTCGGGATTCGCCGCGCAGGCAACCGAACGCATCTTGTAACAGAGATAACATGGCGTCTCGTAGGGATGAATCGTCGGCCCCAGAACGACCTCGACACCGGACAAGGCGCACGATGTCCAGCGCGTGCCGGTCTTGAGACAGGCACGATTCAGTTTGTAAATCAGAGATGACTGTCCCGCGTCCAGACAGTTGATGACAAAGTCCGAGCCTTCGATCGCAGCTATTACGTCATCATCAGTTTTCAAAGGCTCGACGTGTGACGAGACTTTGACCTGCGGCGCGACCGTCTTGATTTTTTTTGCTACTAATTGCGCGCGTCCCTTACCAACATCCTTGGGCACAAAGACCGGTGATAGATAGTGGTCGGCGGCAGCGACCGGCAACGCGTCAACGCATCGCAGCGTGCCCACCTGTGAGGCTGCCAGCGAGAGCGCAGCCGACGCGCCCGCTCCGCTCATCCCGATCACGGTCACGACCGCATTGGACAAGCGCGCCTGCATCTCGCCGGAGTGCATGCTCAACTCGTGGAAAAAATTTAGTTGCGGCATCAACTCTTCGCCGAAGCTGAACGGCTCGCCGCCCTGATCTGCGTCCTCTATCAAGTTGTGAGTTGCGAGAAGTTGCAGCCCTGCTTCGAGGTCTTCCGGCGCAAACACGTCGGCGACGCTCTGCTCGATCTCTTGCAGAGTGTGCTGGCCGTCCAAGAGCGGAATCACTAGTTGCTGAAATTCGCGGAATGAGTGGCCTTTGAGCTTGATACGCTTGCGCTCCGAGACGAAGTGCAGAACTTCATCGCCGGATGAGTCCGGCGGCTCAAACCAGACGTAAATGTTGTTGGGAAGTTTCGGCCTGTTGAATTTTGCTGTAGACATTATCTTGTTCGACCTGTTGACGTGGCTGACGATTGCGTATAACTGCGAGACTAAGATACTGGCCGTCCATCTCGATCATCAATTTAGCGGCGAGCAGTTCGGCCAACGCTTTTTGAATTTCTTCCTCGTCGGCCAAACCCGCAAACTCTCTCTGTAGATTGGCGAGACCATGCGCGCTATCGCACTTCCGGAAGAGTTGCGCGGCGAGACCTGTCAACTGGCAAGTCTGCTGTGTTCCGTCCAAACCGCGCGTGTCTGTAATGTTGACGGCGTCCCCGTCGAAATAAGCGTCGAGGCGTGCGCGCCCGTCAGGCTCGGCGGCCATACGTTTGTTCCACCAATTCTGAACTTCCTGCCTGACCTCCGAGATGTATGTTTGTGGCTGGCGCTTGTCGCCGTAATCGAAATCAAAGAAGTAGGCCAAACGCGCAAGCTCTCTGCGGTTCAGCGGGTAGACATAATAGTAGGCGAGCGTCGGTCGCACGCGCTCTAAACCGAACTCTTCCGAGCGCGTGTAGAAGGGGCTGAAGCGATCCAACCTGATAGGCGTGCAAGAGGCAGGCGGCGACAGGTGCGTCAAGAGCGGGAGTAGTTCCGCCATACGTTGATATTCGGATGGAGACTCGTCTGGAAATCCCGCCAGCAGATTCCAGGCGATCTCTATCCCCAACTCATCACACCAGCGCAAAAGCTGTATGTTCTGCAAACCCGTGCAACCCTTTTTCATCAAGCGCAGGACTTCATTACTAAAGCTCTCTATCCCAGGCTGAATCGAACGCATGCCTCCGGCTCGCAACATCTCCAACTGGTCGTAACGAAGGTTAGCCTTGACCTCGTAAAACAGTTCCAGATCAAGCCCGCTCTCGCTCAACTTCGGAAAGAGCGTGTTGATATATTTCGTGTCGAGAATGTTGTCCACGCCGTCTATGCGCTTCTGCCCGTAGGTCTCTGTGAGATAGGACAACTCTTCAAAGACGCGCTCGGGACTTTTGCTGCGGAAGGACATCGTCGCGCCGTTCAGGCCGCAGAAAGTGCAATGCTGTTTCGCGCCCCACCAGCAGCCGCGCGAAGTCTCTATCAAGAGGTCTGTTCTGATCTCAGATTGCAGGGGCGAGCGCCGCACCTGCTCGAAGTAGTCGCTGTAATCGGGAATCGGCAGGCTGTCCATTTCCCTCACTGGTTCGGGAGTGGACAGTTCCGTGCTCTCACCTTGACGGAGTATGCCGGGAATCGGTTTGTTCACGCCGCCGTCGCGCAAGAGGTTCTGCAAAAACTCAGGGAAGACCACATCGCCTTCCCCCGTGCAGACATAATCTATCCAGTTAAAAGAGCGCAGCAGTTGCAGCCCCATCTCGCCTTCGCAGTTCGCGCCGCCGAAGATGACGACGGGCGGGTTCGGCGATTCCTTGATGCGACGCGCGATTGCAAGGCTGGCGCAGGTCGTATGAAAGGTGGTGGTGAAGCCGACTACTTTCGGTTCGTGTTGGAGAATTTGACGCGCGCAGTCTTCGACGAATTGATGGCGAACCTGTCGCGCTTTGAGGACTACTTCCAGCAGTTCGCCCGGCCCTGAATAGCGCGGCAAGACTTTGTTGATGTACTCGCGCTCGTGCGGAATGGTATTTCCGAAGACGACATCTGCGAAGAACCACTCGCCGATTAAAGAATCCGAGCCGAGCGAATTGGCGATGGTCTGGTAGGCCATAAAACCGATTCGCTCGGCCAGTCCGAGGTGTAAATATTCAATTCGAGAAGAGAAGCCGTGGCGCGCGATTTCCGCCTTGAGCAAGCTCACACCGATAGCGGGACGGTTAATGTCCACAAAGGGTGGGACGGCAAAGACAACGTCCATGAGAACCTCGCTTCATGTGTGGCCGGACGAACTCCGGCCACAGGCTAACACTTCCGAAGAGAATGAGTCGCACAACCCGGCGCACGTAAAAGCGTCGGGTTGTGTGACGATTGTTGGCCGCTTCCGCTGCTAACTGCCGAGCGTGCCGAAGCCGCCGCCGCCTGCTGTGCCGCCGCCCGGCAAGCATCCTCCTCCGCACTCGTTGATGCATTGTTGGACAATGCACTGCTGCAAGACACACGGTTGGACGATGCAGCGTATGCATTGATGGATGATGCAGGGCAGGATGCAGTGCTGGATGATGCACTGGGCGACAATCGGGTTGATGCGCGGTTGTGCGATGCACGGCTGCACACCTTGCGAAGCGACGCAGGGTGGCGCAGCCTGCGAAGCAACGCAGGGCGGTAGGGCTGCCGCTTGCTGGCCTGCCGCCTGCTCAACACCACCTTCACCGCCTTCCTCCCCGCCAGTGGGTGCAGGCGGCGCGTATTCCGCAGTGCTGCACTGCTGGCACGGCGCTAACGTACAAACACAAGGCGGTACGCAAGGCACTGCGCACGGCAGAGGTGCCCCTCCTTCCCCGCCGCTTATCTTAGAGAGCCTGTCTTCCAGCTCTGCGACGCGCATCTCCAGAGTCTTCTGTCCTGCGCCGCCACCGCCCGCGCCGCCGCTACCTCCTGTCCCTCCGGTTGCTCCGCCGCTTCCAGCGCCTCCGGCTCCTTTTCCTCCCGTACCTTTTGATTCAGCCATGACTATATTCTCCTCTAAGTTATTCCTGGTTACTGACGATGTGCGCGCTCGTCGCGTGCGCTACGTCCCGAACGAGCCGAAGCCGCCGCCGCCGCCGAAGCCGCCGCCGGAAGTGCATTCTGCGAGGCACTGTTGGTAGATAATGGGGTCAATGATGCATCGAATGATGCACCGGATGCAGCGGAAGATTATGCACGGGCCAATCGGGTTGATGGACTGTTGCGCGATGCACGATTGCACGCCCTGTTGCGCGATGCAGGCTTGCACTCCCTGTTGGGCAACAACACAGGGCGGCGCTGCTTGTTGCGCCGCGACGCAAGGCGGCGCTGCTGCCGCTCCTGACACATCACATTGACATGCTGCCACTCCCGATGCCGGGCTTTGTTGCGCTATGCATTGGTGAATGCATTGCTGGATGATGCAGTGCTGGATGCATTGGTGGATGCAAGGTTGAATGCAATGCTGGACGCAAGGTAGTATGCAACGCTGAATGCAAGGGATGGCTTGCGCCTCTGCACCACCGCCAGAGACACACCCACATGCAACGCTGCAAAGTGCTCCCCCTTGACCTTCCGTAGCACCGACCTTAGAGAGCCTGTCTTCCAACTCTGCGACGCGCATCTCCAGAGTCTTCGGCTTGGAACCGCCCGCGCCGCCACCGCCTCCTGTCCCTCCGGTTCCTCCGGTTCCTCCTCCTCCCGTACCTTTTGATTCAGCCATGATTCATTTCTCCTTTCTTGAGGGTGGGTCTCAGTTCAAATGATCTGCTTCATGTTTCAAATAAACAGAAGCTCTCATTACTAACTCTGCCTGAATATCTCAGCCAGAGACAATTCCAGAAATTTCGTGATGAATATAGCGCGTGATCAATGTGAATACTCCTCCTTATGAGGTGAGAAGCAAGGGTATGAGAAAGCTGTTAAAGAATCCGTTTGCGAAAAGCAAACAAGCCCCGTGAGAGAAATAGCATCCGGCAATTAGCAGTCAATTTTGACCTGCCGACTCTATCTCCACCCCAAACCAAAGTCAAATAAATTTTGACCCGTAATATGCCCCAAACAAACAAAAAGCGTGGCCGTCCACCGGCCACGCTCCCCCCTTGTAAGTTCGGCGCTCGTCGTTAGAAGTTGCTGTTAGTTCGCGCTGAGGACTTGCGGGGACTCGACCCAAAGCTGCAAAGCACCCGCGTTGCCGTGCGCGGCACGTATCGCGTCGGTCGCAGCAAGTACTGAAGGGACACGGGAATTTCCAATTTGAAGCAGATGCCCGGCTGGCGGGAAACTTTTCAGGAAGAACGCTTCCGCATCGTCGCTGTCTATCGGCCTGGAGAAGTAATATCCCTGCCCCAACTCGCACTCGAGCGACGTTAGCTGCGCGCGCTGCTGCTCGGTTTCCACGCCTTCGGCCACTACGTCCATGCCGAGCGTCTGCGCCAGTTTCATGATCGTGCTGACGATCTCGGCTGTTCCGTCTCTCTCGGTGATACGGCTGATGAATGAGCGGTCAATCTTCAACGTGCCGACGGGAAAGCGTTGCAGGTAACTCAAAGACGAGTAGCCTGTGCCGAAGTCGTCAATTCCTAGCTCGACGCCGAGTTCGCGCAACTGTTCGAGTGTGCGGATCGCCGTCTCGATGTTGTCCATCACGACGGTTTCCGTGATTTCCAGTTTAAGGCAGCGCGGATCGAGTCCCGTCTGCTGTAAGACTTCTCTGATCTGGTCGAGCAGGTCGGGCTGCATGAACTGTTTGCCGGAGAGGTTCACGTTCATCGGCAGATGCTCGTTCGTGTGCGACAAGAGTTGCCACTGGCGCATCTGACGGCAAGCCTCGCCGAGCACCCACTTCCCTATCGGAATGATCAGCCCCGTCTCCTCTGCGATGGGGATGAACTTCGTCGGCTGTATGAGGCCGCGCGTCGGGTGCTGCCAGCGCACGAGCGCCTCGAACCCGCGCAGCGCGCCCGTGCCCAGAGAGACGATCGGCTGGTATTGGAGGAACAACTCACCCCGCTCGACTGCCCAACGCAAGTCTCTCTCCAATCCCAACAAGTCCATCGCGCTAGCATGCATCGCTTGCTCGAACACTTCGTGGCGAGCCTTGCCGAGTTTCTTGGCGCGATACATCGCCGTGTCCGCGTCGCGCAGAAGGTCTTCGGGGCGTTGATATTCGTTTGAACTGAGGGCGATGCCGATGCTGACGGTAGTGACCACTTCTTGCCCGCCGAGATCGCACGGCACGGCTAGTTCTCTTTGGAGCCGCTTGGCGACCGTCTCGGCTTCGGCGGCGTCGCCTAGATCGTCGAGCAGGACGGCGAACTCGTCTCCGCCGAGGCGCGAGACAGTATCGCCCGGGCGCATCACCCGCTCAAGACGACGTGCGATCTCTACGAGCAGATGATCGCCCGCCATGTGGCCGAGGCTGTCGTTGACGGTCTTGAAGCGATCCAGATCGAGGAAGAGGACGGCGAACTGATGAGCCTCATGACGCTGTGCGTGGCCGAGCGCGAGATGCAAGTGATCTATGAACAAAGCGCGGTTGGCGAGGCCGGTCAACCCGTCGTGGAAGGCGTTATGGAGCAGTTGCTCTTCGACCTGTTTGCGCTCGGCCACTTCCCTCGTCAGTTCTTCGTTTGAGGTGACGAGTTGCGTGGTGCGTTCCGCGACGCGTGTTTCGAGTCCTTCGTTCAATCCCTTAATCTCATCCGTGCGTTCGGCGATGTCCCACATCTCTGCGATGTTGCGCTTGATGGCGATGCAGAGAAAAGCGTCTTCAAAAAGCACCCAGCCCGCGTGCTCAAGCCAACGCCAGTTGCTCACAGTCAGCACGCCGTAAACCGACTCAGGCCAGAAGACGCCGCGCAAAAAGTGATCGGCGGCGACGACAACTGTGGCCGGAATGAGCACACGCCAATCTCTGTAGCAGGAGATAAACGCCAACGAGCCGAAGACGTGAAAATGTGTCTCGATGCGCCCGCCGGTGAGATGTATGAGGAGAGACGACATCAAGACTTGCGCGGTTGCGATGATGTAGCGGGTGGAGGTTTCGCCGGGGCGCAGGAGCGCGAGAGTAATCGGGAAGAGGCTGATGGCGCTGCCGAGGAACACCGCAGCCCAGACGTGTATGTGAGTTTGACTGTGCGAGCCAGCCCAAGTTTTAGGCGATAGCCACAGGGCAGCCGCGATGCCTGCCACCCACTGAATTAACATCAGGACGGCGAACATACGGTCGGTGCGTTTGAAGATGGCCTGCCGGTGCTCGTCGAAGAGGTTTTCCGCACGCGACCGGCAGGATACTCCTCCGACGCTCAGGTCAGTGTTCATGCTTTGCATGGCCGACCTCCTTTCCCGTCAGGCATTCGGCGCTCTCGGCAAAGAGCGGGCAGCCGAACACAGGCGTCCCACGCTCTCCCGATTCATCCGTTGTCAGCAGCGAGACGATCGCCGCACGCCCCGCGTTATCGCCTTCGTGCCCGCGCGCGCTTGTGATGCCGCCGCTAAAGAGCAGTTTCCCTTCCGCGTCATAGAGCATGGTCTGGCCGGAGGTCGCAGCGCGGAAACGAACAGCCTCGACGCCTTCATCATCCCGCACGACGGTCACGCCGGGAATCGCCGAAGCTGAGGCTAACAGGTCGGTCTTCTCCCACCCGTCGGGAAAGTCCGAAGGCTTGACGAATAGCACGTAAGCCTTCACGCGACCTTGAGCCTGCGCCATCAATCGAGCCAACTCGCCCAGACTCGCACGCGTACAGGGGCAGTGCGGGTGAGCCAGCATAACGAGCGTCGCGCTGTCTGTGGCGTGTTGAATGTGGCTGTCTGTAGGCCACTGTTCGAGTGCGTTGGCGGCAACTCCGGGCGTTCGTTCGTAGCTCCAGAGGATTCCTATTCCAGTGCAGATCATAAATATCCACAGAGCGCCTGTGGCGACGAGGATCATCCTGTTCTTTGTGGGCTTCATGCAGGTGGTTTCCCGACAGGGTTTTTCAGTTATGCAAGAGAAGACTCTCTGAAGAACGGCGGGGTAGCTAAGCGCGGCAGACTATCGAGGTATCCACCATATTGACCGCAGGCACTGACCGCACAGTGCAAATTGACTTTGAAAGTTACTCCAACAACGCATATTGCCGTTGTTAAGCCTTTCCTCAAAACTTTCTCGCAAAGGCCATGCCAGAAATTACACGCGCACCGACATAGCTATCGCTAAGAGTGTGCGTATCGTAAGTGAGGCATAAATATGAGATTGATGTAGTGACAGAGTTGGCGCTAAGGTTTCTGCCTTAGATGATTCTCGTCAAGTCAATGCTGAGAAGAACACGCAAGATGAGAGGTGAGTTGGTGAGGTTATTGCTGGCCGAACCTCAAGCGATACTCCGGTGAGTTCATAAAGCCGTTGACCATGATGCGGACGTTTTGCGGGTCTTGGTTGATGACTTTGAGCCAAGCCTCGTAGCCTTCCTGCTCCGGCGTCCGGCGCAAGTAGCCGTAATACTGCATCGCCACGAACGCAGCGTTGTACTCCGCTGCCGCAACCTCGTTCGACTCGACGATGGCTCTCAAGACCTGCGCACGCGTCAACGCCTGCACGCCAATCGCGCTCAGATGAGCGATCAAATCCGCGCGCGTTAAAGTCACTTTATTTCCGCCCTCCGGATTTTGCGGATCGTGCGTCGTGATCTGTTGCAGAGCGTAGCGGTCGAGCAGAGCGTTGACGAACTCTGTGTTCGAGAGGGAGTTGTAGGCCGCTTTGAACTCATGCCGCTCGGCGAAGATAGAGGTGAAGGCCGCGCGTCTGGCGAAGGTATCGGAGGCGGTCTGACCCGTCACGCTTCGCATGTCGGCGATGATCTCTGCGTATTCCGGTCGCCTGTTGAAAGCGACTTTATAGAAGTTGAAGACGTAAAAACCCTTCAAGCGAAACTCGGTAGAGCCGAAGAACGACTGCGAGACGAGAATGCGATCACAGGTAAAATTGTTGTTCACGTCGGGGCAGCGGTTGAGCACGCCCGACCAAGGCTCACCTTCTTCCGGTTCGCGCGAGAGGAAGTCCAGATATTGCTGGCGCACGAAGAACGGCGTCGAGAAGATAGGGTTCGATTGCCCCGCTGCGTCGTTGTCGTTGATGGTCAGCGTTGCGGTGCTCTGCGCGCCGAGCGCGGCGGCTCCCTGCACATTACCCAGCTTGAGCCGTAGAGTCTCGCTTCCTTCGACGTGCGCGTCGTCAACGAGTGGGACGTTGATCTCTTTTCTGTCCTCGTTGGGGGCAAACGTCACTGTGTCAATGGTCGTGGCGTAATCGCAGCGCGCATAGGCATGCCCGTTGGCCGTCGCACACGGCACAGCCGCAGGGTCGTCCACGGTCTGATACTGGACTGTGGCTATGCCTGACTTGTCGCCCGTGCGCCTGATGACGAGCGTGGCACGACCTGCGCCTTCGGAGAACTGATAAGCAGCCTGTTCAAACTGAATCGTGGATATTTCCGGCGCATCGTCGTTGAGAATCGTGCAGGCTCCGACAGCGTCCGCGAGTGTGCCGTTCACAGGATTAGACAGGAGAACATAAACGATCTCGTCCGGTTCGAGGCGGAGGTCGCCGATGATTTGTATTTTGAAAGTTGCCGAAAGTTGACCGGCGGGAATTTGTACGAGGAGCGCCAAGGCAGGCACGAAGTCCACGCCGCTCGTCGCCGTCGTGCTGTCGGTAATAGTCCTGTAGTTTACGCTGACGGGCTGCGGGCTGATTGCCGAGAGCGTGACGGTGAACGTCGCATCCGTAAAACCCGCGTCGCCTTCGTGTACGCTGATGTCGTTGACTGAAATGTTCGGGCCGTCGTCGTCGAGGAGGGTGACGGACGGCAGAGCGCCCGTCGTGGCGTTGGTCGCGTCGCTCAGTGTGAAGACGAACGTTTCATCTATCTCGTCAATCGTGTCGCCGATGTAAGACACTTTGAAGAGTTTGCTCAACTCGCCCGGGTTGAAGGTTAGCGAACCGGAGGTGGCGATGTAATCGCTGCCTGCAGTGGCCGTCGCGTCTGCCGTCGCATAGTTGACGGTGATGGTCTGGTAAGAGGGGTTGGACAACAGCACTGCGACGTTGATTTGCGTCGTCCCCGTATGCCCTTCGCCCACGCGCACGGCGACGCCCGAGAGCGTGGGCAGCGGATCGTCGTTGACGACAGTTCCCTGTCCTTGCGCGTCGGCGACGTTCGCATTGACCGCGCCGCTCAAGTTGACGAAGAAGGTTTCGTCGGGTTCATAAACGCTGTCGCCCTTGCTCGTGATGCTGACGGTCTTCGTGACCGTGCCCGGACTGAAAGTGATCGTGCCGGAGGCGGATTGGTAATCGCTCGCACTTGTGGCCGTGTCGTCGGCGGTTTGATATTGCACGCTGACGGGTTTCTCGCTCGCCGCAGACAGTGTGACGTTGAAGATTGCCGCGTTCGGAGGAAACGTCCCGTTGCCTTCGGCGACCGTCCGGTCGTCAATGTTGATGGCGGGAGGCGCGTCGTTATCGAGGATCGTGCCGATGCCGAGCGGGTCGTGTGCTTCGGCGTTGACGGGCTGCGAGAGTATGAGCGAGAACGCTTCATCGTATTCGTCTGTGAGGTCGCCGTTGACAGGCACGTTGATGGTTTGCGTCGTCGTCCCCGCCGCGAAGGTGAGCGTGCCGGAAACGAATTGGTAATCCACGCCCGGCGTCGAATAGGCAGTGTACATATCCTGTGTGGAGTGAACATAACGAGGCTCGACGCGGTAATTGACCTTCACCGTCTGGGCGGAGGCTGCGGACAATGTGACGTTGAAAGCGGCGTTGCCCGCGCCCGCGTCGCCTTCGGTGATCGTCACGTCGTCAACAGAGAGGCACGGGCGGGGCGCGCTGAAATTGTTCAAGAGGATCGCCACGCTGTTCGCGCTGTCGAGCGACACGGCGAGATCGGTTTTGCCGTCGCGGTTAAAATCGGCGGCGGCAAGCGACCTCGGAGAGCCACTGACCACGAATGGCACGGACAGGCCAAAGCCGCCCGCGCCGTCGCCGGTCAGGACAGACACACCATCGCTCAGGCTATTGGAGACGGCAAGGTCAATCAGATCGTCGCCGTTGAAATCCCCCGTGATGATTGACTGCGCATGCTGCCCTGCCTCGTAGTCGGTCGCAATGCTGAAGCCGCCCGCGCCGTCGCCGAGTTTGACCGTGACGTAATAATCATTGGAGTCGGAGGTGGCGGCGACGGCCACGTCGGCCTTGCCGTCGCGGTTGAAATCGTCAACTACAACCGCGGACGGATTGCCCTGTAGCGGTATATCGAGCCTCGTGTTGAAGAGTCCGTTGCCGTTGCCGAGCAGAACTACGAGCAGTTTGTCGTCGTAGCGCGGGAAGACGAGATCGGGATTAGCGTCCTGATTGAAATCGCCAAAGGTGAAATCTTCGTAAGCGCTGCCCGCGCCGAGCGTGTAGCCGGACGCGATGTTGAAGTTGCCCGTGCCCGTGCCCAAGAGCGTCGCGAAACCTGGCGCGGTGAGAAACGAAACGACGATGTCCGCGATGCCGTCGCGATTAACGTCTACGGAATGGAGCCTGTAGGGAAAACTGCCGTAGGAACGAAGCGCGGTATTGATCGGCGGGCTGAAACTGCCGTCGCCGTTGCCGAGCATCACGTTAACGCCGTCCGACAGGCTACCGTTCGCGGCGACCGCCAGATCGGCCTTGCCGTCGTTATTGAAATCCGCCGTGATGAGCGCGTGAAGGTTGGTTAAGTTGCCATCGAATTGAATCGGCGGCGCGGACGACATGCGCCCCGTGCCGTCGCCGAGCAGGATTGAAACGCTCGCAGCGCCCGGATAACCGAACACGGGCGAGCCTGTGTTGACGACTGCGAGATCGTCTTTCCCGTCGCGGTTGAAATCCGCGACGACAACCTCGTCGGGTCTTGAGCCGACATTGAAGTTGAGCGTGCCCGCGAAGTCGCCGCCCTCTATTCCGTAAAGCATCGTGACGGCGTTTTGACGACTCGCGACCGCGAGGTCTAGTTTGCCGTCGGCGTTGAAATCCGCAGAGACGATGCCGGTCGGCGCGCCGCCGACGCCGTAGCCGTTTGGCGCGCCGAGTTGGCCCGTGCCGTCGCCGTTCAGGATGAAGACGCTGGCGCTCCCGTCAAGCGCGGCGACATCGCTCTTGCCGTCGCCGTTGAAATCGCCGACTGTCATCCCACCGACGGCGACGCCGGGGAAGATCGCAGGCGCGGAGAAATTTCCTGCGCCGTCGCCGAGCAGAACCGAGATGCCCTTGTCGAAGTTGTTTGTCCCGACGAGATCGGCTTTAGCGTCGCCGTTGAAATCGCCGGTCGCCTTCGCGGCGAAATTGTCAGGCAAAGGACTCGCGGCGCTGAATCCGCCCGCGCCGTTTCCTGTGAACACGGCGCTTTGATTTTCCAAACCCAAAGCCAGATCGAGTATGTTGTCGCCGTTGAACTTTCCGAGCGTGATCGTATAGACACGCCCGCTGGCGTTGATGGGCGCTGGAGCGGAGTTGAACCCGCCCGCGCCGTTGCTCAAAAAGATCGCGATCGTGTTGCTCCCGCCCGCACTTCCGACAGCGATGTCCGACAGGCCATCGCCGTTGAAATCGCCGACGGCCAACCCGTAAGGGTTTTGGGCTGTGGCGTAATTGCTCGCGCCGCCGAACGCGCCCGCGCTCGTGCCGAGCAGGACGGAGATGTTAGCCGAGCCGTAATTCGCGGTAACAAGATCGGTCTTGCCATCGCCGTTGAAGTCTCCGGCAGAAATTGAGTAGGGATTCGTCCCGACCGTGTAATTGATCGGGAAACTGAAATTGTCTGCGCCGTCGCCGAGCAGGATCGAAACGTTACCCGACTGGTTGTTTGCGACGGCGAGATCGAGTCGGCCGTCCGCGTTGAAATCCTGTGCGACGAGCGCGGTAGGCTCAGTGCCGGTGAGCACGGGCGCGGTCACCCTAAAACTCACAGCAGAGCACTCCCCCGCCCCGTAAGTTGCGACGGACAGCACTTGAATTAGACAAATGAGAACGAAGACGCGCGGCCACAAATTTTCAAGCGGGAGTTTCTTCTCTGCGCGAGGAGTGTGAGGCGTTAAGGCGACCACTGTGCTCCACACACGAGGAAGGAAACTCATACAGAAAACTCCGAACAGTTGGTAGCCGGAAGCGCGGAAGACGGTAGTTACAAGGATTGCTTTGTGCGCAGACCGCGAAGTGCGGAAGCCAAACAAAAACTGAACGTGACGGCGTAGCGTCGCACGATTAATTGATACTGTCAAACCATAGTAGCAGCAAGGCAGAAGTCTTAATTATCCGGCAAATTCATCTCACGCGGCGCGTGTTATAAATGCCGCACAGCGCGGCAAGTTTCATCTGTCGAGCAAGGTGGCCTGCGAGGCTAAGACTAGCCATTTCCCATCACGATACGCGAACACATACGTGAAACGCAGCATCACGGCTCTCCCGCACTTTTGATGACATGAGCCCGTAATTTGTTCTAACTCACTCGTATCTGAGAGCGACCATCGGGTCTACCTTCGTCGCGCGGCGCGCGGGCACGTAGCAGGCCAAGAGCGCTACCAGCGCTAATGCCGCCGCCGTCAGTCCGTAGGTCAGCGGGTCGTTCGGCGCGACGCCGTACAGCATATGTGTCAGGCTCGCAAGGTATTTCGTCAGCGCGTATGCGCCGCCGAGCCCGACGGCGACGCCGACGAGCGTCAAGGTCATGCCCTGCCGCAAGACCATCCGCATCACGTCGCCGCGCCCCGCGCCGAGCGCCACGCGGATGCCTATCTCGCGCGTGCGCTGCGCCACCGACCACGCCAGCACGCCGTACAGCCCCACCGCCGCGAGCGCCTGAGCGAGCAGCCCGAAGAGACCGAGCAGCTTGGCGAACAGGCGCTCCATCGCCAGCCGCTCGTCCGCCTGTTCGACCTGTGTCTTGATGTCCTTGAGCGGCAGGTTTGCATCCACTTCGCTCGCCGCTTGTCGGATGGCGGCGACATAAGAGACGGGGTCGCCTGACGTGCGTACCTCGAAAGTCATGACGCCCGCCGAACTCAGTTCTTGCGACCACGGCAGGTAAACCGTCGGCGGTATCTCCTCGCGCTGGCGTACGTACTTCGCGTCTCCGGCGAGGCCGACGATTTCCAGTTCGCCCGTGTTCTCAGGGTCGAAGCCGAAACGTCTGCCGATCGCGTTTTCGCCGTGGAGGAAGCGACGCACGAAAGCCTGATTGACAACGGCGACTTTGGGCGCGCGTGCGTCGTCCTGCGGCGCGAGGCTGCGCCCGGCGATGAGCGGGATGCCCATCGCTCCCAGAAAATTCTCGCGCACCTGATGGATGTAAACATCGCCTTCCGGTTTCAACTCGCCGTCTGCTGCGGCCGCTCCGCCCGGCAGAAAAAGGCTGCGGTCGCTCTCGCCCCCCGCGAGCAAAGGCTCGCGCGAGAAGGTAACCGACTGCACGCCGGGCACGGCCTCTATGCGCTGGAACATCTGTTGATACAGGTTCGCCAACCGCTCATCTTTGTAACCGATCAGGCGCGGCTCTACGGTGAAGAGGAGAAGGTTGCGCGCGTCAAAGCCGAGCTCGACCCGTTGTAGATTGACAAGCGTGCGCAAGAATAGCCCCGCGCCGACCATGAGCAACAGCGATAGAGCCACCTGCGCCACGACCAGAGACTTCGTCAACCACGAACGCGCGGTCGTTGAACTCCGCGCGCTATCTTTGAGCGCGGGCGTCAGGTCAACTCGCGTCGCGCGCCACGCCGGCACCATCCCGAAGAGGACGCCCGTCAAAAGCGACAGCGCCAGCGTAAAGCCGAGCACGCGCAGGTCAAGCCGCGGTTCGAGCGCGACCATGTCGCCGCCACCCCATGCGCTGACGGCCAGCAGCCCGTCCTTGAGCCAGAAAGCGAACAGCACGCCGAGCGCGCCACCTAGCCCAGCGAGCAGCACGCTCTCGGTCAGCAGTTGCCGGACGAGACGCCCGCGACTCGCGCCCAAAGCGAGCCGCACCGCGATCTCCCGTTGCCGCGCGGCGGCGCGCGCCAGCAAGAGATTGGCGACGTTAGCGCACGCGATCAGTAGCACGAGCGCGACCACGCCCAACAACATGTAGAGCGGTCGCTGATAAGATTCGCGCGTGTTCGTCTCACCCCGGCTGCCGGGGTACACGGCGAGGCGCGGATACTCTTCCGGGCTGAGCGGCTTGAACGTAGGGTTCTCACGCGCCCGGCGCGCTTCCCTGTGCTCGAGTGCAGACTGCTGAAAGATAGGTTCGAGACTCGACTGCGCCTGCGCTGCGGTCGCGCCCGGTTTGAGCCGCCCCATCAGCCGCAGCCACCACGCGCCTGAGCCCTTCATCATCGAGCGATCGCCGCTGACCTGCGGCTCCCAGGCGATGGGGATGGAAACGTCCGGCGAGGTGCCGAGTTCCATCGCCCCGTCGAAGCCCTGTGGCGTAACGCCGACGACGGTGAACGCCACACTGTTGAGGTTGATGTGGCGTCCGACGATCGCCGGGTCGCCGCCGAAACGCCGCTGCCAGTAGCGATGACTGAGCACGGCGGCGGGCGTGGCCGCAGCCCTATCATCCTCGTCCGTGAGTGTGCGCCCTACCAGCGCGGGCACGCCCAGTGCCGCGTAGTAGTTGCCCGAGACGGCCTGACCACTCGCGACCTCGGCCCGTCCGCCCGCGCTCACGTTTACGTTCATGTCGCCGCAAGCGAACACGTCCGAGAGCACGCCCGGCTGCGCCCGCAAGCGCGCGTAAGTTAGATAAGGGAAGGACGACCGGGCGAGCCGCCCCGCCTCGTCGCGGGTCGCACTCCCGCGATGACTGCCGGGGCTGAAAGTCGGGCCAGCTACTGACTTGAAGAGCACCAGCCGGTCAGGCTCTTTGACCGGCAACTTCTTCAGCAGCACCGCGTCCACCACGCTGAACAGCGCCGTGTTCGCGCCAATGCCCAAAGACAGCGACAGCACGGCGACGGCCGTGAAGCCGGGGCTGCGGCGTAGCGTGCGCAGGGCGTAACGAAGATCACGGATCAGGTTCTCGATGACGGGGACGCCCCGCCGGTCTCGAACTTTTTCTTTAGTCGCTTCGACGCTGCCGAGCTTAATGTAAGCGTCGCGGCGCGCCTCTTCGGGGGTCATGCCGGAGCGCAGGTTGTCTTCGATGTGCATCTGGAGGTGAGTTTCCAACTCCTCGGCCAGCTCCCGGTCGCGCCGCTCCTTATTAAATAATCCGCCCAGGCGCACAGCCCAGGCGCGCAGTCGCCTAAGCATCATGAGAGCTTCTCCTCGGGTGAGAGAAAGCGGGCGAGGATGGCAGTCGTT
The DNA here is from genome assembly GCA_035249365.1 of Pyrinomonadaceae bacterium. Classification (GTDB taxonomy): domain Bacteria; phylum Acidobacteriota; class Blastocatellia; order Pyrinomonadales; family Pyrinomonadaceae; genus JAIVJZ01. The sequence goes on along the minus strand of DATFGP010000001.1, from coordinate 16,764 downwards.
TGCTTCCATTCTCGCGCCTCTTTTTCGAGCCTCTTCCGGCCCGCCCTCGTGAGTTTGTAATATTTAGCCCTGCGGTTGTTTTCCGACAACCCCCACTCGGAGGTGACGAACCCCTCCTGCTCCAATTTCAATAGCGCCGGGTACAAAGTCCCGTAATTAATGGAGAGGAGGTCGCCGCTGGTCTGCTCGATTCGGCGGGCGATGCCGTAGCCGTGCAGCGTCCCCAACACCTCCAAGGTCTTTAGCACCATTATGGCGAGTGTGCCACGCCACACATCTGATGAATCGCTCATACTCCTCCTATGGGAAAGCAATAAAAGGTTACTACATTCTCTATGGGATTGCAATAGGAAAAGTTCGAGCAGGAAGTGTAGGGATGATTCGGGTGAAATTGGAGGAGTTTAATCTCGCGTCATCAAAATGCGGGTGAACCGCATCACGTCCATCTCTTCGCCACGATAGCGGCCTGACATGTGCGTCCTTCCGGTGACAATCGCCCAATCTCCAAACGGGCGGACATTGATCTCGTCTATGTGCCCTGTAGTGATCTGCCGGTCTCCTGAAAAAGCCTCCGCCAACACCTCCGACTTACTTAGAACGCGACCCGTCGCATCTATCACGCTCCAATCGTCGGCAAGTATGCGCTCGTGGAATGAATGGTCGCCCGCCACCCAGGCGGCTGCCAACTGCGCTTCGATATTGCTCAATAACTCCACGACACCGGCGTCGTTCAGGCTCTTTGAGTTTTCCGTAGACCCTGAGTTCATCTTGAATGTCTCCTCACAATTCCATTATCCAACGCTAAGCATCAGCGGTGCGCATTCAACTTTGACGATTAAGAGTATGCTAATTTGCGCATCCGTTGCCTGCCGCTCTTAGACGCGGCGTTGCGAGTTCACACACCTCCCAACACCCTCGCCATCTTCGCAAGACGCGCGGCGCGCGCAACGGCATCAACCCACCCACGTTGCTCTATCACCGCCAGCAACGACTGCCGCTGGAGAGCTAACAGCGCACGTCGCCGAGACTCTCTCCCGACCTCACCGACGAGCACCAGTTGTCCGAAGGCAAGCGCAATGACAGCGTCATCCCGCACGTTCAAGATGTACTCGTCCTCCTCCAACAGCCGACGCACCTCAGCCGGATCAGTAACGTCCCAACTCTCATTAGCGACCTCCCACCCTTCGAGAAGCTCATCGAGAAATTCGTCGGGACTTGAGCGGGAGTTTTGTCCGCGCCATACACGATAGGCGGCCAGCGTGTCAGCGCCGGTGTCATTGCCGAAAGGAGAGTTGTCGTCAGTGCAATCCCAGTAAAATTCATCCGTCAGCAGGCGAGCGGCGAGCGTGTGGCTATTCTCCGGGGCTAACTCCCACTCATCGTCTTCGCTCATCATATGATTCCAAAAATAAGCATCTCACGCTCGAACTAACCCGCGACGGGCGCAGGCATTCTATTTATACAGAAGGAAACATCTTGAGAAACATACTATTGAGCGGTCGGGTTGGATGAGTTGTCGGGCTGCGGCGTTTCAGAAAACTGCGCCTTGCCGCGCGCCTGCAACTCCGTCGGTAGCAAACTATGATAGATGAACTCGTGCAGCGGCGTCGGCACGCCCGCCTCTCGACCCAGACGCACAACCGCGCCATTCCAAGCCTCCAATTCGGAAGGCTTACCGGCAGAAATATCTCTCTGTAGCGATGCCGTTGCGCTCGGGGCGAGGGAGTCTACCAGCCCCATAGACTTCTCGACTATTCCTTCCGCCAGAGAGACTCGACGCGCGCGGGCGACCTCAAATATTTCCCGCATCCCTGTCTCCAACATACGGCGAGTTTCCGGTAAGGTGCGGATCACGCCCGCCGGAACGCGAGTCACCGCGCCGATTCCTCCATAGGGCGTGACAAAGATGAACTTCTCCCACACGGCTGCTTGAATGTCGGTCGGGACTTCCGCTTTGACGCCCGCGCGCTCGAAAGTCTGCCGCAGAAGTCGCGCTCGCTCGCTCGGCCTATTATCCAATTCACCAAACTTTATGAAGTTGGTTTCGCCAATACTGAGAATGTGTCCGGGACTAATGACACGACTGATCGTCCCGCACAGACCGCCCAGCACGTGCTCTGCACCAAGCACCGCGGCTAATTCCGCTGCCGCTTCGATGCCGTTTTGCAAAGGCACTACGAATGTTTGCGGGCTGATCATCGGGCGCATCGCACGCGCAGCATCCGTCACCTGCCACGTCTTGACTCCGACAAGCACCACGTCAACCGCGCCAACTTGCGCAGGGTCATCCGTCGCCTCTGAACTGGCGACGATTTCGCCCGCGTTTGTTTCAACCCGCAGCCCTCGCTCACGAATCGCTTTTAGATGCTCTCCCCGCGCGATGAAGACAACTTCCTCTCCGGCCTTCGCCAGATGCGCGCCGAAGTAACCGCCCGCGCCGCCTGTGCCGAAGATTGCAATGCGCACGAATTTATCTCCTCTATCTATGAAGTAACCCGACGCTCGAATCAACTCACCGCCCGATGCTAGTGACACCCTGAATGAAACCGGAGAGCGATGATGAAAGCCAAGCTGAGGGCGGTCGGGTTGAATGAGTTAATCAGGTTGCGATGGTGAGATATGCCCCGTCTGTATCAACTCTGAGTTTCATCAGGCCAATCCGTTTTCGTCCTGGCATATTCAATCCAATCACCTGATGTGATTAACGTACGCAGGGAGTAAAATTCAGGATTAGGTTCATACACCCAACACATCTTGCGGTCAGTACCGACAGAAATTTCAACCTGCTTCCGCCAATAATTGCTCGATGCTTCAAACTCATCCAACTTACACAGAGTCTCATCATCAACCTCATACACTTCGCCGATAACCAACGAGTTGGACTCATTAACCAGCAAGCCGGGATATGCACCCAGATCGTAGAGGCTGCCGCCTACTTTCGCACCGGCAATAAATTTCGAATCGGGAAATCTCATAGACATTGCCCCCGCCCCGCCGTGTCTCAACGTACCGTAAACAAATACGAGATGCTTATTCATTCTGCTTTAGCTTTCTCATAGCAACCTAACGCACGAATTAACCTGCGAGCAATTAAGATTGATGATCAAAGAGGTGCTTATTGCGAGTCCGGTTGAATGAGTTGTTAGGCTTCGGTTCTCGCCCCTGTCCGGAATTTTTCGCATCCGTCCCTTCAGGATCGTAAGGTGGCGATAAGGCGCTTGGGGTTTCGGAGGAGCTCCAAGGCGTCGAGAATATTTGTCGAGACGACATCGGCGGATACAAGAGTTTCGGCAGAGCCGCCTTCCTTTTGAACGAGAGCGATGCCAACTGCCGCAGCCTGTAGCATCTTACGGTCGTTGCGGCCATTACCGATTGCCACCACATTATCGACTCCGATTTGGCTGACATGTTCCAACTTCTCTTCTGCTTGGGAGTCAAGTCCAATGACGACCAGTTTGAGGAAGGGTAAGCCAGCAACTTGCTTGGCTGCGAAGCCAAAAGTGTCCGCCGTTAGCACGTGGATATGTAAATCGGCAGATAAATCCTTCAACGCTTCTCTTACGCCCGGAAGAAGCTCCCCGTCGGTTGCCAGAGTCCCGTTATAGTCCAACGCTAAATGAGACAACTGCAAATTACCGAAACCGGGTATTTTGATATCGATCATTTTAAGTGCCTTTCATGATGTATGGAAGCCTAACGCCCGGCATCAGCGGCGCGCACGAGGGATTGATGATAAGAGACTCGCTGATTGCGAGTCCGCTGCATACCGTTGTTAGGCGCGGGCTAGACTAAATGCCGCTCGTCTCAACATTGTACGGGTCGTTGAAACTCTTGTTTGGTTCGAGAATCATTCGCTTGCGGGAATAATCGAGTATCACCTTGAACCGACGGAATATCTCACCGCCAATAACCCCGTCATTCTCCTCGCTCGCGCCTGAGCCTTCCGTATCCTGCGAAAGTCCGACCGGCGGATTGTCAAAAACCAACCGCCCCAACTGCACGGCTTTGACGCGTCCGACAAGAAGACTCTGTTCGCCTCCCGCCCCGTTATTGTTGCTTTGACCAGTTTTCAATACGGCTTCCGCCAATTTCTGTTTCTTAACAAATGGACTGTTGATAACAAACGTGCCGTCTGCGCCTGTATCTAATTCCAATCTGGCTTCGACGGGAGCGCGTCCTTCCAGAATAATCTTTGTGTTGACGAGAGGAGTTTTCCCTGCGGCGAGTAAAAGCGGAATGACCTCGCCTTTGCCGGAATAGGTGTAGGTTCGAGGGTTATACAGATTCATAATTTTGTTTTCATAATCAATCTCGACGACGAATTGTTCGATGAAGTTTTGCCCGAGTATTCCGTCAAAATCGAAACCGGGCGGAGTGTTGATCTGAATTGAAGCGATCAACTGATTAGAAACTTCCGCGCCTTGAACGCTCAAGGACACGCCTTTCGTGTAAGAGCCTTTAATTCTGCCGCCCGTCGCGTTGCCCTGAGCTACGCCCTGCGATTTCAATCCTAATTCCGCCGCTCGCCGGGAACTGATGACGGAAAAGGACGCGCCGGTGTCGAAGATAAACTTGAGCGGCTTTGAATGATTAACTCTAACCTCCATCCGAATGATGCTGTTGTCAATGTCGAGCGGAATTTTCAACGCGCTATCGCCCGAATCAAATCGAACCATTGGCGCAGCCTGCTGAAGCTTCCGCGCGGACGTGCCTTTTCCAGACTGTTGAGCATTCGTCTGCAAAGGTTCTGAAAGAGTTAGAAGCATTGGAACCAAAACGCTAAAAAATACCATCCGCATAGTCGGAACAATATAATGTTTCATTCTTTCATCCTGTCGTTACTGCTAGAAAATAGGAAGCGCCTAACGCATATTGTGCCGCAGGGTGCGGCACTAACTATCCCAGAGAGCGTTAAAAGCCGCATGCTGCGGCCTAATATGCCTGACTGAGTGATACGTCGCTCCAACGAACGATAGTTTAGCACCATTCCTTGTGCCTGTTTGTTCATCCTCAAGCGACCCGTCAGGCGTCCTCTACCAACACCAATTTCACTGTCGGGCTTATCGCTCTGGCTTTGTGTCGTTCTCGTTCGCCTCCTGAGATGAGGATGCCGTCACCGGCTGTGAATCTCTCCGCCTGTGTGTTGAAGGATATTTCCAACTCCCCCTCCAAGACGTATCCGGTGTGGCCTTTAACGCACCATTCTTGCTCGATGAGCTCGCGTGTAAATTCCACCAGACGTAATTTCTTTCCCTTGCGGATTATAGATTTGGAGCGTGTGCCTGCGGCGGGCGATTCCCATTGGAGAGAGGTGAAGTCAACTTTGGACGTGTTCATAGAAGCATTCTACTTTGTAAGCCGACGCACGAATCAACTTGCGCCGAACGTAAAAGCACAGGTCGCTAATTTTCGACGGACGCTGCGGCCATAGCCATAAAGATGTCGTTTTCACTACCGGAGCCAAAAAGTTGTTCCAGGAATATTCTGACCAACTCTTCCTTCGGGTCAATCCACAAGATCGCCCCGAATGCTCCGTTGTGCCCGAAACTTCCCGCAGAGGTGAGCGGAAAGTCTTCCGTCGGATCGCCGTTCAAGCCCCAGCCTAATCCTTGATAGACCGGCCTGTGTGTAATTGCCGACGTAATGTGCGTCGTCTGATTTTCCGTCATTACTTTAACGGACAGCTTGGAAAGTATTCGCTTGCCCTTAAAAGTCCCGCCGTCGAGCAACATGCGGCAGAGGGAAAACAGGTCTGACGCAGTCGAGTACATGCCAAACTCAGGCCCGGGGTATTTAGCCGCCCGCGCGTAGGCCATGAGCTCGTCCCATTTAGTGAGCTTGCCGTTTTGAAATCTGTAAACTGATGCAAGTCGGCTCTGCTTTTCCGTCGGGATAAAGAAGACGCTGTCTTTCATTTCGAGCGGGTCGAAGATGCGTTCCTTCATGAATTGCTCGTAGGGTTTGCCGGAAACTACTTCGATGATGCGTCCCAGAATTGCGAACCCGCCGCTGCTATAACGATGCTGCGTTCCCGGCTCATATTCAGGCACTTGCTTCGACAGAAAGTTTACGTAGTCGGCCAGAGTGCGATTTCGTTTGATCGCGATCTCTTCGCTTACCGGCAGACGATAGAGCGGCAGCCCTGCTGTATGCGTGAGCAGTTGACGAATCGTGATCGGGTTCGACCGATTCTGCGTCTTGTCTGCGGCCTTGAACTCCGCGAGATGTTTTTCGACAGGATCGTTGAGAGTGAGTTTGCCTTCCTCCATCAAAATCATAATGCCGATGGCGGTGATGGGTTTGGTCAGAGACCTGATATCGAAGATGGTGTCTGTACGCATCGGCTTCCGGCTTTCCAGGTCTTGATAACCGACCGCTTCCAAACTGGCTACCTGACCGCGCCGCGCTACCAGCGTAACCGCACCCGCAATAGTTCCCTGCTCGACAAAAGTTTTCATCCGAACGGGAATCCTCGATAGACGTTCCGCGTTCATGCCGGAGGCGTTTCGAGTCTGCGCGCTTGCCTGTGGTAGAAATATGAATAGAGTTGAGAGCGTTACGGTACAAAGTTTATTCCGGAAGATATTTTTTGGCATATTCTGTTTACCTGAGTGGGCAGCACCCAACTTGTTCTCTAAAAATGTAATCAATCATCAGGGAGATAACGCATGATCACAGTTGCCAATCGCATATATGTCAAACAGGAATACGGGGAGGCTTTCGAGGCGAGATTCAGAGAGCGCGCGGGTCTCGTGGATAAGATGCCCGGCTTCGTCTCTAACCAGGTCTTGCGCCCCGTCAACGAAGGCGATCCTTACATCGTCTTTACCACGTGGCAGAGCCGACAGGACTTTCTCAACTGGGTGCGCTCCGACGAATTTGTGAAAGGGCACGCGCAATCCGGTACGCTGCCGAAGGATGCCTTCACAGCCTCGAACGTCCTTGAGATGCACGAAGTGATTCAAGACTCCGCACGTCCTGATCTTGAACCTGAGATTCCGGGTGGGCCGTTCAGGATGCACTAACTCGAATTTGTTTGGAGACGCCAAAGCGACGTGCCGACGATCAACGCGCAGCTTTTGTGTTGACTATCAACGCGATGCTTTGGCGTCCAAGCCTCTCCACTCGCCGGATTGAATGAAGCTCGCCCAGTAGAACGGGTGGCTACGTTCTTCGGCTTGCGTGCGCGGCGCGTTCGTTGTGCCGGACAGACCGCGCTGTTGCGCGCCGCCACCGGCGACCGTGCCCTGAGATTCGCCCTTGAGCATTCCGAGTTGCACTTGCCTGAGAGCTTCCGTGCGCCCTTCGCCCGCCTGCAAGCGCCTGTAGTATTCCGTCATCAGATCGCGCGTCGCGGCATCGCTGACCTGCCACAGAGACATGACCTGACTCTCAGAGCCTGCCAGCACCAGCGCGCGCCTGAGACCATACACGCCGTCGCCGTTCGTGACATCGCCCAATCCCGTTTCACACGCGGAGAGCACGACCATCTTCGTCCCCCACAGATCGAGTCCCGCCGCTTCGAGCGCCGTCAGCACGCCGTCCTCGCCGCCCGCGCTCTGGCGCGCGTTTGCGCCCGCGAGCGCAAGACCCGAACGCAGCAAAGGATTCTCACCCGACTTGGGCTTGGTGGCCGCGCCGAGCGACAGGCCGCGTGCAGCATTATCGTTTGCAGTCGTCTGCGACTCTTGTGCGGGCAGGAAGAAGCCGTGCGTGGCGACGTGCAGGATGGCAGGGCCGCTGACCTCTTTGAGCGCAGCCTCGGACGCCTGCGCGCCCGTGAGCATCTTCAAACCGGGCATGATCGTGCCCAGAGCACGCGCCTCTTCGGCTGTTCCCGGCAGGCGTGTGAAGTGTGCGTTGGTGAAGTCGAACGAGCGCCGCGCGGGGTTCGTGTCGCTCGCTGCTATTGTTGTTGTCGCCGCTGCTGCTCCGGCGGCGTCGAAAGACGGGTCGGCGAAGACGACCGCGCCCTGTTTCTGCTCGGTCTTGATTTGCAGACGCAAGAGGTCGCGCCCGCTTGTCAGGTAAGTCATCGAATAAGTTTCGACGAGGTAGCGGTTTTCTTCGTCAACGAGTGCGCCGAAGGGAATCTTGTTGAGCGCGCTGTCGGGCGAGATGAACAAGTGCCGCGCGCCGCCGACGAGCTTGCGCACGGGACGCATGACGCGCTCGTCCAATGTGCGCGCGAGTTGCTTCACATCGGCGCGTCGCGGGTTTGCGAGCGTGGCGCGCCATGCCGTGATCGCTTGCTCGATCGGTGCGGCCTCGCCGAGTTCGACCCACGCGGGCGCGCCCGCAGACGTTAGCACGTAAGCGACGTAGCGAGGCGCACCGAAGCGTTCGGCGCGCGTCTTCCCTTTCGGGTTGTACGGATGATAGAGGCTGAACTCGACGAGCGCCGCGCCCTGCGGCAACGCACGCTGGATGCTTTCGAGCGTGACGGGCTGAACTTGCGCACGATACTCTGCGCTGCGCGCGCCGACCTGCACTTCGAGCCGTTCCACCTCTGCGCTGAATTTTGTCAGGCGCTCTTGATACTCCGCAGGCGAGGACTTGCCCGGCCCGTTCAAGACGAGCGCGGCCAGCGCAGCGCGTGCGACGGAGAGTTGTTCGAGGAGAGCGCGGTCTTCGGGCTTGAGGTGGCGACGAAGCGCGCCGATCTGATCGCTCATCGCATCGAGCACGCGCCCCTTGCGCCTGAGAATTGTGGTCAGTGCGAGCCGCAAAGCCTGTGCGTTGTTCGGCGCGGCCTGCGCGTGCAGAGAGGTCGTGTAGTCGTTCTCCTCGACCATCGTGGCGACAAACAGGCGCTTCTGTTCCTCCGAACCCGTGCCGAGCAGCAAGGCGAGTTGTCGCTCGCGAATCTCGCTGGCACGCGTCAACTCCTCGACGGCATGAGGCATGTCGCCCAGCGCGTAATAATCCGACGAGATGTTGGTCAGGATGAGCGACAGGTTCGGATGATTGGGGCCGTAGATTTTTTCGTAAATGCGCAGCGCGCGCCTGTATAGTTCGAGCGCACGCGCGCCGTCGCCCTGTGCTTCCGTCAGGCTGCCGGTGTTGTTGAGTGAGACGGCTACCTCTGCGCTCTCAGGCCCGGCCAACTTTTCGCGTATCGCAAGGGCGCGTGCGAAGAGCGGCGCGGCGCGCTCGTATTGCTGCTGCGAATGATAGACGTGTGCGAGGTTGTCGAGCGCCGTTGCCACGTTCAAGTGCTCGCGTCCAAACTTCTTCTCAAAAATCGCTAGGGCGCGCTGCAAGAGCGCCTCCGCCTGCGCGTGGTTGCCCTGCTCGCGGTACAGGAGCGCGAGGTTGTTGAGCGGCTTGGCCGCGTCGGGGCTGTCTTCGCCGTAGGACTTCTCGAAGATGGAAAGAGCGCGTTTATACATCGCCTCGGCGTTCGCATAGTCGCCGCGTGCGAAGTACATGTTACCGAGGTTGTCGAGCGTGGCGGCAACGTCCGGGTGATTCGCGCCGAGCGCCTTCTCTGCGGCGGCCAGCGAACGCCGGAAGAGTTTTTCGGCCTGCAGAGTGTCGCCCTTGTGTTCGTACATCAGTGCGAGGTTGCCGACGGTCGTGGCTGTCTCGTGATGGTCAGCGCCGAGCGACTTTTCCTGAATCGCGAGCGCGCGACGGTAGGCTTGCTCGGCGCGTGTGTGGTCGCCGAGTTCGTCGTAGAGTCCGCCGAGATTGCTGAGCGAGACGGCCACGTCGCGATGTTCCTTTCCCAGAACCTTCTCGCGTATGGCAAGCGCGCGCAGCATCGTCTCTTCGGCGCGTTTGAAATCGTTCAACTCTTCGTAGAGCAGCGCAACGTTATTGAGCGCCGTTGCCGCGTCCTGATGCTCCGCGCCCTTTACCTTCACAATGATGTTGTAGGAGCGTTCAAAGAGGGGCACCGCTTTGGCGTAGTTGCCGGTTTCGTAATAGAGGGTCGCGAGGTTGTTGAGCGGCGCGGCGAGCGACGGATCGTCCGTCCCCTTCAACTGCTCGGTCAGGGCGAGCGAACGGCGAAAAATCGTCTCGGCGCGTTCATAATTACCGGCGGCGCGATTGAGTTCCCCGAGCACGTTCAACGCGCCGGGCACCATCGGAATTTTCATCTCCGGCGGCATTTCAATTTTGTCGAACTGCTCGGCCAGCGCGAGCGCACGCTCGGCCAGCGGTATCGCCTCGCCGAACTTGCCTTCGCTGCGCAACTTCACCACTTGCTGCGTCAACGCGTAAGACTCGTTAAGCAACTTCGTCGCCTGCTCTATCGTGCTCGTCGAAGGAAGATTCGCTGCTGTTGCGGGCGTCGCTGTTGCTGATGGCGTCGGCGTTGTTTCCGGCTGCGCGCGCGGTGCGCCGATGCTGAGCGTGCGGCGGAGCATTTCCCAGACGGGCGCGACCTGCCCGGCGGCTTGAGCCGGATGATAAAGGACGACGATGACCAGATGGTTTTGCAGATTCAGTAGATATGCTTCGACGTTTCCCGTCTCGTTTGCGGCAGAGACGAGCCAGCGGTCGCCTTGCGCCGCGACGCCGCCGATCTCCGTCGTCGCGCGCGTGCGCTGAACCTGCGCTCCGCGAGCTTCGAGCGGGCTAATCACTTGTTCGATCATCGGCAGCAGGACACTCGTGCGCGCGGCGTCGAGCAAGGCAGGCACCGTGTCGGCAGGCGCGGAAATCTCATTCGGCGCAACGTAAACGGTGAGCCGCGCGTCAAGCCCCGCACGCGTGAGCACGAGGCCGGGCAACTGCGGGATGCTGCGATCCTGCGTCACCGCCCAGTTATCGGGGTAATCGAAATAGACTCCCTCCGCAGCATAGCGACGCACGGCTTGCATGAGATTGGCAACACGCGTTGGCGCAGCGATTACGATAATGTTCGCCCTTACCTGTAAAACTTGTGCCGGTGCAAGCAAAAACAGATCGAGCAGGCCAAGCAGTATTAACGTCTGCCGCCATGTGCGCCGTTTAGTGTTCATTGCGGGATTCTCCAGCGGGTTTGCGTGCTTCAAGAAAGCTCCTGACCGTGTTCCCAAATCGTCTCGTCATCCAATCGGCGGGGTGCGCATTGTTTATAATCCGGCGTGGCAAAGTCAATCAGTATTTGCCGCGCGCGCATCATACGCATCACCTAATATCTGCGCCAACGTCTGTGCGCCGGGCGCGGGCGTCGCACCTTCCTGTGTGGCGACCCACGCGCCCATACGGTTTGCCGCCTCGCTAATGTGTGGCAGCGGAGCGCGGCGCAGATAGTAGTGTGCGAGAGCGGCGATGAAAGCGTCGCCCGCGCCTATCGTGTCTCGCACTCGAACACGAAAGCCGCAGTGGTCACTCGTCGCCTCCGCGCTTACCAACAGACTCCCGCGCTCCCCACGCGTGATCGCAACGAGTTCGAGTCCGAACTGTTCGAGCAGACGCTTCGCCATGCGCTCTTCTGTATCCGCACCCAACCCGAGCATCCCGCCGAGCATTAACAGCTCCTCTTGATTCAGCTTGACGACAGTTGCCAACTTGAGCGAGCGCTCCAACATTTCTGCGTTAAAAAAAGCGTGTCTGAGGTTGACATCGAAAACGCGCAGAGCGCCGGGGCGTGTCGCTTCGAGAAAGCGTATGATCGTCTCGCGCGCCTGCTCGACGCGCTGCCCGAGCGTGCCGAAGCAGACCACATCGGTCTTGCGTGCGAGTTCCGCCCAGCCGCTCGTCCATTCGAGATAATCCCAGGCGGAATTTTCATTCACCGCAAAATTCGCCTCGCCACGTTCGTCGAGCCGCACGCGCACTGTGCCCGTCGGATGTTCGCGATCAACTTGCAGGTGCTCGGTCGAGATGCCGAAACCGTTGAGACGTTCCAGCGCCTCTTTGCCAAGCTCGTCGTTGCCGATCCGGCTGGCGACTACAGACTCGTTGCCCAAAAGTCTCGACACGTAAGCAAAATTGGTGGGCGCGCCGCCGAGTTGTTTGCCGGTGGGTAAAAAGTCCCAGATCAACTCGCCGAGTCCGACCGTGACGGGTGTTGGGCGTCCATGTATCTCTTGAGCTTGCGTCGTCATTGTGTGTCCGCGCCGTTCAATTTCGCTCCAAAGTCTTCGTAGGCTTTGATGCCCGCCTCGCATCTCTGCGCAGGCGAGGCGCAGATGAGTCTGAATAGGTCTTCGTCTTCGGACAAGTCTGTCGCGCCCGTCACGACGGCGAGCGCCTTGATGTAGGCGCGCGTCATTCCGAGTCTGCTCAGATATTGCTCCGCCGCCCACATGGCGTCGAGATCGTTTGAATAATCGGGAATCTCGCGCCGCACAGGGCCTTTGCCTGTATGAACGAACCCGTAGAACTTCAACGCGCCGCTCTCACGCGATGGTTCGATGTCCGTCCAGCCCATGACATGTTCGGCGAATCGTATGTGCAGAAGGTCTTTGTAGTGCTCCATATGTTTGCTTTATCCTTGCGCCACGCCGCGCGCTTCCGTGTTGCGCCGGAGATAATATCCTATGCAGCCGCTTCCCATTGACTCGCTCCTGCCCGACATCATCGAATCTTTGCGCGCGACGCCCCGACTCGTTATAGAAGCCCCGCCCGGAGCAGGCAAAACGACGCGCATACCACCCACGCTACTCGATTCCGGTCTCGCCGCCAAAGGCGAGATATTGATCTTAGAGCCGCGCCGCATAGCCGCGCGACTGGCGGCGCGTCAAGTTGCGAGCGAGCGCGGCGAAGTCCTCGGCGAAGCGGTCGGCTACGAAGTGCGTTTTGAGAAAGCGAGCGGCAGCGGCACGCGCCTCAAGTACATCACCGAAGGCATACTGATGCGCCGCCTGCTCGCCGACCCGCAACTCTCGAAAGTGAGCGTCGTCATCCTCGACGAATTTCACGAACGCCATCTTGAAGCCGATCTCGCGCTCGCCTTGTTGAAGCGTTTGCAGCAAGGGTCGCGCCCCGATCTACAAATCGTCGTCATGTCCGCCACTCTCAACGCCGAACCCATCGCGCGCTTCCTCGGCGATTGCCGCGTCCTTCGATCCGTCGGGCGTCGCTTCGAGGTCGCTATCGAGCATCTGGTCAGACCCGACGACAGGCCGATTGCCGCGCAGGTTCAAGCCGCCGTGCGACGCCTGCTCGCCGAAGGACTAGACGGCGACGTGCTTGTTTTTCTCCCCAACGCGGCTGAGATAAGACGCGCGCTCGAAGCCTGCGCGCCGCTCGCAGCGGAGTTTGATCTGCTCGTGCTGCCGCTGCACGGCGAATTGTCTCTGGCCGAACAAGACCGCGCGGTGCGACCCGCCGAACAACGCAAGATAATTTTGTCCACGAACGTCGCGGAGAGTTCGGTGACGATTGAAGGCGTGGCCGCAGTCGTCGATACAGGGCTGGCTCGTGTCGCCGAGCATTCTCAATGGTCTGGGCTGCCCGCTTTCAGCGTGACGCGCATCAGCCGCGCCTCCGCCGTGCAGCGCGCGGGCAGGGCAGGCCGCATGCGTGAGGGGCGCGCTCTCCGGCTCTACACCGCGCAGGATTTTGCCGCGCGCGCCGAGTACGACGTGCCGGAAATTCTTCGCGCCGATCTCGCGTCCGTCTCTCTTGAGCTACATGCTATGGGCATCGGCGATCTCAACAGTTTCGACTGGTTTGAAGCGCCGCCAGCACACGCTCTGGAACAAGCGGAATCTTTATTGACGAGTTTGGGCGCGCTCGACGCCGAGCGCAAAGCGACTGCACACGGAAGACGCATGCTTCGTCTGCCGCTTCATCCGAGGCTCGCGCGCGTCGTGGTCGAAGCCGCGACGCGTGGCGTTGCGAGCGCGGCTTGCGCCATCGCGGCGCTCCTCAGCGAGCGTGACATACGCGCGCGTCAACTGCTCTCTAGCCCGTCCGAAGTTAAAGCCACAGCGCGTCCGAAGGTGTACAGCAAATCCGATCTACTCGATCTGCTGGATGTGTTTACGGAAGCGGCGTCGCAAGGCTTCACGCCTGAGAGCCTGCGCAGGTTGAATCTCAACCCGAAGGCCGTGCAAGGCGTCGAGCGAACGCGGCGACAACTAGAGCGACTTCTGGGAACTGAACGTGGCAAGCGAAGCTCTTGCGCCGACGAAGAGACGGAACTGTTGATCTCGATTCTCGCAGGCTATCCGGATAGGGTCGCACGCCGTCGTAAGTTGTCGGACAAAGTATCGGACGATAATCTCGAACTCATGTTGTCAGGTGGCGGTTCGGCGACGCTCATGCAAGAGAGCCTTGTGCGCGCGGAAGAATTTCTCGTGGCTGTTGACGCAGAGGAAAGGCGCGGCAAAGGCATCATGCGTGGAGCTTCGACGCTCGTGCGCCTCGCCAGCGCCATCGAACCCGAATGGCTGCTCGATCTGTTCGCCGATAGGATTCGCGAGACGAGCCACGTCGAATGGAACGCACAACTGGAACGCGTCGAAACGGTGACTCGTCTCATGTATGAAGAACTGACGCTCGATGAAAGCCGGAAAAGCGTTGCTGGTGGCGAGGCAGTCGCAAGAGTGTTGGCAGAAGCGGCGCTCTCCGTCCGGTTTGAAGATTTAATTGATCGCGAGTTGGTGAATAATTTTCTCGCGCGAGTTGATGTCATACGGCAGGCGTTTCCCGAACTCGATCTGCCTCATCTCGACGAAGAGGACGTGCGCGCGGGCGTCGCAGTTTTGTGTGAAGGCCGTAGCAGCTTCGCGGAATTGAGGGAGGCAGCGCGGGCGGGCGGTCTGCTTCAAGTTCTGCGTGCGAGACTCGGCGCGGAGCAGGCGCGCACGTTGGCGAAGATGGCTCCCGAGCGCGTGACTCTGGCGCGCGGGAGGATGGTGCGCATCAATTATGAACGCGACAAATCGCCCTGGATCGCGTCGCGCCTGCAAGACTTCTTCGGAATGAAAGAAGCCCCACGCATCGCGGGCGGGCGCGTGCCGCTTGTGCTGCATTTGCTTGCGCCGAACGGGCGAGCGGTTCAGGTGACAACGGATTTGAGCGGATTCTGGGCGCGGCACTACGCACAGATACGACGCGAACTCGGTCGGCGTTACCCGCGCCATGCGTGGCCTGAAAACCCTCTCGCCCCTCACGAGTCATAAGCTTAAATGTGGCCGGACATAAACGCACTCACCGCAGAGGCGCAGAGAGGACGCGCAGAAGGGACGCAGAGAGTTGAATGCTTTCCTCTGCGATTCTCTGCGGCTTTGCTCCGCGCCTCTGCGGTGAGGGTTTTCAGTCAGGCTCGATCGCAATCAGCTATAAGAACTTTTTCACCCTGACGCCTCGATAGTATTCTTTTCATCGTTGATTTATTCTTGATCCAGTCTGTAAAACCGTGCGGCGGAGGTGTTGATGGCTACGCTCTTACTTATGTGCGGTCTGCCGGGTTCAGGCAAGACCACACTGGCAAAGCAACTTGAGCGTGAGCGACAGGCGATGCGCCTCACCCCCGACGAATGGATCGTGAGGCTCTTCGGAAGCAATCTCACATTGCCCACGCTCGACTGGTGCAGAGACCCCGTGGAGGCGGTTCAATGGGAAGTGGCCGAGCGCGCTCTGAGCCTTGGTATCAACGTGATACTCGATTTTGGCTTTTGGACGCGCGGCGAGCGTGAAGGGTTTCGTGCGCGTGCGGCTGCGCTCGGAGCGAGGTCTGAAGTACATTTTCTGGACGTGCCGCGCGCGGTGCTGCTTGCGCGCCTTGAGGCTCGCAACGCCGAGTTGCCGCCCTTTACGTTCCCCGTCACAGAGGCGCAAATAGATTTCTGGTGGAAAGTATTCGAGCCGCCGACCCCCGATGAACTTCAGCCGTCGGGCTAGCGAGTTCGATTCTCTACACACAAAACATCACACCCGACACTCTCGCCAGCGGGAGCATGCTTAGTTGAGGATAGATAGGAGATGCGTCACTCGTCATTATTCGTAATTACTCTCTTACTGTGTTTGCACTGTGCCGCCGGATTCGGTTCGCAAGCTGCTGCTCAGAGCACGCCGCTTGTGTCCACAGTCGCGCTCGTCGAGCAACGATATTGCACAGCCAATCCCGCACTCACCTCTCTACAGTTGAAATTGAAAATGCGTTACAAGAACGTCGGCAAGCAAAAGCTGATCCTGTACAGGGGACACGATCTCTTTTATCAAACACGCATTCGCAGCGTGCCGGATGATAGAGCGGCCAAGCCATATGAGATCATCTTCACGAACTCAAGATATTTCGACGAAGAGTTTGAGCCTATCGAACAGCCGACCCCTAGCGAAGTCTTCGTGATCTTGCCGCCGGGCGGTAGTTACGAAAGGGAGTTGATGGTCGGCGTAGGCGTAGCGGGCAGCGACACAGCCGCGACGAGCAATCATACGGTGCGTGAGGGTAGATATACCTTGGAGCTAATAGTTTCCACTTGGTACAAGTCGCGCCCTCTGGCCGAGAGGCTGCGCCAACGTTGGGAGCGGAAGGGGCTATTGTGGGTTGACCCGATAGTTTCAATGCCGATTCCGCTGACAGTCGAAAAGCCTGAGACGCCAGCCCATTGCAATTAAGCGCACGCTGTTTGCAACTCGCTATGGTATTCCTCAAGGCTGGCCGAAGCGAAGTTTGTACTCCGTAGAGTTGAGGAAACCATTGACCATCGTGCGCACGTTTCCAGCCTGTAAGACGCCGAGCCACGCCTGAAAGCCCGCCGCATCCGGCTTCCTTCTCAAGTATCCGTAGTACTGCATCCCCACAAACGCATTGTTGACCTCCTGCGCTCCCACCTCGTCCGAGTCTGCCACCGCTCTCAAGACCTGCGCTCT